>JAIDHX010000031.1 GCA_029053015.1 Lachnospiraceae bacterium
TCCACAGTATCTTCAACAGTATAACATACAGTCCTTGGAGAGGGACTATAAATACTACTACTATATAATACGAGGAGAAGCGAGATGTACTATCCCGAGGAACTGGTGGAAGAAGTCAGAATGAAAAATGATATTGTTGACGTCATATCGGGATATGTGAAGCTGCAGAAAAAGGGCGCAAGCCACTTTGGATTATGTCCTTTTCACAATGAAAAGTCTCCTTCTTTTTCCGTATCAGGCGCAAAGCAGATGTATTACTGTTTTGGCTGCGGCGCAGGCGGCAATGTGTTCACTTTTATCATGAACTATGAAAATTATACTTTTGGCGAGGCAATTAAAATGCTGGCGGAGCGCGCGGGAGTCAATCTGCCCGAGGTCGAGTATTCCGAGGAGATGCGGAAAAAGGAAAACCACAGGGCGCGGCTTTTGGAGGCAAATAAAGAAGCGGCAAAGTACTTCTATTACCAGCTTCGTGCAAAGCAGGGCGAGATTGGATACCGGTATTTAAGCGGCCGACAGCTTAGTGTGGACACCATGAAGAAGTTCGGACTGGGCTTTGCGAATAAGACCAGTGATGATTTGACAAAATATCTGAAGCAGAAGGGCTTTGATGAGCGGCTTCTGGCAGAGGCGGGACTCAGCAGTTACGATGAGCAGAGGGGCTCACACGACAAATTCTGGAACAGGGTCATGTTTCCCATACAGGATATCAACCACCGCGTCATAGGTTTTGGCGGCAGGGTGATGGGAGAGGGCGAGCCCAAATATTTGAACTCACCGGAGACGCCGATATTTGACAAGAGCCGTAACCTTTACGGGCTTAATTTTGCCAGAACTGCGAGGGCGGGAAACATCATTCTCTGCGAGGGCTACATGGACGTGATTTCCATGCATCAGGCCGGCTTTACGCAGGCGGTGGCGTCTTTGGGGACTGCGTTCACTTCGGGGCAGGCAAATTTGTTAAAGCGCTATACCGAGAATGTACTGCTCGCCTATGACAGCGACGGTGCGGGAGTCAAAGCTGCGCTGCGCGCCATCGGGATTCTGCGCGAGGCGGGGCTCACCGGCAAGGTGATTGATTTGAAGCCTCATAAGGACCCAGACGAGTTTATCAAAAATGAGGGGACGGAGGCGTTTCAGGAGAGAATCCAAAATGCGGAAAACAGCTTTATGTTTGAAATCCGCATTTTAGAGCGGGATTATGATTTGAAGGACCCTGAGAGTAAGACAAAATTCCACAAGGAAATTGCGAAAAAGCTCTGCGGCTTTGAAATAGAGGTGGAGCGGGAAAATTACCTTGAGGCGGTAGCGGACAAGTACCATATCGGTTTCGAGAACCTGCGGCGGCTGGTGAATACTTATGCGGCGCAGACCGGAATGGTAAAGCCCGTGGAAAGACCGAAACAGGCGGCGGGGAAAAAGACGACGCCGGAGGAAAACAGCAGGCGCACGCAGCGTATGCTGCTCACGTGGCTGACGGATTACCCACAGGTTTATCCCCGCATATCCCAATACATAAAGCCTTCGGACTTTACTGAGGAGCTGTACCGGAAGGTGGCGGAGCGTCTGTTTTCGGACATAGAAGCCAGTAATTACAATCCGGCGGGCATCGTCAGTATGTTTGAGGAGGAAGAGCAGCAGCGGGAAGCCGCGGCGCTGTTTAACACAAAGGTAGAGGCTTTGGAGACAAAGCAGGAAAGAGAGAAGGCTTTCCACGATATACTATATGCTGTAAAAAAGAACAGTTATGAATACTATTCCGGCAGACTGGGGAGCGATATGGATGCGTTAAATCAGGTGATTGCAGGCAAGAAGGCATTGGAAGAGCTTGGAAAAACGCATATTTCACTGGATTGAGGTTATACTACTACTACGTTTTGAAAGGATGGAACCAAAATGGACGAAAACACACAGGCAAGGTTTGAGGAGAAGATGAAGGAGCTTCTCGCCGTTGCAAAGAAGAAGAAAAACGTGCTGGAATATCAGGAAATCAACGATTTCTTTTTGGATATGCCGCTGGAAGAGGAACAGTTTGATAAGATTCTGGAGATTTTGGAGCAGAATAATGTCGATATCCTGCGGATTACGGAAGAGGATGAAGTAGACGACGAAGAAATCATGATGATTGATGAGGAAGAAGTCGATGTGGAAAATCTCGACCTCTCCGTGCCGGACGGCATCAGCATCGAGGATCCGGTCAGAATGTATTTAAAGGAAATCGGCAAGGTGCCGCTTTTGTCCGCGGAGGAGGAAATTGAACTGGCGAGAAAGATGGAGCTGGGCGACCAGGACGCAAAGAAGCGTCTTGCAGAAGCCAACCTTCGTTTGGTTGTCAGCATTGCAAAGCGCTATGTGGGCAGAGGCATGCTGTTTCTGGATTTGATCCAGGAGGGCAATCTGGGACTGATCAAGGCGGTGGAAAAATTTGATTACCGGAAGGGCTATAAGTTTTCCACTTACGCTACATGGTGGATTCGGCAGGCAATCACAAGAGCCATTGCGGATCAGGCGAGAACCATCCGGATTCCTGTGCATATGGTAGAAACCATCAACAAGCTGATACGCGTAAGCCGCCAGCTTCTGCAGGAGCTTGGCAGGGAGCCTTCGCCGGAGGAGATTGCGGAAGAAATGAATATGCCGGTGGAGCGTGTGCGGGAAATTTTAAAAATCAGTCAGGAGCCGGTTTCTCTGGAAACGCCTATCGGCGAGGAAGAGGACAGCCATTTGGGAGATTTCATTCAGGACGACAATGTGCCGGTGCCGGCGGATGCGGCTGCTTTTACGCTTTTAAAGGAACAGCTTGTGGAAGTGCTCGGTACGCTGACCGAGAGAGAGCAGAAGGTGTTGCGGCTGCGCTTCGGGCTGGATGACGGCAGGGCACGGACGCTGGAAGAGGTAGGCAAGGAATTCAGTGTGACCCGTGAGCGTATTCGTCAGATTGAGGCAAAGGCTTTGAGAAAGCTCAGACATCCCAGCCGGAGCCGCAAACTGAAGGATTATCTGGATTAGGACAAGCCATGGAATTGTCAAAGAGATTGCAGGCAATCGCGGATATGGTGACAACAGGCAGCAGGACGGCGGACGTTGGCTGTGACCATGGCTTTGTATCCATCTATCTGTATGAAAATAAAATTGCACCGAAGGTGTACGCCATGGATTTGCGGGAAGGTCCCCTGCAGCGCGCCAGGGAACACATAGAAGCAAAAGGATTTTCCGATTACATAGAGACGAGGCTTTCAGACGGTGTGGAAGCGTTGGCGGCAGGAGAGGCGGATACTTTAATCTGTGCCGGTATGGGCGGCCGCCTGATGGCGGAAATTTTGTCAAAAGGGCATGAAAAAGCGGCCATGATGAAGGAATTGATTTTACAGCCCCAGTCAGAGCTGCGATATTTTCGGGAATTTCTGCGGCAAAATGGTTTTGCGATTGTAAAAGAGAATATGATAAAAGAGGACGGAAAGTTTTATCCCATCATAAAGGCGGTATATGGCGGCGGCAGGTTCGGCAGGGAAATGTCATCGGCAGACGGCGAATCCATCGGGGAAACAGTATCTGCGGAAGGTGGCTCCATCGGGAAAGCGGTATCTGCGGACGGTTTGTCTGGCGAGGCGCTGCAGCGGATAGCGGACAGTTTCGGACCCTGCCTGCTTGCAGACAGGCACCCGGTGCTGAAGGAATATCTGGAAATGCTGTGGGAGCGGGATGAAAAGATTCTGGAAAGCCTTGAAAGCGCAGGGAAACAGGCGGCACGTCGGGAAGAGTTGTGCGGGGAACTTTCGGACATCGCATACTGTCTTGCACTTTATGAAGCATAAGGAGGGAATCTATGAGGTGTACGGATATCATGCGCAGGCTTGAAGTGCTTGCCCCTTTGGGCTTTGCCGAAAAATGGGACAATGTAGGATTGCTGGCAGGGCGCAGCACGAAGGAAGTAAAAAGCGTATATCTGGCGGTGGACGCCACCGATGAGGTGATAGAGGATGCCATCGATTGCGAGGCTGATATGTTAATTACGCATCACCCTCTGATTTTTACACCTTTAAAAAGTATTACGGCGGAAGATTTTATCGGCAGGCGGGTACTTAGGCTGCTGCAGGCGGATATCTGCTATTATGCCATGCACACCAATTTTGACGTGATGGGAATGGCGGATGCCGCGGCGGACGAATTGCAGCTCTTGGACAGGCAGGTTTTGGAGATTACCTACGAGGATGAGATTGCCAAGGAGGGTATTGGGCGCTATGGGAGGCTGCCAAGGGGGATGAGCCTTTCAGAGTGCGCGGCGTATGTGAAGGAAACCTTCCGACTGCCTGCTGTCAGGGTGTACGGGGATACAAACGAGAGAGTGGAGATTGCCGCCGTGTCCCCGGGTTCGGCAAAATCCGTGACAGCAAATGCCATACAGGCGGGCGTTGACGTACTGATTTCGGGGGATATCGACCATCACATGGGAATTGATTTGGTGGCACAGGGCGTCTCGGTGATTGATGCGGGACATTACGGTCTGGAAAAGCTTTTTGTGCCGTATATGCAGGATTATTTTAAGAAAAAGCTGCCGGAGCTTACCGTTTTTGCAGCAGAAGAGAAGAGTCCTTACACAGTAGTATAAAAATACATGGGAGGTATTGGGAAGATGATTACATTGACAATCGAAGGGAAGGAAAGACAGTATCCGAAGGGAACCACTTATGAAGAAATTGTAAAGGAGTATCAGCCTGCTTATGATAACCAGATTGCGGTTGTGGCGATAAATGGCAAGATAAGGGAGCTGTTTAAACGGGCGGTCAGAAGCGGCAAGTTGGAATTTTTTACATGGAAGGATTCGGTGGGAAACAGGACTTACATGCGTACCGCGAAGATGATGCTGCTAAAGTCGATATTTGATACGGCAGGGGCGGAGTTTGCACAGGGCTGCAAATTTCAATTTACCGTGGGCAGTGGTTATTATGTTTCCACAGGCGCCCTGCAAGTGACGGAAGAACTGGTGGGCAGGCTGAAAAAGAGGATGCAGGAGCTTTCCGAGGCAAAGATGCCCATGATAAAAAAATCTTATACCCTTGACGATGCCATGGATTTATTTCGGGAAAAAGGAATGACGGATAAGGAGAAGGTTTTCAAATACAGAAGGAGCTCCACCGTCAATGTTTACGAGATGGAGGGGTATTTTGACTATTACTACGGCTATATGATGCCCCATGCGGGATATGTAAAATATTTTGACCTTGTTCCTTATGGAGAGGGCATGATGCTTCTTCTCCCCGATATGAAAAACCCATGCTGTGTGCCGAAAGCGCCGGAAAGCAACCTACTGTTTGAAACGCTTCAGGAGGCAAAGAAGTGGGGAGAGAAGGTAAATATCACAACTGTTGGGGAATTGAACGACGAAATATGCGCGGGAAATATCAGCGATATGGTTTTGGTGCAGGAGGCAGAGCAGGAGCGGAAAATCGGCGAGATTGCCAAAGAAATCGTAAGACGTGGGAATGTTAAATTTATTATGATCGCAGGTCCCTCCTCGTCGGGCAAGACCAGTTTTTCACACAGGCTTTCCATTCAGCTCCGCACACAGGGCATGACACCGCATCCAATTGCGCTGGACGACTATTTTGTGGACAGGGAGCTGACGCCCAGGGATGAAAACGGCGACTACAACTTTGAATGTTTAGAGGCGATTGACGTAGAGCTCTTCAATCAGGATATGAGCAGGCTTCTGGCCGGAGAAACTGTTGAAATGCCGACCTTTAACTTTAAGACAGGAAAGCGTGAATACAAGGGCAATATGATGAAGCTCGGAGCAGAGGACATTTTGGTGATAGAAGGAATTCATGGGCTGAACGGAAAGACTTCTTATGCGCTTCCTGACGAGAGCAAGTATAAAATCTATATCAGTGCACTGACCAGCCTGAATATAGACGCGCACAACCGGATACCTACCACCGATGTGAGGCTGCTGCGAAGAATTGTGCGCGATGCCAGAACCAGAGGCTCGGATGCCAAAAGAACCATTCAGATGTGGCCTTCCGTCAGAAGAGGAGAAGAAGAAAATATTTTTCCGTTCCAGGAGAGTGCGGATGCTATGTTCAATTCGGCTCTTATCTATGAGCTTGCCGTGTTAAAGCAGTTTGCGGAGCCTCTGCTTTTCCATATCAGCAAGGGCGAGCCGGAATACTATGAAGCAAGAAGACTGTTAAAATTTTTAGATTACTTTTTGGGTGTGAGCAGCGAGAGTCTGCCTAACAATTCCATCTGCAGGGAGTTTGTGGGCGGAAGCTGTTTCAGAGTGTAGATAGGGAAACGCTGATTTAAGCGCTTCTTTGGTAAAATACGGTCTGCGTGGGCATGGCGGCAGCAGGAAGGACAGGTTTGACTATGGATATCGTGGAAAATAAAGAAAAGCTTTCAGAATACAGAGAGCGCGCCAAGGCGCTTGTGGCGAAGATGACACTGGAGGAAAAGGTGTCGCAGACCCTGCACAGGGCGCCGGCGATAGAGCGGCTGGGAATTCCGGCATACAATTGGTGGAATGAGGCGCTTCATGGAGTTGCCAGGGCTGGCGTTGCCACGGTGTTTCCACAGGCAATTGCGCTGGCGGCAACCTTTGACGAGGACTTTGTGGAGCAGGTTGCAGACGCCATTTCCACAGAGGGCAGGGCGAAATTTAATATGCAGCAGAAATATGACGACAGGGATATTTATAAGGGGCTGACTTTTTGGGCGCCCAATATCAATATCTTCAGGGACCCGCGCTGGGGCAGGGGCCATGAAACCTTCGGGGAAGACCCCTATCTGACCTCACGGCTGGGCGTCCGGTTTGTCAAAGGACTGCAGGGGCATGATGAAACCTATTTAAAGGCGGCGGCATGCGCCAAGCATTTTGCGGTGCACAGCGGGCCGGAGGATTTGCGCCATCAATTTGACGCGAAGGTAAGCAGGCAGGATTTGTATGAAACCTATCTGCCGGCATTTAAGGCGTGTGTGACGGAAGGGCATGTAGAGGCTGTTATGGGCGCTTACAACAGGACGAATGGCATGCCATGCTGCGGTAACAGAGAACTGTTAATCGATATTCTCAGAGAGCAGTGGGGCTTTGCGGGACATGTGGTGTCCGACTGCTGGGCTATCCGTGATTTTCACAGTGGTCACGGTGTAACGCAGACGCCGGTGGAATCTGCTGCCATGGCAATGAACAACGGATGTGACTTAAACTGCGGGGATTTGTTTGCCTATCTGCTGATGGGCGTGCGGGATGGCAGGGTGGACGAGAAGCGTCTGGACGATGCGCTGGTCAACCTGTTTACGACCCGCATGAAACTCGGGGTGATGGAGGAACAGGAGCCTACTCCATTTGATGAAATCCCCTATACGGTGGTGGATTCTCCCGATATGCGCCGCCTGAATGAAGAGGCGGCGGAAAAATGCGTGGTGCTGCTAAAGAATGAAGACCACCTGCTGCCGCTTGATAAGAAAAAATATAAGACCATCGGCGTTATCGGGCCGAATGCCAACAACCGCAAGGCGCTGATTGGAAATTACGAGGGAACGGCGTCGCGCTATATCACCATATTGGAAGGAATTCAGGATTATCTGGGTGATGAAGTGAGGGTGCTTGCTTCGGAGGGCTGCCACCTCTGTAAAGATAAGGTGACGGGCTTAAGTCAAGGAAACGAGAGGCTTTCTGAGGTCAAAGAAATTTGTGAGATGAGTGATTTGGTGATTGCCTGCATGGGGCTTGACGCCGGACTGGAGGGCGAAGAGGGCGACGAGGGCAATGAGTTTGCCAGCGGTGATAAGCCCAACCTTTCTCTGCCGGGTCTGCAGCAGGAGATTCTGGAGACCATTCATGCCAGCGGCAAGCCGGTAGTGCTTGTACTGCTCTCGGGAAGTGCGCTGGCCGTAAGCTGGGCGGATGAGCATATTCCTGCCATATTACAGGGCTGGTATCCCGGTGCGCAGGGCGGCAGGGCGATTGCACGCGTATTATTCGGAGACAAAAATCCGGAGGGCAGGCTGCCCGTTACCTTTTACCGGACAACGGAGGAACTGCCGGAATTTACGGATTACGCCATGGCGGGAAGGACCTACCGCTACATGCAGAACGAAGCGCTGTATCCCTTTGGATACGGCTTGTCCTACACGAAATTTTCCTACGGAGACTTATCTCTCTCGACTGACAGGGTGACAAAGGAAGGCTTGGATATCAGGCTGACTGTGAAAAATACAGGTCTTGTGGAAGGTACGGAAACCGTGCAGGTATATGTGAAAGCATTGCCGGAGGACGGCGCGGCCAATGTACCCAACGCACAACTCAAAGGAATCTGTAAATGCAGCTTAAAACCGGAGGAGGAAAAGGAAGTCTGCTTTCATCTGCCGGCGGAAGCTTTTGCCTTGTATGATGAAGAGGCAAGACTGCTCGTCCATAAAGGCTGCTGCCGCATTTTTGTGGGCGGTCATGGACCGGACGCAAGGAGCTGTAAGCTTACCGGAACGAGTGTGCTGGAGGCGGAGGTTTCAACGGAGGGATTTGTGTTGAAGTAAATATTTGGGATATACGGCGGATAAAAGCCTTTCTGACAGCCTGCGTAAAAGCAGGCTGTTTGCGTGTAACCTGATGAAAAAAGGAAGCATGAAGTTACCTTTTGCGTTATTCGCTATGGAAGAAACAGTACTTTTGTAGTACATAAATAAAGAATGCGCTAAGTCTATCTCTCCCTGAAAATGTACAGTGGTATTTGAGATATACGATGCATAAAAGTATTTCCGGCAGCCTGCGTAAATGGCATGCTGTCGGAAAGTAACCCGATGTCAGGAAGGCGTGAAGTCAAAACTTTCGACCTTCTGAAACGAATGCCCGCCGGAGCGGGCGGATAGGAGTAAGCATGAAAAGAATGCAAAAAAGAATTATCGGTGGTGCGCTGGCTGTTGTTCTGCTGCTGGCTGTTTCAATGGGAGTATATGCGGCAGAGATTGGCTGTAATAAGAGTTATGCACTACGTCAGTTGTCCAATGTGCCGGATTCAAGCTGGGTGAAGGAAGTTTACTATGCATTTCAAAACAATTCTTCAACGGTAATAGTGACCTGCACGCAGAATACCACAAGTGGGGCAAGTGTTTATGTAGTGCTTAATGGTAATGCCGGTGCAACGTTAAATCAGGCAGGTGCTTCTTACAGTAAGCCGGTTGATGAAGGACAAACGACGAGGATACTGATTCAGTTAGACACGCCGGATAGTTATAATACATATACTGGATATGGCACGGTTGTGAACTAATATCAGGTCTTGAAAAGTCGGATAGCATTTTGATGAAACTGTACATTTGAAACTGTGCTGCTGTAACATGTAGACAAGCTGTTGCGGCAGCATAGAAGCGGGGATAGGAAAGCATGAAAAGGAAAAAACGATTTATTTTATTAGGTGCTATGGTGGTAAGTCTGCTTGCCGCATGTGGAGAAAAAACGGAGCAGGCGCAGTCACAACAGACACAGGCAGAAGAGGTGGATTGGAACTGGGTGTCGGAACAGACGGAATATGAGGGCTTTACGCAGGAGGAAATCGAGGAAAAAGCGGTTGGTTGGGAAGCTTTATTTTCTGGGTATGATGCCGCTTTGCAGGATACATATGAAAATTTCCGGCTGCCGGAGTCTGTTACAATTTCTCCTACAGCGATATATAAGCAGGTTGAGATAGTGCAGGAGTCGGGTTTCACAGAAAATGCAGAGGAAATCCTCAGGATGTTTTTGGGTGATGAGCTGTCCGAAACATTGGAATTTTCTGATTACAGTGAAATGAGGGAGCAGGCAACGTTGGTCGTAGACAGTGACGAAGCAAAGGTGTACTGCGCAGTTAAGGATTACGGGTTCGTTTCAGTGATTAAGCCGTCCGGTTATGAAATTAGGTTTAATGGGAATTTTGAGGTGGTGGATATTGTGCATGTGGACAGGGGAGAGCCGCTGTCACAGAGTTATGCGCTGCTGGATGGGGAAGAGAGTATACAGGAGGCTGTTACCTATATAGAGGAGTGGATGAACCAAAACTGGGTGGTATGGGAACCGGATTTTACCTACCGCGTAAAAACGGTGGAGGTTCGACGGTATGGGGATAATTATATTTACGATTTTGATGTGGAGAAGTTGCTGGGGGGGATTCCGCTGGATGATTCTTTTGGCGCGACGGGGCTGGCAGTAGTGCATGGGTACTTAGAAGAGAAGTACATAGGAAGCTCCATTTTTATCAGAATGTGCAACCGGAATTCCATTGATGTTTTTTCTACTGGAACAGGAATCCTGAGAGTGCAGAGCACAGAGGAGGCGGAAGATGGCTGGCTGTCCCTTTCGGATTGCACCCATATGCTGGAACAGCTTTTTTCAGAATATGTAGTCTATGAAATTTCGGATATTGAAATGCAGTATGTGCTCTGCCCGGATTATGATTCTGCCAGGGAATTGGAATCTTATTCAGCTTCCTCTTTCCCTGGACTCAGGGTGTTGGCGAAGCCGGTCTGGTGTTTTGTCATGGATGTGCCGGAGGAAAAACTGCTGAATGAGGACGGCAGTTTTACGGCCGGGTATCAAAAGCACTATATTGATGTGGATATGAGGACGGGAGAGGTGTGGCTTGAACTGGAATAAGAGGAAAAAGAGTTTTACTACTTTTGCGTCATTCACTATGGAAAAAACAGCGCTTTTGTAGTATGTAAATAGAGAATACGCTAAGTTTATCTCCCCCTGAAAATGTGCAGTGATATTTGGGATATACGGCGGATAAAAGCATTTCCGACAACCTGTGTGAATGGTAGGTCGCTGGAAAGTAACCTGATGACAGGGAGGTATAAAGTCAAAAAACTTTCGACCTCCTGAAACGAATGCCCGATGAATTGGGCGGATAGGAGTAAGCATGAAGAGAATACCAAAAAGAATCATTGGCGGTGTGCTGGCTGTTGTTTTGCTGCTGGCTGTTTCAATGGGAGTATATGCGTTGGAGGTTGGATGTAATAAGAGTTATGCATTACGTCAGTTGTCCAATGTACCGGATTCAAGCTGGGTGAAGCAGGTTGTTTATGAATTTAAAAACAATTCCACAACGGTGACACTGACCTGCACGCAGAATACCACGAGCGGGGCGGGGTTTATGCAGCGTTATCCGATGGTGGTTCTGCATCTTTAAATCAAGCAGGGGTTTCTTACAGTAAGCCAGTTACTCAAGGAGAAAAGACGACGATAGTGATTCAGCTATTTACGCCGGATAGTTACAATACATATACCGGATATGGAACAGTTGTAAACTAATAGGCCGGATAACACTTTGATGAAACTGTACATTTGGAACTGTGCTGCTGCGCACATAGATAAACTGCTGCGGCAGCACAGCAGTGGGGATAGGAAAGCATGAAACGAAAAAAACGGTTTATTTTATTAGGTGTCATTGGGATGAGCCTGCTTGCCGCATGTGGTGAAAAAACAGAACAGGCGCTGACAGGACAGACGCAGGCAGAAGAGGTGGATTTTAACTGGGTGTCGGAACAGACGGAATATGAGGGCTTTACGCAGGAGGAAATTGCGGAAAAAGCGGTTGGTTGGGAAGCTTTATTTTCCGGGTATGATAATGCTTTGCAGGATACGTATGAAAATTTCCGGCTGCCTGTTGCGGTCACGATTTCTCCCACAGCGATATATAAGCAGGTTGAGATAGCGCAGGAGTCGGATTTTGCAGAAAATGCAGAAGAAATTCTCCAGATGTTTTGGGGTGATGAGTTATCAGAAACATTGGAATTTTCTGATTACAGTGAAACAATGAGACAGACAACGTGGGTTATAGACAGCGAAGAAGAAAAGGTGTACTGCGCAGTTAAGGATTGCGGGCTTGTTTCGGTGATTAAGCCTTCCGGTTATGAAATTGGGTTTAATGGGAATTTTGAGGTAGTGGACATTGTACATGTGGACAGGGGGGATCCGCTGTCGCAGAGTTATGCACTGACGGATGGAGAGGAGAGCATAGAGGAAGCCGTTGCCTATATAGAGGGGTGGATGAACCAAAACTGGGTGGTATGGGAACCGGATTTTACCTACAGCGTAAAAACGGTGGAGATTCGACGCTATGGGGATAGTTATATTTACGATTTTTATGTGGAGAAGCTGCTAGGGGGGGTTCCGTTGGATGACGCTTTTGGCGAAACGGGGATGGCAGTAGAGCATGGAAACTTACAAGTAAAGTACATAGGAAGCACCATTTTTATTCGGATGTGCACTCGGAATTCCATTGATGTTTTTTCTAACCAAACAGGAATCTTGAGGGTGCAGAGCGCAGAGGCGGAGGAAAAAGGCTGGCTCTCCCTCTCGGATTGTACCCATATGCTGGAACAGCTTTTTTCGGAATATGTAGTCTATGAAATTTCGGATATTGAAATGCAGTATGTGCTCTGCCCGGATTATGGTTCGGTAAATAAGGAATTGCAATACTGTGGGTATGTGGCTCCGGGACTTAAGATACTAGCGAAGCCGGTCTGGTGTTTTGTCATGGATGTTCCAGAGGAGAAACTGCTGAATGAAGACGGCAGTTTTACGGCCGGATATGAAAAGCATTATATTGACGTGGATATGAGGACGGGAGAGGTGTGGCTCGAACTGGAATAAGAGGAAAAAGAGTTTTACTAGCTGTTGCCCCATTTGTTATGGAAAACTAGCGCTTTTGTAGTATGTAGATAAGGGATGCGCTAGTTTATCTCCCCCTGAAAATGTGCAGTGATATTTGGGATATACGGCGGATAAAAGCATTTCAGACAGCTTGCGTAAATAGCAGGCTGTCTGAGAGTAACCCGATGACAGGGAGGTATAAAGTCAAAAAACTTTCGACCTCCTGAAACGAATGCCCGATGAATTGGGCAGATAGGAGTAAGTATGAAAAGAATACAAAAAAGAATCATTGGCAGTGCGTTGGCTGTTGTCTTGTTGCTGGTTGTTTCGATAGGAGTATATGCGGCAGAGGTTGGATGCAATAAGAGTTATGCATTACGTCAACTGTCAAATGTGCCGGATTCAAGTTGGGTGAAGCAGGTAATCTATAACTTTGAAGCTAATTCTACAACGGTGACGGTGACTTGTACGCAGAATACCACGAGTGGGGCAGGTGTTTATGTTACGATTTCACCTGGTGGGACTGCAACCTTAAATCAGGCAGGGATTTCTTATAGCGTACCAGCCGTTAAAGGAGACATGGTGCAGGTAAAAATTCAGTTAGTCACACCGAATAATACAGGGACATATACAGGATACGGCACGGTTGTAAACTAATATTAGGTCTTGGAAGACAGGATAACACTTTGATGAAACTGTACATTTGGAACTGTGCTGCTGCGCACATAGATAAACCGCTGCGGCAGCACAGAAGCAGGGGATAAGGAAAGCATGAAAAGAAAAAAACGATTTATTCTATTAGGCGTCATTGGGGTAAGCCTGCTTGCCGCATGTGGTGAAAAAACAGAACAGGCGCCGACAGGACAGACGCAGGCAGAAGAGGTGGATTTTAACTGGGTGTCGGAACAGACGGAATATGAGGGCTTTACGCAGGAGGAAATCGCGGAAAAAGCAGTCAGCCGGGAAGCTTTGTTTTCCGGGTACGATGCAGCTTTGCAGGATACGTATGAAAATTTCCGACTGCCGGAGTCTGTTACAATTTCTCCTACAGCGATATATAAGCAGGTTGAACTAGTGCAGGAGTCGGGTTTTTCAGAAAATGCAGAGGAAATTCTTAGGATGTTTTTGGGTGACGAGCTGTCCGAAACATTGGAATTTTCTGATTATAGTGAAACAATAGGGCAGGCAACGTGGGTTATAGACAATGAAGAAGAAAAGGTGTATTGTGCAGTTAAGGATTGTGGGCTCGTTTCGGTGATTAAGCCGTCCGGTTATGAAATTGGGTTTAATGGGAATTTTGAGGTAGTGGACATTGTGCATGTGGACAGGGAGGAGCCGCTGTCACAGAGTTATGCGCTGATGGATGGGGAGGAGAGTATACAGGAGGCTGTTACCTATATAGAGGAGTGGATGAACCAGAATTGGGTGATATGGGAACCGGATTTTACCTATAGCGTAAAAACAGTTATGGTTCGACGGTATGGGGATAGTCATATCTACGATATTTATGTGGAGAAACTGCTGGGGGGGATTCCGCTGGACGATTCTTTTGGCGCAACGGGGCTGGCAGTAGTGCATGGATACTTAGAATCGAAGTACATAGGAAGCACCATCCATATCCGAATGTGCAACCGGAATTCCATTGATGTTTTTACTAACGGAACGGGAATCCTGAGGGTGCAGAGCACAGAGGAGGAGGAAGACGGCTGGCTGTCCCTTTCGGATTGCACCCATATGCTGGAACAGCTTTTTTCGGAGTATGCAGTCTATGAGATTTCGGATATTGAAATGCAGTATGTGCTCTGCCCGGATTATGATTCTGTCAGGGAATTGGGATCTTATTCACATGCGTCCCCCGGACTCAGGATACTGGCGAAGCCGGTTTGGTGTTTTGTCATGGACATACCGGAGGAGAAACTGCTGAATGAAGACGGCAGTTTTACGGTCGGGTATCAGAAGCATTATATTGACGTGGATATGAGGACGGGAGAGGTGTGGCTTGAACTGGAATAGCAGGAAAAAGAGCTTGTTAAGAAGCATTGGCGCAGAGCTTGGAAATATGCTGGGCTCTCCATGGTTTTATCTGGCGGTGGCAGGACTTGTGGCTTTGTTTTTGAGTGCGGAATATTATACGGACAGTTTTGGAAGAAGTTACAGCATAGGAGGTCTCCTTTTTACAGGTAAGAAGCCGGACAGGGAATTTCCTTTTTCGTATCTGCTTTCGGCAGGTGCGGCAGGCGGTATGTTCCGCTGCTTTGCTTCTTTATGCATTTCTCTTCCCTTTGTTATGCGTGTATCTGCAGAAAGGACAAGCGGCTATATCCGCTTTGCAAATTATTATGCAGGAACTGGGAAGTATGTTTTGGTAAAGGGCCTTGCAGGACTGCTTTGCGGCGGCTTTCTGGCTGTAGCGGGTTTTTTGTGTTATATAGTGATTTTGCTATCGGGTGTTTCTATTCATGGTTTAGATAGCCTTCCGGACGGAGCGGGTACGGCTGTGCTATGCCTGAGACTGGCTTTAGGTATGTTTTTTTATGGCGCCTTTTCCATTGGCTGGATATATCCTTTTGCCGGATGGGTAAAGGATAAATATGTGTTGTTGTGTATTCCGTTTTTGTGCCGGTACCTATATTTGCAGGTATTATTTCAGATAAGTCTGCGGATGGCAGAGATGCAGGAGATTGCAGGACTGGAACGAATTTCAAAAATGTATCCGGATCGTATTATTTTTTCATCAGGGCAAAATGTGGATTGGCCGGGTTTGGGATTGCGAGGATTGCTTGTGCTTGCAGCAACGGCGTTATGGCTTTTGATGATGAAGAGGAGGCGGGATTTGGGTGAGTAAAACAGACTTCAAAAAAAGCCTGACGGTGTGCACAATGGAATTAAGCAGATGGTTTGGCAGCAGCAAAATGATTCTGTTGCTTTTGCCTGCCATTTTTGTGAAACAGACTGTATTGGACGCGTATAAAAGTATGAGCCTTGACATGGGAGCGCACAGCAATCTTTTGGAGGCATTTATTGCCGTGCTCAATAACAAAGGAATCGCATTGTTGATCATTTGTTTTTATTTATTTCTTCTGAGTGATTTCATGAAGGGCAGCGGTCTTTTGAAAAATGTGATTTATTGCGCGGGAAGGCGGAATTGGATTCGGGGACAGATAGGATTTGTTCTTTGCAGCAGCGGTATATATCTGCTGTTCTGGCTGCTTTTTTGTAGTATACTTTCCATTTCATACGGAGATATCAGCAATCAGTGGAGTCGTGTTGTGACGGATTATGTTTCTATGTTTCCGCAAAATGCAGATAGCTTTGGCGCAGGACTGATTGGGGGAAGTCTTTTTAGGCAGATGTCGCCCAGCCTTGCAGCGTGCCACTCTTTTCTGTTAAATTGGATATATTTAATCTTACTGGGCGAACTGATTGCGTTGTTTTTTGTGCTACATTTGCGAAAATATGGGGTTGCAGCCGCCGCGCTGCTTGTGGCAGCAGGAACGGGAGCTGCACTGGCTTTCGGAAAATGGAAATGGCTGTTTCCGGCGGCACATACGGGATTGGCACAGCATTTTACGGATTATTTCAGAAAAGAAATTTTTCCTTTAAAATATTCCTATTTGCTTGGAATGGTCTTGGTAATACTGTTTGCAGTAACGATATATTGGCTTGCGGGCGGTATTTCTTTTTCTGATGTGGAGGATGAACGGAATTATTAAAGTGAAAAACTATTTTTTTACTTGACTCATGGAGGCAGAAATGGTAGAAATTTCTAATGTCAGTCTGACAATTGGTAAGGCGCAGATATTGAAAAATATTGAATACAGGCTTTGTGATGGCACTATATATGGGCTGGTTGGGGCGAATGGCTGCGGAAAAACCATGCTGATGAAATGTATCTGCGGTTTTATAAGGCCGACGGAAGGTAAAATTGTTATAGATGGCAAGGAATTGGGAAAGGATTGTGAGTTTGCTCCGGATGCAGGCTTTTTAATTGAAATCCCCGGGTTTATTCCGACTTGTTCAGGGTACCGAAATTTAAAACAGCTTGCGGCGCTTAGGGGGGATGTTACAAAAGAGAAAATACTTCATAGCATGGAATTGGCAGGGATTGCCTATGCCGCGCATAAGAAGGTGAGCAGTTATAGCCTTGGTATGCGGCAGAGGCTGGGAATTGCACAGGCAATTATGGGAAATCCAAAGCTATATATTTTGGATGAGCCGATGAATGCGTTGGATAAAAATGGAATTGCAAGGATACGCGATTATCTTTTAGAGGAAAAAGAAAAAGGAAAAACCATTCTTTTGGCAAGTCACAACCATGAGGATATTGAAGTTTTATGCGATGTGATTTTAGAGATGGAAGAAGGCTGCCTTTTGCAGTGAATACATGTCTATATAGCTCTTGGCAGGCACCTCTTTTTGTGTTACAATACGGAAAAATAAGTAGGACAAATAATCGCGGCTGCTTTTGCGGCTGAGGAAAGTCCGGGCTTCGCAGGGCAGGATGCCGGATAACGTCCGGTGGAGGCGACTCCAAGGCCAGTGCAACAGAAATAAACCGCCTGTCAGGGTTCGCCCTGATATGGTAAGGGTGGAAAGGCAGTGTAAGAGACTACCGTGTGGCTGGTAACAGCCATAGCCATGTAAACCCCATCCGAAGCAAGACCATATGAAAACAATAGGCTTGCCCGGTCTGTTTTCAGGTAGGTCGCTGGAGGCTTTCGGCGACGAAAGTCCAAGATAGATGATTATTCGAGACATAACCCGGCTTATCGTCCTGCTTATTTTAAAAATCCAGTAAAAAACGGCTGAGAAGCGCGTATTTACTGGATTTTTAAAAGGAATCAAGAACGTAAATAATCATACAAAAATACGTAGAAACATGACAAATAAAAAGCGGTTAGCAACAAATTAGCAACAAAAATATCAGACCTGTATCTTATTTATCTCTGTATATAGCTGTTTAAAGGTTCTGTGCCCATATATGGCTTTTTCCACGTCATTTCCGAGGCTGTGCCCCATAATCAAATGCTTGCACACGTCGTCTACCTGGTATTTATCACATAGCCACGAAAAGGTATGCCTGCAGTCGTGCGGTGTGTGCTTCTTTCCGTTCGTAAGAGGTTCCATTCCAACGGACTGGATGCAAAGCGGCAGGCGGAGAACTGCGACAGACTTGCGAAGTATTCGCTGGATGAAAGCAACAGGAAAATGTATGCTGCAAGAGCAAAGGAATGGGAAAAAGTTGCAAAAATAACGAATACTGGTATAATGGAACCAGCAGGTACAAATGAGGTGGCGGATGTGCATACAATTGGCAGTATTGACCGAAATATATACAAGTGCATAACGGAAAAAATAAGAACGGATGAAGTTATTATCACAGATGAGAGAATAGGACATATTATAGAGCGCAGAGGAAACGAATTCTATAATAAATACCATTCAATTTTCGGCAATATTTTAAAAGACCCAGATTATATTTTTAGGGATAAACATGAAAATTCAGCTCTTGTATGTAAACGAATTGTAGAAGATAAAAAATATGTGAATATTGTTTTACGTATTGTAGTTGAAACAGACAACCCAAAATATAAAAATTCAATTCTTACGGCAATAGGAGAGGGAGAACGTCGATTCTGCCAAAGGTTAAAAAACAGTGAACCACTTTACAAAAAAGAATAAAGGTGGTATTATGTACATACAATAAAAAGTGCTTTACCCGGATAATTATGTGAGGTGGTAAATTTCGTAGCGACCACACGCCGCTGGTACGACAGGGGAAACCCGAGAGATGCAGGAGGAGGCTACGCCTGCCATGTAGTTATCCGGTTTAGCAAATAGAGAATGTTGTACCACCTTGTCAAAAATGGCAGGGTGGTATTTTTATACCATAAACGTTCCGTTGCACTGGTGCAACAGAACAATAAGAGAATATAACAAAAACGGTAATTAGGACGCCTGTAGCAGGGCGTTCTTTTTATATGCCCGAAGGCGGTAAAAAACTACGTGGAGACACCGGAGTAATAACTGGCACAGGGAGGCACCCTTAAAACTGATTCTATGGTGAGACACACCTAAAACTGGAGGACAATATGAAGGTGACATACACCATAACGGAAACATAAGGCAGTAAGGGAGCTGCAGGCATGGACGCCGCGCGGCTCCCTTTTGCATACAAAACAAAGAAAGAGAGGAAAACAGAATGGAAAAATGAAAATGGCGGTAATTGCGGCGCTGTCGGCGCTCATGGCATGGATGGGGGTACTGGCCGTGCCGGTATTTTTACTGGTGGGCTGTAACCTGATTGACTATGTGACGGGGCTTCTGACCGCAAAGTACCGGACACAGGAAATCACAAGCTACAAAGGACTCAGGGGCATTATCAAGAAAGTGTGCATGTGGCTGCTCATCGTGGTGGGCGCAGTGGTGGATATCCTGATAAACTACGCGCTGGAAAACATCGGGGCAGGCTTTGACCTGCCATTTGTCGTGGCTGTCGTGGTGGCGGTGTGGCTGCTCGTTAATGAAATCATCAGCATACTGGAAAACGTGATGGACATCGGTGTAAATATCCCGCCCTTCCTGCTCCCGCTAGTAAAGAATATAAAGGGGTAGCTTGAGGACACGGCGGCAGTGGAAGAGCCGGAAGCGGAGAACGGGGAAGCTGACATGCAGGAGGATACAGATGACTAAGCCAGTGGACTACAAGCAGACAGACGGAAAGTGGGGCCGCAGCCTGCGCAGCATGGGCTTTGCAGCACGGGTACAAGGCAAAGGGAGGCGGAGCTATTACACCTACCCGGCAGTGCGGGGGGCGGAGTACGGCATCACGGTGCGCCGCCTTAACACGGCAAACATATACGGCAATACAGGCTCCGGTGTTCATGCGGAGGCACTGTCAGTACTGCAGGCTGGCAACTGGCTTATCGCCTGCATGGGAAAAGGGCTGTGGACAAGCTCGGGGCATTACATCGTGGTATACGGGTACAGGGACGGCATGGTGTACATCAATGACCCAGCAAGCAGCAGCGCGGCAAGGGCATGCAATACGTGGGAGCTGTTTAAGGCGCAGGTCAAGTACTACTGGGCTGTTGACGTGCCGGAGCGCATATCGGTAGGCGGCATCGTGTCAGGAGGGGAATACCGTCAGGCGGATTTTGTGCGGGAAGTGCAGATGTGTACCGGAGCCGGCATTGACGGCAAAGCAGGGAAGGAAACCCTGTCAAAGACCGTGACGGTAAGCCGCAAAAAGAACAGCCGCCATCATGTTGTACTGCCGCTACAGAAAAAACTACAGTTTATGGGTTTTTATACCGGAGGGCTGGACGGTATAGCGGGACTGATGTTTGAATTTGCCGTGAACCGATACCAGACGCAGGTACTGGGGGATGGAAAGGCGGATGGGGAGGTAACAGCCGGAAAGACGATGTGGAAGTCTCTGTTAGAATTATAATTGCCACAGCATTTCAGGGAAATTATTCCAGAACAGTAGTAAAAACGCTTCATCTGTAGAATGCATGTTAAAATCCGGTTGTAAGCACTGTTACAGCAAAAGAAAAGGAGGACATGCAATGGAAAACAGAAAGTACCTGCGCAGGATGAGGGAGCTGCGCGAAGATCATGATTACGGACAGAAACAAGTGGCAGCGGTCTTGCAAATCGACCAGAGGGTGTATTCGAGGTATGAAACGGGGCGGAATGTGCTGCCTGTGGCAATGGTTTACGGGCTGTGTGAGCTTTATGGAGTGTCATCAGATTATCTGTTGGGGATAAGTGACATGAAGTAAAAGAGTATAATCAAGAATGAAAAAAATAGCACTTTTTATGAGATAGGGGGGGTGTTTTTCGTTCAAATTATTATTTACGAAAGAGGGTGGTTGGTATACTTAAGAGGGCATGATAAATGGTAAATCTGTTTGAAAAGAATAAAGCCCCCAGAGCAATCTGGGGGTTTTGTTATGTTATAATACGAAGACACAAACAAATATTCTAGGTAGTATTTTGCCAATTTTAGAGATATAATGTTGAGTAATAAGTAGGGGGAGTCTATTATGTTTAAGTTCTCAAAAGATAAATTTCACTTTTTATGTTGATCTATAATTAGTAATAGCATTTATGATTTCCTAAAGTTCCTAGCATAGCTATAAAAGGATTATTTCATTTAGGACTGTAATGGCAAAAGTGATAGAATGAGAAATTGCTGGATTACGGTATGGTTTGTATGATAGAAAGACTAACTATTAAAAGTCAAGTTCTCAAAGGAAATTTTATGAATGGATTGCTGAGAAGCATTTCAGATACA
>JAIDHX010000032.1 GCA_029053015.1 Lachnospiraceae bacterium
GCGGGGAGGGCTATCTGGGGACGCTGCTTAAGATTGTAGGAATTACATATATTTGTGAATTCAGCGCGGGAATCTGCAAGGATGCCGGATTTGCTGCCGTGGCAGGTCAGATAGAGGTTTTGGGGAAGCTTGCGGTTATGTTTGCGGGGCTGCCGGTGCTGTTTGCGGTTTTGGAGCAGATACAGAGTTTTTTATAGGAGGGAACGCCGCATGTCGGTTGACATTACAAAAATTTGGGACGAGTACGGTATGGGGGGGTTAGAGCAAAAGCTGTCCTCGCTGTTTCCCGACAAGCAGTTTCATCTGGAGGATATGTTTTCCCAAATCCTGTCGGGGGATGTCTGGGGAGGGATTTCTCATGCGGCGCAGTCCTTCTTTGGCGATATTACCGCAGAAATTCATTCTGTCAGGGAAATTTTTATCTGGATTATGCTGCTCGGGATTGCGGCGGCGCTGATAGCGCATTTTGTTGAAATATTTGACAACCACCAGATTGCGGATATTGGTTTTTATTTCACCTATCTGCTGATGGCGGTTATATTGATGAAATGCTTTATGACGTCGGCGGCAGTGGCCGTCAGCACCATGCAGAATATTGTCAACTTTATTCAGATATTTATTCCGGTTTACTTTTTGTCGGTCGGGGTTGCAACAGGAGCCGTCACAGCCGTTGCGGGCTATCAGGTGGTTGTCCTGCTTATCTATCTGGTGGAAAATGTACTGCTGTCCATTATTCTGCCGCTTATCAACAGTTATGTGCTGCTGGCGCTTATCAATGGTCTGTGGATTGAAGAAAAACTGAGCCTGCTGGTGGAAGGGATGGAAAAGGTGATTCGCTTTCTGCTGAAGGCATCGCTTGGGCTGATAACCGGTTTCAGTCTGCTGCAATCAATGATAACGCCTGCTATTGATTCGGTAAAGGCGACGACGCTGCAAAAAGCAGTGGCGGCAATTCCGGCAATCGGGGATGCGGCCGATGGCGTTGTGGAGGTGGTGCTTGGCTCGGCAGTGGTAATCAAAAACAGCATTGGGCTTGTTATGCTGATTTTGCTTCTGGTGATTGCGGCAGCGCCTCTTGTGAAGATTCTGGTCATGTCTTTTTTGTTGAAGGCAGCCGCAGCGCTTCTGGGAGTGGTAAGCGACAAGCGGATTACGGCGTGCACGGACAGGGTGGGATGCGGCGGACAGCTTTTGTTCAAGACGGCGGGAACCTCCCTGCTTCTGTTCATGATTACCATCTCCATTGCAGCGTATACCACAAACCGCGGCTTCTAGAGAAACGCTTTCATCAGAATTTTTATCAAAAAGAGCGGAGGCAGAAATGGGAGACAGACTGTTACAGATTGTAAAGCAGACGGGTATTTTTATTGTATGTGCGCAGATGATTCTGCATTTTAAGCCGGCAGAATGTTATGAAAAGTATATCAGGCTCTTAATCGGTATTATGGTGCTGGCGCAGCTTGTTGCAGCAGGGGCTGTGGTGTTCGGCAAAGGGGGTGAAAATTTCTTTGACGGGCGTGTGGATTACTACAAGGGGCTATTTGCACAGAGTATGGAAGGGGCGGATATGGCGGAGGCGGAAGCACTTTTGGAAAAAATGACAATGGAGGAGGTGCAGGCAAGAATTAACCGGATAAGAGAGGAACGGGAGGCGGCATTGCAACAGAGCGACACAGGAGAGCGGCAGGATGCAGAACAGCCGCAAAGTGACATGGATGGGCGGCAGGACGCAGCGCAGCAGTCGGGGACGGTACCGGAGAACGGGGCAGAGTTGTGGGAACAGGACGCGCAGCCGCCGCTTGGAGAAATTGACATACAGATTGACAGGATCGAGGTGAAGACCGGTGATTGAAAAAGTAAAGGCAATGGCAAAGGACAAAAATAACCTGTTGGTGCTTGTACTGGCCGGCGTTCTCCTGATGGTGATTGCCCTGCCCATAGACAATGGGAAAAAGAATGAAAAAGCCAGTGAAAAGGAAGGCAGTGCTTCGGAAAGCACAAATAACAGCAGTTATTTATATGCAGAAGAGGAAAATACAGGCGCACAGGGACAGCTGTATATGGGAAGCGCGGAGGAATATACCGCTATGATGGAGAAAAAGCTGGAAGACCTGCTGGGACAGATGGAGGGGGCGGGAGAGGTACGGGTTATCATCACCCTGCGTTCTTCCTCTGAGAAGATAGTGGAAAAGGATGCGCCGGTTTCGCGCACTGATACCGCAGAGGCGGATTCGGGTGGGGGGACACGCACGGTAAATTCCGTAGAAACAGGGGAAAGTACGGTATATGCAAATGAGGGAAATTATTCAGAACCATATGTTATTAAAACAATCAGTCCACAGGTAGAAGGCGTTGTGGTGCTGGCGGAGGGGGCGGGAAGCGGTTCGGTGAGCAAAAACATAGTTGACGTCATTCAGGTCTTGTTCGGAATCGACGCCCATCAGGTCAAGGTAATAAAGTTGGGGACATAAAATAGGCGGTAGAATGCATAGAGGGGACATAGGGTTAATATAATAAATTAGTAAAAATAACTGGCAGGCAGCCAGTAAAGGGGAGAAAGACGTGAAAAACATTTTAAAAAAGAATCAACTTATGATTACCGCGCTGGCAATTATGATTGCCGTTGCAGGCTATCTGCAATTTGCGGGGACCAATCTGGAAAAGGAAGAGTATCTGCCGGCATCGGGTGATGCACATACATCGGACCAGACCAGTGTGGAAAATTTTACGGCAGGTAACGTGACAAATGACTATTCTCTGGACGGTCTGCTGGATTTGTCCGAGGAAGACCTTACTTCAGACCAGTCGCTCACAGATATTGCGAGCCTGGATTCGGACGTGGATGAAATTGCGGACAATTATCTCGATACGGGAATGGACGTAAATTCCAATCCTGTGGAGCCGGAGACGCCTACAGACGGAGAAATCCCTGGGGAAGCTGTATTTACGGGGACAACGCCCGTGACCAGTCTTTCCGAAGCCAAGCTTTTAAAAGAGCAGGTGCGTGCCCGCAACAGAGAGACCCTGATGGAAATCATCAACAGCTCAACCCTTAGCGACGAACAGAAGCAGAATGCAGTAGATACCATGGTGGCGATGACAACGATTGCCGAGCAGGAGATGGCGGCAGAAATCCTGCTGGAAGCAAAGGGATTTCCTGATGTAGTTGTCAGCATCAGCGACGGCAGCGTGGACGTGGTAGTAAACGCCACTGAACTGACAGAAGCCCAGAGGGCGCAGATCGAAGACATAGTAAAACGTAAAACAAACATAGAAGCTGCCAATATCGTAATCAGCACGATTGTACAGTAGAGGAAGAATGTGGTATACTACATATAAGCAACGAGCGGTGCGAAAAAAGACAGAAATAAATTTGCGTCGTGCTTGCACGTAAGAAAATTTATTTCTGGCTTTTTTCATAGGGCGACAGCCCGTGAACGAGCCGAAGCATAGCGAAGGCGAGTGACACCGCGGTGTCGAGATACCGAGATACCGCGGCACCATGGTACTGCGACACCGGACTATACCAGCTTGCACGCAAAGCGAAACGCCTGCGTGCAGATAGGAGCTAAGATGAAGAGAGTTTTTCTAATTGTACTGGACAGCTTTGGAATAGGCGCCATGCCGGATGCGCCGGCATTTGGTGACATAGGGGTAAACACACTGGGGACGGTTGCGGGAAGTCCCCGGTTTTGTGTGCCAAACCTGAAAAAACTGGGTTTGTTCAACATAGACGGCGTGGATTGCGGCGAAAAGGAAGCAGAGCCTTTGGCGCGCATCGCACGTATGACGGAGCTTTCGGCGGGAAAGGATACTACGATAGGGCATTGGGAAATTGCCGGCGTCTGCTCCAAGGAGCCGCTCCCGGTCTATCCGCAGGGCTTTCCGGAGGAAGTGCTTTCCGCATTTTCAAGAGAGACAGGGCGGGGCGTGCTCTGTAACGCGCCGTATTCTGGCACGGAAGTAATTAAGGATTTCGGGGAAGAGCATGTCAGGACGGGCAAGCTGATTGTCTATACCTCGGCGGACAGCGTATTCCAGATTGCGGCTCATGAGGATGTAGTGCCGGTGGAGGAGCTTTACGAATACTGCCGGACTGCCCGCAGGATTCTGACGGGCAGGCATGGCGTCGGCAGGGTGATTGCGAGACCCTTTACGGGGGAGGCGGGCAGCTATGTGCGCACGCCGCGCCGTCATGATTTTTCCTTAAAGCCGCCTGCCGTTACCATGCTGGATATGTTGAAGGAGGCGGGAAAGTCCGTGATTGCTGTCGGCAAGATTTATGATATTTTTGCAGGGCAGGGTATCACGGAGCATGTATACACGAGCGGCAACGCCGAAGGGATCGAGAAGACACTGATGTATCTTGACAGAGAGTTTGAAGGACTCTGCTTTATCAATTTGGTGGACTATGACATGCTCTATGGACACCGCAACGACATCGACGGCTATGCGGCGGCGCTGACAGCATTTGACCGGCGGCTTCCTGAAATCATGGAAAAGATGCGGGAAGATGACATTCTGATGCTGACTGCCGATCACGGCTGCGACCCGGGCTACACCGTATCCACGGACCACTCCAGAGAATATACGCCTTTTCTGATGTATGGGAAAAAAATCCGGCAGGGGAATCTGGGGACGAGAGAAACCTTTGCAGACATAGGGGCAACTGTGTTACAATACTTTGGTATCCGTCCCGATTTTGACGGAAAAGGAATGTTATAGAAATTTGGAGGAAAAAGACGTGGCACTGAACTACGCAGACGAAATAAACAGAAGAAGAACTTTTGCAATTATATCGCACCCCGACGCGGGCAAGACGACCTTGACGGAGAAATTTCTCCTCTACGGCGGCGCCATCAATCTGGCGGGAAGCGTTAAGGGGAAGGCGACCGCGAGGCACGCCGTATCAGACTGGATGGAGATAGAGAAGGAAAGAGGTATTTCCGTGACCTCCTCCGTACTGCAGTTTGAATATGATGGTTTCTGTATCAATATTCTGGACACGCCCGGCCATCAGGATTTCTCGGAGGATACCTACCGTACCCTGATGGCGGCGGATTCGGCGGTCATGGTAATCGATGCTTCCAAGGGCGTCGAGGCACAGACGAGAAAGCTTTTCAAAGTATGTGTTATGCGGAAAATCCCTATCTTTACCTTTATCAATAAGATGGACAGGGATGCCAACGATACCTTTGATTTGCTCGATGAGATTGAAAAGGAACTCGGCATCGCTACCTGTCCTGTCAACTGGCCCATCGGTTCCGGCAAGGGATTTAAAGGCGTGTATGACCGCAAAAAAAAGGCGGTGCTGACCTATTCCGACACGGAAAAGGGAACCAAAGAAGGTGAAACCACGGAGATTTCTTTGTCCGACAGGGAAAAACTGGTTTCCGTAATCGGTGCGGAAGCGGCGGACAAGCTGTTTGATGAAATAGAGCTTTTGGACGGTGCAAGCGCAGAGTTTGATATCGAAGAGGTCAGAAGCGGCGATTTGACGCCGGTCTTTTTCGGCTCGGCGCTGACGAACTTCGGTGTGGAATTCTTTTTGCAGCATTTTCTGGATATGACGACGACGCCCCTTGCGCGCAAGGCGGATATCGGTATGATTAACCCCGTAGAAAATGAATTTTCCGCGTTTGTCTTTAAAATTCAGGCAAATATGAACAAGGCGCACAGGGACAGAATCGCATTTATGCGTATCTGTTCGGGCAAATATGACGCGAGCATGGAAGTCCGCCACGTGCAGGGGGACAAGGTGATGCGCCTTTCCCAGCCGCAGCAGATTATGGCGGATGAGAGAAAGATACTGAGCGAGGCGTATGCCGGCGACATTATCGGCGTGTTTGACCCGGGTATCTTTTCCATCGGCGATACGCTGTGCATGCCGAAGGAAAAATTCTGCTATGAAGGAATTCCCACCTTTGCGCCGGAGCATTTTGCAAGGGTGCGCCAGATGGACACCATGAAGAGAAAGCAGTTTATCAAAGGCGTGTCCCAGATTGCGCAGGAAGGCGCCATCCAGATTTTTCAGGAGTTTAACACCGGTATGGAGGAAATCATTGTGGGCGTGGTCGGCGTGCTGCAGTTTGACGTCTTAAAATACCGTCTGGAAAATGAATACAATGTGGAAATCCGCTTGGAGCCGCTGCCCTATGAGCATATCCGGTGGATTGAAAACAAAGATATCGACATGAACAAACTGACAGGTACCTCGGACATGAAAAAGATTCAAGACCTGAAAGGGAATCCCCTTCTGCTCTTTGTCAACGCATGGAGCGTAGGCATGACGCTGGAGCGAAACGAAGGGCTGAAGCTTTCGGAATTCGGCAGGAATTAAGGTTTGGAGTGGTAATTGCGAAGGGCAAGGATGGGAGCATATTCCGGCAATATATGCTCCTCAAAGCCGAATGTGCCGGACATTCCATCAAGCCCAGTAATGCAGAAGCCAGTCGGGGAACGCCCCTCCTGCCTTCTATGGTCTTGATTTCATGGCACAAAAGGCTTTTCGAAGCATATATTGCCGGAATATGCAGCCAAGTCGTGAACTTTGCAATTATCTAACCAAGTGTAGATAGTTGCTTGTGGAACTTTCAGCCAGGGACAGGAAATAGGCAATTATAGACCATTTCCATAACTTGCAGAAACTGAACTCCCGAATTGTACACATGGTATATTCCATAAGCAGACCCTTGCTTACCGTCGGTACTTAGCGAGGTATTTTCGAGCTTAGTACCGCTACGGTAAGCTTGGAGCGAAAGCGAGTCTGCGTTGGAATATACCATGTGTACAATGACAACGGCATAGTTTCTATATTTTATAATCACCTATTAAAGCGAAAGGAAAAAAGGAGAAGATTTGAAAAAATTTCGCAGACTGGTACAAAGGGGAATACATGCGGTATCGGCGGCTTTACTTGCCGCGCTTCTGCTTGCCGCATGTGCCATACCGAAAGATAAATCGGAAGAGAAAACCGGTTCTTATTCCGATGCTGCTGCAGAGGGCACAGAGCAGGATGTGCAGACGGTGGAAAGCATGCATACGCAGGAGCCGGAGACTGCAGAAGGCGGTGAGACAGACGGCGGGGAAGAAGCTGTCACACTTTCCAAAGGAGACCATAACGGCCGATACTGCTACGACACTCTGACCGAGGAGGAGCAGGCGTGGTATGCGGACATGTATGAAATTGTGGATGGCATGTACACAGGCGCGGCACTGTCCCCGCAGGGCTATGGAACCGTGGCGGAACAGGAGATTGACAGGATTTTCCAGTGTGTGATGATTGACCATCCGGAGCTGTTTTTTGTGAAGGGCTACAGCTACACCACCTACACGCGGAACGAGGAAATTGTGAAAATCAGCTTTGAGGGCGATTATACCATGAGCGCCGCAGAAAGAAAGCAAAATCAGGAACTGATTGACGCGGCGGTGGAAGCGTGTCTTGCCGGCATAGACAGCGAAGCATCCGAATACGAAAAGGTAAAGTATGTCTATGAATACATTGTGTTGCACACGGACTACAATCAGGACGCGCCCGAAAACCAGAATATCTGCTCCGTGTTTGTGGGTGGAGAGTCGGTATGCCAGGGCTATGCGAAGGCTGCCCAGTATCTGTTTGATAAGCTGGGCATTACGTCCACTCTGGTGGTGGGAACTGTAAGCGATGGACAGCGGCATGCGTGGAATCTGGTATGGGTGGACGGAGAAAGCTATTATCTGGATGTGACGTGGGGAGACGCCTCGTACCGCGCCTATGATAAGGAGGAGAACGAGCTGCCTGTGCCGCCCATCAATTACGACTACCTCTGTGTTACGACGAAAGAACTGTTACAAACCCATGAGCCGGATAACTTTGTGCCCCTGCCGGAGTGCACGGCGACAGCCGCCAATTACTATGTGATGGAGGGCGCCTGCTTTGACAGCTATGAGGAAGAGGCGCTTACAGCGTTTTTTAATAATGCTTCTCAGGAGGAAAGGGTAACAGTAACCTTAAAGTGCACCAGTGAAGAGGTCTATGCTGCTTTTTTTGAGAGGCTGATTGAAAATCAGGAAATATTCCGCTATCTGGATTCCGGCGGCGGACCCATTACCTATGCAGCAACCCCCGACAGACTCTCCCTGACTTTTTGGCTTGTGAACGAATGATGGGTGTGTTATAATCATCAAAAGGAAAATAATTTTTGGAGGTTTCAAAATGGAAGATAAAAATATATATGTTTTACAGGATAATGAGAGCGTTGGCGCAGTACAGATAGCGGACGATGTTGTGTCCATGATTGCAAGCCTTGCAGCGCGGGAAGTGGACGGCGTATCCGCTATGACGGGCAATATGACCGGAGAGCTGATGAGCAGGGTCGGCATGAAAAACATGACGAAGGGCGTAAAAGTGGATATTATAGAGCAGAATGTAAGGGTTGACCTGTCCATGACCGTGGAGTACGGCTACAACATTCCCGCAGTCTGCCAGAAGGTACAGACGAAGGTAAAGGCGGCAATCGAAAATATGACCGGTCTCAATGTGACGGATGTCAATATCCGCATTGCCGGCGTCAACATGCAGAAGAATAAGCAGTAAAGTGGGTAACCATATGGGAAGAAGAGAGCTGAGAGAGCAGATTTTTCTTTTGCTGTTTCGCATAGAATTCAATACACCGCAGGATATGCCGGAGCAGATGCAGTTGTTTTTTGAGGACGACGAGGTAAAAAGAACGCCGGAGGAAGCTGCTTATATAGAAGCAAAATACAGTAAAATCATGGAAAAGCTGTCCGATATCGACGCACAGCTTGAAAAGAAAGCGGAAAACTGGAATCTGAAACGCATGGGCAAGGTGGATTTGACCGTGCTCAGACTTGCGCTCTATGAGATGCAGTATGACGAGGATGTGCCGGTCAGCGTGGCGATTAACGAAGCGGTTGAGCTTGCCAAGAAATTCGGGCAGGACGGTTCTGGCGCTTTTGTGAATGCAGTTCTGGCAAAATTTGCATAGTGCCGGTCTTAGCATCGTGGAAATGAGGACTACCATGCAGAATATATATACAGTGGCACAGGTAAATGCCTATATCAGAAATATGTTCACGCAGGATTTTATGATGCAGTCGCTTTTTGTGAGAGGGGAAGTGAGCAACTGCAAATACCATTCTACTGGACATATTTATTTTACGTTAAAGGATGAAAAGGGCGCCATCGCCTGCGTGATGTTTGCGGGCAACCGGAGCGGGCTGAAGTTCAGGCTGGAAAACGGGCAGCAGGTGGTCGTGGGCGGCATGGTGGACGTGTATGAGAGGGACGGCAAATACCAGCTCTACGCAAAACAGATTGTGCAGGAGGGCGCAGGCTATCTCTACGAGAAATTTGAGGCGCTGAAAAATGAACTTGCGGAGCGGGGCATGTTTGCAGAGCAGTACAAGCGTCCCATTCCGGCGTATATTAAGACCCTTGGCGTCGTGACGGCTCCTACCGGGGCGGCGGTCAGGGATATTATCAATGTGGCGAAACGGCGCAATCCTTATATCAGGATTATTTTATACCCGGCTATTGTGCAGGGAGATATGGCGGCGCAGAGTATTGTCAACGGCATCCACGCGTTAGCGGCGCAGGGAGTGGATACCATGATAGTGGGGCGCGGCGGCGGTTCACTTGAAGATTTGTGGGCGTTTAATGAGGAAATCGTGGCGCAGGCAGTGTTTGACTGCGAGGTTCCCATTATTTCGGCAGTCGGGCATGAGACAGATCATACGATTATCGATTATGTGGCAGATTTGCGCGCTCCCACGCCTTCGGCGGCGGCGGAGCTTGCCGTATTTGATTACAGCCAGTTTGTGCTTTCTCTACACAATTACAGGGAAAAACTCACAGCGCGGATGGATGCTGTGCTTTTGGCAAGGAGGCAGAGGACGGAAAACCTTGCCCTGCGTTACCGGCTGCAGAGTCCCGAGAGCCGGATACGGGACAAGCGGCTCCGCGTGTTAAAGGCGGAAGAGGACTTGCAGCGGCTGATGGAGGACAAGTTGAAGGATAACCGTCACAGGCTTGCGCTTTATGTGGAGAAGTTTAAAGGACTGTCCCCGCTGGCGAAGCTGAATCAGGGCTATTCTTACGTGGAGGACAAGGACGGCAGGGCGTTAAAGCATCTTTCACAGGTGCATCCCGGGGACATGCTTACCATCAACGTGTCGGACGGCAAGGTACTGGCGCAGGTGAAGGATAAAATAAGTCCCATAAAGGCAATAAAGGAGAGAAAGAATGACCATAGAGGAGAAATTTGCTAAATTAGAAGAAACGGTTACCAGACTGGAGTCGGAGGATATCTCTTTGGAAGAGTCTTTCCGCATTTATAAAGAGGGTATGGAGCTTTTAAAGAAATGTAATGCGGACATCGATAAGGTGGAGAAGCAGGTTATGCAGTTGAACGGCGAAGGCGCGCTTGAGGAATTTGCGTGAGTCTTTGTCTGATATGGCAGGATGCAGGCAGGAGGAAGCGGGCGGCAGTTTTTCGTGAAAGACAGAGGTGAACGTATTGCTGGAGCAGATACAGAAGGAAAACGATATCAAATATATTGATAAGTCGGAATACGACGCGCTTGCGGAGGAAATCCGGCAGTTTCTGATTGAAAAAATCAGCGTGACGGGCGGACACTTAGGTTCCAACTTAGGAGCGGTGGAGCTGACGATGGCGCTGCATATCGCTCTTAACCTTCCCGAGGACAAAATTATATGGGATGTGGGACATCAGTCCTACACCCACAAGCTTTTGACTGGCAGGCGGGACGGCTTTGAATCCCTGCGCAAGTTCCATGGCATGAGCGGTTTCCCGAAGCGGAAGGAAAGCCCCTGCGACTGTTTTGACACAGGGCACAGCTCCACTTCCATATCGGCAGGCTTAGGTATGGTGAAGGCGCGTGATTTAAAGGGAGAGAGCAACACCATTATTTCCGTTATCGGAGACGGCTCGCTGACGGGCGGTATGGCGTACGAGGCGTTAAACAATGCCTCGAAGCTGGAGACGAATTTTATTATTGTGTTAAACGATAACAATATGTCCATTTCCGAGAATGTGGGCGGTATGTCCAGTTATCTCAACAACATCCGGACGGCGGACAGCTATCTCGATTTAAAGATGGGGATTTACAACGCCCTGCGCGGCACGGCAAAGGGCGATTCCGTGATTAAAACAATCAGGCGGGTGAAGAGCGGTGTGAAGCATCTTGTGATACCCGGTATGCTTTTTGAAGATATGGGCATTACATATTTAGGACCGGTGAACGGACATGACGTAAACGCCATGGTAAAGGTGATTGGCGAAGCGCGCAGGGTGAAGGGCGCGGTCATGGTGCATGTGATGACGGAGAAGGGTAAGGGCTACGCGCCTGCGGAACGCCATCCGGCGAGGTTCCACGGGGCGGAGCCGTTTGATATAGAGACGGGGCTTCCCACAAATCCGAGAAACACGCCCAATTACACGGATATTTTTTCCACGGTCATGTGTAAGCTGGGACAGCGGAATGAAAACGTGGTGGCGATTACGGCAGCGATGCCGGACGGCACGGGGCTGAAGCGTTTCCACAATATGTATCCGAATCGTTTTTTTGATGTAGGAATTGCGGAGGAGCATGCAGTGACCTTTGCGGCAGGGCTTGCGGCGGGCGGCATGAGACCGGTGGTGGCAATTTATTCCTCCTTTTTACAGCGTGCCTACGACCAGATATTACATGATGTATGCATACAGGGACTGCCGGTGGTTTTTGCCATTGACAGGGCGGGACTTGTGGGCAGCGACGGGGAAACCCATCAGGGCATTTTTGATTTATCTTATTTATCCGGCATCCCGGGGATGCAGATTATGGCGCCGAAGAACAAATGGGAGCTGTCGGATATGCTGAAGTTTGCCGTGGAATTTGACGGGCCGTGCGCAATCCGCTATCCGCGGGGAGAGGCGTATGCCGGTCTGAAAGAATTCCGCGAGCCCATTGAGTATGGAAAAAGCGAGTGGATTTACGAGGAAAAAGAGATTGCGCTGCTGGCAGTCGGCAGTATGGTAAAGACGGCGGAGGCAGTCAGGGATATCTTAAAGAAAGCGGGTCATTCCTGCAGCCTTGTAAATGCGCGCTTTGTGAAGCCGCTTGACGAAGCTATGGTAGAAAAAGCGGCGGCAGGGCACGACCTGCTTGTCACGATGGAAGAAAATGTGGCGAGCGGCGGATTTGGCGAGCGGGTGCAGAGCTTTTTAAACGACAAGGCTTTGGCGGTAAAGGAGTTGTCAATTGCCATACCCGACGCCTATGTGGAGCATGGCAGTGTAGAGCTTTTAAAGAAGGAGCTTTTGATGGACGCGGACAGTGTGGCGGCGCGCATTATGGAGAAGCTGAAAAAGAATTGAGGAATACATGAAGGAAAGACTGGATGTCATTCTGGTTTCCGGCGGGCTTGCGGAATCCAGGGAAAAGGCGAAAGCCGTCATTATGGCGGGCTCTGTATTTGTGGACGGGCAGAAGGAAGATAAAGCCGGAGCCATGTTCGACAGGGAAAAGGTAAAGATAGAGGTAAAGAGCAGCGCCCAGCGCTATGTCAGCAGGGGCGGCTATAAACTGGAAAAGGCGATCAACTGCTTCGGTGTTTCGACAGAGGGAAAAGTATGCATGGACATTGGCGCATCCACGGGCGGCTTTACGGACTGTATGCTGCAGAATGGGGCGGTAAAGGTCTATTCGGTGGATGTGGGTCATGGACAGCTTGACTGGAAGCTGCGCAATGACGACCGCGTGGTCTGCATGGAAAAAACAAACTTCCGTTATATGGTGCGGGAGGATATCGCGGAGGAGCCGGATTTTGCCTCAGTGGACGTGTCCTTTATTTCACTCACCAAAATTCTGTTTCCGTTACGACGGATTTTAAAGGATGGCGGCAGCGTGGTCTGCCTGATTAAGCCTCAGTTTGAGGCGGGGCGCGAGAAGGTAGGAAAAAAAGGCGTAGTCAAGGAACCGGCGGTGCACAGGGAGGTTATCTGCAAGGTGCTTGATTTTGCGGACAGCCTTGGCTATACCGCAGATGCACTCGACTATTCGCCCATCAAGGGGCCGGAAGGCAATATCGAATACCTGCTGCTGCTTACGCTGCACAGGGAAAGCAGACCCCTGAGCGAAGCGTTTTCCGAGCAGGATGCGGAGCGGGAACTTGCGCGCATAATAGAAGAAGGAACAGGAATATCGGGACAGGATATGTGGCGGCACATTGTAGAAAAAACGGTAAAAAAAGCGCATGAGGAGCTGGATGCGAAATGAAACATTTCTGTATTTACACAAACAGCCATAAGGATAAAAATTTTGTGCTGACGGAAAGGCTGCGTGCTTTTCTCACAGAACAGGGAGTCCGCTGCGATGTCAGAGTCATGGGTGAGGACAGCGCGGGACAGGCGGAGACGGGCGCAGACTGTATTTTGGTGCTGGGGGGAGACGGTACCATGTTAAAAGCGGCAAGAGAGTTTGGCGGCAGGAACAGAGTGCCTCTCTTAGGCGTCAATCTGGGCAATCTGGGCTATCTGACGGAAGTGGAGCCGGAGAGTGCGGAAGCGGCGCTGACACAGCTTTTGCGGGGGGATTACGAGTTGGAAAGCCGCATGATGATAAGCGGCACGGTCTACAAAGAGGACGGCACAAAAAAAGAGGAGTGGGCGCTCAACGATATTGTCATCAGCAAATCGGGCAGCCAGCAGGTGCTGCGCGTTCACCTCTATGTCAACCGCAGGCTTCTGTATAAATATCTGGCGGACGGCATTATTGTGACGACCCCGACAGGATCAACGGGCTATAATCTGTCCGCGGGGGGCCCCATTGTGGAGCCTTCGGCAAGGCTTATCGTGGTGACGCCGGTCTGTCCGCACACCATGAACCAGAGGAGCATTGTGCTTTCGCCGCAGGACGAGGTAGTCATTGAAATTCCGGCGGGGACGGAGGGGCAGATACAGACGGCGGCAGTCAATTTTGACGGCTGCAGCGTGGCATTAAAGACGGGGGATGCCGTGCGGATTGTGCAGTCGGAAAGAACAACAGATTTTGTAAAGCTCGGAAGGGCGGGCTTTTTAGAGGTGCTTCATAGAAAAATGAGCGAGAACTAAATTTCAGCCTTTGAAAGCGCGCGGCCCGCGCAGATAGGAGCTTTTATGAAAAAGACAAGACACGCCAAGATAATTGAAATTATTGAAACCTATGATGTGGAGACGCAGGAAGAGCTGGCGGCTTATTTAAAGCAGGCGGGCTATGACGTGACGCAGGCTACCATATCGAGGGATATCAGGGAATTAAACCTGTCAAAGGTTCCTGCGGGCGGCAGGCAGAAGTATATCGTGCTAAAGCAGGACGACAGCAGGCTGTGGGATAAGTACAGCCGCATCCTGACGGATGGGTTCTATTCCATGGACATGGCGCAGAATATTCTGGTGATTAAGACGGTATCCGGTATGGCAATGGCGGTTGCTGCCGCTGTGGACGCCATGAAGTTCAAGGAAGTTGTAGGTACCATTGCGGGAGACGACACCATCATGGTTGCAGTCAGAAACATGGAGGATTCGAAAAACCTGATGGAGAAAATACGCGGTATGGTGGAAGTATAAAAGTACAAGATGAAATTGTGGGGTAAATAAATGTTATTAAGCTTACACGTAAAGAATCTGGCGCTGATAGAGGAAGCGGAGGTGGAATTTGCACCGGGATTAAATATCCTGACAGGTGAGACCGGTGCGGGAAAGTCCATTCTGCTCGGCTCTGTCAATCTGGCGCTGGGGGCAAAGGCAGATAAGGATTTGATTCGGAGAGGGGCGGAGTATGCGCTGGCAGAGCTGACCTTTTCGGATGACGACGAGAGGATTCGGGAAAAGCTTTCAGAGATGGAACTGCCCTGTGAGGAGGGAGCGGTGACAATCAGCCGCCGCCTGCAGACGGGCAGAAGCGTCAGCCGCATCAACGGGGAGACCGTGAGCGCCAGACAATTAAAAGAGCTGTCCGAACTGCTTCTGGATATCCACGGACAGCATGAACATCAGTCACTTCTGCACAAAAAAAAGCATCTGGAAATTCTGGACGCCTATGCCGGCGAGGAAATCCTTGCGCCCTTAAAAAAGGTAAAGGAGCTGTATCACGAGAAAAACCGCATCTGGAATGAGATAACGGGACAGGAGATGGACGAGGCAAAGAGAAAGCGGGAAACGGAGCTGGCTCTTTTTGAGTTTGATGAAATCGAACAGGCGGCTCCCACAGCGGGAGAGGATGAGGAGCTGGAAAGCAAGTACCGCCGCATGGCAAACAGCCGTAAAATCGGGGAGTCGCTCGGCGCGTGCTACCGGTTCAGCGGCGGAGAAGAGGAGGGCGCTTCCTTTTTTGTCAGCAGGGCAGTGAGGGAACTGTCACAGGCAGCGGTCTATGACGACGGACTCGAGGGGCTTTCAGAGCAGATTACGGAAATCGAGTCGCTTTTAAACGATTTCAACAGGGAGCTTTCCGACTATCTTGCCGATATGGAGTTTGACGGGGCGGATTTTGCCGCTGTGGAAGATCGATTAAACCAACTGAATCATTTAAAGGAAAAATATGGAAAAACAATTGAAGAGGTTCTTGCATATAAAGAGGAACTTTCGGAAAAAATAGAAAAGCTGAACGATTACGAAAGCTATATGGCTCTTTTAAAAAAGAAGTATGACGAGACGGAAGAAGCGCTTATAAAAAGCTGTGAAGAGGTTTCCGCGCTTCGCAAAAAACAGGCGAAAAAGCTGGAGAAGACCTTAAAAACGGCGCTTTCTGAGTTGAATTTTCTGGCGGTGGAGTTTGAAATAAAAATAGAAAGAAAAGAAGCTTCGCCTGATGGCTTTGATGATGTGGAATTTTTGATTTCCACCAATCCGGGCGAAGAGAGAAAGCCCCTGGGGCAGGTGGCGAGTGGCGGCGAGCTTTCCCGTATCATGCTGGGTGTCAAGACAGTGCTGGCAGACAAAGATGCGGTGGATACGCTTATCTTTGATGAAATCGACGCAGGAATAAGCGGCAGGACGGCATGGAAGGTTTCGGAAAAGCTGGGCGCCTTATCCTGTGCGCATCAGGTTATCTGTATCACGCATCTGCCGCAGATTGCGGCAATGGCGGACGCACATTTTGCCATTGAAAAGCAGACGGACGGACAGAGCACCATGACAGGTATCCGCAGACTGACAAAAGAGGGAGAAATCGAAGAGCTGGCAAGGCTTTTGGGGGCGGACGCCTTGTCTGAGGCGGCGCTTTCCAATGCAAAAGAAATGAAAATTGAGGCTGCCAAAATCAAGCAAAGCTGATTTTGGTGTTTAAACTTTAAAAATATGACAACACTAAGAAGAGTATCCGATATGGGTACTCTTTTTTTGGAGGTATGGCAATGAAAAACAAAAAAAGAAAGAAAATATACAGAAGGTGCCTGTTGTGCGCCCTTGTAATTACCTGCCTTACGCTTGCCGGTGTCGGTTTTCTGTACTATTACGACAGGATTCCCGGCAATATCAAATTGAAGATGGGAGAAGATCAGGTATTGAACATAGGACTGCCCCTTGAGGGAGAAATCGTCAGAATACAGGAGAATGCGGACGGCCTTGCAGTTCCTGCAAACGGACAGGGAGAGTCCAACATACCGGCAGATTCCATCTACATTGATTTGAGGAACCCTGTTACCATGCGGGCAGACACACTGAGCAGCTATCAGATGAACCTGAAGCTGTTCGGGTTCATTCCTTTTAAGCAGGTCAATATCGATGTCATCGAAAATATGACGCTCACGCCGGTGGGAATGCCCGTCGGCATCTATATGAAAACGGACGGTATTCTGGTGATTGGCGTGGGAGACTTTATATCCGTAAACGGAGCCAGTGTCTCGCCTGCCCGATATCTTTTAAAGACAGGAGATTACATTCTGGCCCTGAATGGGGAGGAGGTAACGGGTAAAAATGCCTTTATAGAAATGGTGGAAGACTGCGGCGGGCAGCCGGTTGTGCTCACGGTGCGCCGTGGAGGAGAGACATTTGATATCGAGGTGCAGCCTTATCAGAACCAGAGCGGAGAATATAAGCTGGGCGTCTGGGTCAGGGACAATGCGCAGGGCGTGGGAACCATGACCTTTGTGGACAGTGAAGGCAATTTCGGCGCGCTGGGGCATGGTATCAATGACGTGGACACGGGCATGATCATGGAGCTTGACAGCGGAACGCTCTACAGAACGGATATTGTGGCAATCAAAAAAGGCGTCAAGGGAGAACCCGGGGAAATGACCGGCATGATTGAGTACAATGACAGCAATATTTTCGGTGTGATTTCGGACAATACCGAGCGGGGGATTTTCGGAACCTGTAACGACAGGATATTATCCTGTATTGAGACAGAGCCGCTTCCCATCGGTCTGAAACAGGAAGTAGAAATCGGTCCTGCCCAGATTCTCTGCATGGTGGATGGAGAACTGAAATATTACGATATCCGGATTAAGGAATGTCATCTTGACCAGAACAATGTCAACCGCGGCATCGTGCTTCAGGTAACGGACCCTGAACTGATTGCCCTGACAGGCGGCATCATACAGGGCATGAGCGGTGCGCCCATTATACAAAACGGCAAACTGATTGGAGCTGTGACCCATGTTCTGATAAACGATTCGACAAGTGGATATGGAATTTTTATTGAGGAGATGATTTCGTATTAGGAAAACACTGATGAAAGCATTTCCCGCATCGGATTTGCGCCGTAAGGCCGGTGACGCAGAAAAGCAGCCGTAGCTCCATAAGGGAAGCGAGGCTGCTTTTTTGTGTAAAAACCATGTTATCTGCTATTTATGATTTGCTTTGTTCTTCTTTGGCGGCGGCAAAAAAAGCATCGCAGAATCCATCCCATTTTTCCACATATTCCGCATGGCTGACCAGAATGAGGTCAGCGGGCGTGTGGATACTGCGTTTTTTGGCTTCTTCCACAAAACCATGCACCCAGTCGTCGGTACTTTCTGCCACGGCACGGACATGTTTCCAGCCCTGCATAACCGCATAGTAAAGGCGGGTATGTCCGTCAAGAGAAATGAAACGCCCCTGATACGGCAGCACCTGAATGATAATATCCTCTGCCTTATGGATAAAATTGCTGATGGCGGCAATTTTGTCCTTGTCAACATAAAACTGTGACGGCTGAATCTGTTCCAGCTTAAGCGTCAAAAGCTGCGCCGCCGGAAAGTCCCTGATGATACGGCGGTTTTCGTCATAGAATCGGGTAATGTGCGGTGTATAAAAACGAAACTGGTCAATCAATGAGGAAAAATCTTCAAATTTTCCATGAATCACCGCTTCAAAATCAGATATGATTTCGACCTCGCAAGGCGCACCGTCCACAAGGAAACAGCCGTGCTGCTGCAGAACCTTCTGCGAAAAACGACTGTCCTCGTATGTGTCAATTCGTTCAATTTCCATCTTGTTTTTTTACCTCTTTCTGGTTAAAGCGTCCTGATGTAGCAGATATACTTTCCCACAAAATGAAAGCCCAGTTTCTGCAGTATTTTTTGGAATATTTCTTCACATAAGAAGGTCATGTATTTTGCGCCGTTTCGTTTGCAGTGATTCAATGCAGCCGTAAGCAGTGCATGACAAGCGTTTTCCCGATATTTGTCGTCTGCGAATGAAATGCCGAATATTTCGTAGTATCCCGCATAATATCCGCCGCTGCCCTGCAGGTAGATGGTTCCCACGGGAGTGCCGTCCTGATAGTAAACAAAAATAGTCCAATCCTCTAAACATTCCAGAATCCGGTCACAATTCCAATAGGTTTCTGCATCCGGCTGATACACTGTCCGGAAATCATCGAAATTCTCCCGATTTATTAAGACAGCGTTTTTGTCCTCTGAAAGAAGCGTGTAATCATCAAAAAAGAAAGAATGATTCCAAGACTCTTCCAGACATGTAAATCCATTTTCCGAAAGGAAGCGGACAGCGTCTGTATTCGCTTCGGGAAATCCAAAGTAAAGAGTATAGCCCGAAAACCGCTCATTCAGCAAGGAGAGCAGTTCTGTAAGCGCCTGTGTGGTTCCCTCACGGATATTGCACATGGTTAACTGCAGGTAATTGTCCTCCGCAAGCCACTCATACTTTATAAAGCCTTCCACAATTCCGTCTGAAAGAAAGAGCAATAATTCCGAATTCTCTTTCGTAACGCCGTTTTCGGCGTCTGCAATGAAATCTTCTTTTGATTTGATACCGTCCGCATAGATTGGATAACAGGATTTCGTCTGATCCAGAGCCAGACGATAAGCAAAATCGCCGTATTCCGCAATGTCCTGCAAGGCAGCCTTCCGTAACATATGATTTCCCGTCCTTTCTTTTTTGCTGTCTTGATTTTAGCATAAGCGTTTGTCCGGTTCAAGTTTTTTGGAACCGGTTCGTTTTGCAGTTCGCGGAGCAAGCCCATTCTTTCTTGCGGAAATAGGACATTGTGGTAAAATCATCAATAAATATTTCAAACTTTTTTGTAATATGCCGCACATCCCGCGCGGCTGAAACGTTATACATTGTGAGAGGAGGTTTTGCAACGGTGAATGATCTGGCAGGCATTTACGACAAAATATACTGTTATTGCTTTTATAAAGTGAGAAATTCCGTTGTTGCCGAGGATATCACGCAGGAAACCTTTCTCAAATTTTTCGGGCAGCAGCCAAAAATACGGCGCGGCGAGGATATGGCTTATCTGTACACGATTGCCAGGAACTTGTGTGTAGATCACTTCCGGCGAAAGCAGGCTTTGGAATTGACCGATGATTACCCTGTGGAGGATTTTGCGGAGCAGAGTGATATAAAAGCAGCTGTTCGTAACGCGCTCGAAAAGCTTGATGAACGGCGGCGCGAGATTATTGTTTTACGATATATCGGCGGGTTGTCGGTGAACGAAACTGCATCCGCAGCGGGAATATCAAGATTTGCAGTATATCGCCTTGAGCGGGCTGCCTTAAAAGAATTGAAAAAACTGATGGAGGGAGTGTTGTAGTATGAAAATCGAAAAGGCTCTGCGAAGCGCGTTCACACCGCCCAAGCCGCGAAACAAGGACAAGTTTATAGATTCTATGCGCTATCCGAAGCTGTCATATTCGGAATTTATTTTGGCGCAGATATGCTATATCCGCAAGAGAGTATGGCTTTTCTCGGCGACAGTGCTGTTGGCGGCGATTGGCGCGGTGTATGTTATTCCGCAAAATGAAATGTATATCGTGTGGGTCATATCGGCTCTTATCCCGTTTTTGGCATTGATGACAGCAACGGAAATTTCGCGCTCCGATATTTTCGGAATGTCGGAGATTGAGGCAGGGTGCAGATATTCCCTGCCGCAGCTTATTGGTGCGCGAATGATAATTCTGGGTGTGTGCAATTTCGCGGTTATATCGGCTATCGTGGTCACTTTCGGATTTTTCTCGCCGCTCGGCATTATGAAAGCAGCCTTGTATATTTTAACTCCTTATATTACAGTCAACGGAATCTCGCTTGGTGTTTTGGATAAGGTTACAGGTTTGGAGGGCGTATACATCAGTGTTGCAGCAACGATCGGCGTTAGCCTGGCGGGTGTATTTATATTCGGGAGAATTCCTTTTGATATGCGCTTTGTAAACGCTCTATGCACCGTGCTATGTGCAGGCGGTGTAATCATGACCGCTATTCAAATTGAAAAAATAATGAGTGGAAGGGATGAACGTTATGGAATTAAAAATTGACCGCGTGACAAAAAGATACGGCAGCAAAATTGCCTGTGACAGAATATCGATTACGCTTCACAACGGTGTATACGGACTTTTGGGCGCCAATGGAGCGGGAAAAACAACCTTAATGCGAATGATGTGTGGATTATCTAAGCCTGCATCGGGGAATATTTCATGCAATGGAATTGACGTTTCACAGGAGGAATACCGCGATATGCTCGGATATCTCCCGCAGAATTTCGGATATTATCCCGAATTTACTGCACAGGATTTTATGATGTATATTTCCGCGCTAAAGGGCATTCCCAAAAGCAGGGCGAAAGCAAAGACCGCCGAGCTGCTGGAGATGGTCTCGCTGAAAAACGAGGCCCGGAAGAAAATAAAAACATTTTCGGGCGGTATGAAACAGCGGCTTGGTATTGCGCAGGCAATGCTGAACGACCCGCAAATACTGATACTCGACGAGCCGACAGCGGGACTTGACCCCAAAGAACGAGTGAAATTCCGCAATCTGATTTCCCGAATGGGTGCGGACAGGATCATACTTTTATCGACGCATATCGTGTCGGACATCGAGCATATTGCGAATACGATTCTTGTTATGAAAAGCGGTCAGCTTATCCACGAAGGATCGCTTGATGAAATTATTTCGGTCATAGACGGCAAGGTTTGGGAGTGTATCGTTTCCCCAAAAACCGCCGACGAACTCAGCTTGAAATATCCGATCATCAATACAAGAAATGAGAACGGCAGTGTATTTCTTCGTCTTGTCAGTGATGAAAAGCCCTGTGAGAATGCCGAAAATGCGCAGGCGACTTTAGAGGATTTGTATCTGTATTATTTTAATGAGGAAACTGCGGAGGAGCATGCGATATGAGTATATTTTTTGAATTGGTAAGGTTTGAACTGAAGAAAATTCTGCGCAGAAAACGTACCGTGATCGTGCTCGCGTTTGCGGTGATTGTCGGAGCATTAAGCGTTTTCGGCACTGTTATAGGAACCTATTACTACACGGACGAGAACGGCAGCGAGGCCGCTATTTCAAGATATGAGGACAATATGATAGATCGCCGGGACGGCGAGGCGCTTTCGGGTCGGGCGATAGACGCCGATTTGATTATGGAGGCAGTCGAGGCTTACAAAAGCGTTGTGCCGCTTGAAAGCGGAAATTACATCGGCACTTCGGAATATCAAAATAACGCAAGAAAATACAGCGAAATTTACGGTATAGTACGCAGAACTTTTCATCTAAGCAACTTTGAGGAATTTCAAAACCTGACGCGCGAGCAGGCAGAGCAGTTTGACGCTGTGCGCCTCCAAAATATGGAGCAAACAATTATGAACGGTGCGACAAGTGAAAATGTGCGCAAATACCGGCAAAAGTGTCTGAACAACTTTTCCGCGGCCTTGACATACGAGTATTGGGGCGGGTATTACAGATTTGTGACAGTAATGTATACGACTGCGCTCATGGTAGGTGCAGCGATAGCGGTAATGCTCTCGGGAATTTTTTCCGATGAGTACACAAGCGGCGCAGACAGTCTGATACTTTCTTCAAAGCATGGCAAAAGTCTTGTTATCGGCGCAAAATTGTTCACGGCGTTTTCGGTCTCGGCGGTGCTGATTGCGCTTCTATCGGTAATAAGCTTAATCGAGTCCTTTATTGTCTGGGGCGCGAGCGGAGCAAACGGATCTCTGGAATTGGTGAGCGGCGTTTTCCCTTACCCGATCACAATAGGGCAGGCAGCGTTGTTGTATTGCATATGTATGCTTGCAGGCTGCATAATGTTTGCGGCAATCACCGCGCTTTTTTCAGCAAAGTTGAAACTGCCGTTCAACACTATTGTGATAATGACCGCGCTGCTGATAATTCCGTTATTTATCAGCATTCCCGAAGGAGCGCCTGTCTGGATATCCTGCCTGGCTAATCTGCTGCCAGTGGGAATGTTCGCCTTCTGGGGCGCGATGTTTGAATTTCAATATGAAATATTCGGGCTTGTAATTCCGCCGTATATTTTCCTGCCGGTATTTGCAGTGATCGTTACCTGCATTTGTTCGTATTTTGCCGGGCGAGGTTTTAAAAATCACCAAATAACCTGAACAATAAGATTTGCGGAAAGGCGAGTACAAAAACTTTGTGAGTGGCAATCTGAATCCGGATTATACCTGGGATGAGGTTCATCTGTTGGGAAAATATAATATTCTATGGATGGAGTATTTCTGTAAACATGGTATTGTGAAAGACAACTAACTATTTCACATACGGGATCACTTCTTTTAAAGATTACAATACCGATTATAGGAAGAATCGAACCCCCTTAGCCCCGTCTTGGGGTTCTAAGGGGGGTCGATGCGTCCTAAGAAAGTTCAGGAATCCTTCAGGTCAATGGGAATCTCATATAACACTTCATAACTGTCGTCAATGATCTCACCATAGGGGTCTGTTTCCATGTTGCTATGGATTACTTTCAGGGTCAGTTGCGTGCCCACTTCTTCTGGTTTGATGAACCAGTAGCCATATGTGTCATTGTCCCTGTTTGGATAGGCGGTATAATCATTGCCCAGCTCATCAGACAGGACGAACTGATAATTATCCCCGTTATGCCCGATGGTGCTGCAGTTGATGAAGAGCGTCACATAAAGGGCGGATTCTTCAATCCGTTCCAGTGAGATCCTGTGCTCTCCGAATGAATAAGTTTTGCCGATGTTCCAGCTCCTGTCCGTAAAGCAGGATGTGGGGGTAAAGGTGCTGGTAAAGCCTTCGCCGCCCTGTTCATAGAGCAGCCTGACAGTCAGTTCCTTTCCTATCAGGTCCCAGCCCTCTACGCCGTTTAAGTCAATGCAGTATAGGTAGGTCGCTTTCGTTTCTTCCACTGTATCGTCATTATAACCCTCTACATAGAGTCCTTCCATGTATTCTGACTGGCAGAGCACTGTATTCCCTTCTGTAATGTAAAAAAACCATGGCAGGAAATAGGTGTGGAAAGAGCCGTCCTTAGCCTCTTCCAGACCGCTCCAGTCAAAGGTGTAGCACAGCAGAATACGGTGGTCCTCCACCACTGCGTTGTTCAGTGTACCGACTACCCCGTTGCATTCCTGCGTGTCATCTATGCGGACAGCATAGGCGGCTTCAATATCGGCAAAATTCTGCATGACGATGCGGTCCGCATTTGCCAGATTGGCAAGGAAATGGCCGATCATTGGGACGGCGGCGACACTGACCGTGCCGATGAGCAATACCATGGCAGCAGCCAGAGCGACGCTGAAACGCATTCTGGTTCGCTGAGTTTTACGTGTCTTTGTCTGTGCGTCGATATATTCCTGTATGTACTCTTCATCCACACTTCCAATGATATTCAGCAGCTGTTCGTTCATTTTTCCACTCATATGAAAATTCCCCTTTCCGTCAGATGTTTTTTCAGTTTATTCCGCATTTTGGAGAGGCGGATATTTATAGTGTTTTTTGTCACCCGGTTGCTTTTTGCCAGTGATTCTATGGATTCAAGAGCAAAGTAGCGGCCCATGAAGAGGATTCGGTCTTCGGCGGACAGTCCAGCGAGGAAACCGTTTATGGCCTGCCGCAGTTCGTCGGCATCTTCATTAAATGTGGCACCTCCGGAAATGCAGTCCTCCAGCTCATCCAGAGCGACCAGGTAGACGCCTCCGCCCCGTTTTTTGGCCGTCAGGCGTCGGAGGCGGTCTATGGATCGCCTCCTGATCAGCATGACGGCATAGGAAGCAATCGATGCGGGACGTTGGGGGGGAACGGTATTCCAGATGTCCAACAGGGTATCATTGACGCATTCCTCGGCATCCTGCGTCGTGGGAAGGATTCGCCCTGCGAAATTTTTCAGCAGTCTGCCATACCGGCGTATGATCTCATCCAGAGCGGATTCCCTGCGCTGCCAGAGCAAAGCAATGATTTCGGTATCTTCCATAAGCTGCTCCTTTCATTCTTCTTTCACAAGTATATCATTATTTCATGGTCTCATCCAGATAGAGCTGCACCCTGTTCTGGATGACCTTTGCAGTTTCCTCCGCTGTTTTGGCTCCGGCGAAGAAAGCTCCGGTTTCTTCGCTCACGATGTCCATGATTTCTTCGTTCTCATAATAGCAGTGGTTTACCGAAAGGAGGAATGTCACCAGTTTTTTAAGCTGCTCCTCCGTCACAGGTTCCGGAGAGGCGGATTCATTGTCGGTAGAATAGCTCTGGGACTCGCTGAGGGCTGATCTGGAATTTTCGAGTAAAACTTTTTTCTGTACCGGAAGTCCCCGGTGGAGGCCGGACTGATAGTCATCCATCAGATAATACCGCAGGAATTCCCATGCCCCCTCAATATGGTCGGAATGGGCGGAAATGGCATAGGCTTCCTCCGCTCTGATATAAGAGCCGGAACCGTCTTCCATGGGAAAGCCGATATAGGAAACTTCCTCTCCAAAGATGCCGTTTACATAGTAATCGATGCCCTCAAAGCTGCTGATGGGCATGCCGGCGAGAAGCGTCCTGCCATCCCGGAACTGTGCTTCGTAGTTCCTCCAATAATCTTCTCCGTAAGAATCTGCATCCAGCTCTTCGGGGAGGGATCTGGCATATTCTAAGAGATCAAGGAAATTCCGGGATTGGAAGTTACATTTACCTGCGCCGGTGTCAATAAAACTGCTGCCGCAATATGCCATCATGGTCTGAAGGAAGGAGGAGCGGTTGGCCTCCGGGATCAGGTTTGTCCCTTCCGGCAGGGTTTCCAGCAGATGTACTGCATCGGTGAAAGTCCATGATGTCCTGTCCCCCACGACAGAGGATGCTCCTATCATGGTGTCCACACGGAAACTGGGAATAACGTAATACAGTTTCCCATCCATGGAATAGGCTTCAAACACGTTCTGCAGGAAATCGGTTTGGGAAAGTTCCGCATCCTTTTCGATAAGTTCCCCGATATCCGCCAGAAGTCCCCGTGCGGCATAGGTTTCCACAGGCAGACCGTCAGTGACCAGTATGTCAGGCACATTGCCCGAAAAGACGCTGCTTGTCATCTCTGTGATACCCGCCGCAAGTTCATCTTCGGAATCATATTCTTCCACATTCTGTACTATGATGCGGTATTGGTCGCTGCTGCGGTTGAACTCCACTACCCGCTGCATGACATCATCGCTTATGTAGCAGCCTGCCATCAAAAGCACGGACCTGTCGGGGACGTCCGCCGGTTCCACGTAGGTAAAGATTCCCATGCTGGCCTCGCTGTTGTAATTCTCATAGAACAGGCCTGCGAAGGAGGTGTCATTCAGGCTGATCAGCGCCTCAAAGCTGCTGACGCTTAAGTCTGAATTGATGAAGTCCATGACCTTTGTGCCCTCTGGAGACTGCGAAGGAGAATGAGGGCTTGCCGTATCCTGCGGGGCATAGGAGAAGATGCCTGTTCGATTGCTGTACAGCAGGCCGGAGCCGGGGCCTGCGGCCAGGCTTCCGTATCCATCCCAACCGGAGGAAGGCATCTGGCTGGATTCTCCCATTGTGTCCGTAGCAGGATCATAGGATACAAGGTATTGTTCCGTCCAGTTGTCTTCCCCGTAACAGACAAGCAGAAGAGTGCCGTCCGTCCGGTGCACGACGGCAGCGCTGGTGCTGAATATTTGAAAGGTTTCGTCGGACAGTTGTCTGGAACCAGAAGCTTTTCCCTGTGCATCCACTGATATCTGCCATGCATATTCTCCCGTCAGGGTCAGGCTTGCCGTGCCGTCTTCCGTCACGGATATGACATTCACGGAAAGCGATTCGTCATCGGAACCGCAGTCCTCCAGTTCCGTCTCCCACAGCAGGCGGCCTTCCGTTGTCCAGCAGCACAGATAGCGCATGGATACGGCATTTTTCTCCGGATTCAGAGGTTCTCTGTAATAATATCGGACGGCGTAAATTCTGCCGTCAGCCCCGAAGGTGTAGTTTTCATAAGAGGAATTTTCCGAAGCACCGGAGCCGTCTTCCACAGCAGGGTTCCACGGAACTGTTTCAAGGGGGACAACGGCCGCGCCAGATCCGTCGTCACCCACGGACAGAATCCGGATGTCATTGTCGTTGTAGTGTTCCCAGTCTGTTACTTTCATCAGCAGGAAAATCTCCCCGTCTCTGTAGTCGGAGGCGCAGACTTCATATTCGTCTCCGCCGAAATCCGGCATTTCGATTTCCTGAAACTGATAGACATGTTCCTTTGCCAGGGCATCGTTTTCTTTTTCGCTTTCTCTGGCACTTCTGCCGCAGGCACATAAACTCAGCGCCACAGAGAGGAGCAGGCTAAAGCCTGTCAACTGCTTGCTTCTTTTTCTTTTCATAGGAATCCTCCATTCTTTTTGTAGCAGCATAATCTGCATTCTATCTCTTAAATCGCAGAAAGAGGAAAAAACTTTCAGGTTTGCACATTATTTATGTTATTTATTTTTAGGTGCAAAAAACAAATAGGAATACACTTTAGATACCGCCCCGGTCTTTTGTCCGTTCTCAGGGAAAAATCTGAACATCGGGAATTACAATATCTTGGGCGGTAAAACATGTATAATAAACCAGAAGGCAAAATAAAAAATTTTTGTTTTCTGTAGTTTTTGCTCTTAGATCCATAGCAAATGTATAGAGGGCAGAAGGGGTGATTAAAGAACTGGATTTGAAATATGGAAAGCTGTGCCACAAAATATCCTCTAATATTCTGCATAATCAGCAGGATGCAGAAGAATGTGTCAATGACGCCTATCTGGGCATATGGAACAGAATCCCGCCAGAGCGGCCTAATCCTCTGCTGGCATTCCTGTGTAAAATTGTCCGTAATCTTTCAGTACAGGGATCAGTGCCCTGGAATTCGCAAGGCTTTTGTATTCCTCCGGGGAATCGTTTTTTCCCTGACACGATACCAGTGTGGACTTGCCGCAAGCCCCCTCATTTCAACCATAACAGAGCGAATCCCCGCGAATCCGACACCACTCCCCACCATTCCCCGTCCCCGGCGGAAAATGTAAAATAAATGCGACGTATATCAGTTGAAGTTGCAAACACTATCACATTATAATGTGTACGATAGAGTTTTGTAAAAAAAGCGAGTTTTGAACCAAAAAAAGGAGGTTTTTTCATGGAGCAGCTTAATGTTTTGACTACAAAAGATAATGAAAAGCTGTATAAAATAATCGGACAGTTAATGAGTACCGACAAAGAATTCCAGATTATGATTACAGTACCCTCCGGAAATAAGGAAATGCCGGCAAAATCTGTGGAAACGACGAAAAGAACAGAAGAAAGGGATTTGGAGCAGGATGTTACCGATATGATACATGAGATTGGCGTGCCGGCGCATATTAAAGGATACCAGTATCTCAGAGAGGCCATTATGATGGCGGTGGAGGACAATTCCATGTTAAGCTCCATCACCAAGATTCTATATCCGACGATAGCGAAGAAATTCCAGACCACGCCGAGCCGTGTGGAGCGTGCCATCCGCCATGCGATTGAGGTGGCATGGAGCCGCGGCAGAATGGAAACCCTGGATGCTTTGTTCGGGTATACCATAAATACCGGAAAGGGCAAGCCCACCAATTCTGAGTTTATTGCGCTGATTGCGGACAGAATCCGTTTAAAATACCGAAATTAAACCTTTTAAATCCTCCTCTTATGATGTATAATAGAAAAAAACAATGGTGTTACAGGAGGAATTTCCATGAAGAAGGTATTGTTTGTGGCGTCGGAGGGGGTGCCTTTTATCAAAACAGGCGGGCTTGCGGATGTTGTCGGTTCTCTGCCCAAATGTCTGGATAAGGAATATTTTGATGTGCGGGTGATGATTCCCCGATACACCTGTATGAAGCAAGAAATGCAGGAGAAATTAAGCTATGTCACCCATTTTTATATGGATTTCAACTGGCATGAAGAATATGTGGGAATTTTGACGGCAGAGGTTGACGGGGTCAAATATTATTTGATAGACAACGAGCACTATTTCGGAGGCTTTAAGCCTTACGGCGACAATGTGCTGTTTGAAATAGAAAAATACGCTTATTTTTCCAAGGCGGCGCTTTCCGCCCTGCCCTTAATCGATTTCCAGCCGGACATCGTACACTGCCACGACTGGCAGACAGGACTGATTCCCGTATACATGAAAGAGCGCTTCAGGGGAAATCCCTTCTTCTGGAACATGAAGTCCATTATGACCATCCACAACCTGAAATTCCAGGGCAAGTGGGACGTAAAGGCAGTGAAGAACATTACCGGGCTGCCGGATTATTACTTTACGCCCGACAAACTGGAAGCGTACAAGGATGCCAACCTGTTAAAGGGTGGTCTGGTATATGCAGACGCCATCACCACGGTGAGCGATACTTATGCGGAGGAAATTAAGACAGAATTTTACGGCGAGGGTCTGAACGGTCTGATGATTGCACGTGCAGGCGATTTGCGCGGCATTGTCAACGGCATCGATTACGAAGAGTTCAATCCTGCGACTGACAAATACATAGAGTTCCCTTATGACGCAGTCAATTTCCGCAAGGAAAAGGTAAAGAACAAGCGTGCCCTGCAGAAGCAGTTAAATCTTGCGCAGGATGACAAAAAGATGATGATTGGCGTTGTGTCAAGGCTGACCGACCAGAAGGGTTTCGATTTGATTGCCTATATCATGGATGAGCTCTGTCAGGATGATATACAGCTTGTGGTACTGGGCACGGGCGAGGAACGCTATGAAAATATGTTCCGTCATTTTGACTGGAAATACGCGGATAAGGTTTCGGCAAATATTTACTATTCCGAGGACCTTTCCCATAAGATTTATGCATCCTGTGACGCATTTCTTATGCCGTCCCTGTTTGAGCCCTGCGGCTTAAGCCAGCTTATGGCGCTGCGCTACGGTACGGTGCCTATCGTGAGAGAGACAGGCGGCTTGAAGGATACGGTATTGCCTTACAATGAGTATGAAAATACCGGAACCGGATTCTCTTTTGCAAACTACAATGCGCATGAGATGCTTCGGTCTATCCGTTATGCGGAACAGATATATTACGACAGGAAAAGAGAGTGGAACAAGATTGTTGACCGCGGCATGGCAGCTGATTTTTCATGGCATGTATCCGCAGGCAAATATCAGGAGATGTATGACTGGCTGATAGGCTATTAAGTTCCGGACAGGAAGTTTTAAAATGGGTAAGAGCAGCAGGAAAGACGGATTTATCATACAGGCGGGCATACTGGCGGCTGCCGGTATTATCTGCAGGATAATAGGACTCCTTTACAGGAGTCCTTTAGCTGCTGTTATCGGTGACGAGGGCAACGGTTATTATCAGACTGCATTCAATGTCTACACTATTATTCTTTTGATTTCTTCTTACAGTATTCCTTCCGCAATTTCCAAAGTAATTGCACAGAAGCTGTCCGTGCGGGACTATGTAAATGCGCACCGGATTTTTTTGTGCGCTATGTTTTATGTGCTGGTGGTGGGCGGTATTGCGAGTCTGGTGCTGTTTTTTGGCGCGGGGCTGTTTGCGAAGGGACCGGCTGTGGCCGTCTTGCGGGTATTTGCACCGACAGTCTTTTTGTACGGCATACTCGGTGTGCTGCGCGGCTATTTTCAGGCGCACCGCTCCATGGTGCAGACCTCTGTTTCCCAGATTCTCGAGCAGATTTTAAACGCGGTGGTCAGCATTGGCGCAGCGTATCTTTTGATTATTTTTATGCTGTCCGGCACGCAGAAATATGTGTTAAACGACGATTACTCGGTGAGCTTCGGAGACGAAATTGTGCAGGAGGTTGCAGAGGCAGTCGTCAATGAAGAGGACGGGAGCAGGACCTACGTTTTGAGCGTGGAGCAGCAGGAGTGGAACACGGCGCACGCTACCTACGGCGCGGTGGGAAGCGCGATGGGAACCGGCTCCGGCGTGGTGGCGGCACTGCTCTTTATGTGGGCGGTTTATGGGCTGAACAAAAAGACGATTCACCGCCGGATTGCGAGGGACAGGCATGAGCCGGAAGACTATAGCAGTATCCTGCGGCTTGTGAGCAGCGTGGTGGTTCCCTTTATTTTAAGTACCGCCATCTATAATCTGAGCACCTTTTTAAACCAGACCATATATACATGGATATGTTACCTTGCCAAAGGCATGGGGGACGCGGAGACTTCGACAAGTTACGGCATTTTTTCCGCCAAAGCAGTGGTGATTTCCAATATCCCCATTGCGCTGGCTTCGGCCATGTCCTCGGCAATCCTGCCCAACATAGCGTCAAGAGTGGGGCAGGGCGATATGGATGGCGCAAGGGAAAAGACGGCGCAGGCCATTAAGACAACCATGCTGATTGCCATTCCGGCCGCAGTCGGTCTCGGTGTGCTGGCAAGGCCGATTACATGGCTTTTGTTTCCGCAGAAGACTTCCGTGGATTTGGCGGCAAGGCTTCTGACGGCGCTTTCTGCTTCTGTTGTTTTTTATTCCCTTTCCACCCTGACCAACAGTGTGCTGCAGGGAATCGGCAGGGTAAAAACGCCGGTGCGAAACGCTGCTGTGGCATTAGGGATTCAGACGGCTGTGCTGGTGCCCATGCTTCTTTTTACAGACATGGATTTGTATGCACTGGTGATCGCCATGCTGGTATATTCCGGTACCATGTGCGTTTTAAATCAGCTTTCCATCCGCAACTATATGGATTATGAACAGGAGACCTTCCGCACCTTTACCACGCCGCTTGTGGCTGCGGCATTTATGGGGGCGGCGGCTTACGGCACCTACAGAGGGATAGGCTGGCTGTTAAAATGCGGGGAATATCCCTCCCGCCTGCAGAACATACTGGAGCTGTTTCCGGCGGTTATCGTGGGCGGCATCGTGTATTTTGTACTGGAAATCGTATTAAAAGGAATCAGCGAGGCAGAGCTACGGGCGCTGCCCAAAGGATATTTGATTGTAAGAATGGCGAAGAAGTGCCATTTGCTGAAGTAAAGGGGATTGCGGGACGTGGAATCCGAAGCATATTCCGGCAGTATATTCTCTAAAAAGCCGGATGTGCCAAGCATTCCATTAAGCCCGGTAAAGCAGAAAGCAGTCGGGTGGCGTCCCTCCTGCTTTCTACGGTCTTAATTCCATGGCACAAAAGGCTTTTTAGAGAATATACTGCCGGAATATGCCGCCAAGTTACAGGCTCCGCAATTATCCAGACAAATCAGGGCATTTACTCCCTAATCCTGTTTACTAAGCTATAGCTGTTTGCGAAACTTACCTTTGCTGCTTCCGAATTGTGCACATGGTATATGCCATAAGCAGACTCTTAAAAAACGCCGGCACTTAGCGAGGTATTTTCGAGCTTAGTACCGTTGCGTTTTTTGCGAAGCGAAAGCGGGTCTGCGTTGGCATATACCATGTACACAATGACAACAGCATAGTTTCCAATTTTGCAATCACCATATCAACTAAAATGAGAAGAGAGGATAGCTATTATGGCATTTGACGGCATCACAATAGCAAATGTAGTAAAAGAGCTGCAGGCGGCTCTCACAGGCGCCCGCATTGTAAAAATCGCCCAGCCGGAAACGGACGAACTGCTGCTCACCATCAAAGGGACAGCAGGACAATACCGTCTTTTGATTTCGGCAGGGGCATCCCTGCCGCTTATTTATTTGACGGAGAAAAACAAGCAGGCTCCCATGACGGCGCCGGGCTTTTGTATGCTTCTGCGCAAGCATCTGCAGAATGGCAGAATTGTGGATATCAGTCAGCCCGGTCTGGAGCGCATTGTCCACATCAACGTGGAGCATTTAAACGAGATGGGGGATTTGTGCAGAAAAAAGCTGATTGTGGAGATTATGGGAAAGCACAGCAACATTATTTTCTGTGATGATAAGGATATGATAATAGACAGTATCAAGCATGTATCGGGCTTTGTCAGCTCGGTCAGGGAGGTGCTGCCGGGCAAGCCCTATTTTGTGGCGGATACCACGCACAAGAAAAATCCGATGGAAGCGGAGGAAGCAGATTTTATAGAGACGCTTCTCGGTGCGCCCATGCCCGTTTTTAAGGCGTTTTATACCTCCTACACCGGTCTTTCGCCCCTGATTGCGCAGGAACTTTGCGCAAGGGCCGGCGTGGATGGCGAGCGTCCTGCCGCATCTGACAGGGAGGCGCTTCGCAGGCTTTTTGAAGCATGGAGCGGTATGCGCGACGCAATTCGTGCGGGTGCTTTTTCACCCTGCGTTGCTTACACGGCGGACAAGCCTGTGGAATTTGCGGCGTTTCCCCTGACCATGTACGACGGAAACGGTGCGGACAGCTTAAAGAGCTTTTCGTCCATGTCGGAACTTTTGGAGGAGTATTACGCGGAAAAAAACTCAATTACCAGAATCCGCCAGAAATCTTCCGATTTGCGCAGAATTGTGCAGACGGCGTTAGAGCGCAATGTGAAAAAGTACGACCTGCAGCTTGCGCAGATGAAGGATACGGAAAAGCGGGATACCTACCGGATTTACGGCGAGCTGCTGAACACTTACGGCTACGGAGCGGAGGAGGGGGCAAAATTCCTTGAGGCGCTCAACTATTATACCAATGAGATGATAACCATTCCCTTGGACCCCACACTTTCCGCCGGTGAGAATGCCAAGAAGTATTTTGAAAAGTACGGAAAGCTGAAGCGCACTTATGAAGCGCTGACAGAGTTAACCAAAGAAGTCAGCGAGGAAATCGAGCATCTTCGCTCCATCAGCGCATTTCTTGACATCGCAGTGGGAGAAGAGGATTTGGCGCAGATTAAAGAGGAACTGACCCAGAGCGGCTACATCAAAAAGCGCGGCACCGGCAAAAAGGGGAAAGTGGCGGCGAGTAAGCCGTTTCATTATATCAGCAGCGACGGATATGATATCTATGTAGGTAAAAATAATCTGCAGAATGACGAATTGACGTTTAAGGTTGCTTCGGGAGGAGACTGGTGGTTCCATGCGAAAGACTACCCGGGCTCCCACGTTATTGTCAAGCAGAAGGCGGGAGAGGAGATGCCGGATACCACCTTCGAGGAGGCGGCAAGACTGGCAGCATACTATTCCGCAGGCAGGGAACAGGGCAAAGTTGAGGTGGACTATATACAGAAAAAGCATGTCAAAAAACCAAACGGCGCAAAGCCCGGCTTTGTGGTGTATTACACCAACTATTCCATGGCGATTGAGGCGGATATACAAGGCATGAAGCAGTGCTAAGGCCGCGTTATCAAGAATTGCCGGGGATATCATGGAAGTGGGACTGATGGAAATGACAGATGAAAAAGCAGGAATCAAAAGGGACTGCCATATAAAAAAGCTGACGGCAGAGCAGGTGCTCTCCGTTTATACAGGAGTGGCCAAGGAGCATTTTCCCGTGGCGGAATTAAAGCCTGCCGCGATGGTAGAGAAGCTCTTGCAGGAAGGCGCATATGAGGGCCTGGGGCTGTTTTACGGGGAGACGCTTGCCGCGTACGCCCTGTTTGCGCAGGTGCCGGGGCGGGACGTGCTTCTGCTGGATTATTATGCGGTGCTCGCCGCATACAGAAACAGCGGTATGGGAAGCCTGTTTTTGCAGAAAATGAAGGAATGTTACAGCGGCAGGGAAGCGATTCTTTTGGAGACAGAGAAGCCGGAAGCCGCAAAAAGCAAGGCAGAACATGTACTTCGTGTGCGGCGCAACGGGTTTTATGAGAGAAACGGCGCAGTGCTCACAAAGATATGCAGCAGGGTATTTGACGTGGATTTTGATATTTTTGCGATACCTCTTGCCAAAATGCCGTCGGATAAGGAGACGTATCGGGCGTATTCTGAAATATACCGCTATATGCTGGGAGAAGAAAACTACGGACAGCACGTCAGCATGGAGTTTAAAAATTAAATTTTGTCTATGGAAAGGTCATAAAAAGAAATGAATGAAAATTTTCAGAAAATACTGGACGATATAAAAAGTTCAACAAAGACGATAAAAATTCTACCGAGTAATGATGCCGTAAAAAAGAGAATAAGAGAAAAATATGAAATAAATCCCGAAAGTTTGTTAGGGATGATTCTTGAAAATACGGGTGGAATAATCATAGATAACTGGATTCGGTTCTATGGGGCCGGAGAGGTGGACTTGGCTTCCAGAAATGCTCTGTTTCCGTTCGATAATCTGGTGGTTGCAGAGGATATTTTAGGTGGTCTGTTTGTATATTTGGATAACGGCAATATTGGTTATTTTGCTCCGGATTGTCTGGAATTAGAAGATATGGAAATACATTTTAATCAATTCCTATATTGGTGTCTGCACGGGGACACAGATACTTTCTATATGGACTATCGCTGGAAAAACTGGCAGGAAGATATTTCCAATTTAAATTGTAATGAAGGTGTGGTATTCTATCCATTCTTGTGGACACAGGAACGGATAGAAAAACGGTCACGCAGGATTGTGCCTATAAATGAAATTATCGGATTGGAGTTTGACTTTTTGAAACAAATTTCTGAAGCAAAAGAGGGATAAATTATGCCTATACCAATCGACCATCAGCTGCGAGAGCAAATAACTCACGACGCATCAGTTTTTCCTATCACATATTTTCATGATGAACTTGCTACATTGCCGAACTGGGCGGGGCCTTTACATTGGCATCCTGAATTTGAGATTGCCACAGCTAAGAGCGGTATCCTGGATTTTCAAGTGGGACAAAATCATCTCACATTGGAAGCTGGGGACAGCATATTTATTAACGGTAATATACTGCATGGAATCCGACAGGTATCCGGCGATGTACCCGACCCGATGCCCGGTATCGTCTTTTCCGATATTATATTCGCACCGGGAACCAGTGTGATTTACCAGAAATATATTCGCCCCATCGCTGGTTCTGACGCAGTACCTTTTATCATATTCAGGCGCGGAAACAGCTGGCACGATGAGGTAAACCGTTTGGCGGAGGATATTTACCGTCAATTGCAAGAACGTAGCGCTTGCTATGAAATGGTGGTACAACGCGACCTCAACAGTATTTTTGAATACTTATTCCGACATTATGATGACTTGCCCAAATCCGAAGCCACGCGCATACAAATCAACACCCAGATACGCATCCAACAGATGCTGACCTACATCTACACGCACTATGCTGAATCGGTCACCCTTGATGATATTGCCCGTGCTGCTGACATCAGCCGCAGTGAAGCAGGACGTTGTTTCAACGCATATCTGGGATGTTCGCCGGTAGACGCTTTAATCCAATACCGGCTTCAAACTGCCTACAGGCTGCTCAGCGATACAACGCTGACTCTTCAGGAAATCAGCTATGCCTGCGGCTTCAACTCTGTAAACTATTTCAGCCGCCAATTCCGACGGACTTATGGATATGCACCCGGTCAAAACCGCACTTTGGGAAAATAGTGCGGTTTTTAGACGTTATTGTATCTTTTTGTGCCCTATTTTGGATGATATAATGCATTCGACCAATGAAAGAAACCTAAGTTTTCATATTGAATAGGAGGTTTTAAGATGGAATTTAAATGGCTGAATGAAGGGGAAATCGTAAAAAAGGGCAATAGAATTGAAATGAAAGCGCCTGCACAGACAGATTTTTTCTGCGGAAGCATTGATGAATGTGAGGAAGGGATTCTTCCGGAATCACTTTGCAATGCTCCCTATTATTATACAGAAATAGAGGGAGATTTTATTCTTAAGGTCAAAGTATCACATGACTTTAAAGATACCTATGATTCTGCATCCGTCATGGTCATGAAAGATATGAACTGTTGGGCAAAATGCTGTTTTGAGTTGACAGACTTTGGTACACATGCCGCTGTAAGCGTGGTAACGAAAGGTGATTCAGATGATGCCAACGGGTGCAATCTTGAGGGAGATACGGCCTGGCTGCAAGTTTGCAGAGTGGGTAATAATTTTGCATTCCATTACTCTGTGGATGGGGAAAATTTTTATATGATGAGATATTTCCATCTTCCGGTTGAGCCGGTTGTGAAGGTTGGGCTTTTAGCCCAGGCTCCGGTCGGCAATGGCGGAATCAGGGTATATGAAGATTTAAGTATTCAAAAATCAACAGTCAAAAATATCAGAGCCGGAAAATAATCTTAAACAGGCATTACATAGAAAGGAATTGACATGTCCAAACAACCTAACTATCGCAAGACGCTTTTTGCCTGCTATCTCGGCTTTATCACGCAGGCTATCTCCGCCAACTTTACACCACTCTTGTTTCTGACATTTAAGAGTACTTATGGGATTCCGCTGGAAAAGATTGCACTGATTCCGACGGTATTCTACCTGACGCAGTTATTAATCGATTTTGCTGCCACAAAATTTGTAGACAAGATAGGCTACCGGATCTGTGTGGTAGTTTCCCAGGTGGTGTCCGCAGCAGGACTCATGCTGCTGGCAGTCCTTCCGGAACTGTTCCCCAGCCCCTTTACAGGAATTCTGACGGCGGTAGTATTATATGCCATGGGCAGTGGCTTGATTGAGGTTTTGGTAAGCCCTATCGTTGAGGCATGCCCTTTTGAAAACAAGGATGGCATGATGAGCCTGCTGCACTCTTTCTACTGTTGGGGAGCTGTAGGGGTAATCTTTGGTTCGACACTGTTCTTTACGGCATTTGGCGTGGCAAACTGGAAGGTACTTACGCTGATTTGGGCACTTGTGCCACTATATAACACGTTCAATTTTATCGTCTGCCCTATAGAGCGGTTGGTGGAAGAAGGCAAGGGTATGTCAATTAGGAAACTATTCCGATTGCCGCTGTTTTGGCTGCTGGTGTTGCTTATGGTATGCTCCGGCGCGTCTGAAGCATCCATGGCTCAGTGGTCATCTGCATTTACCGAGTCAGCAATGGGCGTCTCTAAAACGGTCGGTGACCTTGCAGGACCCTGTTCATTTGCGGCGCTTATGGGCATATCCCGTGTGTTCTATGGCAAGATGAGTGAGAAACTTGACCTGACAAAAACTATGTTGGTGTGTGGCGCATTATGCATAAGCTGCTATCTGCTGGCTTCCTTGTCCGCTTCGCCGATTATAGGGTTGGCAGGCTGCGCACTATGCGGCATTTCGGTAGGTATCATGTGGCCGGGTACTATCAGTATCTCCGCGCAGAAGTGTCCCATGGGAGGCACGGCCATGTTTGCATTTTTGGCTTTGGCCGGAGATCTGGGTGGTACGGTGGGGCCGTTAATGGTAGGACGCTTTTCCGGCATGGCCGGCGGCGATCTTAAGATTGGCCTGCTCTTTGCCGCTATATTCCCTGTAGTATTAGTTTTTGCATTATTTATTCTGAAAAGAATGGTAAAACGTTAAGTAAGTAACATAAGGATTTTAGGCAGATATCTATATTTCATATATCAACAGCAAGGGCATTTAAGGCACATTCCGAGCGGGGAGTAGTCTTTGGCCCTTTCTTTGCTTCCCACCAGTCAATCCGCAAAAGATAACCGGCAGTAGTTGCTATATCTATGCTGTTGTGTATGGGTTGTGTTATAATGTGTTATGAGATTTCTTTTTCCTTGTTTTTTCCTTATCAGCGCTTGTAATGACCTATGGGAAGATATAAAATAAGGGAAACAGTAAGGGAAAACTCACTTGCGGTGAATTTGTCTTGGAGGAAGTTAGCATGGTTGAAAAGAATATTCGAAATATATTTCTGGAATATCCGGAAGTTATTTATGGATTTACAGATATTGCGTACAGTGAATATGCAGGCACTTATAAATCTGCTTTAGTATTTGCAGTTCCTTATGGGGAACAACTTACAATCGCAACATATTCTGAAGAAAAATTTGAAAAAGGTATTCAAGATGCAAAAAAAGTAGTGGAAAAAATTTTGGCGAGACTGCAGAAAATGCTTGATGAATATGAAATAAAATATTATATTCCGCCCATAGCACAAAACAACGAGGTAGATTTGACAGCTCCTTTTTCTTTCAAGTTTGCCGCAGTAAATGCCGGATTAGGCTGGATTGGAAAAAATGATGTTGTTATTACAAAAAAATATGGACCAAGGGTAAGGCTATCTGTAATCTTAATAAATGAGCAATTTGTTTATGGTAACAAAATCTCAAAGAGTAATTGTCCTGAGGATTGCAAAAAATGTGTTGATGCTTGTCCACATAAAGCATTGCATGATGTACAATGGAATATCAACTCATTAAGAAGTGACATAATAGATTATAGGTTATGTAACGAAAAAAGAAGTCTATATACGAAAACGCATGGAAGAAAAAATGCCTGCGGTCTTTGTATGGCTGCCTGCCCGTTTGGAATGTAATAACAACTCGGAATTTGACGAAAAGATTTAAAACAATATAGTATGTTGATTGATGAATGAGGTGAAAAATCATCATGATTGAAAAATTGTATGAAAAATATCTGATGGAATGTTCAAACAACTCAATACTAGAAGCTGTAGCATTTGAATTATTTAAAGAAAAGATACGTGATAAATTATCTGATATGAACAGCATTGTTATTGATAATGGAGTTGATGAACAAGGTGTTCTATACTATTCTTTATGGAGTAATGATGGAATTCAAACTTGCAATGTGCCCGTGTATGGGTATTATGCTTCATCAGAAAAGACACTGTCAAAATTATTCTGTAAACTGTCAGACACAGTAATAAGTAATGGTGATACAAAATTTCAAATAAATCTGTATGCTCATGATTATGAAGCATTAGCATTGTTTTCAATGATGCAATTTGGCTATATTTACGAACAAGGCAGACTTGAAATTACAGATTATCCTTACCAATTTAACGATACATATACAATTAAGACTTTGGAGAAAGATGAAATTGAAAAACGCTGGGATGAAATATGGACCCTGACAGATGCAATAATAAAACATCTGAAACAGGCACCTGTTTTTTATCCAGGTTATGAATTTACAGAGCAGGTATACAAAGAGTTTTTTATGGATTCAGAGACGAATCTTCATATTGCTCTTTCAAAGGATGATAAAATAATTGGAATGATAGAAAGTAATAGTGAATCAGATGTGTTTGCTTTTCATAGCACCAAATCGGTAAATGTAGGGGAAATATATGTGATGCCGAAATATAGAGGAAGTTCTCTCTCTAAAGATTTGCTTCAATTTGTCATTGAACATGAAAAACAAAAGGATGCCAGATATCTATGGGTTGGACACGGAACGGCTAACCCGAATGCACGAGGATTTTGGAATAAATATTTTAAGACATATCAATATGAACTTGTAAGAACAATCAAAAAATATTAAGTTTATAAATTCAGTTTGAAAGAGAGATAAATTCCAGTTTGTAGAACTTGGAAAATCAAAATTTATTAAGGAGTTGAAAAATGAATATTGGCATGAAAAATTTTCTTGATATAGATTCTGATTTTCGGTATAAATTAGTCGGGAGTTCAAGCTCCTGTAAAAAGCAGTGAGTCCTACTGAGAGTGGAATCAATCATTCTGAGGCTGTGTTACGGCGCAGCCTCATGTTTTATCTTGGTAAAAATATTGTCAGTATTTCTAATGAAAGGATGAGTGTAAATAGGGATTTGGAGGACCTTATGAAAAATATATCTCTATGTATTATGACCAGAGAGCTATGCCATGAATTATATAAAGGTTGGGAGAATGATTCTGCCATATATATGGATATGGAATTATTTGTGCCTTATCAATATAATGAAAAAGCAGTAAACAGATATTTTGACTCCAAGCAAGATTCCTCCCGTATCCTTTTTGCAATTATGAAAGATGACAAACCAATAGGAGAGCTTCAACTAAAGAAAATCGATTACGAGAGCAAAGAATGCACATTAAGTATTCATATGCAAAATGACGATGTAAAAGGGCATGGATATGGAACCCGCGCGGAGCGGTTGATTTTGCAGTACGCTTTTGATGTTTTGGGAATGGTCGCAGTAAATGCTGATACAGTTATAAAGAATACTCGAAGCCAACACGTTCTTGAAAAAGTAGGATTTCAGTATATAAGAGAAGCGGACGGATTTAAGTATTATCGGTATGTGCGATAAATTCTTTATCAAATTTAATAACAGTTTCACGATTCAGTTCATCATTATATATATCCGACTCAAAAAACTTTCCACCACGAGCATTCTTTAAATATCCTTTTTTTAATTCCATAGCCATAAATGCAGGATAATTATAACCTTCAGCATCGGATATGCCATAAATGGCGGCCTCTTTAAAGCCAAACTGTGGATAGTATTCAGGTCTGCCAAAAAATAGAATAGCACCGTAATCAAGTTTTTTTGCTTTCTCTATCATTGCCTGAATAAGAGCTTTGCCAATGCCTTGACGCTGATATTCGGGCTGTACGCTCAATGGTCCAAAGTCAAGAACGGAAAGTTTACGGTTTTCAATTTTAACGATTGCTTTACTGCAAATAATGTGTCCGACGATTGTTCCATCTTTTAGTTGAGCAACTAAACTCAATTCCGGAATGCCATCACGATGTCTTAATTCATGAACCATCCAGTGTTCATAAGGACAGCCAATTTGACCACGCTTTATTCTA
>JAIDHX010000033.1 GCA_029053015.1 Lachnospiraceae bacterium
CTGTATCTGAAATGCTTCTCAGCAATCCATTCATAAAATTTCCTTTGAGAACTTGACTTTTAATAGTTAGTCTTTCTCTTTTATCCTGTTTAGGTGATTGCAAAACTCCGATTTCTGCAAGCCGAATTGTGCAAATTGTATACTTCATAAGCAGACCCTTTCTTACCGTCGGCACTTAGCTGCCGTATTTTGGCAGCTTATGTACCGCTACGGTAAGCTTGGAGCGAAAGCGCGTCTGCGTTGAAGTATACAATTTGTACAATGACACTTGCTGCATAACGAGTTTCGCAATCACCTGACCCCATTCCTTAACCATGCCACGATTTCGGTATATAAAGCTCCTCATAGACCGCTATGGCAAAACGGTCCGTCATGGCGCTGATATAATCGCACACAATTTTTTCTACGGGCTCGCCCGCACCCGCCATACGGCGCATATCGGCAGGCAGCTCCTCAAAATGTTTCAGATAATGAGTATACAGCGTTTCTATCAGCATTTCTGCCTTGCTTTCCTCGCTCTTTGCCTCCGGATTCTGATAGACACGCTCAAACATAAAGTTTCTCAGTTTTTTCATTGCCTCCGCAACCGGCTCAGACATTCTGATATCATCCTTCTCAAAGCTTGTCGTCACAATATCATGGATAAAATGATCCAGCCGCTCGCCTATGGTATAGCCGATAACGTCCCCGATTTCCCGCGGCACATCCTTTTCTGTCAGGATACCGCCCCTAATGGCATCATCCATATCATGATGAATATAGGCGATTTTATCGGAGAACCTGACAATTTTACCCTCCAGAGTAAAAGGCATACCCGCCGTCTGATGGTTCAGGATGCCATCCCTGACTTCCGCCGTCAGATTTAACCCCTGTCCGCCTTTTTCCAGCCGCTCCACAGTACGCACACTCTGCACATTGTGCTCAAAGCCATACGGACATATCCGGTTCAGCGCCCGCTCACCGGCATGACCGAAAGGCGTATGGCCTAAATCATGTCCCAGTGCAATCGCTTCCACCAAATCCTCATTCAACCGAAGTGCTTTGGCGATGGTTCTCGCATTCTGGGATACCTCCAGTGTGTGCGTCAGCCTCGTCCTGTAGTGGTCGCCTTCAGGCGTTAAAAAAACCTGCGTCTTGTCCTTCAGCCTTCTGAAAGATTTACAGTGCAGGATGCGATCCCTGTCCCTTTGGAATACCGGACGGATATCGCACTGCTCCTCCTCTCTCTCCCGGCCTTTCGAATGCATGCTGAGCGTCGCATAAGGACTTAAATAGTCCTTTTCCCACAGTTCCAGTTGTTCTCTGATTGTCATATAAAAGCCTTTCCGCGCTTCCTGCGCCTAAACAGACCTTACCTCAAATCAAAACATCTTCCTATTCTTAATATTCTGCACAAATTGCCAAACTCCTTTTTTTCTTTTTTAAATTCCTTTTCCCATTATCCCTAAACTTTTTGCCCCAAACATTCGAAATATATAGTAGAAGAAACGGAACACTATTGAAATACGCATCCAAGGAGGGATAATCGCAGCAAAAGGAATTTCAAGTATTTTTATGGTGAACTCAGTACTGGCTGTCCCCTTAACCGGCAGGATAAAGCGCGATGAGCCGAGACAGTATTCCGGTGGACAAAAACAGGAAGCTTCCACAAGCTCGTTTGCACAGGTTCTGGAAGAAGCAATCCAAGAGAAAGCTCCCGCTCCCAGAGAATACTGCACCGTTTTATACGGCAAAGACCTCTTACTCACCGCTTCACACTACCGCACAAGAGAATACCACTACTGAGCAAAGAACCGCCGCATTAGGAAGAACACTTCCCGATGCGGCGGCTTCTTTTAACGGCAGATATCATAAATAAATTCTGCATTTTTGTCCATTGCTTCATACGCTGTCTTAAAGGGCGACATTTGGAATACATGCCACATGCCGTCAAAGCAGTCCAGCCTGACTGATACATTCGCTTCTACCAGCTTCTTGTGCAGTTCCACGGAATCGCTGAGCAGTATTTCATTGTCCCCCACCTGTATGTAGACGGGCGGAAAACCTGTAAAATCTCCAAAGAGCGGGGAAATATAGGGATTTTTCAAATCCTGCCCTGCTTTACCTGTTTTCCCCATATAGGCCGCTATCATTCTGTCAATATAGTCTTTGTCAAGCACCGGGTCTACATCCGCCCTTGTCTTGTGTGACTCGCCGGAAGAGGTCAAATCCGCCCACGGCGACATCAGTACCAGTCCCCTTGGCAGGAGCCTCCCATCCGCCTTCAGCTTCAAGGTCAGCGCCAATGCCAGATTGCCGCCTGCTGAATCGCCTGTCAGTATGATATCCCTCGCCCCATACCCCAAAAGCATAAGATAATTCCAGACCTTTTCGGCATCCTCAAGCGCCGCCGGATATGGGTTTTCCGGTGCCAGCCTGTAATCAAAGCTCAGCACGTCCATTGAGGTGGTGGATGCCAGCTTTGCAGTCAGTGTCCTGCCATACAGGCAGCTTCCCGTGGAATAGCCGCCTCCGTGGCAGTATAAAATCACGTATTTTTTCATGTGCGCGCGGTTCACGGAAGCCCATTCTCCATGAATGCCATCCATGGTCACTTCTGTATAGGTAATTTCCTTACTGTTTCCTAAAAGCGCCCCGATGTGGTTTTGGGACTGCCTGTGTTTTTCAATATCCGTATTTTCCACCAGGCCATGAACCCGCTTAATAAGCTGCATTAAATTCTGATTCTTTTTATCCGCCATTTTTCCGTGTCCTTTCACTAAGAATCCATTTCGGTAATTGCAAAACTCGTTGTGCAGCAAGTGTCATTGTGCACATGACATATTCCAACACAGACTCGCTTTCGCTCCGAGCTTACCGTAGCGGTACATAAGCTGCCAAAATACGGCAGCTAAATACCGACGGTAAGCAAGGGTCTGCTTATGGAATATACCATGTGCACAATTCGAAACCGGCAGACATGAATTTTGCAATTATATAACACCCATTAAAAATGCAGGCGTCTTCGTACTGCATCCCGCAGCCTTGCCCTGGACAGCATGGTGATCAGGGCAATGTCGATGATAATGCACACTGTCAGCACGATTGCGGACCAGACAAGCTGTATTTCACTGTGCAGATACCTATCAATCAACATTTCCAGTCCAACGCACAAGATACCTGCCGCAGTAAACAGATAGAGCGCCGTTGTCAGGAAAGTAACCGGAAGTTTCTTAATGCACAGGGTAAAAAGCTCTGCAATGCAGAATACCAGCAGCACAATGGGAAGCGCCAGTTCGAAGAACCATGCGTCGTTTCCCGTCACAAGGGTTATCAGATACAGATAAACGCCGATGGCAATACCGTCAAACAGAAGGGCGGAATATGCCGAAAGCTTCGTGTATATCACAATCGGAATGAACAAAACCCATACAATCAGGCAGGCGCCGATAATAAGCAGAGACCATGCGCTCCCTGCAAAAACAAACAGGTTTAAAATGCCGCAGGTGACTCCCGCCGCAATCAGCACCACGGAAAGGAGAAGCCCCAAATCCTTTCTCTTTACCGTTTCCACCTGTCCCTTTTCCTTCGGAAACGAGGACTTTACCATTTTCTGTTCCAGTTCTCTCGGATTGATAACCGGCGTATTACAGAGTGGACAGGCCTGCAGACTCTTGTCCAACTCCACGCCGCAGTTTACACAGTATGACATATTGCCTCACATTCTGCCGCCAAAACGGCTGCTTCCTTAATATTCCCTGTTACTCTCTATTTTCACATGAATTCCGTCCTGTACCAGCTTTCTGAAAAAATAACGCTCCACATCCGCTTCCACAATGCTGCTTGCAAAATTGACGGTGAGAATATCCTCAAAACTGATAATGGCGCAGTTGGTCCGACGCGAAAAGGGCTGTCCCATATAGATATCAAACCTCTCGATATAAGGCTTCATGCTCTCCGGCACCGCAAGCCTTCCCATATTGGTCAGTCCGGCTGAAGAATTCTTGTCCTGCACCTTGGTATAAAAGGTACGCACCACAAAATCCTTGATAAAAAGCGGCACCACACGGATAAAGGGATTCCTCTGAGTGGAAGCGTTCGTCGTGATATCGCCGCGCAGAAACTTTTCATTGATGTAATACCGCATGTAGCCGCGCACATGCGCCACAATTTCCGCAAAAGTATATTCTCCCAGCCTTGGATCTATCCCGGGATAAATCATGGTGATAAAATTACGCAGGGTTTTGCTTGGAAAAAAACGCCTCAAATTGACCGGCATTGCTATTTTTACCGGCCGCAGTTTCAGATGGAAGTCGTTTTCCTGCTTTTGCATAAGCGCGTATAAAAGCACTGCATTCAAGTATTCCGTAACCGTCGCATCGTACTGCTTTGCCACTTTTGCCACCTGGGAAGAGGACATGATGCCGTCTACAATATTCAGCGTGTAAAAAGGCTCCGCCGTCCCCCGCACACGGTACGTCTTTTCCCCCGGTCTCGGCGGACACACCTTGGAATTGGCATACTTCATATAGGCATCCTCCAATTCCTCGGGCTCCGGCTTTTCCGCAATATCCAGCACAAACCCGCCGTTTTCAATTTTCTTTCCCAAAAGCCGCAGGTATTCCGCAGTCAGTGTCTGCAGCACGCACATGCCGCCCGTCCCGTCACCGAGACTGTGATGCGCCTCAAGGGCAATCCGGCACCCATAATAATAGACACGTATCAGATAGCGGTTATTGGCCTTAAACGGCATGGGCATACAGGGGTTTTTGATATCAGGCTGCACAAACGGCCCCGGTCTGTTATTGGTCTCCAGATACCGCCAGAACAGCCCTTTCCTGATGGCAGCCTTGTAAGTCGGAAAGCGGGGAAGCGTCCTATTAAGCGCCTCCTGCAGCACATCCGGCTTTATTGGCTCCTTCAACACCACCGAAAGACGGTACACAGAAGAAAAATCCCTCCGCTGCAGAGTCGGATATACAATTGCCGACAAATCCAGTTTATACCAAACCGTCTGATTTTTCCTTTTTTCATCCTTCATGCAAATCCGCCCTTCCTGCCCTTCACCTTCACGCAAAAACCTACCGGTGTCAAAACATACACAAACGGAACGGCTTTTCATATACAAACCGTTCCGTTTCATTTTACTACTATTTTCCATTCTTTACAATGTGGTATCTACTGCCGCACCCTTAATATCTTCTGCAATCAGCTTCATTTTATCCACAATATTCTGTATTTCCTTTTGAATCTCACCCTGCGTCTGATCCAAATCCAAAAGTTCTTCCATAGGCAGGCTCTCCGCCAGCGCCTCGGCGCGTTTCTCGGCTTCCTTCCGCTCGTCCTTGCGCTTTGCCAGAAGCTCCTCCTGCTCTTCCTTCTTTTCCTTTGCCTCTGCTGCCTGCTCTTTCTTTTCCTCCTGCTCCTTGTCGACATGCTCCTTGCCTTCGTCTATCAGCATACCAAGAATCTCTTTATCTGCAGCCTCTTTAATTGCATCCGCCTGCTTCTGCGCCTTCAGCATAGGGTCTTTTTTCAAACGTTCCTTCTTCGTTTCCCGAATGATATTGTTTTCTATCTCAATCTGCTGTTTTGCTTCAGATATGATTTTACGGTGATAGTCTCCAAAGGAATCCAGCTCCAACACACGGTTTTGGTACTCCGTCCGCGCCTGTCCTTCGATTTCTGCAAGGTGCTCCAACTCCTCCTTTGTCAGGGAAACCTGAGGGTTCCTCCTCGCCTCGCGGCTCTTTAAGAGAAGCTCCAAATCCTTCTGCTCCTCACTGTCTGCATCGACGCCATAGCGCTTTCTCAATACCTCCTGCTGTTCGGCAATCTCATTTAATTCTTTTTGGGCATTGCCTACCGCTTCGCGAAGGCTCCTTATCCGTTCTCTTCTTTCTTTTACATCGTCGTCTATCTTTTTGTCACCGCTCCATGTGTCGGTTACTACCTTAAGCGCCTGCTTCTGCGCCTGCTGCTTTTTCATCAAAATATTATCCTGTATGCCATTTAAATCTCCGGCAAACACATTTTTCTTTTTCCCCTTAGCGGATTGCTGCTCTTCCATCTCCTGCCTGCGCATGGCGCGCGTGCTCTCCCCCATATAAATTGACAGTTCCTTCTGTACCTTCATGACGGTTCCCTCCTTTTTTCTGAAAGCCCGCTCTACAGGCTTTCCAAAAAAATGCTTTTTTAGCATTTCTATTTATATATCGGCTGCACTATATCATTTCTGAATGCCTTTCCCAATATTCTAATTCGATTCCTTCAACCACAGTTCCACACGGTTTTCAATGGCTTCCATCACCACGTCAATGCTTCTGTCATCCGAAAAATAAGCGCCTGCTTCCTCATAAATAATCGCCCACACCCCGTAATTCACTTCGCCGCTGGTAGATATGCACGACCTTGCCAGCTTTTCAATATAGGCCATCTCCTCTTCTGTCAGAGGCTTGATTTCCTTACCATTTGTAGAATAATATGGGTTTTCTATAGTAACCGTTTCTCCGGTCTCCGGAATATACAATTCAAAGGTCGGCGCAACAGAATATTCGGCAAGTTTCTGTTCAAATACATCCTTTCTGACTGAAAAACAATTTTCCAGCCCTGACTGGTATTCCTCCTCCAACAGAAAACGCAGAAATGCCCATGCCCCTTCTTTGTTCGGCGAAGCTGCATTGATGCTTAAGCCCCCGTTTCCTGTCATCAATCCATTCCTGTCCTCACGCGGAAAACCTATAAAACAAATTTCGGTGTCATACAATGCTTCATAATTCGCCAGCGACAGCGGTGTCTTCAAAGCCCCACTTGCAACCAGAACATTGACTCCGGGAATTTCCTGCTCATAATTTTCCAACGGTTTTCCGTATTTTTCTGCAAACAGGATACATTCCCGCAGCATATCGTAATCCGTCATGTCCATGCCCCCAAAAAGCCAGAAATCACGCAAAACATTCAATGGCTCGGCATTTTCAAATCTTTCGATTTCCGGATGCGCTTCCATCATGGCAATCGCATCCTGCAGCGTCCACCCCTCCATATCGCCAAACATTTCCTTCGCGCCTACCAGCCCCACGATTTGAAACTCTGTCTCAATGGCGTATACTTTGCCATCCCTCTCATATGCATAAAGCAGCTCTGTCAAATACTCCTCTTCCTTTAAGTCCGCTTCTATGTAGGGCTTTAAGTCCTCCAAAACGCCTTTCTCCATAAATTCCTGAAAATGAGTATCCGCCCCCGCATCAAAAATATCCGGTCCTTCACCTGCCGTCAGCTTCAGGGCGCGGACAGAAAAAGCATCCGAAACGCCTGTATTGTCAACCACTTCTATGTAATAGGTATCATTGCTTGCGTTAAACCGGTCGATTGCATCCTGCATTTGAAGGGAAGGTTCCCCGATATCAAGAGTTATTATTTTCTTCTCACCGCTGTCTTTCTGACAGCCACATAACAGCAGCATGACTGACAGCAATAAAACCCATTTTATTTTCTTCATTTGGATATTTCCTCCTTTATTTCCTATGCCTGCTCCCAATACCGACAGACCGCCTGCCTCGCTTCCTCTTCCTGCATGCCAAATTTCCTTTGTACCTGCAAAATCGTCTCTTCCCTGCCTGTACCAAATTCCATGCAGGTTTCAATCAACGCTTGTATTCCCTGCTCTATTCCTTGCTTTACTCCTTGCGCCAAACCTTCTGCTCTGCCCTGTTCTCTCTCTATTATCTTTTCTTCCCATGTCTGCATATACTTCACTCCCATCTCTTCACTGGCTTTTATTCTGCTGACACATTCATGAATTCTTTTAATACGGGCGCTTCCGGTTTTTTCAGCAAACTCTCCGTCCGTACATTCTACATAATGCAGAAAATCAACCAGTTCCTGCCCTACCTCTTTATCATTTTTCCCTTTCGTATTTAAAAACAAGCGTACCGCGCCGTCTTTTAACAGGATATCCTTGTCTTCTGTACAATATGTGCGGAAGGTATAACGGTATTTTCCCTGTCCAAACAAATCAAAAGGCGTAATCATAATGATGCAGGTATCATTCAGATGATTAAAATTTACATTCCCCGGCTCTAACAGGGAAGAATCAATCAGACCTTGATAATAACGGCTTCGCTTCATCAAGTCATTTCTGTATTCTCCCTGCATTTCCGTGTCGTATACCGTTCCTTCTTCGTCCAGCGAAAATACATCCAAACGAATAGAACGCAGCCACGGCGCCGTCCTGAACTCTTTTTCCGTCTGCGCAGGACTTAACAGCCTGACAGCCTCATTTCCCAAAACAATCTGCAAAACCGCCTCATGCGCTTCCGGCAGTTCCATAGTCTGGTCAAATAAAAATTTACTTAAAAGTGTTAAATCTTTTAACTGTTTCTTCATATGTTTCTCCTTTATTTTAACTTTTTTCGCTTTTTATTGCAACTGTATTTGGGATATAAAGTTGGAATATGTGTGATGACTTTATTTTGCTATAAGATGTGTTGTTATCAAGAGTATTCCTAAACACTTTACAAACTTATGATGTTCAAGAATAACAAAAAATCAGGGTGCCGTCAACCCTGATTTTTGCGTTTTTTCCCGTCCGTCGTTCTTTATTCTGTTATTTCATACACCCTGACTGCAGAAGCTTTTTTTGGCAGCCGGTAGTCCCACACGAAATCCTCCGCCGTCATCAGGCAGAGCCTTCCGCTTTTGTTTCTGTACCCTGCAAGGATACGCCCTTTTAAACGGTGGCTGGAAACAGGCTCCATATTCAAATCAAACACCGAAAGCCAGCTTCCCTTCACCGCATAGAGCCGCCCTCCACATTCATTCGGATTTATCAGCAATACCGCTGCTTCCTTTAACTCCGCCGCTCCAATCTTTACCTCGTGAGTCTGCAAATTTATTTTCAGATTGCCCAAATAAATGCAGTCCGACTCCTCACAATAGGCGTATCCCATGCTTTCACCACGGGCAAAGCAAGGTTCGTTTAAAAAAATCTCTTCCTGCCGCAGCAGTTTTAAATCCCTGTCAAAGAAACGAATATCGCAGATTGTGTTTTCCGGTTCCCTTATGTACTTTAACCGCACATGCACAATACCATTGCAGGACGCGCATACACTCCTGCCGTTATAGCTCCAGAATTCCTTTTGCAAATCGAGAGGCTCATATTGGTAAGAGGCTATGATATTTCGCTCCAAAAAAGCCTTTCCCGACGTCTCGCAGTCTATCTTCTGTAACTCATTCCCGCCATTCCATGTAAAATATTCATATCTCCCGCTACGCAGAGTAGAATCACGCTGAAGAGGAAACATACTGACAGAAGCATTTTGAAGAAGCTTCTCTTCGGGGATTGCAGACAGGGCACAGAGTTCCGCTTCATAGGCATTTAATTCATATTCTTCATAGTATATCGGACTGTCAAGTACCATAACATGTACAATTCTGTGATCATAATCCAACTGCAGACCTTTGCAGTCTTTCCCGAAAACAGAGGATGGATACCGGTAATCATGCACCTCGGTAAGTCCGGTTTCCGTACAGGCAAGGCAATGGATATGCCGGTAATCAAATCCTTCTTTGTCGTCCGGATATACCATGCGTACCATGCCCGTCCGATAGTCGCAGGAATCATATAATCCCGGAATTTCCTGAAGCAGCACTGCCTTTGTCCCATTTGCAGACTGCTTCTTCTTTTTCTCCTCCTTCATTTCCCTGACAATTCCGTCCGTATCCGCACGCCACAGAGTGGCATCCTCCTTTGTCAGCCCTGGCGCATCGTACAGCCTTGCTCCAAGTAATCGAGAAAAAGCATGAATACTCTCTCCCGCTGTCATCTCCTTCTTTGTCAGATAACGGAACGCCGCTGCCGCTTCCCCTGAAAGCGAAAGCATCTTTATCCATTTTTCACTGCCGCTTATCTGACTGCGGGCTGCTTCTGTATGATAGGTTCCCACTGTCCTGCCGTCCCGAAAAAGCGTCATGGAAAACACATCATCATCAAAAAAATCGACCGCAATAACAGAAACCGCCAGTGACTTCGAAAGCTTTTTCCCAAGCGCCGGCAGCTTGTCCCATGCCGCTTCTCTGTTCTCTGCAAAAACGGCCGTCCAGTTTTCTGCCGTCTGCTTACAGAAATATCCCTGTGGAACTGCTTCCGCAGGGATATCCTCAATTTTTCTGTTTACCTGTAAATTTAAAAAAGTAGTTCCCATAATCTGTCCCTTTAATTCTCGTTCATCTTCGCCAGCTTCGCCGCCTGATCCGCCGCAATGCATGCGTCGAGAATCTCCTGAATATCGCCGTCCATAATCTTATCCAGCTTATAAAGAGTTAAGCCTATCCGATGGTCAGTCACACGTCCCTGCGGGAAGTTGTAGGTTCTGATTTTTTCGGAACGGTCTCCGGTTCCCACCTGACTGCGGCGCAGTTCCGCCTCCGCGTCGTGCGCTTTCTGCTGCTCAATGTCATAGAGCTTTGCACGCAGCAGTGCAAAAGCCTTTGCCTTATTTTGAAGCTGGGACTTTTCCGTCTGGCTGTACACCACAATGCCTGTGGGATAGTGGGTCAGACGCACCGCGGAATCCGTGGTGTTGACACACTGTCCGCCGTTTCCGGATGCGCGCATTACGTCGATGCGGATATCCTTTTCGTCAATCACAACATCCACCTCTTCGGCTTCCGGCATCACTGCCACGGTAATCGTGGAGGTGTGGATACGTCCCTGAGACTCTGTTTCCGGCACACGCTGCACGCGGTGCACACCGCTCTCATACTTTAATTTGGAATACGCACCCTGCCCGCTCACCATGAAGGTAACCTCCTTCATGCCGCCGATGCCGATTTCATCCACGCTCATGGTTTCTACCTTCCAGCGCTGGCGTTCTGCATAATGCACATACATTCTGTAAATTTCCGCTGCAAACAGCGCGGACTCGTCGCCGCCCGCCCCTGCACGGATTTCCACGATAACATTCTTGTCATCATTGGGGTCCTTCGGCAGCAGCAGTACCTTCAGCCTCTGCTCAAGCTCTTCGATGCGCTCCTTTGCCGCCGAAAGCTCCTCTTTCAGCATTTCGCGCATTTCTTCATCATTTTCTTCTTCCAGCATGGCAAGAGAATCCTCCACATCCTGCCTGCTTTTCTTATACTCTGTATAAGCCTCCACAAGCGGCGTAAGGTCGCTCTGCTCCTTCATCAGCTTCCGAAAGCGGTTCTGATCGTTTACCACATCCGGCTCATGAAGCTCGTTTAAAATTTCCTCATAACGTCTCAGTAAATCTTCTAATTTATCAAACATAATTACCTTCCATTCCACTGTCCCGCCACCACGCGGTCCAGTCCTGCATAATCCTTTATGATTTCCACTCCGGCAAAGCCCGCCTCTTTAAAAAGTCCGCTGACCGCCTCTCCCTGCGTACAGCCAATCTCAAATACCAGCCAGCCGTTTTCTTTTAAGTATGCACTGCTCTGCCTCACTATATTTTCGTAAAATAACAAACCGTCACCGCCGCCGTCAAGCGCTGTCGTCGGTTCAAAATCCCTTACCTCCGGCATGAGAGATGCAATCTCCCCGCTTGGTATATAGGGCGGGTTTGACACAATCATGTCAAAACTCCCCTGCAGTGCCGAGAACAAATCGCTCAAAATCCACTTGGGCTGCTTATCCCCCGGCAAAAGCCGCCTGCTGTTTTCTTCCGCTGTCAAGAGGGCCTCTTTTGAAATATCAGCCCCCGTGCCATGCACATTTTCTGCCATGGCAAGCAGGCTTATCAAAATACAGCCTGAACCGGTACACATATCCAACAGCTTCATGCCGGCTCTCAGTCTTTTCAGGGCATATTCCACCAAAATCTCCGTATCCTGTCTGGGTATCAGCACATGACAGTTTACCTGAAAAGTCAATCCGCAAAAATCCTGCTCCCCGGTCAGAAGCTGCAGCGGCTCCCTCTTTTCCCGACGTTTTATCAATGCTTCATAATCAGCCTCTTTCTCCCTTGAAACCTTTATCTCACCATGCGCAAGCAGCGTATTATAATTCGTACCACACACAAATTCCAGGAGCAGCCTTGCATCTGTCTCCGGTTCCGGCACACCTGCATCACGCAGCCTCTTCGCTCCACTTTGATAACATTCTCTATAACTTATCAAATCCTGCATCTGCGCCTATTCCTCCTCGCTCTTCTGCGCAGGCGCCTCCTTTTCCTCGTAGCCAAACTCCTCTGCCAGATAATTTTTCCAGTCAAATACAGCTTCCACGGATGCAATGGCAACCTCTATCATGTCCTTTGACGGTTCCTTGGTGGTAAGCTTTTGTATCAGCATACCGGGCAGGGACAAAAGCTTCACAAACACATTGTTGCTCCTGCCGGCCAGACGTATCAGCTCATAAGAAATACCCGCAATCACCGGAATCAGCAGGATACGCAGCGCCACTTTTGCCAGCGGATTGCTGACCTGAATAAAGAAAAACAGGATAATGCTCACAAACATAACAAAAAACATAAAGCTGGTGCCGCAGCGTTTGTGAAGTCTGGAGCTGTGTATCACGTTCCGCACGGTAAGCGGTCTGCCCTTTTCAAGACAGTTGATACATTTATGCTCCGCACCATGGTACATATAGATCCTCTTGATATCCTTCATCAAAGATATGCCGAGCACGTAAAGCAAAAAGATAAGGATTCGGATGACACCCTCAATCAGCGTCATCAACGCGTTGCTGCGCACATATTCCTTAAAATAAGAGGTAATAAAATACGGCAGCACAATAAAGATGCCGACTGCAAGCACAATGGAAAAAATCGTAACGATTGCCGTAAATACCTTTTCCGCTCTTCCGCGCGTCACCTTATTCAGCGCCCTGTCAACCACAGTTTCCTTTGCATCTTCATCTTCGTAAAAGTTTGCGGAATAATTCAGGCATTTCATTCCCAGTATCATAGAGTCCGCAAAGTTAAAAATCCCCCTGACAAAAGGAAGTTCCTTCAAGCGGTTTCCATGAAGCAGTCCCTGATAATTCTCCACCTCTACCTCAATTTCACCGTCGGGCTTTCTGACTGCAACTGCATACTTCTCTTTATTTTTCATCATAACACCTTCCAAAACCGCCTGTCCGCCGATGCCGGAATAATGTGCCTTTCTCTTTCTTGCCATAAAATCATGCCCTTCCTGATATCCTGTACTAACATAAAAGGTTGAAGCTCGCACCTCAACCTTTTAGAAATCTTATTTTGGGAAAAATTACTTGTTTTCCACACCGTATTTCTTATTGAACTTGTCAATACGTCCGTCAGCCCTGACAGTTTTCTGCTGTCCTGTGTAGAACGAATGACATTTTGAACATACTTCTACGTGGATTTCAGGCTTGGTTGAACCGGTTACAAACGTATTACCACAGTTGCAGGTAACAGTTGCCTGATAGTACTGGGGATGGATTCCTTCTTTCATTTCTTTCACCTCTTCTATATTCATATACACTTATTTGCTGTTTTTATCCGCACTGCTTATGCCACCACAAACAGCGTTGTTATTGTAACATGCTATTCACCAATATGCAAGCATTTTTTAAATAAACTTCATTTTTTTGACAGTATTTACAAATTCCTGATTGTTTCGCGTGCGTGAAAACATATCGAGAATACGGTCCGCTGCTTCATCTGCCTTCATGCCGTTCAATGCCTTGCGCATAATGTTAATCGCTTCCAGCTCGTCCGTATTGAGCAGCAAATCCTCTCTTCTCGTGCCGGACTTCTGCAAATCGATGGCGGGGAAAATGCGCTTTTCCGAAAGCTTGCGGTCCAGCACCATTTCCATGTTGCCGGTTCCCTTGAACTCCTCATAAACCACATCATCCATTTTTGAGCCCGTCTCCACCAGCGCCGTAGCTAAAATCGTCAGGCTGCCGCCGCCGCGCAGGTTTCTTGCCGCGCCGAAAAAGCGTTTTGGCATATGCAGCGCCGCAGGGTCAAGACCGCCGGAAAGCGTACGACCGCTGGGCGGCACCACCTGATTGTAAGCACGCGTAAGACGTGTTATGCTGTCCAAAAGAATCACCACATCCATGCCGTGCTCCACCAGACGCTTTGCGCGCTCGATTACCATCTCTGAAACCCTCTTGTGATGTTCCGGCAATTCATCAAAGGTAGAATAAATCACCTCTACATTTTCGCCCTCAATCGCTTCCTTGATGTCCGTCACTTCCTCGGGACGCTCATCAATCAAAAGAATCAGCATATGCATATTGGGCTCTCCCCGCAGGATGGATTTTGCCACCTGCTTTAACAGCGTGGTTTTTCCTGCCTTGGGCGGGGACACAATCATACCTCTCTGTCCCTTTCCTATCGGGCTCACCATATCCATGACACGCATGGCTATGCTTGCGCCGGGAACTTCCAGACGGATCCTCTCATCCGGGAAAATCGGCGTCATATCCTCAAAACTTCTGCGCCGCAGCGCCACTTCTATAGGAAATCCGTTGATTGTCTTAATGTATAACAGCGCACTGAATTTCTCCTGCTGGGTCTTGGTGCGCTTGTTCCCCACCAGAATATCGCCCGTCTTTAAACCAAACCTGCGTATCTGGCTGGGCGCCACATACACGTCGTTTTCCCCGGGCATGTAGTTGGCACAGCGGATAAAGCCGTAGCCATCCGGCATAACCTCCAAAATTCCGTTTGCCTCCTGCCCACTGTCAAGCTCGGGCGGAAAAGTATTCATATCATATACTGCATTTCTGTCAATATTCTGCACCGGACGCGCATGTACCTCGCTTCCCGCGGTCTGCACCGGTCTTCTTTCTTCTATTCCTCGCTCCTCAACACGTCGTTCTTCCTGCTTGCGTTCTCCGTAGGTATAACGGCGTTCCTCCGGCTTACGCTCCGTGTAGCGGCGCTCCTCCGGCTTTCTTTCTGCATATGCACGCTCTTCCTGCTTCTTTTCTCCGTTAGCGTAACCGCGCTCCTCAGACTTTCTTTCCACATGGCTGCGCTCTTCCTGTTTCCGCTCTGTATAAACGCGCCCTTCCTGCTGTTTTTCTTCCTGTCTGCCCGAATGCTCTTCCCCTGCAGACGACGACTGCTTTGCCGCCTTATCCTTTTCGTCCTGCGCAAGCATCGCTTCCACCAACTGTGCTTTTTTCATGGTGGAAACACCTTTCATTCCCCTCGCTTTCGCAATTCCCTTCAAATCTGCAAGTGCCAGTGACTCGTACTTCTCTCTCATCAACCTTTGGGCCTCCTTAACCCGTTTCAACAACAATCCGAAAATGCGCTATTCTTTCTTTTTATTTACAACCGTGTATGGGGTAAAAAAAGACTTTTCTTGAAAAATCAGAGCATCAACAGATGACTAATTGCATTGTAATACAAAAATCCGAAAATGGGAAGCCCTATTTTTTGATTTTAACCGCAGTAAATGTTATGCAAGTTCAATTATTTTCGTTTTATAAGAAAACAATATACTGGTTGATAGTAAAGATTAACTGTGATAAAATTTGCTAAATCGAATCACGAACCATAACGATTACACGGAGTGAAGCAGGATGAAAAAATATACAATTTACAAGCATATAGGTGATTTGTCTAAACGTAATAATGGATGGACAAAGGAACTGAATTTCATTTCATGGGATAATAAAGAACCTGTTTATGATATAAGAACATGGAATGCAGAACACACTGAATATGGAGAAGGTGCCACAATTACAGCCTCTCAAATGGAGGTTCTGAAAAAATTGCTTGATGAGACAAACCCACTAAAAACGGGCTTATAAATATACATTGCAAACAACAAAAATTTTTTATATTCAAGTATATAAATCGGGATTTTTGCATGTACGGTTAAAGGAGGGTAAAATGATTAGACCTATTCTTGCTTGTATAGACCCATATAAGACAGCAGAGGAATTTGCAACCGCTGGATGGAATATTGATTTTTCGCAGCCTCGGGAAAGTGGCGACCCTTTGGTAGGGGTATCACTTTGCGGCAACTCTGTACTGCTTGGCGTCACAGAGGGATATGTTTCCGACAATCATATCCCTCATATCGGGTGTGGTGTTGAAATCTACATAACCGTACCTACTGTTCAGATTCAGCAACTATATAAAAACCATCTGGCACTGAAACCAACTAAGCTAACGGTTCAGCCATGGGGTGATAAGGCATTTGAAGTCAGAATCGGTGGTTATCAATTTATGATTGCCGCAGTAAAAGAAAATGAATTATGAACAAGGGAATTCGTCAAATTGAAGTTTAAGGAGGAAGCAAAATGAAAAATCTAATCATTCCGCCCAAATTGAACGAGGGTGATACAGTAGC
>JAIDHX010000034.1 GCA_029053015.1 Lachnospiraceae bacterium
GGGCTTAACCAGGAGGCAGGAAGGGTTTTCCTGTAAGGGAGGGTGTGTTCCAGTGTTCGGTTTTGAAGGTACAATGTTCCAAAGTTATTGGAATAAGGTATCTTTATAAGGCCTAGTGGCTCAGTTGGTTAGAGCGCCGCCCTGTCACGGCGGAGGTCGTCGGTTCGAGTCCGATCTGGGTCGTCACATATTTATATATGTAAAGATGAACTACATGTGGGATCTTAGCTCAGCTGGGAGAGCATCTGCCTTACAAGCAGAGGGTCACAGGTTCGAGCCCTGTAGGTCCCATTTGGCTGTGAATAGCGACTTGCCGATGTGGCTCAATTGGCAGAGCAGCTGATTTGTAATCAGCAGGTTATCGGTTCGAGTCCGATCATCGGCTTCATGGATGGATTCCCGAGTGGCCAAAGGGGACAGACTGTAAATCTGCTGCAAATTGCTTCGGTGGTTCGAATCCACCTCCATCCATTTGCTTTATGCATAAAGTCAGTGGATAAAGCATATGAATGTATTAACTGAATAACGCGGGGTGGAGCAGTCTGGAAGCTCGTCGGGCTCATAACCCGAAGGTCATAGGTTCAAATCCTGTCCCCGCTACTCAATGCCCAGATAGCTCAGTTGGTAGAGCAGAGGACTGAAAATCCTCGTGTCACTGGTTCGATTCCGGTTCTGGGCATTCATCATGTAAAAAAATAAGGAGCACTAGCTCAGTCGGTAGAGCACCTGACTTTTAATCAGGTTGTCGGGGGTTCGAATCCCCCGTGCTTCATTCGAAGCAGAGTCGTTGCTACAAATCGCCGTGCTTCATTGAGAAGCAGAGTCGTTGATACAAATCGCCGTGCTTATAAGACCGAGAAGGTCTTTTTTTGTGCGTAAAATAGAGAATGTTTGTACCTTTTTGATTATGGTGCTATTCTTTTGAAAAGATTAATGGTATAATAAATACTAAATTGACCTGTCAGGATACAATATGGTTTTAGGATGGAAAATGAAATGAAAAAGTTCACCAAAGACGAAATTGCGAAAGACGTAAAAGGCACGAGTGTGGACCAGAAGAGCGGCGAAGCAGCTAGTAACGTAAGACTAAATCAGGAAAGTACTGAAACAGTCGCAAATACAGAACCAAGTCAAGAAGGTACAGAAACGACTGTAAATGCAGAGTTAAGTCAAGAAAAAACAGAAACGGCTGTAAATGCAGAGTTGAGTCAAGAAAGCACAGAAATGGCTGTAAATGCAGAACCAAGTCAAAAAGGTACAGAAACAGTCACAAATGCAGAACTGAATCAAAAAGGTACAGAAACAGCCGCTAATACAGAATCAAAGCAGGAAGGCACAGAAACAACCGATAATGCAAAACCAAATCAGGAAGATTTGGAAGCGGACAATCGTGAGAAACAAGAGTTGAATAAGGGTGTGGACGGCAGCTCTGATGGGATACAGAAAGCTGATGATGGGCAGAATGAGATCAGCGAAGAGGGAAAGGTTGTTAAAAAACGACGCAAGAAGGGACGTATTGTTGCCGTATTGCTGGTGATGATTTTTGTAATTGCACTGGCGTTTGCATATGGCAGAGGCGTTTACTATTACAAAAGGAGCTTTTTTCCGCAGTTGGAGGTCAATGGAGTAAGCTGTGGAAATATGAGCCTGCAGGAAGCGGCAGATAAAATACAGCAATGGTATGCTGACAATTACAGTCTGAAGCTGCTTGACAGGGAGGGCGAAGAGATTATGGAGGTCTTGCCGTCAGATGTGCAGATGGTATTTCCTGTTGAGGAGGAGTTGTCAAAGATTCTGGAAGGGCAGAATGCATACAAATGGTTTATATATGTTTTTTCAGAAGAGGGTGAAACCCGAGAAATTGTAATTTCGCCGCAATATGACATGGCAAAATTGCAAAGGCTGTTAGAGCAGCGAGGGTTGTTTGATGTTTCTCGCGGCGAAGCGCCTCAGGATGCATATATCAGTGAATATCAAGAGGAGTTAAAACAATTTGTAATTGTGCCTGAGAGGGAAGGCACGGTGCTGGAGCAGGAGATAACCATAGCGTGTGCGGCAGAGGCTTTGATCGGCATGCAGGATTCTCTGGATCTGTATGAAGCAGGATGCTTTAAAACGGCAGAAATTACCGCAGACAATGAACAACTCAAGAAAAGACTGGAAGCGTTGAACAGAGTGGTAGGAACCTGCATTACCTATGACTGGAACGGGACACAGGAGATATTAGATGGCGAACTGATTCATCAGTGGATGGTGCTTGACGGCGAGGAGATTACGCTTGACGAGGAACAGGTTGCCGCATATGTTGCGCAGATGGCAAAGGAATATGACACATATGGTAAAAAGCGGAAATTTGTTACAACTTCCGGTCTGACGCTGACACTTCCAAGCGGAGCCTATGGATGGAAAACGAACAGGAGCGCGGAGACAGAAGCTTTGATAGAATTGATTCTGGCAGGCGCTGTTACAGAGCGGGAACCCATATATACCAGTGAGGGCTGGGTGAAGGGAGAAGATGATATCGGCGATTCCTATGTGGAAATTAATCTGACGGACCAGCATTTGTATTTGTACATTGACGGAGAAATGGTTTTAGAAACTGATTTTGTATCGGGAAATGCAGCAAATGGTAATTCTACGCCGGCGGGCGTATTTGGATTGACTTATAAGACACGGAATGCCGTGCTGCGCGGACCTGATTATGAGACGCCGGTTAGTTACTGGATGCCCTTTAACGGAAATATAGGTATGCACGATGCGACATGGAGGAGAAGCTTTGGGGGAGATATTTATCTGACAAACGGGTCGCACGGCTGTATCAATCTTCCGCTGAAGATGGCAAAGACTATATACGAATATATGTCTACCGGTTTCCCCGTGATTTGCTATTATTATTGACATGGAAGTACAAGAGAGACTGTGAGGAGATTTTTTATGAAAGGCGAAAAATTTCGAAATTGCAGGCAGGCTGAAAAATGGATAAAAAAATACAGGGAGCAGCACAGGCGGCATAAGCAGATAATGCGTAATGCCTCAGATATTCTGAAGTCTCCCAATTTTAAAAAGACAAAAACATATATTCAGCATGGCAATATGACGGTAAACAGCCATTGCATGGATGTGGCGAGGTATAGTCTTGCGATTAGTGAGAAGCTGGAAAAACTGGGTGTTAAGTGCAAAAAAGATGAATTGGTGAGAGGCGCGCTTTTACATGACTATTTTTTGTATGACTGGCATACTGCCGGCAGGCAGGGCAGACTGCATGGTTTTTACCACCCGGGTATTGCGCTTCGCAATGCAATGAAGGAGTATAAGCTGACGCCGAGGGAGAAGGATATTATTAAAAAGCATATGTGGCCGCTGACTGTAGTGCCGCCCATGTGCAGGGAAGCATGGATCGTTACAACTGCAGATAAATGGTGCTCTCTTTTGGAAACTTTCCATGTTCACAAAGGGCATGGAGTAAGCCGGATGGGAGAGGAAGGCTGAACATGGGAAGCTTGCAGAAAAAGCTGGAGGAATATGCGGGGTCCGATTATTACCCATATCACATGCCGGGACACAAGAGGCGGTTGTTTGGAGAAGCGCTGGCACCGGTAGCGGCGTGGGATATTACAGAGATAGAGGGCTTTGATAACTTACATGACGCCAAGGGAATTTTACACCGGTTACAGATGCGGGCAGCGGAGGTATATGGCGCTGAAGAAAGCTTTTTTCTGGTAAACGGCAGTACATCGGGGATACTGAGTGCTGTGTCTGCAGCCCTGCCGAAAAGAGGAAAACTGCTGATGGTGCGGGGAAGTCATAAATCCGTGTATCATGCAGCATATTTGAGAAGTCTGGAAATAACTTATTTACTGCCGGGCATACATCCGGAGTTCGGCTGTATGCTGGCGGCAACTGCAGCGCAGGTGGAGCAGGCGCTTGCGGAGGATGCGGATATAAGGGCAGTGCTGATTGTCTCGCCCACTTATGAAGGTCTGACAGCAGAGACAGCAGAAATTGTGAAGATTGTACACCGAAGAGGAATCCCATTGATTGTAGATGAAGCGCATGGTGCACATCTGGGCTTTCATGAGGGCTGGCAGCCAAACGCTTCCCGTCTGGGGGCGGATTTGGTGATACAGAGCCTTCACAAAACATTGCCGTCCATGACGCAGACAGCTATTCTGCATGTAAATGGCGGACTGATAGATCGCCGAAAGCTGAAAAGGTTTTTGGAAATTTACCAGTCAAGCAGTCCGTCCTATATTTTTATGGCAGGGATGGAGGAAGCCATTGAAATAGCAGCGGAAGGTGCGGAAAGACTCTTCGGGGATTTTGAAAAAAACTGGAACGAAATGTTGGAAATACTTGGAGGCTGCAAAGCGCTCCGTTTTCTTCAGGAAAAGAATATGGACAAGGGCAAGCTGGTGATAATGGATACCACCGGCAGCTTGTCAGGAAAGCAGCTATATGATAAATTGCTGAACCAATATCATTTGCAGCTTGAAATGGCGGCAGGGAGATATGCGTTGGCAATGTTTACGATAGGGGACACGACAGAGGGCTATGAGAGGCTGACAAAGGCGCTTTTGGCAATAGACAGCGAGTTAGAGCGCGGGCACCGGTCTTTGGCCGCCCGGGAGCTGTACGATTGGCAGGGGCAATGGATTTGTCCTGAACAGAGATATCCGCTTCATGAGGCGTGGGACAAGGAAACGGAGAGGGTTCCGCTGGACAAAGCGGCAGGAAGAGTAGCAGGCGGTTTTATTGTACCATATCCGCCGGACATTCCGATTGTGGTACCGGGGGAAATTATCACAGAGGAAATCTGTCGTTATTTACAGGAATGTGTAAAAGACGGCTTGACAGTACAGGGAATAGAAGAGCAAAACTGTCAGCTATACGTAGAAATTATAAAATAATATGGTTGGTGCATCCGCCAAAGAAGGGAGCAAACATGAGAAAGACAAAAATTATCTGTACAATAGGACCGGCATGTGACAGCGAAGAGAAGCTGAAGGAGCTTATGCTTGCCGGCATGAATGTGGCGAGGTTCAATTTTTCGCATGGGACACATGAGGAGCAGTTGGAAAAGTATAATAGAGTTTTAAAAGTGAGGAAAGAATTGGATTTGCCGGTGGCTACGCTTCTGGATACCAAAGGGCCTGAAATCAGGCTGCGGGATTTTGAAGGTGGCAAGGTGGAATTAACAGCAGGAGAGCTTTTCACGCTGACGACGGACGAGGTAATGGGAACAGCGCAAAGAGCCTCCATCACGTATGCAAATCTAAAAAATGACATTAATGTCGGAACCACAATTTTGATTGACGACGGACTGATTGAGATGGTGGTAAAAGAGATCAAGGGCAATGATATTGTGTGCCGTGTGGTAAACGGCGGCTTTGTATCCAACCACAAGGGCGTGAATGTGCCGGGAGCGGTTTTGTCCATGCCTTATATAAGCCCCGTAGATATGGAAGATATCATATTTGGAATTGAACAGGGCTTTGATTTTCTGGCAGCGTCCTTTGCCCGTACCAAGGAGGATATCCTTGAGGTAAAGAAGATTTTGGATGAGCGCGGAAGCAAAATGAAAATCATAGCAAAGATAGAGAATATGCAGGGCATCAACAATTTGGAGGAGATTATTGATGTGTCAGACGGTATCATGGTGGCGCGCGGCGATATGGGCGTTGAGGTCGCCATGGAAGAAGTGCCGATTCTGCAGAAGAAGATGATTAAGATGGCGGTGGCAAAGGGTAAGCACGTCATTACGGCAACACAGATGCTCGAATCAATGATAAAGAATCCCCGTCCGACAAGGGCGGAGACAACCGATATTGCCAATGCCATTTACGACGGCACAACGGCGATTATGCTCTCCGGAGAGAGCGCAGCAGGGCTGTATCCGATAGAATCGGTAAAGACCATGGCGCGTATAGCAGAGCGCACGGAGAAGGACATCGATTACCGTTCCCGCCTGCAGGAAAACCAGTGTATGGATACCCAAACGTCGGATATTACAACTGCCATTTCCTATGCAACCTGCAGCGTTGCAATGAATCTGAATGCAGCGGCCATTATTACGGTTACCATGTCGGGCTTTACTGCTAACATGATTGCGCGTTATAAGCCCGGCTGCCAGGTGATAGGCTGCGCGGTGGACGAAAAGGTGTGCAGACAGCTTTATCTGCTCTGGGGCGTCAATCCGGTTATGATTAACAAGGAAGAGACGACGGATGAACTTTTTGAAGAGGCGGTGTTTAAGAGCAAACAGGCGGGATTGATTAAGTCGGGTGATACCGTTGTCATCACGGCAGGCGTGCCGCTGGGGATTGCCGGCAATACCGATATGATTCATGTGGTTGAGGTAGCATAGTAAAATGGGGAAGATAGTGTACCTGATGGGGAAAAGCTCCACGGGAAAGGATACTATTTATAAAAGACTTCTGACAGACAATTGCTTTGGGCTGGTAAAAATAATTCCTTATACAACAAGGCCGATACGGATTAAGGAAAAGAATGGACGGGAATATTTTTTTACCGATGAGGAAGGCTTTGAAGCTTTGGAAAAGAGCGGCAGGGTGATTGAGTATCGGGTATATCAGACCTGCCATGGGTTATGGCGTTACTTTACGGTGGACGATGGACAGATTGACTTGACGGAAAAGAATTATATCTGCATCGGGACGCTGGAGTCATATGAAAGCATTCGGACATATTTCGGAGAAGAGAAGATGCTGCCTGTGCTGATTGAGCTGGACGACGGAGTCAGGTTGCAGCGCGCTTTGAACAGGGAGAAAAAGCAGCAGTTTCCCAAGTACGAGGAGATGTGCCGGCGGTTTTTAGCGGACAGTGAAGATTTTGCGGAGGACAAAGTGAGGCGCGCCGGCATCACAAAGCGTTTTCGGAATGATAATTTGGAACAATGTCTCTCGGAAATCAAAAAATATATTTCTGAAATGCTGTAATATGCCGATAAATAAAATAAGGAGGTAAGCGTATGGAAATTAAGGTCGGTCAAATGCAGCCGGTGCAGCAGGTACAGCAGGCGCTGGAAACAAAGCCTACAGACGGCAGTTTTAAGTTTACGCTTGCCAGTCATGTAGAGGAAGCAGAGCTGCAGGCGAAGCTGCAGGGGCTTATGGAGGAAATTACAGAACAGGGAGAGCGGCTTTATAAGCGTCGGGATGTGCGGGACATGAAACGCTACCGTGGTCTGATAAAAGAGTTTCTAAATGAGGTGGTCAGCCGTTCTCACTCCTTTTCCCGTGAGAATTTTCTGGACAAAAGGGGACGGCACAGAGTGTATGGCATTATCCGCCTGATAGATGAAAATCTGGATGAACTGGCACAGGAGTTGGTTAAGGATGAAACAGACAATCTTGACATTTTAAATAAAATCGGCGAAATCAAGGGGTTGCTGCTGGACATATTTACGTGAGCATTTTATAATGCTTTTGGGATAAAAGGAGAAGCGGATGGCGGAATTTAAGGATATTATCGGTCAGGAGCAGATTAAATCACATCTGAAGAATGCAATTGCCACGGGGAAAGTTTCCCATGCATACATTATAAATGGCGAGCGGTTTTCCGGAAAGGAATTTGTTGCCCGTGTTTTTGCCATGGCGCTGCAATGCGAGAAAGGCGGCGAAGAGCCTTGCCAGCAGTGCCATTCCTGCAAACAGGCGCTCTCGGGCAATCAGCCGGATATTATTTATCTGACCCATGAAAAGCCGGGTTCCATCGGTGTAGATGATATCAGGGCACAGATTAACGGTGATGTTGCCATAAAACCTTACAGCAGTCCTTACAAAATTTATATTATAAGCGAAGCTGAGAAAATGACGGTACAGGCTCAGAATGCGCTGTTAAAGACATTGGAGGAGCCCCCTGCTTATGCGGTGATACTACTTCTTACCACAAATGTTAACTCTTTACTACAGACAATTTTGAGCAGATGTGTTATCTTACATATGAAGCCTGTTTCGGACGAGCTTATTAAAAAATTTTTGATGGAGCAAATGCAGGTTCCTGATTACAAGGCTGACGTCTGCGCCGCATTTGCAAGAGGAAATGTGGGAAAAGCAAAGCACCTTGCGTCAAGCGAGGACTTTGAAAAGGTAAAAGAGGAAGCCATTTCCTTATTAAAGTATGTACATGATATGGATGTGACGGAGATGATTGCCGCCATCAAAAAAATTGCGGAGTACAAGCTGGATGTAGAAGATTATCTGGATATTCTTGCCATCTGGTACAGGGACGTGCTTTTGTTTAAGGCGACCAGAGATGCCAATCATCTGGTATTCCGCGAAGAAACACAAAATATAAGAAAGATTGCCGGAAGGACTTCTTATGAAGGAATAGAAACAATCATTCAGTCGCTTTCGAGAGCGAAGAGCAGACTGGAAGCCAACGTAAACTTTGATTTGGCCATGGAGCTTTTGCTTCTGGACATAAAAGAGTATGGTTAAGCTGTGCCGGCGCAGTTTAATAAATGCATGTGGAGGTATATAGATGACAAAGGTAATAGGAGTAAGATTTCGTACAGCGGGTAAGATTTATTTTTTTGATCCGCTGGATTTTCAGGTGGAAAGAGGCGGGCATGTGATCGTGGAGACAGCCCGAGGAATAGAGTTCGGTACAGTTGTCAGCGCACCCAGAGAGGTGGAGGATGAGAAAATCGTGCAGCCCTTAAAGCCGGTGCTGCGAATTGCGAATCAGCGGGATATTGAGCAGGAGGCAGGTAATAAGCGCAAGGAGAAGGAAGCCTATAAAATTTGTTTGGAAAAGATACGCGACCATGGCCTTGAGATGAAGCTGATAGATGCAGAGTATACCTTTGATAACAATAAAGTGCTTTTTTACTTTACGGCTGACGGAAGAATTGATTTCAGGGAACTGGTGAAGGATTTGGCCAGTGTGTTCAAGACCAGGATTGAACTGAGACAGGTCGGAGTCAGGGACGAGACGAAGATTGTAGGAGGAATCGGTATCTGCGGCAGGCCGCTTTGCTGTCACACGCATCTTTCTGAGTTTATACCGGTATCCATTAAGATGGCGAAGGAGCAGAATCTTTCACTGAATCCTACAAAGATATCCGGGGTATGCGGCAGACTGATGTGCTGCTTAAAGCATGAGGAGGAGACCTACGAGGAGTTAAACCGCAGGCTGCCGAACACGGGGGACTATGTCACCACAGCGGACGGGCTCAAGGGAGAAGTACAGAGCGTCAATGTGCTCCGCCAGCGTGTAAAGGTGATTGTGGATGTGGACGACGAGAAGGAAATCCGCGAGTATAAAGTGGAGGATCTTCGCTTCAAGAGGATGCACGGGAAAAAAGAAAATCTGGATCTGTCGGCTGAAGAGTTAAAAGAGCTGGAAAAGCTGGAGGCAGAAGAAGAACTGGAGACTGTTGAAGAGAGACTTCCTGAAAAGCCGGCGGAACGCAGCTATAAAAAGGAATTCAGGCAGGACAGAAGTTCCTTTGGGCAGGACAAACCCGACAGGGTGGAGAAAACGGATAGAAGCCGAAATCGAAAAGAGAATTTCGCAGAAAGAGCGGAGGAATCTGAAAGGCAGTATCAGGATAGAAAAGGCGGAAGAAACAACCGTAATGGAAGACGGGACAATAAGCAGGAACGCCGCAGAGAAGACGGTGCACGGTGGGAGAACAACAAAAACCGTGCGTACAGAGAAGAGGGCGAGGAAAGGCGTGAGCGCCATCAAAGAGACGGCCGCTCCCGAAACCGGCACAATTACCGAAACGGAAAGAAGGAAGGAAAGACAAACTTTGAAGACAATTAGTCTGAAGGAAAAGGAACGCCTTGATGAGTTGCAGAGAAATGGGTATCAGATTATCCAGAATCCCGACAAATTCTGTTTTGGCATGGATGCTGTTTTGCTGTCCGGTTTCGTAAGTGTGAAGCCGAACGGAACCGTTCTTGATTTGGGAACGGGAACCGGCATTATTCCTATACTTTTAGAGGCAAAAACGCCGGCCTCTCATCTGATTGGTCTGGAGATACAGGAAGAGAGTGCGGACATGGCGAGACGGAGTGTAGCCCTTAATGGTTTGTCCGAAAAAATTGATATTTTGACAGGTGATATCAGAAAGGCAGACAGCTTGTTTCCGTCTGCCTCTTTTGACGTCATTACCAGCAATCCGCCCTACATGATAGAGGAGCACGGACTGCGCAATCCTGACGCGCCGAAGGCGATTGCGCGCCATGAAGTACTCTGCACACTGGAGGATGTGGTAAGTCAGGCGGCAAAGCTTCTGAAGACGGGGGGACATTTTTTTATGGTGCACAGACCCTTCCGGCTGGCGGAGATTATTACGGTTATGACAAAGTACAAGCTGGAACCAAAGCGCATGCAGCTTGTCTATCCCTTTGTGGATAAAGAGCCGAACATGATTCTGATTGAAGGAGTCCGCGGCGGTAAGCCGCGCATGACGGTGGAAAAGCCGCTCATTATTTTTAAGGAGCCCGGTGTTTATATGCCGGAAATCCGTGATATATACGGGTATTGAGTCTTGGCAAAAGGAGAAAGAAAGAGGTTTCGTAATGGCAGGAATGTTGTATTTGTGCGCAACACCAATAGGGAATTTACAGGATATGACGCCGAGAGTTATAGATACTTTAAAGCAGGTGGACATGATTGCGGCGGAGGACACGCGGAACAGCATAAAGCTGCTCACGGCGTTTGACATTCACACGCCCATGACAAGTTATCACGAGTATAATAAGGTGGAAAAGGCAAAACAGTTGACAGCATGGATGCAGGAGGGGAAGGATATTGCTTTGATTACGGATGCCGGCACGCCTGCTATTTCCGATCCCGGGGAAGTGCTGGTGCGTATGTGTCAGGAGGCGGGAATTGCTGTGACAAGTCTTCCCGGTCCGGCAGCCTGCATCACGGCGCTGACTTTGTCAGGGCTTTCCACAAGGCGTTTTTGCTTTGAGGGCTTCCTGCCTGCAGATAAAAAAGAGAGAAGAGAAATATTGGAGGAACTGAAGGAGGAGACAAGAACCATTATCCTCTATGAAGCGCCGCACCATCTGACGAAAACACTGACAGAGTTGTCAGAAATATTGGGGGACAGAAAAATAACCCTTTGCAGGGAGCTGACGAAAAAGTTTGAAACCGTGCTGCCGACAACTTTGAAAGCCGCTTTGCAAAAATATGAAGCGGAAGAACCGCGGGGCGAGTACGTGCTGGTGCTTGCCGGAAAGAGCAGGGAAGAGAAAAAGCAGGAAGCGATTGCGGCATGGGAGAGCATGGAGATTACAGAGCACATGGCGTTTTATGAAGAGCGTGGCATGGATTCCAAGGCGGCGATGAAGCAGGTCGCAAAAGACAGAGGCGTAGGAAAACGGGAAATTTATGAGCAGCTTCACAAAAAGTAAGGCATATGGATGAAATGATACGGCAGGATAATAGCGGGATACACCGCGAAAAGCAAAACCTGGAGAGGAACAAGATAATGCAGAGCAGATGCGATATGTGTGCAAATTATGAATATGATGAGGAAGAGGAATATTATACCTGTGGCGTGAATCTGGACGAGGACGAAATGTACCGTTTTTTGTCGGGAAGCTGTAACGATTGTCCCTATTTTTCACAGGATGACGAATACAGGGTGGTACGCCATCAAATGTAAAAGGAAAGGCTGCCGCTAAATCAGGCGGCAGCCTTTTTGGCAGAAAATACCTTCCTTTTACCCTTTGTGTTGATAAGCACCGATAAAATTTCTTCATCGTCAAATTGACCAACAAACTGGAATTGGAATCCCTGAAATAGAGAAATTCCGCTGTCATGTTTCTTCTAAACCCAATAAACCGCAAATGTGATCATATATCTCGCAATATGACGTATTATTATCAACACACTTGTCTAAGTATCTTTCTTGATACAATATAACTGCAACCTCAACGGCCCTAGGACAATCTAATTGGAATTGTTCCAATACCATACTCATTTTTCCGTCATATCTCCGTAATTCATGGTAACCTTGCTGAACCAGCTGAACGGCCTCTAATTCGCCTTCCTCAAGATATATCTCCATGTTTTTACTTTTCATCCAGGGGTCATAGTTAATATAATGCAAAGCACCGCAATACTTATCTTTTGCAGCCACATGAACCTTCTGAATGCCGCCCATCACAATAGTACCCATGCACATGGGACAAGGTTCCATTGTTGTGTACAAGTGATACTCTTTCAAAGAAGGATACTTTTCAATATCAATATTTCTCATGCAATACATTTCCGCATGAGCGGTACGTCTGTTAGGATAATGGTTTTCGCAGGTTTCATTCCGGCCCGCAATAATCGTATTACCTGAGGCATCTGTGATAATGCAGCCAATCGGCAGACTTCCACTGCGGAATGCAAGCCACGCCAGTTCATATGTTTCCTTCCATTCTCTTGATAAATCTTTCCACATGAGTCCTCTCCTTTTCGTCTTCCATACAAATTCTGATTTTACTTACTCTTTTCAATCGAAGTATGCAGTGTGGTGAATAAATCACAGTATTTGATGTGGCGGTTCTGTTCAAGCCTTGTGATGCTGACATGCAGGTTTAACGGAATTTCCCTGTCATTCCATGTAAAGGTCTGCTCATTTTGGGCAGTTATTTTTTGGGCAATTTCTTCCGCATACCGGCGATCCTCGCTCGCGGTGAGAAGGACAAATTCATCGCCGCCGATGCGGAATATCACATCATCTTCTCCTGCCGCTGCGTTCATGCGCGACATGGATTCCAAAATCGAGATGTCACCGGCCGTCCTTGCGATTGCATTGATGTGCGTCATGTGCGCGATATCGCAGCAGACAAACCAGCAGTTTTTCCGTTCTGTAAATAAATCATATAATTCACTTATGTCAAATGGCTTTTTTCCATTCATGTAAATATCCTCCATTTCATTTTTTCCCGGTTCCGAAGGAGAAAGCAGCCTTGGAAATAATTCAAAATATCTGTTCTCTTTACGGAAATCCTTTGGGTTACAGTGCCAGACTTGTTTGAATGCGCGCGAAAAGGCTTCATTGCTGCCGTAACCGAAGGACAGGGCAATTTCCAAAATACCAAGCTCCGGCTGTTCCGTAATCATGCGGGCAGCTTTTACCATTTTGCGCCGAACCACATAATCGTGCACACTTATGTGGTTTATGCATCGAAACAATTTTTCAAGGGTAGATTTGGAACAGCCGCAGGTGTCGGCAATATCACTTGTTTTGATGTCGTTTGTCAGGTTGTTTTCTATTGCCTCCAAGGCAGCTGCCAATAAATCAAGTTTCAAATTTCCCTCCCGTCTGCCGCACAGGCGGCATTTCCACTTACAGTACGTACTGTAGTTACAGCATAGCATAATAAAAAAGGATTTTCTTGATTTTTTGGGTAAATTAACATAAATGAATTTTAAAACAATATTTGTACTGCTTTTTTGAATAGAAATCATGGAGGCTTCAAATAATAAAATCGCAGAATAAAAAGCAGAAAGGAGTAAAAAAATGACAAATATATCAGAATTGGAACTGCAGAATTTGAGACATCTTATCGGCGGTTATGACACTACGCACTGCAAGATGCAGGAGTATGCAAAGTGTGCAAGCGATGAAAAGGTAAAACAGTTTTTTGAAAAAGGCGCAAAGTCCGCCATGGAGAATAAGCAGCAGCTTATGAAGTTTTTGCAGTAAGGAGGAAAATCATATGGAAATGCAGGAAAAAATAATGGTAGCAGATACCCTGACCGGTATCAACGGAGAACTTATCCGGTATGCGGAGATGATACCCCAGACGGAAAACAAGGAGCTTAAAAGTGTACTGAAGCAGTTTAGAAGCACCTGTGAGCAGTCGCAGGAGGAACTGTATCAGATCGCAAGAGAGAAATCCTACTATGTTCCGGCACAGAAGGCAACAGAGGAAGAGGTTGCGCATGTGAAAGGTCTTTTCACATCAAAGACACTGTAAGGCAGCAACTGTCTGTTTCTTAGCAGTAATCAGCCCATTCTGCAATATGTGAAAAGAGTCTGCCGAAAGCGGCGCTGTGGAAATATATTGTAGAATGGGCGTTATCTGATGCAAGCCGGAAGCGTCGCGCCTGAAACCCAAAGTTGCTTTACAAATATTGGCATAATACATATTATATGCTATAATGCATACGTGATGAGGATTTATTGACGCAATACCGCAGATGCGGTCTGCGGTATGCAGGAGGATAAAGCATGTTTCCATACTTTTTTGCGGACAAGCAGCCGTTACTGGCTTTTATCGGAGTGCTGGGCGCGTTTGCAGCAACTTGCTTCATGATAAGCTGTTTAAGTAGTTACCTGCCCAAGGATCATGGCAGGGACTATGCTGTGGAAGGACAGAAATCCGCGGGCAAACCAAGAGGTGCCGGCATTATATTCGTGCTGGTCTTTGCAGCCGCCACGCTGCTTTTCTCCGGACTCAGCATAGAGCTCTGTATTTACCTGATGCTGATTGTAATTGAAATGCTCACGGGATTTTTTGACGATACGGCGGAAAAGCCCTGGGGAGAACTGAAAAAGGGGCTGCTTGATTTGGCGGTTGCGGTTGCGGTTTCCATTACTTACCTGCAGTACAATTCCAGTACAATCGAGCTGATGGGGCGGCAGATAACGTTGTCGCCGGTGTTGTTTGCTGTCTGTGCTGTGGTTCTGGTATGGGGTTCCATCAATGTGACAAACTGTGCGGATGGCGTCGATGGACTTTCGGGAACGCTTACCATCATTACCTTGACTACCATTTATGTGATCAATGAAATAAATGACAAAGGCAAGGATATTTCTTTTCCAATCCTGCTCTTTATGGTATGTATTCTCGGTTATCTGTGGTATAATGCTTCGCCGAGCAGACTGTTGATGGGCGATGCCGGTTCCCGCGCCATGGGAGTGTTTATCAGTATTGCCATCTTAAAATCCGGCAGCCCGCTGCTCTATATTCCTGCCGCTTTTGTCATTATCATGGATGGCGGACTGGGGCTTGTCAAACTGTCGCTCATCCGGCTGTTCAAGATACGGATTTTGAAAAATACGCTTACGCCTCTGCATGACCATGTAAGGAAGAAGCTGGGCTGGTCGAATACGCAGACGGTGTTCCGTTTTGCCATTATCCAAATTGTGATTTCATTGGCAGCAGTCTATATGCTGCTTCTGTAACTGTTTTGGCTTATGCGGCATTGCTGCCGCAGGACATTTATTTTAAAGGAGGTATCCAATTATGTTGGAGGATTTCATTTCCGGTAAAAAGTCGCTTTTTACCACCGGAGTTCACACAGAGCTTCGGGCGCAGGAAAACAAACAAAGGCGTGTTACCCTTGTTCAGGGGAATTTGACGGCAAACGCCAGATTGGAAACGGCAGGTGTTTCCGCAAGAGTTTACAAAAACGGTGTGTACGGTTTTTCTTCCATGGCAGAGTGTACGGGGGCAGCGGCAGAAGCTGTTTTAAAGGCAGCTACTGAAAATGCGCTGTTCATGGACAAACATATCCAGAAGGGAAAAGATAACTTTCCTTCTATTGCCGCGGGAAGTACGCCGCTCAACAAGGTAATTTGTGACACCGAGCAGAAGCGTTACATAGAATTTGTCAAGGAAGTGGATGCTTACATTTCTGAGAAATATCCGAATCTTGCCAGCCGTTCCGTGGTTCTGTCCGCAGACTCCATGGAGAAGATTATCTGTACGTCGGACGGGTATGACGGGCATGTCACATTGCCGAGAACTTATATTTATCTGTTCCTTAACAGTGAATCGACATCGGGCGTGCCTCTTGAACTGTACAAGCCGATAGGCGGTTATGGTAATTTTGATGATATTTTCAAAGCGCCTTCACAGGTTTACGCCGATATCGATGCATTATATGAAACACTGATGCAGAAGAGGGAAGGCGTGTACGCGGAGGCCGGCTACAAGACAGTAGTGCTCGGCGGCATTTTGTCGGGTATGCTTGCGCATGAGGCGGTAGGACATACCGTGGAGGCAGATTTGGTGCTTGGCGGTTCCGTGGCGGGACCGGCGCTGCATAAACAAGTGGCGTCGGATCTTGTAACCATGGTGGATTTTGCCCACACAGCGTTGGGCGAGGAAGCGCCGCTGCCGGTTTATCTGGACGATGAGGGTACGCCTGCAGAGGATGCTGTGCTGATTCAGGACGGTATTCTGCAAGGTTATATGAATAACAGGGAGAGCGCAGAGCATTTTGGCGTGAAGCCGCAGGGTAATGCGCGTGCCTACGGTTTTTCGGACGAGCCGCTGATTCGTATGCGTAATACGGCCGTTCTGCCGGGCAAGGATAAGCTTGAGGATATCATTGCCTCCGTGGAAGATGGCTATTATCTGACAAACACAAACAATGGGCAGGCGGATACGACCGGTGAGTTTATGTTTGGTGTAAGCATGGGCTATGAGATTAAAAACGGAAAATTAGGGCGTGCGATTCTTGATACTACGATTTCCGGAGTGGCGTTTGATATGCTGAAAACGGTGGATATGGTTTCCGACGATATGGTATGGTCAAGCTCAGGCTTCTGCGGCAAGAAACAGCCGATGCCCGTTGGAATGGGCGGACCTGCGCTGCGCTGCAAAGTTATGATAGGAGGACGCTAAGATGGAAGATATCAGAAGTATTGCACAGATAACGGGGGAAGCCTTAAAGCAGGAGGGCGCTGAAAAAGCGCAGTATACCGTGACTTTTAAGGAAACCCATGAATTTAATGTGGACGGCGGGGAATTTTCCCTGTTCCGCACCCTTTTTGACAACTCTCTTTCTATAACAGCATTTAAAAATCAGAAGAAGGGTTCTGCTTTTACCAACAAACTGGATGCAGCGGCGATTGCGGGAACCGTAAAGGAGTGTCTTGCTTCGGCGGATTCCGGTATTGCGGACAGCGCCTACGACATAGCGCCTGATCAAGGAAAGGAGTGTTTCCGTGAGGGCAGCTATGAGCCGGATGCGGATAAGCTTTTTGAACGAACAAGGGAGCTTATGGAAGAGATTCGGACGAACCATCCCAAGATTGTCATGGAGCAGATGATTGTATCCCATGTAAAAAGCCATATGCTTTACCAAAATACAAATGGTACGGAATTCGAGTATTTCTGGGGCGAGTATTCCATTTCCATGATGTATTCTGCCCATGAGGGTGATAGGACGACTTCCTTTTTCAGTAGTGGTGTCAATACAGACAAGCTGGATAAGCCCTTTATTGAATTGGGCTCTTTTGAAAAGGATTTGTGTGATGTGGAGGCACAGCTTACGACGGTGCCTGTAGAGGGCAAGTTTGAAGGTGTTGCGGTTCTTACGCCCAGCAGTCTTGGCAGTTTTATCTACAGCGCTATCAGTAATTTTGTTGCGGATTCCGTTATTTTGGAAAAAACAAGTATCTGGCTTGACAAGCTGAATACAAAGGTGGCGGATGAGAGCATTACGGTTTCCATTGCGCCGACCGATTCCCGCATCTCCTGCAGCGAGCGTTTCACACATGACGGTTTCAAATCGGAGGACTATAATATTATTGAGGACGGCGTGCTGAAATCCTTTATGCTTTCTCTTTATGTGGCAAACAAGTCCGGCTTCGAGCGTGCGGGGAACAGTTCTTTCGCACTTATCATGAAGAATGGAAATACGCCCTATGCCGATATGATTAAAAATATCAAGAAGGGCATTATCGTCGGCAGATTTTCAGGCGGACAGCCCGGGACAAACGGTGATTTTTCCGGTATTGCCAAGAACAGCTTCCTGATCGAAGACGGCGAGATAAAGGGTGCCGTAAGTGAAACCATGATAAACGGTAATCTTGCCGAGATGCTCAACAACGTGGTGGCGGTTTCACAGGAGACCGTTGAGGACGGCAATTCTGTGCTTCCCTATATTGCAGTAGATAAAATTGTGATATCCGGAAAGTAAGGATTCTTCATAAAGCACTTGACAAATTTTGATATGCTTCATATACTTCGATTAGTAAAACAATTTACTATGAAATAAAAAAGGAGAATATCATGTTAGAAAAGGTAATTGCAATTATTGAAGAACAGTTAAATCTGGATGGCGCGGATATCACGGAGAGCACTTCCTTTAAGGATGATTTAGGAGCAGATTCTCTCGATTTATTTGAGCTGGTAATGGCGCTTGAGGAAGAGTTCGGCACAGAGATTCCTTCAGAGGATTTGGAAAAGATTGTGACCGTAGGCGATGTAATTGAGTATCTGAAAGACAAAGATATCGAAGAGTAAAACAATATGGATACCCGAATCACCGAATTGCTCGGCATTGCGTATCCTATTATACAGGGCGGTATGGCGTGGGTGGCAGAATACCACCTTGCCGCCGCCGTTTCACAAGCGGGTGGCCTTGGCATTATAAGTGCTGCCGGCTTGTCTTCTGATGCATTAAGAAAGCAAATCAGAAAAGCAAGGGCACTGACAAAGAAGCCCTTTGGTGTGCATATTGTGCTGAGATATTCCAATGTAGAGGAAATTGCAGAGGTTGTGGTGGAAGAAGGCGTGCAGATTGTGACGACGGACTCCGGAAATCCTGTCAACTATATGGGACGTTGGAGGTCGGCGGGTATGAAAGTGATTCCGACGGTCTCAAGTGTGGCGCTTGCCAAGATGATGGAACGTCTGGGTGCTGCCGCGGTGATAGCGGAGGGTTTGGAAGCCGGTGGACATATCGGCGCGACGACTACCATGGCGTTGATACCGCAGGTTGCCGATGCGCTGAAGATACCTGTTATAGCGTCGGGCGGTATCGGAGACGGCAGAGGTTTTGCAGCCGCTATGATTTTGGGTGCTGACGGGATTCAGATGAGAACCCGTTTCTGCGTGGCGGAGGAAGCCATTGCACATCCCAACTATAAAGAAAGAATTATCAAGGCAAAGGATATAGATTCCACAGTGACAGGTATGAGTCAGGGGCGCCCGATGCGCCAGCTCGCAAACCGGATGTCACGGGAATACCTGCGAATGGAAAAAGAAGGAACTTATTGGCTGGACATGGAGATAGCAGCGATGAATTCCATGCAAAAGGCAGTACTGGACGGCGATGTGATAAACGGTACTGTTATGGTGGGGCAGGTAGCCGGAATTGTCACGAAAGAGCAGTCCTGCAGCGAAATTCTGCAGGAGATAACGAGGGAAGCGGAAAAACTTTTAAACAGGTAGAGGAGGACTTTTAAGCGGTGGCGAGCAAATTGAAAAAGTATTCTGAGGGAAAAGACTATAAAGTCGTGGCATTTGTCTTAGCTTGCTTTTTTAATGACGAACAGGCACGCATTATAAAAAAGGTGGTATCGGAAGCGTCAAAGCGCCATTACAAGGTGGTGTTTTTTTCGACGCTTTCTTATTTTTATTTCAACGATTTGAATGATGCTGGTGAAAAGAAGATTTTTGATACCATCAGTGTCGAGCGCTATGACGCGATTGTTTTGATGTCAGAGTCCTTTAAAGCCGATGAGGGACAGCTTGCCCTTGTAAAGCGGGCAAACGAAGAAGGCGTTCCCGTTATCACAGTGGACAAAAGTTTTGACGGCTGTATTAATCTTGTGTTTGACTACGGTGATGCTTTTCGTGAAATTGTAAGGCATATGGTAGAGGATCATGGATACCGTACCATTAATTTTATGGGAGGTATGCCGGAGAACAGTTACTCAGAAGAACGCCGGAATGTCTTTAAAGAGATTCTTGCCCAAAATAATATACCTTATGAACCGGAACGGGTTTACTGGGGGTATTTCTGGGAAGATCCCACTAAGGCGGCAATGCAGAAGATGTTTGAGGACGATCTGCCCATGCCGGAGGCTATTATATGCGCCAATGATGCGATGGCGATTACGGTTTGCAGATGTTTGCAGGATAAAGGCTATAGAGTGCCGGAGGACGTGGCGGTCAGCGGATTTGACGGCCTTGAGATAGGGAGATACAACAGCCCCCGCCTGACCACCGGCGAACAAAATCTAGACGAATTTACCCGTGTTATGCTTGAAATTATCGAAACCGGCAAATATAAAGTTGATGAAAACGGAAAGATTCCGATTTACAATAAAGTGGAGATAGGGGCGTCCTGCGGCTGTACCAGTCTGGAAACCGCACATGTGGCTTCCGAGATGTCGAAGCTGAAGACAGAGCTGCATCAGCAAATTAAGTATCAGGGTGATTTAAATCAGCTTATTGCCAATTTCGGGCATACAGAAAGGTTTGCGGACATTATTGAGGCGATACCGGAGTATATGGAGCCGCTTAAATATAAAACCTTCTGGTTTTGTGCCAATACGGATTTGATATCGGAAGCAGAGATAAGCAGGCAGTCCCCAGAAGACGCCTACGCGCCGGATAATCCCGTCTATACAAAGAATATGAATGTGCTGCGCTATTGCGCCAATGGCGGGAAACCGGACACAGATTGTTGGGAGAGCATGGAGTTTGGCGAGTTGATTCCTGACAGAGAAAAGCAGCTTGAGGAAAATGATTTTCTTCTGGCGCTCACCGTGCACATGAAGGGGAAGGCAGTTGGTTATACTGTCATTGCCTTTGATTTGGATATGTTCTGGTTTACTGCGTATGCTTCTTTTGTCACAAGCTTTAGGCAGCTTTTGGAGATGCAGAAGGCGCAGATGGAGCTGATGCGGGTCTATATGTGCGATTTATTGACAGGACTCTATAACAGAAATGGGTTTTATCAGAAAATCCAGACGCTGCTTCAGGCGGCGGAGGAACTGGATATGACGCTGATATCCATGGACATGGACGGGTTGAAGAAAATCAATGACACCTATGGTCATATGGAAGGTGATGAGGCTATCAAGGCGCTGGGAAGCATTATCAGATCCAGCATCCACCATGAGCTTGGGGCGAGGATAGGCGGAGATGAATTTTTGATAGCCTTTGCCGGAAGGGACATTGAAGGGCGGACGGAGGAAATTGTAAATCTGCTGAAGCAGGGAATCCGCTCCTACAATGAAAGCAGCGGCAAGGTTTATGCTTTAAATGCCAGCATCGGGGTATATACAAACCGCGTAAAAAATCATTCGCTGGATCATTTTTTGAAAAAAGTAGACGATTTAATGTATGCCCAAAAGTATCTCAATAAGAAAGAAAGGGGAGATATTTAGGCGGTACGCTTCATATACATGTTATAAATAAACGGCGTGTAGATGAGGAAGTATGCTGAATTATATCTGGGCGTTTATGATACTGATTGGCGTGGTGTATGCCGCCATTACGGGAAATATGGAGGCGGTAACGGACGCAGCGCTTGGCTCCGCAGGGGAGGCGGTTTCCCTTTGTATCACTATGGCGGGGGTCATGGCACTTTGGATGGGATTAATGAGAATTGCAGAAAAATCGGGGTTGATTGCCGGACTTGCATCGGGTATTCAGCCCTTTTTGTCATTTATGTTTCCGAATATACCCAAAAAGCATGAATCGAGAAAGTATATCGCAACTAACTTTATTGCCAATATTTTAGGTCTGGGCTGGGCGTGTACGCCTGCGGGCTTAAAAGCAATGGAGGAACTGGCAAAGCTGGAGGAAGAAAGGGGAAATCCGGCCTATCTTGATGGCGGAGGAAAAGCGGAGAAAAGCAGAGGGCGCGCTGCAAGCAATGAGATGTGTACGTTTCTGATTTTAAATACCTCGTCGCTGCAGTTGATACCCGTCAATATGATTGTGTACAGGACGCAGTACGGAAGCGCCAATCCCGCGGCAGTCATTGCGCCTGCTATCATTGCTACCTTGTTTTCGACGGTCATTGCAATTATCTATTGCAAAATGAAGGACAGAAAATCTGTGTGGAAAAAGCAGCAGAGAGGCAGAAAACGATTTGACAGGGGGAACTAGAATGGCAGGATTTTTAGCGAATTTTTCAAATGTAATTATACCGGTACTTATCTTTTACATAGTAGCTTACGGACTGATAAACAAGATTCAAGTGTATGAAGAGTTTATTGGCGGCGCCAAAGAAGGTTTGAAGACGGTGGCAGGAATTCTGCCGACGCTGGTAGGGTTGATGGTGGGTGTAGGCGTACTGCGCGCCTCCGGCTTTATGGGCTTTTTGGGTGGTTTGTTGGGGCGTTTTACGGAAAAAATAGGAATTCCGGCAGATATTGTCCCGCTGACGTTGGTAAAAATGTTTTCTTCCTCAGCGGCAACGGGACTGGTGCTGGATATTTTCAAGACGCATGGAACCGATTCTTATATTGGTATGCTGACCTCCATATTGATGAGCTGTACGGAAACAATCTTTTACACCATGTCGGTTTATTTCTTAGCAGCAAAAGTGACCAAAACCCGATACACGCTGTCGGGGGCGCTTATCTCCATGCTAGCGGGACTGCTGGCAAGTGTTGTGCTGGCAGGCATGGTAATCTGAGGCGGTCTAGCCCGCCATTGTAATTGTAATTGCTCCGGATTCAATGAGCTTCAGCAAATGGTCAACAATAACCGGGTCAAACTGCTTTCCTCGGTTTTTCTTAAGCTCATCCAAAATGACGTCTGCCGCAAGATTGCTGCGGTAACAGCGGCGGCTGTTCATCGCATCAAATGCGTCTGATACACAGATAATGCGGGCTATAATCGGAATCTCTTCACCCGCGATGCCGTTCGGATAACCTTTTCCGTCATAGCGCTCATGGTGACTCAGGGCACCTGTTCCAATGCCGTCTATGGAAGTGAAGTCGCGAAGAATCTCTCCGCCATAGACGGTATGTTTTTTCATGATTTCATATTCCTCATCCGTAAGCTTTGCCGGTTTGCCGAGAATTTCATCAGGTATGTATATCTTTCCACAGTCGTGCATAAGTGCAATATAATAAATACGTTTACATTCATCTTCGGAAAATCCCATTTTTTCGGCAAGCATTCTTGAATACTGGGCAACGCGCAGGGAGTGTCCCATGGTGCTTGCATCCTTTGCTTCAATAAAATTGACAATGGTCCGCATGGTCTGCTCGATTATCATTTCATCGTGTTTTTGCCGCTCAAGGAGACGTTTTAAATTCAGCTTTACAATAATCATCGAAAGAAAGCAGCTTATCCAGATAATCAGTGCTGTGAAAAACACCCAGAAAAACGGGTTTTTAAAAATATTCGCATGCATATGGTAACGTATCTCGCCCATGGAAAAATCTGCCACATAGCCAAGACCTTGTCTCTCAACATACATAATAAAACCGATTCTGATGCTGCTCTCTTTGTCTGCTGCCTTCTGTTTGGGGACTATGGGCATTTCACCTAAGGTTAGATCGGGATAATACACAAAATAATCTCCCTCATGCAGCCAAATCATGGGCCCGGATGCCGCCATAAAGTGATCCAGCGTGATATCGTAATTGGAATATTCCGCAAGGTCAAGCACCTGCACCTTTTCTGCGCCCGACGCTACACCCTGATGATACTCAAAGTCACCGTTCCACGTGTTATTCACACACATTTCCTCAGGGATGTATACAGTAGCTGTCCAGTCGGTGATAGTATTGTAAGTGTTGTTGATAACAACCAATTCATATATAGTACCGACAGATTTTTGGTAAAGGAGATTCCCTTCGTCGTCCAGAACTACACCGTTTATCCATGCTCCTGATTCACCGCCTCTTGTGATAATATCCACTGTAATGTCATCAAAGACAAATGAGGTACCCTCACGTTTGGCATCGGAAAGGCGGCATACTCTTTCACGGGTATTGTACAGGTGATTTTGCAGGAAAAGTATTGATGTGCCGATTATGATAAAAATCAGCAGAGCAATCGTGATAACCGTAAGCAGGCGGTTTTCTTTTTTATGTATAGCCATTATTGTCTCCTTTTGTGTGAATCACAGGATATCGCCTGTTTTCCCGTCATTCTTCATGCTATAAATAATATTTTGCGTATCAAGCGTTTTCATAACCATATTATAACAGATTTTCATTTGAAAGCTATACTTTTTGTTGATTTTTAACTATTTAAACAATATAATCGTACCATACAAAAGAATGTGGGAAGTGTGAAGATGCGCTGTAATACAAAGATAGGTATAAAAAGATTCAGTCAGTGTATGAGGATTGTGGCGGCTGTCGCTGTCATCTGCAGCGTTTGTTTTGTGCACGGCGCGGATGTGGCGGTGAAGGGCATGAAACATTCGAACAGGAATGAAATCCGTCCGTATGTGTCCATGGCGGATGCTTTTGTACAAGGGGATTCCATGGTATATGCAGACGGCTGGTATTATTACTGCAGCCAGCTTGACCATTATTATCTGTATCGGGCAAGGGAGGACGGGACGGAACAAACCCTCCTTGCCAAAGTGATGACCGAAAGTATTTATGTAGATGGAGATACTGTGTATTTTCTTAATACAAACGATGATATGATGCTGTATCGGGTTGGTACGGACGGCAGTGGTCTTTGCAGGCTTTCGGATATTTCCCTGCCTTATCTGAAAGTCTGGGGAGACTATTTCTATTTTTCGTGTGCCGGTAGTTTATACCGTATAAAAAAAGATGGGAGTAGTCAGGAGCTGCTGGTAGAGGGAAATGTGCGGCAGTTTGTTACGGATGGGGAAAGGCTGACCTATATTTTGGAGGATAGGGAAGCACGCAAGTATCGGCTGTATTATGCTGATATGAACGGCGAAAACAGGTCTGCAATCTGGGAGCTTTCATCCGAAAAAATAAGTCGGTCTGATCTGCAGCTTACACCGGATTTTTTATACTGTACGCAGAAGGACGATACAGGGCGGTTATATCGTCTTGATTTGGCGGACGCCGTGCCAGGGGAACAGATTGCGGTTCTTCCCGACGGGGACTGGAGGATTGCAAATGGAAGCATTTACTGTATGACAGAAGAGAAAAAGGATGGCATCCGTACGGTCAGATTGTACAGACTAATAGAGGAAGGGCCGGATAGAGTGGTGGGAAAATGGGGAAGCGAAAGGGGAGAAGCAGAGGCATCTGCTATAGATGGCTGGGAGCTGCTTTATGAAAATATGGCACAGGGTAATGGTACAAAAAGTTATTGGGGGAACCTTGCCTCTTTTTATGTGACGGAGAAGCATATTTTTGTCCGGGAGTTTTGGTCTGTGGAAGAAGGCGTTTTGTGGGTTTTGCTGGATGAAGAAATGCAGCCTTCCCTTTGGGAGAATTCACAGCAGGTTCCCGTGGTGACACCTGCGGGTGAACCGGATTATGGAGAACTTTCTTCGGTGATAATGAGTCTTCACACCCCCGATTACAGTATGTATATGGCAGAGGATTTGACGTATGAGGACAGCTTTGGCGTCTATGGGCTGGAAACCGCATACGGTGAGTTCTCCATACGTTTGCCGCAGTTTAATGAAGAAATAGAAGGGTATCAAAAAATAAACCGCTTTTTTCAGGAAAGATATGAATGGGCATTGGAAGAAAAAGAGCGGTTTTATGAGGAAGATTTGGATATTGGATGCAGCTATTTTGAAAAAGTGGACTATAAGTACATGTATCTGGATGAGAACTATCTGACGGTATCGGGTGGTTTGTATGGCTGGATAGGAGGCAACAGGGATTTTCGGAGAGAAATGCCGGTGACCTTTGACAGGCGGAGCGGAGAAGCGCTTTCGCTGGGAGATTTGTTTGCCGTGTCGGAGGAGGAAGCAATGTTGCGCCTGTTTGCTTCTCTTTACAAATATATGGAATGTTCGGAAAGGGGCAGTGAACTTGGACTTTCAAATACAATATTAAGGGATGCCTATAATGTAAAGCAGTTTTATCTGACGGAAGATGGAATCGGTCTTTATTATGCGAGATACACAATAAGCTCCGGAGCGGACGGAGACTTTTTGTTTGTTATCCCCTATGAAGCAGTTGCGGATATACTGGCGGAGCCGTTAAATTAGTCCGAAGCTGCGCAGGACAAAGAGCCATAGCGTGATAGTCACTGAACTGAAAAAGGTGGTGGCGACTACGACGCTGGAGGTCAGAGTTCCTTCGTGTCCCATATTTTTTGCCATAATATAGCAGCTCACGGTGGTGGGAGCGCCGAGCATAATCAGGATAGCCACCATCTTTTCATCGCGAAAGCCGAGTGCGGCAGCGAGGGGCAGAAAGAGAAGCGGCTGCACCAGCAGCTTAACGGCAGAGCAAAATATCGTAGGTTTTATCTGCTTTAATGCTTTTCTTCCCTCAAATCCTGCGCCAAGTCCAAGCAGAGCAAGGGGCGTCGCCAATGAGGAAACACTGTCTATGGATTTGCTGATGATAAAGGGAAAACGGAGACCTGCGGAGGATATCGCCATGCCCAAAAAGATGCCAATGATGATGGGGTTGGTGAGGATGCCTTTCACGGATTTCAGCAGTGCTTTTTTGCCTGAGGCTTCCCTGTGGGGGCCTGTAAAGGAGAGAATCAGCACGGCGGCAATGTTGTACAGGGGCACGGTTCCGATTATCATAAGCGGCGCCATACCTGCGTTCCCGTAGATATTCTGGATAAAAGCGATGCCCAGAACGGCGGCGCTTCCCCGAAAGGATGCCTGCACAAATTCCCCTGCATGGGTTTTATCTTTGTAGAGAAAGGCTGTCAGAAGCCAGATAACGGCAATACAGAAAAAGGTCACAAAAAAGCAGTACAGAACATAGCGGGTATCCCAGACAGAGTAAAAATCGGAGTCCGCGATATCCCGAAAGAGCAGTACCGGCAGTGTGATTTTAAAGTTAAAAGAGTTCAGAGTGTTGACAAAGGGTTCGTCTACAACCTTGAGCTGCCGCAGAATATAGCCGAGCACCATCAGCAGAAATACGGGTATGGTTGCGTTAAGGCTGAATATGAGGTTTTCCATAATATAAGCACATCCTTTATGTATGCCGCATGAGTTGGCAGGCGTTCTGTTCAAAGGTACAGTATAGAACCGGCAGACAGGTTTGTCAATAATACGGTTTTCATTGACACATTTATTTTTGTACGGTATAATCAAAGAGCATTTTATGACATTTACAATAAGGAGGAAATTGAGCATGGCACTTCTTGATATGCTGGCTGGTGAACTGCTTGGTAAGAAATCAGTCGGAGAGCTTGGCAAGAGCGCGGACGCGAGCGACGAACAGGTTCAACAGCTTGTGACGAAGGCGCTTCCGTTACTTCTTTCGGGGATGTATCAGAATTCTTCAACGGATGAAGGCGCAAAGTCTCTTGAAAAGGCTTTGGATGAACACGCTCCGAACGCGGAAAAGAGCACATCATCCATGCTGAGCAAGGTGGACATAAAGGATGGAAAGAAGATTGTAAAGCATGTGCTGGGAGACAGTGAGAAGGAAGTCAAGACAGGTCTTGCCCAGTCTACCGGTCTGTCACAGACACAGGTTTCGACGATGCTTGGTCAGCTTGCGCCGGTGGTGCTGTCCCTTGTAGGCAATTATAAAAAAGAAGAAACAAGCAAGGAAAAAGCGGATTCGTCCAACCTTATCAGTGTTTTAGGTTCCGCGTTACTGGGAAAAGGATATCAGCAGGTTCAGCCGGAAAAACAAAAAGGTCTGAATTTGATGAGTCTTGCCGGCTCGCTGCTGGGTGGTTCTTCCCAGTCAAAGGAGCAGAAGGGCGGCGCGGATTTGAGTGGTCTGCTGATGAACTTGTTGAAATAGAAAATTGAAGGGAGAGGTCTATTATGGCTGAACAGAAGAAAACAGCTAAAAAAATTGTCAAAGCAGAAGGTTCTACTGAGACAAAACGTACAGTTAAGGAAGCACCTAAGACGGGGAATGCCACCGGACTACGCATTGGTGCGGTCTTGTTATGGCTGGCAGCAATCGGGTTAGAGGTTCTTGCCTTAATGATTTTCTGCGGTAACGTTACTCTGAGCTTTTTGCCTTTATCTACGTTGGTACAGGTTATTATTGTGCTTGTCCTTGATTTGATTTTGGTGATTATCGGATCGCAGCTCTGGAAGAAATCGAATCATATTGACCCGGCGTCAGAAAAGAACAAACTCAAATTCTGGTTATGGAATAACATGGGCGTTATTGCCTGTGTTGTAGCATTTGTTCCGTTCATTATTCTGGCTCTTACGAACAAGGATGCTGATGCGAAGACAAAGAAGATTGCGTCAATCGTGGCAATCGTTGCGCTGCTTATCGGCGGAATTGCTTCCTATGATTTCAATCCGATTTCTGCAGAAGAAAAGGCGGAGGCGATGGCGGAATTAGGTGATACGACGGTGTACTGGACGCCGTTCGGCAAAGTGTATCACACCGATATTGACTGCCAGGCGATGAACCGGACGGATACAGTCACAGAGGGAACCGTGGAGCAGGCCATTGCAGCAAATCGTACACGCTTGTGCAAATACTGCGAGAACCGTGACGCAGCGGCAGGCGAGTAAAAGCCGAATAAATGGGTACTAATAGTAATTTTAGCGCGCCGTCGTATAGACGGCGCGTTTATTTAGATTGCGGTTTCTGTTCTGAGAGGGCATATATGGAAGGAATTACAGGAGGTATTTGTATGTTTCGGGAAATGAGAAGAGGAAAACAGGCTTTACGTACAGCGGCGTGTGAGGAAGTGCTGGAGCGGGGAACGGCAGGTGTTTTGGCAGTAGCCGGAGATGATGATTATCCCTATGCAGTGCCGCTAAGCTATGTCTATGATGCGGGACGGCAGGCGATTTATTTCCACAGTGCGTTAAGCGGGCATAAGCTGGATGCAGTGCGAAGAAACAGCAAGGTTTCTTTCTGTGTTGTGGACAAGGACAGTGTGATACCAAAGGAGTATACGACGTATTTCAGAAGCGTTATTGTTTTCGGAACTATCCGCATTTTGGAAGACAGCGGGGAAAAGTATCATGCGATAGAAGCGCTGGCATTAAAGTATGCGCCTGATGACAGCAGGGAAGGCAGAGACGGCGTAATCGGAGACGGAACACGATTCTGTATGCTGAAGTTGAAAATTGAGCATATGTCCGGCAAGGAGGCACGCGAATTAAGCAGGCATAAACTGGATATTGCTGCGGACAAATGGAAGCTGAGAGATACAGCGTGCCTGTATGAAAAAGAGTCGCGGGCGGTATACAGCGCCAATGCGGAGAAATGGGGCAACGTCATCATAAAGATAAGCGAGGATAAAAAAGAGTTAAAATCGGGCTTTGATATGCTGAAGGCGCTTGACGGAGCCGGCTGTTGTAAGGCATATGAATTTGATGGTGCTCTCGGTGTTGCTGTGATAGAGCGGATTTTCCCGGGCAGTCCGTTGCGAGAGGAGCCGAACCCTGAAAGGCGCGTAGAAGCATTTTACGGTGTTTTCCAAACAATCCACACAAACGGAGCTGCCTGTGAGGGGTATGAAACTTATATGGACTGGCTGGAGAGGGCGGAGCAGTTTTGCAAAGACAGTTGTGTAAAGGAAGAAATAAGCGAAAAAATGCACAGGGCATATCAAATCGGGAAGGAGATGTTTGCAAAATATCCGGAGAGGGTACTGCTCCACGGTGATTTACATCATGACAACATTCTGCTTGGCAGCGCCGGATATTGCATGATTGATCCCAAAGGTATTGTCGGTCCGGAAATTTTTGATATTCCCAGATTTCTGTTGAATGAATTCGGATATGCTTCCGGAGAGGAAGCAAAAGCTCATATGCAGAGGCTGCTTGGGCTTTTGACGGAAAAAACGGGCTATTGTGTGGAAGATATGGAAAAACTGCTTTTTATGGAGGGCATACTTGATGTTGTCTGGTGCATGGAAGACGGCGAATATACAGAGGAAGTATTAAGCAGCCTGAACTGCTTTTTCGGGGAAACACTTCCCTAGGAACTGCTTCCAAGGAAACGCCTCCTTGGAAACGCTTCCTTGGAAAAAGCAGCAGGTCGCTTTGTTTAATCTGCTTCCAGGGTTTCTGCAATCGTGGAAAAATCCGAAGGACCGCAGTTTAAGAAGAAGGTGTGAAATTTCAAATCGCTGTAATCCTTGCCCCATTTTTCCTGCGCTTCTTCTTTGAGCCGGAGAATTTCCAGATAACTGAGATAATATTTCAGGTAATTGGAAGGCTCCTCGGCAATGTAGTCATAAACATGGCGCGCAGTTTCCAAATCGGTGACGCCGAAGGAGGAAAGCACTTGTTGAATCTGCTCAAAGGAAGCGCCGTCATAATGGATGGACACATCCAGCAATGCGTACAGGCATAACTGCATGTTGCGGTTATGCTTTTCTATTATGTAGGCATAGGCGGCGTCCTCGTCACCCTCTTCGGCGGCCAGGGCAGCGGCATAGTCATAGGAAATAAATTCCACATACAGCGCCCAGCCTTCCAGATAGCCGCTGTAGGAGAGCACCTGTCGGACAGGATTTTCGTCGTCCTGACTCATGGCGCGCTGGCTGTATACAGACTGATAGAGATGCCCGGGATACCCCTCGTGTGCCAGCGTTGTATAAAGCGCGAGACCTGCGGGCGTGGTCTTTTCATTGATATATATGACGTTGTTTTCGGTATCGTCCAAAGGCGGCGTCAGGTAAAAGGCGGGAGCGCAATAGTCCTGCAGGCTTTCAGAAACCGTCTTGACGGACAGGGCAGGAGGGGCATCGGAGGAAAAGAGTCCCGATGGAAAGGGCGGAAAATCCGTGCGCATCCTTTCCTGTAAATCCGCAAGCATATCTTCCGGTGTAAGCAGCGGAAAGCTGCTGCCCTGCAAAATTTGGATCCAGAGAGAAATAGAATCCTCCCTTGCAGAGAGCATTTCATGCAGTTCCATATATTCAGCCTCAAAGCGGGGATACAAAATTGCTTTGATTTCGTCAATGGTAAGTGCACAACCGGTGTTTTTTTCCACGAGCCACAGATAATAATCCTGCCCTTTTGGAAGATAACAGAGACCGGTCGGCGTGGAGGTGCCGTCCTCCATAAGAAGAAACAATCCGTCACCAAGCGCTTCATAGGCGGGCAGCATGACGGTGGAAAGCAGCCGGTCGTTTTGGGCTTCGTACTGTTTTGCTTCTGACTGTGTAATTTTTCCATCCTGTATCAGTTTTTGCAGCCGCTCCGAAAAAGTGGTTTGTAAAAAATGTGTTCCCTGTGCCAGCTCTTCTTTGGAGAGAATGGTATAACATTGTTCCCTGACCTGCTGCAGAGAGGTATCTGCCTGCAGCAGTCCCGCGGCTTTCTTTTCCTGCTCATAGACAAGCAATGAGGCAAAATACTCGTCGGTCTGGTCCAAAAGGGCAAGGTAATCTTCCACATCCTCCACAGAGCGAAAGGCGTACTCAGCAAACAAAATCGGGAGTTGGGACTGCATGCCGGAGGCAGGCGAAAGCGGCTCGTCATAGTAAGGAAAAGCACTGCTTTCCTGTGTGTGGGACAGAAAGCGTTCCAATAGCTTGTAGGTATATTGCTGTTCTTCTTCAAGGTGTTTTATATTGATTGCAGAAAGGCGGGTTATGTAATCGTGAAGCACCGCTTCGGACTGCTCACCGGAATCGGAGGAATAGACAGGGAGCATGGGCTCATAGCGTGCAACGCCGAAATTTTCGGGATTGGCAAGAGTATAGTGCAGATTCAAGGTGTTTCCGTATAGTTCATTTTGAAAAATGTCCTCGGTGAGATTATCAAATGCCTTTGCATCTTTGCCTGAGGAAAACAGGAAAAAGGTCAATAAGAAAAGCATCGGCAGCAGAAAATACAAAGGCAGTAATTTTTTTGAAAACAGGAAGTGAAAGGGTTTTTTCATAGGCAGCTTCCACAGGTTTTTATTTATATATATGCCGGCGGTGGCGGGGAACATGAATTTTTCAGTTCTCTATGGACGGAAAAGTAAAAGTATGCTAGAGTATAAGCGTCAAAAGATATTTGAAATGCGCAAAGAACAGCGCAGAAAAGAGGTTAAACATGAAGAATTTGGAACTGCAAAAAACGGCGAATGAAGTCCGCAAGGGCATTGTTACCGCAGTTCACGGTGCAAAAGCCGGACATCCCGGCGGCTCTTTATCCGCGGCGGACATGTTTACGTTTCTCTATTTTGAAGAAATGAACATCGATCCCAAAAATCCGCAGATGGAGGAGAGGGACAGGTTCGTGCTCTCCAAAGGGCATACCGCACCCGGTCTGTATTCTGCACTGGCAAACAGAGGATTTTTCCCGGTGGAGGATTTGCCGACACTGCGTCACTTAGGTTCTTATCTGCAAGGCCATCCCTGTATTCATATTCCGGGCGTGGATATGTCCTCCGGTTCACTGGGACAGGGTATTTCCGCAGCAGTGGGCATGGCGCTTGCAGCAAAGCTGGATGGCAGGGAGTACCGTACATATACGCTTTTAGGTGACGGAGAGCTGGAAGAGGGACAGGTATGGGAAGCGGCAATGTTTGCCGGCCACAGGAAACTTGACAATCTCTGCGTCATTGTGGACAACAACAATCTGCAGATTGACGGACCAATCAGCGAAGTTTGTTCTCCGTATCCGATTGATAAAAAGTTTGAGGCGTTCAATTTTCATGTGATTACTATAGATGCGCACGATTTCGACCAAATCAGGGCAGCGTTCAAAGAAGCAAGGGAGACGAAGGGCTGTCCGACCTGTATCGTGATGCACAGCTTAAAGGGCAAGGGCGTATCCTTTATGGAAAATAACATTGACTGGCACGGAAAGGCTCCCAATGACGAGGAGTATGCGGTTGCCATGGCGGACCTTGAGAAAATCGGCGAGGAACTGGAAAAGGCAGGTGAAGAATAATGGCAGAGGAAAAGATTGTAAAGAAAGTCGCAACCAGAGAGAGCTACGGCAATGCGTTAAAGGAACTGGCTGAGGAGTTCCCCAATCTGATGGTTCTGGATGCAGACCTTGCAGCCGCAACCAAAACAAGCATTTTCAGAAAGGCTTATCCGGAAAGGCATATCGACTGCGGTATTGCCGAGAGTAACATGGTAGGTATCGCGGCGGGCCTGGCCTGTGCGGGCAAGATTCCCTTTGTCAGCTCCTTTGCCATGTTTGCGGCAGGACGTGCTTTTGAGCAGGTGCGTAACTCTGTGGGTTATCCGCATCTGAATGTAAAAATCGGAGCTACGCATGCCGGTATTTCTGTCGGAGAGGACGGCGCAACGCACCAGTGTAACGAGGATTTGGCGTTGATGCGCACCATACCCGGCATGGTGGTGATGTGTCCTTCCGATGATGTAGAGGCACGTGCGGCAGTCCGTGCGGCCTTGGAATATGAGGGACCTGTTTATCTGAGATTCGGACGTGCGGCGGTTCCTGTGATTAATGACAGACCGGATTACCATTTTGAAATCGGGAAAGGCACTGTTGTCAGGGAAGGCAGCGACGTTACAATTGTGGCAACGGGTATCTGTGTGGATTCTGCGCTGGGCGCAGCAGCTATGCTGGCAGAAGAGGGCGTAAGCGCCGAGGTTGTCAATATCTGTACGATTAAGCCTCTTGACGAGGAACTGATTGTGAACAGTGCAAAAAAGACCGGCAAGGTAGTCACGGTAGAGGAGCATTCCGTAATCGGCGGGCTTGGCAGCGCGGTCTGCGATGCACTCTGCAAGAGCTATCCGGTTCCGGTATGCAAGATAGGCATGCAGGATGTGTTCGGCGAATCCGGATCGGCAGCGGCATTGATTGAAAAATACGGCTTGGACGCAAAAGGCGTTTACAAGACTGTAAAAGAATTTATTTAAATATCATATTTACCATAAAAACCTCTCTTTTGTCCGTATCCTATATAGGAAACACTGTCCGTTTGACGGCAGACGCGGACAGAAGGGAGGTTTTTTATGAAGAAAAGAGGATTGGCATGGCTGCTTGCTTTCTGTATGCTCGCAGGGATAAGCGGTTGTGGAAAACAGGAAACGAAACAAAGTGAAACACAAAAGGAAATGGAAAATGCGGACGAAGAACCGTCTACGGAGCAGGAAGCTCTTGCGCAAGAGGAGAAAGATATGTTGAGAAATGGTGTAAATCAGTTTGCTTATCAGTTATATGGACATCTGGAAAGCGGAGAGAATGTTTTCTTTTCTCCTTACAGTCTTTGCAGCGCATTGTCACTTTTAAATCTGGGGGCGGGTTCAGAGACAAAGAAAGAGCTGGAGACGATGCTCGGCATCAGCGATGCGGATGTGTGGAGCAGAGCCATGCAGAAATATCTTGCCACAAACTGGTCGGATGAGACTTTTGTTCTGACAGGCAATTCCATCTGGCTGCAGCAGGGGAGAGAATGGGCAGAGAATATGGAGTCGGACTTTCTGAAGCCAGCGAAGGAATTTTTTGAAAGTGAATTATATGAGGCGGACTTTTTAGGAAATCCGAAAGATGCAATTGCAAGGATAAACGGCTGGGCAGATGAAAATACCAATGGCATGATACCGCAGGTGATTTCTGAGCTTCCGCCTGAGACGATAATGATATTGATGAATGCTGTGTATTTCGAGGGAAAATGGGAGACTCCATTTGAGGAGGAGAGTACCCATGAGGAGACATTCCACGGAAACAGCGGGGACAAAAGAGTGGATATGATGCATCAGTACGGGGAGTACTATGCTTATATAGAGACTGGCGGCATGAAGGGAATTGCCATTCCCTATAAGGACTCACCGCTCGTTATGAAGATATTCATTCCCGATACATCTGAGAATCCTGATGGCGGTGATATAGAGGCTTTGTTTGCAGCGCTTGACGATGCGGAAAAAGAGGCGCTTTTTGACAGCCTGGACGATGCGGACAAAAAAGAAATCGACCGGCTGGTAATCCCCAAATTTACCATGGAACGGGAAATCGAGGGCTTAACAGAAATACTGTGTGCTATGGGCATGAAGGAAGCCTTTGAGGAGACGGCGGATTTTGACAAGATAGCGGCGGATTTGTATGTAACGCAGGTACTGCACAAGGCAAAAATTGAGGTAGACGAGCAGGGGACAAAAGCGGCGGCTGTGACGGTAGTAGAGGCAGCGGGATGCGCGATGGCAGAAGAGAAAATACCGATTGTTTTTGAGGCGGACAGACCGTTTGTCTATGTGATTCAGGATACAAGAACGGGAATGATTCTGTTTATGGGCAGGGTAAACAGTCTGGAGTAGAAAGAGAGGTTTGTTATGAAAAAGAGAAGATGTGCGTTATTGCTTACGATATGTATGCTTACAGGAATAATCGGCTGCGGGAAACCGCAGTCGGGTGAGCCTGCGGGAGCGTCAGGGCTGCAGCCGGGTGAACCTGCCGGTACGTCGGAGCCGCAGTCTGGTACGCCAAATACGCCGGAGAGCGGAAACGGAGGGACAGGCGGAACAGGTGCAGTCCAATATGACGAGGAGGAAATGGAGATGCTTCGAAACGGAGTGAATGGTTTTTCCTATCAGCTGTTTGAGCGTCTGGAGGGAGAAGAAAATATTTTCTTTTCTCCCTATAGTCTTTGCAGCGCGCTGTCACTTTTAAATCTGGGGGCGGGTTCCGAGACAAAGGAGGAACTGGAGGCGCTTTTGGGAATCACGGACATAGAAGCGTGGAACAATGCCATGCGTGCTTATATGGAGACGCAGTGGCAGGACGAGACCTTTGTACTGACGGCAAATTCTATCTGGATGCGGGAAGGAAAGGAGTGGTCGGAAGGGATAGAGACAGACTTCTTAAAGCCGGCCGGGGAATTTTATAAAAGTGAATTGTATGAGGCAGATTTTCTCGGAAATCCGCAGGACACATTAGCACGGATAAATAATTGGGCGAATGACAATACAAATGGTATGATACAGGAAGTGCTGCGAGAGATTCCCATTGACGCGGCAATGATACTGATGAATGCCGTGTATTTTGAAGGAAAATGGGAAAATCCCTTTATGGAAGAAGATACCTTTGAAGAGGTTTTTGTCGGAACCACAGGTGGGAATGAAATAGAGATGATGCATCAATACGGGGAATATTATGCCTACATCGAAACGGAAGTGTCTCCGGGAGCCAGTATAAAAGGAATTGCACTGCCCTACAAGGACTCACCGCTTGTTATGAAGATATTTCTGCATGACGGAAGAGGGGAGATTTCCTCTTTGTTCGGTGCACTCAGCACGGAGGAGAAGGAAGCCCTGCTTGACAGTCTGGACAATGCGCCCAGAGAGAAAATTGCACGCCTGGTGATTCCGAAGTTTACCATGGAGCAGGAAATAAAAGGACTGAGAGATATTCTGCAGGAGATGGGAATGGAGAGAGCTTTTCGTGTAGGGGAAGCTGACTTTGATAAGATAGCAGAGGATTTGTATGTGTCGCAGGTGCTGCACAAGGCAAAAATCGAAGTAGACGAACAGGGAACCAAGGCGGCAGCCGTGACGACAATTGTAACCAATGATGCCGCAGCCCCCATAGAGGAAGAGCCGATTGTCTTTGTGGCAGACCACCCGTTTATTTATGTAATTCAGGATACAAGGACGGGAATGATTTTGTTTATGGGGCAGGTGAATCATCTGGAATAACGGGCGGAAAAAGGCAGACTGAAGCTGATCTTGGAAAGGCGTCAGAGTTGTCAAATGCATTGACAGTGCCGGTTGGAATTTATATAATTATTATATTCTAGTTGTTACAAGGTATTGTTAGCTTATGTAGGGCTTACCGCAGAAAATTATGCGGAGAAAGATGAGGGGAACAGGTAATGAAAAAAGTAATTGCAATGGTAGCAGTAACGGCAATGTTAGTGTGCAGTGTTGGTATGGAGGTATCTGCGGCAACGCAGGATGTATGTCATCATAACGTGGGTACTTATACAATAACGTATGGTACAACAACGACTCATACATATAAACATCCGGCACTTGTGGCATATAAACCGAATGGAGACCCTATTTTGGTGGAATGTACGGCAACGGAGACATATCAACCGATGAGAGTTGTGTGCAGTCGCGTTGACTGTGGGTATATCATCAGTGATTGGAAGGAACCGGTCGGCACAACACATTCTATTAAACATTGATAAAGAGCGGAGTGGCTTGTGGTCGCTCCGCTTTTATAACATATAAAAATGATGGGGAAAGGAAACAACCTATGAAAGGAAAATACTGGATAGCTATTTTACTGGTAATATCGTTGCTGACTGCAGGATGCGCAGGCAAAGAAAGTGAGCCGGATTTGTCGGGTGACATTGTTCAGAGCGGCGTAAATACGGAGGGAAGCGACGAAACTAATGCCGGGAATAATGGGGGCAGTCAGGAAAATGGAAATGTGGAAGATGGGACAGAGACCTTACCGAAAGAATACGAGACATCCTATTGGAAATACGATTTGGAACTGACATCTGAGGAGATGGCGTTTTCTGTCGAGGAAGGCGAGAATTTTCTGTCAGCGCAGTACTATCAGGGAGAGGGGATATGTTTTTATGGAAATGAAGCGGGACAGTTGTTTTGTTACCACGCGGCGGATGGGGATGAGGAACTGCTTTTAGAAGGGGTACCGGAGGAATATCTTACGGCATCAAACGAGTGGTATCGGGATTCGGAAAATTTTTATGTCAGTCAGAAGGAAATCCTCATAGTGCTGGATATCAATGGGCAGCAGGTATACAGGCTGGATGCGGGAGGTACAATTGGCGAGATATGCGGCACAAAAAACGGGGATATTGCGCTGTTAGTGAGCGATATGCAGGGCAGCGGCTACATGGTTTTGACGCTGGACAAAGAGACAAGGGTATTGACAAACAGAGTGGCAGTGCAGGATTATCTTGCCGTATCGCAAGGGTATGAAGCAGACATTCTGGTCATGACATGGCAGGGCGTATATGACTTGAATTTGGAGAACGGTGATAAAGTATGGCATATGAAGTGGGCGGGGACGAGTTACGTGACAGGAGCAGAACAAAAATTCCCCTGCGCTTTTATCCTGTCGGAAGAAGATAAACTGGAACAGCTGCAATCAGACAGGGATGGAAAGTTTTTTGTGGAAAGTCTCTGTAAAATCAATCCGGAAGCAACCGGAAAAATTCTGCTGACATATAGGACATCTATGGCAATGGCTGAGGAAAAACTGTTGATTGCACAATTTAACAAAGAGAATGAGAAATATTATGTGATTTTGGAAGAGGGCGGAGACAGTGAACGAACCAGCATGGAGATTGCGACGGGGAAGGGACCGGACATGATAAGTCCGTCAGCGGTGCAGAATATATCGAGTCTGGCGGAGAAAGGGGCACTGGAGAATTTAGAGCCTTATTTTCAGGCGAGCGGCCTCAGCGCAGACAATTACTTTCCGGCAGCGGTAAGTAATTTGGGCATGGAGACAGGAATTTATGCAATCGGCAGCCGGATGTTTTTTGATGTTTTTTATATCAGGAAAGATTTTGTGGAGGATGTACAGAACACGAATCTGGAAGAAATACTGGATAACATGGAGGCTTATGAAGGCAATGCGGTTCTGAGTTCAACTTTTGGGTATGGTCCCAGTACGGTTTTATGGTTCTTTTTGCATGTGTCAGATGACCTTTTTGGCATGGTGGACTGGGAGAATAAAACCTGTGATTTCAGCGGGGATCTCTGGGAGCAGCTTCTGCGGGTGTCAGGCAGGTATGGCGTGACGGAACGCAATAAAGGCGATGAAGAGATTGCAAGCATGTTTTTTTCCGTGCGCAGTTTATATGAGTTTGCAAAAATGGAGTCGGAAGCGCACAGCAGGGGCATGGTGGCAGTAGGATATCCGTCAGATGAGGGTATGGTGTCGCGTATAAGCGCAGAAACAATTGCCATAAACGCCTCCTCGCAGAATAAAGAAGGTGCATGGACTTTTATTCAATATCTTCTGAGTGAGAAAGTACAGAGGCAGATTGCAGAAAACGCTTTCCCTGTAGACAAAAAGATATTTCAGGAATCCGTAGATAATGTGGATAAAGAGATGGTGTATGGCTATGACCGCTATACATCGCGGGAGATCTATATCACCGACGAGAGCATAGCGGATTGTCTGGCATGGATTGAAAGAGGAAAGATTGCTCCGATACATACGGGGTATATTCTGGGGATTGTGGAAGAGGAATCGGAGTTTTATTTTATGGGAGATAAAAGCATTGCGGAAATCAGCGATACGATAGAAAACAGGATACGGCTTTATCTGATGGAGATGGATTAAGAAAAAATTTTTATGAAAATTGCGTGAAAAGACTACCTTTTCTTTGAAAGATAGATTATAATGGTAAAGCGTGTGGCGGCTTGTACTTGCGCCGGCGCAGGAAAAGGAAGGAGATACACCATGTCAGAAAAAGGAAAATCACAAAATGAAGCATCGCAGAAAATTGTGACTAGGTACGATAGAAAGGTACAGAGAAGAAAGGAAGAGGAGTTAAAGGCAAAAAAGAGAAAGCAAATCAGCCGTGTTGTGGGCATTGTCATTCTTGCTGCCATTGTAATCGGACTGGCTTCTATACCGGTTAGAAATTATGCGGCTTCCCATTCTACCTATATTACAGTGGGCGGACATGATATTACCAAGGTTGAATTTGACTACTATTATAACCTTGCAAGCAGTGATTATATCAATACCTACGGGACTTATCTGGCCTACATGGGCTTTAACGCAAGCGGAGATTATGCCTCACAGGCATACAGCGACACCATGTCATGGAAGGATTATTTTGAGCAGCTTGCCGTGGATACCATCCGGCAGAACAAAGCGCTGGTTGATGCGGCGCATGCAGCAGGATTTACCTATGATACGTCCCAGGAGTATGCTGCTTTTGCGGAGTCTGCAAAGACGGCTGCCGCCGCGGCAGGGGAATCTCTCAACAGATATTATAAATTGACCTTCGGAAGGTATTCAACGGTTTCCGGACTGAAGCCTTACGTAGAGGAGGGCTATTTGGCTTCTGCTTATTACAAGCATGTGGCAGAGGAGAAGGCAGCTTCCGCAGATGAGATTCAGGCATATTACGACGAGAATAAGGAAAGCTATGACAGTGTGGACTATAAGCTGACAGAAATAAGCGCTGAAATTCCTGAGGCGCAGACGGTAACGGATGAAAACGGCAATGTAAATACCGTTGAGCCTACGGAAGAAGAAATACAGGCTGCTATGGACGCAGCAAAGGAAGAAGCAGATGCGGCGCTGCTTGTGATTGCAGAAGAAGGCACGGAGCACAACGGAATGTTACGCGCCAACATCTCCTCAAAGTATAGGGACTGGCTGTTTGATGAAGCAAGAAAAGAAGGAGATACCACGATCATTGAAGACGCAGATGGTCACAAGTACTATGTGCTGCAGTTTGTAAAGAGGTATCTTGAGGATACTGCCACGGCAGACGTTCGTGTGATTGCAACAACTGCCGGTAATGGTGAGGACATCTTAGCGGAGTACAATGCTGCAGGCGCAACAGAAGATGCGTTTATCGAGCTGGTGAGAAAATACAGCGAGGATAATTACAGCATGTCAGAAGATGGGCTTTACAAAGAGGTGACATCTAATTCTTTGAACAGTGCTTTCAGCGAATGGGTTTTCGAAGAGGGACGTAAGCCCGGCGATACGGTTTCTCTTGTACAGGATGGAACATCCTTTGTTCTCTATTATATAGGAGAAGGACGTCCTGAGTGGCAGGTATCGATTGCAAATACGCTTCTCAGTGAGACGATGAGCAATTATCTGGACGAGATAAAGGAAGGCTGCGAGGTGTCCGACCCTAAGGGAAGATTGGTTTATTTGAAGGTTCAGGCAGCAGCAAATGCCGGCAGTGACAGTCAGGCGACGGAGCCGGCAGATGAAGGCGGCGAAGGTCAGGCGGAATAGATTACGAAAATGAACGAGAAGAGGCGTCCTCATAAAAATGGGGACGCCTTTTGTAATATCCGGAATACGCTTCTACTTTGCAAAGTGCAGGTTTACGCCGGTGTAGGGAGCGAGCTCCAGACGGATGAAGTACCCTCGGTCGTGGTGGCATACAGGGCAGAACTCGGGAACTGAGGTGCCGCGGTAAATATGTCCACATTCGAGACACATCCATGCAGTTTCCACATCGGATACGAAAAGCTTATCCTGTTCCAGCAAATCTGCAAAAAGGCCAAACCGGTCGCCGTGCGTTTTTTCGATTTCCGCAATCAGCTGGAAGGAAGCGGCAACACCGGGAAAGCCTTCCTCCTTTGCAACTTGTGCAAATTTCTTATATACGTCGTCATGCTCCTCGTACTCGTTGTGTTGTGCAAGCCGGAGAAGCTTTGCTGTGTCCTGGCTGATATCGATTGGATATGCGCCGTCGATATGAATGTTTTCGCCACTTAAGCTGCTCAAGTGATTGTAAAAAATAGAAGCATGTTCCTTTTCCTGGTCTGCAGTGAAACGAAATACGGCGGAAACCACATATAAGTTCTGCTTTTTTGCCTGTGAAGCAGAAATGGTATAACGGTTTCTTGCCTGACTTTCTCCGGCAAAAGCCCGCATCAAATTGTCTTTGGTTTCGCTGTTTCTAAAATCTGTTGCCATATAAATTCTCCTTTATGCTATGATTTGATGTCTGTTTTCCAGAAGCCGTGAAGGTTACAGTATGCGTATGCAGCCACCGGTTTATCATTGGGTGCAAGTGCAAACTCTGCCTTGGGTTCCTTGTCGGGCGTGAGTTTTTTCAACTGGCTGCCTTCCATGGTTTCCAGATAAATCCAGCCAATGCTGTGATCCTCGCTCATAGGGTGCGCGACGCTGCCCACGGACACCGTCACCAGACTGCCGTCTACCATAACGCAGGGCAGATGCTTTTCTCCGGCGCCCTCCGATTGAGAGGGATCGAGCTCCTTAAAATTGCTCCCGATACATTTGGCAAGTTCTTCCTTGGAGCCGGTAATCACCTCTAATATGCCGAGTTTGTCCTTACATTCAAAAAAAGTGTGACATCCCATTTTTGTCCTCCATTCTGCCGTCTGTGCGGCGGTAATCATATTTTTATAACAGTGGATTCTCTGACCGCGCCCGCAAACGTGCAAAGCGTCGGTCTGTCTCGGTCTGTATTTTTTCCGCTATTTCCCGGTAAGTTTCTTTGGCAAGGTGTCGGGTTCGTCCCATCATAGAAAGCCAGTTTGTGACAGGAATCTTCTTACCGCTTTTTTCAGGGTCGTAATTCAATGTCGTGATGCCGTTTTCAATTTCGTAGAGTGGAAAATAACAGCAGTCCACTGCAGCGGCAATTACACTCCTCTCTTTATCCGGTGAATCGCTCCAGTTGAGGGGACAGGCGGAGAGTGCTTTGAGGTAAGCAGTGCCGAAGTCTTTGGCATAGGCGGCTGCCTTGGCTGCTTTCCGGATAAAATCCATGGGGTTGCTCTCCGCTACACATGCTACATAGGGAATATGCGTGGCAGCCATAATTTCCGGTGTGTCCTTGTGGAAAAAAGTCTTGCCGTACTGGGCGCTTCCCACATGGGAGGTTGCGCTTCTTGCCCCCATGGGAGTGGAATAGGAAAGCTGATAGCCGGTGTTCATGTAACCGCCGTTGTCATACTCAAAAATAATGAGTCTGTGATTCCGCAGGGCGGTTCCCAAGGCGGAGCCCATGCCGATATCCATGCCGCCGTCACCGCTTACCATAATAAAGGTAATTTCGCCTTCAGGATATTCGCCCCGTTTCTGCCGCTGCCTGAACACCTCTGTCAGTCCGCTCAGGGTGGCTGCGCCATTCTGGAACAGATTGTGCAGATAAGGGATTTTGAAAGATGTCTTGGGGTAGGCGGTGGTTACGACCATGCCGCAGCCGGTCTGAAACAAAAGGACAACATTACCCTCGATGCCTTTCAACAGAAGATTGAGATTGACCGGAATTCCACATCCCGGGCAGGCGCCGTGTCCGGGTGCTAAACGCTTCGGCATAGCGGTTGCCTCCCGAAGCTGTCCGCCCTTTACTATCATCTTTCCGGCGGATGCGTCATAAGAGCAGGTAGTAATATGCTTCATCGTATCCGTTTCCGACAGTGGTTTAAAATACACAGGCTGTTTGGCTCCCTGACTGCCTTTTACGATGCCGTGATAATCAAAGGGGGCAGCATTTTCCTGCAACCCTTCGCGGAAAAGACAGAGCGCGTCCTCCACAAAAAAGTCCTGTCCGCCAAGTCCGTAGACTCTGGTAATAACCTTTGCCTGACAGGAAGTCCGCTGCAGGGCGGCACGAAGCTCGAGTGACAGGCTGCCGCCGTCCGCACCATAGCTGTCCTGCCGGTCTGCGGCGACAATAACGGCCGCATTTTGGCAGAAAGAGGAGAGCAGTTCCCAGGGAAAGGGACGAAGCACCAGCAGGGTAATGACGCCCGCACGGATGCCTTCCTTTCTGAGAATGTCCACGGCTTCCATTGCGGTATGGTAGGCGGAGCCTAATAGAAAGAGCAGAATATCCGCATCCGCATGTAAATAACCCTTCAGAAAGGAATAGCTTCTGCCGGACAGCGCGTTATATTCCTGAAACAGAGACGGCAGCAGTTCTTTTGCCTGTTTCATGGCAAGGTGAAGCTGGTAGCGGTTATTTAAGACATCAGGTTCGTTCATGTAAGAGCCGACTGTGACAGGATGCTCCAAATCCAGCAAGTCTGCGGTAGCTTTTTTTTCGCCGATATAGTCTTTGACAGTGATGTCATTTTCAAAGACCATGCATTTTCGCTTCTGGTGGCTGGTATAAAAACCGTCGAAGGCAACTGCCACAGGCAGGCTGACTGCTTCCGCAAGCTTCAGCGCAAGCAGGTTCATATCATATACCGTCTGCGGCTCGTCCGCAAAAAGAATAATCCAGCCGGTATTGAGCATATACATAATGTCGCTGTGGTCGCCTTTGATACAAAGGGGACCTGAGACGGTGCGGCATGCTACGTTCATTACCATGGGAAAACGGGTGCCGGACTGTACCGGAAACTGTTCCAAAGCGTATAAAAGCCCGTTGGCGCTGGTCGCGTTGAATACTCTGCCGCCGCCTGTGGAAGCGCCGTAACAGATGCCGGCTGCGCTGTGTTCGCCTTCCGCGGCAATCAGTTTAATGTCATGTTCGCCCTCCGCACCCATTAAGTCCAGATTTTCCGCTATCTGGGTGGAAGGTGTGATAGGATAGTAACCCATCACATGATAATTAATTTGTTTGGCGGCATATGCGGCCAGTTCATTTCCACTTTCGTAGAGAACCTTTTGTTTTTCCATAGCGTACCTCCTGCAATGATTTAGGTAATACCGCCGTCCACGCGCTTTTCGTCCAAATAGGAATCACTGGTTATCCAGCCGTTTGGACCGGTCTTTTCATACAAAATGGAATCCGGCAGTAAATCTTTATTGGGGACAAACCATGGTTTTTCGGGATAATCTTTTTCCAAAGCCTTGACAAGAGCGCCTGTGGGACAGACCGCCACGCAGCGCAGACAGCCTTTGCAGTGAAAATAGTCCAGTCCGCCGTTTACCATGGCAGGTTTGCCGTTGATACTGCCCTCGCGAAACTGGAATACCATGTCGGGACAGGTGGAATCACAGAGCCCACAGTTGATGCATTTCTCCTGCAAAAACAAAGGAATATAGCCCTCTCTGGAGGGAGACAAATCGTTGGAAATCGTGCTGCCAAAGCGGGGATTGACGCCGCCTAAGGGCGCATTGTCGTACCCCCATGTAAAGGCTTCCCTTTTGGCAAAAGAAGCACTTTGGGGAGAGGAGGCAGAAATCAGAGAGCCCTCGGAAAGCAGCTCATATCCTTTTTCCACACCATTCAGATTGGAGGCAATCAGGTCGGGATATTTTTTGCCTATGGTATCCGAACACAGGCTTTTCACACAGTCAAGAGGGATAAAACCGGAAGCCTTTGCAATGGCGCCGAGCAGAACCATGTTGATACGGGAATGACATTCCATTGCAATCTTTAAGGCGTCTATGCAGTAAAGTTCACCCTTTTTAAAAGGATATTTCTGCATGGCCTGATCGGGAGAGAGCGGCGTATTCAAAATAATCTTGGTATTTTCCTCTACACCGTCCAGCACGGGAAGCCTGCCCATCAGCCCTTCATGAAAGATGCATAAAATGTGAGGCGAGACAACGGGGCTGTTGACTCGTATCTGCCTGTCCGCACTACACCACCGCACAAAGGCTTTGACCGGCGAGCCACGCTTTTCGGAGCCGTAACTGGAAAAACTTGACGCATTCAGGGAAAGGTACAGCGCGCCCAGTTCGCCCAGCATTTTGCCGCAGAGGTTGGCGCCCATGCCGCCAATGCTTTCAAGACGTATTTCAAAATATCCGTTATCATTGGTAACCGGCAGTGTATTTTCCATAAGCGTCCTCCATTACATAATTGTCTATAGTATGCCGGTTTTGCTGTGCTTTATACGGAGAAAAAGAAAATGAATTACTCTTTTTTCGGAGTTGTGTACCCTTTGGAAATAGATTATAATTACACTGATAAAGCGTGATTTGAAAGAAGGGGTACGATGAAATACTTGATAAAATATTTGATAGATTTTGCAGTTTTGACTCTCTTATATATTTTTGTTTTTTCAAAAAAGTGGAAAATCAAAGGCAAAGATGTATTGCTTGCCAACACGTTAATGTATATATATCTTTCTTTTGTGCTTTATTATACCTTGATGCCGGTCATAACATCTATCCCATTTGTTCTGAATCATCCCTATAAACCTATGAATTTGGAGCCGTTTATCGATGTTTCAAAGGGGAGAGGAGATTTTTTAAGGCAGGTAGTATTGAACATTATTATGACCATACCATTTGGTTTCCTGTTTCCATTAACCGGAAACAGAACTGCTAAATTCGGCAGAACGGTATTTTTCTGTTTTTTGATGAGCCTGAGTATTGAATTACTGCAGCCATTCTTCAATAGATCTTCGGATATTACGGATTTAATTACAAATGTGATTGGCGGAGTGCTCGGATATGGTTTTTATGTTATTTTTAAGCCGGTTACATTTTGGATTTTAGATCATCTGAAAACAAGAAATTAGAAAGTTGACTTTCAGTTTGCAAAGACAGGAGACGAACCGGATGACAGGCACGGTAATTTTTGATTTGGACGGAACTTTAATTGATACAGAAAAATATTTCAAGGTTTTTTGGCGGCAGGCTGCTGCGGCCTTCGGCTATCAGATGAGCGAAGAACAGGCTTTGCTGCTCAGAAGTCTGGGACGCCCATATGCGCCGGCGTTGTTAAAGGAGTGGTTCGGAGAAGCTTTTGACTATGTAGCTGTCCGCGAATACCGCAGAAAGATTATGAAGGAGCATTTGGATAAGGTGGGAATAGAACTGAAGCCCTGTGCTGAACAGGCACTTTCGTGGCTGTCAAAAAACGGCTACAGGACGGCGGTTGCCACCGCCACTCCGGTGGAGCGCGCCACAGAGCAGCTCAAACAGCTTGGCATAGCGGAATATTTTGACGAAATTGTCAGCGCCGCTTCTCTGGAAAAAGGAAAACCTGCGCCGGATGTCTATCTGTATGCCTGTGAAAAGCTGGGCGAAAACTCAAAAGACTGCTTTGCTGTGGAGGATTCCCCAAACGGTGTACTTTCCGCATATGCTGCTGGTCTCAAGGTCATCATGGTGCCCGACCAGACAGAGCCGGACGCGGAGCTTGCGGCAAAGCTGTATGCCTGTATTCCTTCATTGGGGGAATTGTCAGCGGTTCTTGATGTGTCAAAATTTTATTGACATATTTGGTTTTGATTTGTACAATAATAATATAGATGAGCAATCATCAGGTGAGTCCTACCGATAAGTGGAACCGATAAGAGAGTATTTCCATTGCGATGGATACTACCAAAGGGCTATGCTTTAGCGTAGCCTTTTGTGTTACCAAGGAGTGATTGTGTTGTGAGCAAACGACTGAAACTGTACAATGTAAACTTGAAATACATAAGGAATCTGCATTATGCAGATGAACATGTATTTTCCATATCACCACAGGCAGGAAAACAAAACAGGCCTTTTCTTGGAGTGGTTGTTATGGTAAATGGTTCCAAATACTGTATTCCACTTTCATCAAATTCTGCTAAAAAAATAAGAATTTTGATTCCATGCGTGAAAATATTACGTTTCGAAAGATACGGGATAGGAATGGAAAAGTTTTAGCAGCTTTGAATCTAAACAATATGATACCCATTCGGGATGAGTACATATCAGAAATTGATCTTAAAATTAAGAATTCCGATTCGGTATTCATAAGACAATGGAAGAAACTATGTGGTAAAGAACTCGATTGGTGTCAATCCAATAGTACGGAAATAGAACGTCTTGCAAATGAACTATATCGTAAATACTGTTCTGGTGAATCTTTTCAAAAACGAAACATTTGTCTGAATTTTCCCGCATTAGAAAAAGAATGTAATAAAGCAAAAAAATTCCCTCAAAATCCTTGACAACAACCCGCTCCATGCCCTACAATCACTACATATCAAGCTTTTAGGCATATATGTGATTATGGCAGCGACGAGGGTTAGTAAGATGGCGGAATATCGCAGAGAGGGAGCAGTATGGTGGAAGGCTCCTATAGGAAGCGTCTGAACCTGCCTCTGAGTCCTGTATGAAAATACAGCGCAGAGCCGGCGTTATCGGCAAAAGAGAGAATGTATAGCGCATGGAGATATACATTAAACAGGGTGGTACCGCCGGTTTTCCGGTCCCTTTTGGGGACGGATGCCGGCGTTTTTATTTTAGAGGCACGCTGCAACACATAAGGAAAGGAAGAGGAGTATGGCAGACAAAAAAATGGTAGAGGCAATTACCTCCATGGACGAGGATTTTGCCCAATGGTACACGGATATCGTGAAGAAGGCTGAGTTAATTGATTACACCAGCGTCAAGGGCTGCATGGTGATTAAGCCGGCAGGATACGCGATTTGGGAGCTTTTGCAGAGACAGCTTGACGAAAGGTTTAAGGAGGCGGGTGTACAGAATGTCTATCTGCCCATGTTTATTCCCGAAAGCCTTTTGCAGAAGGAGAAAGACCATGTAGAGGGTTTTGCGCCGGAGGTGGCGTGGGTGACACACGGCGGCTTGCAGCCCCTTCAGGAGAGGCTTTGCGTGAGACCTACCTCTGAGACGCTTTTCTGTGATTTTTATAAAAATGACATACAGTCCTACCGTGACCTGCCCAAGGTATACAATCAGTGGTGCTCCGTTGTACGTTGGGAAAAGGAAACCAGACCTTTCCTGCGTTCCAGAGAGTTTTTGTGGCAGGAGGGACATACCGCCCATGCGACAGCAGAGGAGGCGGAGGAGAGAACCGTTCAGATGCTGAATGTGTACGCGCAGTTCTGTGAGGAGGTTCTGGCAATTCCTGTTATTAAGGGACAGAAAACGGAAAAGGAAAAATTTGCGGGAGCGGAGCATACCTACACCATCGAGTCCCTGATGCATGACGGCAAGGCGCTCCAGTCCGGCACCAGCCACAACTTTGGCGACGGCTTTGCCAAGGCGTTTGGCATCCAGTTTACGGACAAGGACAATACCTTAAAGCATGTTTATCAGACCTCATGGGGCATGTCCACCCGTATCATCGGCGCTATTATTATGGTGCATGGCGATGATTCCGGTCTGGTTCTGCCTCCCAAGGTAGCGCAGGTGCAGGTGGCCATTATCCCGATACAGCAGAAGAAGGAGGGCGTTCTGGACAAGGCGTATGAGCTGCGTGACCGCTTAAAGGGCAGTTTCCGCGTAAAAGTGGACGATACGGACAAGAGCCCCGGCTTCAAGTTTGCAGAGGCAGAAATGAGAGGCTTCCCGCTTCGTCTGGAAATCGGCCCCAAGGATATAGAAGCCGGCAAGTGTGTGCTGTGCAGGCGCGATACCGGAGAAAAGATAGAGACTGCACTTGATGATGTGGAAGAAACCGTGGCAAAGCTGCTTGAGACCATTCATCACGACATGCTGGAGAAGGCGAGAAAGCACAGAGACGCCCACACTTTTATTGCCCGCAATATGGAGGAGTTCGAAAAGCTCTTTACGGCGGCGGCACAGGGCGACAGGCAGAACGCCGGCTTTGTCAAAGCCATGTGGTGCGGCGAACAGGAATGTGAGGATATCATAAAAGAAAAGCTCAGCGTTACCAGCCGCTGTATTCCTTTTGAACAGGAACAGCTTGCCGAAACCTGTGTGTGCTGCGGAAAGCCTGCGAAGAAAATGGTTTACTGGGGCAGGGCATATTAAAAGGAGATAAGACATGCTTTACAGGGAAATACCGGTGCAGATGAAAAATTCCGTAAGTGCAAGTCTGGTACTGTATTTACAGGATTATTCTGCGGATATGCTGATACAGGAGCGCCCCATGGTGATACTCTGTCCCGGCGGCGGATATAATCATATTTCCGTGCGGGAGTCGGAAAGCGAGGCGCTGCAGTTTCTTGCCATGGGCTGCCACGCGGCGGTGCTGCGCTATACCGTGTCCGAGGGATATCCCGTGCAGCTTACGGAGCTTGCCTTTGCCGTAAAATATATCAGGGAACATGCGGCAAAATGGCATATAGACAGTGGTAAGGTCATCGTGCAGGGCAGTTCGGCAGGCGGCCATCTTGCTGCCTCGCTGGGTGTGTTCTGGCAGGAAAAATGGCTTTGGGAGTCGGTGGGAGCGGATTCGGCGGAAGAGATAAAGCCTGACGGAATGCTTCTCTGTTACCCGGTGATAACTGCCGGAGAATTTGCGCACAGAGGCTCTTTCGATATCCTGACAGGCGGTGACGAAACGCTTTTGGAGAGGCTTTCCCTTGAGAAAAGCGTCAATCCCCATACGCCGCGCACCTTTATCTGGCACACGTTTACGGACGCGACGGTTCCGGTGGAAAATTCGCTTCTGTTTGTAAGCGCCCTGCGCCGCAACAACATTCCCACAGAGTTTCACCTGTATCCGAAAGGGAAGCATGGGCTGGCGCTGGCAAGTCCCCTGACCGCCAGCAGGGACGGCAGTCATATACAGAAGGAATGTGAATCATGGATTTTGCTGGCGCGGGTGTGGATAGAGAATCTGTAGGCGCGCAGTAAAAATAGTCGGGTAATTCAGATGGAAAAGAAGCGGTATAATTTTGCTGTACTTGTAGCGGTTTGGACGTTATAATCAAGAACAGAGGGATAAAAAAATTTCAACAAAATTGGAGGACAAAGCATGATATTCAGTAACGGATGCTGGCTGCAGAAAGAAGGCTGCGGCAGTTTTACCCCGCAGGAAGTATATTTTGAAAAAGTAGAGGAGACAAAGGTGACTTTATGTCTGCCCACCTCAAAGATTATGCACAGAGGCGCAACTCTGGGCGGTGTCAATCTGACCATGGTAATTACATCTCCCGCGCCGGAGGTGCTGCGTGTGCAGACATGGCATCACATGGGCGCGCTGAAAAAAGGACCGGAGTTTGAACTGTGCCAGACAGAGGAACTGCCCCTTGCGGTAACAAGTGATGAAGAAACGCTGGTTGTGACGAGCGGCACGCTGTCACTTGAAATCGGCAAAAAGAACTGGTACATGGCTTACAAGAGGAACGGCGAAGTGATTACCAAATCTGCGGCGAAGGATTTGGCATGCATGAAGACTGACTGGAAGGGCGACTATTACGACAAGGGCGATATCACGGAGACCTATATGCGCCAGCAGCTTTCCATGGGCGTGGGCGAGCTTATTTATGGTCTGGGTGAGCGCTTTACCGCGTTTGTCAAGAACGGACAGAGCGTTTCCATATGGAATGAGGACGGCGGAACCAGCACCTACCAGTCCTACAAAAACATACCTTTCTATATCAGCAACAAGGGTTACGGCGTTTTTGTCAATCACCCTGAAAAGGTGGAATTTGAGATTGCCACGGAGCAGGTGACCAAGACGGAATTTTCCGTGGAGGGTGGTTATCTGGATTATTATTTGTTTAACGGTCCTACCATGAAGGAGGTACTGACAAGGTATACGGATTTGACGGGCAAGCCTTCGCTTCCCGCACCCTGGACCTTTGGACTCTGGCTGTCCACTTCTTTCACCACGAACTATGATGAAGAGACGGTTATGAGCTTTGTGAACGGCATGCTTGACAGGGATATTCCGCTGCGGACGTTCCACTTTGACTGTTTCTGGATGAAGGAATTTCACTGGACTGATTTTGAGTGGGATTCCCGCGTGTTCCCCGATCCTGAGGGAATGTTACGTCGTATCAAGGAAAAAGGACTGAATATCTGCGTATGGATTAACCCTTATATCGGGCAGGAGAGCTGCTTGTTTAAAGAGGGTATGGAAAAGGGTTACTTTGTAAAACGGTTAAACGGCGATGTATGGCAGTGGGATATGTGGCAGCCGGGTATGGCGCTGGTAGATTTCACCAACAAAGAAGCCTGCGCATGGTATCAGGAAAAGCTGGCGGGTCTGCTCGATATGGGCGTGGACTGCTTTAAGACGGACTTCGGCGAGAGAATTCCCGTAGAAGGCATCTGCTATCACGACGGCTCCGACCCGAAGAAGATGCACAATTACTATACTTACCTGTACAATAAGGTGGTATATGAGATACTGGAGAAAAAGCGCGGCAAGGGCGAAGCAGTGTTGTTTGCGCGTTCCGCAACCGCGGGCGGACAGAAATTCCCCGTACACTGGGGCGGCGACTGCTGGTCCGACTATGAGTCCATGGAGGAGAGCCTGCGCGGCGGTCTTTCCCTGATGATGTCCGGTTTCGGTTACTGGGCGCATGATATCGGCGGATTTGAGAGTACCTCCACACCGGATGTTTACAAGCGATGGGTTGCTTTCGGGCTTTTATCCTCCCACAGCCGTCTGCACGGCAGTACTTCCTACAGAGTGCCGTGGGCATATGACGAGGAAGCGGTGGATGTGGTGCGTTTCTTCACCAAACTGAAAGCAAGACTGATGCCCTACCTCTATAAAACAGCGGTTATCACGAGCAAAACAGGTATTCCCACCATGCGCAGCATGGTACTGGAATTTACGGAGGACAGAACCTGTCACTATACGGACCGCCAGTATATGCTGGGCGACAATTTCCTGACAGCGCCTATCTTTAACGAAGAAGGCATGGCAGACTATTACCTGCCGGAAGGACGCTGGACCGATTTCTTTACCGGAGAGGTAAAGACGGGCGGACGCTGGATAAAAGAAAAACACGGTTATCTGAGCGTGCCGCTTTTGGTGAAGGAAAATTCCATTGTGGCGCTTGGCGCACGTGACGACAGGCCGGATTACGACTATGGCGACGGCGTCGAGCTGCGCATCTATGAGCTTGCAGACGGCGTGCGTACAACGGATGTTGTGTTTGGCATGGACAATGCAGAAGAAGTAAAGGTGTCAGCCGAAAGACAGGGCAATACCATTACCGTCAATGTGATGACGGATAAGTCTTACAGTGTGCGTCTGGTGAATGTAAAAGCGGCGTCTGTTTCAGAAGGCGAGATGACTGTGGATGGTAATGACACGATTGTCAGGTCTGAAACGGGACATATGACAATTACACTGTAAGAGTGTAAAGAACAGGTATAAGCATGAAAAAAAGAAAGAACCGATTGTGGAAGCTAATCAGCAGAAGGAAAATCCGGCAGCAGTTATATATCATTTATATTCTTGCAGTCTGCATTCCTATCGCCATAATCGGTTCTTTTTTGATGGGAAACACGGCGAGGCTTTTGACGGATTACCATCAGGACCTTCTGGTAGCGGACAGTATGCGTGTCAGGACTATTTTGTTTGAAATTACGGCGCAGATTTACAATATTTCGGAGGAAATTGCGTTTGAGGACACGCTGCAGGAGGTATTATCCCAGGAGGAGAAACATGCGGCGGGAGGAGCGGCATATTCTTATACCACGATGGACAATTATATTTCTTCTCATGCGGAAATAGAAGATGTTACAATATACACGGATAATGCCAATGCCGCGGCTTATATGCATTTTGTGTATGCCGATGATACCATTCAAAGTGAGGAATGGTATCAAAAGGCGGTGGGGCAGGCAGGAACCTTTTGGATTCCCATGGAAAAAAAGGATAAGTATGGAAATTCCTACTGGAATCTGGCGCTGGTGCGCCGTATTACGGTTATCGGCAGCGATTATCAGGCGGTTCTGGTTATCCGGATCAGCGATAATTATCTGCAGACCCGTATTAGCAGCAACGAATACAGGATAACTTTATCTGCGGACAATCAGCAGATTTTTTATAATTCAACCCGCGGGAATTATGGCGAGATACAGAATGTCTATATCGATTACACCGACGATTACTATCAGTATCTGGGTCCGATATGGGAGCAGGCGGATAAGTTTCTTGCAACTATCTCCACCCTGCATTTGTACAGGACAAACAGTAAAATATATATTACAACGATAAGCGAAAACTCGTACGGGGACAGGAATGTGATTTTAATTACCTGCTTTCTGATTATTCTGGTGGCGCTTGCGGCGCCTGCGCTTCTGATTCGCTATTTTACCGGATATTTTACAGGGCGTGTCAATGTGCTTCGGGATGAGATGAAGAAAGCAAGCAACGAGGAATATGACATTCCGCATTATTTCGAAGGCGAAGATGAATTGTCGGAAGCGTTTGCCGATTTACAGATTATGGTGCAGAAAATCAAGGAAAAGGACGCGAAAATGTACCTGGCAAGGCTGAACGAGCAGCAGCTCTTGAACGAGCAGCAGGTGATGGAGATGAAAATGCTTGCCGGTCAGATAAACCCGCATTTTCTGTATAATACGCTGGAAAGTATCCGTATGAAGGCGCTGACCTCGGGAAACAGGGAAGTGGCAAACGCAATCAAGCTTCTTGGCAAGTCCATGCGCTACGTGCTTGAAAATACGGGAACTTCTCTGGTAACGCTGAAAAAGGAACTGGATTATGTGGAAACCTATCTGCAAATCCAGAAAATCCGTTTTGGCGACAGAGTCAACTACAGGATAGAGGTGGCAGGAATACCGGATTTGGAAGAGTATCTGCTTTTGCCGCTGCTTTTGCAGCCCATCGTGGAGAATGCGATTGTACATGGTTTGGAACAGGTTGCGGAAAACGGACAAATTGACATCCGTGTGGATATACCGGAAGACGAACTTCTGCGCATTGCTATTTCGGACAATGGCTGCGGCATGAGCACGGAAGAACTGGAAACCCTGCGGATACGGATGGCACAGAAGACGCTGGATCGTACTGCAAGTATCGGCCTGTGCAATATCAACCAGAGAATCCGCCTGTACTATGGGGAATCCTACGGGATGACGATAGAGAGTATATGGGGAGAAGGCACCTGTATTACCTTAAAGATTCCCGTAAAGTTCCGGAATGTATAATTTTCCTCGTATAAAATGTAAAAAAGGAATGGTTTTTTTCTTGTATAAACTTGGTTACACTGATTATGTAATACTAGCGGTGCTTTGTGGTTTTTACGAAAACGATTAAGCCTGCTCAATTTAATCAGGAGGGTAATAAAATATGAAAAAGACAATGAAGAAAGTATTTGCCTCCGTTCTTGCTCTTGCTTTGGCTGTATCAACCTTTTCGTTGATGAAGTTGAATGCATCTGCAGAAGGAGAGACCGTTGCATATCTGTCTTTTGCAGATAATGGATGGGCAGTGCAGTACTGGTATGATGGCAATGATTATTCACCCGTTGTAGCGACTACTGCAGAGGTGACCGGCAACGGCACTTATACGGTAGGACTTGACTTTACGGAAGCCGGCGGCGCACCGGACATCGCATTCTTCGATGTGGAAATCAGCAACGGTGAAGCAGCATTCCCTAACAGCTACATGACGATTGATTCCGTTAAGATTAACGGTGAAGAGGTTGCGCTGACAGGTACACCTTACACCAGTTCTGACGACGGTGTTGCTACCAGAACCAACCTGTACAATGCATGGGTTTCCGATGCAACCTCAGTTGACAATGCACGTACTGCAGATGGCAGCGCTGATGGCATTACACCTACACCTGTAGATGGAAGCATCACAAACATCAATACCATCGAAGTAACCTTTACTCTGGGTGAAGGCGTGCTCTGCAACGCAGCAGGCGGCGAAGTAGTAACGACTCTCAGTGAAGAAAGCTATCCTGCATTTATCGCATTCGGCGGTGACTTGGCAGCAGAGAATGACTGGGGTCTTCAGTACTATGGCGATGGCGCAGCAAGCAATGCAGGTGATATTGTGGCAACCAACGGCGAAATCAAGAGCGGCGAGACCACAACCCTTACACTGGAGTTCCCTTCCGAGGTATATTATACATGGTTTACAGCTCCCTGCTTTATCGTTGACGACGCAAACGCAGTTTCTCCTGAAAGTACCTTTGATGTAAAGGTATTCTTAGACGGTGTAGAAGTAGCAACTGACCTTTCCGCAGGCAAGTCCTGCTGGGCTGAAGGCACCGGCGATTATGGCGCAGAACAGTGCGTTCGTATCGGTGGCGGTTATAATGAGTGGGGTGACAAGTACCTTGCAGAGTCCCCTAAGGGCTTTAAGACTCTGACCTTTGAGATTACAGCTACGGTATACCTGATGTCAGGTGGCGGTGAGGAAGAAGCTCCTCAGAATGAATTTGATCCGAACGGCACTTATCATGCATACATCGGTGTACAGACTCCTACATGGATTTTCCGTAACTCCTTTGATGATGCAACCTACGGCAAGGATTCCGGATGCTTCGATGAGCTTGGCTTTGTTGACGGCGGCTGGGTTGCACAGGGCGGCAGCTTTACTGATGTTGAAATCACCGGCAACGGCACCTACACGGTAGCTGTAACAGGTTATGATTTCTCAGGACAGTTCCAGGATCAGCCTATTCTTGGCACAGACGGTTTGTTCAACCTGCTGTTTGTATCCACAGACCTGCCTGTAAACGATGCAGTAGTAATTTCCAACATTGTTTTAAAGATGGATGGAAAGACCATCACAGAGCAGGCGACTCCGTTCATGGATCCTGATTCCAAGGAAGTACAGAAAGTGCTTCTGGCAAACATTTGGAACAACTCAATTCCTGAGCTTCCTTACTATGCAGCTCCTACACAGAGCATTGAAATCAGCTTTGATGTAAGCGGCTTTGCAAATGACGCAGCTCCGGCAGCAACTCCGGATGCTACCTCAAGCGAGAGCCAGCCGGCACCCGCTGATGAGGCAACTCCGGCACCTGCAGAAACCACCTCCTCCAGCAACACCGGACTGATTATCGGTATCGTGGTAGCTGTAGTGGCAGTGGTTGCAGTAGTAGCAGGCGTAGTTGTTGCAAAGAAGAAAAAAGGCGACAAATAAGTAACATGACCACATAAAGAAAGCGGCATATCAGTTGGTATGCCGCTTTTTTGTTCCCTTCATGTTGAAATGTGTTTGCGTCGGGCAAAAAATTACTGTAATTTCTATCAAGTATTTGCGGTATTTTTGAACTTCCCAATTTTGTATAATAAGATTAAATACTCAGAGTATGCCTTTGAGCCTGAAATCAATAGATATTTGGGAGGTAAAACATGGAAAATAGTAAGAAAGGAAAGGAAAAAACAGCCGGATATATTTATTATGTGGCACGTATTGGCGTTCTGCTTTCGGTAGTCATGATGTTTTTCCCGGGGATGAATCCGTCAAAAATATGCGATTACATAAACAAAAATATGTCCCTGTTTACTTCCGGAATTTCCTATTCCGGACTGGTGAAGCAGTGTACCCGTGCTTTTAATCAGGGATGGATTCAGGAGTCTTCATTTGTTCTTCTCTTTATTGCAAGTATGCTTGTTTGTCTGGGCATTGCAGCCAATGCAGTTATGGGCTGTATGTCGCTGGGCAATCTGAAGATGAGAAAGGTTGGCAACTGGTTTGGTATCGGCGGCTCCATTATGCAGATTGCGGGACTTGGCGGCATCTACCTGGCATATTCACAGGTTGCACAGACTACAAAGCCTGACAAGGTGATTCCCAATTTTCCGTTGTCCAGCTGGTTATTTTTTGTTGTTTTGGCGGCGGTTGTTCTGGTGGCAGTCGTGTCTGTGCAGGTTATGCTTCCGAAGCCTGAGAAAGAATCTAAGTTTGAGATGGAATCCAAATTCAAGCTGTTTTTGATGTTCCTTCCTTTTGCGGCATTGTGCTTTGTATTTAGTTACCTGCCGCTTTATGGCTGGCGCTATGCATTTTATGATTATACATCGGGCGGCACGCTGTCCAAGGACAATTTCGTGGGCTTCCAGTATTTTACCATGCTGTTCCAAAATGCGGCAACCCGAAGCGATATTGTGAGAGTGCTCAGGAACACGCTTGCCATGAGTGGACTCGGCATTGCTACGAGCTGGCTGCCGATGGCGTTTGCTATTTTCCTCGCTGAAGTGAAGAGCCCGGGTATGAGACGTTTTGTACAGACCTTTGCAACCATTCCTAACTTTATAAGCTGGGTTCTGGTATATGCGATTGCACTTGCTATTTTCTCTTCCGATGGCTTTATCAGCAGTATGATGGTAAATACCGGCGTATGGACAGAAGGCAAGAATATGATGATGAGTTCTTCCAATCACTGGTTGAAGATGCTGGCGTGGGGAACATGGAAAGGACTTGGCTGGAGCGCCATTATTTACATAGCGGGTATTTCCGGTATTGACCAGCAGCTCTATGAGGCGGCAACTGTGGATGGTGCGGGACGTTTCCAAAAGATGTGGCATATTACGCTTCCGGGTCTGATTCCTACTTATATGGTTATGCTTCTGATGGCAGTAGCAGGTATTTTGAGCAACGGTATGGACCAGTATATGGTATTTGACAATGCAAACAATACCAATTTCAATATGGTACTTGACTTGTATGTATATAAGCTGGGTATTATGAACGGCGCGATACCGCTGTCAACCATGATTGGAATGGTAAAATCCGTAGTCAGCGTTGTGCTTTTGTTTGGTGCCAATACGATTTCCAAGCTGGTACGTGGCGAGAGCATTGTATAGGAGGTGTGATATATGGCGAAGACGGTACAAGAAAAATTAGACGCGAAAGCGGAAAAGAAGTATTACAAAACCCATAAAAGGTCATATAGGCTCACGCCCGGCGATATTACATTTAATATATTAAATTATGGCTTTTTCCTGATATTTACAGTGAGCTGTATTTTCCCCTTTTACTACCTGTTTATCAATACCATTTCTTCCAATGACTTGGTGAGAAGGGGATTGGTCAATTTTATCCCGAGGGGGATTAATTTAGACAACTATATCAATCTGATAAAGGCAAACGAGATAGGGCAGGCGTTTTTTATTTCCATAGGAAGAACTATACTGGGCACTGCACTCATGGTGATGGCTTCTGCCTTCGTGGGATATCTGGTGACAAAGCAGCAGATGTGGCACAGGAGGTTTTGGTATCGTTTTCTGGTAATTACCATGTACTTCAATGCAGGAACGATTCCCTGGTATTTGAATATGTCCATGCTGGGACTGACCAATAATTTTATGGCATATATCATCCCGGGTATTGTAGCGCCCTACAATATTATATTGGTAAAAACCTACGTAGAGTCGATTCCGGCAGAACTGGAGGAAAGCGCGTTTATGGACGGTGCGGGTTATTGGACGATTTTCCGTAAGATTATCTGGCCGCTGTCCATGCCGATTTTGGCGACGATTGCCATCTTCGGTGCAGTCGGACACTGGAACTCCTTTACGGATTCCATAATTCTGATGCAGGGGGCACCGGAATTATATACCCTGCAGCACAGGCTGTATCTGTATCTGACGACAAGTTCCAATATCGGCGCGCTTATGAACAGCGGTGTAAGCTCGTCTGCGGCGGAGGGAATCATGCAGACGGCGCTCAATGCGAAGGTTATCAAGTATACCGTTTCCATGGTATCCATTATTCCGATATTGCTGGTGTACCCGTTTATGCAGCGGTATTTTGTAAAAGGTATTATGCTGGGAGCTGTTAAGGGCTGACAGTTCACACTAATATAAAGGAGGATAGAAAGGCATATGAAAAAGATGAAAAGAATTGTGGCACTTGCGCTGACGCTTGTTATGGTCGGCGGACTGCTGACAGGCTGTGGAAGTAAGAAGGAAAAGGATTATATTACCCTTACGATTTACAGCCAGCTTGCAAACTATTCCGGAGAGATGCAGGGTTGGTTTGCACAGATTTTAAAGGACAAATTTGGTGTTAAGGTAAATCTGATTCCGGAAACCGGCGGTGTGCTCGATACCCGTATGGAGGCAGGAGATTTAGGTGACATTGTTGTGTGGGGGTCTGATGAAACGGATTACAGACAGGCAATAGCTGCAGGGCTTTTGTATGACTGGGAAGAGGATAATCTTTTGCAGGAATACGGTCCTTACATCTGGGAGCACATGCAGGATGCCTTGGAGAAAAATAAGGTGGTATCTGCAGAGAAGGATGCAGATGGCAATGTAATCGGAGAGGCCAATACCATTTACGGTTTTGGACACAATGTAGCTTCCAGCGCTAACAGCCATGAGGCATTTTTCTACACATGGGATATCCGTTGGGATTTATATCAGCAGTTAGGGCATCCGGAAGTAAATGATTTGGACGATTTGATGGATGTGCTGATAGCGATGAAGGAGATTTGCCCGACGGCGGACAATGGAAAGCCCACCTATGGTTTGTCTCTTTGGCCCGACTGGGATGGTAACTACGTAATGTATGTCAAAGCTATGGCGACGGCATATTACGGCTATGATGAATTTGGTTTCGGACACTATAATGTAAGAACCGGCGAATATTATGATGCGCTGTCTCCCGACAGCCCGTATCTGGAGATGCTTGAATGGTTTAACAGATTGTACCGCAATGGTCTGCTTGACCCGGACTCCATGACCCAGCCTTATGACACTATGATAGAGAAGGTACAGAACGGTCAGGTGTTTTTCTCCATCTTTAATTATTCCGGTTCTTTGGCATACAACAACGAAAAGCATTATGGAAAAGATGAAGAAGGCAACGAAATCAATAAGATTATGGAAAGTTTAGTGCCCACTGAGGCATGTCCCATCGTTGGTGGTTTGAGCACATTGGGCGGCAACCGTGTATGGAGTATCGGAGCAAAAACCCAGTATCCTGAGCTTTGCATGGAAATCATTAACTGGCTGTGTACGCCGGAAGGACGTCTGACCATGGATTACGGTCCGAAGGGTCTTTGCTGGGATTATGATGAAAATGGTAAGACTTACTTTACAGAGTTTGGCAAGACCTGCTTTGAGGACAGAACCACTCTGATGCCCAGTGAGTGGGGCGGCGCAACCTTCAATGAAGGTGCGTTCCAGGTAAACAATACGACATGGAGTTCGGCTGACATCAATCCGGAATCAGGAGAGAGATACGATCAGCAGTACTGGGCAAGTAATCTGGTGCCTGAGGGACGCTGCGAAGCCGAGAGAGACTGGAGAGCCTATACAGGATGCGATACACTGGAATTGTATTTGGATAGCTGCAACTATGCAGTTGATGTGCAGACCACATTCTCCTTTGAGGAGCGAGATCCCCAGCTTGAGAGTGTATGGGTGCAGGTTGCAACCTGTCTGAAGGATTATAGCTGGAGAGCTATCTATGCCGAGTCAGAAGAAGAATTCCAGGCAATTGTAAATGAGATGCGCGGACGTGCAAAATCTTACGGTTATGACGCTTGTACGCAATGGTCTATTGAGCAGGCAGCAATCAGAAATGAATTGCAGGCGCCGTTGAGATAATGTATAATAAATAAATACGGTGTAACCGTTAGAAGGGGCTGCCCAACCGGCAGCCTTTTCTAAACGGAACTTTGCGCCTGTGTATCAGATTACAGGCGTTGGAAAGGCATGGTAATGGCGATGAAATTTTTCAGTGTGGACGGCGCGTTGTATAAGTTTCTGACCAGACTCTGGGATATGATAAAGCTGAATTTTATGTGGCTGCTTTTTTCACTGCCGGTAGTGACGATGGGGGCGGCTACGGTGGCGGCTTACAGCGTGACGCTTAAGATGGTGGACGAACAGGAGGGATACGTGGCGAGACAGTTTGTCAAGGCGTTTAAAGAAAACTGGCGTCAGGGAATCCCTATGGGGCTGCTCGCATTGTTCTGCTCTTATGTGGTATATTTAGACTTTGAGCTGCAGCGTGTGATGGAGGGGGATTCCACCATGTTTCTGATTTTTGGCATAATAGCGGCATTTGTGTTCGGCATGTCATTTATTTATGCGTTTCCATTGAGTGCCCGCTATGAAAATACCCTAATCGGCACACTGAAAAATTCCGTGAATATAGCGACAAGATATTTTTTGCGGACGCTTCTGCTGGTGGCAGTTCTGGCAGTGGAAGTAATCATTTTTATCTTTAATTATACAACCTTGCTTATTGGTATCCTAATTGGTCCCGCCTGCATTATGCTGACGATAAGCGGCTTTGCCCTTCATTTTTTCAGAGAGATAGAGAAAGAGCCCGGGGCGGTGCAGGATAAAAATACAGACGGGAATGAGCAAAAATAAACATATATGGTATGCAGGTGTAAAAGCCCTGCGGAAAGGTGAATTATGATACAGCAGACAATACAGCTTAAAATGACAGGTTCTCTGCCAAAGGCCTGCCTCAAGACCTACCTGATAGAAGATTCTGCCGAATTTAAAATCAAAAACCGGCCGGTGGTTATCGTATGCCCGGGCGGCGGTTACTGCTTTCTGTCTGACAGGGAAGGAGAGATTCTGGCGTTACAGTATGCGGCAATGGGCTGCCATGCGGTGGTACTCAATTACTCGATTGCGCCTGCAGTCTATCCGGCAGCGCTTTTGGAGCTGGCGGCGACGGTAAAGCTGCTTCGGGAAAAAGCAGAGGAATGGCATATTGATGTGAATAAGATTATCGTGGAGGGTTCTTCCGCAGGAGGACATCTGGCAGCGAGTTACGGCATGTTTTGGAAAGAGGATTTCATTGCAGAGGAGCTTAAGATTCCAGATTCCGAGCGGGAAATATTGCGCCCCAACGCGATGATTTTAAATTATCCGGTGATTACTTCCGGCGAATTTGCCCACAGGGATTCTTTTACCAATCTGCTGGGTGAGCGCTATGAGGAGCTGGTGGAAAAGATGTCTCTGGAAAAACAGGTCAATCAGGATACACCGCAGGCATTTATCTGGCATACTTATACGGATGGCTGCGTGCCGGTGGAAAATTCGCTTCTGCTTGTAAGCGCTATGAAAAAGGCAGGGATTCCGGTTGAATTTCACATGTATCCGCAGGGCGGACATGGGCTCAGCCTTGCAAATGAACTGACGGAATCGCCGGAAGGCCATGAGATAGAGCCATGCTGTCAAAGCTGGATTTCATTGGTCAGAATCTGGATTTTGGGATTGTAAAAAGGAGTATGAAAATGGGCTGTTTGGGAAATTTACTTTGGTTTGTGTTTGGTGGTTTTATCAGCGGGTTAAGCTGGGTGCTGGCGGGAGTTTTGTGGTGTATTACCATTGTGGGGATTCCGGTTGGCGTACAATGCTTTAAGTTTGCCGGATTAAGCTTCTTCCCTTTTGGAAAAGAGGTAAAGTATGGTGGCGGAGCAGGGAGTCTTCTGTTAAATATCATCTGGATAGTGGTTTCCGGACTGCCCCTTGCTTTGGAGTTTGCATTTTTGGGCGTTTTGTTCTGTATTACTGTCATCGGGATTCCGTTTGGACTGCAGATGTTCAAGCTTGCAAAGCTGGCGCTTATGCCCTTCGGTTCTGAAATAAAGTAGTGGCGTGACAAGAAAAGTGAAAAATAAGCGGGAGGTATCTATGAAAATAAAAGGTAAATGCAAAGTGGCGCTTGCCGGTCTGATGGCATGTGCTTTGGCGCTTACGGCTTATCCGCAAAATGCGGCGGCCGCAGAAAATACCCAGACGGTAAGTGCGCAAATGCCTTTTCGCGAGCTGACGGCGGCGGAAATGGTGGCAGAGATGGGCAATGGCTGGAATCTGGGCAATACCATGGACGGACATACGGGCTTTACGCCGTCTGAGACGCAGTGGCAGGACGTGGAGACCACGCAGCAGCTTTTAAAGGAGCTGCATGATATGGGCTTTAATACGGTGCGTGTGCCGGTCACATGGGGAACCATGATAAACGATGCAGACGGATATTCCATTGATGAAAAGTGGATGAGCCGCGTGCAGGATATTGTGGATTATGCCGTAAACATGAATATGTATGTCATCATCAACATTCACCATGACGGTGCAGAACAGTCGGGCTGGCTGCGTATCGGTGCGGAGAATTTGGCGCCGGTTAAGGAAAAATTTGAGGCGGTATGGCGGCATATTGCAGAGCGTTTTAAGGATTATGACGAACATGTCATATTTGAGTCCATGAACGAAGTGACGGGACCCGGAAGCGATATGGCGGGGGATACGGCGGTTATCAATGAACTCAATCAGATATTTGTGGATACGATACGTGCGACCGGTTCCAACAATGCGCTCCGGTGGCTGTCCGTGCCCGGCAGATATACCAACATTGTCAACACGACAGAGCCGAAGTGGGGCTTTAAACTGCCGGAGGATTCTGTGAAGGACAGGCTTTTTGTGGCAGTGCATTATTATGACTGGCAGTTCGGACTGCTTGATACGACTCAGACGACAGAGTTTGTAGACGCGAGGGTGGAAGCGCTGATTCCGGAGTTCCAGAGACTTCAGGACACCTTTACCTCAAAAGGGATTCCCGTTATTTTGGGAGAATACGGTGCGATTAACAAAAATAATACGGCAGCGCGTGCGTACCATATGGAAATTGTGACACGCCTCTGTCAGCAGCTGGGGATTGTTCCCTGCTACTGGGACCAGGGCTGGTATGATTTGAGTGCAACGCCCGATTTTAGTTTTGCGCTGGTAGACAGAGAGACCTATGAGCAGATTTACCCTGAAATTATTTCCGCTATGATGCGCGGTCTCTTCCTTGCGGGTGCGGCGGACTTATCGGACATTCCGAGGGAGATGACGGTAACGCCGATTACCAGTCTGGGTACAATTGAGGGGACTTATCAGCTTCGCATGGGTGAGGTGATAAATATCAGCCTTGCCGATAAGGTGGATAAAACCGCATATAATGATGTAGTACTGTGGAAAAGTGCGGATGAGACAGTTGCGACGGTCAATCCCGACGCGGGAAATCTGGAGGAATGGGCGGCATATATTCATGCGGCGGGAATCGGCAATACCGTAATTACAGCGTATAGCCAGAGCGGAAGGGCTGTTCTGGAGATTCCGGTAGAAGTGCGGGCTGGGATTACCGAAAGACCTTGTACCGGTATCACGACGGAGCAGGAGAGATATACTCTGAAAACCGGAGAATCCATGTATTTGAATGCGGGCATGGCGCCTGCAGATACGGATGCGTACCTGACTTACCGTTCTTCTGATACAAGTGTGGTTACGGTATCAAAAATCGGCAAGATAGTGGCAGTTGAGAAGGGAAGCGCGTACATCATTATCACTTCCAGTGACGGCTTGACAAAGGTAGTACCCGTGACGGTAGAGGAAGCGGAGAAGGTTGCAGAGATAGCGCTTGCACTGAATGTCTACTACAATGACAGCACACACAATTATTTCAGCAATGAGAGCGGAAGTGCAATCCGTATCAGCGAAGACGGACAGTACACACTTTCCTTTGACTGCGGAAGCGATTTGTCAGCAGCGGCAGGCGCAGCAGGCGTCACGGGGCTGAATGACCTTACGGCAATCTACATCAAGGACGACAGTGTGACGAAGGGTATTGCCAAGAAATCGCCGCTGGTTTCCTGCGATATCATATATGATTCCATCGTGATTGACGGTGTAGAATTTGCAGTCAATATGACGGAGCCGAAGTCCGCGATTAAGGCGTCGGGTATTTTGGATACCAACGACCCGATAAATTCATGGGACGGTTCTGTTATCGAGGAAGTTTCCGTCAGCAATCATGTGCTGAACTTTGAGGGAATCGAAAATCCGCAGCATATAGAAGTGACCTTTACCATAAGCAATCTGGTGTTTGAGGAAGGCGCGGCAGAGGCAGAGCCGTTGAAAATAACCTCAATAGAGGCGGATGGCAGTGGGGAGGTGGCCGTAAGCAGCGCTTCTCCGGCGGAAATTACGGTTTCTGTAAGTCCGGCGGGTGCAGGCAGAGTTATGTTTGTTTCTTCCGATGCTTCTATTGTTTCCGTGGATAACTGCGGCGTTTCGGCAACGGATAAGGTGACAGTGCAGGTATTCGCCCATGGCGAAGGAGAGGCGACGGTGACGGCGTACACGGCGGAAGGTCTTACCGTAGACTTTAAGGTTACTGCAACGATTTCTCCCGACAGGGTATTTGCCAATGTGGAGAAGAACGAAGAGCCGGCCGACGAAGACAGCGCGAAAGCGCCGGAGCAGAAAAAGAGCGGCGGTATCTGGAGTACTGTACTGCTCATCGTGGGTATCGCTTTGCTGGGCATTGTAGTGTTCTTTGTTACACTTAAGATAGCAGGCGGCAGCGGTAAACCGAAGAAGAAATAGGGAGTGTTTTATGTATTATCAGAATCCTGTATTGCGGGGCATGTACCCCGACCCGAGCGTATGCCGCGCAGGGGATAAATATTATATGGTGTGCAGCAGCTTTCAGTTCTTTCCGGCAGTCCCCTTATTTGAGAGTGACGACATGGTGAACTGGAGGCAGCTTGGGCACTGTATCACAAGAAGAAGTCAGCTTGATTTGAGCGGTGCGAATAAGTGCAGCGGCATTTTTGCGCCTACAATCAGGTATTATAATAACCGTTTCTATATGGTGACGACGGAAGCAAAGACCCATACCAATTTTTATGTCTATACGGACAATATTTATGGGGAGTGGTCGGAACCGGTTTTTGTCAAACAGGATGGCATTGATCCGTCTCTGTATTTTGAAGAGGGCAGAGCTTACTTTATCAGTAATGGTTATGACGAGGAAAGCGGCCGTTCCTGCATCCAGATGTGCGAAATTGATATAGAGACAGGGGAAAAGAAAAGCGACAGCAGACCTCTGTGGCATGGCACGGGAGGCAGGTTTATCGAAGCGCCGCACCTCTATAAATTTGGCGAATATTATTACATTCTGGACGCGGAGGGTGGTACGGAGTACGGGCATATGGTGAACTATGCCAGAGGAAAGAGCCTGTGGGGACCTTTTGAACCATTCCCCGAAAATCCGGTGCTGACGAACCGCAATCTGGGCGGCTATATTCTGCAGGGAGCCGGTCACGGCGATGTCGTGGAGGACAAAAACGGCAGATGGTGGTTTGTGCACCTTGCCTTCCGTCAGACAGGACAATGGATGGCTTATCACCACCTTGGACGGGAAGTTTGTCTGGTTCCTGTGGAGTGGAGGGACGGCTGGTTCTATATGGGGGACGGCACTTCGCGGCTTTCCTACGAGCTGCCTGATGTGGAAGCAGCCACGCAGGAGTTGTCCTTTGCAAAGACCTTTGACAATCTGGAAAAGGAATGGTGTTTCCTGAGAAATTACAGGGCAGAGAACTATGCGTTTGAAGCAAAAAGTTTGAAATTATGCGGAACAGAGGATAATTTGTTTGAGGGAGAATTGCCGACAATGGCGGCAGTCCGGCAGAACGAATTTAAAGAAACGCTGTCCGTTACTGTGGAAAGCGACTGTGAAGAAGCGGGAATTACGGTCTACATGGACGAGCGCCATCATTACGATTTGTATCTGGATAATCAGGGAAATGTGATTTTGCGGTTTACGATCGGCTGTGTTTCAAAGGAGATGAAGGCGGTGCCGGTGGGGCAGAGGAAAGCTGTGCTTCGGATAGAGGCAGAGGAAGCGCTGTATCACTTCTTTGTCGTATCGGAAAGCGGGATGACAGAGATGGGCTGTGCGGATACCCGTTACTTGTCGAGTGAAGTTGCGGGCGGTTTCACCGGCGTTGTATTTGGCTTGTTTGCAGTGGACGGAAATGGAAATTGGGCAGAATTTACGGAGTTTGCCAAAGAGCATCACGAGGGTTGAACAGTGCGCAGTACATTTGGCTGTGACAGATAAACAAGAATATAGAACAGAGATCGGAAATCATATGTCCAATCACTGTTCTATATTTTTTTTGCGGAACTCCGCGGGGCTTTCCCCCACATATTTTCTGAACTTTTTATGGAAGTAGTCTACGTTGCGGTAGCCTACTCTTTCGGCAATTTCATATACCTTATAGTTGTTTTGAAGCAGCAGGGCTTTGGAATGTTCAATTCGAATATGGTCCACATAGGAATTGAAGCTTTCTCCCACGGTTTTGTTAAAAATTTTTCCGAGATAAGCGCTGTTGTATCCAAACAAAGGCGCAATCGTTTCCAGCTTGATATTGTTTTGATAGTTGTGATCGATGTAATATAGGATATCGTCCAAAACACTATTGCGGTTGGGACTGCCGGTTGCGTTCATAACCATCTCAAACTGCTCGGATAAAAATGCAATAATTTCATACAGATAATTCTTTTTGCCGATAAAATCAATTACTGTGGAATTGGGAAGAAAAGGAATATTCAAGGTGTTGTAAAGCAGGTTGATTTTTTCCTTAATCCGCAGGTATAAATCAGTGACAAAAAGTTTTATGTCGGAAATGCTGCTCTGTGAGTCATATAAATATTGTTCCAGGCGGGAGAGCGTTTCCGCAACATTTTTCCGATTAAAGGTCTGCAGATAGCCGGCCAGATAGTCCGTGAATTCGGAGAGTTTCTCCGGACTGAGCGGAATGGCAGACTGTCCGATACTGGGAAGCGCAGAATAACCAAGTGTATGCTGTCCGGGCGTACAGAAAAAACGGCGGAAAATCAGGGTACAGGCATCTGCGTATGAATAATGAATATCATTTAAAGAATGAACGGGCCTGCCGTAAGCTAAAAACAGGGTATCCATCGGGCTTCCCTTTTGCGGCGGCGTCGCCTTGTCGTAATGCGCCAGAAAGTCTTGAAAACGGTTAATCGCATAAGTGCCCTTTAACAAAATAATGTCTTTTCTGTCATCCTCAATGTGATGGAAAGTATGGTCAGCGCGGTTGCTTACTTTTAACAGATCAGCAAAGCTGTAGGAAGGACTTCCCAGCTCCCTGTTGAAATTTTCATAAATGACAACCTGATAGACATCGGCATCCAGCTCAAGGTCTGCAATATCTGTTTCGTCAAGACCGTCCGGCACGCCTTCTTTTCCTGTAATCAATTCATGCAAAATGACATTTTTTGCCTTCTTCTTAAGAAGTTCAAGGTTGTCCGAGGAGCGAACTTCACTGTCCAGAGAAAGTTTGATTTTATGTACAGAGGCGGAAAGTTCTTCTTCCTCAATAGGTTTTGTCAGGTAAAATTCCACACCGTAGCGCATAGCTTCCTGCGCGTATTTGAAATCGGAGTAGCCGCTGGTGATGATAAAGTGTCCCTTAAAATCCTGTTGGCGCGCTGCCCTTACCACTTCGAGCCCTTGCATTTTCGGCATACGGATATCCATAAGAACCAAATCCGGATGCAGAGAAAGAATCAGACGGAGCGCTTCCTCTCCATTGGAAGCTTCGCCACAGACGCAAAAGCCTGCAGTTTCCCAATCCATTATGCATTTTAAGCCGTCACGGATAAGCGACTCGTCATCTACAATCAGTACTTTGTACATAAATCCCCCATTATCAGTGTATAAGTAAGAACTGATGGATTTAGCTAAATTAAGTAATACTAACATTTACAGTATAAAAGAGTTTTGAAATATCGTCAAGGTGTGAGGAGGGGAGTTTTTGCAGCGAATCATGCCGTTTGTTATGCCGTCTGTCACACCGTCAGTCACGCCGCCAGTCACGCCGTCAGCGCCCCATATGCCTATGCAGACGCGCTCTCGCTCGGATAAAAACGTAGTGGACGCTAGGCTCGAAAGGACCTCGCCAAGCGCCAACGTTTTTATACGGTCTGCATAGGCATATGGGGCGCTGACGGCTGAAAGCCGCAATTCACGTCTGAAATACGGCAATCTGCGTCCAAAGAATATTTCCATTGTTTATTGTGTTACACTGATTGAAACTCCGGCAATTCCGGATGTTAATTTGCGTTGCTTGTGGCAACGGGCAGTTTTGCCTATACTAGTGGTAACAACCGAAAGAAAAGGAGGCTATCACTAATGCTAAATGAAAATATAAAAGCAATCAGAAAATCAAAAGGACTTTCGCAACAGCAGCAGGTGTGAATTGCGGAAAAAGGAGAAGAAAAAATAATATGAAGAAATTATTAACGGGTTTGGCGGGAATGGTCTTTGGAGTGTTTTTTCTGACAATCTGTGGAAAGGGGCAGGTAGAAGCGGTTTCAGGTGTACAGCCGGCGGAGGCAGAAGACGCCGATAAAGAAAATCATGGGCAGAGCGGTCAGGAAGAAAGTACTGAGAAAATCCTGCTGACGCTGGGAACCATGGGAATAGACCCGCGGCTGGAAAATGCAGTGGAAGCCTATAATGTTCAAAGTGAAAAGTATTATGTTAAGATAGTAAATTATCTGCCAAAAGAATATGATTGTGCTGTAAGGGAGGCTTCAAGGGATAGATTTCAGATGGATCTTGCCACCGGCAATGGAACAGATATCGTCAGTCTGAGAGGTCAAGCAGCGGATGAGTTGGGATATGCGGGAGTGTTGATGGACCTCAATGCTTTTCTGACCATGGAGGATAGGCAGGAGAAGTATGTGGGTAATATTTTGGAATGTGCACAGACCGGAGGTGCTCTTTATGAAATTTCGCCGGAATTCGTTCTTGAATTCATAGTCGGGGATGGCTCCAAAATTGGCATGGAGAACGGCTGGACGCTGGAGGAAATGCTGGACAGTTTTGAGAAAAACGGCAGGGACGGGTCAGCATTGGGCAAGGGCGGAGTGCGAACCGTGGCACGGTTGTTACAGTATTCCATAGAAGATTATGTGGATTGGGAAACGGGAACGGCAGATTTCTGCAACGAGGAATTTTATCGCGTTTTGCAATTTGGCAAAGAAGCCGACAGTGGTGAATATGTCTATCCCACCAGAGAGAGTCTGGCATCGGGAACCCATATCGCCAGTTGTGAGCTTCTTATGAGTGGGGCAGACCTTCAATACTTTATGGGGCTGTTTGGAGACAATATGGTGGTGAAGGGGTATCCCAGTAATCACGGTACGGGCGTTGCAGTCCGATTTGAAAGTTCTATGGGAATCAGTTCCTACAGCCAACATCCGGAAGGGGCTTGGGATTTTCTGGAATTTTATTTGGAGGGGACTTGGACGGAGAGAAAATTTTATTTAGAGGAAACCTTGATCGAGGAAGATTTTTTCAGTGTGTTTCATGCGTTTCCTTTGAATAGGCAGCTTTTTGAAGAAAAATTGGAACGCTCCATGGTGCAGCGCTATACGGATGGCGGAGTCGTCATGGCCTTGCGCCGGGAAGAAGGCGGAACGCCGAACTTCTATGTCAACACAGCGGAGGATGTGGAAAAATTGCTTGAGTTAATTGCATTGGCAGACAGACGGAGCTTTTCCGGTCAGTCGGTAATCATCAAGATTATTGAAGAAGAAATAAGCGGTTACAATGCCGGAACTTTCACTGCGGAACAGACGGCAGAAAAAATTCAGAATCGTGTCCAGTTGTATTTGGACGAGCGAAAGTAAATGCAAGACAGCAGAGAGCGCCATTGATGATTTTAATCCAACAAAAATTTCTCCGTATTCGGATACCAACTTAATATGGCTATAACATCTGCATGGTCTGTTACAGAAGAAACAATAATTTCCTCATCTCCCATAAAGCAAAAACAGCCATCTGGTATAGTTTCTAAATTCTCTATTGGAATATCCAGCCATTGACCATCCTGAATGCCCCAAAGCTGTATTTCCTGCGTTACGATTCCTTGATACATAGTAGTTCCGATAAATAATATTTTACTTTGTCCAATGCTTGTCTGAACACAATCTATAGCCACATTATCTGCATTAAACTCTTTATAAGCTATCTTTTTTAATGAATCTGCTTCCAAAAGGATAGCTGCGGTTTTATCTAATCCGGCAACATGAGAGGTGTTCAGAATTTTGCACAGTACAAATATTTCGTTTGCATCTTTCTGTGAGAAGTGTCCGCAATAAATTCGGTCTATCACAATATCTTCCCAGCTGATATTCCCATCTTCATAACTTTCCATTAATGTTTGCAAAATATATTCGTTAAATTCTGAAAATGTACTCCTGTCATCCGCTGTTTTACCGCAGCTTACAAATAAAAATATACATGTTACCATGAAAACAAGTACATTTAATTTCTTCATAAGAAATACCTCCCAATTAATCTTTGAGTATATTGTCAATCAAAAACTGAATCTCTTTTTCCGACTGTTCCATGGCATTCCATTCATCCATATGGTCAGAGTTTTCAGGGTCAAATTCCACGTCAGTTGCATACATAATTGCATAAGTTGCATTTTCCGTTGCAAAAAGATAGCGGCCGATTCCGGCGATGCCGGATTGTTCAAATTCTTCCGCTGACATGCAATAGTCAGCATATTGGAATATATAAAAGAGCGTTCCCCGATATAATAACTCGTCGGATTCACCAATCGGTATTTGTGCGTCGTAAATAGATTTCACACAAAACTCCCACATAGTAGAATTGTACGGAACAAAAGTATCCTTAATCACCTCGTATCTGCCCTTCCAGCTATCGGGCAGAATGAGTGTTAGTCCAATTTCCTCCAGTACTACTTTTTCCTGTTCTATCGGTACTTCGATAATGATTTCATGAGCAAAGGCTATTGCGCCTGCGCTAAAGCTGGAAACCATAAGAACCAAAGCCGCCACGGCTGTTAAAAATTGTCGAATCCTTTTATGACGGCGCAGTACTGCATAATTAGGGATTATTTCTGCCTGTTGAACAAGTCTGTCATCCATATTTCCGATATGTTCTGAAAGTTGTTTTTTATTCATACTTCAAATCCCTCTCTTTCTAAGTGTTTTCTTAACTTCTGACGCATTTCGTATAACATGGATTTTACTTTACTTTGTGTAAATCCTGTGCGCTCACAAATGTTTTCGATAGAGTCAAAATACCAATAGCGTCTAATAAAAATATTTCTCTTTTCTTCGCTCTGACGCCAAAGGAATTTATCAATCGTGCTTTCTATGCGTCTTGCTTCAATTTCCGATTCCACACTTTCTGTTCCGGATATACAATCGCCCAGTTCCTCTAAAGATGTAATTGCAGCGGGATTTCTTTTTGAGGCAGAAATGTATTCATATTTTTTCAATGCCAGATTTCTCGTAATTCTACTGATAAAGGCAGAGAATCTGTTCGGGCGTTCGTCCGGAATCACGTTCCATACAGCAAAATATGTGTCATTCACACATTCCTCGCTATCTTCGCAGCTTGAAAGAATATTCTTAGCGATATGTGTGCATAGTCTGCCGTATTTTAGAGAAGTTTCCTTGATGGCTTCTTCCTTTCGTTCCCAGTATAGTTCTATAATTTTCTTATCATCCATATGAGTTTCCCTCCCCATATCTTTTTGTGAAAGCTGCTTTCACTATACAAGTACGATTTTTTCACTGTAGGTTGTAAATATGATGAAAATCTTCTTTAAATTTCTTTGAAAAAATACAATATAATGCAAGGCAGCCGCAAAAGAGCATTTTAGTATATCGAATTGTCATGCTGATTTCAGTGGAATATGGAGAAAGAAGCTGACTTCCCAACAAATTTCCCAGCATGTGTACCAATGCGCCTGCTAAAATGCTTCTTTTTGTTTTTATGTAAACATACGAAACAGCAAAGTTAAAAAGCATAACGCTCGGTATATACATAATAGCATCGAATAAGGAATTTTGAAGCAAATCGTACTGTGCCTGTCCCGGTGTAAAATACCACGGCAAATGCCAGATTCCCCAAATAAAACCTAAAAGTAAAGTAGCCCTCGTAAACCCGAATCTGACAAACAATCTATCCAGAGCATAACCCCTCCACCCGAATTCTTCATTTAAGGGACCGGAAATAACAGAAAAGAATAATACCAAAAACAGGTTTAACGGATTTTGTACAATTGCGTGAATATAATTCATTCCCGGCATTTCATAACCCAATAAATATACACCTAACCAAATTGCTGCAATCGAAATCAATGTGAAGAATAAAACGGTTAAGGCAAGCCATTTTATCCCCATATACCGGAAACTAAAACAACGCAAAAAATAATCTTTTCGCTGTTCTTTTGAATAAGTTAAAAATACAAGAAACAATGCGGTAACAGACGGTGCGCCACCGCCAAAATAAAATAGGAATGTTCCTAACGGGGTTCCCTCTATTCCCATAAAAACAGGGGCAAATCCAAATCCCCATGTCCATGCAAGCGTGATAATAAAAAACAGAACTAATTGCATTCCCGTCTCCTTTCCAGTTGTGCATTTATATAGTCAATATCCTTTTTCACAACTACCATATCAAGAAAGTAAGCCGGAACATATACGATTGCTACATACACAAACGCCATCCACCAATTTGATTTAAAAAACCATTCGACAAAATATCCGTATAAGAAAACAAAAACAGAAACAGAAAAATATTCAATCATAATATTTATAACAGAATAAGTACATATGACTTGTTTTACCAAATGCTGAATGACAGTAACAAAAAAGGACAAAATAAAAATCTCAAACACAAGCATTATTTCCGGCGTCATTCCAATCAACAAAAATGATACGAAAAATACCACTAAAATTATGATTGCTGCGAATATAAATGTTTTTTTCAGAATTTCTTTTAACACCATACGGCCTCCTTCAAAATATTCTTAATACTTTTCAGATAAGTTCTTGCAACAATCAGCTTTTCACCATTGAGCAATGTCGCTTCAAGCTGGCTGTTCATCAGCTGCCTTATGCTGTAAAGCATATCCACGTTTACCAGACAGGATTTACTGATTCGTATAATCCCTGCCTCTCTAAACGTTTCCTCCAATTCGTATAATTTTTTATCCGTCATATAGACTTCATCTTTCGTATATAAAAAAGTTTTTCTTTCCACTGATTCCACGTAGTATATATCCGATATATGCACTTGAAAAACTTTTCCTTTGCTATTACCACTGACCATAAAATCAAGAGATTCAATCTTTTTAATCAGTTTTTTGGTTTTCGTATCCAATATGGGATATTCAATAATTACGGTTAATGGTTTGTCATCTATTTGTCTTGTCTCTATCTCCATGATCTTCCCTCCACATGGTATCTTAACATAAAAAGAAATAAATAAAAGGCCAGTAAACATGATCTGCAAATATGGTAACATCAATTACAATTTTTTGCCGCGCTCAGCCGCCAGTGGAGCCCTATGTCTGTTCAGACCGTATAAAAACGCCGGCACTTGGCGAGGTCCTTTCGAGCCTAGTACCGCTGCGTTTTTATCCGAGCGAGAGCGCGTCTAAACAGACATAGGGCTCCACTCCCGGCGTGACTTACTGCAAGACCAAAATATTGTGACATACAGCAAAACTAAAATACCACAACTCCTAAAATATAGCGTAGAAGTTGCGCCAACTCTATGCTATACTGTAAATTGTAGACACACAGAGCGGATAAAAACACTTTAATGGAGAAACATAATTTGAAGAAGAAAAAAGCAATCCGGCTGCTTGCGCTTCTGCTGGCATGTATTTTGCCGGTGTCGGGCTGTGCAGTGGGGAAGAAAGAGAATGAAAACAAATGTCCCTACGAAGAATTTATTGTGGTGGATGTATTCGACGATTTGGCAAACTTTCAGGGGATTCAGTCAGGGTGGTTTGCCAAGGTCGTAAAGGATAAATTTAATATGGAACTGAATATCATAGCGCCCAATGTGGCGGGCGGCGGGGATACGCTGTATGAAATCCGTTCCGCGGCAGGTAATTTGGGGGATTTGCTGATTGTGAGTTCTGACAACGGCAATCTGGAGGAACTGGTGACGGCAGGACTTCTGATTGATATGAAAGATTACCTGAAGGACAAGGAAATTATGCAGTATGAGACTGCGATCAGGGAAATGAACAACCGCGTGTCGTCTGATGGAATTTATGCCATTCCGGCAGAGCTGTCCAGCAATTCGCCCCTGACGCCGAGTGAAACTGCGGAACTGACCTATGGGGCGTACCTCAGATGGGATGCCTATGCTCAGCTAGGGTTCCCTGAGATAGAAACCTTGGAGGATTTGCTTCCGATACTGAAGCAAATGCAGGAATTGATTCCCCAAGGGGACACCGGCAATCCGACTTATGCTTTTTCCCTGTTTAAAGACTGGGACAGGTATATGATGAATAATGCCAAGCAGCCGGCATGTCTGTACGGTTATGATGAAATCGGATATGTGCTTGCCAGAGCGGACGGCAGCGATTACCAGAGCATTATGGATGAGGATTCCCTGTACATCAGGTCATTGAAATTTTTCTTTGCTGCCAATCAGTTAGGGCTGGTGGATCCGGATTCTCCTACGCAGAATTATGACAGTGTATTCACGAAATATATGAATGGGGATATTCTTTTTTCCTTCTGGCCATGGCAGGGGCAGTCGGCTTACAATACGCTGGAGCATAAAGAAGAAGGCAGAGGCTTTATGCTGGCGCCCGTACAGGATACGGAGATTTTTTCTTATGGCTGTAAGGTGATGGGTAATCCACAGGCAGTGATTGCAATCGGGAGCAATGCGAAGGATCCGCAGAGACTCGCTGATTTTATAAACTGGCTGTATTCCCCTGAAGGGATTTGGCTCAACAGTGCAAGGACGCAGGGCGGAACGGCGGGGCCGGAAGGGCTGACATGGGAAATGACAGCGGAAGGGCCTGTGCTGACAGAATTTGGCGTGCAGGCATTGCTTAGCGGCAATGCGGAAATGCCAGAGGAGTGGGGAGGCGGCATCTGGTCGGACGGTATATCGGCATTAAATTTTACTCCGGTTACGCATAATGATATTGCACCAAACGGGTATCCGTATGCTTATTTGATGTGGGATTCTGTCATTAACAGGGAAGTGACGGCACTGGACAGGTCGTGGCGGGAATACATGCATGCGGATTCCACGATGGAGTATCTTGCTCAAAACAATATGATGATAACTGCGCCGGGCTGTAACTATACCATACCGATGGAGTCCTCTGAGATTTCTACAATGCGCAGCCAGTGTACGACAATCATTTTGGATTATTCGTGGAGAATGATTTTTGCCGAGGACGAGGAAGATTTTTATGCGCTTCTTGCTACTATGCAGGAAAAGGTAAAGAGTCTTGGATATGATGAGGTCTATGCCGTTGACCTTAAAAATGCGCTTGCACAAAATGAGGCAAGGCAGAGGTCGCTGGAGAAGTACGGCAGCAGGTCGGCTTTGGAGAATTAATTTGAAAGGCATGGAGTAAAAATGAATTACGTTGTACTTGATTTGGAATGGAATCAGGGTCTGGATAAGAAAAAGAAAGACAAGTGGAAAAATCAGCCCAATTTTGAAATCATTGAAATCGGAGCGGTGCGTTTAGATAACGACAGGGCGTTTACAGAAAAATTCAGCAGACTGATAAAGCCGCAGATATACCGAAAGCTCCATCATGTTGCAAAAAAGATGCTCCATATAAAGATGGAGGAACTGCAGAAAGAAAAGACTTTTGCGGAGGTTATGTCAGACTTTCTCGAATGGTGCGGGGAGGACTATATTTTCTGCACATGGGGACCGCTTGATTTATCCGAGCTGCAGAGCAATATGCAGTATTACGGCATGAAGGCATTGGAGGATGGACCGATTCGTTTTCTGGATGTGCAGAAGTTGTTCAGTCTGGCTTATGACGACGGAAAAAGCCGCTGTGCGTTGGAAACGGCAATAGATTTTCTTGAGATTGAAAAGGATATTCCGTTTCACAGGGCGTTCAGTGATGCTTATTATACGGGGAAGGTGCTGGCAAGAGTGCCGGAGCGGTTTTATCAAAATTATTCCTATGATGTGTATCACCCGCCAAAGACTGAGGAAGAAGAGATTCATGTGGTCTTTGAAGGCTATGCGAAAAGTATTTTCCGCATATTTCCTGACAAACAGGCAGCGTTGGAAGATAAAGAAGTCATCAGCACTAAATGTTATCTATGCCATAAAAGCCTGAGAAAAGTAATCCGTTGGTTTACGCCAAACGGGAAGAATTTTTATTGTGTGGCGAAATGCAATCAGCATGGTTTTATGAAAGGCAAACTGCGAATCAAAAAGGCGGAGAGAAAAGGAGTTTATGTCATAAAAACAACAAAGTTGATTACACCGGCTGAAATGGAGGAAATTCGTCTGAAGCAGGAGCATGCCAGAATGCTTCGCAATAAAAAGAAGCATTCTGACAGCTCTGCGCAGGAAAATTAATAATCATAATCGCGGAAGCGGTTAGGGCGTTTGGCTCTTCGGATTTTTCTTACTCTTCTTGCTTTTTTGGCTTTTCTCTTCTGGCGCTGTTCCTCAAGCTCGCGATCTTCTTCCATCTCTTCCAGGCGGCGCGCACGGAGTTTTTGATACCGGTTACGCTTGCGGCGTGCGTGGAGCCAGCGGCTTCGCCCGCTGCGGTCTCTGGAGGAAAACTGATAGCTTTTCAGAAAAGCGCGAAGCACGATAATAAGGATAATGGCGCCTGCAGTGCCGACGATGCAGAGCAGAACTTTAATAATATTGATAAAGATAACCTTCTGTCCATTAGGAGCAGTCTCTTCTGCTGCATCTGACGGTGTGGATTCAAAGGCATAAGGATTGTCCGGCTGTTTTGCAAAATCCACGGACACCGAACCGATATACCAGTCGTGATACGTATAAGTAATGACTGCAGCCGTATTTTCTTCCCTTGTATCGTAGGAAATAGAATAAACAGCATCTGCAAAAGAAGCAGTTTTGGGAAGAACAATGCAGTCTGTCGTATTGAGGGAGAGAATCGGCTTGGAACTGCCGAAGATATCATGGCTGCTGTAAAAGAAACCGGCGTTGTCAATCTGAAACCGGGTTTCTGTCTTGGAGACGTTGAGACGGTCAAAATTGCCGAAGCCGTAATTGAAAAGCGCGATGGTATCGGTGTACTGATTGGGCGCTTCATCTGCCAGCACGACCGCAATCAATTTCATACCGTCTTTTTCGGCGCAGGAAACCAAAGCGCTTCTTGCCGCCATTGTGTAGCCGGTTTTGCTGCCTACCAGATATTCATAGGCGTAGGTCCTTCCGGCTAAAATTTGATTTCGGGCATTTTCTATGATATGCTTCGGCTGTTTGTCCGTAGGGGGAAGATCCAGCCGTGTGGAGGAAGACATCCGGCATAACAGCTCATTGGCAAAAAAAGCGCGCCCGATAACCGCCAAATCATAGGCGGAGGTGTAGTGGTTTTCGTCGGGCAGTCCGTTAGGATTTACAAAATTGGAGTCCACGCAGCCGAGTTCTGCTGCCTTTTCATTCATCAGCACGGCAAAATCCTGCCATGTCGTTCCTGTGATATGTTCTGCGACGCCAAAAGCAGCTTCGTTTGCGGAAGCAATCAGTATGGCGTTTAAACATTGCTCCATGGTAAGCTCGTTGCCTTCGTCAAGCGCAATGTTGGAACTGTCTCTGGGAGTGTCGAAAATAGCGTCATGGGAAAAGGTGACGACTTCGTCTAAAGAGCAGTTCTCCACGGCAATCAGGCAGGTTAAAAGCTTGGTTGTGCTCGCCGGATAGAGTGGCTCGTGTATGTTTTTGGCATAAAGAATTACGCCGTTTTCCGCATCGATTAAAATGGCGGATTGGGCGCTGACAACGGGTCCTTCGGGCCAGCCTGCGATAGCGTTGGTTTCTATGGGGAGGGCAGCGCGCTCTTCCACTTCGGGAAGAACAGGCAGCGCATATACCGTCCGGCAGTCGCAAAGCCACAGGAAGAGGAGTGCGAGAGCGGATAGGAAAGCAGCAGTTTTATGATGAAATCTGTACAATTTGCACAACAACCTTTCGTATCAAAATTTACATAGGTATTGACAGTATTCGTCTTATATTTATCATACACTATTTTTCCCAAAAGCCAAAGCACTAATTTTTTAACTTTTCTTTTGCGGGAAAATGATATATACTAAAGCATCATAAAGGAAGAATATGGTGAAATAAAATATGCGTCTGAGAAATATTACCGGCTCCCGCGAGGTGATTGGGGAGAGCCGTTTTGTGATACATGAGCCAAAGGAGCTGCGCGGGAAGTGGCAGGAGCGCTTTGGCAATACAAACCCGATACGTATTGAAATCGGTATGGGAAAGGGAAAGTTTCTGCACACTCTGGCAAAGCAGAATCCTTCTGTCAACTATATCGGCATAGAAAAATATTCCAGCGTGCTGCTCAGAGCCATTCAGAAGTCAGAGGAAGAAGAACTGCCCAATCTTTTGTTTATCCGCATGGATGCGGAGGAGCTTCCCACAGTGTTTGACAAGGGAGAGGTGGACAGAATATACCTGAATTTTTCCGACCCCTGGCCAAAGGACAGACATGCCAAACGGCGTCTTCCTTCACAACAGTTCTTAAACCGCTACGATGTTGTCTTAAGGCAGGAAGGAAGGCTTGAATTTAAGACAGACAACAGGGAGCTGTTTGATTTTGCGGTGGAAGAACTTGCAAAAGCCGGATGGAAGGCGGAGAAAATCACTTATGATTTACACAACGATGCGGATATGTGCGAAGGCAATGTGATGACGGAGTACGAGGAAAAGTTTTCCGCGATGGGGAATCCTATTTGCAAATATATTATATACAGATAATGGGTATGTTAGGGCATTATAGAAGAAATACTAAGATGATAGATGGGAATTTCGCAATTCCCTAAAATGATAAAAAGAGAAAGGATGATTGTGATGGAATACAAATTTACAAAACAGAATTTCGAAGAAGAGGTTTTGAAATCTGACCTGCCGGTGCTTGTTGACTTTTATGCGGACTGGTGCGGTCCCTGCAAAATGATGGCTCCCGTGGTCGAGAAACTGGCGGAGGAGATGGAAGGAAAGCTTAAGGTAGGAAAGCTGAATGTCGATGAGGAAGAGGAGCTGGCAGCACAGTACAGGGTGTTTAACATTCCGACTTTTCTGATTTTCAAAGACGGACAGGTGGCCGGCAACTGTATTGGCGCCATGAGTGCAGCACAGTTGAAGGAAAAAATAGAGCAGATACTGGCATAAGCCGGTATCTGCTTTGTTTTATGCTTCTTTTTTGAATTGCAGCGCGGCCGTCACAAGACCTTTGAAAAGCGGGTGTGGCCTGTTCGGGCGAGAGCGCAGTTCCGGATGCGCCTGTGTTGCAATATAAAAACGGTGGCTTGTCAATTCGCACATCTCCACGATACGGTTGTCGGGAGAAGTGCCGGAAAGCGTCAGTCCATGCTCTGTGAGTGCAGCGCGGTAATCGTTGTTTACCTCGTATCTGTGTCTGTGCCGTTCAGAGATGGTATCGTCGCCGTAAAGTCTGTATGCAAGGGAATCCTTGGAAAGTACACAGGGATATGCGCCAAGTCTTAAGGTGCCGCCGATATCCTCCACGCCGTTCTGATCCGGCAGCAGGGCGATAACGGGATGTGTCGTGCCGGGATCCATCTCTATGCTGTGCGCGTCGTTAAAGCCGACTACATTGCGCGCGTACTCCACAATGGTGAGCTGCATACCAAGGCAAAGCCCCAGAAAGGGAACGTTCTTTTCTCTTGCATAGCGTATGGCGCAAATCATACCTTCTATGCCGCGGGTGCCGAAGCCGCCCGGAACTAAAACGCCTTGTACATCGGCGAGAAGCTCGTCCACATTGTCGGGCGTTACAGTCTCGGAATCAATCCATTTAATATTTACGGTAGCATGGTTGGTGATGCCGCCGTGCTTCAAGGCTTCTACTACACTGATATAGGCGTCGTGAAGCTGGACATATTTGCCGACAAGGGCAATCGTCACTTCGTCGGTGGGATGCTTTAAGTCCTCTACCATCTTTTCCCAGTCGGCCAAATCGGGGGCGGGACATTCCAAATGCAGACACTCGCAGGCCGCCTGCGCCAGATGCTCTTTTTCCATGGCGAGAGGCGCTTCATACAGGTACTTTACGTCTAGATTCTGCAGCACGCGATTATGGGGAACGTTACAGAACAGGGCAATTTTGTCTTTGATGCCCTGGTCCAGAGGATGCTCACTGCGGCATACAATGATATCGGGCTGTATGCCCATGCCCTGCAGATCCTTTACGCTTGCCTGAGTAGGTTTTGTTTTCAATTCTTCGGAGGCGCTCAGATAGGGTATCAGGGTCACATGAATCAGGATAGCGTTATCGCGTCCTACTTCCTGCTGAAACTGGCGGATGGATTCAAGGAAGGGCTGGCTCTCGATATCGCCCACAGTGCCGCCCACTTCGATAATGGCTATACGGGTTTCCTCGTCTGTAAAATTGCGGTAGAACCGGCTCTTGATTTCGTTGGTGATATGGGGAATTACCTGAACGGTACCGCCGCCGTAATCGCCGCGGCGTTCCTTCTGCAGCACGCTCCAGTAAACCTTTCCGGTGGTAACATTAGAATTTTTATCGAGGCTTTCATCGATAAAACGCTCATAATGTCCGAGATCCAGATCTGTTTCAGCGCCGTCGTCGGTCACAAATACCTCGCCGTGCTGTATGGGGTTCATGGTGCCCGGGTCGATGTTGATGTATGGATCAAATTTCTGCATGGTTACCTTATAGCCGCGTGCTTTCAGCAGCCGACCCAGCGATGCCGCCGTAATGCCTTTTCCGAGTCCTGATACCACGCCGCCTGTTACGAATACATATTTTACTGGCATAGAAATACCTCCGCTATATACAATAAAAAAGGGCGCTAAAGTATCACTTTTAGCGCCTTTGCTTCAATAAAATGGATTTTATCACCGGAAGGGAAAGTTGTCAAGATTGAAAATATACGGCATTTTAGAAAAATTTGATATTTCTTCATGTCATTTTTATGGTATAATATGTGTTATTATGTTAAAATGAGAAACAGTAATACAAAAGGAAAAGAGAAATCATGAAAATAGGATTTGATAACGAAAAATATTTAAAGATGCAGTCGGAGCACATAGAGGAAAGAATTAATAAGTTTGGGGACAAACTATATCTTGAGTTTGGAGGCAAATTGTTTGACGATTACCATGCTTCCAGGGTGCTGCCGGGTTTTGAGCCGGACAGCAAGCTCCGCATGTTAATGAAGCTGTCTGACAGAGCGGAAATTATCATTGTCATCAATGCTGCTGACATTGAAAAAAATAAGATTCGCGGTGATTTGGGGATTACTTACGACGAAGACGTGCAGCGTCTGATGCAGGAGTTTGAAAGCAGGGGACTGTATGTGGGGAGCGTGGTGCTGACGCATTATGCAGGGCAGATGCGGGCTGCGGACTTTAAGGAAAGATTAGAAAAAAGAAATGTCAAGGTATATTTGCACTATTCCATAGAAGGCTATCCATCCAATATTCCCCTCATCGTCAGCGATGAAGGCTATGGAAAAAATGAATACATCGAAACCTCAAGGCCGTTGGTGGTGGTTACTGCGCCGGGACCGGGGAGCGGAAAAATGGCAACCTGTCTTTCCCAGCTTTACCATGACAATAAAAGAGGTATCAAAGCGGGCTATGCCAAATATGAAACCTTCCCTATCTGGAATATTCCGTTGAAGCATCCCATCAATCTTGCGTACGAGGCGGCGACTGCGGATTTGAATGACGTGAATATGATTGACCCTTTTCATTTGGAGGCGTACGGTGAAACCACGGTCAATTACAACAGGGATATTGAGATTTTCCCCGTTTTAAATGCTATTTTTGAAGGGATTTATGGGGAGAATCCCTACAAATCGCCGACGGACATGGGCGTAAATATGGCGGGCAACTGTATTGTGGATGACGAAGTGTGCAGGGAGGCATCCCATATGGAGATTATCCGCCGCTACTATACGGCGCTCAATGACGTGATCAAGGGAAAAGCAAAAGAGAATGAAGTGTATAAGATAGAGCTTTTGATGAAGCAGGCGAAGATTTCCACGGATGACAGAAAGGTTACGGTTGCGGCAAAGGAGCGGGAAGAAGCGCTTCATGCGCCGACGGCGGCGATAGAGCTTCCGGACGGGAAAATCATTACTTCAAAGACTTCGGATTTGCTGGGGGCCTCGGCGGCTTTGCTCTTGAATGCACTAAAGTATCTGGGAGAGGTGGAGCATGACATCCATCTGATTTCGCCGGAAGCGATTGAGCCGATTCAGGAGTTGAAGACGAAATATCTCGGGGGAAAGAACCCGCGTCTTCACACAGATGAGGTGCTGATAGCCCTTTCTATTTCAGCCTTGAATGATTTGAATGCAAGAAAGGCGCTGGAGCAGCTTCCGAAGCTGAAGGGATGTCAGGTGCACACTTCGGTGATGCTCTCCGATGTTGATATAAAAACATTTAAGAAGCTGGGAGTGGACTTGACCAGTGAACCCATTATAAAAGGAAAGAGAAGTTAAATGAGCGAACAAAATTTTAACCAGTATGACAACGGGAACGGTTACAACAACGGTAACCGCGGCAACGGCCAGGGTGGTCCCAATCAGGGCGGCAGCGGGTCGGGTGGTTCGGGCAATCCGAATCCCAGGAAGGTAAACCTTCTGCTTCTTTTGGTTGCGGCGCTTATTACGCTGATGGTAACCAGCATGTTTATGCGCTCGATGACTGCAGATTCGCAGGAGTTAAGCTACAGCGAATTTATGCAGAGGGTGGAGCAGGGAAAGGTTAAGGCTGTCAGATACAGTTCGTCCCGCATAGACATAGAGATGGTGGATGAGAATACATCGCAGAATAATCCTTTCTGGGCGGCTTACGGTATGGGAAGCCGGACGACGTATTACACAGCCCTGGTTTCCGACGATACGCTGCCGGAGAGGCTGCGCGATGCAGGCGTAGAGGTATGGGGCTATATTCCGGACAATTCCGGTTTTATTATGGAGATTCTCCTGTACTATGTCCTGCCGTTAGTGTTGTTCTGGGTACTGTTAAGCTTCCTGTTTAAGAAGATGAACAAGGGCGGCGGTCCCATGGGCGTGGGCAAGAGCAATGCCAAGGTCTATGTGCAGAAGGAAACCGGTATTACCTTTAAGGATGTGGCAGGCGAGGACGAGGCAAAGGAATCCCTGCAGGAAGTTGTGGATTTCCTGCACAATCCCGGCAAATATGCCGGTATCGGCGCCAAATTGCCGAAGGGAGCGCTTTTAGTAGGACCTCCCGGCACCGGCAAGACGCTGCTTGCGAAAGCGGTGGCGGGCGAGGCAGGTGTTCCGTTCTTTTCCCTGGCGGGTTCTGACTTTATTGAACTATATGTGGGTGTGGGCGCTTCCCGCGTGAGGGATTTGTTTAAGGAAGCGACTAAACATGCGCCCTGTATCATATTTATCGATGAGATAGACGCAATCGGCAGAAGCCGCGACTCCAAGTATGGCGGCGGCAATGAAGAGAGAGAGCAGACTCTGAACCAGCTTCTTTCCGAGATGGACGGATTTGATACCTCTAAAGGCGTTCTGATTTTGGGTGCGACCAACCGTCCCGAGATTCTGGATAAGGCGCTGCTGCGTCCCGGGCGTTTTGACAGGAGAATTATCGTTGATAAGCCGGATTTAAAGGGGCGTGTGGAGATTTTAAAGGTACATGCCAAGGATGTCAAGATGGATGAAACGGTGGATTTGGATGCCATAGCGCTTGCCACCAGCGGCGCGGTGGGTGCGGATCTTGCTAATATGATAAATGAGGCGGCTATCAACGCGGTCAAGGCCGGCAGGGAATTTGTCTGTCAGAAGGATCTGTTTGACGCAGTGGAACAGGTGCTTGTCGGAAAAGAGAAAAAGGACCGTATCATGAGCAAGGAGGAGAGAAAAATCGTCTCCTACCATGAGGTGGGCCATGCTTTAGTCAGTGCATTGCAGAAAAATTCCGAGCCGGTGCAGAAGATTACCATTGTGCCGCGTACCATGGGAGCGCTTGGTTACGTGATGCATGTGCCGGAGGAAGAAAAATATCTCAATACGGAGGCGGAACTCCGTGATATGCTGGTAGGCCTGGTTGCAGGACGTGCCGCGGAGGAACTGGTATTTGATACCGTGACAACGGGCGCAGCCAATGATATCGAGAAGGCGACGGGCATTGCCAGGTCCATGGTGACGCAGTACGGCATGAGCGCGCGCTTTGGCCTGGTAGGGCTTTCCACGGTGGAGAGCAAATATCTGGAGGGACGCGACGTTATGAACTGCAGCGACCAGACTGCCGCAGAGGTAGATAAGGAAGTTGTGGAGATACTGAAGCAGAGCTATGAAAAGGCGAAGGAGCTTTTGTCCGATAACAGGGATGTGATGGATAAGCTGGCGGCGTTCCTGATTGAAAAGGAAACCATTACCGGAAAAGAATTTATGGAGATTTACCGCAGGGAAAAAGGAATTCCCGAGCCGGAAGAAACCCAAAAACCGGAAGAGGATGCGGCGAAGGAAGCGGAAAAGGAAGCTGCAAAGGAGCAGGAAACTGTACTTCCTAAGGAGCCTGTGCTTCCCGAGGAGGTCAGAGAGCCCGAAGAAGTAAAAGCGCCGCAGGAGGCAGAGCTTCCCAAAGAAGCCGGAACGCCGGAAGGCTTCGGGCAGCCGCAGGAAGCGCCACAGGAGAAACCTTCCAATGTAGGTGTATTCACTAATCGGACTTTGGATTAACAGGAAGATAAGTAAAAGCCGTATCAGCAAATGGTACGGCTTTTCATCGCGGAGGGGCTATGCAGTTTGATTTTGAAGAGGAGTTAAAAAAGCTTCCGGCCAAGCCGGGCGTATACATTATGCACGATGCGCAGGACGCTATTTTATATGTGGGAAAGGCTATAAACCTGCGCAATAGGGTGCGTTCGTATTTCAGGGAAAACATTGGCAGAGGACCGCAGATTGACAAGATGGTTTCCCTGATTGCGCGTTTTGAATATATTGTGACGGATTCCGAATTGGAAGCGCTGGTTTTGGAAAATAATCTAATTAAGGAGCATCTGCCCAAATACAATACGCTTTTGAAGGACGACAAGACGTATCCATACATCAAAGTAACGGTGGGGGAGGAGTATCCCCGTATTCTGTTTTCGCGGGAGATGAAGAAGGATAAATCCCGTTATTTTGGTCCTTACACCAGCGCCGGTGCAGTGAAGGATACCATAGAACTGCTCAATAAGCTGTATCAGCTCCGAACTTGCACAAGAAGCCTGCCGAGGGATATCGGGGAGGAACGGCCCTGCTTAAATTACCATATCAAACAGTGTCTTGCGCCCTGCCAGAATTTCATAAGCAGGGAAGAATACAGGCAGCATGTGGAGCAGGCGCTCAGTTTTCTCGGCGGAAATTACGGTAATATATTAAAGGAGCTTGAGGAAAAAATGCAGTCCGCGGCAGAAGCCATGGAGTTTGAGGAGGCGGCCCGGTATCGGGATTTGTACAACAGTGTGAAATCCGTCGCTCAAAAGCAGAAAATTACAGACAGTGTGGGAGAGGACAGGGATGTCATTGCGCTTTCCAAGGATGATGTAGACGCGGTGGTACAGGTGTTTTTTGTGCGGGATGGCAGGCTGATAGGCAGGGAGCATTTTTACATGATGCGGGTATCGGGCTGCAGCAGGGAGCAGATACTGGAGGATTTTGTAAAACAGTTTTATGCAGGAACGCCGTTTATTCCGAGAGAAATTATGCTGCAATATGAAATATCGGATGCAGCCCTGATTGAAGAATGGCTGGGAAAGAGAAAGGGCGGCAGGGTGAAGCTGCTTGTGCCTAAAAAGGGGACGAAGGAAAAGCTGGTAGAGCTTGCTGCGCAAAATGCTTCTTTGGTCTTAAGCCAGGACAGGGAGCGTCTAAAGAGGGAGGAAGGGCGTACCATAGGCGCGGTCAAGGAGATTGCGGCGCTTTTGCAGCTTGAAAATGTAAGCCGTATGGAAGCGTTTGATATCTCCAACATCAGCGGGTTTGAAAACGTCGGTTCCATGGTGGTGTTTGAAAAGGGAAAACCAAAGCGGAGCGATTACCGCAAATTTAAGATTAAGACAGTGGCGGGGCCGGATGATTATGCCTGCATGAAGGAAGTGCTGACAAGGCGCTTTATACACGGTATGGAGGAGCAGGAAAAGCTGAAAGAGAAGGAAATTGATGCCGGCTTTGGCAGTTTTACCAAATTTCCCGATCTGCTTTTGATGGACGGTGGGCGCGGACAGGTGAATATTGCGCTGTCGGTGCTTGAGGAGCTTAAAATCCATATTCCGGTCTGCGGTATGGTAAAAGATGATAACCATAGGACGAGAGGGTTATACTACAATAATGTAGAAATAGATATCGACACCCACTCCGAGGGCTTTAAACTGATAACGAGGATACAGGACGAAGCGCACCGCTTTGCCATCGAATATCACCGCTCCCTGCGCAGCAAAGCACAGGTCAAATCGGTGCTGGACGATATTCCCGGTGTGGGACCTGCCAGAAGAAAAGCGCTTATGCGTCATTTTAAGTCGATAGAGGAGATAAAGCAGGCGGACGTGGCAGCGCTTTCAGAGGTTCCCGAGATACCGGAGCATATCGCACAGGAGATTTATTCTTTTTTTCGAAAGGATGAAAAGCAGACTTCACACGAAAACGGGGATATGCTAAAATAACTACAGAATAAATATCAAACAGGAAACGAGGTAGGACTATGGCAAGTGTTAAGCTGGAGCAGTTAATTGAGAAATTAAAGCTGGTTAATTTGACGCCGGATATCGATGTCACCGGTATTCGCATTACACAGACGGACGTAAACAGACCGGCGCTGCAGATGGCAGGGTATTTTGAGCATTTTGATTTTTCCAGACTGCAGCTCGTTGGATTTGTGGAATATACTTATATGGAGGGGCTTTCGGAGGAGCGCAAGAGGAAGGTCTATGACGAGCTGATGACGTATGATATTCCCTGCGTGGTGTTCAGCCGCGAACTGAAGCCGGACCCGATTTTTTTGGAGATTGCCCACAAGCACAACAGGCCCGTGCTGTCCACCTCAAAGAAAACTTCCGAGTTTATGGCGGAGGCGATACGGTGGCTGAATGTGAAGCTGGCGCCTTGTATCTCGGTGCATGGTGTTTTGGTCGATGTATACGGAGAAGGCGTGCTGATCACAGGCGAGAGCGGCATCGGAAAGTCTGAGGCGGCGCTGGAACTTGTAAAGAGAGGACACCGTCTGGTGACGGATGATGTGGTGGAACTGCGCAAGGTGAGCGACGATACACTGGTTGGTACTGCGCCTGATATTACAAAGCATTTCATTGAGCTTCGTGGTATCGGCATCATTGATGTAAAATCATTGTTCGGCGCGCTGAGTGTAAAAGACACCCAGTCCGTGGACTTGGTTATCAAACTTGAAGACTGGGATAAGGATAAGGAATATGACCGTCTTGGGCTCGAGGAGGAATATACAGAATATCTGGGGAATAAGATAGTATGCCATACGCTTCCCATCCGCCCGGGCCGTAATCTTGCCATTATCTGTGAGACGGCGGCAGTCAACCACAGGCAGAAGAAAATGGGTTACAATGCGGCACAGGAGTTGTACACGAGAGTGCAGAACTCACTGGCGAGAAAACGTGACGAAGACGATGAATAACCGCGTTTTGAGGGAGGGAAAATGAGATGAAGAAATATGTATTTGGTGTTGACGTGGGCGGTACAACCGTTAAAATGGGACTTTTTGACATGAATGCCAACGTGCTTGAGAAATGGGAAATTAAGAGCGTTACGGCAAATGGCGGGGAGAGAATCCTGCCGGACATTGCAGGAAGCATCCAAAATAAGATGAAAGAAATAGATATTGAAATGGACGAGGTGGCGGGCATCGGCATTGGCGTGCCGGGACCTGTGGATGCAGAGGGTACGGTTTACAAGACTGCAAATTTAGGCTGGGACACGGTGTTTAATATTCCGAAAGCATTTCGGGAATATTTGGATCTGCCCGTTATGGCCGGCAATGACGCCAATGTAGCTGCATTGGGAGAAATGTGGCAGGGAGGCGGTAAAGGCTACAAGGATTTGGTAGTGGTAACACTGGGAACCGGTGTTGGCGGCGGCATTATCTGCAATGGGCAGATGGTTACGGGAGCAAACGGCGCAGGCGGTGAAATCGGCCATATCCATGTAGAGGACAATGAGACGGAGGAATGCGGCTGCCACAATATCGGATGTCTGGAGCAGTATGCTTCTGCTACCGGTATTGCGCGCCTTGCAAGGAAAAGGCTGGAGGAAGACACGGAGGACAGTGTTCTCAGGGGGCGTGAAATCTCTGCCAAATCTGTATTTGATGCGGTAAAATTCGGCGACAAGGTGGCGATTCAGATAGCGGAGCGTTTTGGCGAGTATCTCGGCAAAGGGCTGGCTGCGATTGCCGGCGTGGTAAATCCGGAGATATTTGTTATCGGCGGCGGCGTATCCAAAGCAGGAGAGGTTCTCTTTGAGTATATCAAACCCTACTATATGCAGTACGCCTTCAGAGGGTGCCGCGATGCAGAGTTTGCACTGGCGACGCTTGGAAACGATGCGGGTATCTTTGGGGCGGCAAAGCTTATATTAGCGTAAAGCATAAAAAGTAGATACGGGGTATAAAGATGATAAGTCAGGCAGTAAGGGAAGCATTACAGAGATTTGTACCTGCAGATAGTATTTTGTATAAAGAACCTTTAAAAAAGCATACTACTTTTCGGGTGGGCGGGGAAGCCGACTGCCTGATACGGATAGACGATACCAACAGGCTGCCAAAGCTGCTTGGTTATATTACACAGGTTGGAATCCCGTTTTTTGTCATGGGAAACGGCAGCAATCTTTTGGTGAGTGATAAAGGTTACCGCGGTATTGTGCTGCAGATTTCCGATAAGCTGAATGAAATCAAGGCGGAAGGCTGCAGGCTTCGGGTACAGGCAGGCGCGTTCTTGTCTAAGGTGGCAAAAACAGCATGTGATCTGGGGCTGACAGGTTTGGAATTTGCAGCGGGGATTCCCGGGACAGTGGGCGGCGGCGTTGTGATGAATGCAGGCGCCTATGACGGGGAGATGCAGCAGGTTGTGGAGGAAGTGACAGTACTTGGCAAAGAGGGAACGCCGCTTACGCTGGACAACAGAACCATGGAATTTGGTTACCGCACCAGTGCCATTAAAAAGCATCCCTTTATTGTGACAGAGTGCGTTTTTCTGCTGAAGCAGGGCGATAAAGAGGCGATTGCAGCAAAGATGGCAGACTTTCAAAACCGAAGGAAGGAAAAGCAGCCGCTGGAATACCCCAGTGCCGGAAGCACATTCAAGCGGCCGGAAGGGTATTTTGCGGGAAAACTGATAATGGAAGCAGGGCTTTCGGGATACCGCATCGGCGGTGCACAAGTATCTCCAAAGCATTGTGGATTTATCATTAACACAGGGGATGCAACTGCGGCGGATATCCGGCAGTTGATTACTTATGTACAGGAAGAAGTGTATAGGCAGTCCGGTGTGCGCCTGGAGCCGGAAGTGCTTTTCCTGGGAGACTTTTAAGAGAAATGAAATAGGAAATTGCGAAACGTAGAAGCTATGCTGTTGTCATTGTGCACAATGTATATTCCAACGCAGACTCGCTTTCGCTCCGAGCTTACCGTAGCGGTACTAAGCTCGAAAATACCTCGCTAAGTACCGACGGCAAGCAAGGGTCTGCTTATGGAATATCCATTGTGCAAAATTCGGAACCGATGGATGCGAGTTTCGTAATTGCCTATGGGATATAAAGTAGGTATTTTCTGCAAGTGACGGAAATGTTCAATATAGACAAAAATGCCTCTGAAGCGTGGCAAGTCGCCCTTATTTTGTCTATATTGCCCATTTCCTGTATCCGAAAAGAAAGTTTCGCAAACGCCTGCATAAGACTAAGGAGTTGAGAAACCTGTATTTGCCAGTTCCGAATTGTGAACATGGTATATTCCATAAGCAGACCCTTGCTTACCGTCGGTACTTAGCGAGGTATTTTCGAGCTTAGTACCGCTACGGTAAGCTTGGAGCGAAAGCGAGTCTGCGTTGGAATATACCATGTTCACAATGACAACGGTATCGTTTCAGAGTTTCGCAATCACCTAAGGATACAGAAAATAGAAAGGAGTGGGAAGATGCGTTTTGTAGTAGTGACAGGTATGAGTGGCGGCGGAAAGAGTACAGCGCTGAAGATGCTGGAGGATACCGGCTTTTACTGCGTGGACAATCTTCCCGTTTCCCTGCTGGAAAAGTTTATAGAGCTGATTGCGATGCCGGACAGCGAAATCACCAAGGTTGCGCTGGGGCTGGACGTGCGTGCCGGACATTCCTTTGCAGGTGTGGCGGATATTTTGCATAAACAGAAGGAAAAGGGGTATGAACTGGAAATTCTGTTTATGGATGCGCAGGACAGGGCGCTGGTAAAACGCTATAAGGAGACGCGCAGGGTGCATCCGCTGGCGGCGGAGGGACGCATCGAGGATGGAATCCGGCAGGAGAGAGAACTGCTTGCTGAAATCAGAAAGAAAGCGGATTTTGTCATTGACACGACAAACTTGCTGACAAGAGAACTGAAGGAAGAGCTGGATAGAATTTTCATTCAGAATGAAGAATATAATAGCCTTATGATAACGCTGTTGTCCTTTGGTTTTAAGTATGGCATACCAGCGGATGCGGATTTGGTTTTTGACGTCAGATTCCTGCCAAATCCTTTTTATATAGACGAACTGAAACAAAAGACGGGTAACGACAAAGAGGTGCAGGACTATGTAATGCAGTTTCCGGAGGCGGGTGTGTTTTTGGACAAGCTGACGGACATGCTTGATTTTTTGATTCCGAATTATATCAAGGAAGGCAAATATCAGCTTGTTGTGGCGATAGGCTGTACGGGCGGGCAGCACAGGAGCGTGACCCTTGCCAATGAGTTGTATGCGCGCATGAAAAATCGGGGCGGTTACGGAATCAAGTTGTTTCACAGGGAGCAGAGGTAAAAACTCTGGGTTCACAGGGCGTCACTCTATGGACGGCAGGAGGCAGGAATGTCTTTTTCAGCAAATATTAAGGAAGAACTTGCAAAGCATATCAGTCAGGCGCGACACTGCCAGATTGCGGAATTGTCCGCTATTATGCACTTTTGCGGACAATACGGACTGGGAAGTGACGGAAGTCTTACCATAGGTTTTCAGACAGAAAATGAAGCTGTTGTAAGAAAATGCTTTACATTATTGAAAAAAACATATAATATAGATGCGGGCATGGGGATAAGCGGGGCGGAAAAAGAGAAGTTGATAGCTAAATTTGGCAGTCTTTCCGAGCCGGTTGACCCACTTTTGATAAAAAATGCCTGTTGCAGGCGTTCGTTTCTGCGGGGTGCATTTTTGTGCTGCGGTTCGATGAGCGACCCCCAAAAAGGGTATCATCTGGAATTTGTCTGTTCTTACAGGGAGCAGGCGGAGCAGCTAAAAGAGGTTATCGCACAGTTTGATATAGAGGCAAAAATCGTTTCCAGAAAGAAATATTTTGTAGTTTATCTGAAAGAGGGAGCGGGCATAGTAGATCTTCTGAATGTAATGGAAGCACATGTAGCGCTGATGGAGTTGGAAAATCTGCGTATTGTTAAGGAAATGCGTAATTCCATCAACCGCAGAGTCAACTGTGAGGCCGCGAATATCAGTAAAACAGTTCATGCCTCCGCGAGACAAGTGGAGGACATACAATATATCAAGGAGCATTACGGATTCTCAAAGCTTCCCGACAATCTGCGGGAAATGGCAGAAGTGCGGCTGGAGCATCCGGATGCGGCGTTAAAGGAGCTGGGAGAGTATCTTAATCCGCCGGTAGGTAAGTCCGGGGTCAATCATAGATTACGCAAATTAAGTGAGCTTGCTGACAGATTAAGAGCGTAAAGGAGGAGAATATTATGAAGAAGGAAACGGTAACTATCAATCTGGAAAACGGGTTGGAAGCAACGCCCGCTGCTATGCTGGTGCAGGTGGCAAGCAGGTATAACAGCACCGTTTATATTCAGTCAGAGGACGGTTCTGTCAGAGTCAATGCCAAAAGCATTATGGGTATGATGAGCTTGGGACTGAATGCCGGGGAATGTGTTGTAGTTGAGGCAAACGGCGTAGATGAGAAGGAAGCAGTGGATAATATTGAAAGGTATTTGACCGGAAAAGCAGCAAGCTAGAGAAAACAGAATACTATAACAGAAATGGCGGAATCTATAAGGAATGACGGTCCTTTTATGGGTTCCGCCTTTGTGTATCATAACAGGAGGAATTACATGGCGGAGAAACGAATGTTGTTTCTTATTAATCCCAAAGCGGGAAAGGCACATATTAAAAACCAGCTTCTGGCAATTATAGACATTTTTATAAAGGATGGATATGAAGTGACTGTTCATATCACCCAGAGCAAGGGCGACGCACAGCGTGTCGTGGAAGAACGTGAGGATATCTATGATATCCTGGTGTGCAGCGGTGGAGACGGTACGTTGGATGAAGTAGTAACCGGCATGGTAAAGAGCGGACATTCCGTGCCGATAGGGTATATACCGGCGGGCAGTACCAATGATTTTGCAAACAGCCTGAAAATTCCGAAAAATATGCAGAAGGCAGCACAGGCGGTGGTGAACGGGGAAGCCTTTCAATGTGACATTGGCGCTTTTAACCGGGACGTGTTTGTCTATGTGGCGGCGTTTGGTATGTTTACGGACGTATCCTACGGCACAGAACAGGAAATGAAAAATATGCTCGGGCATATGGCATATATTCTGGAGGGAATGAAACGCCTTGCCACAGTGAAATCCTACAAAATGCGTTTTATGTATGAGGATACCGTGATAGAAGGCGACTTTTTGTTTGGCATGGTAACAAACTCTGTGTCGGTGGGCGGTTTTAAGCGGATTACCGGCAAAAATGTGGAATTAAATGATGGCGAACTGGAAGTTACCTTGGTCAGACGCCCCGCCAATGTAGCGGATTTAAACCGCCTTATCGCTTCTCTGGTTGACCGCAGTATGGAAAATGAATTGATTTACTGGTTTAAAACAGCCAGGTTGCAGGTGGAGTCAGAAGAAAATGTGGCGTGGACATTGGACGGAGAATTCGGCGGTGAGCACAAGGAAGTGGTGATAGAGGATTACAAGCAGGCGATGTGTATTATGGTTCCCTCTAAAAAGTAGGCTTTTCCTTATAATAAAGTAGATAATTATTTAACAAACGTATTCCATTTTTGGGTGAAATGGGGTAGAATAGACGCAAGAGTAAAAATATGGAGGTGTCAGTCATGTTAGTATCAGCAACAGAAATGCTTAAAAAAGCAAAGGCAGGCCACTATGCAGTAGGCCAGTTCAATATCAATAATCTGGAATGGACCAAATCCATTCTTTCTACAGCACAGGAATTAAATTCCCCTGTTATTCTCGGCGTATCCGAGGGCGCAGGCAAGTACATGGGCGGTTATCATGCAGTGGTCGGCATGGTAAACGGCTTGATGCAGGATATGAATATCACGGTTCCCGTAGCGCTGCATTTGGATCATGGTTCTTTTGAAGGCTGCTATAAATGTATTGAAGCAGGCTTCTCTTCCATTATGTTTGACGGCTCTCACTATCCGATAGCGGAAAATGTAGAGAAGACCACGAAGCTTGTGGAAGATGCACATGCAAAGGGACTGTCCATCGAGGCAGAGGTTGGTTCCATCGGCGGCGAAGAGGACGGCGTTGTAGGCATGGGTGAGTGCGCAGATCCCGATGAGTGCAAGGCAATCGCTGATTTGGGCGTGGATTTCCTCGCTGCAGGTATCGGCAATATCCACGGCAAATATCCGGAGAATTGGAAGGGCTTAAGCTTTGAGACTCTGGATGCTGTACAGCAGAAGACAGGAGAGCTTCCGCTGGTGCTTCACGGCGGTACAGGTATTCCGGCAGATATGATTAAGAAAGCAATCTCTCTTGGTGTTGCAAAGATTAACGTAAATACCGAGTGCCAGCTTGCTTTTGCGGACGCAACCCGCAAGTACATCGAGGCAGGCAAGGATCTGGAAGGCAAGGGCTTCGATCCTCGTAAGCTTTTAGCGCCCGGCGCTGCAGCAATCAAGGAAACCGTAAAAGAAAAAATGGAGCTTTTCGGTTCCGTAGGCAAGGCATAAAAATAGTTTACATTATCGTGAAAACAGCGGCAGGGAGTAAAATCCCTGCCGCTTGTGTTATATGATTTTTGATTGCCGAGAAGCAAAAAATTGTTGAAAAGTGCAAATAATAACGCAAAAAACTGTTAAAAAGGTGTAAGTAATTGCAAAATACCCCTAAAAAGGGAGGATGCCAGGCAAATGGCTTTGCCTGGCATTTATTATGAAAAAGTTATTTAATGTATCTAAATACTGTTGTTGGCAATTAGGAGTTTGTTTGTATCTTATGGTTATAGTATAGGAAAAAGAAGTGTCTAAACAATGTTTTCATAGTAAAGTTTCCTTGAATTAATTGTAAACAAAATATGAACGGAACCGAGAAAAGTAAAAAAGTGATATTCTTATTGTATTTTTAGAAATAATTAAGTACAATAAGGGAAATGATAAAATTATGATAAAATTCAGATAAGGAGAGAGCGAGTATGATTCAGATTAGACCAGTTTCAGATTTGAGAAATAAATTTCCTGATATTGAAAAAATCGTAAATAATGGAGAACCTGTATACCTTACCAAAAACGGATATGGCGCAATGGTGGTGCTGAGTCTTGAGACGTTTTCACGACTGACTGAGGGCGTGGAAACAGCACTGGATGAGGCAGACAGAGTTGCAAAAGAAGATAATAAAAGACTAACACATGAGGAAGTTTTTGGAAATTTGCGGAGGAAAATAAATGAATAATAAAAAATACAGGTTAAGTTATCTGCCGCTTTTTTATGAAGACCTTGATGAGAAAGTAACCTATATTGCTAAAAAGTTAAAAAATCCAAAAGCGGCAAACGATTTGCTTGATAAAGTAGAAGCGGCGATATTAGAACGGCTTCCTGTGGCGGAATATTTTGAACCATATTATTCCATTAGGGAAAGGGAGTACACTTATTACCGTATTTATGTGGATAACTACATAATTTATTATGCGATAATTGATGATAATCCGGATGATTTGATTATGGAAGTAAGACGATTTCTTTATAATGGTCAGAATCAGCACAGCATAGTATGAGAGTGTCGCATAGTAACTACAATTTTATCTGCGACACTCTCCCAAACGATAAGTTTAAAGTTTTTCGGGTTCAGGATATTCCACGCCAAAGCAATCAACAGTAACACTCTTCATCACTTGGTCTTCAAGAGGCCTGTCATTGTAATCGGTAGCTGTCTCAGCAATTTTATTTACCACATCCATACCTTCAATAATTTTTCCAAAAGCGGCGTAGCTGCCGTCTAAATGAGGCGCATTTTTATGCATAATAAAGAACTGGGAGCCTGCTGAGTCGGGAGCCATGCTTCTTGCCATGGAGAGAACGCCTTCGGTGTGTTTTAAATTGTTTTCCACACCGTTGGAGGAAAATTCACCCTTAATGCTGTAGCCCGGGCCGCCGCAGCCGCTTCCTTCGGGGTCGCCGCCCTGCAGCATAAAGCCTTTGATAACACGGTGAAAAATCAGACCGTCATAAAAATTTTTCTGAATGAGACTGATAAAGTTGTTGACGGAAATCGGGGCAATTTCGGGATACAGCTCCAGTTTCATCACATCGCCGTTTTCCATGGTAATCGTCACAATAGGATTCTGTGCCATATAGTACTTCCTTTCCTGTATAAATTGATTTAATATAAAGATAGTACATCATTTCAAAGGAAAATACAAGCATGGCAGAATATAACCTAGAGGAAGTATGGATTTATAGTAGATATGGATTTGACATAAGCCGCTATGACAGCGTGGCGGATGAAGCAGCAGAGAACGAGCATAGTGGTATGGAGATGTTTGGGGAGCGTCTGCAAGAGGCTGGGATACGGATCGTTAGTTTAAAAAAGGCACTTGCAGACGGTATCCTGCCAAAAGGAAATATCCTTTTAGTGACAGATTGTCCGGAGATAGCAGAACATTTTGCAAAAAATAATTTGCCGGTACTGGGGATTTTGATGCCGCAAAATGAAAATGCTCCTTTTGCAGGTGTCCGTTATCTGTCGGAGGGATGGGACGATATAACGCCAATTTATCTGGAACGGGTATACCGACGGTATCGCAGCCTTCCGTGGAAGATACTGGAAACGGAGCACTGTATTCTTCGCGAGACTACGGAGGCGGATGTGGACGCTTTTTACCGGATATATGCGGAGCCTTCTGTCACGGCGTTTATGGAAAATCTGTTTTCGGACAGGGAGGAAGAGCTCCGCTATATGGCGGATTACCGCGAGAAGGTATATGCATTATACGGTTTTGGAATTTGGAGCGTTATATTAAAGGAGACCGGCGAAATCATCGGCAGGGCAGGACTTGATATGCGGAGAGGCTTTGCAGAGCCGGAGCTTGGATTTGTGATTGGGGTTCCGTGGCAGAGGCAGGGGCTTGCGGAAGAGGTGTGCAGAGCCGTACTGCGTTATGGTGAGGAGGAATTGGGATTTACCAAGGTGCAGGCGTTGACAGAGCAGGAAAATACGGCTTCGCTGGCGCTCCTAAAAAAGCTTGGTTTTGTATTTGACGGGGAATATGAAGAAATGGGAAAAGAGTATCTTCGGTATCTAAAAAAATAAAATATTTTAAGTATTGACTCTCTCGCTGCGTGACGGTTTAAGCTTGAAAATGAAAGGAGGTATCGTCATGAAAACGGTAAAGGATGTGTCAAAGATGACCGGAATCAGCATAAGGACGCTGCGGTATTATGATGAAATCGGTCTGTTAAAGCCGGCAAAACTGACAGATGCGGGTTACCGTTTGTATGACAGCAGGGCATTGGAAAAGCTGCAGGAAATTATGTTTTTCAAGGAGCTGGAAATCCCGTTAGAGGACATTAAAAAAATTATGGAAAATCCACTTCTCGACAAAAAGCAGATTTTGGCGGCACAGAAAGCCATGCTCGAAAAGAAGCGTAACCGTCTGGACGGTATCATTGAGTTGATATCCGACGTAATGGAAGGAGTGAATACCATGAGTTTTGAAGAATTTGGAGAAAATGATGTAAAAACAATTATCAGCAAGATGCAGCAGGAACTGTCAGAGGAAGAATTTAATCAATTCATCGGGCAGTATGGCGGCGGCAGCATCGAGGCGTATGAGAAGCAGTTAAAGCAGGGATTGAACGACGAAAATAACAAGGCTTCCCTGTTAAAATGGTACGGCGGCAAAGAAAAGGTGGTTGAAGGCTATAAATCGGTTCCGAATATGGAGGATTTGAGAAAGGAATTTGATGCACTCCAAAAGGATTTTTCCGCGCATAAGGAAAATGCGGGAGATGAAACGGAACATGCCATGGTGGCAAAATTGGCAGATTTGTACAGGCAGATGCTGAATATGGACAATGCAAGAAATTTTCTGCTTGACCTCGCAAAAGAATATCTGCAGAACGAAAAACTTGCAGAAGCGCAGGATAAGCAGTACGGCGAAGGCACAGCAAGGTATATGGCGGAGGCCATACAGCGGTATTACGGAATCTAAAAGCAGAAGGCGCCCCTTATAAAAGGGACGCCTTCTTATATCATATAAACTAGGGGAAAGATAAAAGCAATTTTACTCTACGTCCTGCAGGGCGGCAAAATCTTCTTCACCGGTGCGGACTTTGATAACTCTGTCTACGTTGTATACAAAAATCTTGCCGTCGCCGATGTGGCCTGTGTAGAGAGCAGCCTTTGCCGCATCGATAACTGCGTCAACAGGAATCTTGCTGACAACAACCTCGATTTTAACCTTGGGCAGAAGCGTGGCATCCAACTCGACGCCGCGGTACATCTCGCCCGCGCCTTTCTGAACGCCGCAGCCCATTACCTGTGTCACGGTCATACCGGTTACGCCCAAGTCGTTGAGGGCTCTCTTGACATGCTCATACCGCGCAAGCTTTGCCACAATGACAACCTTGTACATGCCGCTGGAAACAGGCGCCTGCACTACTTTTACAGCGGCGTCCTTCTGCGCCTTGGAAGCAGCGGCAAAATTCTCTTCGCCCAAATCGGTGTTTTCATTTACTTCCATTGTCATGGTGTTGGCGATATCCATAATGCTGAAGCCTGCGTATGCGGAGGTCAGACCATGCTCACAGGAATCCAGTCCGACAATTTCCTCTTCCTCGGAAACGCGTAAACCGAAGACAGCCTTTATAAGGAAAAATGTAATGGTAATGGTAACGGCAGTCCAAGCGGCAACTGCTGCAAAGCCGAGAAGCTGCAGGCCGAGCTGTTTAAAGCCGCCGCCGTAGAAAAGACCTACGACGCTGTCGTTGTCGGGGGCGGAGGTGGTGGCAAACAGACCCGTTGCAATAGTACCCCAGATACCATTTAAACAGTGAACTGCGACTGCGCCAACGGGGTCGTCAATATGTAATTTATAATCCAGCAGCCATACGCCAAATACGACAAGGAGACCGGAAACGGAACCGATAATCAGTGCGCCCGTCACGTCGGTTACATCACAGGGAGCGGTAATGGCAACCAGACCTGCCAGAGAAGCATTTAAACACATAGAAACGTCAGGCTTGCCATATTTTATCCATGTGAAAACCATACATACCACAGTGGCGATGGCGGGAGCAATGGTGGTGGTTACAAACACGGAGCCGAGCTGTTCTACGCTGGTACATGCCGCGCCGTTAAAGCCATACCAGCCGAGCCATAAGATAAACACACCGAGGCAGCCGATGGTAAGGTTGTGGCCGGGGAAAGCGTTTACCTTGGTAATTTTCCCGTTCTTATCCTTTGTAAACTTGCCGAGACGGGGACCTAATATTTTAGCGCCGATTAATGCGGAAATGCCGCCCACCATATGAATTGCGCAGGAGCCTGCAAAGTCGTGAAAGCCGATCTGTGCCAGCCAGCCGCCGCCCCATATCCAGTGCGCTTCAATGGGATAAATCAGTGCGGAGATCACTGCCGAGTAAACACAGTAGGACAAAAATTTGGTTCTTTCTGCCATCGCACCGGAAACGATGGTTGCGGTGGTTGCACAGAACACCAGATTGAACACAAAGTTCGACCAGTCAAAATCTGCATAGGCAGTAAAAATGTCAAATCCGGGCTTTCCGATAAAGCCGAGAAAATCCTCACCAAGCAGCAGTCCAAAACCAATCAGGATAAAAACAACCGTACCAATACAGAAATCCATCAGGTTTTTCATCAAAATGTTGCCGGCGTTTTTGGCGCGCGTAAAGCCGGTTTCCACCATGGCAAAGCCCGCCTGCATCCAAAATACCAGCGCGGCGCCTATCAGAAACCAGACGCCGAAAATTTCGCCGTTTACAGCACTCATCAATTCTTCTGTCATAATTTTTCCTCCTCATATTGCCGTTTATCCCGTAAAAAAGCGGTGGAAGCCTTTTGTCGGAATAAAAGAAGGCGATAGTGCGGAGCCGGATTCTCCGCATTATCGCCTTTGATAATTGATTGTTTTCAATCTTCCCGTCATGTCTGCTATGCATCGCAGGCACTTTACACAAAATAAAAAGCGTTCTACTTCCACCGTAGAAACGCCTTTGTTCGTACTTCATTATACTCAGATGAAAATATTTGTCAAATGGTTTTTTTATAAAAATTGTAAATTTCTTCTTTTTCGTCGTTGATGTCCCTATAGTTTTTTGTCTCTGTCAGGGAAAAACCGGCCTGTTCAGCCACCTTGCAGGAGGGTATATTTTTTGTCTGTATAGTTGCAATGATTTCAGGGTAAGGATAATTCTTTAAGAAATAATCGGCATAGGCGCGTGCGGCTTCTGCGGCATACCCTTTTTGGCGGTAATCGTTCCCGATAAAATAAGTGATTCCCGTTTTATCCAAATCCGCATAGTAGGAGCAGCCAACGGAGCCGATTACCTGTCCGTTTTCCTTTTCTGCTATCGCATATGCCAGATATTCCCGCCGCGGATTGTTTTCTTTATCCAACTGTATAGCCTCTTTAAGCCAGTCTCCCATCCATTCCTTACAGTCGGAGCAATCGCCAAATATTTCGTGCAGGCTTCCGTCGGCTGCCATTTCGATATAGGCTGCTTCATCCTCCGGCAGCAGGCTTCGGATAATAAGCCGTTTGGTTTCCAGTCTCATGCGGTTGTCCTTTCCGGTATAGGGTGTTATTCCTTTGCATTGGTAATACAGCCAGTATAGCATAAAACGGTGGGGAAAAGTAGCGGAAACTGCCTAAAAGTATGAAAAAGATAAGAGGGATTTGGTGGATTGTGCAAGAGCAATATGGTATACTAAAAATATTCATGATACATAAAACAGAATTGCAGATATATACGGCAAAACAGGAGGATTCCATATGAATTACGCGGGACATGAACACTATACAGCGGCAGAAAACCGCTATGAAACAATGAAATACAACCGCTGCGGCAGGAGCGGCCTGAAGCTGCCGGCGGTTTCTCTGGGACTGTGGCATAATTTCGGAAGCAATGCAGATTTTGACAATATGACCGCCATGTGCCACACTGCTTTTGACAATGGCATTACGCATTTTGATTTGGCGAACAATTATGGTCCCATAGCGGGGGCGGCAGAGGAGAATTTCGGAAGAATATTGCAGAAGGGAATGGGACAGTATCGGGACGAGATGGTAATTTCTACCAAAGCCGGCTATGATATGTGGCAGGGGCCTTACGGAGATTTTGGAAGTAAAAAATATCTTGTTGCCAGCTTGGACCAAAGCCTTAAGAGGATGGGGCTGGAATACGTGGATATCTTTTATCACCACAGGCCGGACCCTGAAACGCCTTTGGAAGAAACCATGCTGGCGCTGGACGGCATTGTGAGGAGCGGCAAGGCGCTTTATGTCGGGATATCCAATTATAACAAAGAGCAGACAGAAGAAGCGGCGAAGATATTAAAGGAGCTTAGGACGCCTTTTATCATTAACCAGCGCAGATATTCCATGCTGGACCGCAGTATTGAAAAGGACGGGCTGAAATCCTATGCGGCAAAGAACGGCATTGGTATTATCGCGTTCTGTCCGTTGGAGCAGGGGCTTCTCACAGACAAGTACCTGCACGGAATTCCTAGTGACAGCCGTGTCAGAACGGACGGCAGATTTTTACAGGAGAGTTCGATAACAGAAGAAAAAATAAAGCAGATACAGGCGTTGCATGATTTGGCGGCGGCGAGAGGAGAAACGTTGGCGCAGATGGCGCTGTCGTGGATTTTACGGGATGGCGAGGTTACGAGCGTGCTGATTGGCGCGTCCCGTCCTTCCCAGATACTGGACAATGTAGGCATTGTAAAAGGCGCGGGATTTACGGAGGAAGAGCTGCGTACAATAGACAGTATTACGATGGGCGCAGTATAAAACCGGAGAACAAAGGAGAAGGTCATGGAAAGATGTGGATGGTGTCTTGACGGCGGGATTTTACAGAAATATCATGATGAGGAATGGGGCAATCCGCTTCATGACGATAAAAAACATTTTGAATATTTGCTGATGGAAGCCATGCAGTGTGGCTTAAACTGGACGATGATGTTGAAAAAACGGGAAATATTCAGAAAATGTTTTGAGGCGTTTGACTATGAGCGCATTGCCGGTTATACCGAGAAAGATATCGAAAGAATTATGAACACGGAGGGCATGATAAAATCAAGAGGAAAGATTTCCGCCATCATCAGCAATGCAAAATGCTTTCTGAAGGTGATAGAAGAATTTGGGAGCTTTGACCATTATATATGGTCTTTTTCGGATTATCACACGTTTGTCTATGTCAAACATCAGCAGGGACAGGGTGAGGTACGAAATGAACTGTCAGACCGTTTGAGCCGCGACATGAAAAAGCGGGGCTTTAAATATCTGGGTTCCATCACGGTATTTTCCCACTTGCAGGCGTGTGGAATCATCAATGACCATGCGTGTAACTGTTTTAAGTATGAGAAATTGATAAAGGACGGGAATGTCAAATATATTTATGAGTGAATCGGCTAATAAAAATAGAATCTTCAAATTGGACTGTTTATCGGAGACAGTTCGGTTTGAAGTAAAAAGATTAAACGAAGCAGATGTAGACAAAATCCTGCATTTGTGCATGGGAAATCCATTGTTTTATGAATACCATCCGCCGTTTGCCACAAAGGAAAGCATATTAGAGGATATGTCTGCCCTGCCGCCGCACAAAACATACCGGGATAAATATTATGTGGGATTTTACGAGGGAGATTTGCCGGTGGCAGTATTGGATTTGATTCTGGACTATCCGCAGGAAGAAACTGCATATATCGGCTTTTTTATGGTGGACGCCTCCTGTCAGAGACAAGGACTTGGGAGCAGTATTGTACAGGGAATAGCGGGCTCTTTAAAAGAAATAGGATTTGCAAAAATAAGGCTTGCCATAGACGAAGGGAATCCGCAGAGTGAAGCCTTTTGGACAAAGAATGGTTTTGGGAAAACGGGCGAAAGACATCCCAATGATTTTTCGGCATATCTGCCGATGGAGAAGGAACTGTAGGGGTGGTTTGAGTCTGCCAAAGCGGACAGGAGGGATAAAAAAGGAATATGTTATTACAGTATAAAAATCTAACAATCAGAAATGCAGATATTAATGATGCCATGCAGCTGGCGGAATGGTGGAATGATGGGGCAATTATGGCGCACGCCGGATTTCCAAATGGAACAGGAGAGACTGCCCAAGAAATTGCGGAAAATCTGAAAAATGATACGGACGAAACGGGCAGGCGGTTAATCATTGAAGTGGATAAGGTTCCTGTTGGGGAAATGAATTATCGCAACTGCGGGGAAAATACTGCTGAAATCGGCATTAAGATTTGCGACTTTTCACTGCATGATAAAGGGCTAGGAAAAGTGTTGCTTAGTATGCTCATTGCCTCCTTGTTTGACGATTTGGGTTACCGGAAAATTATACTGGATACGAATCTTAACAATACGAGAGCGCAGCATGTTTATGAAAAATTGGGTTTCAGAAAGTTACGGGTTTTGGAAAATTCGTGGAAAAACCAGATTGGGGAATGGCAGTCATCTGTCGATTATGAAATGTATCGGGAGGATTTCGTAAATTTTGCAAAATAAGCAGGAGGTATAATCTGAAGATACGTTTCAAGGCTATGAAGAGGTATTTTTATGGGAACGAGAAAATTCTTTGAGAAAATGATGAGTGGTATCTATTGAAGAATCAATGGAGGATGTTGCTACGGCTAAAATAATGGAATAGTAGAGGTGTGATCTGTTATGAATTATGTTCAAGCGTATATATCAGATATTTCTTTTCCCGATTCATTAAATGAAGTTTATAATTTTGCACATTGTTTTAATATGGAAACGGTCATGATGGTGAGGGAAAATGATGGTGAATATGAGGCTCGTGAAGTTTCATGGACAGCACCTAAATGGTGTAAGAAAGGTGATATTGTCTTTTTTATGCACGCCAAAACTGCAGATAGAAAAATTAATAAATTAAAAAAAGAACTTTTAAGGAATAAAGAATGGTATTCTGATAGTGCTTTTTGGACAATCATGAATGCTCTGATAAGAGCAAAAAAGATACATGATATATATGGCGGGAAAATATTTGCAATAGGAAAAATATCCGGGAAGCCTGCCTATGAAAAAATAGATAATGAGAATATGCATTGGAGAAGTAATATATATGCGCCGATTGATGATATTTTTCTGTTAGAAAATCCAATTGATATATCAGAATTTAGTGCGGAAATAAAAGTTTCCAGACAGAGCAGTATAACACCAGTTTTTGGTGAAAAATTTGATTTTCTCAAGAAATTGGTTGTAAAGAAAAACGGTATTGTAGAAAAATACTTTATTGACTCGGTTGCAGAACCCATGCCATTACATAGACTAAATGATGATAATTGGTTGAAGATAGTAAATTGCCATAGGCGAAATTTTTTTCTTGAAGCACAGTTTAGGGCATTTTATGTGGATAGATTTTTGAAAGTTTTGGGAGATACAAAAGCCTTTTATAAAGAATGCGGATGCAAAAAAGAGAATAAAAGCAAAACATTTGTAGATAATGTGATAAAAATGAATGGTAAATATTTGTCAGTGGAAAGCAAGCTATCTGTTTCAGCAGAAAAAGATATAAATTCTCAGTTGGCATCATATTGCAATCTAAAATGGTTGTGTTTAACAGCGGATAAGGTAGTGACTGATAATATTTATAATGACAATGTGTTAGTGATTGATACAGATAAAATCTACATGTATTATGACAAAAAAAGTATGTTAAAAGAAGTATTTGAGTTAGATGATATAGAATCCAATAATGATATTGTAAAATTGAAAGAAGTCATAATAAATTTACTTAACTGTTTGTGAATAAGCGGATTATCATATTTTTGTAGAAAAAGGGGCATTTATGTAGTAATATGAAGATACAAAGATAAAATTACAACGGGCTTTGAAATTACAGTAGGAACAGTTGAAAACTGAACGCAAGACTGTGAACTGGGAACAACGGGAAGCAGAGAGGCAGCGGCAGTTTGAACTGAAACAGCAGAAGGAGAAAACATGAAATTTCTACATTTAGGGGATTTACACTTAGGAAAAACACTGAGTGATTTTGATTTGATTGAGGATCAGAGGTATATCCTTGATCAGATTCTTCGTATCGCAGATAAAGAATCCATAGACGGCGTGCTTATCGCTGGGGATGTGTATGATAAATCTATTCCAAGCGAGGCGGCTACGAAGCTTTTGGATTATTTCCTGATTGAACTGGCAAAAAAAGAAATAAAAGTATTTATGGTGAGCGGAAACCATGATTCGGATGAACGTTTGAATTACGGTAGCACTCTGTTTGCATCTAATCAGATATTCATATCGGCCGTCTTTGACGGAACACTTCATAAGCAGAGTTTTGCTGACGGGGATACAGAGATTGATATATACATGCTTCCGTTTGTAAAAGCTTCTCAAGTCAGACATTATTTTCCAAATGAGGATATAGAGAGTTATGATGTTGCTGTTAGAACCATCATAAGAAACATGCCCATAAATAAAAAACATAAGAATATCTTGGTGGCACATCAATTTGTTGCAGGGAAAGGAGAGGATCCCGCACTTGCAGGTTCTGAAAGCGTTGGAACACAGAGTGTGGGTATGGTTGAAAAAATTGGATATGACAGTTTTGATGATTTTGACTATGTGGCATTAGGTCATATTCATTCTCCTCAGAGAGTTGGAAGAGATGAGATTCGATATTCAGGTTCTCCTCTTAAATATTCGCTTAGCGAAGTGAATAATGAAAAGTCGGTTCCTCTTATTACGATATCAGCAAAGGAAAGGGTTAAGATAGAGCTTGTTCCCTTAAAGCCGAAGAGAGACGTGAGACATATAAGGGGGACGCTGAAGGAGCTGTTGGATAAAAAGAATGTAAAAGCACCGGAGGATTTCATTTATGCAACATTGACAAATGAGGATATCATCAATGATGCAATGGGAAGATTCCAGCAGGTATATCCGAATACGGTTCGAATTGACTATGACAATTCACATACAAGAGAGATTGAGCAGGTAGATATCAGCAGAATTGCCGAGAACAAATCATTCTCAGATTTAATCGGAGATTTTTATAAGCTGATGTATGGTTGTGAAATTACAGAAGAAGAAATGGATGTATTGAGGATAGCAGCACGAGAGGCAGGTGTTATAAATGAAGCCGATTAAACTGATTATAAGCGCAATTGGTCCCTATGCGGGGCAGCTTCCGGATATTAAGTTTGATGCCTTTGAAGGAAAGGGATTGTTTTTGATATCGGGAGACACCGGCGCAGGGAAAACTACGATATTTGATGCGATATGTTTTGCGTTATATGGAACGACTAGCGGAACATATAGGGATACAAAAAATTTAAGAAGCGAATATGCTAGGGATTCTGTTAAGAGTTATGTGGATTTTTATTTTTCACATCAGGGGCGTGAATTTCATGTCCGGAGACAACCTCCTTATGAAAGGCAAAAACAACGTGGCTCTGGTGTGGTATTAGAAAAGGAAAAGGCGATTTTTTGTGAAGCGGGGCAGGCACCGATAGAGGGATTGACGCAGGTTAATAATGCCGTAAAGGAACTGTTACACATCGATGAGAAGCAGTTTAAGCAGATTGTGATGATCGCGCAAGGGGAATTCTGGGAGTTATTAAATGCGAAAACGGATCAAAGAACAGAGATACTGCGCACAATATTTTTAACGAGCGGCTATAAAAATATAGAGTACAAATTGAAAGATCGAATGGATGTAAGCTACAAGAATAAGGTAAATGCTGAAAACAGTATTATTCAGTATTTTGAGGATGTGGTGGCAAATGAAGAAGATGAGCTTTTTGACGAACTGGAGGATCTTAAGGATAAGGCGAGACGATCTAGAAGTGCATGGAATCTAGATGAAATCTTAGACGTAATGGAGCGCCTGATTGTGTCAGACAGAGAAAGATTAAAATGCATTGAAGAAGATATGAAAAAAGCGGAGGCGGAGCTAACGAAGAACAGTAATGAGCTTGCGTTGGCTGAGACCAATAACAACTTCATCAAGAAAAGAGATGAACTCAAAAAGGAAAAAGAGGAACTTGAAAAAAGAAAAACAGAAATTGACGGGATAATCCTGTTATTGGATAAACAAAAGAAAGCCACACGTAATGTGAGACCGTTTTATATTGCATGGACACAAAAGTGTGGTGAGGTATCTTTGACCCAAAAGCAGATTAAAACAACAGAATCCAATTTGGAGACGGCTGTGGCATCTGTAATGCTGGCTGAAGAAGCATTTGCCGGTGCCAAAAAACTGGAGCCGGAGGTTGACAAATTAAAACAGAAGATAAGCAAGATTGATGATGAGGAACCGAAATATCAGCAAAAAAAGGAACTCGAGGGAAAGCTAAAAGAACTTGAAGGACTTGATAAAGAGATTAGCACAGAAGAAGCAGATTTAAGCAAAGATGAGGAATCTCTTAAGGAGAAGATAGAGACTCTTATTAAGACGGTTAAGGAATTAGAAGGTAAGCCAGTTGAGTTGACAGAGGCAAAAAACGAGGGTGAAAGGCTAACGGAGCTTTTGAAGGATTTGGATGCAATCATAGACGTTCAGATTCAGGAAAGAGAAGAAAAGAAAAAGACTCTTTCTAAAAAACAGAAAGCATTTTCAGCTACACGTGACAAATATAAAGAAGCGAGCGGCAGGAGAGAAGAGGCTGAGCACATTCTTGAAGATAGCAGAGCCGGTATATTAGCGGAAAAACTGGTAGAAGGAGAGAAATGTCCGGTGTGTGGGTCCGTGCATCATCCAGAGCCGGCTAAGCTTAAAGGGGCTTCGATTTCAGAAGATGATTTCAAAAAACTTCAAGAAGAAGAGGCTGAGCTTCAAGATAAAAAGAACAATGCAAATACTGAGGCAGAAATAGCAAGGAAATCATTGGAAGAATTCGAGAGACTGCTTAGAATAAACATATTGAATTGCATGGGAAGTCCACTTTTGAACATGGAAATGGAGGAAGAGTCTCTCGAGGAACTGATCGGGGCAGTAAAGAAGGCAAAAATACAAGTTGAAACAATGTCAAAGGCGAATACGAAGAAATGTAATTCTCTTGACAAGGATTGTGAGACACTTAAGCAAGCTGGAAACGATCTCGAAACAGCACAGGGAGAAGAAACAGAGAAGCTCAATTCGAAAAAAGAAGAACTCGGTAAAAGCAAGCAAGAAATCAAACAGGAACTGACGGAAACGAGAGCCACATTAGGGACGCTTGAGAAATTGAGCTTTCCCGATTGGGAAACGGCAAAAAAAGAGAGAGAACAAGCAGAGACGAAAAAAAATAAGATATTGAATGATATCAAGAAGGCAGAGGAGGAAAAGAAAGAAGCAGATAAGAACGTTACATCTGCGGAGTCAGAGTTAAAAACATTGAAGGGCAGTCTGGAACGGCAGGAAAAGAATGAAGAAGTTTTAAGAAAGAATTTGGATAAAGAAGTCAGCGTAAATGGATTCTCTTCTGTAGAGGAAATGCTAAAATGTGTTGTGAATGAAGATGATATCACATCGATGGATAAAGAGATTGCGGAATATAATCAGGCTGTTGCAACCAATAAGGAACTGCTTTCAGATGCTAAATCGAATGCAAAAGGAAAAAAGGTTATAGATATTGAAGCATTAAAGGCTGTATGTGATGAGCAGAGCGCAAATGTAGAATTGATCAGGAAGAACCGTAATAATAGCGAAAACAGAATACGTACAAATAAAGAGAAAAAGAAGAGTATTCTTGACAGGAGAGAAGAATTAGAAAAAGCACGTAAAGAGAATGCGATCTGTCAGCGACTTTATAATCTGGTCAAAGGCACAACTGGAAACGGAAAGATTACATTGGAGCAGTACATACAAGCCGCGGGATTTGACGGAATTATCGCTGCTGCAAACAGGCGGTTGCTGCCGATGAGCAACGGTCAGTATGAACTGTACCGTCAGGAGGATTCTCTTGGTAAGAAGAGTAATAATTTTCTTGATCTTGAAGTGTTAGACAATAATACGGGACACAGAAGACCTGTGGGAAATCTTTCCGGCGGAGAAAGCTTTAAGGCCTCACTGAGCCTCGCCCTGGGATTATCTGATACAGTATCGTCTAATCTGGGCGGCGTGCAGATGGATGCACTCTTTGTAGATGAAGGCTTTGGAACGTTAGACCGGAAATCGATAGATAGTGCGATGGAAATTTTAATAAACTTGACTGGAAGTAATAAGCTGGTGGGAATCATCAGCCATAGGGAAGAACTTATGGAGAATATTCCACAGCAAATCAAAGTCAAGAAGACAAAAGATGGAAGTCAGATTACCGTTGAATGCGGTCTATAGTTTGCTTAAATGTGAGACAGTGTATAAAATAAACTATTGCCGTGATAAAAAAATAACAATTATAAAAGTGGCAATTTGAAGCCGCTTGGGAATGGAAGGATATATGTTGCCAGATAATAATGATTATAAGAACTTGATTGAAGAAATTAAAAATAAAGTTCGGGAAGCTCAATATCGGGCTATGGTAAAAGTTAATAGCGAAATGATTCAGTTATATTGGAGCATTGGGAAAGAACTGAATGAACAGGTGCAGTATGGAAATGCCTTTATTGATACCTTGGCCAAGGAAATCAAACTGGACTCACCAAAAGTCAAAGGGTTTTCGGCAAGAAATCTCCGATATATGAAAAAATTTGCGAAGGAAATAACAGATTTGGACTTTTTGCAGATGGTGTCTGCAAAATTAACATGGTCTCATAATCTTGTCCTTTTGGAAAAATTGCATAACATGAATGAGAGATATTGGTATGGACGAAAAGCTATTGAAAATGCATGGTCGGTTGATGTGCTTGAATTTCAAATTGTTGGCAGGCTTATGAATAGGCAGAACAATACTGATAAAGTACAGAATTTTGAGCAAAGACTTCCGGAACCACAAAGCGAACTTGCGATTCAAACAATGAAGGATCCATATGTTTTTGATTTCGTTGAAGTGAGAGAGGGAATGATCGAACGGGATGTAGAAAACGAACTGGTAAATCATATTACGAATTTTTTGCTTGAGATGGGTTCGGGATTTGCATATATGGGACATCAGAAAGTACTTAAGGTGGAGGACGAAGAATTTTTTCCCGATCTTTTGTTTTACAATACAATTCTGCATTGTTATGTGGTGGTTGATTTGAAGATGAAAAAATTCAAACCGGAATATGCCGGAAAAATGAATTTTTATCTTTCGGTTGTAGATGACCAGTTGAAAACAGAAACAGATAATCCTTCTATAGGATTGATTCTATGTAGAGACAAAAATAAGGTTGTTGCGGAATATTCACTGAAGGACATGAATAAGCCTATCGGAGTAAGTGAGTATAAATTGACACAAGAAATCCCAGAGGCGTTTAAAAGAGCACTTCCGGACGCAGAAACATGGGAAAAGCATATTAAGTTACCTATTGAAGAAGAGGATGAAGAAGAGGCATAATAGATTTTGCAGACGGCGTCTGCAAAATTGAAATATTAGGAGGTAGTTTGAGATACGAGTGTCTGAAACTACTTTATGTGGTGTTCTGATGATAGAATTACATGAAATGCAGAATTGGTTAAATGGCTAAATGCTATGAAATAAGCAAGAAACATAATTCGAATAGGGGAACGTATCCCGAGGAAAACTGTTTTTGTCGTATAAATTTCCATAGTGCTTAATTTTGCGCAATATGTTATACTAAATGCGTTATATGGCGTGCCGTTCCATGACAGAAACGGTACAGTAAAGGACGGTTGGCCAACAAAAGTCCGTTTTAATGTACATAAAATTATGTATACTCGGATTAGAAACTGATGAAGGAGGATAACGTTATGGTTGAAAATAAAATACCAAATTATAAAAGTTCCTCCATCAATAATCGAAGATATCTGGGCAATAAATATAAACTGCTGGATTTTATCAAGGGTGTTGTTGCTGACGAGTGCGAGGGTGTCCGGATAATAGCGGATATTTTTGCCGGAACGGGAGCCGTCTCTTCAGCGTTTTCCGATAGGCAGCTTATCACAAATGATATTATGTACAGCAATTATATCTGTAATTTTGCGTGGTTTGGGGCGCAGCAATACAATCCGCAGACCATTATCGATTATGTGGTAAAGTACAACGCAGCGGTTCCGAAAAGAGAGAATTATATGTCAAAAAATTTTGCGGATACTTTTTTCAGCCGCGCAGACTGCATTAAAATCGGATACATACGAAACGACATTGAAAACAGTTTTAAAGCCGGAACCATCAACGAGCGGGAGCGGGCGATTCTGATTATGTCCCTGCTCTATGCGATGGACAAGATTGCAAATACCTGTGGGCATTACGACGCTTACATACAGGGTGCCGCGTTTGATAAGCCGCTGGAGCTGTATGTGCCGCAGGCGTCTAACGACAACAATGCCCATAATATATGCTATAATATGGATGCCAACCGGCTTGTGAAAAATATTACGGCGGATTTGGTATATATCGACCCGCCCTACAATTCGCGCCAGTACTGCGACGCTTATCATGTGCTTGAAAATGTGGCGCGATGGAGTAAGCCCAAGGTGTATGGTGTGGCAAGGAAGATGGATCGCACCAGGCTGAAAAGCGATTACTGTACCATCAAGGCGGCGGAAGCCTTTGAGGATTTGGTTGCGCATATAAACAGCCGGTATATACTGCTGTCCTACAACAATATGGCGGACAAAGGAAACGACAGGTCCAATGCCAAGATATCTGACGAAGATATTATGCGGATTTTAGGGAATAAAGGCGAAGTCAAGGTTTTTTCTGAAAGTTACAAGGCGTTTTCCACGGGAAAGACCAATCTGCCCGAAAATGAAGAAAGGTTATTTTTGTGTATTTGCCATGACGATAAATGAAAAATGGATACAGTCGCCTTTGAATTATACGGGCGGAAAATACAAATTGCTGCCGCAGATTATGCCCTATTTTCCCAAGGAAATAAACACCTTTGTCGATTTGTTTTGCGGCGGAGGAAATGTGGGAATCAATGTGGACTGCAGGCAGCTTGTGCTGAATGATTTGGACGAGCACATTTTTTACCTGTTCGATACCTTCAAAAAACTGGACAAGGAAGTCACCTTTGAAACCATTCACCGTACCATTGCAAAGTATGGGCTTTCTGACAGCACCTTACATGGTTATGAGTTCTATGGTTGTAATGGTTCCGATGGTCTGGGCAGCTACAACAAGGAGCCGTTTTTAGCGCTGCGCCAAAATTTCAATGAAGAAAAAAACAGGGATGCTTCCTACTATCTTCTTCTCTATACGCTCATTATTTTTTCCTTTAATAATCAGATTCGTTTTAACAGGGAAGGCAAATTTAATCTGCCTGTGGGAAAAAGAGATTTTAATGCAAAAATGCAGCGAAAGTTGTCGGATTTTATTGACAGATTAAAATCCGTAAACTGCTCTTTTAGCCGCGTGGATTTTCGGGATTTTGACATTTCTGCGCTGACAGATGGGGATTTTGTGTATATGGATCCGCCGTACCTGATAACCTGCGCCACCTACAATGAAAAGGATGGCTGGAATGAGACGGCGGAGCGGGATTTGCTGCATTTCATTGACAGTCTGCACAGCCGCGGGATACATTTTGCCCTGTCCAACGTCCTGCGAAGCAAGGGGAAGGAAAATCGGATTTTGCTGGAATGGGCAGAGGCAAATGCAGACAGGTATTATGTGAAACGGCTGGATTATGACTACGCAAATTCCAATTATCATACGAAGGACCGCAATAAAAACAGCGAAGAGGTATTGATTGTGAATTATTAGGAGGAAGGCATATGGATTTACTTTGGAGCGCATCGACCACGATGCGGAATCCGGAAAGGACGTATCTGTTTTTAAAGACTGCAAGTGAAATAGAAGGCTGCATCTGGGACAATGAAACGCAGATCGTGTATCAAAGTCTGCTGATAAAGAATCGCTACTATAAACCGACGAAGAAGAATTTAAGTCAGAGGCAGATAGATATTTTAGAGGATTTGCATTATGAGATGTCCTATGAGGAGGCGCGGGACATTTTCGACAGCAAAAAGTATGTGGACGCACCCATGCGGGGGCGGACTTCCTTTGACCCCATTGAAAAGCTGGGGCTGGTCTCACTGGAATACGACAAGGAGGCGTACGAAAACCGTGTCAGAATCACGGAGCTTGGCAGGCAGTTTCTGGAAAATAAGGTTGCGTTGGAGGACGTGGTGTTCTCTAATCTGCTTAAATTCCAATATCCCAATCCGTTAAGTCACGATTGCAAGAATTACAACACAAAGCCCTTTATCAATACGCTGCGTCTGATTAAAAAGGTGAACGAGCTTTGCCTTTCGCGCGGTGAAAAAGCGAAAGGTGTTTCCAAAGATGAATTTGGCATTTTTGTGTTGTCGATTAAAAATTACAAGGAAGTGGATGCGAAGGCAGAAAAGCTTTTGGAATACAGAGACGCCATGCGGGAGTGCGAAACAGAGGAAGAGAAGGAAGTGTTCCGCACTTGCTTTGTGGAGGACTATCTTTCCGGCTTTGCGGATCCTGTCAATAATACGCGGGAGTATGCGGACAATATTGTTCGCTATCTGCGCCTGACAAAATACATTTATATCCGCGGCGGTGGATATTATGTGGACTTAGAGCCTCGCAGAAAGGTTGAAATAGACGCATTATTGGAGAGTGACGACGGCTCTGCAAAGGCATTTACACCTGAGGCATATAAGCGCTACATATCCGACTATAATGCGTATGTCCTGCCTTTTGAAACCGTGGAAAAGTTGTCGGAGATTGCACAGGGTATTGTCAAGGAAATTCATGTGCTTGAGGAGCAGCTTGGAAGGAACGGGACGGTCTATGCGTTAGCTGACAATGCCGAAAGCCTGAAGCCGCAAATTACATTTTTAAGGGCAGAAAGAGCGAGGCTGCAGGGGCTGAAGCTGAAGGCTGATTATCAGGAAATCAGCCGGATAGACGAAGCGGTAGAGGCATTAAAAAATATTCGCAGCCTGCACATGAAGCCGTCCGTCGCATTGGAAAAATGGGTCAGCATTGCGATGCATATTATCGACGATGCCTTGCTGATAAAGCCCAATGCGCCGATGGGTGACGACAATGAACCCACCTTTACCGCGCCGTCGGGTGTGGCAGATATTGAGTGCTTTTATGAAGGCTTCGGACTTGTCTGCGAGGTAACCATGCTGACAGGGCGTGATCAGTGGTTTAATGAAGGACAGCCGGTGATGCGCCACCTGCGGGATTTTGAAGACGCGCATTTGGAACAGCCTAACTATTGTATTTTTGTGGCTCCGTCACTTCATGCGGACACGTTGAACACATTCTGGACAGCAGTGAAATATGAATATCAGGGGAAAAAGCAAAAGATTGTTCCGCTTACAATCGCTCAATTAATCAGTATTCTGCAGGGAATCCGAGAAGGAAAAGAGTTTCATAAAAAGATAACCAAAGACGATATGGTATCACTGTATGAGGCATGTGCAGCCATCGGTGAAGTTCCCGATTCTACCAAGTGGAATTCCTACATCACGAAAAAAATAGAAGAGTGGAAGAGTCGTTGTGTTTTGAAAAATTAGCATAAAGCGGCGGGCGTACCTTATTTGGCACGCCCGCCATATTTATCCGGTGATGCATCCCATTAATAGAAGATTCGCGCAATCGGGGAATCGGCTGATAAAATCAAGGTCTTGTTATCTCCGGTCATGGAAACCTTGATGGCATCCAGACTCCGTACAAAGGTGTAAAATTCTGTGCGGGAGGGGTCTGCGTATGCTTCGGAAAGAATCCGCATGTACTCTGCCTCGCCCTCTGCAATCAAAATCTCCGCCTGTTTTTCTGCCTCGGAAATCATGATTGTCACTTCTCTGTCCGTGTTGTTGCGTATTATCTGCGCTTCTGAATTACCCTCTGCCGTGTAGGTGGCGGCGATATTGTCGCGCTCGGAAATCATACGCTCATAAACGGCAGCCTTGTTGTCGCTGGGCAAATCCAAATGCTTGGTTTCAAATGCCAGAAGTTCAATGCCATACTGGTCTAAGGCATTGCCGATATTGGCCAGAACTGCGGCGGAAAGCTCGCCGTCACGACCGCTGATGACATCCTCCTGCGTCATGCTGCCGATTACATTTTTGGTGGAATTGTATACTATGGTGTCCAGACGGCTCTCCGCATTGGATATGGAAGAGTTCAGCGTCTGCGCAAACTTCAGCGGGTCGGTAATATGCCACAAGATATAGCTGTCAGTTATCATGGTTTTTTTATCGCTGGTGATAACGTCGGAGGAAGCAAGGTCGTACAGAAGCGTCTGCTTGGGCAGCTTATCCACCGTCTGCACGAACGGCAGTTTAAAGCTTACGCCGGCTTCTGTTACAACGTGGTCTACCTTACCGAACTGGCGAATCAGGCTGTATTCATCTTCCTGTGTAATGACAAAACAGGAGGATCCGATGATGAGTAAAAGAAAAAGAATGGCAATCAATGCAACTTTCTTAAATGTTTTCATAAAATTCCTTTCTAATCAATGTCGTCTGTAGTAGATGTATTGTTTGAAATGTTAAAGTCCGTAAAGGATTCGAGAGGGTAAAAGGTCTGTACATTGCCGTTCGGACTCTCGATGATTACCTTCAACTCAGGAAGAATTTCTTCCATGGCTTCAAAAAACATACGCTGGCGGGTGACTTCCGGATTCTTGATGTATTCCTCATACATGGCGTTGAAACGTGCCACTTGTGCAGTCGCTTCGTTGATACGCGCGGTCTTTTCCGCTTCGGCGCGCTGTATGATGGCGTCTGCCCTTGCCTCTGCGGAAGGAATCTGCTCATTGCGGTATTTGTTGGCATTGTTTAATGCAGTTTCTTTGCCCTGCTTTGCGGTTTCGACAGCCTTGAAGGCTTCCATAACCTCCGTGGTGGGCGGCTCGGAATCCTGGATGGTGATGTTGACAAGCTGGATGCCCAAATCCTGCTCCTCCAACCGTTGCATGATCATTTCCTTGATGGCTGCCTGTATTTCATTTTTGCCGGTGGTCAGCACATCGTCCACAGGATAGCTGCCGATAACGGTACGGATACAGCTCATGCTGATATTTTTTAAAATGTTGACCGGCTCGCTGGAAGCGAACACAGCCTTGACAGGGTCAGAAAAGCGGTACTCCACAAAAAAGTCCACATTGACAAAATTGTAATCTGAGGTAATCATCAGCGATTCGTCCTCGTTGGAAATATTGGAGGATGAGTCATAGCCGATAGAAAAGCCCTGAATCGTGGTATTGACTTTTCTGACCTCCTGAATAAAAGGTATTTTAAAGTGTAACCCGGGCTCCGTCACGGGAGAAGCCTGCCCAAAGGTAATCAGCACCGCCTGTTCCTGCTCTCCAATCTGGTAGGTGGAGTTAAAGACAAGTATCAGCAGAACAATAATGACAGCCGCAATACCGCCTATTTTTCCCCATGCAGGTTCGGGACTGCCTTTGCCGTCGGCGCCAACCGTCTCAAAGCCGTTACGTCTGTTGCGAAAAGATTCTTTCATCATATGAAATTAAGTCTCCTATCTGCGCGTCTGCGCAAAATCTCAGCTTATCCGCTGTGTTCAGAGGGGATAAAGCTTTCTTGTTTATGATTTTATCATACACGTAATCATATTGTTTCACAATATCAGAAAGATAATGAATCCCTAAAAGTTTTCTAAACTTTTAAAGCTGTCTGCACGTTAAAAGAAAGTATCGTGCGGGTAAAAATTCAAATGACATTTGCGGGAGGATGTAGTACAATTATTACTATAGCATAGGACTTTATTTGGATACTGAAAAGGAGTTAAAAGGTGAAAATTTACAGTTGCTTTCCAAATGGTAAGGCGAAGGCACTTACCATGAGCTATGACGATGGCAAGCATGCAGATGAAAGGCTTGTCTCCATTTTTAACAAATATGGTATCAAGGGTACATTTAACTTGAACTATGGACTGATGGACAGGCCTGAGAGGATAGATAAAGACAAAATCAAGGCGTTGTATGAGGGGCATGAGATTGCTACGCATACGATGACGCATCCCACGCTGGCACGCTGTCCGATGACGGAGCTGGCAAAAGAAATTCTGGCTGACAGGGAGGGTCTGGAGAGTATTACGGGTTGTCCGGTGCGCGGACATGCTTATCCGAATGGTTCTTACAATGAGGAAATCAAGCAGCTTTTTAAAAGCCTTGGGATTGCTTATGCGAGAACGGCATGTTTTGAGAGCGGAAGTTTTGAACTGCCGGCTGACCCCATGGAATGGAACGGTACCTGCCATCACAAGCATCATCTGATGGAATACGCACGGGAATTTGCCGGTTTTAAAAAGCCGCAGTACTTAAAGTGCATGTATGTGTGGGGTCACAGCTATGAATTTGACAATGATGACAACTGGGAGCTGATGGAGGAGTTCTGTGCCTTTATGGGCGGCAGGGACGATATCTGGTATGCGACCAATATCGAAATCATCGATTATATGAAGGTATGCAGGGAGCTGCAGTTTGGCGCGGCGGGGGATTTCGTGTACAATCCTTCAGTAGCGGATGCATGGATAACGGTGGATGAAAAAATAATGCGAATCGGCGGCGGTTCGCTTGTAAGTTTTAAAAACAAAGGAGGTATACAATGAAAGAATACGTATTGGCTTTGGATCAGGGGACGACAAGCTCCCGCTGTATTCTGTTTGACAAGAAAGGAAAAATCTGTTCCATGGCGCAGAAGGAGTTTGAACAGATTTACCCGCAGCCGGGCTGGGTGGAGCACAATCCCATGGAGATATGGTCCGCGCAGCTTGCCGTAGCGATTGAAGCGATGGCGATGGTAAATGCAAAGCCGGAGAATATCAGCGGCATCGGTATCACCAACCAGCGTGAAACTACGATTGTATGGGATAAAGAGACGGGAGAGCCTGTCTATAATGCGATTGTGTGGCAGTGCAGGCGGACGGCGGATATGATAGATGCCTTGATGGCGGCAGGGTTTGGAGAGACGGTAAAAGAAAAGACGGGGCTGGTACCGGACGCTTATTTCAGCGCTTCCAAAATTGCGTGGATACTGGAAAATGTGGAAGGAGCAAGAGAAAAGGCGGAAGAAGGAAAGCTGCTTTTCGGCACAGTGGATACCTGGCTGATATGGCATTTGACAAAGGGAGCGGTGCATGTGACGGACTACACCAATGCTTCCCGAACCATGCTGTTTGACATTCACAATCTATGCTGGGACAAGGAGATACTGGACTATTTTAAGATACCGGAGAGTATGCTTCCGGCTGTGAAGCCTTCCAGCTATATATACGGATATACGGATACCTCGGTGCTTGGCGGGGAAATTCCCATTGCGGGCGCAGCGGGAGACCAGCAGGCGGCGCTTTTCGGCCAGTGCTGTTTTGAACCCGGTGAGGTAAAAAATACATATGGAACAGGCTGCTTTTTGCTGATGAATACCGGAGAAAAGGCAATTCGGTCAAAGAGTGGACTTTTGACAACCATTGCCGCAAGCACGAGCGAGCAGGTGGAATATGCGCTGGAGGGCAGTGTTTTTGTGGCAGGAGCGGCGGTCCAGTGGCTTAGAGACGGTATGCGTATGATTAAAAGTGCGCCCCAAACCGAGGAGTATACATCTGCCGTGGAGGACACCGGAGGCGTCTATGTGGTACCGGCTTTTGCAGGTCTTGGTGCCCCCTATTGGAACCCGTATGCACGGGGAACGATAGTGGGATTGACGCGGGGCTGCACAAAGGAGCATTTTATCAGGGCGACGTTAGAGTCCATTGCTTATCAGACAGTGGATGTGTTAGAGGCGATGGAAAAGGATTCCGGAATCGATTTAAAGAGCCTTAAGGTGGACGGCGGCGCCAGTGCCAACAATTTCCTTATGCAGTTTGAAGCCGATATTTTGAATACGGAGGTGCGCCGGCCGGAGTGCATCGAGACGACTGCGTTAGGCGCGGCATATCTGGCGGGGCTTGCTACAGGTTATTTTAAGGACAGGGCAGAAATCCGCGAGAACTGGCAGCTTGGAAAAAGCTTTGTCTCAGGCATGGAACAGGAAAAGAGAAAGACTCTTTTAAAGGGTTGGAAAAAAGCAGTGAAATGCGCGCTGGTATGGGCGGAAGAGGAGTAGGAAAACGGACTTGACTTTCTGTTGTAGTAATGATACCATGTATCAAGATGATATATCAATTTGATACATGGAGGATTTATGAAAAGACAACAGATAAGAAGAATGGTTTTGTTTATTTCCTTTATGCTGTTTCCTGTAACAATGTGGTATTTTTCCCCGTATCTGATTATTGTGGCAATGGCGCAGCATGTTTTAAACGGCAGCTTCTGGGTGTTTCTGGCAATGCTGGTATTGTCCATGTTTTGCGGGAGAGCGTTTTGCGGCTGGCTGTGTCCCTCCGGCGGATTGCAGGAATGTTCTGCTTACATCAGGGAAACGCCGGCAAAGCAGGGGTGGCGCAATTACATTAAATACGGAATCTGGTCTGTCTGGATGCTGGCGGTTATTGTTACGTTTATTTTAGGGAAAAACGGCGTGACGGTGGACTTCTTTTTCATGACGGACCATGGAATTTCCGTTACGGAAATTTATAACTATGTGATTTATTATGGCGTGCTGCTTTTATTGTTTCTGCCGACGGTTATTCATGGGAAGCGAGCGGCATGCCATTACCTCTGCTGGATGGCGCCGTTCATGGTTATCGGCGGCTTTATCGGGAGAAAGCTGCATTTGCCGCAGCTACATATCGAGGCTGACAGGGAAGCCTGCATTTCCTGCAAACAGTGCAATAAGGTCTGTCCCATGGGACTGGAGGTAGAGGAACTGGTAAAACAGGAGAAAAATGCCTCCTGTTCGGAATGCATCCAATGCGGCGCATGCATCGATAATTGTTCAAGACATGCATTAAAGTATGCAATGAGAAGGAGAAAGTGATAATGAAAAAAAGGGTGGTTGTCTATTATTCTTTTGAGGGGAATACCAAAAAGGCGGCGGAGCAGCTTGCAGAAAAGCTGGGGGCGGATATCGTGGAGCTGCGGACTGTAGAGGAAATTCCACGAAAAGGCTTCGGAAAGTTTTTTGTGGGAGGGGGGCTGGCGCTTTTTAAAAAATGTCCGCCGCTTCAGGACATAGAGAGCGATATGGATAAGTATGAAGAAATTATATTAGGAACGCCCATATGGGCGGGAAAATGTACGCCGGCCATTAATAGCTTTTTGAAAGCGTACCCTGTAGGGGAAAAAGTGGTGGCTGTTTTTACCTGCAGCGGCGGCGGAGGCAACAAAGGCTGCATGAAGGATTTGTCCCGAAGACTTTCCGCACTTAAGTATTCAACGGCGCTGACCGACAGCAGGAATCAGGCTTCTAAAGATAACGAGATGCATATACAGAGACTTGCAGAGGATATTATGCATGGCGAATGAGCGGAAAATTGATATGGTCATACTCGGTCTTTTGAGTCATGAACCGCTGACCGGATATGACATCAAAAAAAGAATCGACGGAGCAATCCTATTTTTCTGGAAGGGCAGCTTTGGCAGTATCTATCCTGCACTCAACGCGATGGAAAAGGATGGACTGGTGACAAAAGAGAACAGTTCAGAAAGCGGCAGGGAAAAAATTGTCTATGCAATCACACCTTCCGGCACGGCGGCGCTGACGGCGTGGCTTAAGGATTCGCAGGCGAAGAATGAATTGAAGTATGAAACGCTTCTAAAGCTCTTTTTTGGCGGCGCTGTTGATAAGCAGATTACCGTTCATACAATCGAGATGTTTGAGCAGAATGTGCGGCAGGAACTGGAGCTTTTGAAGCGTTATGAGCAGAATTTGTCAAGAGTACTGGAGCAGCAGGACCATATCTATTATTATCTCACCGTGACCTTTGGGATAGAGACTTATGAGGGATATTTGCGGTGGTGCGAGATGGCGAAGGGGATGCTGCGCTAGAAATTTTACATTTGTGTTTACATTTTGTAAGTAAGATTACATAGAAAACCACCCCAAAACTTTGACCGAGTAGCAGGGTGGTTTTCTAACTTTGCAATAGGTCAACCCACCTTGTGGGCGGTTCTTCCTTTTATGATTAAATTATAGCATGCGGAACGCAACAATGCAAGTATACTGCCGGGAAATTTATCTCACATAATTCACCCTAACAGCCACGCCAGTACCAGACAGACAATGAGGGTTATCAGCCCGCTGCCAACAGCCAATAAAAATTGTTGGTAGGGGCGCTTTCCTATCTCCTGCTGTTGGGTGAGTTCATCCAACCGTCTGCCTTCCGAAAATGCCACGATTTCTTTGTAGGTGTGAATATGATTATCCTTTTTTATCCGCTCTACTTTAATGCAGAAAAACATCGTGATTCCGAACAATATGCCCCATGGAATAATGGCGTAAACATGCAGCCATAATGCGAGCGGTACTGCGGACACCATTGTCGCTGCCAAAAGAATGCTAAAAACGGCGCCATAATGGTTCAACTTTTTTATTTCTGTTTCTTTGATTTCTTCTTTCATGATTTCAACATCTCCTTTTATGATTTGGTCAAGAGATACGTTGAATAACGTGCTGAGAAGCAGCAGGCTGTGAATGTCCGGATAATTTTTTCCGGTTTCCCAGTTTGAAATAGTTTGTCTTGACACATAAATTTTTTCTGCCAGTTCTTCTTGGGAAAGTTTCATATCATTTCTATATTTCTTGATTTGCGTGCCCGCTTCCAATTTGTACACCTCCTTTTGCCTGAATTGGTACCCTTGAACCACCGTAAGCATATCATACGGCGGGCATAGATGCCGCCAAAAGCGTTTGACATTGCCTTAAAAATCTGTGTCAAAGGTATTTTGCATGGATTATTTTATCTATTATAGTACAATGGTCGGTTCCGAAAGTCGATGAGTAATTTTTTGTTTGACAATATTACTCGTATAGAATATAATAAAACATACGTTGCAAAACAACTGTTTCAAATAATTTACACGTGTAAAAATGAGAGGTGAAAGATGCCGCCAAAAGCAAAATTTACAAAAGAAGAAATTATTGACGCAGCGCTTCAGATTGTGCGAGAGAGCGGACTGGAAGCCGTCACGGCGCGGGAACTGGGAGCAAGGCTCGGAAGCTCTGCAAGACCTATTTTTACGGTGTTTGACAATATGGAAGAGGTGCTTGCAGGCGTTGAAGATATGGCGAGAGAGCTTTACCGGCAGTATGTAGAGAGGGGACTGACACAGACGCCTGCTTTTCGCGGCGTCGGGCTGGAATATATACAGTTTGCGATACAGGAGCCCAAGCTGTTTCAGCTTTTGTTTATGAGCGAGAAGAGCGGGGAAAATGATCTTGCCCATGTTCTGGCGCTGATTGACCGGAATTATGAGGTGATTCTGAAATCCGTGCAGGATTTGTATGGGTTTGACAGGGAAAAGGCAGACAAGCTTTACCGCCATCTCTGGATATATTCCCATGGGATTGCGACGTTGTGTGCAACAAAGGTATGCCGTTTTACCCCGCAGGACATCGGCGGAATGTTGACAGAGGTCTTTACGGGACTGTTTATAAAGATGAAGAAGGAGGAACAAAATGATTCGGGTAAATAATATTACAAAATCCTTTGGAAATAAGGAGAATAAGACTGAAGTGTTGAAGGGAATTTCCCTGACGGTAGCGGACGAGGATTTTGTCGTGATTTTAGGGGCTTCCGGTTCGGGAAAATCCACACTGTTAAATGTGATGTCAGGGTTGGAAAAACCTGATACGGGAGAGGTTTTGTATGATGACAGGGATATCACGAAGCTTTCCGATGTGGGTCTGACAGAATTCCGAAAAGAAACGGTTGGTTTTATTTTTCAGCAATACTATCTGCTGCCGCATTTGAATGTGGAGAAAAATGTGAAGCTGGGGGCGGAGCTTATTGGCAGCAGGGACTATAAGAAAATGCTGGACGCCGTCGGGCTTGGCGAAAAGCTGCACAAGTACCCTCACGAGTTAAGCGGCGGCGAGCAGCAGCGGGTTTCGGTTGCAAGGGCGCTTGCAAAGAAGCCTAAGGTTCTGTTTCTGGATGAGCCGACGGGCGCTTTGGATGAGGCGACAGGGCGGATGGTGCTGGATTACATAAGCAGTCTTCAGAAAGAGTATCATTTTACGATTGTCTGTGTGACGCACAATCTGAACATCGCGGAGATGGCGGGCACAGTCATCAGAATGAACAGCGGCAAGGTGATAGAAACCTATGAAAATAAACAGCGGAAAACAGCATATGAAATCGGCTGGTAAAGGAGGACATTATGGTAATCAGTCTGAAAGACAGTTTTAAATTATTGGGGATTTTTATTATGTCCTGCTGCGCGGTTACAGTCTGTGCGTTGTTCCTCAATTATAACATGGACCTTGCGGAATTAGAGCCGCAAATCAGCGACGGCATGGTTCGCGTGTTTTACGATGCGCAGGTTATGACAGGTAAGGTGGTAATCGCCGTCTGCGGCGGCTGCCTGTTGGTTACGACAGTTATTTTGTTGTTTTTTTACATTAGAAATTACATTGATACTCACAAAAAAGAGCTTGGTATTTTAAAAGCACTGGGTTATTCCAATTTTAAAATTGCGGGCAGTTTCTGGGTATTTGGACTCAGCGTTCTTATCGGTACGGTTGCAGGGTATGGAATTGCGATCACATTGATGCCGGGGTTTTACCGCGTGCAGAACAAAGAAAAAATACTGCCGGAGTTTTCCATGCATTTTCACCCACTTCCGGCATTGTGTCTGACTGTACTTCCGGCGGCTCTGTTTGCCTTGCTTTCGGTTCTCTACAGTTACCGCAAACTGGGAATGCCGGTTTTGGAACTGTTACGGGAAAAGACTGCGGTGAAGGTGCGAAAGAAGAAAGAAGGGAAAAAGGCAAAAAAAGAACTGCCGTTTTTGCGTGAATTGCAAAGAAGCACGCTTGGTGCAAGCCCGGCGCTTGTATTCTTTATTGGGTTTGCGGCTTTCTGTTATTCCTCCATGATGCAGATGTCTTCCAGCATGGATGAGCTTGCCAGTGCATTTATGGCAGCCATGATGATTATCATAGGGATTGTGCTGGCATGTACATCGCTGTTTCTGGCAATCACGTCGGTGGTAAACGGAAACAAAAAAACGATAGCCATGCTGCGGGTGTTCGGGTACTCCGAAAAAGCGTGCAGCAGCAGTATTTTAGGAGGGTACAGACCCGTCGCATACATTGGTTTTGTAATCGGAACCATATATCAGTATATGCTCCTGAAAATCATGGTAACGGTAGTATTTGCGGACGTGGACATGGTGCCGGAATATAATTTTGATTTTAAGGCATTTGGAATTGTACTGGTTTCCTTTGCCATACTGTATGAGCTGGTAATGTGGCGCTATACGGAAAAATTAAAAAAGGTTTCGATAAAGGAAGTTATGCTTGAGTCATAACAGGATTAATAGAAAACAAATCCAACAACCAGAATCACGGACAGCGCAATGCGGATGCAGTGGTGCTGCCAGTGGAAACTGCCGCTTTTTACACCGTTACAGATGGCAGCGCAGCAGATTAGGGCGCAGCCCGCAAGGGCAGCGGACCAGTCTGCTGCAAAGGATAATATGTTTAAGACAACCGCGGTGAGCAGCATGAGGCTTCCGGCAGCCATACAGATATGGGAAGTGCTGCGCTCTTTCTGCTTTATGGCGGCGATGGCCGCAATCAAGGACAAGATTCCAAATAAAATACTGACCATGTCTAAAGCAATTCTCATGATAAAAATCCTTTCTATAATGACAGTGTGCAGTAGTGTACACTTATCTTTCCGTCAAAATAATCAATACCGGAATTATACCAATGTCATTTAGTTTATGAAAATTATTTTACATCCTTTTGTCCGTTTTGTTAAGGCATTAAATATGTAACATTCGCACCCAACTCTTGATTTTCACGTATTTTGGTGATATATAAAGGATAGAGATGTGCAATGCTTATGTGCCAAGTTCCATAAAGCAGGTTTTCCTATTTCTCCGTCTCGATTCCCAGCAAAAGTTTGCTGCATCCCAACCTTTTTTGCATGAAAATCGTCTATATATTGAGCAAGCTGTTTTGGAAGGCTTTCCGCCGTCGATCAGGCTGCGGTTAAAATGCCAAAATCCGCTTGCATTCGGGAAATAATATCAAGGAGGATCATATGACAGACTACAAAAACGTCGTGCCCAAAGCACAAGGCGGCGACCCAAAAGCTCTCGACGAATTATACAAGAGTACAAGCCGGGCGGTTTACTTCACATGCCGTAGTCTTCTGAAAAACGAACAGGACGCAGAGGATTTAATGCAGAACACCTACATCACCGCATTCAAGAAGCTTAAGACGCTGGAACAGCCGGAAAAATTCGAGCCATGGATAAAGCGCATAGCCGCGAACCTTTGCAAGGACTTCCTTGTCAAAAAGGGCGCACACCCTGAGCAATCACTTGACGAGGAAGGCTTTGATGAACCGACCGACGAGAATTTTCTCCCCGACGAGTACATTATTAATGCCGAAAAGCGCAGTATCGTTATGAAAATAATGCATGAAAAGCTGTCCGATGTGCTGTACCAAACGGTGATCATGTTCTATTTCGATGAAATGACCGTTGCTGAGATCGCAGAAGAAATGAACTGTCCCGAGGGCACAGTAAAGTACAGGCTGAACTCTGCCCGTACCAAGATCAGGCAGGGCGTTCTCGACTACGAGAAGAAAAGCGGCGACAAGCTGTACGCTTTTATCGGGCTGCCCTTCCTTACGCGGCTGCTTATTGAGGAATCCAAGGCGGCTTCCGTTCCCGCGCTTGATATTATGTCCGTTGTTACTCAATCGACTGCTGTGAATCCGAATTTCATGGCAAATACCATCACACATACAGGAGGAAAAATGTTAGGTACACTAAAAGCAAAAATAATCGCCGGGGCGGTTGCTGCTGCGGTGGTAGCCGGCGGAGGAATAACGGCGGCTGTCATAATCGCGAACAACAGCGCCGACAGCGGCTACATAAGCAGTACGGACTCGGTGCCGGATTCGACAAGCAATACGCATAACCTTCCGAATGACGAATCCGACGTTTCGGACAGCGGAGCGGGCATATCCGGCAGCTCAAATATTTCGGACAACATATCGGAGCCCGTTCCTGAGGAATACGAGTATGTGGATATTGAAGGTGGCATACGGATAACAAAATATAACGGGAATGACGAGTATCTGACCGTGCCCGCTGAGATCGACGGGAAAAAGGTTCTGGAGATCGACAACGCCATGGAAAATGATTTCGTTTTCTATTCTTTTGAGAGAGAAGTCAACATCAATGAGATCACGCTCCCCGATGGCCTGACAAAAATAGGAAATGTCACTTTCGCGTACCTTCCCAAGCTGAAAACTGTCCATATCCCAGACAGTGTCACAAGTCTCGGTGACGGCGTGTTTGCGGAATGTTCCAGCCTTGAAAATGTAATTCTCCCCGAGGGATTGACCGAGCTTAGCTCCACATTCGCCAACTGTAAAAGCCTTTCTGAAATTACGATCCCCGAAAGTGTTGTGGTACTGTTTAACACATTTGAAGACTGCACGAGCCTTACACACATTACAATTCCCAAGAATGTCGAGATGATAGATTACGCATTTGAGGACTGTGTGAATCTTAAAGAGGTAATATTCCTTGGAACGGAGATTGAAGAGATTGGTCTTGGCGCGTTCAAAAACTGTACAAGTCTTGAAAGCATCGTTATCCCCGATGGCGTTGAGGAAATAGTCGGTTCAGCGTTCACCGGTTGTACGAGCCTTAAAAGCGTGACGCTGCCCGAAAGCCTTGAGGAGATTGAATCAAAAGCGTTTGAAGGCTGCATAAGCCTTAAAGAGATCACGCTCCCTGACGGTATACGGAGCGTTTCCCCGGACGCTTTCGAGGGCGGCTCTGACATTAAGATCACCTTTCAAGGCAAGGTCTACAGCCCAAATGAAATAAGCATTCTTCTCGGCAGCATAGATTAAGAAAAGCATAATAAAGCAGCGCGCGGAGTTTCTTGCTCCGCACGTTGTTTTTTTAGGATCAAATGTAGCAGGATATTTGAATAGTGCTTTTTATTATAAGACGTTGCATGACAAACAAAAAAAGAATACCAGCCTCTTGACTTTCCGCTTTATGCTTGATAGGATTTTGAGGAGAGAAATGGAGGAGAAATTATGCTGGTTCAAAAATATAAGGATATGCTTTCCGGCAAGTCTGTTATCCGCCAGTTGTCGGAGTTTGCAACGGCGCGGGGGAAAGAAATCGGGTATGAGAATGTCTTTGATTACAGTCTCGGCAACCCTTCCGTGCCTGTGCCGCAGGAATTTACGGATATCATGATAACTATGCTGCAAAAGGAAAGCTCCATCGCGCTTCACGGATACAGCCCAAGTCTGGGAATTCCGTCCGTGCGGGAAAAAGTTGCGGCTTCTTTAGAGAGACGGTTTGGAATTCCGTATCGGGCGGAGCACATTTTTATGGCGGTCGGCGCGGCTGGTGCACTTGCGCATGCTTTCAGGCTGGTGACGGAGCCGGGCGATGAAATTCTGACATTTGCACCGTTCTTTCCGGAATATCACCCGTATGTGGATTTGACAGGTGCAAGATTACAGGTAGTGCCTGCTGACACGGAGCAGTTTCAGATTAATTTTGAAGCATTTGAGGAGATGTTGTCTCCTAAAACGATGGCAGTGTTGATTAATACGCCGAACAATCCATCGGGCATCGTATATTCTGCGGAAACCTTACAAAAGCTGGCACAGGTGCTTCGCGATAAATCTGTGGAATACGGACATGACATCTATCTGATTTCTGATGAGCCGTACCGTGAAATTGTGTTTGATGGCGTGGATGCGCCCTGCGTTTCTGCCTATTATGACAATACCATCATGTGTTACAGCTTTTCCAAGTCACTTTCCCTGCCGGGAGAGAGAATCGGATATGTGGCAGTCAATCCGGCATGTAAGGACGCGGCGGATATGGTGCAGATGTGCGGACAGATTTCAAGGGGAATCGGACACAACTGCCCGCCTTCTATCATTCAGCTTGCTGTGGCCGAGGTACTGGATAAAACGGCAGAACTTTCCGTATATGAAACCAATATGAACATATTATATAAAGAACTGAAAGCGTTAGGTTTTACCTGCGTGAAACCGGACGGCACCTTTTATATTTTCCCGAAGGCTCTGGAAGAGGATGCGAAGCTGTTCTGTGAAAAGGCGCTCCGCTACAACCTTGTACTGGTTCCGGGAGATACTTTTGGCTGTCCCGGGTACTTCCGCATGGCGTACTGCATTGACACGGAAAAGGTGGAACGTTCCCTGACGGCGCTCAGGCAGTTTGTAAAAGCGGAGTACGGCGCATAGAAAAAATGTGAGGATACAAAAACAAGAGGGGCGGCATTCATAGAACAGAAAGAAGGAATCAAAATGTATCAGGCAGGACTTGTTTTGGAAGGCGGCGGTATGAAAGGAGTTTATACGGCGGGTGTACTGGACTTCTTTTTGGATAAAGGGCTGTTATTTTCCAGCGTATACGGTGTTTCGGCGGGGGCGTGCCATATGTGCAGCTATCTGTCAAACCAAAGAGGAAGAGCCTTGGATATCAGCATTGATTATCTGGACACCAAAAAATACTGCAGTGTGCACAGCTTTCTGACGACGGGAGATTTGTTCAATGTCAACACAGCGTACCATCTGATACCGGACTATTTAAATCCATACGACTATCAGGCATTTGACAGGTATGAGGGAAAAGCTTATGCAGTGGTTACAAATATTATAACTGGCAGGGCGGAATATCTCAGGATACAGGATATGAAAAAAGACATTGATGCGGTTCGTGCGTCGGCATCATTGCCACTTGTATCCCGCAACGTTAGAATCGGCGATGGACTGTATCTGGATGGAGGGATTGCGGATGCAATACCCATCAAAAAATCCATATTGGACGGCAATCGGAAAAATGTAGTGATTCTGACAAAAGAGGAGGGCTATGTGCGTAAGCCTTCCGGTCAGCTTGGAGTGATAAAACTGCGTTATTTGAAATACCCCAAAGTATATGAGCTTATGGCAGAGCGGCATAATGCCTACAACAATACGATGGCATATCTGGAGGCTCAGAAGGAAAACGGGCAGGCGTTTATAATCCGCCCTAAGAAAAAAAGTGAAGTGGGACGAATTGAAAAAGACGCGGATAAATTAAAAGCGCTTTATCAGGAAGGCTATGCGGATGCGGAGGAATGTTTTAAACTTCTGCAGAATTATTTAGATTCATAACAGGGAGAGATTTTTTATGTTGGATATTTTAAAAGCGATTTTTTTCGGTATCGTGGAGGGCATCACGGAATGGCTTCCCATCAGCAGCACGGGGCACTTGATTCTGCTGGAGGAGTTTGTAAAGTTTGACAATGTTTCCGAAAACTTTTTCGAAATGTTTGAAGTGGTAATTCAGCTTGGCGCAATTCTTGCGGTGGTGGTGCTTTTCTTCAAACAGATTTGGCCCTTTTGCAAAAAGGGCGGCGGTTACACGAAACAGGGGCCTCTTGCCTATGTGAAAATGGATACTATGCAGCTTTGGTTTAAGATTCTGGTGGCATGTATACCGGCTGCCGTTATCGGTATTTTATTTGATGATGTGCTGGATGCGCTGTTTTATCACTGGTATGTGGTGGCGGGCGCGCTCATCGTGTTTGGTATTGCTTTTATTGCAATAGAAAACTGGAACAAGGGGAAAAATCCCAAGATCAGAACGCTTGCGGAAATTTCCTATCAGACTGCTTTAATGATAGGCGTATTCCAGTTAATCGCGGCAGTTTTCCCGGGGACCTCCCGCTCCGGCGCAACCATCGTAGGAGCCCTGCTTATCGGCGTATCCCGTTCCGTCGCGGCAGAATTTACCTTTTTCCTTGCCATTCCGGTGATGTTCGGCGCAAGCCTTTTGAAAATAGTAAAATTCGGTTTCCATTTTACCACCATAGAATTAACTGCCCTTTTAGCTGCTATGCTGACCGCATTTATCGTCTCCGTTATTGTAATTAAGTTCCTGCTCTCCTATATTAAAAAACATGACTTTAAAGTGTTTGGCTGGTACCGCATTATATTGGGAATTGTAGTGATTGCGTATTTTTGTTTATTTTAGTAAAGCGGAAGATTATTGGCTGTTACTGTTTACAGACTGCTGAAATACCAGCCCGGACAGAACTTAGGCATTCGGTGTTGCGTGCACATTAATCTGTATTTTGTTTGACAAGATAGAAAATATGTATTACACTCTGAATAAGGGGAAACCTTGTAATGTATAAAGGGAACGAAAAAATAAGAAACAAAATGTGTTCTGGGCAAAAGGAGGATTAATATGCCTGCAAAGAAAACGGCTGCAAAGGAAGCAGCTACAGAAGTAAAAGTAACACCTGTAAAAGCTGAAAAAGCAGTAGCAGAAGAAAAAGCAGCACCTGCAAAGGCAGAGGCGAAAGCAGCTCCGGCTAAAGCAGAAAAAGTTGCTAAAACAACCAAGACGACCAAGACAGCAAAAGCAGCGCCTGCCAAGAGAGGCAGAAAGCCCGGCAGCAAGACAGAATTAAAGGTCAGCATGAATGTACAGTTTGGCGGTAAGTCCTACACAACGGATGATTTGGTAAAAATCGCCAAGGATGTATGGAAGTATGACTTAAAACAAAAAGCAGCAGACTTCAAGTCCGTTGAGCTTTATGTAAAGCCTGAAGATGGTATGGCTTACTATGTTATCAACGGAAAGGAAGCGGGAAGCTTCTATATTTAAGCTAAAAGTACATAAGCAAAAGGATAGGATGCTCCAAACCATGAAATCATAATTGATGGGGAGGAGCATCCTTTTTATATATTTTTTAGAATTAATTTACAGAAAAGCAGTTGACATCATTAGGGCTAAGTGATATTTTATGGTAAGAAGATGTTAGCACTCCCTCTAAACGAGTGCTAATAAGCCGCAAAAGCTGTCGGACAGTTGGATTGGGAGGGATGATGCATGCAGCTTGATGAACGCAAAAAGAAAATACTGCAGGCTATTATCCGCAACTATCTGGAAACCGGAGAACCGGTCGGCAGTAGGACAATTTCCAAGTATACGGATTTAAATTTAAGCTCTGCTACCATCAGAAATGAGATGGCGGATTTGGAGGAACTGGGATATATTGTTCAGCCCCACACCTCAGCGGGAAGGATTCCTTCTGACCAGGGATATCGGCTGTATGTAGATACCATGCTGGAGGAAAAGGAAAAAGAAGTAGAGGAAATGAAGGGGATGCTTCTCGAGAGAGAAGACAAGATGGAGGCGCTCTTAAAGCAGGTGGCGCGGGTGCTGGCGCAGAATACCAACTATGCAACCATGATTTCGGCTCCGCAGATTCACCGGAACAAGATAAAGTTTATCCAATTGTCGCGGGTGGACATGGGACAGATTTTGGCGGTTATCGTAATGGAAGGCAATGTAATCAAAAATCATGTGCTCCATGTGCCGGATGGTCTTGACGACGAAACGCTCTTAAAGCTTAACATGCTCCTCAACACGCATTTGAACGGGCTTCCGATTGAGCAAATCAATCTGGGACTGATTGCAGCGCTGAAGCAGCAGGCAGGTATACATGAAGCCATTGTAGGCGAGGTTCTGGATGCAGTTGCTGAAGTGATAAGGGAAGCCGATGATTTAGAGATATATACCAGCGGCACGAACAATATTTTTAAATATCCGGAGCTTTCCGACAATGCAAAGGCAAGTGAGCTAATCGGCGCCTTTGAGGAGAAGCAGGCATTGTCAGCGCTGGTACAGGAGACATTGGCAGATGAAAGCAATACAGGGATTCAGGTGTATATAGGAAATGAAAGCCCGATTCAGAATATGAAGGACTGCAGCGTGGTAACAGCCACTTACGAATTGGACGAAGGCATGAAGGGCACCATAGGAATTATCGGTCCCAAGCGAATGGATTATGACAAGGTAATCGGCACACTGAAGACGCTGATGCATCAACTTGATGATTTATATAAAAGAAAGTAGCACAGCTTAACAAGGGAAAGGAAATGGCTTATGGCAAAGCAGGAAAAAGAAATATTGGAAGAAGAGCAGAATAAGGAGCAGGCTGAGGACGAAGCCGCAAAAGAAGAGGCTTGTCCGCAGGCGGAAGAGGAATCCGCAGCGGACGGAGAGAAATCGGAAGAGGACGGCGGACAGGAAGCGGCGGACGGACAGACGGAAGCCGGGGAAGAGGAAGCTGCCGAGGGCGATAAGGGCTTTTTTGGAAAGGGCAGAAAAAAGGATAAGAAGGAAGAAGCCTTTAAGCAGAAAATAGAGGAGCTTGAGGACAGGGTAAAGCGCCAGATGGCGGAGTTTGAAAATTTCCGCAAGCGCACCGAAAAGGAAAAGGCAGCCATGTATGAGGTTGGCGCAAAGCGTGTTATCGAAAAAATTCTTCCGGTAGTGGATAATTTTGAGAGAGGACTGGGAAGCATTCCCGAAGAGGAAAGGGGCGGCGCCTTTGCCGAGGGAATGAATATGATATACAAGCAACTTGTAGGAGAACTGGATAAGCTGGGTGTCAAGCCCATTGAGGCACTGGGCAAAGAGTTTAATCCGGAATTCCACAATGCAGTTATGCAGGTGGAGAGTGAAGAATACGAGTCGGGAGTTATCGCCCAGGAGCTGCAAAAGGGATACACCTATCACGATGTGGTGGTCAGACACAGCATGGTAGCTGTGACAGAATAAAGCAACAGATTTGGAAAGTGTAAAAATACAGGAGGGCTTTAAAATGAGTAAAATTATTGGTATTGACTTAGGAACAACAAACAGTTGTGTTGCCGTAATGGAAGGTGGTAAGCCGACTGTTATTGCAAATACGGAAGGCGCAAGGACGACACCGTCCGTTGTGGCTTTCACAAAGACAGGCGAGAGGCTTGTAGGTGAGCCTGCAAAGCGTCAGGCAGTCACCAACGCGGAGAAGACCATTTCCTCCATCAAGAGAGATATGGGAACTTCGAACGGACGCACCATTGACGACAAGAAGTATTCGCCGCAGCAGATTTCAGCCATGATACTGCAGAAGCTGAAAGCAGACGCAGAGAATTATCTGGGAGAAAAGGTATCCGAGGCGGTTATCACCGTTCCCGCATACTTCAATGACGCGCAGCGCCAGGCAACCAAGGACGCGGGCAAGATTGCGGGTCTGGAAGTAAAGCGTATTATCAACGAGCCTACGGCAGCGGCATTGGCTTATGGCCTTGAAAATGAAAAAGAGCAGAAAATCATGGTATATGACCTTGGCGGCGGTACCTTCGATGTTTCCATCATTGAAATCGGTGACGGCGTTATCGAGGTAAAGGCAACCAACGGCGACACCCATCTGGGCGGCGATGATTTTGATAACAAAGTAATTGACTGGATGCTTTCTGAGTTTAAGAAACAGGAAGGCGTTGACTTATCCGGCGATAAGATGGCAATGCAGAGATTGAAAGAGGCTGCAGAGAAGGCAAAGAAGGAGCTTTCTTCCGCAACCACCACCAACATCAACCTGCCCTTCATCACAGCAACAGCAGAAGGACCCAAGCATTTTGACATGAACCTGACAAGGGCTAAGTTCGACGAACTGACCCATGATTTGGTAGAAAAGACAGCAATTCCCGTGCAGAACGCATTAAAGGATGCAGGGCTTACCTCTTCCGACATCAGCAAGGTGCTTCTGGTAGGCGGTTCCACCCGTATTCCTGCCGTACAGGAAAAGGTAAGGCAGCTCACCGGACAGGAGCCGAACAGAAGCTTAAATCCCGACGAATGTGTTGCACTGGGCGCTTCCGTACAGGGCGGTAAGCTGGCCGGCGACGCAGGCGCAGGCGATATCCTGCTTCTGGACGTTACACCGTTGTCCCTGTCCATCGAGACCATGGGCGGCGTTGCAACCAGACTGATTGAAAGAAATACCACGATTCCTACCAAGAAGAGCCAGGTATTCTCCACAGCGGCAGACAACCAGACCTCTGTTGAAATCAATGTACTGCAGGGTGAGAGACAGTTTGCAAGGGATAATAAGTCCTTAGGGCAGTTCAGACTGGACGGTATTCCGCCCGCACCCAGAGGAATCCCTCAGATTGAGGTTACCTTCGATATCGATGCAAACGGCATTGTAAATGTTTCCGCAAAGGATTTGGGAACAGGAAAAGAGCAGCACATTACCATTACGGCAGGCTCTAACATGTCCGACGCTGATATCGAGAAAGCGGTAAAGGAAGCAGCCGAGTTCGAGGCGCAGGACAGAAAGCGCAAGGAAGCAATTGACGCAAGAAATGACGCGGACGCAATTGTATTCCAGACGGAAAAGGCATTAAACGATGTGGGCGATAAGGTAAGCGCCGACGAGAAGGCAAAGGTGCAGACGGAAATCGACGCAGTGAAGGAACTGCTTGAGAGAACCAAGGACAAAGAGCTTTCCGACAGCGAGGTTGATGAACTGAAGGCAGCGAGAGAGAAGCTGATGAACAGCGCACAGAGCGTGTTTGCAAAGATGTATGAATCCATGCAGGGCGCACAGGGCGCAGCAGGTCCCGATATGGGAGGCGCGGCAGCAGATGCCGGAAGCGCACCGGAGGATGATGTGATTGACGGTGACTTCCGCGAAGTATAAAATGACATACAATAGATAAAACAGTAAAAAAAGAAACTGGCAGGTGATTCCAGGGCGGCTTTGCCGCCCCGGAAATTGCTTTGTTATGACGGTGAGGATGTTATGGCAGAACAAAAACGTGATTACTATGAAGTGTTAGGCGTGGATAAAAATGCAGACGATGCGGCTTTGAAAAAGGCATATCGTGTTTTGGCCAAGAAATATCATCCGGATATGAATCCCGGGGATGCAGAGGCTGAGGCAAAGTTTAAGGAAGCATCGGAGGCATATGCTATTTTGAGTGATCCGGAAAAAAGGCGTCAGTATGACCAGTTCGGCCATGCAGCCTTTGACGGAGCAGGAGGAGGAGCCGGCGGCTTCGACTTCAACGGTATGGATTTCAGCGATATATTTGGTGATATATTCGGTGATTTCTTCGGCGGGCGCAGAACGAGCGGCAGGGGTACCGGCCCGATGAAGGGGGCAAATCTGCGCACCAGTCTGCGAATCACTTTTGAGGAAGCCATTTTCGGATGCGAGAAGGAAATCGAGCTGACAGTAAAGGAAACCTGTAAGACCTGTAACGGAAGCGGCGCGAAGCCGGGGACCAGTCCTGAAAGCTGCAGCAGATGCGGCGGTAAGGGACAGGTGGTATTTACCCAGCAGTCCTTCTTCGGAACAGTTCGGAATGTGCAGGCATGTCCCGACTGTCAGGGAACAGGAAAGATTATCAAGGAAAAATGTCCGGAGTGCCGCGGCGAGGGCTTTGTGCCGATGCGGAAGCGTTATATGGTGGATATTCCGGCAGGCATCGACAATGGGCAGTACACAAGGCTGCCCGGGTTGGGTGAGCCCGGAATCAACGGCGGACCGCGTGGCGATGTCCGTGTGGAAGTGATAGTGGGACGCCACCCGATTTTCCAGCGGCAGGATTTCAATATTTATTCCACAGTGCCGATGTCCTTTGCGATAGCGGCCTTGGGGGGTGAAGTTGTGATAGATACGGTGGATGGCAAGGTAGTTTACGACGTGAAGCCGGGTACCCAGACAGATACCAAGGTGCGTTTGAAAGGAAAAGGCGTTCCTACACCGCGCAACAAGGATGTGAGGGGCGACCACTATGTTACCTTGGTGGTACAGGTTCCGGATAAGCTGTCACACGAGGCGAAGGAACTTTTGAAGCAGTTTGACGCGGAGAGCGGCGATACGCTGAATGCCGCCAAGCGGGTTTCTCAAAACGATCCGACAGGCAATGACGGCGGTGGAAAAAAGAAGAAAAAAATATGGAAGTAAAGGAAAAGGGTGTTCCGAAAGCCATGAGAGGGATTTTGGAACACCCTTTCTTTTGCGCCTTAACAGACCGTTGTAAAACTTCCCTTTGCCGGTTTCGAATTGTGTATACTGTGTATTCCATAAGCAGACCCTTGATTACCGTCGGTACTTAGCGAGGTATTTTCGAGCTTAGTACCGCTACGGTAATCTTGGAGCGAAAGCGTGTCTGCGTTGGAATACACAGTATGCACAATGACAACTGCATAGCTTCTATGTTTCTCAACCGCCTGTTAAGACGCAAAAAGCAAAGCAAAAAATTTGATGCTGACGGAAACCTTTTCATCGTATATAATATAAGGAGTGATTACAATATGCCGTATAATACGGCAGAATGGAGGAGGAGAAGAATATGAGGTATCAAATTATTGGAAATACCATGCCGGCGGTGCAGGTGCAGTTTGACGCGGCGGGCGAGTCCATGTATACGCAGTCAGGAGGTATGGCGTGGATGAGCGACGGCATTACCATGACGTCCAACATGCGGGGCGGCGTAGGAAAGAGTATAGGCAGGATGTTTGCCGGAGAGTCGCTTTTTATGGCTAACTACACGGCGCAGATGCCGGGTGCATACATAGCTTTTGCGTCAACGGTTGCAGGCGAGGTTATGCCGGTTGACGTTGGAGCGTGCGGCGGTCTTATCTGTCAGAAAGGCGCATTTTTGTGCGCACAGCAGGGCGTGGATCTTAGTGTAACCTTTACAAAGCGTTTCACGGCAGGTCTGTTTGGCGGCGAGGGTTTTATTCTGCAGCAGCTTACCGGACAGGGCATGGCTTTTCTGGAAATCGACGGTGACAGGGTAGAGCGCGTCCTTGCACCCGGAGAAGTGCTTAAGGTGGACACGGGCAATGTGGTTGCCTTTGAGAGAACGGTTTCTTATGAAATTGAAATGGTAAAGGGACTGGGCAATATATTCTTTGGCGGAGAAGGTCTGTTTTTGACAAAGCTGGTTGGCCCCGGGCGCATCATTTTACAGACACAGAATTTCAACGAGTTTGCAGGCCGGATTTTGGGTATGGCGCCGAGACGGTAATTACAACAGCAGAAGCCGCCTGATTGACAGAAAAAAAGGAAGCGGCTACAATAGACAGAGTATGAAAAGCAGAAGGAGAGGCGGATATCACGATGAAGTGGCTACAGCTTAGGATAAAGACGATCACCGATGCAGAGGATATCATTATCAGCAGTTTGTATGATATAGGTCTGGAGGGCGCACAGATAGAGGATCATGTGCCTCTGTCCGCATGGGAAAAAGAGCAGATGTTTGTGGATATTATGCCCGAGATGCAGGAGGACGACGGCATCGCGTATCTGAGTTTTTTCGTGGAGGAAAATGAGGACGGGAGCCTGCAGGTAAATGGTGAAACTGCGGACAGGGAAACACTTCTTGCCAATGTGGAGGAGGTGCTTTCTGATATTCGTCTCTTTGCTGAAATCGGAGAAGGCACCGTGACGGTGGGAGAAACCGATGACATCGACTGGATTAACAACTGGAAACAATATTTTCATCAGTTTTATATAGATGACATTCTGGTAATTCCTTCATGGGAGGAAGCGGAGCCTGCGGCAGAGCAGAAAATGGTACTGCATATTGACCCGGGCACTGCTTTTGGAACCGGCATGCACGAAACTACGCAGTTGTGCATCAGACAGCTTAAGAAGTATGTGACGGAGGATACCGTGCTGCTGGATGTGGGAACCGGAAGCGGCATCCTGTCCATTCTGGCGCTTAAGTTTGGAGCGAAAAAAGCAGTAGGAACGGATTTGGATCCCTGTGCGGTGGAGGCGGTCAGGCAGAACTGCGAAAGCAACGGCATTGACAAAGAGAAGTTCCATATGCTGACGGGAAACATTATCACGGAAAAAGCGGTACAGGACGAAGTGGGATACGGCTGTTATGATATTGTTGTGGCCAATATCCTTGCAGATGTGCTGGTGCCGCTCACACCTGTGATTGTCAATCAGATGAAGGCGGGTGGCATTTATATCACATCCGGCATCATCGACGACAAGGAAGAGGTTGTGGTGGAAGCGGTTAAAAAAGCGGGACTTGAAGTACTCGAAATCAATTATCAGGGAGAATGGGTCAGCGTTACGGCGCGCAAGCCGGCATAGAGGACAAAATATGCATCAGTTTTTTGTAGAAGCCTCCCAGATACATGACAAAACTGTCATAATAGAGGGGAGCGACGTCAATCACATAAAGAATGTGCTTCGCATGAAAATCGGAGAGGAGCTTTCCGTCAGCAATGGCGAGGACGGCAGGGAATATCGCTGCGGCATTGTCCGCATAGAAGAGGAGAGGGTGGTTTGCGAGCTCCGCTTTGTCAAAGAGGACGGCGTTGAACTTCCGTCACGGGTATATTTGTTTCAGGGGCTGCCGAAGGCGGATAAGATGGAACTGATTATCCAGAAGTCGGTGGAGCTTGGCGTGTACGAAGTGATTCCGGTCGAAACGGGGCGCTCCGTGGTAAAGCTGGATGCGAAAAAGGCGGCGCAGAAGACGGCAAGGTGGCAGTCCATTGCGGAAGCGGCGGCAAAACAGAGCAAACGCCGCATTGTCCCCAAGGTAGCGGCGCCGATGAGTTTTGAGCAGGCGCTTTCCCTTGCGGCAGCAATGGACGTAAAGCTGATTCCCTATGAGCTTGCCGAGGGAATGGAGAGCACAAAGCAGATTTTTTCAAATCTCGGGGAAGGGAAGGACATTGCCATTTTTATCGGACCGGAGGGCGGTTTTGAGGAAAAAGAAATTGCCAGGGCGAAGGAATACGGCATACAGCCAATTACGCTGGGAAAGCGTATTTTAAGGACGGAGACGGCAGGTTTTACCGTGATGGCATGGATTATGTATCAGTTGGAAAAATAAGCGCATATATTGTTTATAGATAGAAGAAAAAGGAGAAACACGATGGAAGTGTATTTGGATAACTCTGCAACGACGCGGGTTTTTCCCGAGGTGGCAGAGTTAGTGACGCAGATCATGTGCGAAGATTACGGCAATCCTTCCAGTCTGCACTTAAAAGGGGTACAGGCGGAGCGTCATATAAGAAATGCCAAGGATACGATTTCCAGACTGCTGAAGGCGGATGAGCAGGAGATTTGTTTTACCTCCGGCGGGACGGAAGCCGACAATCTGGCCCTGATAGGCTGCGCGATGGCAAACTATCGTGCAGGCAGGCATCTGATTACGACCCAGATAGAGCATCCGGCGGTTTTGCAGCCCATGCATTATCTGGAGGATCAGGGCTTTTCCGTGACTTATCTGCCAGTGGACAAAAGGGGCATGGTTTCCTTGAGCGAACTGAGAAGAGCCATGAGGCAGGATACGATTCTGGTATCCATCATGCACACCAACAATGAAATCGGCACAGTGCAGCCAATTGCGGAGGCGGGAGAACTGATTAAGAGCATCAATCCCAACACGCTTTTTCATGTGGATGCGGTGCAGGGCTTCGGCAAATACCGGATATATCCAAGGCGAATGGGCATCGATTTGTTGTCGGTCAGCGGGCATAAGATACATGCGCCTAAGGGAACGGGATTTTTGTATGTGGGAAGAAAGGTCAAGATTCACAATATTATTTACGGCGGCGGGCAGCAAAAAAATCTGCGCTCCGGCACGGAGAATGTAGCCGGTATTGCAGGAATGGCAAAAGCGGCAAAAATGCTGTATGCAGATTTGGATAGGGATACGGAAAAGCTGTATGCGCTGAAAGCGTATTTTACAGAAGAGCTTAGAAAAATCGGCAATATACAGATAAACGGATTTACAGGCGGAGAGGGCGCACCGCATATTGTGAGTGCGACAGTGCGGGGAGTCCGCAGCGAGGTGCTGCTCCATGCGCTGGAGGATAAGGGCATTTACGTCTCGGCGGGCAGCGCATGTTCCTCCAATAAGCCGCATACAGGTGCTTCCGCAACGCTTAAAGGAATCGGACTGGATAAGGAGCTGGCGGATTCTACCATCCGTTTCAGCATGTCGGTTTTTACAACAAAGGAAGAATTGGACTATACATTACAAGTAATGTATGATATCATTCCTTTATTGCGCAAATATACAAGAAATGCATAAGAAAGCGCCGGGGACGGCTGATTGGAAAGGTGAAACATGTTTAAGGCTTTTTTGATAAAGTATGCCGAAATCGGCGTAAAAGGAAAGAACAGACATTTATTTGAAGAGGCGCTGGCAGGACAGATAAAGTATGCCTTAAAAAAGTGCGAAGGTGAATTTCAGGTGCGCAGGACGCAGGGACGAATCTATGTGGATGCGCTGACGGAATTTGATTTTGAAGAGACGGTTACGCACTTGCAGAGGGTGTTCGGCATATCGGGAATCTGCCCTGTGGTTTATGTGGAGGACGAAGGCTTTGAGAAGCTCTGCCGCGATGTGAACGATTACATTGATAAGGTTTATCCTGATAAAAATAAGACTTTTAAGGTACAGGCCAGAAGGGCGCGGAAGAACTATCCCAAGGATTCCATGACAATCAATGCGGATGTCGGTGAGGCGGTTTTGGAGGCATATCCTTCCATGCATGTCGATGTGCATAAGCCGGACATTCTGCTGAATATAGAAATCAGAGAAAAAATTTATATCTATTCCGAAACCATTCCGGGACCGGGAGGGATGCCTGTGGGCACGGGCGGCAAAGCAATGCTGCTTTTGTCCGGCGGCATTGACTCTCCGGTTGCCGGTTACATGATAGCAAAGCGCGGTGTCAAAATAGATGCGGTATATTTCAATGCGCCGCCCTACACCAGTGAGCGGGCAAAACAGAAGGTAATCGATTTGGCAAAAATCGTGTCCCGCTATGCGGGGCCGGTTTACCTGCATATCATCAACTTTACGGATATCCAGTTGTATATTTATGAAAAATGCCCCCACGAGGAGCTTACGATTATTATGCGGCGCTATATGATGCGCATCGCAGAACGCATCGCACAGGAGACGGAGTGTCTGGGACTGATAACAGGGGAGAGCATCGGGCAGGTGGCTTCCCAGACCATGTACAGTCTGGCGGCGACCAATGAGGTGTGCACCATGCCGGTTTACCGTCCCCTGATTGGCTTTGACAAGCAGGAGATTGTACAAGTATCTGAGAAAATAGGAACCTACGAGACCTCCATACTGCCTTATGAGGATTGCTGTACCATATTTGTGGCGAAGCATCCTGTGACAAAGCCCAATTTGAACATAATCCGCCGGCATGAGGAAAACCTTGTCGAAAAGATTGACGAGCTTGTAGAGACTGCGTTAAAGACGGACGAGCTGCTCATCGTGAGCGACGACTGACGGCAGGGGTTTATCTTTATGACTGCCGGCAAAAAAAGAACACCGTGGGAAATCCCGGGTGTTCTATGTCTGTCCGTATCTTAGCGGTGCTGATTAGATTAAGTAAGGCTTTAAGGATGCCAGTACTTCGTCAATGTTTTCTTCTGCATGGACGTTCAGGTCGATGGGCTTGGATAAATCCAAACTGAAGATGCCCATGATGGACTTTGCATCGATTACGTATCTGCCGGATACGAGGTCAAAATCATAATCGAATTTTGTGATATCATTAACAAAAGATTTTACTTTGTCAATGGAGTTTAAAGAAATCTGAACTGTTTTCATTTATCATTACCTCCTTGGATGTGTCATACCTTCAGCTTTCATATTAAGGGGTTCAGGATTAAAAGTCAATGATAAAACACAACAAAAATGGAAAGGAATAACATGAAAAGTGTAGCATTACATAACCTGGGCTGCAAGGTGAATGCTTATGAGATGGACGTTATGCAACAAATGTTACAAGAAAAGGGTTATGTTATTGTACCATTTGATGAAATTGCGGACATTTATATTGTAAATACCTGTACGGTTACCAATATCGCGGACAGAAAGAGCAGGCAGATGCTGCATCAGGCGAAAGCCAGAAACCCGGAGGCGGTGGTAGTTGCTGTTGGCTGCTATGTGCAGACGGATACACAGAAGCTGCTGCGGGATGCCGGTGTGGATTTGGCGATCGGCAATAATAAAAAAGGCGAAATGGTTGTGCTTCTTGAGCGTTTCTTAGAAGAGCGCGATGCAGGACAGGTTTCCGAAGCCACAAAAAGCCGGGGCATTATCGACGTCAACGCAGACTGTGAATATGAGGAAATGACGCTTGTGCGCACCGCGGAGCATACAAGGGCATACATCAAGATACAGGACGGCTGCAACCAGTTTTGCACCTACTGCATCATTCCTTTTGCCAGAGGACGTGTCCGCAGCCGCCGTCTTGAGGATATCAAGGAGGAAGTGGAAGGGCTGGCAAAGGCGGGCTATCAGGAGATTGTCCTGACGGGGATTCACATCAGTTCCTACGGAATCGACTTTGATGACGAAGACTGGAAGGAAGGAAAAAGCCGGAAACAAAACGGAAAAACGGAATATGGAGGCAGCCCGAAGCTGGCAGCGCTTTTGGAGCATATCCATGGCATCGACGGTATAGAGCGCATTCGTCTCGGTTCGCTGGAGCCGAGAATTGTGACGGAGGAGTTTGTGGACAGGCTGCGGGCTCTTCCCAAAATCTGCCCGCATTTTCATCTGTCTCTGCAGAGCGGCTGTGATGAAACCTTAAAACGGATGAATAGACATTACACCACAGGTGAATACTTAAAATGTGTAGAGCTTTTGTGCGCCGCATATGTCCATCCTGCCATCACAACAGATGTTATCACAGGCTTCCCCGGGGAAACGGAGGAGGAATTTGAAGCTACCTATGCCTTTTTGGAGAAACTGGGGCTGTTTGAAATGCATGTGTTCAAATATTCTGAGCGAAAGGGAACGCGTGCCGCCGACTTTCCGGGAAAGGTGCCAAACGGTGTCCGCGCAGAGCGCAGCGGCAGACTGCTTGCATTAACAAAACGGCAGTCAAGGGAATTCAGGACCGCATACATAGGGCAGGAGGCGGAGGTGCTGTTTGAGGATGTCAAGGAAATCGGCGGCAGACAATATCAGGTCGGACATACCGGACAATATATCCGCGTCGCAAAATGTACAGAAGAGGAGCTCTCAAACCGCATTATAAGGGGGAGAATCACGGGATTTTTAAATGACGAGCTTATGCTGATGGAATAGCGGCTTGAATTTTAGAAAAATATGGGGTAAGATAAGAATGTGTGTGACAAAACAGACTGTTTTTGCACACGAATTGTACATATCATGGAAAGGCATGGCGATCAGTATGCAGGATTTGGGGAATACACAATATTTTAAAGTGGCGGAGCCGGAAACTACCGGAGTGAAGGTAGTGCTGTCCACGGTTTATGAGGCGCTGACGGAAAAGGGTTACAATCCGGTAAATCAGATTGTGGGATATATTATGAGCGGCGACCCGACGTACATCACAAGCCATAAGAGTGCGAGAAGCCTGATTATGAAGGTGGAGCGGGACGAGCTGGTGGAAGAACTTCTGACGGAGTACATCAAGAACAGCCATTGGAAGTAGGCTGCGGCAGAGGAGAAGATACATGCGGATTATGGGACTGGACTTCGGTTCTAAAACGGTTGGCGTGGCGATCAGCGATGCGCTGCTTTTGACGGCGCAGGGCATTGAAATTATCCGGCGCAAAGAAGAGAATAAACTCAGGCAGACGCTTGCCCGTATCGAGGAACTGATTGTGGAGTATGAGGTGGAAGAGATTGTGCTTGGTCTCCCCAAGCATATGAATAATGACGAGGGAGAGCGGGTAGATCTTACCATGGAGTTTAAGGAAAAGCTGGAGCGCAGAACAGGGCTCCCCGTCGTGCTTTGGGATGAGCGTTTGACGACGGTGGCTGCCGACAAGGCGATGATGGAAGCCGGAATCCGCAGGGAAGAGCGGAAGGAGCATGTGGACAGGATTGCGGCATGTTTTATTTTGCAGGGATATCTGGACAGACGGAATATGAGGTAACAGGATTTGGACAAGATTACATTTTACCCCGAAGGAGAGAAACAGGAAGCAGTAGATTTTTATGTACTGGAAGAGACCATGATAGGCGGCGTGACGTATATTTTGGTTACTGACGTGGAAGACGGGGACGGAGAAGCATTGATTTTAAAGGATTTGTCTCAGGACGGAGACGGGGAGGCTCTCTATACCATTGTGGAGGATGACGGGGAGCTTACTGCGGTTGCGGATGTTTTCAGAAGTATGATGGGAGACATCGATTTGGAATAGGAATAAAAGGCGGCAGACGGCAGGACCGCTTTATTGTGATAAAATAAATGGAGGTAAACTGATTGAAAAGAAAAGAAAATATGAATAGTTCCGGACTGCGGGTGATTCCCTTAGGCGGTCTGGAGCAGATCGGAATGAACATTACTGCCTTTGAGTATGAGGACAGTATTGTTGTGGTAGATTGCGGTCTTTCCTTTCCGGCAGATGATATGCTGGGGATCGATCTGGTGATACCGGATGTTACCTATCTGGAAGAGAATCTGGATAAGGTAAGGGGATTTGTCATTACCCATGGGCATGAAGATCATATTGGTGCGCTGCCCTATGTGCTTCGCAGGGTGAATGTGCCTATTTACGCTACAAAGCTTACCATGGGAATCATTGAAAACAAGCTGAAGGAGCACAATCTGGAAAGAAGCACAAAGAGAAAGGTTGTGAAATTCGGGCAGACCATCAATCTGGGGCAGTTTAAGATTGAATTTATCAAGACGAACCATAGTATTGTGGACGCCGCTGCCCTTGCCATTTACTCGCCGGCGGGAACGGTGGTGCACACGGGAGACTTTAAGGTGGATTATACACCGGTGTTCGGCGATGCAATTGATTTGCAGAGATTTGCCGAAATCGGCAAGCGGGGCGTGCTGGCGCTGATGTGTGACTCTACCAATGCGGAGCGCCCCGGTTTTACGGCTTCTGAAAAAACGGTGGGCAAAACCTTTGACACCCTGTTTTCCGATCATAAAAACACGCGTATCTTTGTGGCAACCTTTGCTTCCAATGTGGACAGGGTGCAGCAGATTATCAATACGGCATATAAGTTCGGCAGAAAAGTAGTGGTGGAAGGCAGGAGCATGGTCAATATCATCGAGACGGCTTCCAGTCTGGGATATCTGAATATTCCGGAGTCTACCCTGATAGATGTGGACCAGTTAAAAAATTATCCGGACGAGCAGCAGGTTATTATTACGACGGGAAGTCAGGGAGAGAGCATGGCTGCGCTTTCCAGAATGGCTTCTAATATGCACAAGAAAATTACCATCGGACCGGGGGATACCGTTATTTTCTCCTCCAGTCCCATACCCGGCAATGAGAAGGCGATCACCAAGGTGATAAATGAGTTGTTCCGCAAGGGCGCAGACGTTATTTTTCAGGATACCCATGTATCCGGACATGCCTGCCAGGAGGAAATTAAGCTGCTGTATACTTTGGTAAAGCCTAAATATGCCGTGCCGGTGCACGGCGAGTATAAGCACCTTCGTGCGCAGGCAAAGATTGCGGAGGGGCTTGGTATCGATAAGGAGAATATTTTTATCCTGTCGTCGGGAGATGTGCTGGAGCTTTCCGAGGAAAAGGCAGTGGTGACGGGGAAGGTGCCGGTCGGCTCCATCTTAGTAGACGGTCTTGGCGTCGGAGACGTAGGCAATGTTGTACTGCGTGACAGACAGCACTTGGCGGAGGACGGTATTCTTATCGTTGTGATGGCGCTTGACAAAGTCGGGGAGATGATAGTCTCCGGACCTGATATCGTCTCAAGAGGCTTTGTCTATGTCAGGGAATCAGACGAACTTTTAGAGGAAGCCAGACAGGTGGTTGACAGTACGCTTCAGGATTTAGTGGACAGAGGTATTACGGACTGGGGAAGGTTGAAGTCTGCTACAAAAGATGCACTTTCCGAATATGTGTGGAAGAAAACAAAACGCCGTCCCATGATACTTCCCATTATTATGGAGGTTTAAGGATAATATGTCAAAAATAGACAATGCTGTTGCAGAGTTAATTGCGGCAATTAAGGAGTCCGGACAATATTTGGAGTACCAGAGGCAAAAGGAAAAAATAAACCGTTTTCCGGAGCTGAAAAGACAGGTAACAGAATACCGGCTCAAAAATTACCATCTGCAGAGCATGACCAATGATGAAGAACTGTTTCACAAGATTGAAGAGTTTGAGCAGGAGAATGAGAAGTTTAGGGAAAATCCGATAGTGGCGGATTTTCTTGAGGCAGAGCTGGACTTTTGCAGGATGATGCAGTCCGTGAACATCAGAATAACGGAAGCTCTCGATTTTGAGTAAGCAGTAAGGAGGTATCGGTATGAATACCAAACAGATGATATTGGCTGTCCTCGGCATGATATTTAAGGTGGCAGTCGCGGTGCTTGTAATTGTAGTTGTCTATAAAGGTGCGATTACGGCATATGATTATGGCTACCGTGTGTTTCAGGAGCCGCCGGTTGCAGAAAAGCCCGGCATGGATGTAAAGGTAGAGATTACAATGGGTAAGAGTGCGCTTCAGATAGGAGAAATTCTGGAAGCCAAAGGTCTTATCAGGGACGCAAAGCTGTTTTATGTGCAGAATCTGCTGTCCCATTATAAGGATAAGCTGCGGGCGGGAACCTACACGCTGAATACCTCCATGACCATGGAAGAGATGATGGAGGTTATGTCCGCTCAGGAGCCTGATGAAGTGGCAGGAGATACCGGAAATTAGTGATTATAGGTGTAAACATGATAAATAATGAAAGAATGGTTGCCTTTATTGACTCGTTTGATAAAGGCAATACGCCTTTATTGAATGAAATAGAAAGGGAAGCCAAAGCGGACGGCGTTCCCATTATCCGTCCGGCAACGCAGCAGCTTCTCCGTTTTCTGATGGCTGCCCATGAGCCTGCGCAGATTTTAGAGGTGGGAACGGGCGTGGGATTTTCAGCGCTTCTGATGAAAGAATACGCGCCTGCAGACTGTCAGATTAAGACAATAGAAAAATATGAAAAACGGATTCCGAAAGCACTGGAAAATTTCAAGAGAGCGGGGCAGGACAAGGGGATTACCCTGTTAGCCGGAGAGGCGGCGGATATTCTGAGGGGGCTGGAAGGCTCTTTTGATTTTGTTTTTATGGATGCTGCCAAGGGTCAGTATATTCATTTTCTGCCGGATGCGGTGCGGCTTTTAAAGGCCGGAGGGCTGCTTGTCTCTGACAATGTACTGCAGGATGGGGACGTATTGGAATCCCGTTTTGCGGTTACCAGAAGAAACCGGACGATACATGCCAGAATGAGGGATTATCTGTATGAGCTTACGCATCACAGTTTGTTGGAGACGGTGATTCTGCCGGTTGGGGATGGGATTGCGCTGAGCACAAAAACAGGCGGCGAATTAAGTTGCGAAAAGACTGCGGACGATGCAGGATACAGAGAGAAAGGTATGGATACCGATGAAGAAACCTGAACTTTTGATTCCGGCGAGCAGTCCGGAGGTGTTGAAAACCGCAGTATGCTTTGGAGCTGACGCGGTATATATCGGCGGGGAGGCATTTGGTCTTCGCGCCAAGGCGAAGAACTTTTCCATGGAGGAAATGGCGCAGGGGATTGCCTTTGCCCATGCCCACAATGTCAAGGTGTATGTGACGGCGAATATTTTGGCGCATAACGGTGATTTGGAGGGAGCAAGGCAGTATTTTGCCGAGCTTCACAATATGAAGCCCGAAAAGCCGGATGCGTTGATTATCTCGGATCCGGGCATGTATATGCTGGCGAAGGAAATTTGTCCTGAGATAGAGCGGCACATTTCCACGCAGGCAAATAATACCAATTATCTTACCTACCGTTTCTGGTGGGAGCAGGGGGCGAAAAGAGTGGTGTCCGCCAGAGAACTTTCCCTGCGGGAAATTGCGGAAATCAGAAAGCAGATACCGGAGGAGATGGAAATCGAGAGTTTTATCCATGGCGCTATGTGCATTTCCTACTCGGGACGCTGCCTGTTAAGCAGTTATTTTACGGGTCGGGACGCCAATAAGGGAGCCTGTACCCATCCCTGCCGCTGGAAGTACGCGGTGGTGGAGGAGACACGCCCGGGAGAGTATCTACCCGTCTACGAGAATGAGCGGGGAACTTATATTTTCAATTCCAAGGATTTGTGCATGATTGCACATATCCCGGAAATGGTGGAGGCGGGAATCGACAGTTTCAAGATAGAGGGCAGAATGAAAACGGCGCTCTATGTGGCTGCCGTGGCGAGAACCTACCGGAAAGCAATAGATGATTATTTTGAGTCGGAGGAGAAATACAGGAACAATATGGACTGGTACAGGGCAGAAATTGCAAAGTGCACCTACCGCCAGTTTACAACAGGCTTTTATTTTGGAAAACCGGATGAGACGACACAGATTTATGACAGTAATACCTATGTGAATGAGTCCGTCTATCTGGGGATTGTGGAGGAGGTTCGATTTGCCTCCGAACTGCCTTGGGGAGCAGATTTGCTTTCCTGTGGGGGAGAAAAGGAGGCTGTTGTGCAGCAGGACGGGGAGGAAGCTGTACAGGATTTTCCGCTTGTAAAAATCAGCCAGCGCAACAAGTTCAGCCTGCAGGATACGATTGAAATCATGAAGCCGTCGGGAGAAAATATTCCGGTTGTGGTGAAAGCCATTTACACAGAGAATGGGGAGATGGTGGAGAGTGCGCCCCACCCGAAACAGGTATTGTGGCTGTGTCTGTCCGGCAGGGCGGAGCAGCATGATTTACTGCGCATGGAAGGAAAGAGATAGTTGTCCGGGGCGGCATTGGGCCGCCCCATTGTACAATGTGAACAGGGAACTGTCTATTTGCGGGAAATTTTTGGCTAAAATCTTTAAATTTGAAATTGGGGCTTGCAATTTAAGAAAAATTGGGGTATTGTTATAGCAAATGAGGCGGAGGTCTCATAATAAAGGTATCTTGAACGAAGGTGTTCCAAAAGCTTATTTTGGGGCATTTTTTTAGGTTTAAGGAGTACTTTGGCTGAAGTAAGGTTCGGGAGCCTGAAGGCAGGAAAGGGAGAAAAGTATGAGTGAAGTGTTAAATGTTGAAGAGTTGTTCGCCAGTAAGGTATTTACTGTCGGAAAAATGAAAGAACGCCTTCCCAAAAGCGTGTTCAAGGAAGTGAAGCGGGTTATGGAGCAGGGCGGCGAGTTGTCACTGGCAACCGCTGACGTAGTGGCAAAGGCAATGAAGGACTGGGCGGTGGAAAACGGCGCGACACATTACACGCACTGGTTCCAGCCACTGACGGGTATTACGGCTGAGAAGCATGACTCTTTTGTGACACATCCCGACGAAGAGGGACATATGCTGATGGAATTTTCCGGCAAGGAGTTGATTAAGGGTGAGCCGGATGCCTCCTCCTTCCCTTCGGGCGGTCTGCGCGCGACTTTTGAGGCGAGAGGATACACGGTGTGGGACATTACCTCTCCTGCGTTTTTGAAAGAAGATGCAACAGGTGTAATTCTCTGTATTCCGACTGCTTTCTGTTCTTACAAAGGGGAAGCGTTGGATAAGAAGACGCCGCTGTTACGTTCCATGGAGGCGCTCAGCACACAGGCACTTCGAATTATCCGTCTGTTTGGCAACACAGAAGCAACAAAAGTAGTTGCTTCCGTAGGTTCGGAGCAGGAATATTTTCTGGTAGACAGGGAGAAATACTTAAAGCGTGAGGACCTGATTTTTTCAGGGCGCACCCTGTTTGGCGCACCGGCACCCAAGGGACAGGAGCTGGAGGATCACTACTTCGGTACAATCCGTGAGAGAATCGGTGCGTACATGAAAGATTTGAATATAGAGCTTTGGAAGTTGGGCGTGACTGCGAAGACACAGCATAACGAAGTTGCACCGGCACAGCATGAACTGGCGCCGATCTATGAAACCGCCAATATTGCGGTGGATCACAACCAGCTTGTGATGGAAACCATGAAAAAGGTGGCAGGACGCCACGGTATGGCGTGTTTGCTGCATGAGAAGCCCTTTGCAGGGGTGAACGGTTCCGGTAAGCATAACAACTGGTCTCTGGGAACGGACACCGGCGTGAACCTGCTTGACCCGGGTGATACGCCCAATGAAAACATTCAGTTCCTTCTGGTGCTGGCATGTATCTTAAAAGCTGTGGATACGCATGCTGATTTGTTACGTCAGAGCGCTTCCGATGTGGGTAATGACCACCGTCTTGGTGCAAACGAGGCGCCGCCTGCTATTATTTCCGTATTCTTGGGCGAGCAGCTTGAGGATGTGGTAAAACAGCTTGTAGAAACCGGTGAAGCAGCACACTGTCTTGAGGGAGGAAAGCTGCAGACCGGCGTATCCACCCTGACTGATTTGGAGAAGGATGCGACTGACAGGAACAGAACCTCGCCGTTTGCATTTACCGGCAATAAGTTTGAGTTCCGTATGGTGGGCTCCTCCGATTCCATCGCAAGCCCGAACACCACGCTGAATGCCATTGTGGCGGAAGCCTTCTGTGAAGCGGCGGATGAACTGGAAAAGGCAGAGGACTTTGAAATGGCAGTTCATGACTTGATTAAAAAGTACATGACGGAGCATCAGAGAATTATTTTCAATGGAGACGGTTATGCGGACGAGTGGGTAAAAGAGGCGGAAAGACGCGGACTGCCCAATATCAAATCCATGATTGAGGCGGCAGGAACCATTACGACTGACAAAGCTGTGAAGCTGTTTGAGAAGTTTGGCATTTTTACAAAAGTAGAGCTGGAATCCCGTGAGGAGATTCTCTACGAAACCTATGCCAAAACTTTGAATATAGAAGCGTTAACCATGATTGACATGGCAAGCAAGCAGTATATTCCCGCTGTTGTGAAGTACAGCAGGTCTTTGGCGGATACGGTTATTGCTGTCAAGGCAGCAGGTGTGAAGCCTTACGTTCAGGCAGAGCTTCTGCAGGATGTATGCGCGAAGCTGACCGCGGCGCAAGACGCTCTTACGCAGCTTGAAAAAGTGACCGCACAGGCGGCAGCCATGAAGGAGGCAAAAGCGCAGGCGTTCTTCTACAAGGACACCGTAAAAGAAGCCATGGATGCGCTGCGCGCTCCCATCGACGAACTGGAAAGAATCGTTGACAAAGAAGTATGGCCGGTGCCTACATATGGTGAATTGACCTTTGAAGTATAAGAGAAAAACGGAGCCGGAAGCGGTTGCAGCTTCCGGCTCCGTCTGTTAAAGCGCTTTCCAAAGTTTGAGGATTTCCCTGTCTTGTGTATTGGGGTGTTCTTTTAAAATTTGTATCAGTTTAAGAATTTCTTCAGGTGATTCTTCGGTCAAATCAACAATCTCCTTGTCCTGCAAGTTTCGTTTTATCCATTTTCGCACAAGGGAGATAAGGTTTAATGCTGCCCCCACAGCTTCACCTTCTTCTTTTCCATCCTCCCACCCGTCGGCATAGTATTCTTTTTTTAGATGCTTCATATGTGCTTCCTGGTCATATTCAAATATGCTCATACTGATTACCTCCGCGCGGTTTTGTAACAGGAAATCTCCGAGAAAAAAGACTTGACGGTTTACAGAATAGAATGTTCTGATATAATAATGCTTTTTCACAGTATAGCATGGGAGAAAGAGGATTGCAATAGGAAAATGTCGCAAAGAAAAAAGTTCCACAGCAAAAACTGTGAAACTTTTCATAACAGGGCAAACCCTTTAAAAACAGGGCTACAAGGATTCGAACCTTGAAATGACGGAGTCAGAGTCCGTTGCCTTACCGTTTGGCGATAGCCCTTTATGCGATTACCTTATGCATTATACATGAAGTGTTTCCATTTTGCAATACCTAAATACAATTTTTTTTAATATCCTGTAAGATTTCAGGAAAAGCCACTTATGTGAAAAATTTTCTGCCGGTATGGTGAAAAAGAAAAAAGTGTGTTATACTGTGCTTGAACTATACGCACAGGGAAGAAGGAAGTACAAATATGGAAGAATTATATAACCAGCCCGCTATGCCGGAGCAGGCAGAAAAAGAAATCGTGAAGCAGGGGAGAAAATTTTTCTCCAATATGGGGCTGATGTTTCTGGCAGGTACTCTGTGTATCTATGCCATACAGTACAAGCTTAGGGATTTGATATATATGATAAAGCCGGAGATTTTTCAGAATCCCGACATCGTGGTGCTGTTTTCTTCGGTTCCGATGTATGTTCTCGGCATGCCGCTTATGATAATGCTGATTCACACCATACCGAAAGAAAAAATCCAAAAGCGCTCCATGAAGGTGGGAAAGTTTCTGGTGGCATTGATCATATGCTATGGCATTATGTATGCCAGCAATCTGATTGGAAGCCTGATTACTTATCTTTTGGCAGTGCTGAAGGGCAGGCCGATTGATAATTATATGATAGATCTTGCCGGTTCTTCAAGCCTTTGGGTGAGAATGCTTATCATGGTGATCTGGGCGCCCATTATGGAGGAGCTTATTTTCAGGAAAATTCTGGTGGACAGGGCAGTCCGCTATGGCGAAGGCGTGGCAGTTGTGCTTTCCGGTCTGATGTTTGGCTTGTTCCACGGCAACCTTTCCCAGTTTGCCTATGCGACCACCATAGGAATGTTTTTTGCTTTTATTTATGTAAAAACAGGCAAACTGCAATACACCATTATTATGCATATGGTGGTGAACTTCCTTGGAGGCGTGCTGAGCCTTTTTATGCTGAGTCTGGTGGATTTGGAAGGATTGCAGAATATACTGACAGACGGCGGCGATTTATCTAAAGTTTTGCCGGGACTGCTTGTATTTTTGTTGTATATGTTTATTCTGATTGGTATTGTAGTGGCGGGTATTGTACTGCTTATTGTATACAGAAAAAGAATGCATTTGAACGCAGGACGAATTACGCTGCCCCGTGGAAAGCGCTTTTTGACGGTGATGTGCAATGCGGGTATGGGATTGTTTTTCCTGTACTGGGTTGTGGAAATTGTATTGCAGATTCTGGAATGAGAGATAGAGAGTCATGTATAGTTTTGAGAGTAGAATCAGATACAGTGAAACGGATAGTGACGGAAGGCTGACATTATTGTCATTAATGGACTATTTTCAAGATTGTTCTACTTTCCAGTCAGAAGATTTGGGAGTGGGACTTTCCTTTCTGCGGGAGCGGAAAATGGTTTGGGTGCTGTCTTCGTGGCAGATTGCAATAGAACGGCTGCCTGAAATGGGTGAACGGGTATCGGTGGGAACCTTCCCCTATGATTTTAAAGGCTGTTTTGGATTCCGAAATTTTTTCATGCAGGATGAAGCGGGCGGTTATACAGCAAAAGCGAATTCCATGTGGACGCTTTTGGACACAGAGACCTTTAAGCCCAAACGTCCTCCGGAAGAGGTAGTGCAAAAATATAAAATCGAAGAAAGGCTGCCCATGGAATATGCGGGGCGCAAGATTGCAGTGCCGCAGGATATGGAAAGAAAGGAATCCATCGTAGTAAAGCAGCATCACTTAGATACCAACCACCATGTCAATAATGCACAATATGTAGGAATGGCAATGGATTATCTGCCGGAGCTTTTTTCAGTGACCGGTATGAGGGCAGAATACAAAAAGCAGGCGCTTCTGCATGATATATTGGTGCCGCACGTGCAGATGAGTAAGGGAGAAAACGGGACAGTAACCTATGTGGTATCCCTGCAGGATACACAGGGCGGCGTCTATACAAATGTAGAGTTTGAAGGAAGAAGAAATTATGCTGAAGCTGGGTGAAAAGCAAAAACTGCAAGTGGTAAAAGAGGTAGAATTCGGTGTGTATCTGGCGGACGAAGCCGATACGGAGGAGCGGGTGCTTCTGCCGGCAAAGCAGGTACCGGCAGGGATTGAGATGGGAAGCGAAATTGAAGTGTTTCTGTACAGGGACTCCAAGGACCGTATGATAGCTACGACAAATGAGCCTCTTTTAAAGATGGGCGAAGTGACAAGGCTGAAGGTAGCTGATGTCAATAAATACGGTGCATTTTTGGACTGGGGGCTGGAAAAGGATTTGTTTCTTCCCTTTAAGCAGCAGACCATCAGGGTACGTCAGGGTGACACGCCTTTGGTATCCCTTTATATTGATAAAAGCGGCAGGCTTTGCGCAACCATGAATGTATATCATGATTTGTCCACGGAGAGTCCCTACCATAAGGATGACAGGGTTACGGGTTATGTGTACGAGTCAAGTCCTGAGTTTGGTATGTTTGTGGCGGTGGATGATAAATATTCGGGGCTGATTCCCAGAAAAGAGCTTTATGAAGAGGTCAGGATAGGCGATACCGTCGTCTGCCGTGTCGCGGCAGTCAGGGAGGACGGCAAGCTGGATTTGAGCATACGGGAAAAAGCGTACCTGCAGATAGAGGCGGACGCACAGAAAATACTGGATGTGATAGACAGCTTTGACGGCGTGCTGCCTTTTAATGATAAGGCGTCACCGGAAGTCATTAAGCGGGAGATGCAGATGAGCAAGAACGAGTTTAAACGTGCCGTCGGTCATCTTTTAAAAAATGGAAAAATAGAAATAAAAGAAAAAGCAATTCGCAGAATCTGAAGAAAGGAGGTGTTAATATGGATATTGCGGGCTTATCTGTATCCATGTCCCAGGTAAAGACTATGGGGCAAATTGGGATGGCTGTACTGGACAAAACCATGGAAGGCGGCGAGGATTTGGCGGCAGGAATGCTTAAAATGATAGATGCCGCTGCAATGGAACGGTCCGTGAATCCGGCTGTTGGAAGTCAGATGGACATCAGAGTTTAGATGGAAAACGAAAGGAGACCCTCTGTGCAGGGTCTTCTTTTGTTTAGTTTGTATAATAACAAAAAAACGTTTGCCGAAACAAAAACATAAAAAGTGCATAAAAATTTATTATTTTTATGTAGATTTTTTTGTGAAAGTGAATTAAAATGGAAGATGAATGTACTATCGTATATTATAAGCAGGAATTTATTGTTGTCATTTTATCCAAAGGAGTCAGTTCATGATATCAAGCCAAATATTACAAAGTACAATAGAAGGTCTGAAAAACATTGCGCGTGTGGAATTCTGCGTGATGGATACGGACGGTAAAGAGGTGGCCTCCACTGCAGACATGGGAAACTGTTCCAAGCAGGCGGTGGAATTTGCGTTTTCTCCCGCGGATTCTCAAGAAATTCAGGGATACCAGTATTTTAAAATTTTTGACGAACAGCAGATAGAGTATGTGCTGGTAGCAGGCGGCAGCGGCGAAGATGTGTATACCGTGGGCAAGATGGTGGCATTTCAGATACAGAGTCTGCTTGTTGCCTATAAGGAGCGGTTTGATAAAGATAACTTTATCAAAAACCTTCTGCTTGACAATCTGCTGCTTGTGGATATTTACAGCCGTGCCAAGAAGTTACATATCCAGACAGATGTAAGTCGTGTGGTATTGATAGTAGAATCGGAGAATGGCAAGGATAACAATGCGCTTGAGCTTTCCCGCACGCATTTCGGCACCAACAGCAAGGATTTTGTCACTGCTGTTGATGAAAATAATGTAATCGTAGTGAAGGATTTGTCAGAGTCGGAATCTTTCAAAGAAATTGATAAGACGGCGAGAGCGCTGGAAACATATCTCCTGAAAGAAGGCGTAAAGAACGTTCATATTGCGTATGGCACGGTGGTTCGGGAAATCAAGGAAGTCAGCCGTTCTTACAAAGAAGCGAAGATGGCGTTGGACGTGGGCAAAATTTTCTTCGACGAAAGAGATGTGATTGCATACAGTGAGCTTGGTATTGGCAGACTGATTTACCAGCTTCCGATACCGCTCTGCAAGATGTTTATAAAGGAGATATTCGGCGGAAAGAGTCCGGACGATTTTGACGAAGAGACACTTACAACCATCCACAAATTTTTTGAAAACAGCCTGAATGTGTCGGAAACATCAAGACAGCTTTTTATCCACCGCAACACGCTGGTATACAGGCTGGATAAGCTGCAGAAAAGTACGGGGCTGGATTTGCGCGTGTTTGAGGACGCCATTACCTTCAAAATCGCGCTGATGGTGGTCAAGTACATGAAATACATGGAAACATTTGATTATTGATGGGACGAAAGGAATACTATGTCGCGTAAAGAAGAAAAGCGTAAAAGACGAGAGAGAATGATAGAGGAAAACGGTCTGATTTTTTTGGACGGTGTGAGCAAGGTGTATTCTGCGGGGGCGCCCGCATTAAACGGTATTACCCTGCACATCAACAGAGGAGAATTTGTCTTTATCGTAGGGGACAGCGGTTCGGGAAAATCAACACTGATTAAGCTGCTCTTGCGGGAACTGACCGCTACCAGCGGCAAGGTATGGGTCATGGGACATGACATAGCCAATCTGCCGCGCAGGAAGATACCGAAGTTCCGCAGGAATCTGGGAATTGTGTTTCAGGACTTCAGGCTGCTGAAGGACAGAAATGTCTACGAAAATGTAGCGTTTGCACAGAGAATTATTGAAGTGCCGGTAAAGGAGATCCGGCGTAATGTGCCCAGCATACTGGCGACGGTGGGGCTGGCAGGCAAATATAAGGCGAAGCCCAAGCAGCTTTCCGGTGGCGAGCAGCAGAGAGTCGCGTTGGCAAGGGCGCTGATCAATAAGCCTTCCATTCTGCTGGCTGATGAGCCTACAGGAAACCTTGACCCTAAGAATTCATGGGAAATTATGATGCTTTTAGATGAAATTAACGCCGCAGGCACCACGGTAATTGTGGTTACCCACAACAGGGAAATTGTCAATGCCATGCAGAAAAGGGTGGTAACCATGAAGAAGGGCGTTATTGTAAGCGACGAAGAGGAAGGAGAGTATATCGATGAAGATTAGCACGTTGTTTTATACTCTCAGACAGGGCATTAAGGGGATTTTCCGCAATAAGCTGTTTTCCCTTGCGTCCATAGCGACCATTTCGGCGTGTCTGTTCCTTTTTGGCGTTTTGTATGCCATTGTGATGAATTTTCAGCATATTGTGAAGACGGCGGAGGAAGGGTTCTGCGTAGTTGTCTTTTTTGATGAAGATATAGAAGATACACGCAAGTCCGAAATCGGAGATTTAATCCGGCTGCGGACGGAGGTTACAGAGGTTAAGTATGTTTCTTCCACTGATGCGTGGAACTGGTATAAGGAGAAGCATCTGCAGGGGCATGATGAAGGATTTCCGACCAATCCTCTGGAAAAATATGATAATTATGAAGTATATTTAAATGATGTATCCATGTATGATTCATTGGTGACATACTTAATGTCGGTGGAGGGCGTGAGGTATGTCAGACGCTCCGACATTGTTGCCGAAGCCCTGAGCGGCGGCAATATGCTGATAGCGTATGTATCGCTTGGCATCATCGGTATCCTGCTGGCGGTTTCCATTTTCCTTATCAGCAATACGGTGACGATTGGTATTTCCGTGCGGCAGGAGGAAATCAACATCATGAAATATATTGGAGCAACGGACTTTTTTGTGCGGGCGCCTTTTGTGATTGAAGGCATGTTGATTGGCGCTGTCGGCGCAGGAATCCCGTTGGGGTTGATTTACCTGCTCTACAATAAGATAGTCGTGCAGGTGGGGACAGCGTTTCCGGCATTGTCGGAGTTGTTGAGCTTTTTGTCGGTGAAGGAAATTTTCGACGTACTGATTCCTGTGTCACTGGGCATTGGTATCGGTATCGGCTTTCTGGGAAGCTTCACCACAGTGAGAAAGCATTTAAGGGTGTAGCGGAAAGGATGAATTCGCATGAAGAAAAAGATAGCGGCGCTTCTGACGGTTGTGCTTGTGGCGGCTTTGCTGATAAATAATTTTTCTTCGTCATCTGCAACCTCCTATTCTTCCATTACTTCAGACAGTATCAGGAAAAAAGAAGAAGAGATTAAAAAGGCGGAAGAGGAACGGAAAGCACTGCAAAATTCGCTGACAAATGCACAGAATATCAAGAAGCAGCTGGAAGCGGAAAAAAAGGATTTAAAAAATTATATCGCGCAGCTTGATATGAAGCTTCAGGAGATTCAGGATAATATAACAAGGCTGAATGAACAGATTGCGCAGAAAGAAATTGACATTGCCCGCACCCAGGAGGAGCTTGCCCGGGCGAGGGAAATAGAGGCGGCGCAGTATGATGCGATGGTGCATCGGATTCAGTATATTTACGAGCAGGGCGATGCGACCTATTGGGAAGTGATATTCAGCGGGGAGAGCGTTGCAGATATTCTGACTAAAATGGTATATATGGAACGGATTGCCGCATATGACAAAGAACAGCTCAATGAATTTATACTGAACCGTCAGCTGATAGAGTTGACGGAGCAGCAGCTTCTGGAGGAGATGGCGCTTTTGGAGGAGACAAGAGAGGGCGTGCTGGCAGAAGAAGCTGCGATGGAAGAACTGATACAGGCGAAGCAGCAGACGATAAGGGAATATGAAAGCAACATTGCCAATAAGGATCAGGCAATCAAGGACTACGAGGCGGACATCCGAGAGCGGAATGAAATTGTGCAGGCGCTCGAGGCGGCAATTGCTGAGGAAAAAAAGAAGATTTTGGAGGCAAATGGTTCTCTGCTGTCTTATGACGGCGGGAAGTTTAAGTGGCCGGTGGCTTCCTACACGCGGATTTCGAGTGAATTTGGTACACGTCCGGATCCGATACTGGGAATCGACAAGTTCCATAGCGGCATTGATTTGGCCGCACCTAACGGAACTGCTATATTTGCAGCTTATGATGGGAAAGTGGTAGCAGCTTCCTATAGCAATTCCATGGGAAATTATATTATGATAGACCATGGAGACAGCTTGTATACGATTTATATGCATGCGTCTAAGCTGTATGTAAAGACGGGGGATATTGTTGTACGGGGCGAGACAATTGCAGCGGTAGGATCAACAGGACGTTCTACAGGTCCGCATCTTCATTTCAGTGTGCGCCTGAATGGAGAGTATGTCAGTCCGTGGAATTATCTGTCCAAGTGACAGATATGGCTTTTAGATATAAATGCCAGTTGTGTGGCGGAATAGGAGGAATTTATGGAACAAAATGAAATTTATGCAATAGAAAACGGGCAGCCTGGCGGAGGACAGAATTCAGGCGGAAAAGGCGGCAAACATTTCTTTTGCGGTCTTTTGACCGGGCTGGCAACAGCGCTGTTGATTGTGAGCGTGACGTATCTGGTAAACCGGGTACAGGTGATGGCGGCCGGAAAGGACAGAATACCGAATACGAAGGGTTCTGAAAGCACCGAGGAAAAGGATTCCCAGAAGGATTATGGGGACAATACGGCGATAACGCCGGAAATGATAGAAAAGCTGCAGTTGATAGAGGAAATCATTGACACCTACTACTATCAGGAGGGCATTGACAGAAAGGTTTTGGAGGAAGGCGCATACAGGGGCATGGTAGATGCCTTGGGAGACCCTTATTCCGGGTATTTTTCCGCGGAGGAACTGAACGAGCTCTATCAGGATTCGCAGGGCGTCTACTATGGAATCGGTGCGAGGGTGCAGTTGGATACTGCTACAACGCTTGCCCAAATCAGCAGTGTTATTTCCAATACGCCGGCGGAGGAAGCAGATTTACGCGCCAATGACCTTATCTACAAAGTGGATGGAACAGAGACTTACGGGATGACCCTGCAGGAAGTAGTCAGCCTGATTAAAGGGGAAGAGGGTACTTATGTGCATCTGACGCTGATTCGTGACGGCAAGGAGATTGAAAAGGACGTGGTTCGCAGGAAAGTGGAATCGCCCACTGTGGAATCCCGGATGTATGACAATGGGATTGCCTATATTCAGATAACGGAGTTTGATACCGTAACGGTGGATCAGTTTGCAGAAGCGATGGCTGTTGCAAGAGGACAGGGCATGAAGGGACTGATTCTGGATTTGCGGGGTAATCCGGGAGGCAACCTGCTTTCGGTTGTCAGCATTGCTAAAATGCTTCTGCCGGAGGGCTTGATTGTATACACAGAGGACAGGGACGGACACCGGGTTGAGTACAAGTGTGACGGCACGAAAGAACTGGAGGTGCCGATGGTAGTGCTGGTTGACGGCAATTCGGCAAGTGCCTCCGAGATACTGGCAGGAGCCATTAAGGATTATGGAATCGGCACACTTTTGGGTACCACAACTTTTGGAAAAGGCATTGTGCAGCGTCCGGTGGAGCTCAGTGATGGCTCTGCGGTGAAATTGACCATAAGCTCCTATTATACGCCGAATGGAATCAATATCCACGGCATCGGAATTGAGCCGGATGTGGTATGCGAATTTGACAGCGAGAGATACTATAGTGATGAGAAGTATGACAACCAGCTTGAGAGCGCAAAGGAACTGCTGGAGAGCATGATAAAATAGAGATAGACGATATGGGTTCCGTAAACTGTTTTTGGCATTTTGCGGAACCCATATCATAGAAAGAGGATTATGAGCCGTAAGGAAAGAAATGAACGCATAATAGAAATAGCAGTAGGTGCAGCGTTGTTTGCAGCATTGCTCATATGGGGGCTTGTGCAGCCGATTGGAAGTCAGCCTGACGAGCGGTGCCGGTATGTGCTTCCCTACTACATTATGAGGGAGGGAAAACTGCCCAACGGAAATGTCAGTGAACTGGTAATCAGTACATGGGGTATTTCCTACGCATTTTTCCCGGGACTGCCCTATCTGGTGATGGCACTGTTTATGAAAGTAACATCATTCTTTACTGCAAATTCTTATGCGTTGCTGATGGCGGCGAGAGTTGTCAATATGCTTGCCGGTGTGGTGAGTTATGTGTTTATTCGAAAGACAGCTAAAAAGCTGTTTTCCAATCAGTGGACAGGCTGGTTTTTTACTTTGACAGCCGCTTTCTGGCCGCAGGCATTGTTTATCTATACTTATGTGAACTGCGATGCGTTTGCGTGTATGTCCTGTGCGATTATGGTTTATGCGCTGGTGAGCGGTCTGAAGGAAAGCTGGACGGTAAAGAATTATGTGACACTTTCCATTGGAATTGCAATTTGTGCGCTTTCCTACTACAATGCCTACGGAATGGTGCTGGGAAGTGTCATTGTGTTTTTGGTATCTTTCTTCTACAGGAAAGAGAATGGAAAGACGGGTTTTGCCATGAAGGACTGCCTGCGGATTGGTTTTACCATTGCGGGAATTGTGTTTGTCCTTGCGGGCTGGTGGTTTATCAGAAGTGCAGTTTTGAACGAGGGGGATTTCCTTGGTTTTGCGGCAAACCGCAGAAGCGCGGAACTTTATGCGGTGGACAGCTTTAAGCCGTCCGTGAAGGAGACGCTTCGGAGTACCGGCAATCCAATCTATTGTCTGGCTTTGAACTATGACTATCGCTATATGCTGACGCAGAGCTTTTTCGGAAGATTTGGAAATATGGATTTACCTGCGCCTAACTATGTGCTTCGCGGCTTTAAGATTATTTTGTTTGTCGGGATTCTGGGATTGCTTCTGCCAAACAGGAGAAAAGCCTTCACGGGAGTAAAGCGTGCCGGATTTTGTGCCGGTATGTTTGTGGCGGCGCTTACCCCTCTTTTGCTGGCGTACTGGTACGCTTACGCAAGCGATTATCAGGCGCAGGGCAGGTATCTTCTGCCGGGTCTGATTCCAATGCTGAGTATTCTCTTTATGGGCATACAGAATATCACGGACTGTATCACAAAAATCACGGCAAAGAAGGCTGTCTTTGGCACATGGCTTTTGCGTGTTTTGTATGTGGGAAGCTATGTGTATATTGCAGCGGCAGCAGCGGGCAGCATTTATACGGTGTGGAGACAGTATTATCCGGTTTTTTCGGAGACGCTTGGGATGATTTTTACGGGGGGACCGATTTAGAGGGACGCTCTGTCAGGCGTAAGGGTGGTTTTGCGGAAAGTCACGCTTGCAGCGAACCGGTATACCTGTACAGACGCGCTTTCGCTCGGATAAAAACGCAGCGGTACGTAAGGCGCCAAAGGACGGCGCCTAAATACCGGCGTTTTTATACGGTCTGTACAGGCATACCGGTTCGCTGCAGGCTGAAAGCGGCAAAGGGCGGACTTACGCATGGTTTCGCTTTGAGGTGATTTGCGAAGTGAAGTGGACATGAGGTATAAAAAGGAATATTATCCGAATATGGAAACGATGACGCCGTTTTCTTTCGGTTCTATTTCGGCTTTCAGTTCAGCTCCTTCAAATTCTGAAAGAGCCGGGCTGTCGGTTACGATTTTGGGAATAAACCCATCATTAAAGCTGCCGTTATTTTCTATAAAACAGCGGCATTCTTTTCCTTCAATATCTTTTCCTTCAAGCATATATCTTGCGGAAAGAACCATATGATTGTCCTTAGAGGAATATTGTGTATCAAAACCTGTGCCAATCACTTTTCCGTTAAAATATCTGCCTCTGGCTTCGCCTGTAAAGGAAAGCATGCATACGTCATGCAGCTTTCCTTTTACGCAAATGGTGTCAGTTATGTCAACATAGATATCAAAAAGTTTTATCATTTTTCTCCTTCTTGTTCGAATAATTCTTTCGGAAGCTCATCAAGCGTAATGACTTTATCACTGTTATAAACGGCAGAAAGATTTGTTTTATTCTGATTTACTACAAAATCAGTATGCCATATCATAAACCAGGACCAGAGATCTCCATCTGATTCAAACTTTTCGACAGAAGGAACATTTCCGCACTCATGGAATGCCATGGGCTTGTCTGTATTCATTGCCGCCAGTTTCACCCATGCTGCTTTGTTTGTAGAATTATCGTATGTATCGGAGCCGATAATATCACAATAATCATCACCGGGATACCATCCGCTCTTTACTTCTCCCGAGTAACCAAGCACCCAGATAAGATTTGTAAGACCGAATTCGTTTGTATAGCGGTCATACATCATCTGCCAAAGTTTGATGAAGTTTTCGCCTCCTCCTTTGCCCCACCAGAACCATCCGCCGTCAAATTCATGGAATGGTCTCCACAGCACGGGGATACCTGCGTCACGCAGCTCTGCAAGTGCGTTTGCCGCCTTGTCCCAGTTTGCAATCATTGCATTGTATTCATCCGTTCCCGGGGTAAGGAGTTTTTCAAAATCGGGCTCATCGCCAAGAGATTCCGTGTATCCTTTTCCGTTGATGCCTGTGTGCCAGCATATGGTGACTAATCCACCCTTTTCATGCCATTCTTTTGCGCGTGCGACAACTCCGTCAAAATCGTCATTCATAAAGTCAAGACCACGCATTGCGGGAAGCTTTCCGGTTGCTTCTTCGATGATTTCCATTTCATAATCGGGACTTGTCATCCATGTTGATTCCTGCTGACAGGATAGCATGTATGTACCGAAGCTGTCACAGATGTAATCATACACTTTCTGCGTATTTACATCAGCATTTGGATTTGACAGGGAATACTTTGGTGTATAACCAGTTGTGTTGGTGTTTTTCTTATTTGCTGCACAGCCTGACATGGAAACAATTAACACCATTGCTGCGCATATTACAGATACCATTTTCTTCATCATTCATCTACCTTCTTTCTTTTCGTATCATTGAAATATCATTCTGAAATAATTGTACAGATGAGGGGTGACGCTGCTGTGGTCATGACCTGTCCGGGACATTAAGTGCCAGAGATAAACCTCCCCATTTCTTGCAAAAATATCCTTGTATGTTGCGGGATTTGTACCTACAACGCCGTCATGTTCCGCCGCACTTAGTAAAAGGAGTTCGGGCTTGTTTTCACCGAATGTGAGTTGGTCTTCTTTCAGCATCCAAGGGTAGCCTGTGCCCTCAGTAAGACCGGGAGCAGCACATACAGCACCGATGTATCCGAACTTTTCGGGATTGGAAACGCCGATAAAAAGCGATTCTCTTCCACCCATGGAAAAACCTGTGATTGCTGTATTCTCTCTGCCTTCTGCCACGGAAAAGTTTTCTTCTATGAATGGCATAAGGTCCGTCATCATATCATTTATAAAATTGTCGTAATTGAGTGTGTTCTGAGTATCCATTCCTGTACAGTATGGCATATCTTTGCTGCAGTAGATGTAGGGGCATACAACGATCATTTCATGTGCTTCACCATCGGCAACAAGATTTGTCAGCATTGTGCTGATATGAACGATATCTCTTGTCATCCAGTCTTCATTGTCATAATATCCATGAAGGATATAAAGCACAGGATATTTTTTATCTTCGGAATAGTCCGCGGGCAGCAGCACATTTACAGGAGTATCCCTCTCGGCTGTTCGGGAATAATATGTGTATTTTTCAAATGAGGGATATGTTGTACCTTCACGCTCTGTGAGTATTTCTTCGGGTGGCATTTCAACCATTTATTCTGCACTCCTCTATGATACTTTATTATATTTTTTCTATCATAGAAAATGGTGTTTTGCAATATAAAATTCTGAATATAATCAGCCCTTAAAATATTAAAAATTTAAAAGTTCATTTTGTAAAACGCAATAAATATGCTATTTCTTGCAAAAACTAAAATTAATTTTGTTAAAGTATTGACATAACTTTATACATAGGATATAAAAAAAGAACATTCGAGGAGGGAAAATTATGAAGCTGGAAAAAAGTATTTATCCGTATAATCCGGAAGCAAGGACTCTTCCGTTTTTTCTTTTCGGTATCGGCGGAAGTGCATATCAAGAGCGTGTCAACAGACCTGATGGATATATGTGGAATCAGATACTTTTCTGTGCTATGGGCAGCGGAACGCTTTCATATGATGAAAAGGAAGTCAAAATCAGTGCAGGAGATTATTTTTTTCTGCCAAAGGATAAACCGCATACTTATTATCCTGACGGAGAATTATGGGATGTAAGGTGGATTGCGTTCGAAGGAAGCATCTGTGATGAAATTCTGGCCAGATTCGGAATGACTGCGCCTATTGTCATTAAACCTGCTGATGAAACAACAATGGAAAGGATATTTGACAAAATGGTAATATCTCAGGAAAATGATATCCTTTATTGTGATTATACATGTTCAGGACTTCTGTATGATTATCTCATTGAGTTTCACAGGCTCATGGATGCCAATGCCGACAGTGCCAGAAGCAGGCAAATATCAATGCTTCTTCCCGTCCTGAGATTCATGCATGATAACTTTCGCAGTGATATTTCCATGACACAGCTAAGCGAAATCATGGGCGTTACACCCCAGCATTTCTGTCGTGTTTTTAGGAAAACTATGAATGTCCGTCCAAATGAATTTCTGACGCAGCTAAGAATTGATGAAGCCAAACGCCTTTTGACCGAAAGAGATATTTCGGTATCAGATGCGGCTGAAAAATCAGGCTTCAGAGATGCCGGATATTTCAGCACGGTGTTCAGAAAGTGGGAAGGAATGCCGCCTGCTGCATACAAAAAGAAAATGAAAGGAAGCTTTTCATAAAAAAGAACAAATGTTCAGAAATTGCTGTACAAATTCTGGGCAGTATGTTATAATCAAGGCTGCTTTAAGGTGTTTTTATGTTGTTGTGTCTATGTTCTATTTAACAGGCAGCTTTTAGTATGGATTTCGGAGGTGATTTTGGACTATGTTGTTCAAATTACACAGTGAATATCAGCCTACTGGCGATCAGCCCCAGGCCATCGAAGCATTAGTAAAAGGCTTCAAAGAAGGCAATCAATTTCAGACTTTGCTGGGGGTTACGGGTTCCGGCAAGACTTTTACCATGGCGAATATCATCGCTGCATTGAATAAGCCGACTCTTGTGATTGCCCACAATAAGACGTTGGCGGGGCAGTTGTATGGAGAGTTTAAGGAGTTCTTTCCGGAAAATGCAGTGGAATATTTTGTGTCCTACTATGATTATTACCAGCCGGAGGCTTATGTGCCGTCTTCGGATACCTATATTGCCAAGGATTCTGCGGTGAATGAGGAGATAGACCGGCTCAGGCTTTCTGCGACGGCTTCCCTTACGGAGCGCAGGGACGTGGTGGTGGTTGCCAGCGTATCCTGCATCTATGGTCTGGGAAGTCCGGAGGACTATCAGGGGATGCTGGTATCCCTGCGTCCGGGCATGATAAAGGACAGGGAGCAGGTGCTCAGGGAATTGATTGATATCCAGTATGACCGCAACGATTTGGATCAGCAGAGGGGCACTTTCCGCGTGAGGGGCGATGTGGTGGAAGTCTATCCGGCGCAGGGCGGCGATTATCTTATCCGGATTGAGTTTTTCGGCGATGAAATTGACCGTATCTGCGAGGTGGAGCCTCTTACGGGGCAGGTGCATGCCACGCTGAATCACATCACGATTTTTCCGGCGTCCCATTATGTGGTGGCGGCTGATAAAATCAGAAAGGCGTGTGATAATATAGAAAAAGAGCTGGAGGAGCGTATCCGGTATTTTAAGGGAGAGGACAAGCTTTTGGAAGCCCAGCGGATATCAGAAAGAACCAATTTTGATATTGAGATGCTCAGGGAGACGGGGTTCTGCTCAGGCATTGAGAACTATTCCCGACATTTAAGCGGTATGAAAGAAGGGGAGCCGCCCCATTGCCTGCTGGACTATTTCGGCGACGATTTTCTGATAATTATAGATGAATCCCATATGACGATTCCACAGATCAGGGGTATGTATGCGGGCGACCGTTCCCGCAAGACCACACTTGTGGATTATGGCTTCCGTCTGCCGTCGGCGCTGGACAACAGACCGTTGAATTTCAGTGAGTTTGAGTCACATATCGACCAGATGCTTTTTGTGTCGGCGACACCGTCCGACTATGAGGCAGAACATGAATTGCTGCGTACAGAGCAGATTATCCGTCCTACGGGACTTTTGGATCCTGAGATTTCCGTTCGTCCGGTGGAAGGGCAGATTGACGATTTGATAGCGGAAGTGAGGAAGGAGACGGAAAAGCACAATAAAATCCTGGTGACGACGCTGACAAAGCGCATGGCAGAGGATTTGACAGACTATATGAAGGATGTCGGCATACGGGTCAAATATCTGCACTCAGATATTGATACGTTGGAGAGAGCAGAGATTATCAGGGACATGCGGCTCGACGTGTTTGACGTGCTGGTGGGTATCAATCTACTCAGAGAGGGTCTCGATATTCCTGAGATTTCACTGGTTGCCATTCTGGATGCGGATAAGGAAGGCTTTCTGCGTTCGGGGACATCTCTGATACAGACTGTCGGAAGAGCGGCAAGAAATGCAGAAGGACATGTCATTATGTATGCCGACAATATGACGGATTCCATGCGGGAAGCGATAGAGGAGACGAACAGAAGACGTACCCTGCAGCAAAAGTATAATGAAGAGCATGGTATCACGCCGCAGACGATTAAGAAAGCGGTTCGCGACTTGATTCGCATTTCGAAGGTGATTGCCAAGGAAGAGGTATGCTTTGAAAAAGATCCGGAATCCATGGACACCAAAGCGCTTGAAAAGCTGATTGCAGATGTGCAGAAAAAGATGCAGAAGGCGGCGGCTGACCTTAATTTTGAAGCGGCGGCAGAGCTGCGGGATAAGATGGTTGAGTTGAAAACGATTTTGCGGGACAGAGAAGAATAGAAGGAGATAGAGAAAACATGGAAGAGGTACAGAAAATACGCCCCAGGGAGTGGATTAAAATCAGGGGGGCGAAGGAGCATAATCTGAAAAATATCAACGTGGATATTCCGCGCAACGAGCTGGTGGTGCTGACGGGGCTTTCCGGTTCCGGCAAGTCTTCGCTGGCGTTTGATACGATTTATGCGGAGGGGCAAAGGCGTTATATGGAGTCACTGTCCTCTTATGCAAGGCAGTTTTTGGGGCAGATGGAGAAGCCGAATGTGGAAAAAATTGACGGATTGTCTCCTGCCATTTCCATTGACCAGAAGTCCACAAACCGGAATCCGCGTTCTACGGTGGGAACTGTCACGGAAATTTATGATTATTTTCGTCTGCTGTATGCGAGAATCGGGATTCCGCACTGTCCGAAATGCGGCAGGGAGATTGCAAAACAGAGCGTGGACCAGATGGTGGATCAGATTATGGCACTTGAAGAAGGCACCAGGATACAGCTTCTTGCACCGGTGGTACGCGGGCGAAAAGGCGAGCATGCCAAGGTGTTTGACAGGGCAAAGAGAAGCGGCTACGTCCGTGTCCGTGTGGACGGAAGCTTGTATGAGCTTTCTGAGGAGATAAAGCTTGATAAAAATATCAAGCACAATATAGAAGTGGTGGTGGACCGTCTTGTAGTAAAGGAAGGCATCGAGCGCCGTCTGACGGATTCCGTGGAAAACGTGCTGGAATTAGCAGAAGGGCTTTTGGAGGTGGATGTGATTGGCGGAGAGCCTATGAGCTTCAGCCAAAGCTTTTCCTGCCCGGACTGCGGTGTCAGCATAAGCGAAATTGAGCCGCGCAGCTTTTCCTTTAATAATCCCTTCGGCGCGTGTCCCGACTGCTTTGGACTGGGCTATAAGATGGAATTTGATGTTGAGCTGATGATTCCCGACCAGACGCTCAGCATAAGCGAAGGTGCGATTGCCGTGATGGGCTGGCAGTCCTGTGCTGACAAGGGAAGTTTTACCAATGCAGTGCTGCAGGCGCTCTGCGAAGAGTACCACTTTGATTTGGATACGCCCTTTGAACAGTATTCCGATAAGGTAAAATATGTGCTGCTGCATGGCACCGATGGCAAAAAGGTTAACGTTTACTATGAGGGACAGCGTGGTAAGGGCGTCTATCCGGTGGCGTTTGAGGGACTGATAAAAAATGTGGAACGCAAATATCGGGAGACGGCTTCCGATATTATGAAGCAGGAGTATGAAACCTTCATGCGGATTACACCTTGTAAGCTTTGCGGCGGCATGCGCCTGAAAAAGGAGTCGCTGGCGGTTACGGTTTGCGACAGAAATATTTACGAAATTACTTCCATGTCCATAGATAAGCTGCAGGAATTTTTATGTGAAATGAAACTGACAACGCAGCAGGAATTAATCGGAAAACAGATTTTAAAGGAAATCAGGGCAAGAGTCGGCTTTTTGGTGAATGTGGGATTGAATTATCTGTCGCTGGCGCGGGCGACTGCCACGCTCTCCGGAGGCGAAGCACAGCGAATTCGCCTTGCCACGCAGATTGGTTCCGGTCTGGTGGGTGTATGCTATATTCTGGACGAACCCAGCATCGGACTGCACCAGCGGGATAATGATAAGCTTTTGAATGCGTTAAAGAATTTAAAGAATCTGGGGAACACCCTGATAGTAGTAGAACACGACGAAGATACCATGCTTGCCGCGGACTATATTGTGGACATCGGCCCGGGTGCGGGCTCCCACGGAGGCGAAGTGGTGGCATGCGGCACGGCTGAGGAAATCATGAAGACGCCGGAGTCTGTGACAGGGCAGTATCTGAGCGGCACAAAGAAAATCCCTGTGCCGAAAGCAAGGAGGAAACCCACGGGCAGCCTTATCGTGCAGGGAGCGCAGGAAAATAACCTGAAAAACATAGACGTCACCTTCCCCCTTGGCGTTATGACGGTTGTGACAGGTGTGTCAGGATCCGGTAAAAGTTCACTGGTGAATGAGATTCTTTACAAACATTTGGCAAAGAGCCTGAACCGTGCAAGGACGATTCCCGGAAAACACAAAGGGATTCAGGGCATCGAGCAGCTTGACAAGGTGATTAATATCGACCAGTCCCCGATTGGACGGACGCCCCGTTCCAATCCGGCGACCTATACCGGCGTGTTTGACCAAATCAGGGATTTGTTTGCTTCTACGGCGGACGCAAAGGCGAAAGGCTATAAAAAGGGAAGGTTCAGCTTCAATGTGAAGGGCGGGCGCTGTGAGGCGTGCAGCGGCGACGGCATTATCAAGATAGAGATGCATTTCCTTCCCGATGTCTATGTGCCCTGCGAGGTCTGTGGCGGCAGGCGCTACAACAGGGAGACACTGGATGTTAAATATAAGGGAAAGAGTATCTATGATGTTCTGGATATGACGGTGGAGGAGGCAGTTTCCTTCTTTGAAAACGTGCCATCCATACGGCGCAAGATAGAAACGCTGCATGATGTGGGACTCTCCTATGTCAAACTGGGACAGCCCTCTACAGAGCTTTCCGGAGGCGAGGCGCAGCGAATCAAGCTTGCGACCGAGCTGAGTAAGCGGAGCACGGGGAAGACCATATATATTTTGGACGAGCCCACCACAGGTCTTCATTTTGCCGATGTGCATAAGCTGATAGAAATATTGCAGAGACTGACGGAGGGCGGCAATACCGTGGTGGTTATCGAGCACAACCTGGATGTCATTAAAACGGCGGACTATATTATTGATATCGGTCCTGAGGGCGGCGATGGCGGCGGCACCGTGATAGCAAAGGGAACACCGGAGGAGGTGGCAGAAAATCCCAAGTCATATACGGGGCAGTATATTAAGAAAATGCTGTATAAAAATAAGCAGAACCCCTAAAGTTTTAATGGCGGTATGCCGATTATAATAACATCAAAAGCATGGATGCAGGAAAAGAACGGAAGGAACCGTTTGTTTTCTGCATCCAATTTAATTTGCTAAAATTTTAATAAACCCCTATGAAAATGGAGCGATTTAGGTTATAATAACTTCGAATGTTCAAGAACAGGTTTGTTTGAAACGGCAATTTAGCGAGTGCGCTGCCATGAAAGGGGTACGTTTATGCAGTATACGGATATCGGAATTGATTTGGGAACGGCCAGCATACTGGTTTACATCAGAGGAAAAGGAGTAGTGCTGAAAGAGCCCTCTGTTGTAGCTTTTGATAGAGACACCAACAAGATAAAGGCAATCGGTGAGGATGCGCGCCTTATGCTGGGAAGGACGCCCGGCAATATTATCGCAGTAAGGCCGCTGCGTCAGGGTGTTATTTCTGATTACACCGTCACCGAGAAAATGATGAAGTATTTCATCCAGAAGGCGCTGGGAAGAAGAACCTTCCGCAAGCCCCGCATCGCGGTCTGTGTACCCAGCGGTGTAACTGAGGTGGAGAAGAAAGCGGTAGAGGATGCAACCTATCAGGCCGGCGCAAGAGAGGTATCTATCATAGAAGAGCCCATTGCGGCTGCTATCGGTGCAGGAATCGATATTTCAAAGCCCTGCGGCAATATGATAGTTGATATTGGCGGCGGTACCTCGGATATCGCGGTGATTTCGCTTGGCGGCACTGTGGTCAGCGCTTCCATCAAGATTGCGGGAGACGATTTTGACGAAGCAATCGTGCGTTACATGCGTAAAAAACATAATCTGCTGATTGGTGAAAGAACGGCAGAGGATTTGAAGATAAAGATTGGATCCGCCTTCAAGCGTGCAGAGGTGGACTATATGGATGTCAGAGGGCGTAATCTGGTAACGGGTCTGCCTAAGACAGTCCGGGTTTCCTCCGAAGAGACAGAGGAAGCGCTTAAGGAGACGACAGCACAGATTGTGGAGACCATTCACAGCGTGCTGGAGAAAACACCGCCGGAGCTTGCGGCGGATATTGCCGACAGAGGTATCGTACTGACCGGCGGCGGCAGTCTGCTGCGCGGGCTGGAGGATTTGATTTCCGATAAAACCGGAATCAATACCATGACGGCTGAGGATCCGATGACGGCAGTGGCTATCGGAACAGGAAAATATGTAGAGTTTTTGGCTGGTTATAAAGAAGACTAGATGGCGCGATTGTGCCGGAGAGGAAACAGAAACTATGGTTAAGGGATTGTACACCGCACATACAGGACTGAGAAATGAGCAGAACCGTATGGACGTCATGACAAATAATCTTGCCAATGTGACGACGGTGGGATTTAAGAAGGAAGGCACAACAAGCCAGGCTTTCAGCGCCGTGCTGGCAAAAAAACTGAAGGATGGCTCGGTAGGCCTCGGAAGAGAGCAGGCGATCGGGTTTAACAGGCCGGGCGTCAAGATTGGCGAGAATTATATCGACTATACACAGGGCTCTTTCAGAATCACGAACAATACCTTTGATTTGGCACTCTCGGGCGACGGCTTTTTTGCTCTTGAATTTACCAATAAGGCAGGCGAAACCTCTACCAAATATACCAGGGCAGGTAATTTTACCCTCACCAACGAAGGGTTTTTGGTAAACAGCGACGGCGATTATGTATTGGATGTCAACAATCGGCGGATTCAGCTTGACCCGCTTGCGGACGCAGATATCATGCGAGACGGAACCATAAACCAGAATGGTAACCGTGTGGCACAGATACAGGTGGTTGATTTTGAAGATTATGATTATCTGGAGCGTTATGGAGAGACTTATTTCCGGCCTATAGAGGGAGCGAGGCTGACCAATTCCTCGGCTGAGATGCATTCCGGTATTTTAGAGATGGCAAATGTGCAGATTGTCTCGGAAATGGTAAATATGATTAGTATCACCAGACAGTATGAAAGCAATCAGAAGATTATACAGACCATTGACAGGACGCTGGATAAGGCGGTCAATGACTTAGGCAGATTATAGGAGGCGCAGTATGGTACGTAGCTTATGGACAGCGGCAACAGGTATGATAGGACAGCAGACAAATGTAGATACCATTGCCAATAACCTTTCTAATGTAAACACGACAGGCTATAAGACACAGGTAAATGAATTCAAGTCCCTGCTCTATCAGACTCTGCAGACAAGGACGACTTCCGCCAATGGGGAGAGAAAGCCATCCAGTGCACAGGTAGGTCTCGGTGTCAGAAATGCAGCAATCACCCCTATATTTACCAATGGTCCCATGCTTTCAAACGACAGAAATACGGCATTTGCCATCAGCGGAAAAGGCTTCTTTGCAGTTCGCGGCGACGACGGCGATACCTACTACACCCGCAACGGTAATTTCCAGTGGACGATTGCAACCAATGGCACGATGTTGTCGGACAGCGAGGGTAATCCGGTACTCGACACCCAGAACAGACCCATTATACTCAGCAATCAGTATGATCCGACGCAGGTATCCGTTACGGCGGACGGTACGGTCTGCTATCCCGATGAGCAGAACAATCCGCAATCTTTAGGTATCACGATTGGTCTTTTTCAGTTTACCAATCCTGCCGGTTTGGAGAGAAAGGACAGCAGCCTGTATCAGCAGTCCGCGGCGAGCGGCGGTCCGATTAATGAGGCGACCAGCACGACTGTGGAAAAGAGCACTGTGCATCAGAATTTCCTCGAAGGATCTAATGTGCAGATTGTAGATGAAATGGTAAATATGATTGTGGCGCAGAGAGCCTATGAAATCAATTCCAAGGCGATTATTGCTTCGGACGAAATGCTGCAGCAGGCAAATAATCTGCGCGGTTAATGATAAAACTTGCCGTTATAAATAGAGAGCGGCGGACAGGAGGCAGGTATGGATATCGGTAATCTTTCAAGTGCATATGCTGATTATGCGGCGAAGGCTGCACAGTCAACTTCCAAAATAGAAGGACAGCTTAAAACAGACTACGCCAAGGCAACGGACGAGGAGTTAATGGACGCCTGTAAGCAGTTTGAGGCATATTTTTTGGAGCAGATGTTTAAGGAAATGATGAAGACCATTCCGGAATCGGATACGACTTCCAGCTATACAAGCAATCTGATGGACTACTATAAAGACAATATGATACAGGAAATTGCCAGTACATCTACAGAGCAGAGCAGTTTGGGACTTGCGCAGATGCTGTTCGAGCAGATGAAGCGAAATTATGATTTATAAGGCAATTATTCAAATGATGGAATCGAAGTAAAAGACTGCTTGTGAGGCAGTCTTTTTTCGCTTGTATACATTGGAGAGGGTATATATGGAGACAATTGAAGGGTTTGTAGACCATATCATATTTCAAAATCCGGACAACGGCTATACGGTTTTAGAACTTACGGTGGACAGTGGAGACTGTGTTCTGGTAGGCATGCTCAAGGGCGTCAGTCAGGGAGACACCATTCAGGCCGAGGGGGAATACACGGAACACCCGGTTTACGGAACGCAGTTTAAGGCGTCGGTATACAGGACGGTTCTGCCAAAGGATGCGGCGGGCATGGAGCGTTATCTGGCCTCAGGCGCAATCAAAGGCGTCGGTATGGCCCTGGCAAAGAGGATTGTGCGTCAGTTTGGTGCGGATACCTTTCGGGTCATAGAAGAGGAGCCTGAGCGTCTGGTGGAAGTAAGGGGAATCAGCGAACGCATTGCACAGGAAATTTCCGCGCAGATGGAAGAAAAGCGTGAAATGCGGGAAGCTTTCATCTATTTACAGCAATTCGGTATATCCAATGCGCTTGCGGTGAAAATATATAATACGTATGAGAATGCACTTTATGGCGTGCTTCGGGAAAATCCCTACAGGCTGGCAGAGGATATAGAAGGAGTCGGCTTTAAAATTGCAGATGAAATTGCGGCAAAAATAGGAATTCATACAGATTCCGACTATCGTATCCGCAGCGGCATTTTTTATGTTTTGCTGCAGGCTGTGCAGGAGGGACATTTATTTCTGCCGTCCGACATACTGCTTGACAGAGCGGAAGAACTGCTTTCCGTAGAGCGAAAGTATATGGAACCGCAGCTTGGCAATATGGCGATGGATAAAAAGATTGTGTTGAAAAAATCCGAGGACAGCGGTGAAATCAGGGTATTTGCCTCATCTTATTACTATGCCGAGATGAATTGCGCCCGCATGCTGACGCAGCTTAATCTTCCCGTGGAAGACGAGAGCGGGCTTTTGCCCGCGCAGGAGGCGCAGATAAAAAAACGGATTGGGGAGATTACGGCAGCGGAAGGACTGGAACTGGAAGAACTGCAGGAAAAAGCGGTGATGGAATGTGTCAAAAACGGGCTTTTCATTTTGTCGGGCGGACCGGGAACGGGAAAAACCACGACAATCAACACCATAATCCGCTACTTTGAGGCGGAGCGGCTGGATATTTTTCTTGCTGCGCCCACGGGACGTGCCGCAAAACGGATGACGGAGGCGACGGGCTATGAAGCCAGAACGATACATCGGATGCTTGAACTGAATGGCGCGCTTGCGGAGGCGGGGGGACGGAGGGTTCGCTTTGAACGCAATGAATCCAATCCGCTGGAAGCAGACGTTATCATTATAGATGAAATGTCCATGGTAGATATCACCTTGCTGCAGGCGCTTTTGAAGGCTGTTATGCCCGGCACGAGGCTGATACTTGTGGGGGATGTGGATCAGCTCCCTTCTGTGGGACCGGGACAGGTTCTTCGGGATATTATGTCGGCAAATGCATTTCCCACTGTAGTGCTGAAGAAAATATTCCGTCAGGCGCAGGAGAGCGATATTATTACGAACGCACACAGGATAAACAGTGGTGAGCCGATAAAGCTGGACAACAAGAGCCGGGATTTTTTCTTTTTGGAAAGAAACAATGTAAACGTGATATACAAGCATATGGTACAGCTCATCACGGAGAAGCTTCCCAAATATGTGGGGACGGATGCTTTTGAGATACAGGTGCTGACGCCCATGCGCAAGGGCAGTCTGGGGGTGGAAACGCTGAACCAGATTTTACAGAGGTATATCAATCCGCCAGCGCCGGAAAAGAAAGAGCATATTTTCGGCAGCATCGTCTTTCGGGAAGGCGACAAGGTGATGCAGATAAAGAATAACTATGAATTGGAGTGGGAGATTGTCAGCAAATACGGGATTGCCATAGACAAGGGACTTGGTATTTTTAACGGAGATATGGGCAGAATTTTAACAATCAATGAATATGCAGGCAATATGGTGGTGGAATATGACGAGCACAGAAAGGTGATTTATCCTTTTGCCCAGATTGAGGAGCTGGAACTGGCGTATGCCATCACAATACACAAGGCGCAGGGAAGCGAATATGCGGCAGTGATTATGCCGCTCCTTGGCGGACCGCGCATGTTGTTTAACCGTAACCTGCTTTACACCGGTGTAACCCGTGCCAAATCCTGCGTGACGATTTTGGGAAGCAGCGAGACGGTGGGCGCGATGATACGCAATGCCGAAGTAAACCGGCGTTATACGGCGCTTGCGGAACGGATAAGGGAGTTTGCGGCAGAAACGCCGTAAAATAGGATAAAAGAAGGCTGTACGTGCGGAAAGCGTGTACAATGAAAAAGAAAGATATTATAATGAAAATGGCAAAAGAGGCAGTTTCCCTTTTGTTCCCCCCAAGATGTCCGGTCTGCGATGAAGCAGTACGGCGGAGGGATGGGCAGATCTGCCGGGACTGCAGGAGCAGACTTAAGATGGTTGAGGAGCCGTTCTGCCTTTCCTGCGGCAGACCGCTGCCTGAAGAGAAGGAACAGTACTGTGCGGACTGTGCCTCAAAAAAGCACAAATATATCCGGGGAAGAGCGCTGTATGAGTATGAGAGCGCAGCGGAGTCCATCTACCGTTTTAAATACGGAGGGCGGCGTGAATACGCTGAATTCTTCGGGAGGGAAATGGCAGAAAAGCTTGAAGGCTATATCAGGAAGGCATCACCGGATGCATTGGTGCCGGTGCCCTTGAGCAGAAAGCGGTTTGGCAGGCGGGGATACAATCAGGCGCAGCTTCTTGCCGAGGTCATGGGAGAAGAACTGGGGATACCCGTATACACGCATTTGGCTGCAAGAGTCAGGGATACGCTTCCCCAAAAAGAATTAAATGCGCAGGAAAGACAAAATAATTTGAAAAGGGCTTTCAAAATAATTGAAAATGATGTAAAATTAAATACGATTATAATTATTGACGACATCTATACGACTGGCAGCACGATTGATGCACTTGCAGAAGTTTTTCAACAGTCGGGTGTGGAGAAGGTTTATTTTGTCACTCTTTCTGTGGGAAGCAGAGGATAGTGAGAAAAGAACAGATAGGGAGGTTATGATGAACGTTCGAAATTGCAGAAAATGTGGAAGGCTATATAACTATGTATCCGGACAGCGGATTTGCCCGGTATGCCGTGACCGTGAGGAAGAAGATTTCCAGAAGGTAAAGGAATATGTCAGGAAGAATCCCGGCGTGACGGTAAACAGGGTTGCGGAGGAATGCGAAGTTGATATCAGTCAGATTCGCCAGTGGCTTAGGGAAGAGCGTCTGGAGCTGACTTCAGAGTCAGGCATGATTCTGTCATGTGAGACTTGCGGGACTCCCATAGCCAGCGGCCGTTTTTGCGATAAATGCCGCAGAGACCTGACAAAGGGATTAAATGAGGCAATTCATGTCGCGAAGCCGGAACCGGTGGAGGAGCCGAAGAAAGAAAAGGACGGCAATAAGATGCGGTTCTTAAATCAATAAAGGACGAAAGGCATAAGGCATGTTAAATGAAGAAAGAATCATATTGATGACGAAGCTCGCGTCATATGAGTCCGGTGAGGGAAAGAAAAATGCCGCTATCGGGAGTTATTTCCGCAGCGATTATATTGGCATGCAGGTTGTGAAATCTGTTATCTATGCAACGATTGCATTTTTTATCATGTTCGGACTGTACATTCTATATGATTTTGAAGTTTTTATGGCAGAGATTTATAAGATGGATTTATTTGAGTTCGCAAAGAGTGTGCTGAAGTTTTACGGCGTGACTGTGGCAGGCTTTGCGGTCGTGACTTATATTGTCTATGCCTATCGGTACAGCAAAGCCAAAAAAAGCTTGAAGAACTATTATAACAATCTGAAAAAGCTGGCTTCCCTGTACGATAAAAACAAAAAATAGTTGAAAGGCCTATTATGAGAAACTTACTGGAAATAAAAGAACTGATAAAAAGATTTTACAGTAAAAATGAAGTGTTTATTGTGCCGGTGCTCAAATTTCTGCTGGCCCTGATAGCGCTTTTAAACATCAACAAGCAGCTCGGTTACATGACCCGTATCAACAATATCGCGATTGTGCTGATAGTAGCGCTGATGTGTTCTTTTCTGCCGACAGGCTGTATTATCCTGTTTTCGGCATTGTTTGTACTACTGCATCTGTACACCCTCGCCATAGAAGCGGCGGTGGTCGGATTTGCCATGTTTTTGGTTATGTTTTTACTGTTTTTCCGCTTTTCACCGAAGGATTCGCTGGTGGTACTGATAACGCCGCTGCTGCTTGGATTGCGGATTCCCTATGTTGTGCCGGTTGCCATGGGGCTGCTGGGAACGCCTGCTTCTGCCGTTTCAATTGGATGCGGTGTGGTAGTATACCATCTGGTGCATTTTGTATCGCTTAGTGCGCCGTCCATCAAGGCGTTGGATGCGAACGAGGCGACTGCCAGATTGAGAATGGTAATAGACGGCATTATTAACAATAAAGAAATGATGGTTATGGTGGCGGCTTTTGCTTTCACTGTGATTCTGGTATACATTATACGAAGACTGTCTGTTGACCACTCTTGGACGATTGCCATGATAGCAGGAACTATTATGAATATTGTGATTCTGCTGATAGGTGATTTAATGTATGATACGAATGTATCGGTAATTGGTGTGATTTTTGGTTCGCTGGTTTCTCTCGGTCTGTGTGTGGTACTGCAGTTCTTTGTGTTTAATGTGGACTATACCCGAACTGAGAAAGTACAGTTTGAAGACGATGAATACTATTACTATGTAAAAGCGGTTCCCAAGATGACCGTAGCGGCGCCGGAAAAAACGGTAAAGCGGATTAATACACAGATTGGACGTTCACCGCAGCAGGAACGCTCTGCACAAAGCGGGCGCTCTTCCCGCTCCGGAAGTGTGGCACATCAGCCTTCCAGAAGCGGCAGCGGAAAAAAACCTCAAAGGGCAGCGGGCAGACAGGCGTCATCAAGAACGGTATCGGCTTCTCGTTCCGGTTCAGGAAGAGTGAACAGAGATTCTGCAGCAGACGAATTTGAAGAGACATAAGGTTAGGTAATTCCATATGCGATTTCAGCTTCAAAATTTAACGGACAACATGATAAGACGTATACCGGATATGGATCTTGCGAGTATGATTGAGATTTTGATCATTTCATTTCTCATCTACCACATCCTAATCTGGATTAAGAATACCAGAGCCTGGGCATTGCTTAAGGGTCTGGCATTCATTTTGGTTTTTTGGCTGGTCGCGGCATATTTCCACATGAACACGATACTTTGGCTGGGCAGCAACATACTGGGCTATGTGGTGACGGCGCTTATTATTGTTATGCAGCCGGAGCTCAGAAAGGCGTTGGAGGAGTTGGGAAACAAGGAGATTATTTCCAATGTACTTCCGTTTGCGGGGACGAAGCGGGCAGAAGGCGCTTTCTCAGACAGAACCATCAATGAGATAGCCAAGGCGTGCGTGGAAATGGGTAAGGTGAAAACAGGCGCTTTGATTGTAATTGAATGTAAGTCTCCTCTGGGAGATTTTGAGCGCACCGGCATCGACGTGGACGGTCTGGTAACCAGCCAGTTATTAATCAATATATTTGAGCACAATACACCGTTACATGACGGTGCTGTTATTGTGCGCGGAAACAGGGTGGCATCGGCGACCTGTTATCTGCCCCTGTCGGATAATCTGAATCTGGATAAGAATCTGGGAACCCGTCACAGGGCGGGACTGGGTATTTCGGAGGTGACAGATGCCGTCACGGTTATTGTGTCGGAGGAAACAGGGAAAATCAGTGTGGCTTACAAGGGTGGGCTGACGCGCAACCTTGACAGCGAGGGTCTGAAAGAAATGCTGAGAATTGCACAGCCTGGCGGCAGTGAAGAGACAAAGAAGGGTTATAAGATCTTTAAGGGAAGGAGCCGGACGGACAAAGTTGAAAACAGGAAAAAAAATAATTAGAAGATTGTTCAATAACTGGGCGCTGAAGCTTTTTTCCCTGATAGTAGCGGTACTGCTCTGGCTTCTGGTAATGAATATAGAGGATCCCGAGGATCAGAGAAGTTACTACAACATTCCGGTAAGGCTGACGAATACGGAAGTCCTGACCGACGCGAATATGGTATATGAGGTTCTGGACAGGACGGATATGGTGAGAACCGTCACCATTATCGCTCCCAAAACCGTGAGAGATGAACTGAGCGCAAGCGATATTATTGCAGAAGCGGATTTCAGCAAGCTGACGGTGACAAATACAGTGGAGATAGAATTTTATTCACTGCGTTACAATGATAAAATTATCAGCATAACGGGGAGCAATGAAATATTAAAGCTGAATATTGAAGCGAAGAAAATGAAGCGGCTGGCGGTGGAGGTACAGACCACCGGCGAGGTCGCCGAAGGATATATTGTGAGCAGCGTTACACCCGACCAGAACCGGATTGAAGTAACCGGGCCGGAATCGGCGGTGTCACGGATTGCCGGTGCAGTTGTTAAGGTTGATGTATCGGATTCCACAAGTGATATTTCCACGAATGCGGACGTAATATTATATGATGCCGACGGCAAAGAGATATCCATGGATAATTTGTCAGTCAATGTAAATTCTGTTTTGGTACGGGTCAAGATACTGGCAACCAAGACAGTGCCTGTCCGTTATTCTGTGACAGGTGTACCGGCGACGGGATATCTGTTTACAGGAGAAGTTTCCGGCATGCCGGAGCAGGTGACGATTGCAGGCACATCTTCCGTACTTGAGGGCGTGCGAAGCATTGTAATACCGGAGGAGCATTTGGATATCAGCAACCGGACGGAGGATCTGACAGTCAATATAAATATAGCAGATTATCTGCCCGAGGACACCGTGCTTGAGGATGATTCCTTTAACGGAAGGGCGGCGGTGACAGTGCATATCGAAAAAGAATATACGCGAAATATCAATATTGCTGCGGATCACATTAGAATAACAGGTGTTCCTGACGGATACACGGTGGTGCTGGAAGAATCGGATTCTCCCCGCGTGTTAAGCGTCAGAGGGCTGCGTTCGGCAGTTGAGGGCATTAACGAGGCTTCCCTGTATGGTACGATCCATATTCCGGATTTCATGGAAGCGCGCAATATGGAGCACCTGACAGAAGGAACCTATGAGGCAGTGGCAGAGTTTTCAATAGAAGATGAAAATACCATTGTGCAGCCTTTCAGGGTAAGAATTATCATAACAAGTTTGGAGGAATCAGAATAAATGGGACGTTTATTCGGCACTGACGGTGTCAGAGGAATTGCAAATGAAGAGCTGACCCCGCTGCTTGCCATGCAGCTTGGGCAGGCGGGCGCGTATGTACTTACCAAGGAAAAAGAGCACAAGCCGACCATGATGGTTGGCTGCGATACCAGAATTTCAGGCGATATGCTGGCAAACGCTTTGATGGCGGGCGCCTGTTCGGTGGGCGCTAACTGTGTCTATGTAGGTGTGATTCCTACGCCTGCAATCGCATATCTCACAAAGAAGTACAAGGTAGATGCGGGGGTTGTGATTTCCGCATCGCACAATCCGGTGGAGTTTAATGGTATCAAATTTTTTAACGGAAACGGGTATAAGCTTCCCGATGAATTGGAGGATGAGATAGAGGCGCTGATTCGGAGCAATATGCAGGGCGTGAAGTTTCCGACCGGTTCAGGGGTAGGAAAGATTAAGTACCGCACGGATGCGAGGGAGGAATATATCAACCATGCGATTCAGTCGGTGGCAGTAGAGCTGAAAGGCTTAAAGATTGTGGCAGATTGTGCCGAGGGCGCATCCTACTACACATCAATAGAGGCGCTGAAGGAATTGGGAGCTGAGGTAGTAGCAATACATAACAACCCGGACGGCACCAATATCAATGCAAACTGCGGTTCCACACATATGGAGGAACTGCAGGCAAGGGTGGTATATGAAAAGGCAAATATCGGTCTGGCGTTTGACGGGGATGCCGACAGGCTTCTTGCGGTGGACGAAAACGGAAAAATCGTTGACGGGGATCAGATTATGGCTATTGTCGGCAATCACATGAAGCGTGAGGGCAGACTGAAAAAGGATACCATTGTGGCTACTGTTATGAGCAATCTGGGCTTTTTCCTGATGGCGGAGCAAAACGGCATTACGGCGGAACAGACAAAGGTGGGAGACCGTTATGTGCTGGAGCGCATGCGTGAAATCGGAGCCAGTCTCGGGGGAGAGCAGTCAGGCCATGTTATTTTTCTCGATGAAAATACAACCGGGGATGGTTTGTTAAGCGCATTGCATCTGCTGCAGGTTATGGTCGAAACAGGAAAGCCGTTGTCAGAGCTGTCCAAAGTGATGGAGGTGCTGCCTCAGGCATTGGTGAATGCAAAGGTTGCAAATCATAAAAAAGAGCATTATCTGGAGTATCCGGAAATAGCCAAGGCGGTGGAGGAATTAACCGAAAAATTTGCCGGCGAGGGACGCGTGCTGATCAGACCCTCCGGAACAGAGCCATTGGTCAGGGTTATGATAGAGGGAAAGGACAAGAAATTGATTCAGGCAGAGGCGGAACGTCTGGCAAGTCTGATACAGGATATTATGTTCTAAAAAGGCTTGTGAATCATGCCAAAAAATGTTATAGTGAATAAAGAAGGAAAGTGGAGGTATTGCAGCATGGTTAGCCAGAAAGTAACAATTAAAAATCCAACCGGACTGCATTTGCGACCGGCAGGGATTCTGTGCAAGGAAGCAATGAAATTTAAATCTCTGATAACATTCCGGTTCAGAGATAATACGGCTAATGCCAAGAGTGTGTTAAGTGTATTGGGTGCATGTGTAAAGTGTGGGGACGAAATAGAATTTATTTGCGAAGGTGAGGATGAGGAGAGCGCGTTAAAAGCGCTTGTGGAAGCGATAGAAAGTGGTCTTGGCGAATAAAGATTGATAAAAAAGAAGGGAAGTTTTACTTCCCTTCTTTTTTATATGTTGTATTATTTGTAAATGGGTTCACGACCTGATTGTGCGATTGCAATAAAGGTATGTCCGGTGTTGATTTCGATTTCATTGCCATCCATATCATAGTATCTGGTCGGTGAATAATCGTCAGTCTTTTCCCATGTAATCTTGATACCGCGTCCCTGTGTAAAGTAATAACCGCTGCGTCCGGAATCATGAACCTGGAAAACCAGATATTTGTGGTCAGGACGGTACTCCCAGTAGGTGTCCTGTACAATAATATTGGTAAAGGCAAGCTGCTCGCCTGTCAACTTGTCAATCTGCGGAGAACCATACAGGTACTTCAGGTAAGTGCCGGTCTCTTCATCATACTCGAAAGAAGATTTGGTGGTGGTAAAAATCTTGGAAAGGTCAATCTCCGTCGCGGCAAAAGAACCTTTCGCATCTTCAAGCGTGTTTAACTCTGCCATGGGAGCGAAATTAAAATGATCCGGATCCCAGTAACGATCTCTGTGCTCTGTTTCATAATTCAGTTTCTGAATTGCTGCAGCCAGCTTGGCACCATTGGTATAGCCATTGTGGATGCTGGGATTAGCCGGGTCAGAGCGGTAAAAAGCATCACTTCCTACTGCAGGAGCCATCATATCAGCGGTACCCACGCTGCAGGCGCTCAGGTTATTGACATCACTGCGGCTTACAACGTCAACCAGATAAAAAGGACCACCCCAGTGTACAAGGAAGGAATCCCATTCCATGCTCCAGTATGCATAATAGTCACGGCAGCTTCTGATATTGCCGATTTGTTCCAAATCCTGCCAGTCTTCGATGATACCCATCTGACGGGACATTTCGCCTTCTTCCATACACTCGTACAGTACGCCGGCAAGACCGATGCCGTACTGGGGCTGAGAGCCTCTATCGGTGGGGAACATAACAGCGATGGGGCGGGCGTTGGCAACTTCTTCATCAATCCATTCATTGGTGAGGGAACTGTGTACCATGCCTTCTTGGGGGGGCTGCTCGCTTGGTTTATCATCTGCCGGTTCCGGTGTCTGTACATCGGAAGGGGTGGGCGTCGTTATGTCGGTAGAATCCACAGGCTGCACCAAATCGTCAGGACGCTGTGGACCTTCTTTCTTATCACCACATCCGCCAAATGCAAGCAGAGCAGACAGGGATAACAATAAAAACAGATTATTTCGTTTCATGATTAGTCCTCTCTTTCGTTCAAATAATCTTGTGCTTCATTATAGCACATTACAGATAAGAATTGCAATGACAATGCCAAGTATAGCGCCAATCAGCACTTGAAGAGGTGTATGTCCCACAAATTCTTTCAATTTGTCCTGCGGGGACATGTCACTGCCCATATCTGAGAAAATTTCAAGCATTTCATTCAGAACATGAGCCTGAATACCGGTTTCGCGGCGCACTCCCATGGCGTCATACATAACAATGACAGCAAGAATAAAGGAGATTGCAAATTCAAAGCTTTGTACACCATATGAAATGCAGGCGGCGGTGGACAGTGCACAGACGGTAGCAGAATGGGAACTTGGCATCCCACCGCCTCCGACCAGTCGTTCCGCCAAAAATTTCCGCGTTAAAAACATGTGAATTACCGCTTTTATAACCTGTGCCACACACCAGCCGGATATGGCGCAGATAAGTATGTTGTTTTGAAACAAAGCTGTAAGAAAATCCATATGGTACCTCACTAACTCTTTTAGTATATCACCACTTTCGTCGGTATTCAAGCGGTGTCATGCTTTCATAACGCTTAAAAACCTTAATAAAGTATGAAGATGTCTGAAAACCGCTCTGCAGCGCAATGGCCTCTATGCCGTCTGAAGAAAAACGAAGCCTTGATTTTGCATAGGAAAGACGCCTTGCGGTAATATCATTGGTAATGGTAATGCCGAAGAGACGCTGGTATTCCCGAAGCAGGTGATATTTGCTGATATAAAACTGAGCGGATAAATTGTCCAATGTCAGTTTTTCCGCATAATGCGTCTCAATGTAACTGCGGATATCCATAAATTTCTGCGGCACGGGAAAGCCGGCGTGGTTCTGAAAGGTATCTGAAAAAATCTGGGCGATCAAATCCGTCAGGCACCTGTGGGAAAGCAAATCCGTCAGCGCGTCCTTTTGCTGCTGCAGCCGGTAAAGCTCCTGCAGGGACTTAATGTAGTGCGTAAGCGACGCAGGCGTATACACGGCAGGGCCGTCTCTCTCCGTATACAGGCGGTAAAATTCCGAAGCCTGGATGCCGTTAAAATGAACCCACATCAGCGACCATGGCTGTGTACGGCTGCTCTCGTGGGAATAGGGTTCAAGGCAGTTAATCCATACACAGTCGCCTGCATTAAGCTTCCGGGTGCTGTCGTACAGCGTGACAGTGCCGCTGCCTTCCGTCACAATAAAGAAAAGATAGGATTCCAGCTTTTCGCGGCGGCTGATATGCGGCTCCAGACTCTTTAAAGTTCCGATTTCCTGCACATATAAATAATGGTTCCTGCTGTAGGAAGACGGAGTGACCAGAATGCGATCCGAGGTGGTTGTTCTCATAATCATCTCCATTTCTGTATACATTTTGGCAATAGCAATATTTTACCATTTAAAAGCAATAAAATGAATTGCCATAGCTATTATACAATAGTATACTCTGTTTGGAAATATGAAAAATTTTGTAATTTAAGTTTTATGACTGGACAATCACAGGAAAGGAAAATATAATGATGAGTAAAACAGCATTCATTACAGGCGTATCAGGACAGGATGGTTCTTATCTGGCAGAGTTTCTGCTGGAGCAGGGATATGAGGTGCACGGACTGGTGCGGCGGCACAGTACGGAAAATCTGGACAGGCTGCGGGGCATTCTGCATTCGGACTATTATAATAAGAAGTTCTTTCTGCATTATGCAGATATGACGGATTCCAGCAATATGCACCGCCTCGTCACGGAAATCTGCCCTGATGAGGTTTATAACCTTGCGGCACAGTCTCATGTGGGTATTTCGTTTGAGGTGCCGGAGTATACTGCTGAAGCGACTGGTGTGGGTACCCTGAAGCTGTTGGAGGCTTTGCGGATATGGGGAGGAAAATTCCGGTTTTATCAGGCTTCTACTTCAGAGCTCTTCGGCGGGCTGCCGGAGACAGCGCCCCAGAGCGAAAAAACCCCGTTTTATCCCAAAAGTCCCTACGGTGTGGCAAAGCTCTATTCCTACTGGATAACGGTCAACTACAGGGAATCCTATGGCATGTATGCAGTGAACGGGATTCTGTTCAATCATGAGTCGCCCAGAAGAGGCGAAAATTTTGTGACCCGAAAGATTACGCTTGCCATTGCCAATATGATTGCCGGAAAGCAGGAAAAGCTGTCCCTCGGCAATATGGACGCAAAAAGAGACTGGGGATTTGCAGGCGATTATGTAAAGGGAATGTGGAAAATGCTGCAGCAGGAAACGCCGGAGGATTATGTGCTGGCAACCGGAGAAACGCATACGGTGCGCGAGTTTGTGGCGGAAGCCTTCTCCAATCTGGGAATAGAGGTTCGCTTTGAAGGAAAAGGATTGGAAGAAAAGGGATATGACGCGGCGACCGGCAGGCTGCTGGTGGATGTAGACCCTGCTTTTTACCGGCCGGCCGAGGTAGAATATCTGTGGGGTGATGCTTCCAAGGCGAAGCGTCAGCTTGGCTGGGAGCGTGAAGTAAAATTTGCGGAACTGACAGCCATGATGATGAATGCGGATATGCTTCAAATTGCAGGCATGGACTGTGAGACATACAGACAAAAGCAGAAAGAAGCAGCATGTTAAGAATTCTGTACTGATTACGGGAGAGATATAGCCATGGAGGAAAAGACACGGATGGAAGCGGGGATACAGAAGACAGATAAGATATATGTGGCGGGACACCGTGGACTGGTGGGAAGCGCCATCGTCAGAAATCTCAGGGAAAAAGGGTATCAAAATATTGTCGGGAGAAGCCACAGTGAGCTTGACTTGACGAATCAGGCGCAGGTAAGCGCGTTTTTCGAAGCGGAAGCGCCGGATGTAGTAGTGCTTGCCGCAGCAAAGGTGGGCGGCATCAATGCCAACAATACCGCACCCGCAGATTTTGCCCTTGAGAATATGCAGATACAGTGCAACGTGATTAAGAGTGCGCATGATGCAGGCGTCAAAAAGCTGCTCTTTTTGGGAAGCACCTGCATCTATCCGAAACTGGCGCCACAGCCGATTCAGGAGAGCGCGCTGCTTACGGGACCTTTGGAGCAGACCAATGAAGCCTATGCCATCGCTAAAATTTCGGGTCTTCTGATGTGCCGTTTCTTTAAAAGGCAGTATGGCGATAATTTTATAAGCTGTATGCCGACCAATCTGTATGGGCCGCATGACAATTACGATTTGAATGGCTCCCATGTGCTGCCTGCCATGATTCGGAAGTTTCATGAAGCATCACGTGAGGGCAGGCCTTTCGTGGAATTGTGGGGAACGGGTTCGCCGCTGCGCGAGTTTTTATATGTGGATGATATGGCGGACGCCTGCGTGTTCCTGCTGGAACACTATGATGGCGAGGAACATGTGAACATCGGAACCGGCAAAGAAATTACCATACGGGAGCTTGCGGAAAAAGTAAAGGCAGTTACGGGATATAAGGGCGAAATCCATTGGAATGACAGTATGCCGGATGGTACGCCGAGAAAGCTGACTGATGTTACAAAGCTGCATGAACTGGGATGGCAGCATAAGGTGGAGCTTGATGAAGGAATTGAACTTGCCTACAAGTGGTTTGTGGAGAATGAAGGAGAAGCCAGACGTTAAGAAATGCAGGCGGCGCCTGTGATATGCGGGGTGCGTGAATGAAGGTATATGGAGTGATTATGGCAGGCGGCGGCGGAACCCGCTTCTGGCCGTTGAGCAGAAGAGAGCTGCCCAAGCAGTTTTTAAATCTGTCGGGAAAAGATATTCTGGTAAACGAGACTTATGACCGTCTGAAACAGGTTGCGGCGGCTGAGGATATTTTTGTGGTTACCAACACACTTTATGCGGAAAAGACACTTGCCATGATGGAAGGAAGGGTTGAAAAAAGTCATATACTGGCGGAACCGGCAGCGCGTAACACCGCTGCCTGTATTGGTTATGCCGCTATGGAGATACTAAAAAAGTATGGAGACGGCATTATGTGCGTTATGCCCTCTGACCATTATATCCGGGACGTAAACAGCTATGCTGATACGGTAAGACGCGGCGTGACTCTGGCAGAGGAAAAGAACGGACTCATTACCATCGGCATAAGGCCTGAGTATCCGGCGACCGGTTATGGCTATATCAGAAATACGCCTGTTGCAGAAGAGGATTACCGGCTGGTGGAGGAATTTGTAGAAAAGCCGGAAGAAGAAACGGCGGCTTTTTATCTGGCGGAAGGCTGTTATGCATGGAACAGCGGTATGTACATCTGGAAGGCTTCGCGGATTCTTGACTGGTTTCAAAAGCTTCTGCCGGATATTTATGGTTATCTGGCTGCAATCGGAAATGCCATGGGGACTGACAGGGAGCGCAAGGTGATAGAGGAAATTTACCCTAAAATTCCTAAAATATCCATAGATTACGGCATCATGGAACGTGCCGGCGGCGTGCTGATGCTGGAAGGGAATTTCGGCTGGAGCGATATTGGCAGTCTGGACGCGCTGGAGGTGCTGCACAAAAAGGATGCAAAGGGAAACGTGGGCGTGGGCAGTCATATAATGATGGACACGGAAAGAACAATCTGCTATAGTGAAAATAAATTAATCGCCGTTGCTTATGTAAAGGATTTAATCGTGGTGGAGTCAAAGGACGCCATTCTGATCTGTCCGAGACAGCGGGCACAGGAGGTTAAAAAACTGGTGGATTTTCTGGAGGAACAGGGAAAATCGGACTACCTGTAAACAAATATGGAGTATTCATATGAAGTTGTTAAGTGTGATAGTACCTTGCTACAATGAGGAGGAAAATGTTCCTTTTTTCTATGAGGAATTTATCAAAAACGAAGCCTTTTTTAAGGAAAAGGAAATAGAGTGGGAGCTTGTGTATGTGGATGACGGTTCTAAGGACGGAACGGCGTTGGAAGCAAAAAAGCTTCATCAGAAGGATGGAAGGGTGCATCTGCTTTCTTTTTCGCGTAATTTCGGAAAAGAGGCAGCTATGTATGCAGGGCTGAACAGGGCGAAGGGTGACTATGTTGTGCTTATGGATGCGGATTTGCAGGATCCGCCGTCGCTCCTGCCCGAGATGCTTTCCTACATGGAGCAGGGATATGATTCCGTGGCGACCAGAAGGGTGAGCCGCAAGGGAGAACCACCCATCCGCTCTTTTTTTGCCCGTATGTTTTACCGCCTGATGAAACGGATTTCCAAGACAGAGATTATGGATGGGGCAAGGGACTACCGTATGATGACAAGGCAGATGGTGGACGCGATTTTGGAAATGAAGGAGTATAACCGTTTTACAAAGGGCATTTTCGGCTGGGTGGGATTTCAGACCAAGTGGCTGGAATATGAAAATGTGGAGCGCAAAAAAGGAGAGACCAAGTGGAATTTCTGGAAGCTTCTTTTGTATTCTATTGAAGGAATCACTGCCTTTTCTACAGTTCCGCTTTCTTTTGCTGCTGTTATGGGCGTGCTGTTCTGTGTGCTGGCCTTTATACTGATTTTGTTTATTGTAATCAGAACATTGATTTTCGGGGATCCGGTTTCGGGCTGGCCTTCATTGGTATGCATTATTTCCCTGATTAGCGGCGTACAGCTTTTCTGTCTGGGAATTGTGGGACAATATCTGGCAAAAACCTACATGGAAGTCAAAAAAAGACCCATATATTTGCTGAAGGAAGAAGTTTAAAGGCAAAAGCACAGTTAAACTTTCGATATTCGCGGTGAATAATGGAGCAGGTCTCTTCCAAAATGTTCTTAAATGTGCTAGGATGCATATGTAATCGCATGAATGGGCAGCAATCGACATGGAGGAAGGGATTTAAATGGATATTGTTACGATTAACGACACTGAGCTTGAAAGGTACATTACGGAGGTAATGCTTGATATAGGAGTTCCGGCGCATTTGCGGGGCTACTATTATCTGCGTGCCGCTATATTGATGACAGGACGGGACATAGAGGTGGTCACCAGTGTGACAAAACTGATGTATCCGGTGATAGCCAGACATTTTAAGACAACTGACCAAAAGGTAGAACGTGCCATTCGTAACGCCATAGAAGTTTCATGGGAAAGAGGCAATACGCAGACCTTTGAAAAATTATTTGGCTACTCAATTCAGGACGGTAAGACCAGACCGACAAACAGCGAGTACATTGCAAGAATTGCAGATAAAATCAGACTGGATATAAAGGCGATGTAATATAGAAAATCGGTATAGATAGCAAAACGGCAATGTGAACCGGTCCGTTCGACGATTGCACAAGAGGGTGTTCCTTAAGTCATTTCATGATTTTTGGGGTACCCTCTTTACGGAAATCAATTTTTAAAAAGTCTTTCAATTTCTTCCAAAGTGTGTATAATAGGTACATGGAAGCATCTGCAGTATAAGGAACACCAGCCGGATACACCAGGGGAGGTAAACGGCTAGGCAAGATAGTTTGGGGAATTATATTCTATTATGATACGAAAGGGAAAGTGTTATGGAGGATGCAAAAAAAGAATTGGCGAATGATTATTATATAATGATGGCAAAATGCATGGTGCATATGCTTCAAGATTTAGGATTTAAGTTGAAAAAAAATATGCGAATACTTGATTTTGGCTGTGGCAATGGAGAGTTGGTTCAGGCATTTTTGGCACTGGGGTATGATGCATATGGCGCTGACATCATTGATTGCCCTACTTTAGACTCATCGCGTTACCAAAAAATAGAATTTAATCCATACCAGCTCCCTTTCGACAAAGATTATTTTGATTTAGTATATAGTTCATCTGTTTTTGAACATACTCAAAACACGGAAGAGTGTTTTAGGGAAGTTCATCGCGTATTAAAACCAGGAGGGGTTACCATCAATTCTTTACCAAGTCGGTATCGTATTTTGGAAGCGCATATGCACGTTCCATTTGGCGGAATTATTCAATTTCCCATGTGGTTTAAGCTTTGGGCCTTTTTAGGGATTCGGAATGAATTCCAACGAGGCTTATCTTGGAAAGAGGTATATCAACGTAATATAGGGTATTGTAAGACAGGAATAAATTATCATAGTTATAAAGATTTAAAGAAGATGATTATGTCTACTTTTGGCAATATCAAAGTAGTAAAAAAAGAATATATTAAGAACATGCCCGGAGGTGCAGCAAAGATTGGCAGATTATTTCCTATTCCGGGATATGGGAATTTGATATTCATTTTTAGACAGTGGGAGCTTTTTATGGTAAAGGATTCTTAACTCTCTGTTTTCTTAAGCCGGGATGATGACAGGACGGTAAGACCAGACCGACAAACTCGGTATAAATAGTAAAACGGCAATGTGAACCGGTCCGTTCGACGATTGCACAAGGCAGCAGGAAGTATATTCCTGCTGCCTTTTTGTAGCTGCCGCTTAAAATGAAAGCTACCGTTCTCTTTTGAAAACATACTGATTGCACCCATGACCGTTGCCGCATGTGGACATTTTTTCCAAAGCAAATCCTCTCTTGTGGAAAAAATCAAATATTTGTTCCGGTCTTGCAACTTCAAAGGGATAACCGCCTACCCAGTCTGCAACATCCCTATATGGCGACATCCCTCTTTGCTTTGTATATGTGCGCCACGTGTGGAAAGGCTTTCCTTTTAGCAAGTCTTTTACTGTGGTAGGTCCCCACAGTCTAAGGAAGCAGGGAATGAGAATAAAATTGCGTAACGGTTTTGGGGCGCTATTATATGCTTTCTTTATTACTTTCCATATTTTGCTTGCAAATCCCTGGTCGTTGTAAATCGAAATAAACAGGGTTCCTTGTAATGCAACCAGACTGCTTACGTTATCTAATGCCTGATACATATTTCCGGTATGATGCAATACGCCCCATGAATATACAACATCGTAATTTTTAAACTGAGACAAATATGCCTTATTCAAAGCATCGCCGCGCTCAATCTGCCAATCGTCATCGTCTTTATAGAATTTGTTTTTTAAATATCGAGCGCATTTTACGCTGTTTTCGTCATAATCAAAAGAAAAAACTTTTGCGCCTAAATTTTTGGCAGCCAAGCTGAACAATCCGCTTCCTGAACCAACATCTAAAAAACTTTTACCTTGCAAATCGGTTATGCCGAGCCAGTCTTGAAGTGATTTTTCAGCTTCTTTTATCCGCTCTTCTGACAAAACCCCCAAGAATTTACTCCAGTTTTCTCCAAATTCAAATCTTTCTTTAGGCATTGTACATTCCCCTTTTTGACAGAATATATTTGTTTCTCAAATAACTTTATACATTAAATCATATTATATCATACTGTTTTGAAGAGGACAATTGGTATTTGCAGATTCTATTTTGTTGTGCTTGTGATAAAAATATGGTAAAATTGGGAAGAATTTATCTGGAGGGCACAATGCAGAAAACGACATCGGAAAAGCTGATAGAGGGAAGTCTGATCGTGATCGGGCTGGCGGAAGCCGCCCATCTGGCGGCGCTTTTTTTAAAGCTGCCGCTTCAGACTTGTTCGTGGATTATGGCGGTATTGTTTATACTTGCGCTTGCGGCAGCAGTCTGCCCGTGGGTGATTCGCCGGATAATCCGAAAAAAACAGGATAAGGAGAAAAAAGAAGCCGGCGAAAAGCGTCTCTTTAAGCTGCTTAAGCTTTACCCGGTTTTGTTTGTAATAATCGGTGTGTTGATTTTGTTTCAACTTATATGGAATTACCGGATGCAGGTGCCGTATACGGCAGGCGACATTACGGTGGAAACGGTGCAGACCATGCTGGCGGAAAATGGGATCTATACGGTGAATCCGCTGACGGGACAGGCTTTTACGACAGGGATGCCGCTGCGGCTTCAGATACTGTCGCTGCCTACTCTGTATGCCGTGCTGTGCAGTTTTACAGGCATATCGGCGCAGCTTATGTGTTATGGCATTATACCCGGTATTGTGCTTCTGTTGAGTTATCTGGTGTATGGCAGATGGGCCGCGTACCTCTTTCCGAAGGAAGGGAAAAAGCAGGCGTTATTTTTACTCTTTGTGGCACTTGTCTATCAGTTTGGCTGTTATAGCAAAGCGATGGATGGATTTCATTTATTTTTTTGCGGATGCAGGGGAACGGCGATTCGGGCAGGGATCATTCTGCCCTATGTACTTCTGTGCACCCTGCAGAAAAAGTGGAAAGGCGTAATCCTCTGCCTGTTTGCAGAGATATGCGTGGTGTGGACTTTTTACGGAGCCGGCTATGCTGCTGTTACCGTAGGGATTGTACTTGTCATAAGGCTTGTCAGACAGGTAAGCCTCCGGCTTCGTCAAAAGAGGAAAGCTTAAAATGGGAGTAAACATGGCAGAATTTTTCCAATTTTTAAAAAATAGTTATAGCAGTCTGACAGAAAGCGGACAGTTTTTGATGCTGTTTATGGTATCGCTTTTGCTGCTGTGGCTTATAAAGGAGTTTGCAAAAAAAGAATTCAGGCAGTTTGCAACAATTATACTGCTTCTGCTCCTATGCCCTGTATCCGTAAAACTGCTTCTGCTTTACCAGACGCAATTTTACGGATACGAAAGTTTGTGGGCAATGCTGCCGATGACGGCGGTTCTTGCCTGTGCGGCGGCAGCGGCTGTCTCAAAAATATCGTCAGAGTATGCAGCGGAGCGGGGCAGGCTCAGAAAGACGGTTTCCGGAAAACGGGAGCGCGTTTACGAAGCGCTTGCTGTGGCAGTACTTGCTTTGCTGCTTTTTTTCTGTGGAACGCTTACATCAGCGAAGAAAATGACAGAGCAGGATTTTGACGGGGATAAACTGCAGAAAGAGGCGGCAGAAGTGCTTAGATTGCTTGAAATTCCCGACGAGGGAGGTGTATTTTTGCTTGCGCCGGATGAAGTGGCGGCATGGGCAAGAATATACAGCGGGCACATACTGCTTCCCTATGGCAGAAATCTCTGGGAAACAGAACTGTCGGCGTACATCTATGACGCCTATATGGGCGATATGGCAGAGCTGCATAACTGGATGAACGGTACGCTGGAAGCGGGAAGCGAAGGAGAAGAAGCTCTGTGGAAGGAAGAAATGCTTTTGAGTTACTGTGCATCCGCGGGGTATCACTATCTGGTGTTTTCTGTGGAAAGAGACGATGGGAAATATTTACAGTCGGCGATGGAAAATCAGAGCGAGTACATGTATTTTGCCAAGACTGACAAGTATGTCATATATAGGCTGCTGTAAGGGGTTAAAATGGAGGCAAAATGAAAGAGAAAGTCAGTATTATCGTACCGGTTTATAATGCGGAAAAATACATCAGAGAGACGGTGGACTGCGTGAAGGCGCAGACCTATCCGGACTGGGAGCTTTTGCTTGTGGAGGACGGTTCCACGGACGAAAGCCTGCGGATACTGGAAGAACTGGAAAAAGGCGACACCAGAATCCATGTCCTGCAGCAAGAAAACGGCGGCGCGGCAAGGGCCAGAAATCACGGGCTGTCAAAGGCGGAAGGGCGTTTTGTGGCGTACTTGGATGCAGACGATTTGTGGAGCCCGGACAAGCTGGAAAAGCAGCTTGCCTTTATGGCAGAAAAAGATGCCGCTTTTTCTTTTACCGGCTACGAATTTGCAGATGAAAAAGGAAAAGGAACCGGTAAAATCGTCAAGGTGCCGGAGACAATGCAATATAAACAGGCGTTGAAAAATACGACAATCTTTACCTCCACCGTTATGTTCGATACGACAAAGTTGTCAAAAGAAAAACTGAATATGCCCATTATCAAGAGCGAAGACACAGCACTGTGGTTTAAAGTACTCAGAGGCGGCGTCACAGCGCACGGTCTCAACGAAAATCTGGTCCGCTACAGAAGACCCGCAAACTCCCTTTCCTCCAACAAACTGGAAGCAATCCGAAGAATCTGGACACTCTACCGAAAAGCCGAAGGCCTCTCCGTTGTGTACAGCTTCTATAACTTCTGCTTTTGGGCAGTAAGGGCAGTGTGGAGACGAGTATAATTTGCGGCATATTTGCCGGTTCCGGCGGAAAAGTTGCGCGTTTCAAACCCGGTGTGGTATAATGCTTTTATCAATAAGGAATTTACAAATGCCGCTTGGGCGGCGGAACGGAGGAAAGCTTGAAGAAGCTGGAATCATTTAAAAGACTGATAGTCCTGTGCATGTCAGGCATATATCTGGCAGGACAGGTAGGGATTTACGCCTATTACTGGTTTTTTGCATATTATGAAAGCGTAAAATTGTATTTGGAATATTGGAAAAACGGACATCTGCTGATTCTGGCGATTTATGGCGTGCTGTTGTTTTTCTTTTCCAATATGTACGGCGGTATGCGGATAGGATACCTGAAGAATGTAGAGATTATTTTTTCCCAGATTCTTTCTCTGGGCATTGTAGATATTGTCACTTACTTTCAGATATCCCTGATGGTCAGAAAGCTGTTTTCTGTGGACGTTTACCTGAGCATGGCGGCGCTTCAGGCGGTATGGGTGATTGTATCGATTAACATTGCCGGCCTGATATACAAAAATATTTTTCCGCCGCGAAAGCTGCTGCTGGTGCATGGGGACCGTCCGATTGAGGATATCCTCAAAAAATTTGCCGGCAGGAAGGACAAGTTTGAAGTCAGCAAATGCATGCATATCAATACAGGAATCGACGCCATCAAAAGAGAAGCGTTAGAGAGATATGACGCGGTGGTGCTGTGGGATATTTCCGTAGAGGCGAGAAACAAAATATTAAAATTCTGCTATGGGCAGTCGATTCGAACCTACATTATGCCCAAGATACCCGATGTTATCTTAAAAGGCGCGGAAGAACTGCATCTGTTTGACACGCCCCTGTTATTGACAAGGGAATATGTGCTGACAATTGAGCAGCGGTTTATGAAACGGTGCCTCGATTTGATTTGCGCTCTGTTGTTGTTTATTATCGCATCGCCCTTTATGCTTTTGACTGCGATTGCCGTCAAGCTTTATGACGGAGGCCCTGTGCTGTACAAGCAGCTTCGGTGTACAATTGGCGGGAAGCGGTTTTATATTCTGAAGTTCCGCAGTATGCGGGTGGATGCGGAAAAGGACGGCGTGGCAAGGCTGGCTTCCAAAAACGATTCCCGCATCACGCCGGTGGGGAAATTTATCAGAAAGGTCAGGCTGGACGAGCTGCCGCAGCTTATCAATATCATCAGGGGCGATATGTCCTTTATCGGTCCCAGACCGGAACGTCCCGAGATTATCGCGCAGTATATGGAGATTATGCCGGAGTTTGCATACCGCATGAAGGTAAAAGCCGGTCTGGCAGGCTATGCGCAGGTCTATGGCAAGTACAATACGACGCCCTACGATAAGCTCAAGCTGGATTTGGCATACATTGAGAATTACAGCGTCTGGCTGGATGTGAAGCTGATGATTTTAACCATAAAGGTGCTTTTGTGGCCGGACAGTACGGAGGGTGTGGAGGCAGACCAGATTACCGCGCTGAAACAAGAGCAGGAACAGTATGACGACGATGAACAGAAAGGTTAGTTGTTATGTGGGAGTGCAGTTATGCAAATGAGCCGGTGGACGTTAAACTGCTCTGGCTCTTCTTTCTGAGAAAAATATGGATATGGATTGCGGCTGTTTTGGCAGGCGCGCTGCTTTTTGGCGGCTGCTATTTTGTGAAAAATGTAGTTCTGGTTCCGGAGAAAGAGTACCAAACGGTTGGCGAGGTCTATGTGGACTATGTCTGGGAGGACGCTTATGGGATTTCCCGCTCCAATCTGAATGAGGGTGAGTGGAAGGCGCTAGTTAAGACGGATGTTTTTGTGGATGATATTCTGGGACAGCTTGCGGCACAGGGAATAACGGCGGAAAAGTCGTTTGTCAGGGAGAGTGTGGACGCGTCGCTGGTATCAGATTCCCGTATTGTGACGACGACGGTTATCACGGATACGCCGGAGCTTTCCGCCGCCATCGGCTGTGCCCTGCAGGAGGCGCTTCTGCATTTTGGCGAGGATAACAGCAGGATTGAAAGGATTCGCGTACTGACAGAGCCTGTGGAGACACGAATTGTGGTTCATGATATCAGAACCCTGCAGGCGGCTATCCTTGGCGCTGTTCTGGGCGGGCTGATTTCCCTGGCGGCAATGTTTTTGTGCTTTATTCTGGACGATTCCGTTTATATACCGGCTTCCTTTGAACGCCGCTATAAAATTCCCATGCTGGGAACGGCGGCCTCACGGGATTTGGCAGTCAATCTCCGTTATCTGCTGCGGGACTGCAGTAATGCTGCTGTTACTGCGGTGGAGCAGGATATTCCCGTGAAGGAAATTACAGAGATGTTTCAGGAGAAATGGGAAGAGGCAGGCGGCAGAGACGAAAATAAAATAACGCTGTGTGTCTACGGCTGTGTGGATACAGAGCCTGCGGCTGTGGAGGACCTGCGGCGTGCGGATGGCGTGATTCTTGCCGTTGCTTCGGGAAGGCATGACGGAAAAAGAATAGAAAAGGTGCTTGCATTTTTAAGCAGGCAGGACATAAAAGTAAACTGCGCATTTTTGTGGGATGCGGATGAGAAGCTGATAAAGCGTTATTATGGTTTTGGGATACTGCCTAAAAAGCGCGGTGCGGATTCACCAAAAGGCGTTTCCGGCAGGCGGGAAAGGCAGGACTGAGGATATGGAACAAAAGGTATCGGCGACGGACAAAAAGCTGGAGGTATTGGCGGCGGCAGTAGACAAAGAGCCAATGCTTTTGGCACAGGATATGAATCTGCAGACAGACGCCGTGATTGTCAACCAGTGCGGCCGCGAGGCTTCGGAAGCATTTTCCCATAGGGACAGAAATATTCGCGTTTTTTCCATGAAAGAGCGGGGCGTGGGACTGAGCCGGAATACGGCGCTCTTCCATGCAGAGGGCGATATCGTGTTGTTTTCCGATGAGGATATCCGTTTTTACGACGGGTATGAGGAACAGGTGCTTTCTGCTTTTCGGGATAACCCTGTGGCTGATGTGATTACCTTTAATTTTAAAGTAGATGAAAGAAGGGCAACCTATTACAATAGAGAAGAGAGACCGATTCGCTGGCACAACTATGGCAGGTATCCGACCTACAGTGTGGCGGCAAGGCTGGATTCCCTGAGAAAGAAGGGGATTGCCTTTTCTCTTCTGTTTGGAGGCGGGGCAAAGTACAGCAACGGGGAGGACAGTCTGTTTTTACATGACTGTCTGAAAAAGGGGCTGCGTCTCTATACCTCAACAAAAGAAATCGGGGAAGAGGTTTATCGGGAATCAACATGGTTCAAGGGCTATAATGAAAAGTTTTTTACGGACAGGGGCGTGCTGTATGCATTTTTGTATGGCAGGCTGGCGCAGCTGATGGCGCTTCGCTTTCTTATGGCGCACAGGACTGTGATGTGCAAAGAAAAGACGGTTGCGGAAGCCTACAGGCTGATGAAAAAAGGAATCAGGCTGGGGCGGCAGGAGCAGGCCGAGGAAGAGCGGCAGCGCAGGGAAAACGAAAACAGAGGATAAGGTCATGGCGTTCTATATTGGTTTGGCGGTTGTGACGATAATGGCTGCTTTTTTCGTAAACAATAAAACCGCAGTACAGGCAGGTACAGTGACAAGGCAGCAGATGTGTAACCGGATTTTACTGGCGGGGATTTTTGCCCTGCTGTTTCTTGTGTCTGCATGCCGGATCTATGTGGGAAACGACTATATGCCGTATCTGAATATTTTTGAGCGTATTCACAATGGGCAGATTGTTTCCACGGAAATCGGGTTTAACGCGGTGGTAAAGGCGGTGCAGTTCTTTTTCGGCACGGGAATCAATGCAGCGCTGGTGATTTTTGCGATTTTTTCTTTTGGTACGGTTTACTTTATGCTGCGCGCCATGTATGAACAGAGCGAATGGTTTGTGTGGACTTTTTTCCTCTTCATGACGAGCGGCTATTATTTTTCCAGTATGATGACGGTGCGCTACTACTTTGTGCTGTCGATTGCGCTGTACGCAATGAAGTATGTGATAAAAAAGGACTGGCTGCCTTTTGTACTCTGGATTTTGTTTGCGGCGCTTTTCCACAAATCCGTGCTTTTTGTGATACCGGTTTACTGGCTTGCCGGCAGGCAGTGGAAGAAATGGCATATCTGGCTTGCGGTGGGAATGTGCGCTACCTTTCTGGTGTTTGGGGATTTTTACCGCAGGATTGTTTTCTATTTTTATCCCTACTATGAAAATTCGATTTTTGACACCGGAAGAACTTCTCTGGTGAATATTGCAAAGTGTATCTGCGTGCTGATATTGGCGCTGATATACTATAAATACTCGGTGAAGGTGGACGAGAAAATCCGGTTCTATTTTTATCTGAACCTGGGCTCACTGGTTTTGTATGTATTCTGTTCCTTTATACCGGAGGTTTCCAGAATCGGGTATTATCTGAATGTGACAAATATTTTTCTGATTCCGTCCGTGTTGAAGTCGATACCGGACAAGAAGCAGAGATGGTTTTTCAGTGGTGCAGTTGTGGCAGCGTTCTGCCTGTATTTTGCCATGTTTTTGCGGGATGCATATGCGGAGGGCATACGGCTTCTGCCATATCAGAGCTGGCTGTTTTATTAGGGAATTTTATGTGCCGCAGGGACGGCAGAATGAGAGGCAGTATGGAGCAATGCAGATTTTCCGTTATAGTGGTCTGTTACAATGCCGGTGACAAGCTGGAAAAGACGGTAAACAGCATATTGGTGCAGGATTATGAGGACTATGAAATCGTGGTGCAGGACGGCGGCAGCAAGGATGGTTCCGTGGAAAAGCTGCGTGCGGCGCAGGCGGGAAACGGAAAACTGCGTATCTTTACGGAAAAAGACAGCGGTATCTATGACGCAATGAATAAAGCGCTGGCAAAGGCAAAGGGGCAGATGGTCCATTTTTTAAACTGTGGGGACACCTTTCCGTCGCCGGATATCCTGAAAAAAGCGGCGGCGTATATGGAAGCGCACCAAGGTGCAGGTATTTATTACGGAGATATTTTTAATGAAAAGACAAATTCCGCGGTGGCGTCTTCGCCGCAGATTACGCCTTTCGTGTGTTACCGGAATATTCCCTGCCATCAGGCGTGCTTTTATGAAAAGAAGCTTTTTGAAAAGAGGCAGTATGATTTATCCTATGTGGTGCGTGCGGACTATGAGCATTTTCTGTGGTGCTGTCTGCAGGAGGGCGTGACGCCGGCATATATGGGCATGGTAATTGCCGCCTATGAGGGAGGCGGCTTTTCGGAGAGCAGGGAAAACCGAAAGCAGGACAGAAAAGAGCACAAAGAGATTACGAGAAAATATCTCGGCAGGGGAAAATGCCTGAAATACGGTTTTCTTCTGGCAGTTACTCTTGCACCTCTCAGGCGTTTTCTTGCGGAAAGCCCTGTTTTTTCCAAGTGGTATAATAAAGTAAAGGCGGTGGTGTATAAATGAGGGTATTATGGCTCTGCAATATTATGCTGCCTGCCATTGCAGAAGAGCTTGGCGTGGCGGCAAGCAATAAAGAGGGCTGGCTGACCGGACTGGCGGAGCAGCTTATCCGCCATCGGGAGGAAAATGGGATTGAGCTTGGGGTCTGCTTTCCCGTGGGAAAAGGCGGAGCGCCGCTTCAGGGAACGGCGGGCGGACTTCGATATTTCGGATTTACGGAAAATACGGGGAAGCCGGAGTGCTATGATAATAGTCTGGAGGCGCAGTTTGCGGCGGTTTTAAAAGATTATCAGCCGGATGTGGTGCATATTTTCGGCACGGAATTTCCCCACACGCTTGCCATGGCAAGAAGTGTGCAGGATAAGAAACAGGTGCTTGTCGGGATTCAGGGGATTTGCTCGAAAATAGCAGATTTTTATACGGCAGATTTGCCGAAGTCCGTCGTAAACCGTTTTCTGATACGGGACATTTTAAGATGGGACAATATTGCACTGCAGCAAAAAAAGTTTGTGCAGCGCGGCAGGATGGAAACGGAAGCGCTGCGCAGCGTCGGGCATATAACAGGACGTACTGCGTGGGACAGGCAGGCTGCAGCGGAGCTTGCGCCCGCGGCGGAGTACCATTTTATGAATGAAACGCTCAGACCGCAATTTTACGGTCCTAAGTGGCAGCTTTCAGAATGTGAAAGATATTCGATTTTTTTAAGCCAGGGGAATTACCCCGTAAAGGGGCTGCATTATCTGCTTCTTGCACTGCCGGAAATTGTAAAAAAATTCCCCGAGACCAAAGTATACGTTGCAGGGGATGAGATTACCCGCTACAAAACATTGAAAGAAAAAATCAAGATAGGTTCCTATGGTAAATACTGCCGTAAGCTCATAAAAGATGCCGACCTTGCAGAGAAAGTGGTCTTTTTAGGAAAATTAAACAGCAGTGAAATGTGCGGTCAGTACTTAAAGAGCCATCTCTATCTGTCGCCCTCCTCCATTGAAAATTCTTCCAACTCCGTGGGCGAGGCGATGCTTCTCGGCATGCCGGTAGTAAGCTCCGCCGTCGGCGGCGTCCCCAGCATGTTAGAGCATGAAAAAGAAGGACTCTTATATCCCCGCGGAGACAAAGAAGCCCTGGCAGACAATGTCTGCCGCATGTTTGCAGACGATACATTTGCAGTTTCCTGTGGAAAAAATGCGTTGCAGCGTGCCGCGGTCACGCATAACCCCGATGCAAATTACAAATGCCTTGTAGAAATTTACCGTGAGATTGTCGGATAATTGCGAAATATCTTCTGCGAGAGATGAATCTTTTGCGAGTGACGAAAATGTTCAATATAGACAAAAACGTCTCCGAAGCAGTGGCAAGTCGCCCTTATTTTGTCTATATTGCCCATTTTCTGTGACTTGGTAAGGAAGTTTCGCAAGTACTTACTGAACTTTCATTGGGTAATTGCGCCCCCTGTCTGCTGGTTCCGAATTGTGCACATGGTATATTCCATATGCAGACCCTTGCCGGCCGTCGGCACTTAGCTGCCGTATTTTGGCAGCTTACGTACCGCTACGGCTGGCTCGGAGCGAGAGCGTGTCTGCGTTGGAATATACCATGCGCACAATGACAACGGCATAGCCTCTGGGTGTTGCCATTATTCATAAAGCTTGTAAGGCGAAAGATGGAAGGTGAAAATATGAAGGTAACATTTGTATCCAACTACATCAATCATCATCAAGCCCCCTTTTGCGAGGCAATGTCCCAACACCTTGGCGGGGACTATTACTTTATCCAGACACAGCCCATGGAGGAGGAGCGTATCCGTATGGGCTGGGGCGAAAACCTGGATGAACTGCCTTATCTTCTCCTGTATTATGAAAAGGAAGAGGAGTGCCGCCGCCTGATTGCAGAGAGCGATGTGGTTCTTTTTGGCGGTGTGGAGGACGAGAGCTTTATTGCAGGCAGGCTGCAGGCGGGCGGGCTGACCGTGCGTCTGAGTGAGCGCATTTATAAGGACGGACAGTGGAAGGCGGTATCACCCAGAGGTCTTTTGAAAAAATATCAGGACCATACCCGCTACCGGAAGAAAAACGTGTATCTGCTCTGCTGTGGAGGTTATGTGGCAAGCGATTTTCATATCGTCAGGGCCTATCCGGACAAGATGTTCAAATGGGGGTATTTTCCAAGATTGGTGGAATATGACATAGAAGAGCTGCTGGAAAAAAAGCGGATGCGGCGCAATGCGGAGGGAAAGGTATCCCTTCTGTGGGCGGGAAGGTTTATTGACTGGAAACATCCGGAACATGCCATAGAAGCGGCGGCCAGACTGAAACAGGAAGGTTATGATTTTTCTTTGACCATGGTAGGGGGCGGTGAGCTCGCAGAAAAGCTGAAAGCGATGGCGAAGGAAAAAGAGGTTGCGGAGGAGATTGTATTTGCCGGATTTCAGAAGCCGGAAGAAGTGCGCCGTTATATGGAGCAGGCGGATATCTTTTTGTTTACAAGCGATTATCGGGAGGGCTGGGGTGCGGTTTTAAATGAAGCGATGAACAGCGGCTGCGCGGTGGTGGCAAACTGTGCTGTGGGGGCTGTGCCGTTTCTGGTTATGCCTGATAAAAACGGACTGATCTATCCCAACAAAAATACGGAACTGTTTTATGACAGAATTGTCAGTTTAATCAATCAGCCCGAAAAGATGGAAGCTCTGGGAAGAGAGGGCTACCGTACCATTGCAGAAGAATGGAATGCGGAGGCGGCGGCGGAACGACTGCTTACCGTACTGGAAGGTCTGCTTTCCGGCAGAGTGGAATTTGCGGAAAAAGGCGTTTTAAGCAGAGCGCCGGTGATTTCCCCAAAAAGGATGTACCGGCATTTGACGGCTGGTGAAGGGAGAGACTTATGAAGCTCAGTATCATTGTACCGGTCTACAATATGGCATCGGAAAACAAGCTGAAGCACTGCATGGATTCTCTTCTTGCACAGGAAATAGAGGATTATGAAATCATTGCCGTGGACGATGCCTCGACTGACAACTCCCTGGAAATTTTAAGGCAATATGAAAGTGCCTGCCCGCAAAAGGTAAAGGTGATTCATTATGCGGAAAATAAACGGCAGGGGGGAGCAAAGAACGAGGGATTAAAGGCGGCTTCGGGAGAGTGGGTTGGCTTTATAGACAGCGACGACTGGATTGTGCCCGACTTTTACCGGAAGCTGATTGCGAGGGCGGAGGAGACAGGAGCCGATGTGGCAGGCTGCGATTACAGCCTGGTGCCGGCGTATACTTTTGAGCCGGGCAAAGTGATTCAGAATAATTTTGCAGAGCAGACCGGTCTTCTGGACAAGGAAAAGCACGGCAGGCTGATTATGCGCCCGGGCAGCATGGTGGTGAAGGTTTACCGGCATGAAGTGATAAGAAAGAACGGACTGGATTTCCCGTCAGGGATTTTTTATGAGGATAATTGTGCAGGCAGTTTGTGGTCCCTGTATTTTACCCACTTTGAGAGAGTGGAGGAGCCGCTGTATTTTTACTATCAGCATGAAGTCTCCACCGTGCATGTGATAACGGAAGCAAAGTGCCGTGACAGAATGAAGGCGGCGGAGCTTTTGTACGAGGAATGTCGGGAGAGAGGTTTTTTACAGGAGTATCATGCGGAGTTAGAGTACCGGTTTACGGAGCTCTATTTTGTAAATACGCTGTTTTCCTATATGCTGGGGATGAAGGGCAGAAAACTTGCCTTTGTGAAGGAACTGAAGAGGGGCATGTTGGAGAGATACCCTGATTTTCAGGCAAATCCGTATTACAGGCAGCATACCGATGCGGAGGAGCAGAGGATGATTGCATTGCTGATGCAGTCGGAGGTCAGGTTTTTTGTATATTATAGTCTGCTGCTTTTTTACAGAAAAGCGCGGAAGCGTATCAGTAGAAAAAAGAGGGGTTAAAAGAAATGAAAACATTGGCAGTGATTACCGCAAGGGGCGGAAGCAAGAGGATACCCAGAAAAAATATCAAGCCATTTTTAGGAAAACCGATTCTGCTTTATTCGATACAGGCGGCGCTGGATTCGGGCGTGTTTGACGAGGTTATGGTGTCCACGGAGGACGAAGAAATCGCGGAGCTTGCAAGAAATGCGGGAGCGAAGGTGCCTTTTTTCAGGAGCAGTGATACCGCGAATGATTATGCGACGACGGCGGATGTGCTGCTTGAGGTATTGGCGCAGTATCGTGAGAGGGGCGTGCAGTTTGACTATATTTGCTGTATTTATCCGACAGCGCCTTTTGTGTCGGCAAAAAGACTGAAGGAAGCGATGGAGAAGGTGACTAAGCAGGAAGCGGATGCGCTGCTGCCCGTGGTAAGGTTCAGTTTTCCGCCGCAGAGAAGCGTTGTGATGGGGGAAGACGGCTTTTTACAGTTTAAGTGGCAGGAATATATGCTGGCAAGGTCGCAGGATTTGGAGCCTTTTTATCACGATGCAGGGCAGTTTTACTGCATTAAAGTAGAGAGTTTTCTGAAACAGAAGAAGATGGTCATGGAGAAAACGCTTCCGTTTGAACTTCCGGAGTCAGAGGTGCAGGATATTGATACGGAAGAAGACTGGAGAATTGCGGAGGCGAAGTATAAGGCACTGCACGGAAAGGAGAAAGGTCATGGGACAGGTGAAGATTAAGGAAAGACTGATTGGAGCGGGTCAGCCGGCGTATATCATTGCGGAGATGTCGGGCAACCATGCGGGCAGTCTGGAGCGGGCGAAAGAGATTATCCGTGCGGCGAAGGAGAGCGGGGCGGACTGTGTGAAGATACAGACGTATACGCCGGATACGATTACGATTGACTGTGACAATGCATATTTTCATATAGATAACGGGACCTGGAAGGGAGAAAACCTGTATCAGCTTTACGGAAAGGCGTATACGCCGTGGGAATGGCAGAAGGAGCTTAAAGAGGAGGCGGACAGGGTTGGCATCGATTTCTTTTCGGCGCCCTTTGATAAGACGGCAGTGGATTTTCTGGAAGGAATCGGTATGGAATTTTATAAGATTGCTTCGTTTGAACTGGTAGATATTCCGCTGCTTCGGTATACGGCTGAAAAGGGCAAGCCCATGATTCTGTCCACGGGAATGTCTTCTCTTTCGGAAATCGAGGAAGCAGTAGAGACGATTCGAAGTACGGGGAACCCGAATCTGATTTTACTTCGCTGTGCCAGCGCTTATCCGGCAATCACCGATGAAATGAATCTGGCGGCTATGGTGGATATGGGAGAGCGGTTTGGCGTTCCGGTTGGTCTTTCAGACCATTCCATGGGCAGTCTTGCAGCTGTGACAGCGGTGGCGATGGGCGCTTCGGTGATTGAAAAGCATTTCTGCCTGGGAAGGGAGATTGAAAATCCGGATTCCTCTTTTTCCATGGAACCGGAGGAGTTTGCCGCAATGGTGCGGGATATCCGGCAGGCGGAGAAAGCGATGGGCAGTGTGCGCTACGGCGCGTCAGAGCAGGAAAAAGAAAACGTGATATTCCGCAAATCTGTTTTTGTGGTAAACGACATAGAGCAGGGAGAGGCTTTTACCGAGGAGAATATCAGGGTAATACGTCCGGGTTATGGGTTACATTCCAGAGAGTATGACAATGTACTGGGGAAGAAAAGTCTTGTGGATTTAAAGCGGGGAACCCCCCTCAGTGCGGAGGCCGTGGAGCATTATCTGGAGTTTGTGCCTGCAGAGCCGGAGCACGCGTCACTGTTATATACATGGGCAAATGAGGCGGAGACGAGGCAGCAGTCCTTTTCTACGGCGGCAATCCCGTGGAAGGTGCATGAGGACTGGTATTTCAGCAGCTTGAACCGCGCAGACAGAAAGCTTTATCTCGGCCGGCATATGGATCAGTTTGTTGGCATGTTCCGGCTTGATTTTCTTTCCGACACGGAAGCGGAAATCAGCTACAGCATTGACAAGGAAGTACGGAACAGAGGATATGGGCGTGAACTGATACGAGAGGGCGAAAGACTGACCGCGGCGCAGTTTCCCAAGGTCGAGGTTCTGTATGCCAAAGTGAAGCCCGAGAACGAGGCGTCGTGCAGAATCTTTGAAGAACTGGGATATGAAAAAGAAGAAACGGATACCTATATCAGATACAGGAAAGGGATGACGCCATGATTTTGATAAGGGCGGACGGCGGCAGGGAAATCGGAAGCGGACATATTATGCGCTGTCTGTCTGTTGCAGGAGCGCTGCAGGAGCAGGGAAAAGAGGTGCTCTTTGTGCTGGCGGACGACGCTGCGGCGGGACTGCTTACCGCGAGGGGACAGCAGTTTCGGATTCTGCACACGGACTACCGTAAGCCGGAGGAGGAACTATCGGTATGCATCCCGATCTTAGAGGCATACAGACCGGAACTGTTTCTGGCGGACAGTTATTTTGTGACGGCAGAATATCTTGCGCAGGTGGGGAGATATACCAAGACCGCCTATATAGACGATATGTGTGCGTTTCCCTGTCCTGTGGACATATTGATTAACTACAATATCTATGGAGAGATGCTGCCCTACAGGGAGAGGGCTCTGCCGCGAAACCGTGCGTTTTTACTGGGGTGCGCCTATGCGCCTCTGCGGGCGGAATTTAGAAATGTGGATTATTCCGTAAAAGAAAATGCGGCGCATGTACTGATTACCACCGGCGGCGGCGATCAGTACAATCTGGCGGGACAGATATTACAGCTTGCCTTGTCTGACACCGGATGCCGGGAGCTGTGTTATCATGCAGTCAGCGGAAGCTTTAACAGCAATCTGCCCGAACTGCGTGCGATTGCAGAGCACCATGGCAATGTGCGGATTTATGAAAATGTACGCAATATGGCAGAATTGATGCAGCAGTGCGACATTGCCGTGACAGCGGGAGGCTCCACCATGTATGAGTTGTGTGCCGTAGGAGTGCCGATTGTGTGTTTTTCTTTTGCGGATAATCAGGAGCGCCTTGTAGAAACCTTTATAGAAAAGCGGCTGGTGTGCTATGGGGGGAACTATCTGAAGGAAAAAGAAGAGCTGCCAAAGCGGATTGTAGAGCATGTCCGGCTTTTGGCAGAATCGAAAGCGTTGCGCGAGGAATACAGTCATCGGGAGAAAACACTGGTGGATGGAAAGGGCACGGAGCGGCTTGCGAAAGCCCTGATAGAGCTTGCACAAGAAAATTAGACATAAGGGAATTCGTGTGCTATACTTTTAGGAAACTGTTGGAAAAACGGCAGCAGCCAAATGGCGGGAAAGGAAGGCGTATACAAATGGAAAAGCTGGCAATTCAGGGCGGGACTCCCGTCCGGGATACAAAAATAAATTATGGACATCAGTATATTGACGAGGCGGATGTTGCGGCGGTTGCCGACGTACTGCGAAACGGGGATTTGACCTGCGGTCCTAAGATTGCGGAGCTGGAAAGGCGGCTCTGTGAGCTTACGGGAGCGAAGTACGCGGTTGCAGTCAGCAACGGCACGGCGGCACTGCATATCGCATGCCAGACGATTGGCGTGACGGCAGGCGACGAGGTGATTACGACGCCGATTACCTTTGCCGCTTCTGCAAACTGCGCGTTGTATTGCGGTGCAAAACCTGTTTTTGCGGATATCAATGAAAGAACCTACAATATTGACCCTGCCTCTGTGGCGGAGAAAATGACGGAAAAAACAAAGGCTGTCGTGGCGGTGGACTATACAGGGCAGGCGGCAGAACTTGCGCCGCTGTTAGAGCTTTGTCGGAAAAACGGCGCGGTTCTCATTGAGGATGCGGCACATTCCATCGGAACAAAATATGACGGAAAGCCTGTTGGTTCCATTGCGGATCTGACAACTTTCAGCTTCCATCCTGTGAAAACAGTGACAGGCGGTGAAGGCGGGGCGGTTCTGACAAATAATGCAGAATATTACAAAAAACTTCTGCTCTATAGGGCACACGGCATTACAAGGGACGAGTCCCTGTTGGAAAAGGAAAGAGAAGGCGCGTGGTATTATGAGCAGGTAGCGCTGGGCATGAACTACCGCATGACGGATATACAGGCGGCGCTGATTATAAGCCAGCTTGACAAGCTGGAGCGTTTTAGTGAAAGAAGAAAATGGATTGTGGCGCGCTATAATGAAGCGTTTGCAGAGATACCGGAGGTAACCGTGCAGGAGGAAATACCGGAGTCGGATACCACCAGACATCTCTATATCCTTCGCATAAAACCGGAAATGCTCACGGTAAACAGAAGGCAGTTTTTCGACGCTATGGCGGCGGAAAACGTCTGCTGCAATGTGCATTATATTCCGGTATACTATCACCCCTATTATGAAAAACTGGGGTATCAAAAGGGAATCTGTCCCAAAGCAGAGAAGCTGTATGAGGAAATCATGAGCCTGCCGCTGTATTACGCTATGACGGATCAGGATGTGGAGGACGTGATTCATGCGGTGAAGAAGGTTGTGGAGAATTACAGAAAAGATGGACGTTAAGGCTTGGCTAAGACAAAAAGAAAATCATATATGGGCATTGGGATTAAGCGTTCTGCTGTGTGTGGTCATTGGTATCTTTTTTGATTATTACTACGATTTGAACGACGATGCACTGATTAAGGATATTCTGGCAGGCGTCTACACGGGGACGCCTGAGGGAAGAAATATTCAGATGCTTTTTCCCTTGAGCTTTTTTATCAGCCTTCTTTACCGTGTGGTAAGAGGGCTTCCCTGGTATGGAATATTTTTGTGCCTCTGTCATTTCGGCAGCATTTACCTGATTACCGAGAGACTGCTTGGCTATTTGAAAAAGCGGGTAGTAAAAGTGGCAGTGCTGTGTCTGGAAGCGGCTGTGATTGTCTCGCTCTTTTTGCGGGAGCTTGTTTTTACGCAGTATACTGTGACTTGCACGCTGCTTGCGGCGGCTGCGGCATTTTTGTTTTATACCGCAAAGGAGGAAAAAACGGTAAAGGGATTTTTTCTGCGCAATCTGCCCTGTATCCTGCTTGTGACGGTTGCTTTTCAGCTTCGCTCAGAAATGCTTCTTCTTGTATTGCCGCTTATCTGCGTGACGGGGCTCTGTCGGTGGAGTTGTGAAAAGCCCTTTTTTACAAAGGAAAATGCTGCGAAATATTTTTCTGTTTTCGGCGGAATTCTGGCAGGACTTGCCCTGAGCCAGGGCGTCCATATGGCGGCGCATGCCGGCGCCGACTGGCAGGAGTTCAACCGGTATTTTGACAATAGAACCGAGCTTTACGATTTCTATTGGCAATGGCGTCCTTCCTATGAAAATAACGAAGCGTTTTATGAGAGCATCGGCATGACGAAGTACAGCCGGATGCTGATTGAAAATTATAATTTCGGTCTGGATGAAAAAATTGACGCAGATGTTTTGAAAAAAATCAGCGACTATGCGGCGGAAACAAGAAAACAGCAGGCTTCTTTTGCTGCCATGCTGAAACGGGCGGTAGTCGATTATAAATACAGAACACTTCACGAGACGGACTATCCGTGGAATCTGTTTGTTATTGCCATGTACCTTATGGTTTTGGCAGCAGCCTTGCAAAACCGGCATTTTCGGTTTCTGTGGGAACTGCCCTTCCTGTTTTTTGTGCGCAGTGGGCTATGGTTGTTTATCCTGTACAGGGGCAGGGCGCCGGAGCGGATTACCCATTCCCTCTATTTGATGGAGTTTGTGATTCTGCTTGCCATGTTGCTGCGGGAATGTAAAGAAGGAAAGGAAGGCAGGCTGCAGGCAGTGATAAAGCCGTGTTTTGGCGTGATACTGGCGGGGTTGTGTCTTGTTTCCGTGGGTGGCAGCGTAAAAGCAGTATGCGCGGAGTATGAAGCGAGAGAGGACACAAACAGGGCATGGGCGGCATTGCGGGACTATATCGGAGAAAATGAGGATAACTTCTATTTTGCGGATGTGTATTCCACGGTGCGTTACTCGGAAAAACTGTTCTGTGATGTGGACAATACCATATCCAATTATGATATCATGGGAGGATGGGCATCCAAAAGCCCGCTGAATGATAAAAAGCTGCGGTATTTTGGCATTGCTTCCATGGAGCAGGCGCTGCTTTATCAGGACAATGTGTTTGTCATTGTACAGGCAGAGGAGCCGCAAAGTCTTCCTCCCTTTGGAGAGAGCCTCTCAGGTTACTATGCCGAGCAGGGGGAGACGATAGAGCTTTACAAGGTGGACAGCATATTGCTGGAAGGTGAAGAAGTTTTTTGTATATATAAGCCGATACGGACGGCCCTCCCGTAAATCGGGAACGGCACATAAAGAGCTTGCGGATAAAGGAGACCGGATTAAAATGGCACAGTTAATTAGCTTTGTAATTCCCTGCTACCGCTCGGAGAAAACGATTCGGGCAGTGGTGGATGAAGCGGCTGCGGCGGTAGACGCACTTTCAGATTATGAGTATGAGATTGTATTGGTAAACGACGGCTCGCCGGACGATACCTTTTCCGTTATCAGAAGTCTCTGCGAAGCGGATACCAGAATCAAAGGAATCAACCTGTCCAAGAATTTCGGACAGCATGCGGCGTTGATGGCGGGATTCCGCCATGTAAAAGGAGATATTGTCGTATGCCTGGATGATGACGGGCAGACGCCTGCGAATGAGGTGGGCAAGCTGATAGCGGGAATCCAAGAAGGCGCCGATGTGGTATATGCCCGATATGAGCACAAGCAGCACTCATGGTTCCGGAATTTCGGCAGCAAGCTCAACGAACTTATGACAAGGGTTATGCTGGGGAAGCCAAAGGAACTGTATATTTCCAGTTATTTCGCGGCGCGGCGCTTTGTCATCGATGAGGTGGCAAGATATGAAAATGCTTACCCATATGTCATCGGTCTTGTGCTGCGGGCGACAAAGAATATCATCAATGTGAATGTGACGCACAGGGAAAGAGAAGTCGGCACTTCAGGTTATACGCTGGGGAAGCTGATTAATCTTTGGGTAAACGGTTTTACTTCTTTTTCGGTGAAGCCGCTGCGGATAGCAACCATGATAGGAGCCTTTTGCGCGATCATGGGCTTCTGCTACGGCATTTACACGATTATCAAGAAATTCATCAATCCCAGTGTGCCGATGGGCTTCAGTTCTCTGATGTCTGCGGTGGTATTCATTGGCGGTATGCAGATGCTGATACTGGGGCTGATTGGGGAGTATATCGGCAGAATCTATGTCTGTATGAACAATTCGCCGCAGTATGTCATTAAGGAAACCATAAATGAGGCGTAAATTCAGGGCAGATAACTTTGATAGTCGCAGTTCTGCGTCCATGTAAGCATATTGTCGATAACATCATTATAATTTTCAAGGCTCAGCCGGCAGGAACCGTCTGCAAAGCATTCCGCCATGTAATCATTCATCTCGTGGCGGTAATGGGTATAGTCGCAATAGTTGTCTAAATTGGTGATATAATCAAAATCATCCTGAAAATAATATATCTTCACATTCGGATACGCAAGCAGGGTTTCGATTATCTGTTTCTCTTCCTGAAGCTCTGCTGCAAGGCTGCCATCGGCATAGCGGTTGTACCAGTAGAGAACGCTGTAGGGCGGGAAAAAGATGGTAAACTCGGTATCCGGCATACTTTCTATGTGGGGAAGAATATAGGTTTCAAGGTTTGCGGCAACCTTGTCGGCAAAGGCATCCTCCGGCAAGGCAGGCTGCATGTCAGAGGGCGCCCGGTAAGTCTGAAACACAATATCTTTTCCATACCACATGTATATCCAGGACCAGTAGGCTTCGTTCAGGGGCGTGCCCTCCCGCTCAATCTGCGGGCGGATGATATAATCCAGAATGACTTCTTTGTTGAGAAGGTAAGGGATATCGTCCAGCACGGTGTCGTTGTAAAGATAGGCAGGGATTCCATAAGCGGTGATATTAGGTTCCGCCCGGTAATTCAGAGGATCAATATTGAGAAAAACGGCGCGGACTTCGTTGGGGCTTTTTCTGACAAGCGACAGTATGGTGTCAATGTCCTTTGGGTAAGCGCCATCATAGGAGAGCTTCATCGTATGCAGTTCCAGCTTTTCGGCAAAGAGCTTTGTGTCAAAATTGACAGTCATGGAGGAACCTACAATGATGCTGTCGTACTCGAAATTTCGGGCAAGACCGGGGTTCTGGCAGAGTTTATTGTCGATGAGGTAGTACAGACCTTTTATGGGCTTGTGGTATTGGAAAAAAGGGTCTGCTGCAACGACCAGCGCGGCTGCAGCAAGCAGCGCCAGAGAAGAGAGGGCAGCAAACAGAATACAATGTTTTTTATAATTGGGTGCCTGGTTCGAGGAAGTCTTCATAATCGCTCATCCTTTCCAAAATAAATCTTTAAAAATTAAAATACAGGAAGGTGCTGACTCCTGAGAAGGAAAGCACACACCATACAAAGAGGACTGCCAGACTGATGGTGCCTGCTGCGTGCGGTTTGTGGCTTTCTTCTGTCTCAAAAAGGTTCTTGCAACAGAATATCAGGATGAAAGCCACCAGAAGGAAAAGAAACATACAGTAGCAGGAGCCGAGAGGCAGGGCGTCAAGCCTAAAAAATTTCAGAACATAAAAGATTTCGGGGAGCTGGAAGGCTCCCGATATTTCTTTCTGTATTTGAAATCCATGCGGCGTATTTCCAAAAGCAGAGAACAGATTCTTTATCATGCAGGCTGCCTGTTGTACCGTATCCGCCCGAAAGAAAACCCATGCGAGCATAACAAAGAAAAAGGTAAAAAAGACAGAAATCCCACGCAGAAACCGTTTTTGCCAGATATGCAAATATTCTTGCCGGTTCTGGGTCAGACGCTCCTTTCCTTTTTGCCAAATGCGGGTCAGTACACTTAAAATACCGTGCATAACACCCCATAACAGATAAGTCCAGCCTGCGCCGTGCCAGATGCCGCTGCATAAGAAAACAATCAAGACATTTACATAGGTGCGCAGCGTTCCTTTACGGCTGCCGCCGAGGGGGATATAGAGATACCGGGTAAAAAAGCGGGTCAGGGTAATGTGCCATCTGTCCCAGAACTCCGTGATATTGGCAGCTTTGTAGGGAGAGAGAAAATTGACGGCAATCCGGATATTAAACATAAGCCCGAGTCCCCGCGCCATATCGCAGTAGCCGCTGAAGTCCAGATAAATCTGGAAGGTATAGGACAAAATGACGAGAAAAGTGTTTAACGCATCCAAGGAGGCATAGTGCTGAAAGCCCCAGTTTGCCGCGATGCCGAAGGTGTCAGCAAGCAGCACCTTTTTGGCAAGTCCGAGAACAAAGATGCGCAGTCCCATATAAAAATTGTCAAAACGAAATTGCTTTTTGGAAATATCCTGAAACTGCGGAAGCATTTCTTCGTGGCTGACAATCGGGCCGGCGATTAACTGTGGGAAAAAGGTGACAAAAAGCGCATAATCGGAAAAAGCCTGTCCGGATACGCTGCCACGGAAGGCATCTATCAGAAAGCCTATCTGCTGGAAGGTGAAAAAACTAATGCCGAGGGGCAGAAGGATATCCGGTACAATGGAATCTATATGGAACAGACTATTTATATTTTCAATCAGAAAGCTGAAATATTTAAAGTAAAAGAGGATAGCAAGATTGCCTAAAATACCGCCGGTTAAAACGGCTTTGGAGTGAACGTGCTTCAACATCAGGATGTGGCACAGGTAATTCAGGGCGATGCTTGCCAGAATGATACCCAAGTAGGAAATGTTAAAATAGGCATAAAACCATAGTGACATGCCGGTTAAAAACCATTTTGCCATCTCATAATGCTTTGCCCGGTTCAATAAAAAATAACCGAGCAGGGCAATCGGCAAAAACAAAAAGATAAAGATATAGGAATTGAAAAGCATGGTTCTTTCCTCTCTCGCAGAATAAAATGCAGACCGTTTATGCGGAAGTGCACTTTTCTACTATACACCAACAAACTGAAGTTGTATAGTGTTGTTGGAAACTTAAGAAAAATTAAGTATAGTCATATTGAACATAAGGTGATAAAATGTAATGGTATATGGAAAAATAGTAAAAATATACCATTGGGGGATAGATGGTGAGACGAGAGGATTGTACGATATGGAGCGGAAAAGAAGGGAGAAACAAAAGGCATGGCTGCTTCGGAGATTAATGATGGTTCCGGTTGTCATTGCCGCTTTTTTTCTGATAGAGACTTTTGGGGAAGATAAAAGTTATGTGATGGCACAGCAGAACGACCCAAATCAGGAAGAGGAACTGCAAACAGGTGATGCAGCTTCCTTAGCAGGAGTATATTACAGGAGGGAGAACGACGGCCGTAAAAGTCAACGGCTGAGAACGCGCCCGTACTACAAGGTGTCGGAGGGTTCTCAGATCTTGTATGATGTGAGCGGAAATGTTGTCTGGCAGGCAGATACCATTGCGCCGGAGACAGTAGAGCTTCTGCGGGCGTATGTGCAGGAGCGCAATCAGGTTTATGAATGGGAGAACTCTTTTGAAAAAACGTTAAAGATAAACGAATTGGACCAAAAGATACTGGAGACGGCAGGCTGCACATTTCCGAATGTTAAAATTAATTTTATCGGGGATAGTATTACAGAAGGATTTGGGGGCAGTCAAGATACGGATGGCAGGCAGATCAGTTATGTCTATTATGTGCAGGAGGCGTTGCAGTTTGAAGAGGTGTGTAATCATGGACGTGGCTCTGCGACAATAGCGCCTTATAGTGATAATGATGAGCGGGCAATCGGCGCACATGAGGACGAGTTTTTTTTAGGAGAATATGAAATTACGGTTTTTTATGCAGGGGTAAATGATTTTCTGGCAGGTCCGGAAGTGAAAGACTTTGGTGTTCTGGATGGTGGCACAACGGAGGGCTATTGCGGGGAACTGCAAAGGATTGTGAATTCTATGAAAACAAAATGTCCCAATACGTTGTTTTTTTTCGTGACGGCGTATCCGACATTTGCACAGGCAAGTCTGCATGTAAAGTATATAAACTTTGACGGGATTCCGACGTTGGATGACTATATGAATCCGATAAGAATAATGGCACAGCGGAATGGGTATCCGGTGATAGACATATATAACACGGGGTTGATGGATACACATGATGCGGATACGGCAGAGAATTTTCTGTCGGATTGGATTCATCCAAATGATGCGGGGTATCGTATCTTAGGTGAGCATATTGCGGCGGAGATACTTCTTTATTGTTTGGGGATTGTAGAATAGAAATCATAGCGATATGGAGGAAAAAATGCGGGAGCTGGAATATCCTTTTGACAGTGAATACATTTTAAAAAAGGCGAAGAGCATCAAAAAGGCGCTGCTTGCTGACGGCAGTCTGCGTATCCGGAAAAAAATCGCCGTTCTGGGCGGCAGTACCACGCATGATATTGTAAAGGTATTGGAGCTTTTTCTCCTGCATTATGGAATAGAACCTCAGTTTTACGAATCGGAATACGCACAGTATTGGCAGGATGCAATGTTTGACAATGCAGAGCTTAAGGAATTTGCGCCGGATATGATTTACATTCACACAAGCAATCGGAATGTACAGGAATATCCGGAGTTGTCGGATACAGCAGAAACGGTGGATGCACTTTTGGACAAGAGCTACCGCCATTATGAAGTGATGTGGGACAAGCTGCAGGAAAGTTATCACTGTCCCATCATCCAGAATAACTTTGAATATCCGTTTTACAGGCTATTGGGCAACAAGGAGGCTTGCGACATACATGGCAGGATTTCTTTTTTAAATCGAATGAATGAAAGGTTTTATCAATATGCCCGTGAGCACAATCATTTTTACATCAATGACATCAACTACCTTTCTGCCTGCTATGGGCTTGACAAATGGGCGGACCCGTTCTACTGGCATATGTACAAGTATGCGCTCTGCCTGCCGGCAGTTCCTGCACTGAGTTTTAATATTGCCAATATTATCAAGTCCATTTATGGAAAGAATAAAAAGGCACTGGTTCTGGATTTGGACAATACGCTCTGGGGCGGCGTTGTGGGAGATGACGGTGCGGAAAATCTGGAGATTGGACAGGAGACTTCCATGGGGCAGGTGTACTCGGAGTTTCAGGGGTACTTAAAGCGGCAGAAGGACATCGGTATTATGCTGAATATCAGCTCCAAAAATGAAGAGGAGAACGCCATGGCCGGTCTCAAGCATCCTGACGGGACATTAAAGCCGGAGGATTTTGTGCTGATTAAGGCAAATTGGGAGCCGAAGAGCAAAAATGTGGCAGAGATAGCATCGGAATTAAATATTATGCAGGACAGCCTCGTGTTTGTGGACGATAATCCTGCGGAGCGTGAGATTGTAAGGAGCAGTCTGCAAGGCGTTTCCGTGCCGGAGGTAATGAGCCCTGAGCAGTATATCCGGATTCTGGATCATTCCGGTTTCTTTGAGGTGACGAATCTGTCAGAGGATGACAGGCTGCGGAGCGAGATGTACAAGGCAAATATGGAGAGAAAAAAGGAACAGGAGAGCTTCGGAAGCTATGAGGATTATCTCCATTCCCTCGATATGAAAGGTACAATAAAGCCCTTTGAGCCGCTGTATATGGCGCGTATTGCACAGCTTACCAACAAGAGCAATCAGTTTAACCTGACGACGAGACGTTATACACAGGCGGAGATTGAGCAGATTGCGGCGGACAGCTCCTATATTACGCTCTACGGAAAGCTGGAGGACAAATTTGGCGATAACGGGGTGGTATCCGTACTGATTGGCCACAGGGAGGGCGGCCTGCTGCATATGGATTTGTGGCTGATGAGCTGCCGCGTCCTAAAGCGGGATATGGAGTATGCCATGCTGGATACGCTGGTGCACACCTGTGCCAAAGAGGGCATTGGCGGGATAAAGGGTTATTACTATCCGACTGCCAAGAATAAGATGGTGGAAAATTTTTATGCGCTTATGGGATTTACGCTTGAAAAAACAGGTGAAGACGGCAGCACAGTGTGGTATTATGAAGTAGAAGCAGGTTATGAAAACAAAAATAAAGTAATAAAGGTGGTAGAAGCATGACAAGAGAAGCAGCATATGAAAAACTGAACGAGGTGTTCAGGGATGTTTTTGATGATGAAGAGATTGTGGTAAACGACAGTACAACTTCGAGCGATATCGAGGATTGGGATTCTTTAGAGCATATCAATCTGGTCTCTGCGGTGGAGCAGGCGTTTGGCATTAAATTTTCCATGGGACAGGTGGTCACCATGAAAAATGTAGGAGAGATGGTAGATATTATTTTGGGACAGGTTGATTAAGCGGTCTTAAGATGCTTTGTGTTAGAAAGGATTGGTTATGTCTTTTACATCCTTCTCTTTTCTGTGTTTTTATGTATGCACACTAATTGTATATTATCTGTTTCCTGCAAAGCTGCGGTGGCTGCTTTTACTTGCAGCGAGCGCTGTTTACTATCTTCTGTCGGGAAACGGTATCCTTATCTTATACCCGATAGCGGCGTGTCTGGCAGCATATGCGGGTATTTGTTTTATGGAACGGTATGAAGAGGCTGAAAAGAGACGTGTCGCATTGTTTTTAACGGTAATATTGCTTGTGGGCAGCCTTTTTGTGTTAAAGTATGTCAATTTTGGCATCTATACAATCAACGGGATTGCCGGAATTTTTCGGGGAGGCAGAGGAATTATCAGCGGATTTCAGTTTCTGATACCGTTAGGCATTTCTTTTTATACCTTTTCCATTCTGGGCTATGTCATAGATGTTTACAATAAAATTGCAGAGCCGCAAAAGAATTTTTTGAAACTGGCGCTATATGGCATGTATTTTCCTGCCATCTTGTCCGGGCCGATTCTACGCTACAGGGAAGATGGGGAGCAGTTCTTTCAGCCACATCCATTTGATTATAAACAGGTTACCTTTGGCTTTCAAAGAATGTTATGGGGATTCTTCAAGACGCTGGTTATCTCGGAACGCATGAATCTGATTGTCAATACGGTGTATGACAATTATGCGAATTACAGAGGTATCTATATCTGGATAGCGACCATCTGTTTTGCTTTTCAGCTGTATACGAACTTTTCGGGAAGTATGGACATTGCGCTGGGAGTTTCCCAGACCTTTGGCATTAAACTGCCGGAAAATTTTGAGACGCCTTTCTTTTCCAAAACAATCCCCGAGTATTGGAGAAGGTGGCATATTACGCTGGGCGTATGGATGAAGGAGTATGTTTTTTATCCGCTTCTCAGAACACAGGCGTTTGCAAAGCTGGGTAAAAGGTGTAAGGAAAAATTCGGAAAAAAGAGGGGAAAGCAGTTTACCACTTTTACGGCAATGCTTATACTCTGGTTCACAGTGGGAGTCTGGCATGGCGGGGCCTGGAAGTTTGTTATCGGTTCCGGACTGCTGCACTGGTTTTATATTGTAGTGGGAGAATTGCTGAATCCGGCATATAAAAAGCTAATGGAAAAGTGCCATATTCGTACAGACAGCAAAGGGTTAGATTTGTGGCGGATGATACGGACTTTTTTTCTTGTCAGTATTGGGTTCGTGTTCTTTAGGGCGGATTCGGTGGCTGCTGCATGCCGTATGCTGGCAAGTGCAGTCCAAATAGGGAATGTCGGAGCACTGTTTCGTGGTTCTTTGTTTTCGCTTGGACTGGACTGGATAGAATTTACAATTGCTGTTGTATCGCTGCTTGTCCTTCTGGCAGTATCCGTGTTGCAGCAAAAGGAGAGTGTGCGGGAGCGGATTGCGCGGAAAAATATTGTAATACGCTGGATGATTTGGTATGCGCTGCTGTTTTATGTGATTTTATTAGGCTATTACGGACCGGGTTACAGTGCGGCGGAATTTATTTATCAGGGATTTTAGGAGGCTGCCATGAACAGAAAGCAGGCTGTGAAGGCAATTTTATTTGCGGTTATTTTTTTATTCCTATTACAGTCACTTACCTATATGCTGCGGACAAACGGTGATATCAAGGAGATCTTTCTTGGTTTTTATGCGGAGCCCAAGGATACGATAGATGTGATTATGATAGGCTCCAGCCCGGTGTATCCGTTTTATGCCGCGCCGAAGCTGTGGGGGGAATACGGCTTTACCATGTATCCTCTTTCCAGCAATGTGCAGAGACCGAAAGCCGCGGTATATCTGGTGGAGGAGGCGCTAAAAACCCAGTCGCCGGAGTTGTTTGTGTTTGAACTTCGTATGTATGCGTATGAAGAAGGCTCTATGGCTGATAATATGGCGTATGCAAGGGGCGTTACGGACAATTTGAAATATTCGTGGAACAGAATCCGGCTTATCAACAGCCTCGTGCCGGATGTGTCGGAACGGTATACTTATTATTTTGATATTTTTAAATATCATTCTAACTGGAAGACACTGATTCTTCCGGATCAGTATACAGCATTTCGGTATGAGAGGCTTCATCCTTTAAAGGGGCATGTGATGAATGATGTGGTACAGCCCGGAACAGGTACTGATTACAGTGACGTTACAGAACGAGTGGCAATACCTGCAGAACAGGAGGAAAGTCTGCGTGCATTGTTGGCGTATCTGCAGGAGAAGGATTTGAACGCTCTGTTCATTGTATCCCCCATGGCTTTAGATGAGGATATGCAGAAAAAATTTAACTATATGGAGAGCATTATTACTTCTTATGGGTATGATTTTCTGAATTTTAATAATCATTATGACGAGCTGGGCATTGACTTTGCTACAGACTATTACGATGGGGGCAGTCATGTCAACGCTTCCGGTTCAGAGAAATGTACTGCTTTTTTGGGTAATTATCTGACGGAGCACTATGCGCTTGCGGACAGACGCGGAGATAAAAAATACAGTACATGGGACGAAGCCTATGTTTATTGGCAGGAATGTCAGAAAGAAGCATTGGAAATTATAAACAATAAAGTGTTAAATGGCGAATATGATGTTGTGCCGGAGGGAGAATGAACAGATACCGTTTTGAAGAAATAGAAATTGGAATGGAAGAATCCTTTGAGGTGCGGGTGACTTCCGAAATGATGGAATTATTTTTTGCTATTACGGGTGACAGCAACCCGCTTCACACCGACGAGGAATTTGCAAGAAAAAAAGGATATACTTCCCGCGTGTCCTACGGCATGCTGACAGCTTCTTTTTTGTCAACACTGGCAGGGGTTTATATGCCTGGCGAGAGAAGCCTGATTCACAGCGTGGAAACAAAATTTGTCAAGCCGGTTTTTCCGGAAGACGTGTTAAAAATTTGTGGGGAGGTTGTGGGAAAAAACGAATTGTTTTCTATAATTAAGCTAAAGGTTACGGTTACCAACCAGAACCATGAAAAAGTGCTGAGAGGAACTATGCAGATAGGAGTATTGGCAGATGGAGAATAAGGTATACTTTATTACAGGAGCATCTTCCGAAGTTGGAATTGCGTTTATCAGAAGTCTGGAGGAAAAACTGAAAAAAAATGGAGAAAAGGCGATGGTCATTGCCCATTATGCAGTGCATGACGAGGCGCTTCTGACATTAAAAGAAGGGCTTTCTGCAGTGACGCTTATGCTGCAGCAGGCGGATTTGTCCCAGCCTGAAGAAGTGAAGGATCTGATTGTACGTGTGGCGGAAATCTGCGAGTGTCCGGACTGTATCCTGCATCTGCCCGCTGCAAAGCTTTCATACAATCGCGTCAAGCAGCTTGACTGGCAGAATGTTTTGCGGGATATGGAAATACAGGTACATTCTCTTGGAGAAATAGGAAAATATTTCCTGCCCAGAATGGGAAAGCGGGGAAATGGAAAAGTAGCCGTTATGCTGACTGCATGTACGGTGGGGATGCCTCCAAAGTTTATGTCCCAGTATGTCCTTGTGAAATATGCCCTTTTGGGGTTGATGAAGAGTATGGCGGTTGAGTTTGCGGACAAGGGGGTCAATGTAAACGGCATATCGCCCAATATGATGGAAACGAAGTTTTTGGATAATATTGACGGCAAAATCATCGAGATGAACCGGGAAGCCAGCACAATGAAGCGGAACATGAGGGTGGAGGAAGTGCTGCCTGCTATTCATCTGCTGTTGTCAGAGGGCTCTGACTATATGAATGGGGTGAATCTGAATCTGACGGGGGGAGACAGATAGAGTTGAAAGTTGTAAAGAAATGGCAACTGTGATATACTATCAAGGATAAATAGCAAGAATCAAAGAGAGGAAGAACAGTTGAGGACAAGCATATCACTGAAGCGGGCAGTACAATCCATGATATTTATATTTATGGTTATTTCAGTTGCACTGGTATGGCCCTTAAGACTGATACGCCCCATGCATTATGAGGGAGAGATAGACGAGAATTCCAAGACCATCATGCTGAATGAGGGTACTATCATGCAGGGGTTTGTGCCTCTTGCCGGTGAACTTTCTTCCATCAGCTTTTATATTTATAATGAAGAACTGGAACCGGAAGAGAAAACAGGAACATTGGTTTTTCGCCTGTTTGATGCAAACCTGCAGAAGCTGGAAGAAAAGAGTTACGCAGTCAATGACCTTACGATACCCGGAAGCTGCCAGGTCAAGATAAAATCTGATTTGGAGATTGGGCAGGCATATTATTTTACCATTGAAAATGAAAGTGCAGGTTTGCTGTTTTCTATGGGCGATGGTGTTAATTTAGACGCCTGCTATGCATATAAAGCCTATTTTACAAAAGGACAGTATGCACTCTGTGCTTTAGCGGTGCTGCTTGCAGGCAGTTTCCTGATTTTGCTTGCAGAGTTTTTGCTGCGCAAGGACACTCGTTGTGTCAGAGCGGATTTTGGCTTTAGGGCAGCAGCAGGAATTCTGGTGACGGGAGCAGTTCTGTGGGGTTTTTGGAATGTATTCCCGGGGAAACGCTTTACAGACAATCCGAGGGATATTTTGTTTTACTTAACAGGCATACTGTTATTTGGTTTTTTTGCACTTTACAGTCTGTTTCATAGACGGCAGCCTCCGAATGAGGCAAGGATACCCAAGGAGGAGTTTTTAAAACGGCTTCCGGCGGTTTTACAGTCATTTGCTTTTGCCGGCGTTATGCTTGGAGGCGTGCGTTATTTAAATGCGTTAAACCTACAGGACCAGAAGCTTGCTATCAATCTTGTGCTTGCCAGCTTTGCATTGGTCATCATTTGCAGTTATACGAAGAAAGAAATTTTCAACTGGTATAATCTGGTTTATTTGATTTTGGCAGTGGGCGGCAGCATTTACTATCTGCAGCAGCACAAAGAGGATTTGGAGAATTGGGAGATTTATAAGGGGAATGTATTATATTTTGTTCTGTGGGGATTTGTGGTTTTAAATACCGTCAGGCTTCTGATTTGGGATAGAAAAAGCAGAAATAAGGTGTCATGGGTATACATGACTGCATTGGTACTGCTTGCCGTTGAAATGGTAAGAAGCAGGAACGGAAGGGTATGGCCGATTCATATCGCGGTCTTTTTCGGTCTTTTTGTAGTCCGTGTTATTTACAAAGGAAAGATACAACAGTATTTGTACCATTTTTCTAATGGTGTTTTTATTCACTTTGTGGGTATCAGCATCTATGCGATACTTTACAGGCCGTTTCATTATTATATGTATACGCGGTATCCCGGTGTTTTCCATACGGTGACGATGACCGCAGTTTATATGGTGTTTGTGCTTGTGCTTGCACAGATACGTTTTATGGTGGTCTATAAGGAAAGACAAAGCATAAAGGCGGCGTGGAAAGAAATATGGCTTATGGGAATGTCGGCTGCTTTTTTGTTTTTAACGGCGACCCGTACAGGGCTGTTCGCGGCATTGATTTTGTGCCCTGCCATGTGTATTATAGTTACGCTGACAGAATATAGGGATGGTGTAATAGAACTGGCTAAAAGAGTTGCAGTGGTGGCGGTTACAGCAGTCTGTTTCTTTCCCATTGTTTTTACTGCATGCCGTATTGTACCAGCTGTAGTGGGAAAACCTTTTACCTATGAAATCGAATGGTTTCTTGACTCCATAAGGAAAGGGGAGGACTGGGACTCCTTCCGATTTATTACATTATCCAAATTTTTCTATATTGCAAATAACCGTATCAGCACAGGCGATGAAGATAATTCAGGCGGACAAATTGATACAGGGACGGATACTGCTGATGATCCTATGGGGATTTCAGAAACGGTGAAATCGCAAGAGGAAATTAATGCTGAGAGATGGGAAAATGCGAACTTGTATAGCAATGGCAGACTTGAAATTTACAAGCTATACTTACAGCAGTTAAATTGGAAAGGCCACGAGACAGTCATTCTGATTACCGAGGACGGAAAAGAAATCGCGCACGCCCATGATGTGTTTTTGCAGGTGGCGAATGATTTTGGAATCGGCGCAGGAATCTATTTTTTTGTTTTTTGTATAATTGCAGGAATCAGGAGTGTTTTTTACTATTTGCATCACAAGGGAGAGAGCACAGCGCTTATTCCGTTTGGCGTTTTGGCGGTTTTTGGTATCTGTGGTCTGGTGGAGTGGGTGTTTATCCCCTATATTCCCACCGGTTTTGGCTTTCTGCTGATTTTGGTGCTGATGATCCCGGCAGAGAAGAAAGAAAAGAACGGGGCAGATTTGTTACAGGAAGGGTAAAATGAAAAGAACAATAAACACAGCATTATTGTATAGAAGAATATTTCTGGTGATATACGATATCATTGCCGTTGTCGCAGCGGCAGTGATTGCTTTGGTGATACGGTATGAGTTTGTCTATCGGAACATCGAGAAAACCTTTTTAGACTCCGTGTATTCCTTTTTGCCTTTTACTGTCCTGATTGCCCTTGCAGTTTTTGCCATCTTCCGTCTCTACAACAGTCTTTGGGCGTTTGCCGGTGTAAATGAGATGCAGAATATTGTGGTGGCGTGCGGCATTACAGTTGTGCTCAACAGCATTGGCATGATGGTGTTTCACAAATCTGTGCCGCGAAGCTATCCCTTTATGTTTGTCTGTCTGTTGATTGCCTTTACTTTTGCGAGCAGGTTCAGTTACCGTTTTTTCAGAGGGCTGAAAAGAAAGAGCATGAAGCAGAAGGCCGGCACCAATGTGATGATAATCGGTGCGGGCGAGGCGGCAAACCTGATTATCAGGGACATTGTCGGCAGCAGATACACGCATATGCAAATCAAGTGCATCATAGATGATGACCCCAACAAGCAGGGCAGGTATATTCAGGGAATCAAGGTGGTTGGCGGAAGGGAGAAGATTCAACAGTCCGTGGATGCCTTTTCCATCGACGAGATTTTTATCGCAATGCCGTCCGTGTCCAAATCCGTTATCAGTGGGATTATTGAAATCTGCAAAGACACGACCTGTAAATTGCGGACTTTGCCGGGCATGTACCAGCTTGTAAACGGCGAGGTCAATGTCAGTCAACTGAAGGATGTGGATGTGGAGGATTTGCTGGGAAGGGACCCTATCGCAGTGGATTTGGACTCTATTCTGGGATATGTGCAGAATAGATGTGTGCTTGTGACGGGGGGAGGCGGTTCTATCGGCAGTGAGCTCTGCCGCCAGATAGCGGCGCATAAGCCGTCACGCCTTATTATTGTGGATATTTATGAAAACAATGCCTATGATATACAACAGGAGTTAAAATATAAATTTCCGGAGCTTGATATGGTGGTGCTGATTGCGTCTGTGCGGAACACGAACCGTATGAATGCCATTTTTGAGGAATACAGACCGGATATTGTTTACCATGCGGCTGCACATAAGCATGTGCCTCTTATGGAGGACAGCCCGAATGAAGCGATTAAGAACAATGTCATGGGAACTTGGAAAACGGCACAGGCGGCCGCTGACTATGGGGCGAAAAAATTTGTGCTGATATCCACGGACAAAGCAGTTAATCCGACCAACATCATGGGAGCATCCAAACGCATCTGTGAAATGATTATTCAGGTCTTTAACAAGCATTACAGTACGGAATTTGTTGCGGTCAGGTTTGGCAATGTGCTGGGCAGCAATGGCAGTGTGATTCCCCTGTTCAAACGCCAGATTGAGATGGGGGGGCCGGTCACGGTGACGCATCCTGACATTATTCGCTATTTTATGACAATTCCGGAAGCGGTTTCCCTGGTTTTGCAGGCAGGCGCTTATGCAAAGGGGGGGGAAATTTTTGTTCTGGATATGGGAGCCCCGGTCAGGATACTGGATCTGGCAAAGAACCTGATTCGCTTGTCGGGATACAAAGTAGATGAGGATATTAAGATTGAATTCACGGGGCTGCGGCCGGGTGAAAAATTGTATGAGGAACTATTGATGGATGAGGAAGGACTCCAAGAAACGGAGAACAATCTGATTCACATTGGCAGACCGATTGAGTTTGACGAAGAACTGTTTTTTAAGCGGCTGGAGGATTTAGACAGGGCAACAAAATCGGAATGTGCGGATATAAAGAACATGATTAAGGAAATTGTGCCGACTTATATTCCAAGAGAGGACTGAGATATGGTTTATCAGAGCATAAAGCGTGGAGTTGATTTTTTGTCTGCCTTGCTGGCAATTATTATTCTTTCACCGGTGTTGCTGTTTTTTGCGGCAGCTATAAAGCTGGAATCTGCAGGACCGGTATTTTTTAAGCAAAAGAGAATTGGCATCCATAAAAAATATTTTATGATATATAAGTTCAGAACCATGCGGACAGACACGCCAAAAGATGTGCCTACGCATCTTTTGGAAAATCCGGAACAGTATATTACAAAAATGGGACACTTTCTGAGGAAAACAAGTCTGGATGAACTGCCGCAGTTAATCAATATATTAAAGGGCGATATGGCGGTTGTGGGTCCGAGACCCGCTCTTTGGAATCAAGACGACCTGATTGCCGAGAGGGACAAGTACGGGGCCAATGATATTTTGCCGGGGCTTACCGGCTGGGCGCAGATTAATGGAAGGGATGAATTGGAAATTCCGATAAAAGCGAAGCTTGATGGCGAATATGTCCGGAAAATGAGTTTTCTCTTTGATTTAAAATGCCTGTTCGGAACACTGTTTTGTGTGCTTAGAAGCGACGGTGTTGTAGAAGGCGGTACGGGCAGCCTGAAAAAAGAAAAAGCAGAGGGAAAAACGGAAAAGAAATGAAAAAAATATTAATCACAGGGAAGGGAAGCTATATCGGAACCAGTGTGGAAAACTGGTTGTTGAAGACTCCCGGGGTATATCAGGTGGATACCGTTGACATGAAGGATGATAACTGGAAAACCGTATCTTTTTCGGGATATGATGTTGTGTTTCATGTGGCGGGAATTGCTCATGTTTCGGCGGACCCTAAAATGAAGGAGCTTTATTTTTCGGTAAACAGGGATCTGGCAATTGAAACTGCAAAAAAAGCAAGAGCAGAAGGTGTGAAACAATTTATCTTCATGAGCAGTATCATTGTGTATGGAAACAGCGCGAGAGTGGGAAAAGAAAAATGGATTTCCTTTGATACGAAAGAGCAGCCGGCGGATTTTTACGGACAGAGCAAGCTTGAAGCAGAGAGGGGAATGCTCCCGTTGGAAACCGAAAGCTTTAAGGTGGCCGTTATCAGACCGCCCATGATATATGGAAAGGGTTCTAAAGGTAACTACAGACGGCTTTCCTCGCTGGCCCGTAAGGCGCCGATATTCCCTAATATAAAAAATTGCCGGAGTATGCTGCACATTGATAATCTCTGCGAATTTGTAAGGCTTTTGATTGAGCATGAAGGCAGCGGGATTTTTTATCCCCAGAACAGGGAATACGTCGCGACCAGCGAGATGGTAAGAGTGATTGCAGCCTGCCATAATAAGAAACTGCATTTAACCGGAATTTTTAATCCTGCAATACGTGTATGCGGCAGATTTGCGGGAATCATGAATAAAGTGTTTGGAAACATGGCATACGAAAAGGAAATGTCAAAATATTGGGAGTATCAGTATTGTGTGGTTGACTTTGAGGAATCCATCAGGCGGACAGAAGGATAACTATGGAAAATAAGGATAAAGGCACGGTAGTGTTGATTGGGAACCATTATATTGTGATATACAACTTCCGGAAGGAACTGATTCAAAGGCTGGTACGGGAGAATTACAGGGTAGTGGTACTGATGCCCTTCACGGAGGAAGCGGAAAAAATCAGGGAATTGGGATGTGAACTGATTGATGTTCCGGTTGACCGGCGAGGCGTGAATCCGTTTAAAGATGGAAAACTGCTGCTGCGGTATAAGAAGATTTTAAAAGAGATAAAGCCTCTGTGTGTTCTGACTTATACAATAAAACCCAATATATATGGGGGAATGGCGTGCCGCTTTCTCGGGATTCCCTATGTCTGCACCATAACGGGTTTGGGAAAAGGAATTGAAGAAGGCGGAATCATCCGGGCGGTTTTGATGGGAATGTATAAAATCGCCTTGAAAAAAGTGAGAAAAGTATTCTTTCAGAATGATGATAATAAAAGTTTGTTTGCCGGTAAAAATATCGGCGGAAAGAGATATGCGCTGGTGAAGGGCTCGGGGGTTAATCTGGATACCTACGCCTTAAAACCATTTCCGGCAGAAACAGAACCCATCCGGTTTGCGTTTGTGGCGCGGATTGCCAGAATTAAGGGAGTCGATGTGTTCCTTGAAATGGCAGAATATATAAAGAAAAAATATCCTGATGTTGAATTTCATATGCTGGGCTTCTGGGAGGAGGATTACAAAGAGAGAATCCTGCAGTTGCATGAGAAGGGAATTATTTATTATCATGGTATGCAGTCCGATGTGGTGAGCTACTTGGAGAAATGTCAGTGTCTCGTGCATCCGTCCCAGTCGGAAGGGATGTCTAATGCCTGCCTTGAAGCCGCCGCAACAGGGAGGGCCATTATAGCATCTGACATTCCGGGATGCAGGGAATGCGTAGAGGAAGGTGTTACAGGATATTTGCATAAACTGGACGATTGTACTGAATTAATAGAAAAAATTGAAAAATTTATTTCACTGCCTTATAATGAGAGAAAACGCATGGGAGAAAAGGGAAGAAGGAAGATGGAAAAGGAATTTTCCAGAGAGAACGTGATAGATGCTTACATGGAAGAAATATCCGTCATAAAATAAACGAAAAGGTGGAGACAAGAGATGAACTTATGTGAAAAGCTTTTAAGCGGAACAGAAAAACTGTCTTTAGTAGGGCTTGGCTATGTGGGGATGCCCATTGCAGTTGCCTTTGCAAGAAAAATCAAGGTAATCGGCTTTGATTTAAATGAAAAGAAAATAGGGCTTTATAAGAGCGGAATTGACCCGACGAAGGAAGTCGGGAACGAGGTAATCAAGAATACGACGGTGGAATTTACCGCCGATCCTTCCCGTTTAAGAGAGGCAAAGTTTCATATTGTGGCGGTGCCGACTCCCGTAAATGATGACCATACGCCGGATTTGACGCCGGTGGAGGGCGCAAGCCGGATTCTGGGGCAGAATCTGACAAAGGGATCCATCGTGGTATTTGAGTCCACCGTATATCCCGGCGTGACGGAGGAGATCTGCGTTCCGATTCTGGAGAAGGAGTCGGGATTAAAGTGCGGCGTGGACTTTAAAATCGGTTATTCTCCCGAGAGAATCAACCCGGGGGACAAGGTACATCGACTGGAAACGATTACAAAGATTGTGTCCGGCATGGACGAGGAGACACTTGACGAGGTTGCAAAGGTATATGAGCTGGTGGTGGAGGCAGGCGTTTACCGAGCTGAATCCATCAAGGTGGCAGAGGCGGCAAAGGTCATTGAGAACAGCCAGAGGGATATCAACATTGCGTTTATGAACGAGTTGTCCATTATTTTTAACAGGATGGGCATTGATACAAAGTCTGTTTTGGAAGCAGCGGGGACAAAGTGGAATTTCCTAAAGTTTTACCCGGGTCTCGTGGGCGGACACTGCATCGGTGTTGACCCCTATTACCTGACCTACAAGGCGGAGCAGCTCGGATACCATTCCCAGATTATCCTGTCCGGCAGGCGCATCAACGACGATATGGGAAAGTATGTGGCGGAAAGCCTTGTGAAGAACCTGATTAAATCCGATATAGCGGTGAAAAATGCAAGAGTGGCGATTCTCGGCTTTACCTTCAAGGAGAACTGCCCTGACACCAGAAATACAAAGGTTATCGATATCTACAAAGAATTAAAGGAATATGGCATCACACCGCTTGTGGTGGACCCTGCTGCAGATGCGGAGGAGGCAAAACAGCTCTATGGCATTACCTTCGGCAGCATGGAGGACGTAAAGGATATGGACGCCGTAATTGTTGCAGTGGCACACAATGAATTCCTGAAATTAAACAGGGAAAGCATAGAGGCGTTTTATAACCGGAATCACAAGCAGAAGGTGCTGATGGATTTGAAAGGACTGTTTGACAGGAAGGAATATGCAGACGAGGCGTTCTGTTACTGGAGATTGTAGTGAGCATGTAAATATGCTGTAGATGAAGCTTGAAAAAGAAAGATGGGAGTCATTATGGGCTATAAAGATTTGAAATTTGAAGCGGACAGTATTTTTTTAGTGACGGGGGGCGCCGGTTTTATCGGCTCCAACCTGTGTGAAGCGCTGGTGGAAATGGGCTATACGGTGCGTTGTCTGGACAACCTCTCCACAGGCAGTTATGACAATATTGCACATTTGGAGAAAAGCGGCAGATTTACCTTTATCAAAGGCGATATCCGTGATTTGGACACCTGCATGGAGGCATGCAAGGATGTGGATTATGTGCTCAATCAGGCTGCATGGGGCAGTGTGCCTCGCAGCATCGAGATGCCTCTTTTATATGAGGAAATCAATATTCGCGGTACCCTGAATATGATGGAGGCAGCGAGACAGAGCGGCGTGAAAAAATTTGTGTACGCTTCCAGTTCCTCCGTATACGGCGACCATCCGGTGCTGCCCAAGAAGGAGGGCGCGGAAGGAAAGCTTTTGTCCCCCTATGCGCTCACCAAGCGGGTTGACGAGGAGTACGGAAGGCTCTACAAGGTGCTTTACGGGCTGGATACCTACGGGCTTCGGTATTTCAATGTTTTTGGCAGGAGGCAGAATCCCGAGGGCATGTATGCGGCGGTGATTCCGAAGTTCATTAAGCAGCTTTTGGCGGACGAAGCGCCCACCATCAACGGCGACGGCAGGCAGTCCCGCGATTTTACTTATATCGACAATGTAATTGAGGCAAATTTAAGAGCATGTCTGGCGTCCGAAGAAGCGGCAGGCGAGGCCTTTAACATCGGTGCAGGCGGCAGGGAATTTTTGATTGATATTTATTATGATTTGTGTAAGGCGCTGGGCAAGGAGATTGAGCCGAAATTCGGTCCCAGCCGCCCCGGCGATATCAGGGATTCCAATGCGGACATCAGCAAGGCGCGCGAACTTCTAGGCTACAATCCCGAGTATGATTTCAAAGCAGGCATTACACTTGCAATTGACTGGTATAAAGCAAATCTGTAAGCAAGCTGCCGGCTTAGAATTGGGGATATTGTATATTCCAACGCAGACACGCTTTCGCTCCGCAAAAAACGCAACGGTACTAAGCTCGAAAATACCTCGCTAAGTACCGGCGTCTTTTAAGGGTCTGCTTATGGAATATACAATATCCCCAATGACAACGGCAACACTTCAAGAATTTGCAATTGCCTACCAGGTATAGACATGAAAGGAAGTTACAGATGAAATATCAGCTTGTTGTGTTTGGCGTAAAGGATACCACCGAGCGGATTGTGGAGTTTATCCAGACAAAGATACGCAAGGTGGATTTGGTGGTGACCATCAGCGGAGCGGTGCTTCAGAAAAATCAGGTTTCGGGTTTTAAGGGGCTTTCGTTCCTCACGGAAAAATACGGGATTCCGGTACGGGAAGTGGACAGCTATGCGTTAAAGGACGAGGCAACGCAGGCCTTTTTTGCAGAAAACGAGTTTGATATCGGTATTTCCATGGGCTGGCAAAGGCTGATACCTGCTGCGGTGCTGGACAGGTTTCGTTACGGTGTCTTCGGCTTTCATGGAAACTGCGCATACCTACCCTATGGCAGAGGACGCTCACCGTTGAACTGGTCCATTATAAACGGGGATACCCGCTTCAACCTGAATCTCTTTCAGTACGATGAAAAAGCGGACAGTCCCAATATTTTTGCCAGTGAGATGTGCGCCATCACGCAGCACGACACGGTCAGGAGTATGCAGTACAAGAACATCATCTGTTCCCAGAACTTGATTCGCAGGCTGCTTGCGGCGTATGAGGACGGCAATATCAAAATCAACAGGGAATCTAAGGATTTTGATTCATGGTATGAGAAGCGTACAGCAGCTGACGGCAAAATAGATTTTCACGGCAAGACGCGGGATATTTACAATCTGATACGTGGTGTGACGGCGCCTTTTCCGGGTGCTTTCGCCTATGTGGGAGAAGAAAAGGTACTGGTATGGGATGCGGTGCCTTTTGATGAGATGTTGGATTTTTCCGCATACCGGCCGGGGGAAGTGATAGAAGTGTTTGACAATCAGCCCATTGTACGGACGGTGGATGGCTCGCTGCTGATTCGGCGGTATGAGGCGGCGGTTCAGCTAAAGGCGGGAGATATTCTGGAATAGAGGTATTTGGATGCAGATTGCAATTCGTTTAGACGACATTACGCCGGACATGGACTGGGAGCGTTTTCTTGCTTTTAAGGAAATACTGGACGGGTGCGGCGTAAAACCTTTAATCGGTGTGGTTCCCGACAACAGGGATGAAAACCTGCACAGGACAGAGGCGGCGGGCGGTTTTTGGGAGTATATCAAGGAGCTTCAGGAGAACGGCTGGTGTGTCGCCCTGCACGGCTGCAGGCATATTTATACGACAAAAAAAGGGGGGCTGTTCCCTTTAAACCGCTTTTCCGAGTTTGCCGGAGTGCCTTATGAAAGGCAGAAGGAAATGCTCTCCGAGGCGGCGGAAATCTTGGAAAAGAATGGCATTCGGACGGATATTTTTATGGCGCCGGCGCATTCCTATGACAGAAATACGCTGAAAGCGCTAAAAGAACTGGGATACTGTAACATGACGGACGGATTTGGCAGTCGTCCTTACCGGTGGCAGGGCATGACATTCTATCCGATTTCCTTTCTGCTCAGCAGGAGCTTAAAAAAGAAAACGGGTGTTACCACAATGGTGGTACATACAAATGAAATAGACGATGCAGGAATGGAGCGGATGCGGAGACTGTTGTCAGAGCAGCAGGATCATTTGATTTCCTATAGCGATTTTCTTGCCATGGCGAGCAGAAAAAAAGGAACTTGCGGTCATTTATGGGAGTATATGCTGGCAACGGCAAAGAGGGTGCTGGTAAAACTGAAACAGGAAAGGCATGGGTAGCAGAATGAAAGAGCCTATCAGAATTCTCCATGTTCTCGGAGGACTCAGTCTGGGTGGGGCAGAAAGCCGCATTATGGATTTATACCGCAGTACGGACAGGCAGAAAATGCAGTTTGATTTTCTAGTACATTCCTCAGAAAAAGAGCATTTTGACGAAGAAATAGAGGCGTTGGGGGGGCGGATTTACCGCGTCCCCCGTTTTAAGGTATATAATTGGTTTTCTTACAAAAGAGCGCTGAAGCGCTTTTTTGCACAGCATCGCGAGTTTCGGGCGGTACACGGACATATGACGAGTACCGCCGCGATCTATCTGCCGATAGCGAAAAAGGCGGGGGTTCCGATTGTTATCGGACATGCCAGAAGCGCGGGCGTAGCAGACGGACTCAAAGGGCTTTTGACAAAGTGGCTGCGCCGTCCTTTAAAACACAGGGCGGATTACTGCCTTGCCTGCTCTAAAGAAGCAGGAGAAGCAGTGTATGGAAAAAAATGGGTGGCTTCGGGAAGGGTGGAAGTGGTTCCCAATGCCATTGACGCTGCCAAATATGTATATGACGAAAATGTCAGAAATGAGATGAGGAAGGAACTCGGTCTTTCGGATAAGCTTGTTATCGGGCATGTAGGAAGCTTCAGGGAGGCAAAAAACCATGTCTTTCTGATTCAAATATTTGCGGAAATTTACAAGAAAAGAAAAGATGCAGTGCTGCTTTTGCTTGGCGATGGCGCGCTGAGAGAGACGATAGAAAAACAGGTTTCGGAGGCGGGGCTGACACAGGCAGTCCGCTTTTTGGGCAATCAGGCAAAGGTGAGTCCCTATTATCAGGCGATGGATTATCTGGTGTTTCCTTCCCTATACGAAGGGCTGCCGGGGACTGTTATTGAGGCGCAGGCGGCAGGACTTCGATGTCTGGTGTCGGATGCCGTGACAAAGGAAGCCGGTGTTACCGAGCTTGCAGAGTTTTTCAGCTTACATAAGGCGGCTTCGGAATGGGCGGCGCATGTGGTAGAAAACTGCGGCTACGAAAGAAAAAGCAGACTGTCGGATATTCAAAAGGCAGGTTTTGATATCAGCGCGCAGGCGGCACGGTACGAGGAGATTTACAGAAAAAATGTACTGTTGATGGTGCCTATGCTGCATCAGGGCGGTTTTGAGCGCATCTGTGTGCAGACGGCAAAGCTTTTGGCAGACAAATATAATGTTACGATTGCCATCTTCAGCTCGGAGGATATGTTCTATGATGTGGGGGATATCCCGCTTATCGATTTAAATTTGGGAAGCCGACCCGGCATTGCGGGAAAACTTCTCAATATTCTGCGGCGTATCAGGGCAGTTAAAAAAGTAAAAAAAGAAAAGAATATTCATGTGACCTACAGTTTTGGGCTTACGGCAAATCTGATAAACGCCTTGGCGAAGGTACAGGATAACGTATGGATTGGTATCAGGGGCTATGGTGATTTGGTAGCAAAGCGGGTGATGAAACTGACCTGCAGGCGGGCGGACAAGGTAATCTGCTGTGCGAAGGAAATGGCGGATGACGTGGAAAAGTTTTATGGTCCAAAAACAGTGGAATGTCTCTACAATCCCTGTGATACAAAAAGGTTGGAGGCACTTGCGGAAGAACAGCCGGATGCAGCACATGGCGCATTTCTTTCCGAAAAACAGCCCTTGCTTGTATCCATGAGCAGGGTGGATGACGTAAAGGGCTTTTGGCATCAGATAAAAGCCTTTGCATTGATAAAAAAAGAAATTCCGGAAGCAGGACTGATGATTATCGGGGACGGGGATTTCTCCGAATATGAAAAGCTGGCGGAGGAGCTTCAGGTGCGGGACAGCGTGCTCTTTACAGGTGTGCAGAAAAATCCGTTCTGTTATCTGAAGCGGGCTTCCCTGTATTTGATGACCTCTGAGACAGAAGGCTTTCCCAACGCCATGTTGGAGGCGATGGCGGTCGGCGTGCCGGCGTTGTCGGTCAACTGCAAAACCGGTCCGGCGGAGATACTGCTCTCCGATTATCGGGAAGCAGATAATCAGCATGAAGTATATTATGGGGCATATGGATATCTTTTGCCGATTATGAATCCAAATAAGAATTTGGATGCTGCTATCGTAGAGGAAGAAGAAAGGATATTGGCCCGGGAGGCTGTCCGGCTGTTGAACAGGCCGGAGGAATTGGCGAGAATGGGACAGGCGGCAATGGACAGGAGCAGATATTTTTCAATGGACAGTTATGTGTCACAGATTTGGCAGAAAATAGAGCAAGTTTGACTAAAAACGGCTATTGTGCTATATTGTTTGAAACAGTTGTCAGCTATTTTAGTAAATACAGGGAGAAAATTCATGTTTTCATTTGAGGATTATCGGAAGATTATAGATATTATCAAATCAACCGGCAGGTACATGGGGTATAAAGAAGCTTTGGGCAGTGACAAATTTATTCTTATGCGCCATGATGTAGAATACAGTGTGGAGCGTGCTTATGCACTTGCAAAAGTAGAAGAAAGTATGGATTTTACCTCTTCCTATTTTTTTCAGTGGACGAACAATTCCTACAATATTCTTTCCAGAAAAAATGTGGCAATGGTCAAGGATATGCATGAAAGAGGGCATGTTATCGGTCTGCATTATGCTTTGAACGGCATGACGGACATGGAGCAGATTCGTAAGCAGATTGTAAAGGAAATGAATATTCTAAGCGAGATGTTCGGCTTCAAGGTAGATATTTTTTCCATACATAGACCGTCTAAGGATATTTTGCGGGAGAACATCAAAATCCAAGGTATTCTGAATGCATATCAGGATGATTTCTTTACCTTTGCGGAAAATGTCACGGAGGATACGCCGGTGGCAGTAAAATATATGTCTGATGCCAATCACATATGGCGGTACGGCTATCCGGATGAGAAGAATATATGTGAAAATGACAAAGTGCAGATATTGACGCATCCCTTTGCATGGACGAAGATGGGCTGCGATAATTTTGATAACTATAAACTGTTGGTAACGGAAAAGACAGAAGAACTGATACAAAGTATTGACAATGAATGTAAGGATTTTGTGGAATACAAGGAGTGGTTTCTGCAAAATGCAGTTTTGCATGAATAGACAGGCTTGCCGTGCGCTGCGTGGGAAGGATGTGTGAAAATATGAAGAGAATAGCTTTCTACTGCAGCTCGTTGTCAAGAGGAGGGGCGGAAAGAGTATTTGTTAATTTAGCGGAATATTTTAACCAAAAGGGATGCGAGGTATTTATTGTAACGCAGTATCAGCATAAAGATGAGTATACAATCAGTGAAGGAATTACAAGGATTTTATCTGATTTAACCGAACAAGAAACAGGAAAAAGCCGGATTAGAAATCTGCTTGCCAGATTGTCTAAGCTTCACCGGATATTCAGGCAAATTCAACCGGATATTATATTATCATGCAATGGTAAAAATAATTTTATGGCAATGGCAGCCAATACCTTTTTAAAAGGTAAGGTTGTGGTTTCTGTCGTTGCAGACCCTAAGATGGAGTATTATACAAAAGTTATGCAGTTTCTCGCAAAGAATTACTTTTGCTTTGCCGATGGCATTGTGCTCCAGACAAAACAGGCAATGAATTTTTTCCCTAAGCGGATTCAAAAAAAATCTATTATTTTGCAAAACTCTGTAAATCCCAAATTTATGAGGTCCCGGTATGAAGGAGTGCGCCGAAAGGAAATTGTGGCGGTGGGCAGGCTGGATGAAAATAAAAACCATGCTATGCTGATTAAGGCGTTTGCCGGATTGGCGGAAGAATTTTCTGATTATACAGTGATAGTATATGGCGAGGGGGAAAGCCGTGCCGGACTGGAGAAACTGATTGCCGACCTGCATTTAGGGGAGCGCGTTTTTTTGTATGGAAAATGCGAAACAATAGAGAAACAGATTTATGAAAGCAGTCTGTTTGTTATGACCTCTGATACGGAGGGAATGCCCAATGCATTACTTGAGGCAATGTCACTTGGACTGCCGGTTATTTCCACGGACTGCCCCTGCGGTGGTCCGGCTGAACTGATACACCATGGGGAAAATGGTTATTTGGTTCCGGTAAGAGACGAGAAGGCTTTAAAAGAGCAGATTTGGTATTGTCTGAGCCATCCGGAGGAACTGGAGAGCGTGGGAAGAAGAGCGGCAGAAATCCAGTGTGCAATGAAGCCTGAAGTGGTAAATAGAAAGTGGGAAGAATATTTTGAACAGGTTATGAAATAGGGAGATTGTAATATGCTGATTTCTGTGATTGTAGCAGTATATAATATTGAAAAATATATTGCTTGTTGTATAGAGTCAATCCAACGGCAAACTTATCGAGAACTGGAAATTATATTGGTGGATGATGGCTCGACAGACAGGTCGGGAGAAATCTGCGATGCTTATCAAAAAAAAGATGAAAGAATTAAGGTGATTCATAGAGAAAACGGCGGGTTAAGCGCCGCGCGAAATACAGGGATAGCACATGCAGAAGGAGATTATATTACATTTGTGGACGGAGATGACTGGATAGAAGATTCCATGTATGAGAAGATGGCGGAGCAGGTCAGAAAAGAGGGAGCGGATTTAGTTGCATGCAGATACTATTGTATTTATAAGGACTTTCGCGTTGACGAATCAACAGACAAGATTACGGTGTTCGAGAAGCCTTTTTCGATGCTCGCCCAGTGCTTAAGGGAGGACGAGAAGTTTTTAATTCAGCACGCGGCATGGAATAAGCTGTATAAGCGCGAATTGTTGGGGGAAGAAAGATTCCCTGAAGGCAAATGGTATGAGGATGTGGTTTTTTCTGCAAAAATATTGAGCAGGGTGCAGAAGGGGGTATATATTGACACTGCTCTTTATGACTATGTCTGTGAGCGGGAAGGAAGCATCATGAATGCAGGACTGACGGAGAGGTACTTTACCGATCTGCTGCCGGCCTATATAGAAAAGGAAAGTTATCTGGAATCACTTCCGGATTCGGAGCCCCTGTGTTTACACAGGTATTTTTTGTATAAGAGACTATTAAATCTCTACAGGGATTTGTTTAAAAAAGAAAATAAGGCTGTCCGCAGACATAAAAAAGATGTGGTGCGGATACTGCGGGAAAGGAAGAGTACCTTTTCGGAAGTATACGGGATGGAAATTGCTGCTAAAACAGAGAAAATAAAAATGCAGATGTTTATGATATCCCCGTTTTTGTTTCGGATGTTTATGGCAGTCAATGACGCATTGATTTTACCATACAGGTTAAAAAGAATGGAGAAGAAAAAATGTTGATGGTACAGATGTCGGGGGGATTGGGAAATCAGATGTTTACCTATGCGCTGTATAAGGCATTGCTGCATGAGGGGAAAAATGTCTGCGTGGATGATTTTACCCATTATCAGGAAATAGGCAGGTATGACAATACGCTGGAAAAAATATTCCCTTTATCGTATAGGAGGGGTACCAGGGCAGAGTATAATGCCCTGACGGATTCGTCTTTGCTGCCGTGGCACCGTATCAGGAGAAAACTGTTTGGTAGAAGGCAGAAAGTATATGAAGAGAAGGATGCCATTGTTTTTGAACGGGAAGTTTTTGAGCAGGATGATGCCTGTCTGATAGGATATTGGCAGAGCGAGAGGTACTTTGAGAGCGTTAAGGAGGAGCTAAGCCGGGAGTTTACATTTGACTGGGAGAATTTCCCACCGGATGCGCTGCGCTACAGGGAGCAGATGAAGAAAACAAATTCGGTCAGCCTGCATGTAAGGAGGGGGGATTATTTAAATGATAAATTTGCCCCGATATACGGCGGCATTTGTACGGATGCGTATTATCACGGCGCGGAGGAATATTTACAGAAAAAGTATGGAGACTGTGTGTTTTATCTTTTTACAGATGATATAGAATGGGGAAAAGAAGCAGCGGGAGAAAACAGGGTGCTTGTGGACTGCGCCGGTTCCGATAATGCTTATGTTGACATGGCGCTTATGAGCTGCTGCAAACACCATATTATTGCAAACAGCAGTTTTAGCTGGTGGGGGGCGTGGCTGAACCCCAATCCGAACAAAAACGTGGCAGCGCCTGCAAAATGGCTGAATACCTCCGACGGAGAGGATATTTACCATGGGTTATGTACAGTCAGAATTGATGAAAAAGGAAAGGTAGTCAGGGAGAAGATATGAAAGCAGCGATTCTTTATATTGCCACCGGAAAGTATACGGTGTTCTGGAAGGAATTTTATGAAAGCTTTGAAAAGAATTTTCTGCCGGAATTACAGAAAACCTATTTTGTGTTTACGGATGCGAAAAATCTGCCTTTTTCGGACAGGGAAAATGTCTGTATCATCCCGCAGAAGAATTTGGGCTGGCCGGACAATACTTTACAGCGTTTTTCCCTTTTTTGCAGAGAAGAAGCAAGGTGGAGAGATTATGAGTACACCTTTTTTGTTAATGCGAATTTCTTGTGTGTAAAACCGGTATCGGCGGAGGAATTTCTACCGGTGCGGGAAAATTTGCTGGTGGCGGAACATGCCAGCGGGCATGGCAAGAACCCGGACGATATGACCTATGACAGAAATCCCAAAAGCAAGGCATACATTCCTTTTGGAGAGGGAAGGTATTATGTCATGGGAGGCTTAAATGGCGGAAAGACTGGAGCATATATGGACATGGTCCACAAGCTGAAGGAGAATGTAGATGAGGACACAGGAAACGGTGTAGTTGCGACGTGGCATGATGAGTCTCATTTAAACCGTTTTATCATAGGCAGGGAAGATGTTAAGGTGCTGCCGCCATGTTATGGGTATCCGGAGGGCTGGGAGCTGCCTTACGAGCCAACGATGCTGATCCGGGATAAAAGTAAGTATTTTGATGTAGGAGCAGTAAAAGCAGGAAGCTTAGGGAACAGGATTAAGCTGTATCTATTGAGAATAAAAAGCAAGATTGCAATCAGGAAAAGAATCAGAACCATTGTAAATTGGTTCAGAAAAGGAGAATGAGAGTGCCGTATATCAGTGTAATTGTACCTGTGTATAATGCAGAAAAGTCCATAGAGAAATGTGTTTCCAGTATTGTAAAACAGAACTTTGCGGACATGGAAATTCTGCTGATAGACGATGGCTCTCAGGATGCGAGCGGTGTGCTTTGCGATAAAATGGCGGAGGAAGACGGCCGTGTCCGTGTAGTGCACAAGAAAAACGGAGGTGTTTCCGCAGCGAGAAATTCCGGAATGGACTTTGCATCCGGAAAATATATTCTGTTTGTGGACAGTGATGACTATCTGCCGGAATTTTATGTGGAAGAACTGGTAAAGACACAGGAAGAGTTTGGCGAGACCGCTTTCTGCTGGACGGCAATGCAAATCGTCAGTGAAAACCAGAGCATGAAAGAGGAATGGATATCCTATTCAGAGGAGATATGCTCTGTGGCCGATAGAAGGGATGTTTTAAAATTTTCCGCCAGATACCTGTTAAATTCGCCTGTTAATAAACTGTATCATACAGATATTATTAAGAAGCGGCAGTTGCGTATGAAAGAAGAAATCAGCATTGCGGAGGATTTACTGTTTAATCTGCAATATCTGGATGCGGCAGGGGAATGTCGGATAGCGATTTTAAACAAGGTGCCATATTACTATGTGCGGAACGGGCAGGTTTCTCTGGATCATGGCTATAAGAAAAACTATTATGCGATTCACAAAAAAGTGCTTGGAATCTTATGGAATAATTGTAAGAAATGGCAGGTGTCCAAGGAGGATATCCCCTTATTTTATAAACGGTATTGGGAGTATATGCAGAATGCATTTGCTAATCTGGAGGGGCAAAATTGTCCTTTGAGCGGTTTGGCAAGATTTGCGGAAAAGAGCAGGATAGCTGCAGACAGGCACTTTCAAAAAAGCATTACACAGAAAAAAGGAGCTATGGGGCGGGGCAGTTATCTGATGTGGAAAAGCAGGATATATTTGTTTGTATGGCTGTATGGGAAGATCAGGTAATTTGACTATCCATGGCGGCTATGCTATATTTAGTGATATGATATTTGGGAAAAAGACGTTCATGGGCAGTAATACGAGGGTAAATTAGAGTTGATGAGAGATAAGATACTAATTCTGGGAGCGGCGGGGTTTATTGGAACCAATCTGACTCTGCGGCTTTGTCGGGAGCAAAAGAAATTGGTGTTATTCGAGCAGAGAGGGGCACAATATAAGGAAATTGTTCTGGAGTTGGCAAAGGCGGGGAATATCGAGTTTGCGGAAGGATCTTTTACGGAATACAAAAGTGATGATTGGATGGAGCAGCTTCCCTGCCTTAAGGAAATTGACACGGTTTATCACTTGATCAGCACGACATGTCCGACGAATTCCAACCGGAATATGGCGGTGGAAATGGAAGAGAATCTGATTTCGACCATCCGTTTTTTGGATGCCTGTGTAAGTGCAGGGATACCGAAAGTGGTATTCCTGTCATCCGGCGGAACCGTTTACGGCAAGAAGCATACGGGTCTCTGCCGGGAGGAGGAAGAGGCATTCCCCATTACGGTATACGGGATGCAGAAACTGAGTATAGAAAAAGCGCTGTATCTTTACAGGCAGATGTATGGAATGGATTACAGGATTATAAGGCTGGCCAATCCGTATGGACCGTATCAGAAGCCTAATGGCATACAGGGTGCAGTGACGACCTTTACCTGGCGGGCGATTCACAAGGAACCGATTCAGGTGTATGGAGATGGTTCGGTTGTTCGGGATTATATTTACATCGACGATGCCATAGATGGGATTGTCCGGATTGCAGAGTGTCAGGGAAAGCATCGATTGTATAATTTGGGAAGCGGAAGAGGCCATTCGATAAAAGAGGTAATCGAAATGATTGCCGAAGTGCTGGGAGAGCTGCCGGAAGTCCGGTATCAGGCGGGACGTCCGGTGGATGTGCCGGTTAATGTGTTGGATATCAGCCGGTTTGAGCAGGATTTCGGAAAACTGAAGGCGATAGAGTTGAAAGAGGGCATTTGCAGACTGGTGGAATTTTATCAGAGTTTGTAAAGGAGCCTGTCACCGGCGGGCTTGCAATATGCGGGGTGTTACAATGGAAGAAATGATTAGTGTAATCGTGCCGATTTATATGGGGGAACAATGGCTGGCACGGTGTATCGAGGCAATCAGGAAGCAAAGTTTCCATAACATAGAAATTATTCTGGTCAATGACGGTTCTCCTGACGGCAGCGGGAAAATATGTGATGAATTTGCGGCAATTGACAGCAGAATCAAGGTTGTTAATAAGGAAAACGGAGGACTCTCCGATGCCAGGAACGCCGGAGTGGCTGCTGCCACCGGCGCTTGTATCATGTTTGTGGATGAGGATGATTATATTCATCCTGATATGGTATCAATTCTTTATCAGACCATGAAAAGGACAGGTGCGGATATTGTGGTGTGTGATTTTATGCCGGTATCCGATACCGAAATACCCGAATATTCCGCAATCACCCAACTCTCAGAGCCGGTATGCTTTGAGGGAGAGGAGGTCATGAACCAGTTGTATTACCGTAATCTGCTGACGGTGGTAGCATGGAATAAATTATACAGAAAAGAAGTTTTTACAAAACATGGTTATATCAAAGGGCGGGTACATGATGATGAATCCGCGATTCATTTTATTTTGCACGCCTGTCAGAAAACGGCATATATAAAGGAAAAGCTCTACTATTATGTGCAGCGGGAAGGAAGCATTACCAGTAACCGGAAGTGGAATTATTACAGCGACGCATGGCTGGCATATGAAGAGCGGCTTGCGTTTTTGGAGGAAAACGGATATCCCCGGATGGCTTCTTTTACAAAAGAGCATATGCTGCATTATGTGGCTACCTACTATAAAATACTGCGGAGGAATCCGGAAGCGAAGAAAACAGCGGTACGTATGCGCGCCGTATTCAAGGAGCTGATGGCAGATAAGGAAGTTCTAAAGAGAATTCCCGCAAGTGTCAGGAGAAGATATCGGTGCTTTGCAATTCACCCGGTACTTTTTCAAGTATGCGTTGGGCTGGAGAATGGTTATAAAATGATGTGGGGTGCAGCGCATAAGGTAAAGAGCGCCATCAGAAAAAAAAGCAGATGAGAAAGCGGAGAGCTATCATGAAAATACTAATTATGGCAACGGCAAACTGGCAAAATATAGATGAAAGTAAAAATGTACAGAATAAAAGTTTCGCGGAAATCATAGACCTTTACATTGGAAATACCGGGAATCTTATGTTTACAAATGGATGTAAATATATTTCCGGATTGGCTGAAAATACGTATGAATTTTATGACTGGTATAAAATGAATGATGATTCGGAGAAATATAAAAACGAGATAAACGAAACGTTTGACTTGGTCATTTATCCGTTAGCAAATATATTACAAGAAAATGCGGCCTTTATTAAAAATGTCATCGCATTGTTAAAAGGAATCAAAATCCCTATTTATTGTATGGGAATCGGAATCTCTTGCAACAGCTATGAAAATCTGAAAAGCCTATGTAATTATATAAAGGAGCCTTTATTGGAATTGATCACCATTGTAGACAAAAGTGGTGGGAAATTTGCATGTCGCGGATATATTACAAAGGAAGTTCTGGAAAGAATCTGGGGAAGTGAGAGCAATGGCAAGGTGTTTGCGACAGGCTGCCCGTCTATGTACCAGAATGGCTTACTGAGGATTGAGAAACCCGCTGTGGCGAAAGAAGATTTAAGGGTTGCGGTAAACGGCAAAGTCCGGGATTTTCATGACGGGATTCTTAGACAGGCATTTGAAAAGTATAAGGCAACATATATTTGTCAGGATGAATACTGCCATGTACTGTATGGAGAAGAGATTAAGGGGATTGAAGAACTGATAAATACATATTCTTTCTATGGGGTGAATCTATTAAGCTCAAAAAGAGTAAAACTGTTTTATCAATTGCCGGTTTGGTACCAATGGGTTTCTGATAACGTTGATTTTATGTTTGGTTCAAGAATACATGGGAATCTGATTGCTTTACTGGCAGGAAAACCGGCAATGGTGTATCTGCCGCCTAAAAGAAGTGATTTGAGAGTGCAGGAATTGGCAGAATTTTTTGCGATTCCGGTAATGCCTGAAAAAACAAAGAAAGATTTGTATGAAATTTATGAAGAGACGGATTATACTGCCTTTAACAGTAATTTTGAGGTGAAGTTCAATGAGTTTGAAAAGTTTCTGCGTGATGCGGGGATATGCAGCAGACTGGAATCCGAAAAAAATGCGGAGTTAAATACAAAGGAATGTCAAACGAAAAAAGAGACAATAGACTATGAAAAACTGAAAGCATCTCTGCAAGAAATAGATCGGCTGCATGCCTGCATTTATAAACTAAAGGACAGAATATGTTTTTATTGAAAATGAAGGTCGGGTATATTATAATGGAAACATTGCAGAAACGGCAGATTTTTGAGACACCGTATTTCAATGGATGAGGAAGCGGGAAATTATGGAAGAAAAGTGGACAACGGTGCTAAAGCCCCATACAAAATGGAACAATATCAATCTAAAAGAATTGTTTTCTTATAAAGACCTTATTTTTTTGTTTGTAAAGCGTAATTATGTGACAAAGTACAAACAGACGATATTGGGACCCTTGTGGCTGGTCATCAGTCCAATTCTGACAACTTTAATGTTTGTGGTGGTATTCGGAAATATTGCCGGACTTTCCACGGACGGCACGCCCCAGATGGCGTTTTATATGGCGGGAAATGTGGTATGGGCATATTTTTCCTCCTGTGTAAATCAGACGTCAAACACCTTTGTAAATAATGCGAGTATGTTTGGAAAGGTTTATTTTCCGAGAATGGTAGTGCCGATTTCCACAGTGCTGACCGGACTTTTGGATTTTCTGGTGCAGTTTGTGCTGTTGCTGCTTATCCTTCTTTTTTACACGATATCGGGGGTGAAGATAGCAGTCAATATATGGGTGCTTTCTGTTCCGCTGCTGTTGCTGCAGCTTGCATTGTTAGGGATGGGGGTAGGTATTATTGTTTCTTCCCTGACCACCAAGTACAGGGATTTAACCATACTCGTCACCTTCGGCGTGCAGCTTTGGATGTATGCAAGTCCGGTGGTGTATTCCATTACGCAGATTCCGGAAAAATACCGGTTTATCTATTTGCTGAATCCGGTATCCCCTATCATTACGATGTTTCGTTATGCATTTTTGGGTACGGGCTACCCGCCGCTTCTTTCTTGGGGAATCAGTTGGATTACAACGCTTGTGGTAATCGTAATCGGTGTTCTCTTGTTCAGTAGAATCGAAAAGACATTTATGGACACTGTTTAATGTAAAGAGGTATGGTATGCAGGATACAGTAATAAAAATAGAAAACTTGAAAAAGAAATACAGGCTGGGACTAATCGGCAGCGGCACACTGGCAGAGGATTTACAGAGTTGGTGGGCGCGGATTCGAAAGCGGGAGGATCCAAACCTCAAAATAGGGGTACAGGTATCAGACGCGAAGGAATTTTGGGCGCTGAACGGAATCAATCTGGAGGTAAAAAAAGGAGAAACGTTAGGGGTTATCGGCGCAAACGGTGCAGGCAAATCCACTCTGCTGAAGATATTATCAAGGGTCACGGCGCCTACAGAGGGAGAAGTGAAAATCAAAGGGCGGATTTCCAGTATGCTTGAGGTTGGCACCGGATTCCATGGTGAGCTGACGGGACGTGAAAATATCTACTTAAACGGGGCGATTCTGGGAATGAGCCGAAATGAAGTGGATAAAAAGTTAGAGGATATTATAGAGTTTTCCGAGTGCAGGAAATTTATTGATACACCGGTAAAAAGATATTCATCGGGTATGTATGTGAAATTGGCATTTGCCGTAGCGGCACATTTGGATTCTGAAATTCTGGTTATGGATGAAGTGCTGGCGGTAGGGGACATGAAGTTTCAGGAAAAGTGCCTGGGAAAGATGGGGGAGGTTGCGGACAAGGAAGGCCGTACCGTTCTGTATGTGAGTCATAACATGAATACGATTCAGCAGCTTTGCAGCAGATGTATTGTGCTGGATAAGGGAAGGATCATTTATGATGGGAATGTGGAAGAGGCAATCCGCATCTATATGGGAACAGTGAAGGAATCTCCCACAAGAGTCGATCTGTCTGTTCTGGAACGTTCGGAAGAACATGCAGGACGTGTTGCTTTTATGAAGGAACTAAAAGTTCTGGGGCAGCAGTCCAGCGTCTTTGAGATGAACTCCAGGATTCGCTTTCAACTGCTATATGAAACGGAACTGAGAGAGCTGAATATGTATATTCGTGCGATTATCCGCTATGCCGACGGAACACCGGTGACTATGATAACAACGCAAAAAACGTTTACAGGTCATGCAGGGAAGGAAGAACCGGTAGTTTTTGAAATGGATTGTACAGGCATTGTGCCGGGTAAGTATACAATGAGTATTATTTTATATGAGGTCAATCAGTTTGGCACTTTCAGGAACTGTGACGGCGTAAAAGATGCTTATTGTTTTGAAATTAAGTCGTTGGAAGAATATGCACATAAGATGGAATGGAGCCATAGGTATTGGGGACACGTAATGTTAGGAGAGTTAAAAATCATATCAGAGGAAGAGTGATTTTTTGTGTGGCGGCAGTTTTTTGTGCTGCGGCAGTTTTTTGTGTGTTTTTTTTGCTTTTTTGGGGAAGGAATCAGGTGGAGCGGCAGGCGCATATCAGTATAGACGATGCCACTGAAATTCTGATGGATATTTACAGACAAGAATATGACAGTATATTTGACAACAAAGTATTGGGGAAGCTGCAATATCTGCATGAAGAATACGGACTTGTTGTAACACTGTATGTTTATGCGCAGTTAGATGAATTTTACGTATGGAATATGCCTCTTTCTTATAAAGCAGAATTTCAGGAAAATGCGGACTGGCTTAAAATCGGATTCCACAGTATGTCGGAGGATAATCCGCAAGGAAGCTCTATTTTTGATTTTATGGAGTCTTACGAAAGGGTGAAAACTGCTATTAAGCGTTTCGCCGGCGAGGAAACGATTGCACATGTGCTGAGACTTCACTACTGGTATGCTACGGATGGGATGGTGACATATTTACGGCAGCAGGGAGTTACGGGACTTTTATGTTATGACGGTGAAAATGTGAGTTATAATCTCAGTGAAGAGCAGAGTGAAAAGCTGTACCGTTCCAGAGACGGAATGTTGGAAGAAAATAAGATTACCTATTATGTAACGGATATCCGGTTAGAGAATGAAGATAATATAGAGATGGCGCTGGAGGCGCATCAAAAGGATAGAATTATTGTTATTTTTACACATGCATGGTGTTTTGAAGAAAACTATGACAAACTGGAAACGGCAGTCAAGTGGCTGGTACAGGAGGAATACCGGTTCAGTTTTTTGGAAAATATGACGGAATAGAGGAAGCAGAGTTGGAAAATCAGCTAATTTGACTATCCATAGTGATTATGCTATATTTAGAAATAAGATATTTTGGACAGTAATACGAGGGTAAATCAGAGTAGGTGACAGAAAAAGAAACAGGTAGAAATACTGCGGTTTTTAAGGAGATTATGGATGGATAAATTAAAAAGGTATGTGGAGTGCTATATTCCGATCACGACTTGTAACCTGCAATGCCACTATTGCTACATCACCAGGCAGAACAAGTGGAAAAACGAAATTATTCCCATTGAGCATACACCGAATGAGGTGGCCCGAGGACTGTCAAAAAAGAGGCTGGGAGGAAAATGCCTGATTAATATGTGCGCCGGAGGAGAAACGTTGCTTTGTCCGGACTTGGTGAAATATGTAAAAGCGTTGTTGGAAGAGGGACACTATGTCATGGTTGTCACAAACGGCACCATAGATAAGGCTTTCACGGAATTTACTACACTCTCTAAAGAATTATTGAGGCATTTGATTTTTAAATTTTCTTATCATTATCTGGAGCATCACAGGCTGGGAGTCACTGACAGGTTTTTTGGAAATATCAAAAAAATGCGTGAAGCAGGATGCTCCTTTACACTGGAAATTACCCCGAACGACGAGTTGATACCACATATTCCGGAGATTAAAGAAGAGGTCAAAAGATACTTGGGGGCATTGTGCCATATTACGATTGCCAGAAATGATGTTGAGCCTTCCATACCAATTCTGACAGAACTGTCAGATGAGGAGTTTTATGAAACATGGGGGCAGTTTGACTCGAATTTGTTTAATTTTAAGAAGGAGATTTTCGGCAAGTATCAGGGCGGGTTCTGCTATGCCGGCGAATGGAGTGTGTACGTGCATTTGGGGACAGGTGTTATGACGCAGTGTTACAGTGGCAGGGTGCTGGATAATATTTACGAGAATCAGGACAGACCGTTACACTTTGAAGCTGTTGGCAACAGATGCAATACGCCGCACTGTTATAACGGACATGCTTTTCTGGCGTTGGGTGATATTCCGGAGTTGGAGACGCCTACCTACGCACAGCTTCGCGACAGGCAGGATGCGGACGGAAACAATTGGCTGAATGAAGAGGCGAAGAGCTTTCTTTCATGTAAACTATCCGAATCTAACAAAGAATATTCTAAGATAAAAAAGTGGATGGTTAACCGGAAAAAATAAGGAATTGAATATAAAGGAATGTTATACGGAAAAAGCGGCAATAACTATGAGCAACCGGAAGCATGACTCTATTTACAAATTAGCGGGTGAGAAAATGATATGTTTAAAAAATTTTTTGTGAATTATAAAGACAAACTGAGCAAATGGATGGTATACACCGGTATTCTGTTTGCGGTTTATATGATGTTCATGCATTTTTATATCACAAGCGATTATATACCCTTTGCTTCGTTGGGAGGGGTTGTACCCATGCCGGATTTTAATGTTGCCGCATCGGGAGGCCGCTTTCTTTCTTATATAACGTCGTGGATTTTTTATCTGTTGAGCAAACTGAATGTTTCCTACTATCAAAATGTGTTTGTCATCCAAATCATGGGAATTCTCTTGTATGCGTGGACAGGGACGATGCTGCATACAATGGTGTCGGGCTGTTTTAAGGAGAAAGGACAAAAATATCTGGTGGATGGCGCCATATTACTGTGCTTTATAAATCCGTTTATGGTGGAAACATATGTGTATGGCAGTTTTGAATGGGCAGTGGGAATCTGGCTGGCAGTATTTGCAGTCGGAAAACTGGTGCATAAAAAATATATTTTGGGGCTGTTTCTGTCCCTGTGTGCGACTTCGGTATATCAGACCAATATATTTATCGTGCTGATTGTATGGCTGCTTATGATTTTCATGGAGAATCATGAAAAAGACATAAAAAGGATGGTCAAGCATATTGTTTTGGCGGTTTCGGCAACAGCGGCAACGGCTATGTGCAGCATACTTTTGCAGAAGCTGGTAGTGCTGTCCGGAAATACGTCATCACCGGGGAAGGAAGCAGTTTTGTCAGGAAGTATTGTGGAAAAGGTTGAATCTATACTGCGTTCTGCCATAAATGTTTTGTGGAGTATGCAGGGCATGCTTCCCAGAAGGTCACTGTTTGTTTTTTGTGCTGTTTTGTACTGCATGGCAATATATGTACTTGTAACAAAAAAGAAAGCAATTTCTTATGCAGTTGTATGGACAATCATGCTCGGGATTCTGTTTCTTGTTCCCTTCAGTTATGGACTTGTAATGATGTCGAGGGCGTTTCCGGCCAGGACCATTTTATCACTCTTTTTTTCGGTCAGTGTTTTTCTTATCAGTGTACTGTATATAGTAAAAGATTATGTAAAAATAACCAAAGTAATGAAAGTTATCTGCGGTCTTTTTGCGGCAGTGGTTATCTTTTACACAGAAACTTGTATTTTGGACTGTTATATAAGGCAGGCGTTGGATTTCAATGAAGCAATGTGTATTCAGGATGAAATCAGGGAATATGAAGAGGCCACAGGCATTGAGATTAAGACAGTTTCGGCAGGAAAAAGCCCAAAGCCGGTTTACTGTTCTTTGATGTTGCATCTTTCCTATGATACCACGTATAATTATAGAATCATGCATGATTACTGGGCGCAGACGAGATTCCTTAATTATGTGGCGCATGAGAATTATGAAGTCAGTTGGATGGATGAAGAGGAATATGAAAAATATTTTGGAACACAATCGTGGGAAGTATTCAATCCGTCTGAACAATTGCATTTTGAAGGAGATACGTTGTACTGGGCAATTTATTAATTAAGTCTGTGTGCCGGATGAAATGAGAGGCGGCGAGGGTGTATGCAGAAAGAGCGTAGGATGAAAGTACATAATGGTCGCAGGCAGATTATGGGTGCGGGATTTATTTTTAATCTGCTGTTAATGTTGTGCGCATATGGAATTTTATATAGAGGAACCTTTAATGGAGACACTCTTGATGCCATGACATATCCGGAAGTGCAAGCCAAAGTATTTATGGGAAGTGGAAGATACTTGTTTGCGCTGATTTGGGAGATTGCATACAGAGTTGGCATTAATATGGGAAAGACAACGGGAGCAAATGTGCTTTTGACTGTTTTATTAATGTCTGTTTCTGCTGCGGTCATTACAAGCGCTTACTTCAAAATGAGGTATAAAGATGAACTGCAGGAGTGGAAAATAGATAGATTTCTTTTGATTGACAGCGTGATATTGATGGGATTTTTGAATTTGCTGTCTTTGGAATTGCTTTTTTTCTCTGCATATGCTCTGATGCCCGGGGTGGCATGTGTTTTTGTGGCTTTTTCTCTTTTTGCATTTGCCGATAAGCGTTATGTGTTGTGTGGAATCAGTCTGGCTTGTTCTGTTATGGTGTACCAGGCTTATATTGGTATGTTCATCATATTTGCCCTGGCGTTTGTTTTTGTGGAGCATCATGGAAAATTGAATAAGTACAGTTTCTGGAAAAGCGCGGTTGTCGTGGCAGGAGGGGGGAGTTTATGCCTGCTTGACATTTATAGCACAAAGATACTGGCTCATCTGGGAATTATCGGGGGCGCTGCAAAAAAAATTGAGATGATTGGTTTTAAGGAAATATTCATAACTATCTTTAAAACGCAAATCAGTATTATGCATGATGAATATGACTTATCCATGATAAGTTTTCTGCCGTTTATTTTACTGGCAGCAGCCGGGGTGTATATATTGTGCGGGTATATAAAGGGAAAGAAGAATTTTAACGAATGGTTCTATCTGGTTCTCCTGACAATAGTATCTAATCTCTGCGCATTTGCAGTACTTTTTGGCGGATATCTGTACGTGCCGCCGCGGGTTCTGGTTAGTTACTGGTCGTTTATCAGTGCAATGGTTTTGCTGGCATTATATGTAACAGAAAAGCAGAAAAGCAAGTGTGTAATGCTTGTGTTAGTTAATATTGTAACTTTTTTGCATATCATTAATTCCAATGTGATAATATCTGATTTATTTGTAAGTAACAGACTGGACAAAAATTATGTACTCAACGTTGAACAATATATAGAGGAGTATGAGGAGAAAACGGGAGTTAAGATTACTACAATAGGAATAGGCACAGATACGAATTGTGAGCAATATTGGACAGAATATGTGGACTATTATACGTTTAACATTAATGAAAGATGTGTATCGGCCGACTGGCATTTTGACATGCTGTTCCGCTCTTATACCGGAAGAGATTATCAAAAGGTTCAAATACCGGAGAATATTTATGAGGAATATTTTGAAGGCAGGGACTGGAATGGTTTCAATCCTGCAGAACAGTTGGTTTTTGTGGAAGACAAGTTGTATCTTATGGTGTATTAAGAGAAAGGCCTGTGTGTAAGTATGAATGATATTTTGTATATAATCTGTCCCTGCTACAATGAGGAAGAAAATCTGGAAAATGGTTATACCTTTGACAAGCTGGAAGAGGTCATGGCAGAACTGATTGCAGAAAAATTGTGTTCCCCTAAAAGCAGGATATTAATGGTAAATGACGGTTCATCGGATCGGACGGAGGAACTGCTGAAAAAGAAGCATGAGCAGAACGCTTTGTTTTCTTATCTCAGCCTTTCCAAAAACTTTGGGCATCAATATGCGTTGCTTAGCGGTCTGATGAGCGTCAGGGAAGTGGCCGATGTAACGATAACAATAGATGCGGATTTACAGCAGGATATAGGTGCCATCAAAGAATTCCTGTTAAAATTTCAGGAAGGATTTCAGATTGTATATGGTGTGCGCACCTCGCGTGATACGGATGGATTTTTTAAGCGGGCGTCGGCATCGGTTTTCTATACAGTCATGCAAAAGTTTGGCGGGGTTAATATTATCAGGAACCATGCGGATTACCGTCTTATGTCTAAAAAGGCGCTGAATGCTTTGGCAGAATTTGAGGAAACAAATTTGTTTCTCCGCGGACTTGTTCCTATGCTGGGTTTTAAATCATGCATTGTTTATTTCACGGTGCATGAGCGGGAATATGGGACGTCAAAATACACTTTGAAAAAAATGGTTACGTTGGCGGCGGATGGAATCACATCCTGCAGTACCCGGCCGATTCGAGTGGTATTTTTTCTGGGGCTGTTTATCTCCATAGTAAGCATACTTATTGCTTTTGCTTATTTTATAGCTTGGCTTCTGGGGAAAACAATAAGTGGCTGGACTTCGGTTGTAATGTCAATATGGATTTTGGGCGGCTTGACTATGCTGTCTTTGGGCTGCATTGGAGAATATATCGGAAAGATGTATCTGGAGGCAAAAAAGCGTCCCAGATATATTATTGATGAGTTGGAAAATGATGTAGACTATGAATATATGGGTGATAAGTGAGATGAAAAAAACTTGTTTGGTATGTGGAGGAAGTTTAGGAAAGAGCAAGATAAAAGGATTGGTTCAATGCGATACCTGCGGATTCCTGACTACGAATCTGGAGTTGACTTCCGATGAAATAAAGCGATTATACTCGGCAAATTATTACCATGGGGAAGAATATGCGGATTATTTGTCTGATAAGGAAATTATACAGCATAATTTCAGAAAAAGGATTAAACGAATAGGAAGAGTCCTTTCGGAGATGAAACAAAAACGCTTGTTTGAAATTGGTTGCGCATATGGCTTTTTCCTGGAAACCGCGAAGAAATTTTTTTGTGATGCAGAAGGGATTGATATTTCAGAGGATGCCGTACAATATGCAAAGGAAAATTTGAGGCAGAACGCACATGCGGGGGATTTTGCGACGTTCGAAAACGGCAAGAAATATGATGTCATTTGTATGTGGGATACGATTGAGCATTTGGAAAGACCGCAGGTGTATGTAAAAAAAGCGCACGATATGCTTGAAAAAGATGGTTATATTTGTATTACTACGGGTGATGTGGGAAGTCTAAATGCAAGAATGAGAGGAAGAAAATGGAGACAGATACATCCGCCTACACATTTGCATTATTTTTCAAGAAAAACGCTTACCATGCTGTTAGACAAAAGCGGTTTTAGGGTGGTTGATGTTTCTTATCCGGCAAACACGATAAGTGTCAATACAATTTTGTATACGTTGTTGTGTATAAAATCTCATCATGAAAAATTATACCAATTTTTTAAAAACCTTGGAATTACAAAAATTAATTTGAATATTAATTTTCGCGATTTTATGTTTATTATCGCACAAGTAAAGCAATAGAACGAAATATATGTGCGGACTGATTTTTGCGGAAGAGGAAAATAAAGAAGAGCATAAAAAGTTTGTAATCGGTCAGAGGTTATACTATAATGGTGGGAAGAAGAAAAATGGAAACGGATGAAGCAGTATGGATAAGAATATTTTCTTTTTTATAGGAACGGAAGCTGAGTTTATCAAAGTATTTCCTGTAATTATTAATTGTATGGAAAAAGGCGCTGTCTGCCATATTATAGCTTCCGGACAAAATGATTTGACAAAGAGCCGGATTATGAAGGAGCTTTCGCTGAACGGTGTTTTTTTGGAACTGAGCAAGGAGAGCGACATAGAGAAAAGTGCGAAGGGGCTGCTCTTGTGGTTCATCAAAACATACCGCAGCGCCGTTAAAAAGATAAAAGAAAAATTTGACAGAACTGATTTTAAAGGCGTGCCCATGGTGGTTCATGGTGATACGGTTTCTACATTGATGGGAGCGCGCATCGGTAAAAAACTGGGCTGCGTGGTATGCCATGTGGAAGCGGGACTGCGTTCCCATCACCTTTTCAATCCATTTCCGGAGGAGATAGACAGGCTGCTTACGAGCAGGTTTGCAAGGGTACATTTTGCGCCGGGAGCAGAGCCGGTCAGGAATTTGCGGCGTGCAAAAGGAAAAGTAGTTGATACGGTGTACAATACCATACTGGACAGCCTTAAATATTCGAAGAATATGCCTGTTGCAACAGAAGGCCTGGAGAGCATCCTGCCTCAGGATTATTTTGTGTTTGTCATGCACAGACAGGAAAATCTGGCGAATAAGGAATTTGTCAGACAGGTAATGGAGCAGGTGGAGAATTTTTCCCAAAACAGAAAGTGTATACTGATTCTTCATAAGATTACGGAAGTAACTTTGGCGGAGATGGGACTGTTAGCCGGATTGCAGGCGGATAATCATTTTACTTTGCTGCCACGTGTTGATTACTTTGATTTTATGAAGCTGCTTGACGGTGCACAGTATGTCATTACGGATGGGGGCAGTAATCAAGAGGAACTGCATTATATGGGTAAACCTTGCCTGATTATGCGGAAAGCAACAGAGCGGCAGGAGGGAATAGGCTCAAATGCTGTTTTGTATGGCGGCGATGTTGGCAGGATGAAAGCTTTTGAAGCAGAATATGCATCGTATAAAATCAAGTCTGTACTGGAAAACGACAGCCCGAGTCAGATAATTGCTGAAGAATTATGGAATTTGTCTGAATGAGATAAAAGATATGGATGGTGGAGATGGAAAATAAAAAGCAGATAATGGTTTCAATAGTAATAGCAACCTATAATTCCGAGAAGATACTTCCCAAAGTCCTAAAAGCAATACGCCACCAGTCTTTTCCGCAGGATGAGCTGGAAATACTGACTGTAGATGGTGGTTCTGCGGACCGGACAAAGGAACTGGCTTTAAAGTACGGGTGTCGTATTATTGACAATCCGAAGACAGAACCTGTCCATGCCAAACTTTTGGGCGTACAGAATGCAAAAGGAAAATATCTGCTTTTTCTGGATCATGACGAAGTGCTTGAGAATAAGGATAGTATCAAAATAAGAATAGAAGCCATGCAAAAGCATCCTGAATGTAAAACTGCCTTTTGCAGCGGCTATAAGAGACCTCGGAATTATCCCATGTTAAACCAGTATCTAAATGATTTTGGAGACCCATTTTCACTCTTTGTGTACAATTCATCAAAGGACGCAAGGTTTTTTGGAAAGATGCTGAAGAAGAACTTTGAGTTGGTGGAAGAAAAAAAAGAGTATTTTATCATATCCTTTGCTAAGATGCAGAAAGATATTATTGTGGAGTTATGCTGCCTTGGAACGATAATCGATATAGAGTATTTTAGGGAGACAACTAATATACTGACGAATCCAATGGATTTGGTTCAGCTTTTTTATATTATGCTTGAACAGGGAAAAACAAATGTGATAGTGAGCAAGTCAGACCCTCTTGTACATTATAGCGTGGATTCCTTAAAAGCATATTTGCCAAAACTGAAATGGCGTATATGCAATAATGTGCATTTTCCGGAAAAATCCGAGGTGGGTTTTGAGGGGAGGCAGAAATATCAGAAAAAGGCCGGATGTAAGAAATACCTGTTTGTTTTGTATACTATATTTTTTCCCATATCTGCATTGCATAGCGTTTATCTTTCTCTTTCCCGAAAAAATGCAGTATATTTGCTCCACCCATTTCTTTGTTTCTATGTCGTCTTGCAAACGGCTTATCAGATGGGGCTGAAGTTTATGGGTATTGTCCCGGACTTCAGAAGTTATGACGGAAAAAAGAAACTTGAGAGATAAATTTTTTATCGTGCAGCAGTAGGAGGATTTATGAAAACCTTGTCGTTTAGATTTGATATCGATACGCATAAATGTATCCGTTCCGGGGTTCCCCGACTATTACAACTGGGGCAGAAGCATCAAGTTTGTTTTAGTTTTTTCTTAAATATGGGGCGCTCGATTTCAGTGATTGAATCGATAAAAGAATTGCGGAAGAAGAATCCGGGTAGTGAGAGATATGATATGATGTCTGCGCAGGCAAAGCTTGGAATCAAAGATTATCTGGAGGCGGCAGTGTTAAATCCTCCATTAAGCAATTATAAAAAGCAAATCAGGGCTATATACGAAAGTGGTTCTGAATTAGGCATACATGGTTCAAAAAATCATGCTTTATGGCATAAACATGCCGGCAGCTGGAGTGAGGAAAAAACAGATGCAGAAATCTTGTGGGCGATAAAGGAAATCAAGAAAGTGCTTCCCGATTATCAGTTGAAGGGCTTTGCTTCACCCGGCTGGGTCAGTCCGGACGGGTTGGAAAGGGTTCTGGCAAAATATGGTTTTTCTTACTGTGCTGATTATAGATGCCAGAATAAAAAAGATGTTATTAAGATGGGAAATTATTTGCCATATATAGGGGTTAATATGCTGGGTGAACCGGGCGGGGTAGCATTTTTTGAAAACTGTAGAGTTAAGGGCATGGATAAGAATGAGATTGTTGCATATGCTATGGAAGCGGCTGCATTGAATGAAAATACAGTAATTTATGACCATCCATACTATGCAGGAATGAAAGAAATTGATTGTATTGGTGAGATTATAGAAAAAGCAGAAGAGAGCAACATAAAAATTGTAACTTTGGAGAGTTTACTGTGAAAAAAATAGTATTTATTTTAAGAGATGGGTATGATGCACGTTTTTTATGCGAAGAGATGGAAAAATGGAATAAAAAATACGAAGTAATATATATAATAG
>JAIDHX010000035.1 GCA_029053015.1 Lachnospiraceae bacterium
CTTTTTAGGAATTTTCAGGGCTGCACTGCTGTTTTTTTGTCAAGGTTCTCTGTTTCATCAGCACTGGCTTTTGAAACTTCGTTGCTGTTCTTGCCGCAACTCATTTAGAATATCATGAGTGCTTTTGTTTGTCAACAACTTTTTGATAAAAATTTTGATTTTTTATCCCGCCGCAATTTTACTTTTTAGCGGTGGACTTTTATAATATCCCAAGTTTTACAATTTGTCAATATTATACAATCAATTTTGTTCTTGATTTTACTATATTTATTTCCAAAAACAAATTCAAGGGATACACTCCTTGGATAAAAATAGGAAGTGCTCTTGGAGCACTTCCTATCTTGACTTTAGCTGCTAAACGGAGAAAGAGGGATTTGAACCCTCGCGCCGGTTGCCCGACCTACACCCTTAGCAGGGGCGCCTCTTCGGCCTCTTGAGTATTTCTCCAAATCCGAATTGCCTCTGTCAAGTTTGATTACCATCACTAAATTCGTGATGCAAAAGTTATTATACATATCAAATCCCGCTTTGTCAATGCCTTTTCTTGCAAATTGATTACAGAACACCGCCGCAAATCTAAACCATCGCCATAAAGCATTATCGGGACCTATTTGGATTCTGCAAGCTGTCTGGCAATTTCCGCTTCAATCCGCCTTTTTACTTCTTCTGCAATTTCATGGGTTTTCATTCCTTTATACTCTTCATAGTACATTGGCGGCAGATAAGTAAGCTTAACGGTTACTTTTTTGATGGATTTTTCATCAAAGGGCTTGAAAGAATCAATCAACGCGCATGGTACAATAGGGCACTTTGCTTTTGTTGCACTTTTAAAGCTGCCTCCTTTAAATTCCAGCAGTTGATTTCCCTTTCTGCTTCTTGTACCCTCCGGAAAAATCAGAAAATTCTTGCCATTCTTTACTTCTTCCGCTACTTGATTAATAACCTGCATGGACTGTTTGATGTCTTCTCTGTCTATCGCGATAACACCCAGTGCATCGCCTACCTGTTTCAGCAAAAATACATTTCTTGCCTCTTTTTTCGTAATGTAAGTAAACGGTCTGGGCGAAGACTCTAAAAAGACCAGTCCGTCAAAAAGCCCCTGATGATTCGGAAAAAGAATGTAACCATCTTTCTTTGGCAGATTTTCTGCTCCATGGGATTCAATGATAACCCTGCCGGCATGATTTGCCCGTTTTGTCACTTTCTTAATGTAAGCAAAAGCCTCTTCATAAGAAGCGTTATCATCCCTTCCGAATTTCCAGATACGGTACACATAGTATGGCGCAATGTAAAACAAACGTAAAACCATCAAGACAATTCTTCTCATTTTTGACCTCATTTCTGCGCTGTTTTATTGCACAAAGCCACTCATGGCTTACAAGTTCGTGGCATGCAACATTATAATTCGCAAGCGCTTTCAGATGCATATTCTCTGATGGCAGTTTCATACAGGTTATTTCCCTCCGCATCCGCTACCACAATAACCGGAAAATTCACAACCTCCAGCCTGCGTATTGCTTCGGTGCCTAAATCTTCATATGCCACCAGCTCCGACGCCGTAATGGACTTTGACAGAAGCGCACCCGCGCCTCCTACGGCGGCAAAATAGACTGCTCCGTTTCTGACAATTGCATCCCGCACTTCCTGAGAACGTTTTCCTTTGCCTATCATTCCCTTTAATCCCAAATCGAGCAAAGTGGGCGCATATTTATCCATTCTGCTTGCCGTTGTCGGTCCCGCCGATCCAATCGGTCTGCCTTCCCTCGCCGGTGAAGGCCCCATGTAATATATGATGGCATCCTTCAGTTCTATCGGCAGATTTCCGCCAGTCTCAAGTGCTTCCTGCATTCTTTTATGCGCTGCGTCACGCGCAGTAAATATTGTACCGGTGATATATACATAATCTCCGGCTCTTAACTCCCTCGCCTTTTCTTCTGTCAATGGAGTGTGTATATGTTTATCCATCGCTGTATTCTACCTCTCCGCTTTATGACAACCTCTTATAGTATTCTTGTTACATGCCGGTTGACATGACAACATATATTAACGGCGACCGGCAATCCGGCTATATGTGTGGGATATGTTTCCACATTAACCGCCAATGCTGTTACCGTGCCGCCCAATCCGCCCGGTCCTATCCCCAGACAGTTGATTTTTTGCAGCATTTCCTCCTCCATCTCTTTTACATAAGGGATTTCTGAGTGCTCATTTACCGGTCTCGTCAACGCTTTCTTTGCCAAAAGCGCACATTTTTCAAAGGTTCCTCCGATTCCCACACCTACTACCATAGGCGGACACGCGTTAGGGCCTGCATCCTTTACTGCAGTCAGAATCGCCTGTTTCACTCCGTCAATACCGTCCGACGGCTTCAGCATAAATATCCGGCTCATGTTTTCACTTCCAAAACCTTTTGGTGCAACAGTCACCGTAACCTTATCTCCCTCTACTATTTCGTAATGTATCACCGCCGGCGTATTATCCTTGGTATTTTCTCTTAACAAGGGATCTTTTACCACCGATTTCCGCAGGTATCCTTCTGTATACCCTTGACGTACTCCTTCATTGACAGCATCTTCCAGCAGACCACCTTCAAAATGAACCTCCTGTCCAATCTTAAGGAAAATCACTGCCATACCGGTATCCTGACATATCGGAATCATATCTTCACCGGCAATTTGCAGGTTTTCCTGCAACTGTGCAAGAATCTGACACCCCAACGGCGCTTTTTCCACGGAAACTGCATGTTTCATTGCAGCATCCATATCCTGCGAGAGAAAATGATTTGCCTCTATGCACATTTCCTTAATGTTCTTTGTTATCTCACCTACATGAATCGTTCGCATATTATATCCTTTAATTAAGTTTATTCTGTAATCTGCCTCTTTATTTCCTCTAATTCATCCTGTGAAGCTGTAGGCTGCTCATGAAACAACTGTTGTCCGTCTCCATGATATCTTGGAATCAAATGCATATGGAAATGCATCACAGACTGACCTGCCGCTTCTCCGTTATTCTGCAGCAGATTAAATCCAACCGCCCCCAGCTTCTCCGTCATTTTTTCTGCCATTGTCTTTGCCAGCTTCATAACGCCTGCTGCTGTCTCCTGCGGAATTTCATATAAGTTTGCATAATGCTCCTTGGGAATCACTAAGGCATGTCCCTTTGTCGCAGGAGCCAAATCCAGTATCACACGAAATTGCTCGTCCTCATACAACGTTTTTGAGGGAATTTCACCAGCTGCAATTTTGCAAAAAATACAATCTTCTTTTTTCATTTTTTCCTCCCATTCTACGGCATAAGCAGTATTCTTCTACAGATGCTTATGGCTATTTGTCTTCAAACAAAAATATCTGATCCAATGCCCTAAGCATTCTGAAATCACCCTTCATCTTCATTTCGCCTGACATAAATGCCCTCTGGAAAGTCATTCTGCCATACATAATGTCATTTATGGTTTCCTTTTCTGCATGTATTTCCACATCCGTCTGCACTTCCCCGCCAAACTTACAAATCAGCGCACCCGCACTTACCGCAAGCGTCAAAGGCACTTTTTTCTCTCCGATAAAGATTTTATAGTCAGCCTTTAAACCTGCCTGCGGCTTAAAAGACTTTTCAAAGCGCTTGATAAGCTCCTCCTCTTCCTCCTGAGAGCCTCCCATCAAATCCTTAAACATGCTGGTAAGCTCCTGTATATCCGCTTTCTGGCGCTGTACATAGCTGTCGTCGGAAGCATATTGCGAAAGCTGCTCCGACTCCTGCGGTGTTAAATCTATATTCTGCGTACTGAATACCACCTTTTTAACAGCCTGATAGCTTGCAGGAAAACTGGCCATTTTCTGATTTATCGTCCGGTACATATTTTCAGCTTTTTTCTCTATCAGCGTAATATACTCTTTATTCATCTCAAGCTGTGTGGTATTCGCTATATAACCGCATATACCGCTGCAGGGACGTCCTCCCAGAATCTCCCACGCAGTTGAAAGCGTCAGCTTTCCGTCACGCTCTCCATATGTGGTCGCCATGACAACAGGGCACATATATATTTTTTCTATTTTTTCCTTATCGCCGTACAGCCAGCACGAGTCCAAAAACTGAAGCATATACCCGCCTATGCCATACCATTCCACAGTGGCCGCCAAAATAATTCCATCTGCATTTTTTAATGTTTTTGGAAGGGTCGTAATGCGGTTTCTCTGCTCGTATAAATTATACCGCTCAACTTTCACATGCAGTTCCTCTAAAACCTCCTGCATCTTGTTAATCACAAACAAAGTAGGGTCATCAATCAAACCTCTTCCGCCGTAGTAAATATTAATGTTCATCTTTATACCTATCTGCGCGCTGCGGTGCGCACTTATACAACGGAAAATGTTCCGTTTTCATGAATCAATAGTTGAATACGCTTTTTTTATTCAACTTTTTTCGGAAAACACATATTAACAGACCCGCCAGAAATCCGGCTAAAAAACCGCCAATATGCGCGGCATTATCAATATTGTCCGTACGCACGCCGCTATACAGTGAATAAACTATCACAAAGAGAATCCTCTGCCATGTCACATTGGGCATCGATTCCGTACGGCACAAAACCATGGCCAGCAGAGCACCCACCAGTCCAAAAACCGCTCCGCTTGCACCGATAGAGCTGACATACCACCCATCGGTAAACAGCTTATAACTTAGAGAAACAACGTCGCCTCCCAAACCTGCCACAAAATATAATACTGCAAACTTCAAATGTCCAATGTCCTTTTCCATCATCATACCCAAACCGGCAAGCAGCAGCATGTTATTTGCCAGATGATGGATATCCGCATGTAGAAACATTGATGTAATGACACCAAAATACCGTCCATCCTCCAAAAAAGACTTTGGACTCAATTCCCCTACATTATATAACATTTCACCTGTAAATGTACATATCAGAAATATAATAACATTTGCCGTAACCAGAAAAATTGTGATATAGGGAAGCAGCTTCAGTCTGAACCATTGTTGCTTTAACCACCTTGTATCCATATTCGCACACCTGCTCTTTTAAACAACGTTTCTGTTTTTTAGGGTATCATTTCTCACCTTTTATGTCAACGATAGGCGAACATCAACTTTCCCAGCTATACCTCGTCCTCCTTTTTCTTATCCGCTTTATATTCCCAGGCTTCCGCCGCAATATGTTTCTGACAGCCCTCTGTCTTTCCTTTTTTGTGCCGCCCGAAAATAAATTCGGATAAGTCTTTTTTTCTTTCCACAATAATCTCCGGTTTCTCATACTCCTGCTTTGGACAGTCAGAAATCCTTTCTTTACGTTCCTCTAATGTGTCCTTCTTTTCCTTTTCCATTTTATGACTTACCCACAGAGAAGCCATATCCTCCGGCTTAAAATCTTCCTGTATTCTATCCCACTTTGCAAAGAGGTTATAGAGAAACGCCGTGGTATCGGGCTCCTTTTCTTCTGCGTTTTCTATCAAAAAGGACATCAAATCCTCCATATTGCTCTTTTCTCGTTCTGTATAATATGGATAATACAGAAAAAATATTTTTTCCGATTCCATATTCACAAAAATACAGTCCCGACGCATAATCAAATTGCGGCTGTCCAGCAAATACTCCTTTAAAGACCATATTGCTGTCTGCAGACCGGACATAATCTTATCTACCCATTTTTCACTTATTTTCTCTTTTATAAACCATTTATCCAATCCCTGCATCGATGAGATATCATAATAGAATCCATTTTCGCCATCCGCTGTGTACAGCATAGCCGGAAGCAGCCCTTCCAGCTTTTTTGTCGATATGATCTGCTGTTGATACCGAAGCCTGCCGCCCTCTTCCGCTTTCGTTTTTAATTTTAAATAATTGCGATTAAAACTATTTATATATTCCATCTGTAGCATATTAAAAATCCTCCAGCATACGACACATCCTGATAAAAACAACCGGATTTATACATTTACTTTCTACGTTTTCTAAAATTTCCCATTTTTCTTTTCCAAGCAATTTTGCCAGACCGCGAAACGGCATTGCTATCTGACCGCTTATCGTTACCTTGACCTTACTCTGCACGGTTATGGCAATTGTATAATCTGTTGCAATATACTTATCCTCTGCCAGCCTTGCAATCGTATCCGCCACCATGTTATAAACCTTTTGGTTATCATCCCGATAGATACTGCTTCCGGCAAGTGCAGCCCGATACGCATCCTGTTTCATCAGACACCTGTCATACCAGTAAAATCCGGCATAAATGATAAAGACGCAGACATACAGCACAATCGGCATAATCAAGGTTGCTTCCACGGTAAAATAGCCTTCCACGCACAGGTTCCTTTCATCAGATTTCTTTCCCATTCCAACGACCTCCCTCAAACTTTTTCACCGAAGAAACAGCATCACGATTCTTGCAGCCAGCAAAAACGGTACGAAGGGAATACAACTCTGCTTGTCCGCTTTTTTGACAATCAAAAGACCAACGGCAAACAAAGACTGCAAAAATAATCCTGTACAGAACACCAGAAACGCGGTTCCTGCTCCCTCCATACACCCCAAAATCATAAGCACGATGCCATCGCCGTACCCTATTTTCTTTTCTGTCAGAAAAGAAAGCACGACCAAAATGGCGCCCGGCGCTATCCCGGTCAGGATAAAAAGCAGCGTTTGTGATATCCCCGTCTCTGCCACTTTGAAAACCAGTCCGACAACGGACCATATTCCTCCTGCGCCTAAAACTGCAAATGGTATTTTTTTACTTTTTACATCAAAAATACCTCCTGCTGCCAGCAATCCGACAGCTCCTGCCATTCCAAACATAATCTTACCTCCCGCACCGCGAACACATTCTATAGTGTTTTTCTGCCTCCGGACGAGGCATTGTCATAATTGTTCTTTTTAGCCCGCTGCATTCTAAACTCTGGTGATACCGGTTTCCTGTCGGTGTAATGTAAACGCTCCCTGTTCCATCCTCTACGCATATCTCACAGGGCGTGTATTTTTCCCTGTATTCGTTCCTGATTTTTTCTGTTTCCTCTAACTCAATTTCCCTAATTGACAGATGAATGTGGCTGCAGCTTCTTTCCAAATGGTATACCTGCGCATTTTCCGCTACGTATACGTATTCAACCTGTGTTTCCTCTCCGCTCTTTCCCTCCACATCATAACCCGTCCACGCTCTCCCGTAATATCTGCTGTAAAACGCAGCCGGACGAAAACCGGCAATTCCAATAAATGGGGATACAGCATAGGATGCTGTCAAATCTATAATGTCACCATGCTGCAGAATAGAAGAATCCAGATAGAAAATCCCCTGACTTCCTCCCACAAGCGGCGAAGAATCCAAATAGTCCACGCCTGCCAGTTCCTCCACCCTCCCCTTCACGTACAAATAAGAGAACGCTGCGTTTTCGACAAATGCCTCAAGACCGGTATCCTCTTCCTCCTGCATAATTTTGTCATAGGCGTAAGCATAGATGGACAATTCTCTGCCTACCTCCCGCAATGACGAGAGCAGCGTGCTATGCAGCCTGTATATTTCTATCATCCAAAGTATGTTCAGAAAGAAAAATAAAAAGAGCGGCAGTACAATCGCTGCTTCCACCGTCATACTTCCCTGGCAGGCTTTTCTTTTTACGCCGGCTCCCTTTTCTGCCAGTTTTCTTTTTAGGAAAGAGAGCGTGGAAATCCCCTTTATGAGATTTATTTTCTGCAATTTGACATTAGCAATTATATTTGAGGAGTTTTTGGGAATTCCAAGGGAGAAATTTCCAATAGATGTTTGAGTAAAAGAAGGCTGTTGTGTGCTGGTTTTTATTTTGTTGTTCTTTCTCATAAAGGGGATTTCCACGCTCTCTTTCCTAACGTTCAGTAACCATTGCTTCCGACAATATGGTAGCTTTTGCCGTCCGCCCCACGGTAAATAAGGGAAGCAGTCAGACTGTCTATACAGCCATCCATGCGAAAATTTTTGTTTCCGGGCGTTTGCCGTATATCCATTTCCATGATATCCATCAGTCTGTAGGTAGTCGTCTGCTTATCCTGCAGGCAGAGCAAAATCCGAAGATAATCATTGTAGCTTAAGCCGCTTGTCTCTTTTTCTTCCTCAGTACTCCCACCAAAGTCAAAAATAGCTTCCAGACCATAATGCCAGTCCGCTTCCGATTTCAACAGCGGCACCCTGCCTCCCTTTAATAGCATTGAAACATCATAGAGACTCTCCGCCATTGCCCATGTAAGGATAAGTACCGTCACAAACACCGGCTCCGCTTCCGGTATTGTCAGAAGCGCCGCTATGATAGCTGCCGCAGATTTGACTATCATGCATTTTTCTTCGCTGGACAGCAGGTGTATCAAATTTGCCGCAGCCCTGATTCCAAGCAGTTTATACACAACACTTTTTAAATTTTCCAAATCACTGGATTTTCCTGAAAGAATATATTCTGTCTGATACTTGAGAAGGCTGTCTTCTTTTTCCTGATTGTAACGCCCGGTGTACGCCAATATGTATTCATGGAAGATAAGCTGCTCCCAAAAACCATCTTCAAAAGTAACGGCCGGATTCATTCCCGTTCCCTGCAGAAGCTGCCTTGACGAGAGATACTGCTGTTCATTGATTTTACAGGTGGAAAGCTTGTCAAGCTCTTTTACCACAAAACTCAACACACCGGCCTCCCAGATGGATACCACCTTATTACCCAAATCCTTTGCCGTTTCACTTTCATCACCGCCGTTCTCAAGAAATGCATCCCATTCCTCCAACTGTTTTACGCTTTTTTCCCGCTCCTGCAGCACATCCCGGGTGTCCAGTCCATACTCCCGAGTGGTGTTTACCCAGTTTTCTATCTGTTTCAAATAGCTGATTCCCACTCGCTGGTACATCACGTCCACCGCCTGCCTTCTGAGCACAGCACCTCCATCGTCTGACGCCGCTGAAACCGCCGTAATATCGATTCCTTCCACTTCCAGTTTCAGGAGATTACGGTATAATGCCTGAAGAAAAATTTCTTCCCCGCCCAGATTATAAGCTATGTAATCCTGAAGGTGCGACGCCGTCTGGTAGTAGGACGCATTTGCAGTTCCATAGGAAGTGTCTATAAAAAACAAATCATATTGCCTTAACAATTCCCTGTGATATTCAGCCAGAATACTATCCATTCCGATATCCGTCACACATTCGATTTCCATGCGTCTGCTGTTTTCCCGTGCACCTAACACAAGCATCAGGCACAGGGAAAGCATAATCGACAAAATCAGCGACAAAAATACGGTCAGATATCCATCTGCTTCTCTTCTTTGGGTTGTCTTCCGCTTCTTCATATGCGTTACATCTTATCAATCTGGGACGTGATTTTAGAAAACAGCGCCTGCACAATGGCGGTTATTTGATTTTTAAACAGAATCACCAGACCTACCAGTACCACAATAATCAGAATCACCTCCACCGTTCCCATACCATCTTCTTCCCTCAAAAAATCGCGAAAACCTTTTACTTTTTGTTTCTCCATATTGTTCTCCTTTTCCCCGCATAAGCGGTTTTCTCATCTTATTCAGTCATTAAGTTACTAAAATGAAAGAAATGCCGGCACCATAATGAATACCATTGTCATTCCCATCATAAGCAGCATCGGAAACAGCAGCTTTGTCCCCATTTCCTCACCTGCCCTTTTTATCTGTGCTGCATGCTCTTCCATTGCCAGAAAAGCTTCCTGCCTGAGTTGAAACAACAATGCCGCATTTCCTTTCCGCAGATTCTGCACCAACAGCGTTGTAAGCCTGATATACCGCTGCAGCCTTATCCTCTTTCCGAATCTTTCATACGCTTCCGCTTCGGAAATGCCCCCTTCCATCTCATGGCAGGTAAACTGCATCTCCTCATATACGGGATTCACCGGCTTATTTTTTACGCCTTCCCCGGCCACCTTTTCCCATGCACCTTTCAGGTTCATGCCCGCTCCCAGATACAGGGACAACTTACTGATTACAGTCGGATACTCTCCTGCAATCTGCTCTTTTCTGAGGGCTGCCTTTTTTTGTAACTCCCTGTCATGTAGTATCCACACTGCAAACGCTCCTGCCAGCGTAAGTAAAAAAATATTCCGGCCGGCATGTTCCGTCCTTTCTGTCCATACCACTTTTTCTCCCTCAATTACCTCAGGCAGAATCACCTTGTCATAATAGGGATTTTCCTCCTCCGCCTGCTTTAACAGGTTTGCAGCCTTTTCGTCAAACGTTTCCTCTAGGGCAGGACATATATTGGCATAAAAAATGTGCTCCCTGACAAAGTCATAATATTCCGCCCGCAAAGTAAGCTGTACCGGCTTTGACGGCTGCGCAAGATCCTTTACCTCCTGCCACTTCGCTATCCTTCCGCTGTTTGTCACATACCTGTAATCGCCGCTCTCCCACGACAATACAAATGGATAGCCTTCTATTTGCTGCATAAGCTGTAAGTCGTTATGAATGTTGTCCCACGAATCATTTTCACCCAATGCGGTTTTAACTGCCGCCTGCAGCATATCTTCATACAGCGCTTCCAGTTCTCCGTCCCGAAACCGACTTTCCCGCACCGTAATTTCTGTATCTATTTTTTCTCCATTTTCCCGCTTTGCAGTAAGCAGAACTGTTTTTTCTTTTCCTCCCTGCTCCGCCCGCAGTATATAACTATTGTTCACAAGGAACCCTCTGTTGCTGCCACTTATCCACAATACAAGTGCCGTTATGCTACCGACAGACAGGATTGTCAACACCTTTTGCAGCCTTCCTGTTTCATACCGCCGTTTCAGACTGCTCTCCGATGCATTCGGATAAAGCTGCACCAGTATATCCATCGATTTTGCATTGCTGTTTTTTCTTTTTGGCAGAAAATCATAGAGTAAACCCGCTATTTTATGAAACATACGCCATCCTCACAATATCTTCTTGCAAATCCGCCTCGACAGGCAATAGGCTGTCAGATAAACCGCAAGACAGCCCGTCATGACAGCAACCCCCAAAGCATTGTGATATAACACGTCGAAAAAACCTCTGTTTCCTGCCTCTATGTAGCAAACCAGCAAAAACGGCATGATATTCATCACTCGCTGCTCCAACACCCTTCCACTGATTATTGTCTGGATTTCCTGCTGTCCGGCTATTCTCTCACCAATCAGATTTGCCGTTGACTGGATCACCTCCGGCAGATTGCCTCCGCTTTGTCTGGCAATGGTAAAAACCTCCCCAAACTCCCTGATGCTTGCACAACCACTTCTCTTTCCAAGCTCCTGCAGCAGCTTTTCTAACGGCACATTATTGCACAATCCTTTTTTTATTCTGTAAAGCTCAGTAAGCATAAGACTCTTTTTCCCATACAGCGGTACAATATCCTGTACACATTCGGCAAAAGCATTGTCCACCGAATATCCTGCCCTCAGATTTGCGGCAACCGACATAATACAGTCCTTAAACTCTGCCTCCAGCTTTTTCTTCTGCTTTTCACCCTGCTCCTTCTGAAATGAGAGATAGGCATATATGCCGGCCGGGCACAGAAAAACAGCTGCCCAAAGGCTCCGGTAAAAGAACAAGGCTAAAAATAGGGTAATACCAAGACTGAGGCTAAGATACAGAAGTTTTTCCCTTCCTGAAAAATAGTATATTTCATAATTTGGCGTTCCCCTCGCTTTGGCCAGAAAAAACTGTCTTTTTCGACTGCGATACAGCGATACCTGCTGCCTCAAGCTTATGCCCATGCCTTAAACCTCCTTCCTTTTCCAGTTTTCCCAACACTTTTCCGGCATCATCAGATCCGCTTTCCCTAAACCGATAAAGCGTATGCAAGTGTATTTCGCCTTCTGCACAGCCGTCAAGTTCCGAAATTTCCAATACCCGCCTGCTCTTGTCCCGCAGTCTGCCCAGATGCACCACAATGTCAATTCCTGATGCAATCTGCTGCTTTACCGCAGACAAAGGTAACTCCATCCCCATCAGTATCATAGTTTCCAGCCTGCTCAGCATATCGGCGGCGCTGTTGGCATGTCCTGTGGACATGGAGCCGTCATGCCCCGTGTTAAATGCCGTCATCATATCCAGCGCTTCCCCGCCGCGCACTTCCCCCACGATAATGCGGTCCGGCCGCATACGCAAAGCTGTCCTGATTAAATCCCTGATACCGACGGCATTACAGCCCTCCACATTCTCATTTCTCGTTTCCATACGCACTAAATTGGGGATTCCCTGTATCTGCAGCTCCGCACTGTCCTCAATGGTGATGATACGCTCGTCGGAGGGGATAAATCCGGAGAGCACATTGAGGAAGGTTGTCTTTCCCGATCCTGTTCCGCCGCTGATAAAAATATTGAAGCCTGCGCGTACCCAGTCCGTAAGCTCTGCCGCTGCTTCTTCACTGATACTGCCCCATTGTATCAGCTGCTCCATGGTAACCGCCTTGTTGGGAAAACGCCTTATGGTCACAATCGGTCCGTTTATGGCGATAGGATTCAAAACCACATTCACTCTGCTGCCGTCCGGCAGCCTCGCGTCCACAATCGGAGAAGCCTCATTGACAGAGCGGTTACAGCCCGCCACAATTCTCTGTATGACATGCAGAAGCTTTTCTCCTGATTCAAAATGCCTGTCCAAACTTTGAATCTGTCCCTCCCGCTCTACAAAAACCGCATTTGGCCCGTTTATCATAATTTCCGTAATGCTGTCATCCTCCAACAATGACTGCAGGATATCCAGCCGCCGCAGAGAACAAAAGATTTCATGCTTAAGCTGCTGCCGCTGCTGCACCGTCCAGAGTCTCATTCCCTCTTCCTGTAAAAGCAGATTGTCTATCTGTTCCTTCACCTCATCATCTGCAAGCTCTCTGGAGTAATCCATTTTATCCAGAAGCTGCTGTTCCAGCTTTTGTTTCATGCAAACCTCCCTTCTACGCCGCGCCTAAATCTTCCCTTATCAGCTTTCGTATGTATCTCGCCAGTTCCCCGACGGTGTACTGTTCGATTCTTTCCGGAAGATGTTCAAACTGTGGCAGCAGCTCTTTCCGCGTTTTTTCCAGCACTTCTTCATACTCATAGGCACGCAGAAGCTCTTCATACTGCGCCAGTTTTGCTCTGGCGCGCTCATCTTCCCGTATGATTGTGTAGATTCTGTCGCACATACACAATATTTCAAAGGTTCCCTGAATACTCTCGCTCAAATCCAGAATGATATAATCATACCCTCCCGTCTTTGCAATTCTCTCAATCAACGCTTCCCACTCCTTCGCGCTTACATATATCAGATTTTGCCCGGCATAGGCCGGCGGAATATAATAAAGCCCGCCGATTTTCAGTGTCATGGACTGCAACCTGTAAAAAAACTTTTCTTCCTGCTCTCTTCCGAAATACAACAGTGCCGTCAAATCTCCCCTCACATTCTTGTCCAATAACTGGTTCCATCCGGCATAATGCTCGAAGCTGATATACAAGGTCTTTTTCTTCTCCGCCAGAGCCTGTCCCAGTGTCAGGGCAAAGGAAGTCTGCAAACACCTTCTGACGGGTGAATACAGCCCGATAAGCTTTGCCTTTTTTCCCGTATCCAGCCGTTTCTCCTCTGCCATGACAAAATCCGTGTAGTCATTCATCAGCTCGTACCAGATATTTTCAGCCTTCTGGTATTTATCAATATTCCTGATATTTTCTCCCCTAATTGTCCCGCTTTCATTCAGAAGCAGCGTTTTTCCGGCCGCCAGCGCTGATACTTCGTAGGTAAAATCCGATTCCGATACCAGGAGAACGTCTATCTGTTCCGCTTTCCCAAACTCCAGAAGCTTATTCACCTCTGAATAAGCGTGAAGCGCAAAGGGAAATTCCTCCCTGCCCTTTAAAAATTCCGCAAGACTATCCAAATAATCTTTTTCACTGTCACATAATGCCAATATTCTTTTTTTCACACTGTCCTCCTTTTTAATGCGTCACACAAAGGTACAATAGAAACCCCAGCAGCATGGGGCCTGTCATATGCAGTCCGCTTTTTTTCTTCTCAAAGACAATTCCGTTTTGATAAAATAAAAGCTTTCCGTTTTTCGCCACATCAGCGACGTACAAACAAAAATAATGGATTCTTTCCCGCAGATTTCCAAGAAAAAGCATTTTGAGCAATGCAGCGGCAGCAGAAAGTGACAGACTGAATGAGAAAAAAATGAGGCAATCCTTTTCCGCAAGAAACGCGGCGGACATACAATAAAGTTTTACATCTCCCGCCCCCAGCATCCCAAGCATGTAGAGCGGATATAAGAGAATCAGGACAAGAAGTATCCTAACACACAGCAGTCCAATGCTGTTTTGTGCTGCCTGATAACCACATGCAAGAAGCAGTCCTGTAAGAATCAGGGCATTGGGGATTTTATCCTTGCGGTAGTCAAAAAAACAGGCCGGCACCAACCATAATAAAAGTGCGTAAATAGAACTTACCTCCTTCTTTTGTTTTACTCCAGCGCAAATAACCGCGCAGGTTTCTTTTATCAATAACATAAGGTGTCAGAGATGATTCATCTCGCGAACTGTGATAATGGATACCTGCAACAGACCGTTACAGATTGTAAATTGGATTATATACGCAACTTTTTAGTTTGTCCAGTTGTATTTTTCAAAAAAATGATTTTTGGTAAATTTTTACATAGTTTTATAAAAATGGATACCATAAAGCATGGCAAGCCCAGGAAATCCAAGCAATCCCGATGTCAAAACAGTAACAGGATTTAACCCTATCAGGCTGACCATACCTGCCTTCTGCATAGCCACATTGATAAAAAATATTGCCAGAGTTCCCACTACTGCACGCAGAATAAAATTTAAAAGCCATTCTGCGCGCCGCCTCATTGCACCCAGCAGCAGAACGCAAGCACATGCTCCCACTATAAATAAAGTACCTGTCTGTCCTTCCATATTTGCTCCCTCGCATATCGCCGGTCTTACCTGCGGTACTGCCAAATAGACTCTCTATAATCTATGCTGCGAAAAACGGCAGTATTCTTAAAAGGATTTTATTGTCATTTTAACCAAAAATTGTATTTATGGGAATATTTCGGCATCTTACGGCTATAATTTAATAATAAGGAAATCTATATCGATAAAGGAGTGCCTATGAAAGTATTATTTCGACAGGAACGTTCTGAAACCATACCGGTAGAAGAAGACTTCTCCTGCCCCACCCTGCAGGAAGACATAGAAAAAACCCGTTATGCGCTCGAAATCGCATATGCGGGTTTTGACAATGCAACCAATTTTGACTTAATTGACTGCTATATATACGAGGTAAACTCTCTTTTAAAAAGATATAAATATCTTACAGAGCTTGCCGCTGCCGAAAAACAGACTGTACCGGAACTACGCCCGGAATCCCCGATTCGCGCCCTGATCGGCCAGGTTTTCGGATAAACTGTTTTTCCCATAGGTCAGCCCTGCGTATACTGTCTGGGAATTCTGCATAACCGGACCTGAAGTATCCTGTCCGGCAAGTTCCCGATACGCTTCAAGAAGCTTACTGATAACACTGCGTATATGCATAAGCGGCTCCTTTTCTTTTCTTGCGTCCGCTTTTGTCAGCTCCCTGTTACAGTATAAGTACAGGGAGAGCAGCCGCGCTGCCAGTTCATAATCAAGATTCAGGGAAGCAATCAGCTCACCAAAGCAGCTCCGCACCTTGCGGAGCGCTTCCCTGAATTCTGTTATATTACCCGCTTCTAAAGCCACTTCAGCATCTTCCATATATCCCAGAACAATTTCATATAAAATGACTATCAACTCGGTTTTGTTTGCCTGTGTGATACGCAGTGTGAACTGCTGTTTACGTTCCCGTGTCATACTACCTCACATTCTGCCGCATAAGCGGCACAGCACAATATTTGTTTACTGCAATAACTGCAATACCTGCGACGGTCTCTCGTTTGCCTGTGCAAGCATGGAGGTTCCTGCCTGTGCAAGTATCTGATAAGTCGTATACTGTGTCATCTCTTCCGCCATATCCACATCCATAATTCTGGAATAAGCAGCCGTCATATTCTCACTGGTAATATCCAGATTGTTTACCGTTGACTCCAGACGGTTCTGATAAGCGCCCAGCTTACTGCGGACAGATGAAATATAGCCTATTGCATCGCTTATCCTGTCAATTGCCTCCCTGCTGCTTTCCTGTTTGGTAAGGTCAAGATCTTTGATGCTCATATTCCGCAGGCTTATCTCAGGAATTCGAACTTCCAGAACCTGCCCCTCATTGGCTCCGGTCTGCAGACGCATGGGACCGATTCCGGTCACGTCTATATTGATATCGCCGATATTTGTGGTGCCTGCCTTTGCCACTTCATTTAAATCCAACTGCAATTCAAAGCCCATATCGCCTTTTATGGTCACCAGATTGTCTTTTACCTCTGTTTTCAGGTTAGCCGCATCCGGAAAATCAGCACTGAAGGTCGCAGTAAACGTCTCAATATTTCCATCCGCATCATAAGTCACGGAAGCTCCCGTTATCGCATATTCCTTGACGGAAACCACGTCGGAGCAATAGCTTACATCTACTTCCTCCACATCCGTATATGCCTTTACATCAAATTCACCATTCAGGATTTTCTGGCTGTTGAACTCCGTATTTTGCGCAATCCTCTCTATTTCCTCAGAAAGCTGTGTAATTTCGTCCTGAATCATGTTCCGGTCACCATCTGTGAGGGAGCCTGTGCTGGACTTCACTGCCAGTTCATTCATTCTCTGCAGCATGGCATGAATTTCGGAAAGTGCACCATCCGCCGTCTCAATCACGGAAATACCGTCGCTCGCATTTTCATTCGCTTTGGAGAGTCCCTCGAGCTGAGCGCCCATCCTCTTTGCCATGGCAAGTCCCGCCGGATTGTCCTTCGCGTGATTTATCTTTAATCCTGAAGAAAGCCTCTCCAAAGATTTAGACAGTAAATCATCGCTGGTGGAAAGTGCATTGTTTGATATCATTGCCGATACGTTATAATTGATTCTCATATTTGCTCCTATCTGCCTGCTTTGTCAGGCTCTCTAAATTGCCTCGGATAAGGCTTCTTTTAAGGCGCCCAGCGCCATACCCGCTATCCTGTACAACTCCTTGGTTTCTTCTTTCTGACTGCTTTCAGCAGGGCGGCTGCTGCTTATGCTGCTCTCTACCACCTGTATCCTGCTGTCTTCAAAGCCTGCCGCTGAGAGTCTTGCGCCAAAATGCTCTGCCGCTTTTTCCAGAAGCGCTGCCGCTTCTTTGCCGTTTCCGCCGAGATAACCGGAAACAGTCCTGTCATTTACGGAAAATTCTCCCGAAAGATAACCAAATGCCGTCGTATCCACTCCTATGGAAATCTTTCCGCTCTCCTCAGAATTGTGCACCAACTTCAAGTGAATGGCTGTCAGCTCACCATCTATTACCTGCGGCAAATCATATTCTTCTTCCTTTACTGCCCGCAAGCCCTGAATATGAAGCTGTTTGCAGACAAGCTGCATTGCCCGCACGTCCAGACTGTCTGCGCTCTCCGTAAAGGTCAGCTCTTTCGCCATTGCCTCTCCCTGCAGCAGCAGTTCGCTGTAAGTCCTCTGCAGGCTTTCCCTGTCGGAAAATGCCGCTTCATCTACTGAGGCTCCGCTGATATCCTCCCCGAAGCTCTGCTCCGCATCCGCGGAAGCGCTGCCGTTTTTCACAGCTTCCCGCAGCTTCTTGAAGGGTCCTGCGCCGTCCTTTCGCAGTGCGTCCGCCGCCAGCAGATTGTCTATGGTGATGGGCTGCTCCAACTGCTTTAAATCCTGCAGGACTTCATCGCCTACTTTATCTACGCTTCTAATCTGCGTCAGTATCTCGCTGTTAAACGCCGTTTCTATCTGTACGTCAATGGAAGCGCCCTGTTCCACAGCTTCCCTTAATCCGCCAAATCCGGAATCTACTGAGATATCCACGCCCTTTACCCTGCCGGTGCGGATTGCTGAAAGTAAGTTTTCAAAATTCACTTCCGCCTGACTGCTTACCAGCTTTCCGACAGCGGCGCCGTCAGATTTCTCAATCTGTCTGAGCAGTCTGTAAATTCCGATATAGGATTCCTTTTCCTCTGCCGTAATCTCATTGCGGCTCTCCAGATGATAGAGAAAACTGCTGTACTTTGTGCTCTCCTCATCATAGGTATCTCTTTCGGAAAGGTAAGCGTCGAGCTCTTCCATGGAACTCTTTAAAGGATTGACGCCGTCCCTTATCATGCCGAGCACTGCGGCGGGCGTCATTTTTTCCACGACCCGCTGTACCACTTTATCCGCTTCCTTGATGGCAAGAAGATTTTCCTCCGTCAATTCCTGTCCGTTATAACTTAAACTCCTGACTGCTTTCCGGTTTTCATCCGTCAGCTCCTGCCCCATATTTTGAAGCAGCGCGTCCACATTGCGGAACGCTGACTGGATATTGTCTCCCAAATCCGCTCTCGGCACAGTCATCATGGTTTCATACGCCTCTCCCGCCTGCCGGAATACCTCTTCCAGCGCTTTTCCTGTCTCATAAACAGAATCAACGCTGATGGTCTCTCCTAAGGAAATCAGACGTCCCAATGTCACAGCCGGAAGATAGGGAATCTCTTTTGCCTTGGAAACCGCTTCCTCGCATAAATCAGCAGGCCGGCTCACCGCAAAGTCCGCTGAAGTCTGCTTCTGCTCCAATGACTTTAATGCATCTATCAACTCCTCCATGGGAGCCGTATCTATGGAAAATCCACTCTTTAACAGCTTTACGTTTGCCTCCAGTGTCATGTGCAGACGGACTTCTTCAAGCTGTCTTCTCGCCTTGACGGTCTCGGCAGTCGGTTCTGCCTCCAGAGAAGCCTGATATTTATGCTCATACTCAACATAACACTCTACAGCCCTGCGGTAAACGCTCCTGCCCTCTGCCAGATTTGCCTCTCCCGCCGGACGTCCTTCTGCCAGCGCGCCTGCAATTGCGCCAAGCAGATCCTCTGTCTGCGCCGGAAGCTGCACTTCCTTTAACTCCTCCATGAGACGAAAGCTTTTCTCCGTAAACGGCACGCCCTTTTCTATCAGCCAGTAACCGTCCGCCAGTGTTTCCTCTGTGACGGGATAGCCCGCGTTCTCTATAATTTTTTCTACCTGCGCCCGCAGCTTTTCCGTGTCAGCGGCAGAAGCTTTCTGGGCGTAATAACCCGGCATCTCTTCCGCAAAATAGCCCTGTCCCTGACGGCTTGCATCCACTGCGCCGGCATGTTCTGCCAGGTACAAATTGTCAATATCCGGCTCCATTTCGTTGGTCACCATGTATTTCATGGCGCCATCTGACAGTTCTGTCAGTTCCTCACCTCTAGAGAATGCTTCCAAAGCCTGCTCCACATTTTCCTGCGTAACCGGAATATCCTCCATGGCAAACGCCTGCACAAGCTGTTCCGCAAAAGCCACACTGCCTGTAATCTCCGCCAGCTTATCCATGTCGATATCGTCGGTATAACCCACTACATTGGCGCCGCCCTTTATCATCTCCGCCTTTATGGTATCCAGAATGGTTACAGCTTCTTCAATGTCCACGTCCGTCAGGCTGCGCCCTTCCTTCTGCATCTTTGCAAAGTCTTCGTCGGACATAGAATGGGACATTACTGTCATATAGTTACGGTACAGAGTAAGATCCTCGCTCCCTGCTGCCTGCACCACTTCCTCCGCCGTCCTTCCGTGGACGCCATGACTTTTATGAAAGCCATACGCAGTGTTTTCCGTAACTGTTCCAGAAATGTCCAATGCATAACCGCTCTCCGCCCTCTTTGGAGCAGAAGAAGCAGTATGATATGAAGTTGTGACCTTGTCTACATTTGAAGAGGGTGTATTGTTAAATGTAATATGCATGTTTTCCCATTCCTCTCTTGCAGCTTAGGCAATACAATACAAAATAAAAGGTGAACGTATCCTTACGCTCACCTTTTATTTCGTCACGCTTAACTGTTTTCTTAACCTTTAAAATACAAATACTGCCGCCATATAGGGTTCCAAATCAAATGTAATGGAATAATCTTTATAGTTTGCCGGCTCAGCTTTTGCCTCCAATACCTCCGGAAACTCGCTGCCGGTTCCTCCGAAACGTTCTTCGGCGCTGTTCAGCAGCAAACGGTATTTCTTCTTTTCCGGCACGCCCAGCTGGTAGTTTTCCCAACGCATTGGCGTCATATTTATCACAAAGAGCAGATTATTTTTTCCTGTTTTGGACTTTCTGAAGAAACTGTAGGTGCTCCTGCCGCTATCATCCGCATTCAGCCACTCAAAGCCTTCCCAGCTATTGTCTATGGAATACATGCAGGGATACTTTCTGTAAATGCGCAGAAGCTCGGCAACATAAGCCTTCAGCCCACTGTTAAGCGGCTTCTCCAACAAGAACCAGTCCAACTCTCTCTCTTCGCTCCACTCTCGCTCCTGCCCGAAATCCTGTCCCATAAACAAGAGCTTCTTGCCGGCATGCCCGAACATATACGTATATCCCGCCCGCAGGTTGGCATATTTATCCGTGTGGTATCCCGGCATTTTGTTGACCATAGAGCACTTCAGGTGCACTACCTCATCATGGGAAAGAGGCAGAATATAGTTTTCACTCTCATTGTAGCTCATGGCAAAGGTCATGGCATAATGATTATCTTTCCTGAAATAAGGATCCAGCTTCATATATTCACAGAAATCATGCATCCAACCCATATTCCATTTGAAAGTAAATCCCAATCCGTCTTCCTCTACCTTACCGGTAACCTGCGGCCACGCTGTGGACTCCTCCGCAATCGTCATAAAGTTCGGGTAGGTTCCCCTCACTACAGAATTGAGATGCTTGAAAAATTCGATTGCTTCCAAATTCTTATTGCCGCCGTATTTGTTGGGGCACCACTGCCCATCCTTTTTGCCGTAATCCAGATAAAGCATGGAGGCAACTGCATCCACTCTGATGCCATCAATATGAAACTCTCTCAGCCAAAACAGTACATTGGCAATTAAGAAGTTCTTTACCTCTGTTTTGCCGTAATTAAAAATCTTGGTTCCCCAGTCAGGATGCTCGCCCAGTCTTGGGTCCGGATGCTCAAAAATGCATCTTCCGTCAAAGCAGCCAAGACCATGCGCATCTGTTGCAAAATGCGCCGGCACCCAGTCCAAAATCACGCCGACATTCGCAGCATGAAGCCGGTTTACCAAATACATGAAATCCTTCGGCGTGCCATAACGGGAGGTAGGCGCATAATACCCCGTAACCTGATAACCCCAGGAACCGTCAAAGGGATGCTCCGCGATTCCCATCAATTCCACATGGGTATACTTCATCTCTTTCAGATATTCAACCAGTCTGTCCGCAAACTCCCTATAGTTATAAAAACCGTCCGGTGTGCCATTGGGATGCTTCATCCACGATCCGATATGGCACTCATAGATGGCAATCGGTTTCTCCAAAAGACTGCCGCTGTCCCTCTCTGTCATCCATTTTTCGTCATTCCAGTCAAAGCCCTGCAGATTCGTTACTCTGGAAGCGTTACCCGGACGCATCTCCGCATAGTTTGCAAACGGATCTGCCTTGTATAGCTTCCATCCCTCACTGGTCGTAATCAGAAACTTATACATGGTGCCTTCCTCTACGTCCGGCACAAAAAGTGTGTGGATGCCGCCCGGCCCGATTTTTGTCATCGGATGGCTGCTTTCGTTCCAACCGTTAAACTCTCCTATGACATGTACTGCAGCTGCGTTGGGCGCCCATACGGCAAAGAAAACGCCTTTGACACCATTTTCTACCGAAAAATGTGCTCCCAGTTTTTTATAAATTTCATAATGTGTGCCCTGTGCAAACAAGTACTGATCCGCCTCTGTAATCACTACGGTTTCCAACTTGTCTGCCATCTGAATCTTCTTATCCATAAAACCCCATCCTATACTGATATATTATTGAAATCTTTTTCTCTCAGAATAATCATATCTTCCTCATCATACCGCTTTGCCAGCAAAATCTCAAAGAAGTGTCCCAGCGTCTTTTTATTTGCATGACGGATTGCCCCTTCCATGATTTCCCTGACTTCAGCGACTGTCACGGCATGGTCACTGGTCTGCCTTTCCGCAATGCAGGTGTGCAGCGCCAGAACGCCAAGCTCATCGATACTGTATTCTTTGTCCTTTGCATATTTTTTGCCGATGGCAACCAGTGAATCGTTATCAAGCGCCTCTATATCGATTCTGATGTTAAAACATTCCAGAAGGGCAGGACTCCTTTTTAACAGCTTGTCCATGGATTTCCTTAAATCCTCCAGAACCACGATAATGCCGCTGTGCTCCTGTTCCAACGCATTTCGAATCTGCTCCGCCGTTTCCTTCTTAAGCGCTCCCGCATTCTGTATAATCAACGCACCGTTTACCAGCTTTTTAAAGGTCGCACCCACCTTCTTTTTGTTGAGAACCTCTCCGGAAATTTTCGCTATCTTTCCTGAGAAATTGCTGTCAGTCTGCTGTACCTCCTTGATCAGATTCTTTGCCAGCGTCATGGTATCCATTCCTTCTTCGCCGGTGATGATGACATTGCCGGTATATGCTGCCATGCTGATATTGTCAATTGCATAGACAATCTGTTCTTTTGTGGCCTTGCTCTGCAGATAATGACCAAAATGCTGCCGCTCCTCGGGAGACATGGCGCGAACCTTGCTGCCCTCGCGCTTTGACGTTTCCTGTTGGTCTTTTGTATCCTCCTTTGCTTCCTCCCCGGTTTCGTCACCGGTTTCTTCTGCCCCGCTGCCGGATTCTATATCCTCCTCCGGTTCGCTTACTCCATTTTCATACTCGCCGGATTCTTCCGTCACTTCTTCATACTCTGTGGTTTCCTCATAGTTGTCGTCGTCCGCACCGCTGTCCGTTTCTTCCTCATATGTATCAGTCTCTTCGGCTATTTCCTCTTCGTATCCGCCAACTTCTTCGATGGCCTCGTTTTCATACTCTCCGCCCTCTTCAACCATCTTTGCCAGTTCATCAAAGAGCGCCAGCATTTCTCCCGCCGCCAAATCTTCCGATTCTAATGCCTCTTCCATACCGGCATCCGGCTCTTCCGTAACTGCTTCTTCCACACCGGCACCCGGCTCTTCCGCAGCCGCCTCTTCCGTACCGGCATCCGGCTCTTCCTCAGCCGCTTCTTCCATGCCGGCATCAAGCTCTTCTACAACTGCTTCCTCTTCCTGCAAGGTTTCCTCTGCAGATATGCCGTCTTCACTCTCAAGCTGTTCCAAAAGACCGTCTCTGGCAGCTTCTTCAAATTCTGTAAACATAGCGCCGGTCTGCTCCATTACATGCTGACGTACCGCCTCCATGCGCTTCTGCTCACTGTTTTTCTTTATTTTTTCCCATTCTACCAAAACTTCATCCAGACGAAGCTGACCGGTTATCTGCTTCTCTACCTTTTCAAAATCCGGCACCAGCATACTGATTTGCCCGTCATACTCCATGCCGAGAATTTTATCAAATTTGGTAGGTTTTTCTTCTGCCGCTCCTGTTTCCTCTGTCATTTCCGGCTCATTTGCTGCAGCTTCATATTTTACTGCTTCCTCCGGTAAAAACGGTTCCGGTGCTTCCTGTATCGGCTCTTCCTGCGCCGGCACCTCTTGTACCAGTTCCTCTTGTACGGGTTCTTCCTGCACCGGCTCATCCTGTACTGCTTCTTCCTGCAATACTTTTTCGGGCGCCTCTCCTAAAAGCTCCTTCATATTCTGTGCCAGTTCTTTTTGTATATTGATGGTATCGTACTGTCCCACATTCATGAGCTTCACCTGTATATCAAGCTCCTGCTGTGGAATCTCCTTTGTAGGCGCTTCCAGCCAGTCCATTTCATTCTGGACCGTTTCCTGCACTTCGTTCTCCGGGTAATATTCCTCCGGAACATCCATGCCCTGCAGTTGATAGTACTTTACCTGCTGCTCATTTGTCAGCGGCGCATGAAGCTGTTTTAACTCCATCGCTTTCTGCACATACTTGCCTTCTCCAAACCAGAGTATCAGTTCATCACATTCCTCAACACATTTTGTACCCAGTCCGATACGATGATACAGATATGCCAGCTCATATGCCCATTTCTCACTGTAATCCTTGGACTTTAACTCCTCCAAAACCTCAATCCGCTCTTCAAGGCTCACTTCCTGCGCTTCATACAGCTTGTACTGCAGCACATAGCGCCCACTGTCTCTGGGAGCAATCTGCACAAATTCCTTATAATACTCTACTGCTTCCACAAACGACCCCATCTTAATGGACAGTTCACAAAGAGAATATACAATAAAACGTCCTCCCGGATGCCTGTCGTATGCCAGCAAAAGCACATCCCGTGCATCTTCCAGACGACGGTTTATTTTATATAAATCACTGATGGTACACAGCGTTATAACCTTTTTGACGCGGCGCCAGTCGATAGTATCTGCAATAGCGGCAGCTTCCGCATATTTCTGCTTTGCTATCAACGTTTTTATTTCTTCCAACCTTATGCTGTATTCGTTCTTATCCACGGCGGCTGCCTTTCTTAATGGTACTTACCTGTTACTGTTATCTTTTTGAAGGTGAAAACAACCCACTATCCACTCACTAAGTTTATCATATCCTGTTAGGTTATGTCAAAAAAATATCGAGGAAAATGCACAAAAAATACAAGATATTGTGCATTTCCTCGATTATAGATTACTACATATCGTAATTTAGTGCTTACTGCTCGCGAATCAACTCAAACGGATAGGAAATTCCGGGTAAAAATTCCCTTTCTTAGTTTACTTTATGAAGGCTATATGGATAGGACAGTCCTGGAATATTACTGTCGTCGGTTGCTCCTTCAGGAAGGCTCAATGTAAGAGTATCGCCGGAAACTTCAAAAATATCAAAGCGATTTACATCAATCTCGCTGCCATCGGACATATAAAGCTTATCACCCTTTGTTTCCCAAATACCTTTTGTCTCCATCTCGGCAACCATTGCATCAATATCTAAAGAACTTTCCATCACAAGGCGGATATACTCTTCCATGGTACAGCTATATGCAGACTGTACAAGCTCGTCAGCCTCTTCTTTGGAAAGTCCCATTTCTTCAAACTCCTCATACATTATGTTTACACTAAATGCAACGAAAGAATCCATCCAACCTGCAAAACTTTCCTTCAGAGCATCACTGTCCGCATACATCTTAAAGGTGCCGTCTTCGTTGAAATCAAACTTAAGAGTGACAACCAGCTTGCCGTCAAAGCCTGCAAATTCATCGCCCATCTCTTGGTTCAATACTTCGGAAATATCAACATCCATAGACCATGTGCCATAAAGAACTTTTTTGGACTCGGAAATAGCACTGAGAATCTGTTCATCGCCTTCCAAAATGGTCAGCGCTTCCTCATAAATCTCATATGCTTCTGTATAATTTCCGCTTTCCTCATAGACCTTTGCTTCTTGTATTACTGCTTCACGGTAAAGATTCCGTGTTTCCTCTATCGCCTGCTGTGCCTGCGCATAGTTTAACTCGTCTTCCTTGATAACTTTTGCATATTCACCGAGAGCCTCTACATAGCTTCCTGCTTCCTTATAGCTTTCTGCCAGTTTAAAAGCAGAACGGGAATCCTCGACAGATTCAATGGTAGAAATCCAGCCTGCCAGTTCCCTGTCGCCACTCAGAACACTGCCTTGCAATTTACTCAAGGTATTGCTCACAGTCTTATAATCCTGTTCGCCTGTTCCGTCCAGATAGCCCTCTGTGAGCTTTTCAGCATACTCACGTGCCTGAGAGACAACTTCATCCATTTCTTTGTCTCCCACCTTTTCATACAGTTCCACTACTGTATCGATATCATTCGCCGCAAATGCCGCCGCTATCTTCTTAGCAGGGCTGTTCATACGCATAAAAACGAATACTCCACCGCCTGCAAGGACGAGAAGCAACACTACAATCGCAACAATCAGACCTGCTTTTCCCTTTTTCTTCTTTTCCTCTGCCGGGGGCACCGGAGAAAAAGGTGACGCATTGCTCTGGGGCTGCTGCTGCATAGGTGCCGCCATGGGCTGCTGATACACAGGCTGTTGATACATCTGCTGCGGCTGTGACTGCATCGGCGCTGCCGGCTGCTGATAGTTCGGCGCTGCAGACTGCGGCATAGGTGCTGCCATTGTCGGCTGCTCCGTTACAGGCATTGCTACAGGCTGTTCCACTACGGGTGCCGCCACAGGCTGTTCCACTACGGGTACTGCCTCTACAGGTGCCGCTACGGACTGCTCCACTACGGGTGCTGCCTCTACAGGTGCCGCTACGGACTGCTCCACTACAGGCATTGCCACAGGCTGTTCCACTACAGGAGCTGCGGGCGGTGTCATTACCGCGCCGCAAAACCCGCAAAATTTAGAGTTATCACTAATTTGTTTTCCACAATTCGGACAAAACATTTATCTACCTCTTACACTTTCCCTTCTTATTTTACTTTGTGAAGGCTATACGGATAGGACAGTCCCGGGATATCGCTGTCGTCGGTTGCTCCCTCAGGAAGGTTCAATGTGAGGGTATCGCCGGAAACTTCAAAGATATCAAAACGATTTACATCAATCTTACTGCCTTCGGACATATAAAGCTTGTCACCCTTTGCTTCCCAGATACCTTTTGTCTCCATCTCGTCAGCCATTGCATCAATATCTACAGAGCTTTCCATCGTAGAACGAATATACTCTTCCATGGTACAATTATACGAAGACTGTACAAGCTCATCAGCCTCTTCTCTGGAAAGTCCCATACCCTCAAACTGTGCATACATGACATCTAAACTAAATACAACAAAAGAATCCATCCAGCCTGCAAAGCTTTCCTTCAGAGCCTCTTTGTCTGCATACATCTTAAAGCTGCCGTCTTCGTTGAAATCAAACTTCAGTGTGATAACCAGCTTGCCGTCAAAGCCTGCAAATTCATCACCCATCTGCCGGTTCAGTTCTTCGGAAAGATCAACATCCATAGACCATGTGCCGTAAAGAGCTTTTCCGGTATCGGCCTTTCCACAGCCAACTAAAGAAAACAGCATAATACATGCCAACAACATTGTTACAATTTTACTGATACGTTTCATTTTTATCCTCCTCAATGCTTATATGATATTAAATAAATATATCTCTTCTATTATAATCTTGCAATTTTTCTCTGTCAATGACTATAATTTTCTAAATCTGTTTTTATGAAAGCAAGTCAGCCAGTTCTGCAAACTGCGCCAGCGTCAGCGCCTCCCCCCGCACAGTGGGAAAAAGCTGCATTTCTTCAAGCGCGGCCGCCACTTGTTCCCTTGAGAAAGACAGATTTGCGGCATTAGAGAGACTGTTTGCAAGCGTTTTTCGACGCTGGTTAAAGGATGCACGAATCAAGGCAAACAAAAGATTTTCGTCTTTTACCGCAATCGGATATTCTTCATACCGCGTCAGCCTGATAACTGCGCTTCCCACATTCGGTCTCGGGATAAAACAGTTTGGCGGCACATTTGCCACCACTTCCGGCTTTGCGTAGTACTGCACCGCAAGGGACAGCGCGCCGTAATTCTTGGTTCCCGGGCCCGCCTGCATACGCTCCGCCACTTCCTTCTGCACCATCACCGTCACGCTTTTTAAAGGTACGCGATTTTCAAAAAGGCTCATAATAATCGGCGTTGTAATATAATAGGGAAGATTTGCCACTACCTTAACCGGTCTTCCTCCGTTTCTTTCCTCTACAATGCGGTTCAAATCTACTTTTATGATATCCTCGTTCAAAACCGTGACATTGTCGTATGCCGCAAGGGTTTCCTCCAGAATCGGTATCAGCTTTTTGTCAATCTCCACCGCCACTACCGCCCCCGCGCGCTCTGCCAAATACTGGGTCATGGTGCCAATCCCCGGACCGATTTCCACAACACAGTCCTCCTTCGTAATTTCAGCGGCATCCATGATTTTCTCCAGTACATGTGTATCCACCAAAAAATTCTGCCCGTACTTTTTTTGAAACACGAACTGATACTTTTGCAGGATTGAAATTGTATTCTGTGGAATTCCCAGTGTAGCCATATTTCCTCTCATTCTGCCGTACGGACGGCTGATTACTTCTGCTTTACAAGCATTTCTTTTACATCTTCCAGACTCTCACATTTTGCATACAGCAGGCGCTCTATTTCCGGCGTCGGTGCAATCAGATCAGGCACCATAATAGGCTTTAACCCCGCCGCATGGGCAGAACGTATTCCATTTGGAGAGTCCTCGATTGCAAGCGTATCTGCCGGATTTATTCCCAATTCCTCACAGGCGCGCAGATAAATATCCGGCTCCGGCTTTCCGTGCTCTATCATATCTCCGCCTATGATAACCTCGAAAAATGACGTAATTCCCGCACGGTCGAGATGCCCCAGAACACCACGCCTGCTTGTGGAAGAAGCAAGCGCAATCCGGTAACCTTCCTCTTTCAAGTATGCCAACAGCTCGCAGACTCCCCGCTTCATGGGCAGTCCCTGCTCCGCTATCTTCCTGCGGGCGCGCTCCGTACACATTGCATGGTATTCTTCAAAAGGAAAATCCTCGCCGTATTCCTGTTTAAAAAGCGCCTCTGTATCCCTGCTGTTCAGCCCGATACAGCCCATCACGGCTTTCTCACTATATGGTATACCTTTTTCGCCCGCCACCTCTTTATAAGTGTCCAGAAAAAGTTTTTCCGTGTCAAACAGAACGCCGTCCATGTCAAATACAACTGCTTTTATTTCCTTGTCCACTGTTTCTTCCCTCCATAGTCCGGCCTGCATGAGGCCCGGCTCTTTTATGCCATAAACAGCCTGATACCGGGAATCTGCTCCCCCTTCTGCAACAGCAGAAGCTTTCTTGCCAGAAAAGGCTGCAGGTACTCTTTAACCGCATTTTTATTCTCTGTCCGGTAACTGCCATCCGTCAAAACCAAAATCACTTTGGAACGTGCGTAAAACAACTTTAACTGACGAAAAAGCTCGTCCAGTGTTTTTACCGTCTTTTCCGCCGCCGCTTCGTCCGCAAAAGCCCGTCCCGCCAACAGAAATGACAAAGGTATCACTTCTTTTTCAATTTGTGTATCCGAAATCCATCTTATCAGGTTGAGCCGTACATTGCGAAAGGTCTCGTTCTGCTTTTTCAACATGTCTGCAATCTGACGGCACTCTTCATGCAAGGTGCCCACCGGCAGATTATAATCAGCCACTATCGCCATCTCAAGCACACCGCCCGTATAATTTCCGGGCACGTGCAGGATACGGCTGACAGCGTTTTTAAGTTGTAAAAGCTCTATGTCCGTAAACATAAATTTCCTCCCGCAAATGCCTTCATTTCTACCAAACAGCTACATCATAACACAAAGCCGGCGAACTGACAAATGATAGTGCTTTTTCTACCACAATATCCCTGTTAATGTATGCTTCTTCCACTATACATTTTTGTAAAATATGATAAAATAGTAGTATCAGATGGGGGATATCCCCACAAAAAGAGAAGGAGATACATATATGTACGACATCTTATTCAAAGTTGTTCCTATTGCCGCTGCCGTTATTTTCATTTTGATTATCCTGATTACAGGATATGTCAAGGCATCGCCGGATACTGCTTATATCATTTCCGGTCTGCGCAAGCGCCCCAAGATTTTAATCGGACGGGCAGGCATCAAGATTCCTTTTTTAGAGAAAAAGGATGAATTGAACCTGCAGTTGATCCCCATTGACGTAAAGACCTCGAGCGCTGTTCCTACCGCCGACTACATCAATATTCGGGTGGACGCCGCAGTCAATGTCAAAATCAGTGTGATTCCTGAAAATTTAAGTCTTGCAGCACAAAACTTCCTGAATAGGAAAACCGATTATATCGCACAGGTTGCCCGAGAAGTGCTGGAAGGTAATATGCGTGAAATCGTAGGTAAGATGAACTTGGAGGAAATGGTCAGCGACCGTCAGAAATTTGCTTCCCTTGTAAAGGAAAACGCAGAGCCTGACCTGGCTGCCATGGGTCTTGACATCGTAAGCTTCAATGTGCAGAACTTTGTGGACTCCAACGGCGTTATCGAAAACCTCGGTGTTGACAATATTGTAAAGATTCAAAAAAATGCAGCAATTTCCAGAGCAGAAAGCGAAAAGGAAATTGCAAAGGCACAGGCAAACGCACAGCGTGAAGCCAACGAAGCGCAGATTGCCGCACAGACGGATATCGCCCAAAAAAACAATGAACTCGCCATTACGCAGGCGGAATTAAAGCGTGTTTCCGATGCCAAGAAGGCAGAGGCCGATGCCGCTTATCAGATTCAGCAGGAAGAGCAGCGTAAGACGATTGAAATCACAACTGCCAACGCCAACATTGCAAAACAGGAGAAGGAGATTCTCTTAAAGCAAAAAGAAGCCGAAGTTATGGAGCAGGCGCTTGACGCACAGGTTAAGAAGAAAGCGGAAGCTGAGAAATTTGCAAAACAGCAGCAGGCGGACGCACAGCTTTATCAGCGCCAGCGTGAAGCGGAAGCAAAGAGATATGAGCTGTCCCAGCAGGCGGAAGCCTTAAAGATACAGGCAGAAGCTGAGAAATATGCAAAGGAGCAGGAAGCAGAAGGTATCCGTATCAAGGGACTTGCGGAAGCAGAAGCAATTCAGGCAAAAGCAATTGCGGAAGCGGAAGGTATTGAGAAGAAAGCGGAAGCTATGGCGAAGATGGGCGAGGCTGCCGTACTTGAAATGTACTTTAAGGCTCTGCCCGACGTGGTAAGAAACGCTGCTGAGCCTCTTGCAAAGGTTGACAAGATTACCATGTACGGTGATGGCAACTCTACCAAGCTGATGAAGGATGTTATGAACACCTTAAATCAGGTGACAGACGGCTTAAAGGAATCCACCGGCGTAGATTTGAACGCAGTTCTTTCCGGTTTCTTAGGCGCAGGCGCAGCAACCGGACTGATGAACAAAACCTCCAACGACGCGGCAAAAGCTGCTTTTAAGGACGAGGCAGAGGGAACTACACAGGCTTAAAAAGCAACTTCATGGTCATGTACCCATAAAACACTTTTATAAATCAGGAGCTCACATCAAAATGATGTGGGCTCCTTTCATGCCATTTCTAATAATATTGAAATTCTTCTATAAAATGAATCACATTATACAGCACCAGAATGTCCAAGTTTCCTTCTTCACTACACTCTTCCAGCAAAGAAAACAACGGCGCCTTGTAATATCTCAAATCCAGCACATAAATCGTCTCATAATGCTCCGTCAGAAAAGGGATAAAACAGTTTGCGTAAGAATCCTTGATGACAAACAGCTTTTTTCCTTTTGCCGCCGGATCCTGCGCGCCTGTCTCAATGCGGATAAACGGATGGTTATCATCCAGAAAATAGCCATACTTGTTTTTTGTCTCCAGATATTTTTCCTCGTAGAGAGAATCCCTGCTCTCCTCAGAAAAGTCATAGAAGACCTGCATGACTCCGCCGTCGGACGTACTGCTTCCCTGTGCTTCCCTTAAAACGACAGGAAGATAGGCTTCCATGGTATCAGGCTTTACCGGCAGATTCGTTTTGGAATGTAAGGTACCCAGAAAGTCAGAAGATACCGTCAGTACATCATATGACACAGGTGTCACACCGACTGTTTCTGCCCATGCAAGATATCCATAATACGCTCCTCTGGTCGTCCAGTGATGGTCTGTTCCGTAATATATATATTCTTCTCTGTGCGACTGTAAGCTGTCTGTCACATCTATGGCACAACTGCCTGCCGTTTCCTGAACTTGTTCCAACAGCTCTTGTTGTTCATAATAAGCGGCATGGTCCGGAAGCATATCCGTCAGAATATTATCCGCCGTTGGCACCAGCATAATATGAAGCGCTCCGTTCTCCCTTCCCTCCTGCCATTCCACCAGACGCTGCAATAGCGCAAGCCTCTGTGCGACCACTTCCGGTTTGATGTCCTCCGGTACATGTTTTTCAATCAGGGTTTTATCCTTTGCCAGATAAACACCGTTTATCTCTTTCTTTCCCAGCAGTACATCCGTCATGGTTTTTATAAAAATCCACCTATCCCGCTCCACAAACTGGTCCGTCACATAGGTTTCATAATCTTCCGTATAGCTTCCGTCAAACAGATCCTTTAAGCTGAAATCCGGTTTGGAAGCAAGAATCCGGTTTTCATATTCAGAGAACAGCCTGTCCGGTGTGCAGATATCCGCAACTGCCAGCCCAAGCAGGATTCCGCCCAAAAGCAATAAGGTAATCACCGCATTTATCTTCTTCATCGAAACCCTCCTTAAAACCTGAAATAGAGAAAAGGATTGTAAGATGCATCCACAATATTGGCTATAGACAACAGCAATACCGCCACGAAAAACAGCTTTTCTGCAATCCCCAGACAAACTGCCGGAACCGGACCGGCTTTTGTCCCTTTGGCACACCGCACTTTTATCCATTCCACTGCTTTCTTTCCAAGCGGCAGCGCACCGATTGCCAGTATTACAAGCAGTACCGCATAATTACCCAGCATATACCATGCTTCTTGATTGGCAAGCCCCGCTCCGCCAATGCCAAACATGGACTTTAAGAAAAGTATGATGGTATCTGTCTTTTCCAAAGAAAAGAAGCACCAGCTTACCAGCACCACTGCCATGGTGTAAATCCAGCCGGCAAACTTCGGCAGATTTGCCAGCGTTTTTCCTAAAATGACTTTTTCCAAAATTAAGAATACGGCAAACCACATGCCCCACAACAGGAAATTCCAGCCTGCGCCATGCCAGATACCGGTCAGGGACCAGACAATCACAATGTTTAAAAGCTGCCGCTTCAGCCCCTTACGGTTGCCGCCAAGCGGAATATAGACATATTCCCGAAACCAACTGCTCAGGGACATATGCCAGCGCCGCCAGAAATCCGTGACGCTGACTGCCGTATAAGGATAGTTAAAATTTTCAGGAAAGTGAAAGCCCATGATTCTGCCCAGCCCGATTGCCATGTCGGAATATCCGGAAAAATCAAAATATATCTGGAAAGCATACGCCAGAATACTCAGCCATGCCATAAGCAGACTTAAATTTTCCTGTGCTGTTCCGGCAGCCTCCACAAAAAGCTGTCCGATGTTATTGGCAAGCAAAACTTTTTTGCCCAGACCGATAATAAACCTGCCGGCTCCCTCTGCCATGTCCTCCAGAGAGGCATGCCGCGTGCGCAGTTCTTTTGCCACCACCTTGTACTTGACGATAGGACCTGCTATTAATTGCGGAAACATTGCGACGAACACGCCAAAATCCAGGATATTTTTCTGCGCCTCTACCTCGCCCCGATAGACGTCGATGGTATAGGACATTGTCTGGAAAGTATAAAAGGAAATGCCGATGGGAAGCGGCAGATTCAACCCGCTGTACTTAAAAAATCCCAACAGACCAAGATTAATGACAACTGAAGATATCAAAAAGCATGTAGCGGCTCTCTTTCCACGATAGCGGGCTATCAACCGTCCGTGTATGTAGTCCGACAATGTGGAAAAAAGCATCAGGACAACGTAGACAGGCTCGCCCCATGCATAAAAAACAAGGCTTCCCAAAAAGAGGACGAGATTTCTCGCCCTCTTCGGAACCACAAAATATAAGATAAGAAAAGCCGGTAAAAACCTAAATAGAAAAAGTATACTGGAAAATACCATGTTTATACCTCATGTATACCACAAACGGTGCCAAAGTTACTTTGAGAGTGCAGCGCGAATCGCGTCAATCGCCTTCTCATTCTCCTCCTGACACTGCAGGATTGCTGCCTCCTCTTCCACATCCGATACATCCGCACCCAACTGTACAAAACAGACATAATTTCCGAAAGTTTCTATCCGCGAAGACTGGATTTTACTGATATTCATGGGATACTGCATCGTGTCATTTACCAGATTGTCACGATAGGCATTGAGCGCATCCTCAATCGCCGAAACCTTTCCCTCCTTCGCTTTCACAATAATAAGTGTATCCACATTTGTGCTGATCATTGGCGTCTCTGCAAAATATTCTTCATACATATCAGAAGTTACGCCGTATATCTGGGAGAACATTTCTTCCTCCATCGCCATATTCGGCCAATAGTTTTCGCCCAGCACATCAACCACCGCCGCCTTCAAATCTTCCATAGAAGCCTCTCCAAATGCGGCGTCCCCGTCATTGCCGCTGCCGCCGGATGTATTGCTGTCTTTTTTGCCGCAGGCAGCCAGCATTGCAGACGATAAAAGAACCATAAGTAAAATAACTGCTTTCTTCATAATTTCCCTCCATTTTACCCTGACAGACAGAGCCGGTACAGTTTCTATATCCGCTGTTGCTCTCTGGTCATGGCAACTTATACTACAAGTGTACCCATTTTTTGTTAATACATACATTTTACCACATAAGTGGGGATTGCGGGAAGCAAATATCTTTGCTATACTCCTTATTGCCGACATTCGCACAAAAGCAGACTGCATGGAGCGGCAGGAGAAAATAATTTATGAGTATTTTAAATGTAGAAAACTTAACCCATGGCTTTGGTGATCGCGCCATTTTTACCGACGTGTCTTTCCGCCTGCTCAAAGGAGAACATATCGGCTTAATCGGGGCAAACGGCGAAGGAAAGTCAACCTTTATGAGTATCATTACAGGCAGTCTTATGCCAGACGAGGGAAAAGTAGAATGGGCAAAAAATGTCCGCGTGGGCTATCTCGATCAGCACACCGTACTAAAAGAAGGCATGACACTCCGTCAAGTGCTCGCTTCCGCTTTTGATTTCCTCTTTGAGCTGGAACGCCAGATGAACGATATCTGTGACAAAATGGGCGAAGCCTCTGAAAAAGAGCTGGAGCAGTACATGGAAGAACTGGGCACCATACAGGATTTACTCACCATGCACGATTTCTATATGATTGACGCAAAAGTTGAAGAGGTTGCCAGAGCGCTTGGGCTTTTGGATTTGGGACTTGATAGGGATGTAACGGATTTGAGCGGCGGACAACGCACCAAAGTCCTGTTAGGCAAGCTTCTCTTGGAAAAACCGGATATCCTGCTGTTAGACGAGCCGACAAACTATCTTGATGCAGAGCATATTACATGGCTGAAACGGTATCTCACAGAGTACGAGAACGCTTTTATCCTGATCTCCCATAATATCCCTTTTCTGAACAGTGTTGTCAACTTGATTTATCATATGGACAACCAGAAGCTGACTCGCTACGTGGGAGATTACGATAAATTTCAGGAAGTCTATGCCATGAAAAAAGCGCAGTTAGAGGCTGCCTACAACAGACAGCAAAAGGAAATCGCCGAGTTAAAGGATTTTGTTTCCCGTAACAAAGCGCGGGTTTCCACCCGCAACATGGCAATGTCCCGCCAGAAGAAGCTGGACAAAATGGAACTGATAGAGCTTGCAGGTGAAAAAGCCAAACCGGAGTTTCTCTTTCGGGAGGCGCGCACACCCGGGCGCTATATCTTCCAGACTTCAGAGCTTGTCATTGGTTACGACGAGCCCCTCTCTTCTCCACTGACGCTTGCCATGGAAAGAGGACAGAAAATTGCCCTGATTGGCTCCAACGGTATCGGAAAAACCACCTTGTTAAAGAGTATTTTAGGCCTGATTCCACCGCTTTCCGGCACTGTGGAACAGGGCGATTACCTGCATATCGGATACTTTGAACAGGAAATGCCTTCCGGCATAGAAACCACCTGCATAGAGGAAATCTGGAAGGAATTTCCTTCCATGACGCAGTATGAAGTGCGTTCTGCCCTTGCAAAATGCGGTCTGACCACAAAGCATATTGAAAGCAAGGTTAAAGTATTGAGCGGAGGAGAACAGGCAAAGGTACGGTTGTGCAAGCTGATAAACAGGGAAACCAATATCCTGCTTTTAGACGAGCCCACCAATCATCTGGACACGGACGCAAAAGATGCTCTGAAACAGGCATTACAAGATTATAAAGGAAGTATTCTGATGGTCTGCCATGAGCCCGATTTTTATGCGGACTGGGCGACTGACATATGGGACTGTACCAAATGGACAACCCGCATTATATAGGGTTGTTCATTTGGAGTTATGCTGTGATTCTGCGTTTTCCAATATCTCCTGCGCTTTATCAGCAGTTTTCTGGACATCGAGTTCTTCGCTGATTACATAATATGCCCGGGAAGCCTTCGCTTTTTCTTCATTATGACAGCCTGTCAGCAGGACAAGCGGTATTACGGAAGCTATCAGCAACATTAAAATGCACTTGCCTCGGTTTCTCCTCATGGTTTTTTCCCAGAACCTTTCCCCATATTTCTAAGAGCAGCAACACTACTCTTTTCTATTGTACCATCGGATAGAGAAACAAACCACTTAAGAATTTCTTAAGAATTTTAATATTTTTGTAAAATTTGTACTGATACCTATTTTACCAACTGATATCCGATGAATTTGGATAAATTAAAGCCTCTTATGCCCATATCCTTGTAATCCCGGCTCAATGCCGCCAGGTAATAGCTGCCCCAGCACTCTTCACTGCTTTTGGAACCGCCAAAGATCTCATAATAGTTGATGTGCCCACTGCCGTTCATCCCGTTCTCCACCTTTGCCTCTACTTCCGCCAGCGAAAAGCCTTCTTCCTTTAAAAATTCTGCAAGCGCCGGCGCGGCATCCGCCGACAACCCGGCCAGATATCTGTAATCATTGTAGCTTTCAGCCCTGAAAAAGCCGCCCGAAGAATTTTCCATATTTCCCAGATTTGCCAGATTACATTTTGCAATCCAGTAATCCGGATGGGAAAAGGACAAAGCCAGATAACAAACTGTCACCACTACCATGCTGTATTTAAAAAGCGGAAAGGACTTTTTATAAATACTCACGATAACGCCCGTCAGCAAAATAAACAGAACCAACAGCGACCACAGCACAAATATCCTCAGGAAAGTCAGGTAAAAATGCTGAACATAAAGAATCATTCTGTATGCGGAGGAAGCAATCATAATATAGGTACACAATGACACAACTGTCAACATTCCCTTTAAGACTTTATTTTCCTTAAAATATGCATGACCGACAAGCACCAGTACCAGATTGATAATACAGACTATAAGCAGTTGGAAAAATCCCTGCCGCGCATATTCTGCGTAGGTATAGCCCTCCAATATCATTTTTCCCAAAAACAGAAACACGATCTGAATCCCACAAAATACCAGATAAAGAACCATAATGGGAGCAAGCACTGTGATGGCAAGCACCGCTTCTGTCTGTTTTCTTTCTCTGTACTCTTCGGAAAAAGTTTTTTTACACAGATATGCCATAATACAGTAAGCCATAAAAAACATAAATATAGCCGTAAACAGCACACCGAAACAATCTTCCGGTACAGTTCCTAAAAACAATTTTTCTACTATTCCATACGTCATGTCGTAAAAGATGGCATCCGCGCTCATCAGCAGCAGCCCTATCACACAGAAAAGCGGAATCCCAAGTGTAATACCGATTACAATATAGATGGCAATGCCGCTGCTCTTTTTCCCGCGGCTTCTCCGATGCGCCGCCAAATCCTGAAAAGGACGCGCAATCTGCCCCAGACTTCCAAACACCGCTGCAATCACATATCCGACGTATCTGCCAAAGGTCCAGTTTTGATCTTTATAAACCTGATGCAGCAGAAAACTGATTGTCAAAACCCAAACGCCCGCCGCATTCATCGCTATAATGCGTCCGTCCGCGGTACAAAAGGTGGACAGCCCCAGCAGCAATATACTAATCATGTAAAAAATACTGTCTTTTTTTAAGGAAATCTCTAGTTTTTTGAAACAAAAGCAGTAAAACCAGAAACTTCCTGCGAGAAAAAAAGGGTACGTGATTCCGCTGCTATTCCTGTACATGCACAGCGCATAAAAGCAGGAATACAAAATACATGCCGGCCCTAATATGGCAAAATGCTTTTTCATGTTCTCCGTCTGTTTCGTCTGCGGTCTCGGTGCCGGAAACGGTTGCCCATATACCGGCAGTCCCTGCGCCTGCTGTCCGTATACATATACCGATTGCCCATATGGCTGCTGTCCGTATACTTGTTGCCCATTCATATTTTCACTCATCGCTATTGTCCTCCTCACTTTCTTCTACATATTCTAAAATATCTCCCGGCTGGCAGGAAAGCGCCTTACAGATTGCGTCCAAAGTGGAAAACCGGACCGCCTTTGCTTTATTATTTTTCAGGATTGATAAATTCGCCAGTGTAATATCCACCTCGCCCGCCAGCTCCGTCAATCCCTTTTTGCGCTGTGCCATCACCACATCAAGATTAATTCTTATCGCCATACGGTCCTCCTAAATTGTCAAATCATTCTCCTCTTTGTAATTGACTGCCCTCTCAAAGACAAAAGCAAGCACTTTGCTGAAAAGCCCGGCAATGATAAAGACCAAAATCACCACAAGCATGGCAATCGTCATGCAGAGTAATGTACGCACCAGAGAAATCAACGCAATCATAAAGCTGTACGTTCCCATGCGCTGAAGGCTTACCACATTGTCATACACAAAACAGTTGTCCGCCAGTACAGTACGGAACATCTTGCGCAGCTCACCCAAAACAGCAATTGCCAGCACACCCAGAACAAAATAAAGAATCACATATTCCGTGTAACGCGCTTCTAAATCCGGCAGGTAATTAATCAGCCACTTTGCGGAAAACGGCAATGTTATCGTCACGATAATCCCGGCAAAAAACATGAAATCCAATAAATACTTTGTTATCCGGATAATACTCTCTTTTTTCATCCGCATCCTCCTTCTATCGGAATCTTTCATACAAAAAATCCCGTGCTACTCATTTACATAAATACCCATAGGGCCTCTATGCACATGAATATAGCACGGGACTTTCCGATTGTCAATATATTTTTATTGTTTTTCAATAAATTTTTATTGTTTTATATTTTTATAAATTGCATAAGCATTCTTACCGCTCTGCTTTACGCTGTACATAGCTTCGTCCGCACATTCGATTACCTTCTCGTAATCATCCGCATCCCCTGGGTAAGAAGCCGCGCCGACACTGCCGCCGATATTGTGAATCTTCCCATCCAGCTTAAAAGGTTTCGAGAACACCTGCAGACACTGATTGGCTGCGGTGTCTACAATTTTAACATTGTCGCTCTTCAGTATCACGATAAATTCATCGCCCGCAAAACGATAAGCTGTGAGAAGCTGGGTCCGCAACGCTTTCAGCCTTGACGCCACTCCCTTTAACGCTTCGTCACCGATAGAATGTCCATAGGTGTCATTAATATGCTTAAAATTATCAATATCCAACATAATGATTGTATAAGGCTGCTTTGCCGCTGCCGCTTCCATCAAATCATGCATAAACTTGGAACGGTTCGGCAGCCCGGTCAGGAAATCGTGATTGGAAGCATCTTCCAAATAGCTCCTTGACTCCTTCAACTCCGCCGTCAGCACTCTCTTTTTGATATTATCTACACTTGCCCATGCGCATATAATAAACAACGCCACCAGTATGATTATCGCCGGAACCAGTAACTCACGGTTTCGTTCAAAAAAGGTCGGCGCATGATTTACAAAAACAGTTTCTTCCGGCAGTGCCGAAGCCTTAATGCCAAACTTCAGCATAACAGACTCATCGATGCAGTAAATATTGGGACTGTCCACAATTACACTGACTTCTTCCGTACTCCTTTTCCCATTGATGATATCAACCGCTATCTCTGCAGCAATTTTTCCGGACTGTTCCATGGAAACGATATTGCCGCCCAAAACACCATATCCGATTCCGCCTTCTACCATACGGAATGCCGGTACCGTAGAATACTGCGCTATCAGCTCTATCGCTTCTTTATTCGTATAATTTCTCCCGTTGGCATCCTCCGTCATCACCACATAAATTAAAATGGTATATTCCGGCAGATGGGAAAGTTCAAATTTTAATTTTGTTTCCGTCAGCTCAGAAGTGTTCAACTCAGAAAATTCCAAATCCGGATATAAAGAAGCACTGTTATAAAAATTTCTTCGTTCCGCTTCTCCGGTAAGAGAATTGTCCAAAATAGCTACTACTTTTTTAGCTTCCGGATATATGGACAGCGCCAAATCTATATTTTTCTGAACCGACAGACTTTCTACCACACCGGTAATCATCGGATCCTTTGCAGCTTCAAGTGCAAGCTCTTCATCATTTACACCTTCAAAGACCAAAGGAATCCCTGCAAACAATTCATCACGGTATTCTAATGCAAATCTTAAAGCTGCGTCATCACCCAGAATAACTACATCATATGGCTCTACCATGGACATGCGGTAAGCAAGTACCTCTTTGAAGAGATACATTGCAACATCGTCATCCACCCGCTTGGTGTCCATAAATTCATAATCAACTACAATTCCATCAGAAATCCCCTGCTGGATTCCTTCGATTTGCAGCTGCACGGCATCCCAGGCATAAGAATAGGAACTGATAAACAGAATTCTTCCTGTGTTTGCACTTCCCGCCGCATATGTACTTGTGTGTAAACTCCAGAACAACCCTGCGCAGATAACAACACCTGCAAGCATGACAATGGCTGCCCACGCCTTTTTCTTGTATTTTGGCTTCATATCTTTATCCCCAATCCTTAATAATCCCCCTGTTTTCCCTCTTTGGAAACCCCAATTATATAAATTATATCACACTTCTGCGTATTATACATCTATAATCGGAACTTTTTTGTAACCCCTGCTCTTTTTGATATCTTTCACCATATCCTTTGTAATCTCGGAATCCACAAGAATTTCTTCCCCTGAAACCAAATCCCTTATCCAGAATTCGTAACTGTTGTCCACAGACATAATTCCTTTGGGCTTCTTTGCTAAAATATGTTTCGCATAGGCTTCAAATTCCTGACGATACCCATCGCCGCTATCTACCATTTCCGCCTTGGCCTCTTTATTTTTCAACTCCACGCCTCTTCCGCATACCGGACACATTTTGAAATAAGTTTTCTTTACGGGAAAAAGCGGTATGTACTCCAAGTGCGCCCACACAGTGTTCTTTACATATCCCTTTTTATATACTCTGTGGCAGAAAGGACATTCCTCCCTTTGTCCGAAGTAACCCGCCAGTTTTGTAAAGACATGAGTTCCATAAACAATGACTGCCATAGTTCCATTCTCCTCTTCCGTTTCCTATTAACTATAGTGTACTACTAATTTATGAAAAAATCTATTACTAATTCTCCGTTCTCAGTAAACTTTTTGCATACGGTAGAGTTGAAAGGCATTCTGCCATGTAATTTCCTCTACCTGTTCCGGCAATAATTGCTTTATTCGGGCAATTTCGTTGATAACAAGCGGAAGTTTGGACGAATCATTCCGTTTTCCCCTGTTCGGTTCCGGCGCCAGATACGGGCTGTCCGTTTCCACTACAATCCGCTCCATGGGAATGTATTCCACCGCTTCCTTCAGTTTTTTGGCATTTTTAAAAGTTACTACCCCGCCGATTCCGATGTAAAAGCCCATTTTCAGAAAAATTTCCGCAGTCTCCTTCGTATAGGAAAAACAATGGACAACACCGCCGATTTCTTCCGCGTGCTCCGCCTTCATAATTTCTATGGTGTCCATCGCCGCATCTCGAGAATGGATTACCACGGGCAGGTGAAGCTCCTTCGCAAGCTGTAACTGCCTGGCAAACCACTTTTTTTGTATCTCCCGCTCCGGCTCCTGCCAGTAGTAGTCCAGTCCGATTTCCCCTACCGCTACACACTTTGCATGACGGCATTGTTCTCTTAACCTTGCAAACAAAGCTTCGTCCAAAGCCGCCGTCTCACTGGGATGAATCCCCAGCGCTCCATAGACAAAATCATATTTTTCCATCAGCTCTATCGTAGTCCGGCAGGATTCCGGACTCGCCCCCACATTGACTACCCTGCCGATTCCGTTTTCGGGAAGCGTTTTCAGCAGCCTGTCCCGGTCTTCCGTGAAGGCCTCATCGTCATAATGCGCATGTGTCTCAAATATCATGGTAAACTCCTTTGCCTTGTTATACAAAAGAAAAAGCACCAACCCCCGAGATTAACTCGAAAATCGGTACTTCCGTGCGCCGCCAGGGGCTCGAACCCTGGACACCCTGATTAAGAGTCAGGTGCTCTACCAACTGAGCTAGCGGCGCTTATATGTGAAATGTTTCACAACGCAAGTGTTATTATATTATATTGATTTGCTGTTGACAAGTACTTTTTTAAGATTTTTGTAAATTTATTAATTTTTTCTGCTGTTTTCCCCTTTATTCGGGAATAATTGGTTATTTTTACAGCTTTTGCAGTAGCCGTACAGCTCGAGTTTATGCCCTGTGACCAAAAATTCGTCTGATTCTGCGGCAAGATGCAGGTGTTCAAAGGGACATGCCTGCAAGGGCATCTTCTTATGGCAGCCCAAACAGACCGCGTAATGGGTATGCCCGTTTCGCTTCCACTCGTACATCACTGTGTCTTCGCCCATAAAGGTACTTTTTTCCACATAGCCTTTTTCTTCAAACGCCGTCAAGATACGATAGATTGTCGAAACGGCATAGCTGCCTTCGCTGCTGCTCTGTAAAATCAGGTTGTATATCTGCACTGCGCTCAACGGCTCTTCCGATGCAGATAACACTTCATATACAGCTTTGCGCTGTTTTGTCCATTTTATTCCTGCCGGATACACAAAATTATTTTCCACCATCATTTTATACCTCATGTATAATATAGGAATCTCTTCACAAGTCCCCGCCGCCAAATAAACTCACACAATGGAAAAGCCCGTCAGTTCCATCAGCAGACCTGCAGCTACGCCGATGCCGTAGAGAAGCAGCACGATTCCTGCATTTTCCTTTTTGCTCTTGTTTGCCCGAAACAATACCAGTATGCCCACACCTGCGCCCGCAAGCAAACCGGTCATACAGGCGGCAAAGCTCATGGCGCCCTCCAGATACAGCCTCGTGATTACCACGGAAGAAGCACAGTTCGGTATCAGCCCGACCAGTCCCGCAAGCAGTTCGCCTATCACCGGTTTATTTAAAAGCAGTCCTTTTAAAACGTCTTCTCCCCAAAAATGAAGTACTATATTTAATAGGAAAGATACCAACAGAATAAACAACATAATTTTTATGGTATGAACCACAGCAGATTTCAGTATTCCCCCGCCTTCATCACAATGGCAGTGGTCATGCTCGCACATTTCATGGATATGGTCGTGTTCTGCTTTTTTCGGACGTATTACCATATCTATCAGAAAACCGGCGACAATACCGATTACCGCTTTGACAGCCAGTATCTTCAAAATGGGAGCAATGCCAAACCTGTCTGCCTCGGATATCAGAATCGGAAGCATCTCGTCAGAAGTAGACAGGAATACGGCAATCAGAGTGCCTAAAGTAATCACCCTTCCCGCATAGAGACCTGCTGCTGCCGCGGAAAATCCGCATTGCGGCACAGCGCCCAGCACGCCGCCAAACAGAGGTCCCAGACGTCCGCCCTTCTGCACCAGATTTTTGGCTCTGTCCGCCGTTTTATGCTCCAGATATTCCATTGCCAGATATGTTAAAAACAAAAAGGGTATCAATCTGGCGCTGTCCACCAAAGTGTCTAAAATGACATCCCACATAACTACATCCTCTTTTCCAAGACTACACATTTCCAAAACAACAATCCAGTTGCAGCCCTGTCTCTAAATGCAAATGCAACTCATTCGCATTTAGAACTATATCATCTTTCCGCGGAATGTCAAGCATTTTTTATCCCTGCCGCCAAAAATTGAATTCCGGATATTTTTCTTCCAAAAGCTTCTGCGTCTCCTCCCAATTTAAACTTGTAATATCGGTTCTTTCCACCTCTTCTCCCCATTCGGAATAGACTGCCACATCGACCATCTTTTCGCCATCCCATGACCCATAGTGCAGGTCAAGCTCTTTTTCCAATTGATATTCTCCGTTTTGCAGCCCATAAATCTTATAAAATTGATGCGGAGCGCCTGACTGCCCACGGTCGCAAATCTTATGTGCCTCATAGTCTATAAAAATACATTGCGGAAGCTGCACTTTTACATACTTTCCTTCTTCTTCAGACCAGACAAAGAGCTTATAGTCATCAAAATCTCCCCCGCTGCCGCCGTCGTAGCCTGCATAATACAGAATATCTTCATATCCGTCATCATTGCCGTCCCATGCCATACATGTCTGTTTACCATACGACAATAAAACTCTCTTCCTGTCCGTTAAAATCACCTGATAAAAATCCGGATTCCCTTCTCTCCCCTTAATCTCTATTCTGACCCGCTCCTCCGCGTCATTGTAGAGCAGTTGAAATCCGGTCTGCACCAGCGCCGTGTCTGATATCTCTTCTGTTACAGTCACGGCACGTACCCGTTTATAAGCCTCATCGGAATTATCATAGTTATACTGCCATCCGTACAGCGCCATTTCCTGCTTTTCATAATCATGATAAACGGCAATGCCCTGACTCTGCCATTTATATTGATAAACAAGCGTCATCATAAAAAGCTCCGGCTCCTGCCATGTGCCGCCTACCAGATAGGCCGCCTCCGGTAATATTATCCTTTCATAGAGTCCATCTTTGGACAAGTACCAGATATCCCCGCCGCAAAATTCATTTTCTCCTTCATCAGCGTTGCTGTGCACCACCACATAATCCATTCGTCCATTACTGTCAATATCATATTCCGTGTAGTAAAAATACTCCCATGCTTCCCCCGCTTCCTCATACAGCCCTGAAAGCACGGCGTTTTCCCTGCCGTCCTGATAGGTACTGAATACATTGGCACACGCAATTTCCTCCGACACAAAATCTTCCGGATGGAATATATACCGGCAATTACCGTCCTGCCCAAAGAATATTTCCTCTATGGCAAGTCCCGCTTCTTCTATATCCGCCTTCGCCGCCATTGCTGCTTCCTTTACTACAGAGTACTTTGCTCTTAACACATCCGTTATAGCCAATGACAACAAGCTTTTCTTCGTTTTTTCTTTTCCACAACCGGAAAACAGCAAGATTCCCACGAAAACCACCGTAAGCATCCGCAAACCTGTTTTTTTCATAACACCATCTCCGAAAAATACTCTACCTATAATACCATATTTCCCAATACGTTTCTATCTTTTTAATAGTCCCTCAGAACTTTAGCATTTCAAAATATTCTATATTGACTGCCTGCCTAAAGTAGTATAAAGTGAGATTATTGCATTATGGACGGCGGCACTGTTGTTTCGCCCGATTAAGGAGGCACTGGTTAAAGAATGTTTAGAAAACTGATTCAAAAAAGAACCTTTCTGTGCATTACCATTGCGGCAATGCTCGCGCTCGGAAATTTTGCAGGCAGTATACAGGTATATGCTGCCGAGTTCGAATCACCAACGGATTTTCCTTGTGAACCACCGGCTGATTTGCCTTGCGAATCATCCGACAGTACACTGACAAACCCTTCGGAAACGCCGGCATTGACCGACGAAGAGCTGCGCTTCTACTTTGGCAATTCTGTTTTTATCGGTGATTCCATCATGGCAGGGTTTCGCAATTACAGTGCAAATCAGGAAACCTATGTTCAAAACATCCAGTTTCTGGCGGAAGTAAGCTACGGTGTAAGAAACGCCTTAAAGCCCTTAGATAAAAGCCGCACACATCCCAAATATAACGGGGAAAAATATCTGGTTTGGGATGCCGTTCCCCTCACAGGCTGTCAACGCGCTTTTATCATGCTCGGAATAAACGATATCGGCATATGGGGACCGGAAAAGACCCGTGACAAATACAAGGAACTGATTGATAAAATACTGGAAGTCTCGCCGGAGCTGGAAATTCATATTATCAGCATAACCTATACGTTAGAAGGGGCAGAAAAAGATGCATTAAATAACACAAACATCGCAACGTACAACACGCTTTTACAGGAAATGGCTGAAGAAAACGGCTGGGGATATCTCGATTTGTGTACCGTGATATCTGACGGCAATGGCAACCTTGCGGAGGACTGCTGCAGTGACGGTTTTGTCCATCTCACATCGGCTGCCTACGCACTGTGGGAAACGGAGCTTATCCATTACGCAGGCAGCGCACTTTCGGCAAAAGAAGCCGAAACGCCTGCTGCAGATGCAGCGGTGGGAACAGATATTTCATATTGACTAGTAGAATAAAGTAGAATAAAATAAATTACCATAAGAAATATGAGGAAGGAACGAAAAAGATGGCAGGTATTTTTAAAAGAATTTGTGTTGCTGCTCTCACCGCAGTGCTCCCCCTTTCTGCTTTAACGGGCGGTATGGAGGTATTCGCTGCCCAGACCGTACCGACAGAATTATCGATTGAACCTGCAGCCGACGCATTAACAGAAGCCTCTGCAGAGCAGGAGCTGACTGACGAGGAGCTGCGCGCCTACTTCGGTGACTCTGTTTTTATCGGTGATTCTATTATGCTGGGCTTTCGGAATTACAGCGCAAAGCAAGATACCTATGTCCACGAAATCCAGTTTTTAGCAGTTGGGAGCTATGGGGTACAAAATGCCTTAAAGCCCGTGAATGAAAATAATGTACATCCCAAATATAAAGGAAAGAAATATCAGTTGTGGGAGGCGATTCCTCTCATGGACTGTAAACGCGTTTTTATTATGTTTGGAATGAACGATATTGCTCCGCTTGGGATTGAGGGCGCCCGCGACAAATATAAGGAACTGATTGACAAAATACTGGAAACTTCACCTGATTTGGAGATTCATATTATCAGCATGACCTATACCTTAGAGGGAAAGGGCAAAAAAATATTAAATAACACAAACATTGCAGAGTACAATACTCTTTTGCAGGAAATGGCTGAGGAGAACGGCTGGGGCTACATCGATTTATGCACCCCCACCTCCGACGGCAACGGAAATCTTGCCGAGGACTGCTGCAGCGACGGTTTTGTCCATCTCACCAAGACCGCTTACATGCTGTGGGAAGAGGAACTCATCAATTACGCAAACACTGTACTTTTAGAAGAATAAAACGAAACGCAGGATACAGAAATCGTGACGGAAAGCATTCCGGAATAAAAGAACTGGAGAAAAATAAGATGTATACATGTAAATCCATAAAGCTCATGGCTGTTCTGACCATAGCTGCGCTCCTCTGCGCAGGATGTGCAGCCAAAACTCCGCCGAAGTCCATTGAGGAAGTCTATTCGGAAATTACAGAGACCGTATCTTTAAAATCCCCCCAGTGTATGGATGCGGATTTCATCCTAAATTATTATGGCATCGACATTTCCACTTTGGAAGAATATGTCTTTTCCATGTCGGAGGATGCGGCGCAAGCAGAAACCATCATTATCATGAAGGTAGAAAATGCCGATGATTTGGAAGCAATTGCCGACTGCCTGCAGACCATCATCGACGACAAGAAAATGGAAATGGAAAATTATCTTCCCGAGCAATTCACAATCGTGGAAAAAAGCAGGGTTCAGACAAAGGATAATTATATATGGCTCGTCATATCTGACAACGCAGACGCTATCACAGATATCATTGAAAGCGGGCTGTTTTAAGGAGGCTTCTCATGGTTTTTAGCGGTATCCCATTTCTCTTTTTCTTCCTGCCGCTCTGCCTGCTTTTGTATTACATCGTCCCATTTTCATGGAAAAATGGGACTTTGCTTATTTTCAGCTTACTCTTCTATGCCTGGGGAGAACCGCTCTACATTCTTTTGATGCTCTTCTCCACAGGGCTTGACTACGCAAACGGAAGGCTTATGGAACGATTTGGCACCACCCCGGCCAGAAAGAAGTTTTTTCTGTGCTGCAGCATCTGCATCAATCTGTCCATTCTTGGCTTTTTTAAATATGCAGGTTTTGCAGTCTCCTCCATAAACGAAATCTGCGGCGCGCAATTTAAAGTCCCGCAGATACATCTTCCTGTGGGCATCAGCTTTTATACGTTCCAGACCATGAGCTATATCATTGACCTCTATCGGGGTAATATAAAAGCAGAACGCAGTTACGCCGCATACCTCACCTATGTATCCATGTTTCCACAGCTTGTGGCAGGTCCCATCGTGCGTTTTTCCGACATACAAAACCAGCTTCACAGCCGAAAAATCACTTCTGATGGGTTTGAACAGGGGCTTCTCCGTTTTATAATGGGACTTTTTAAAAAAGTGCTGATTGCCAATCAGGCCGGAAGTCTGTGGGAAGAGATTCGTATCTTAAGCGCCGCGGATACAAGCGTTGCAACAGCATGGCTCGGCGCACTATGTTTCACCTTACAGCTTTACTTTGATTTCAGCGCTTACAGCGATATGGCAATCGGAATGGGAAAAATGCTTGGATTTCACTATAATGAAAATTTTCGCTATCCCCTTGCCGCCGTCTCCATCACGGATTTCTGGCGCCGCTGGCATATCTCGCTCTCCACATGGTTTCGCGATTATGTGTATATCCCTTTAGGCGGAAACAGGAAAGGAATCCCCCGCCATCTGTGCAGCATCGCCGTGGTGTGGTTTCTGACAGGTTTATGGCACGGAGCGTCATGGAATTTTGTTTTATGGGGCGTCTTCCACGGCGTCCTGCTCGTACTGGAAAAATATATATGGGGAAAAGCACTTGCAAAGCTCCCTCGCCTTTTTGGGCACATCTACACGCTCTTAATCGTGGTGTTTGGATTTGTGCTCTTTGCCATTACGGACATAAAGGCGCTTTGCCGTTATATCGGACTGCTCTTCTCCTTTACAGAAAATGTTCCTGTCGATACCCGCTTCTTCTGGTATCTGCGCAATTACGGAGCCGTCCTTATCATTGCCTGTATTCTGGCATGTCCCGTCTACCCGTGGGTTTGCCGAAAGGCAGCGGCTCTTGGAAAAAAGGCGGGCTGTATTTTATCTGTCCTTACCGGCATTGCAGTTCTTCTGCTGTTTATACTGTCCACGGCATACATCGTCAGCGACACCTATAATCCGTTTTTATACTTCCGGTTTTGAAAAGCAGTCTGCAACGCTGCAAGCATCTGTAAAAAGGTAGGTTACTTTATGATTACAAATCGAAAGATAAGAAAAATTGTGATATATCTGCTCTGCATCGGCATTCTCTTTCTTCCGCCATGCCTTCTGCTCAGCCCCAAAAAAGAGTTTTCGGAAAATGAAAACAGATACCTCACAAAGCTTCCGCCATTATCTCTCAGAACAATACTCAGCGGAACATATACAGATTCGCTCAACGACTATCTTGCCGACCATTTTCCGCAGAGAGATTTCTTCGTGGGACTCAAAAGCAGTATGGAAATCGCCTGCGGCAGAAAATACATTAATGGCATCTATGTGGCAAAAGACGATTATCTCATTGAGCTTTATAAACAACCGCAAAACACGGACCGCATCATAGATACGCTGATTCGGTTTTATTCTAAAATCAACAGGACCGACTGTAAAGTAAACCTCATGCTGGTGCCGACGGCTGTCACCGTATATTATGACAAGCTCCCCGCATACGCCCCGCCGTCCCAGCAATTGGAGACGGCATACACCATTTATGACAGAACCGGAATCCCCCCTATTGATTGTACGGAAAACCTGTTTGATGGCGCATCCAAGGGCCAGCTATACTACCTCACCGACCATCACTGGACTACCTTCGGCGCTTACTGCGGATACCTTGCCTATTGCGACACAAAAGGACTGACGCCCGTACCATTGGAAGCCCTGACGGCACAAATCGTCACAGAGGATTTTGCAGGCACCCTGTACTCTAAAATAAACGATTACCGGCACAGAAAGGATGCCATCACAATCTATATCAATCCGGAAGATGTGCTTACCGTCACCTACGTGGATACCGGTGAAGTAACCGACAGCTTATACAATTTTGATTATTTGGAAGCAAAGGACAAATATTCTCTCTTTCTTGACAATATTCACCCTCTGATAGAAATTGAGAATGCAGCAGCAGATTCACAGGACGAGCTTATGCTTATCAAAGACAGCTATGCCAATTCCATTGTGCCGTTTCTCGCACATCATTATAAAAAAATTTATATTTTAGATACGCGGTATTATCGGGACGGTCCTTCTTCCTTTTTGTCCGAGCATGAAACAATAACCGATATTCTGCTGCTGTACAACTTAAATACCCTCGACAGCGACACCGGCATTAGAGGAATTTATTAAATTTTCAATTAGAAGTCTTTACTTTTCATCGCACACCTGAAAAATATAGAACTTCAAGTAATAAGAAGAATCCGACGCCCAGAGTATGGGGTGGTCCGGCGCCTGTGTCCGAAATTCCACCTGCTTAAGACGCTTGTGCGCTCCTCTTGCCGCCTCCGCAATGGTTTTTCTGAAAAGCTCCGGCTCCATAAAGTGAGAGCAGGAGCAGGTGGCAAGAAAACCGCCGTCCTCAACCAGCTTCATGCCCCGCAGATTGATTTCCCGATATCCCTTTACGGCATTTTTAACAGAACTGCGCGATTTGGTAAAAGCCGGTGGGTCTAAGATTACCACATCGAATTTTTCTCCTTTTTTCTCCAGCTCCGGAAGCAGTTCGAATACATCGGCGCAAAGGAATTGTACCCTGTCCTCCAGATTGTTCAGCGCCGCATTTTCCCTTGCCTGTGCAATTCCCAACTCGGAAGCGTCCACACCGATGACTTCCTTCGCCCCTGCAATACCCGCGTTCAGCGCAAAAGAACCCGTGTGGGTAAAGCAATCCAGTACTTTTTTGCCCTTGCAGATTTTATGAATCGCTGCGCGGTTGTCCTTTTGGTCAAGGAAGAATCCGGTCTTTTGCCCATCCTCCACATTTACCATATATTGAACGCCGTTTTCCACAATTTTTACATGCGTGTCAAAGGGCGCACCAATATAGCCCTTGCTGCGCTCCATTCCTTCCTGTTCCCGCACCTTGGCATCGCTGCGCTCATAAATTCCCCTGACTGTAATACCGTCTTTTAACAATACCCTCTTCACCGCTTCCAGAATCTGCGGCTTCAGCCTGTCGATGCCAAGCGCCAAAGACTCCACCACCAGCACGTCCTCAAATTTATCAATTACCATGCCGGGCAGATAATCAGCCTCCCCGAAAACCAGCCTGCAGCTTCTTGTATCCACAACCTGCTTGCGGTAATCCCACGCGTCCTGCACTCTTTTTTCCAAGAAAGCGTCGTCGACTACCGTATCCTTTTTCCGCGACAGTATTCGGACTGTCAGCTTTGATTTTGTATTGATAAACCCATATCCTAGAAAATAACCGTCAAAATCATGCACGGTAATGATATCGCCGTCTGCAAAACTCCCCATTACCGAGTCTATCTCATTGTCATATATCCATGCGCCGCCTGCCTTAAATGCTCTGCCGCCGCCTTTTTTCAGTGTTACAATGGTATCGTACATAATGCCTCCTGTTTCATCCGTTATCTTCGCTTTCATTATAAACTTACGACTACCATAAAACAATGAGATTTTCACTAAATGGGTCACTTTCTTTCATTCAGATAAAGCTGTACCCTGTTCTGAATCTTTTCCACTGTATTGTCCAAATCCACCTGTCCGGAAAAATACGCTTCTGCCTCTTCATCGATAATGTTCTGTATCATCGTATGTGACATAAATCTGCTTCCCGCACTCTCAATCAGCCTTGCGACCGCATCAACATCCTCCTGCGCCGCTGCATATACAAGGATATATTCATCACCCTCATAATAATATCCTTTCGGAGCCCTTTCGGTTCTTTCATCTTCCATAATGTCATACTCCTCCGCCATGGCAGCAGCCAGTACCTGATTAAACTGTTCCTGCATGATGGGAAAACCCTTTCCGTCATATCCATGCAGCAGATAGAACTTTACAAACTCCCACGCACCTTCCTGTTCTTCTTTTTTTGCATTAATTGCCACAACACTGCCCCTAAAAGCAACAGCCGTTCCGGAACCTTCTGCCACGGGATACCCGATAAAGGCAGCATCTCCCCCATACAGTTCCTTCTGTATCTGGTAGTCTGCCACACTGGAGACAATCCCTACAGACATCACCACTTCCCGATTCCTAATCCTCTCCAAATTCGTCCCTCCGGTATAATTCCCCGTGTACTCTTTGGCAAAGGAAAGCACCTTCTTAAAATAGTCTCCGTTAAAGTTGCAGGTTCCCCTCTCCCAATCCACAAATTCATCCATGGACACGGTGCAGAGTCTGGTCAAAACCGGCTCATCCGCAGAAAATCCTGCTATAGCATTCAAATCCTTCCCACTCTCTCCCAATATCTGAAACAATTCCTCAAAGGTAACGCCGCTGCGCCCGCCCGTCACATCTCCATACCCCCACATGGAATGGAGCTGGAAAGCTGGAGCAATGCTGTATAAGTGTCCGCCGTCCTCATAGGCTCCCACCACAGACTGCATCAGCATATCTTTGGACACTTGGGCATCCTCCTGCATGAAATCATACAAATCCGCCAGCACGCCCTTTTCGGAAAATATGCTATAATCAATTCCCCCTACGGTGATAATATCCGGTGCATTTCCGGTAACAATGTCCAGTTTTAACTGCTCTATCGCATCCTCATAATTCCCCTCCTGCGCAATATAATCCACTATCTCAACCCTGTATTCACTGCTGTAGCGGTTAAACTCCGCCACAACCTTCTCCAAGTCCGGAATCATCTCAATCAGCCCAAGTGAAACAGTCTTTTTCTCTGTTTCCCCTAATGTAAAAGAAATAAACTCTGTGTGTCCGATTTCCTCATGATTATCAATGATTTCTATTACGTCCTGTTTTTTTGCAAGAAACAGAATATCTGTAGAAAAAATCCCATAAGTTGATAGATTTAATATCTTTTTTGCCTTCTGTGTATTATAATGATATTCAAAAAGTTCATTATTCTGGCAGTACAGGAAACCATCATCAACAGAAACAATGTTCTCCAGACTGCTTATATAATCCGTATCAAAAAATTCCTCGGACTTTTCCAGCCTTATCGCATCCTTCCGCCCTTTCTGTGCCACATCTATTTCCTGCATATAAACCCCATCCGCATCCTTTACCACAAAAATGGGCTTACCATCTGTTCCAATCTGGAAATTCAACACATCGGTTCCCGCCATATCCGCAATCTTTTCATAAAAACAGGTTTTCAGTTGTCCGTCCTTTATATAAACGCGGTCTTCCCAATGCCACACTTCACTTTCTCTGCCTTCAGACGTTTCTATTTCAGGCACTATCATTTCACACCAGACAAAAAGGTATCCGTTTTGATCTGTGTAGATTCCTTTCAACAACAAATCCTGAACCTTCTCCGTATCCTCCAATTCCATTTCTTTATAGTCCTGCAGACTGCCCCCTGCATCAATTTTCCAAAGACCTGTGCTATCCCCTTTGTTTCCCAAAAGATAAACATTGCCTCCCTGATCCGCCACCATTCCGGCTATAAAAGAAGCATCTGACAATACCAGAGTTTCCTCCACAAAAAATTCTTCCTTATTTATGATATCTAACAGTATCCGGTCTTCTTTGACATAACATCCGTATATATGGTCTGCTGCCAAGGCAAGGTCATACTGATTCTCCAACCGGGAATAACTTGCCTGCCACGAAATAACATTATCTTTCAGACCGCTATTTTCTGTTGTTTCCTGTCCTGTATTTCTATTACCGCCCGCTTTTCCGCATCCTGTTATAAAAACCAGCAACATGCATATAAGCATGATAATTCCATATCCTAGTCGCAGGTTCTTCATTTTCGTCTTTATACTCCCTCTTCATAAAACGCTATTCCACAAAAGTACTTCTATTTTCCCATATCAGTTCACCACTTATAGCATTGACTGCAATCACTTCCTCGCTCCGCAGGCTTCTTTCTGCTTCATCTTCTCCGGCATAGAATCTCCAGACCGGTACGATGAGCAGCTCACCTTCAGTTGAGATGACTGACAGGTATTCCAAACTGATTTTTGTAACAGATAGCGGTTTTTCTTGTATTGGAATCAAGTCTATCTGCTCCTGCATGGCTGCTACAGCTTCTCCCACCGACAAAATAGGTTTGTCCAACCCGATTTCTTCCTCTGAAAAAAGGCTTCCCCAAATTTTTACGGAAAACGGACTGTCATTTCCCGTTACCGTACTGAAATCATGCCAGGCTGTCACGGGCATCCCATCCAGAATTTTTTTGAATACGACTTTCGCATAAGTTTGTCCATCTTCTGCTTCACAGACATGAATAAAACTTAATGTGTAACTGCCATTTTTATCTATGGAGCCGATATCATACAGCCCAACCTGTTCTATCTCCTGAGGACTTGCATTGCATGATGTTACCAAAAGCAGCGCATCCTCTACGTCTATCTCATTTTCCCGAACAACTATTGGAAATACCTGTTTTATATGTAAAGATATACTTGCAGTAGTGTTCTCGTGATTTAAAACATCTTCCCCTGGTATCTCGGAATGGGTAATCTGATATATCCAAGATTCTCCCAGCGGCGTCACAAATTCCCATGTCTCTCTTTCCGGATTATATGCGGCAGCTTCCAAAACGTCCCAGTTTTCTGCGGGATGCATTCTTTTAAATAAACCCAACCTGTGTTCCTCTGTAAATGGCTCCGGTATATACTTATAACAGCTCACTTCCTCCATTCCATCCGAATGAACCTGTGCATCAATCAATATTTTTCTCCCATCAGAGCCTTCTATTATTTGTGTGATTGTATTTTCAGTGTATTCAACAGATGTCTCACTATCAGGAATACCTGCAATATGTTCTGTATTTTCTTCCTCTGTGGCATCATTATTAGTCGCCAGATTCTCATTTGCCGTATTAGAAAAATTTTGTTCTGCATCATCCGCCTGCCTGCTGCATCCCGTTAAAGCCATCGTCATTAACAAAAACACTATCATAAAAGAGTAGCGTCTGCCTAAGCTTTTTTTCTTCATAACCGTTTTCTTCTCCTTTGGAAATATTATATTTGGTATCACTCAGCCTTCGGATAGCCTTCACGGAATCCCATCTGTATTTCATAATGAATTCTGTCAAAGCACCAAAGAATCTTATGGTCAAAGTCAATTATCTGTAAAAGCTCAAAATCGGACACCTCTCCTTCCGGGAGACAGTACGTACTGTTTTCTTGACAAAATGCGACGCCGCTGCCTGTATATTCCGCCAATGTCATTATAATAGGCAGTTCCTGTTCCGGATAGATGCCCTCATTTTCATACCGCGCATTCAGTTCTTCGTATCTTTGGCTTTCCGACTGGCTAAGTTCTCTGCTGAATCCACCGCCGGTTTCTAAATTTGACGCACAGTAAGCCAGATAAATCCGGTCAACTTCCTCATCAGTCATTGCCGCCATACGACTTTCCCAATTTCCTTGGGCAAGAATCCTCTCCTGATTTTTTTCATAGATGCTGTAGACTATTTTATGGTTAAAATCTATAATCTCCAAAAGCTCTTCATCGCTTAGTGAGCCTTCGTGAAGATAAAGGGTTCTTGTGGACGCATCAATCGCCACACCCTGTCCATTATAGGAACCTGCATTTTCTAAAATAACCAAAGTCTTCTCCGGAAACCTGCCATTCTTTTCGTATTCCTCCGTCAGGGATTCATAACGTTCTCTTTCTTCTGCTGTGAACGGACGGTTCATGCCAGTTGCTTCTTCGGCATGTGCCAATTGATATAATTTTTCTATTTCCTGTTTCCCCATAGCTTCCATACGCTGTCTATACAGGCTGATGAGTTCCATCGCCGCAACAGTAGTTCCCAATATAAGGCAGCAAATAATAACAGCGGCGGCGGCCTTTGGCAGACGGAATATCCGCACTCTTTTTTTAGAAGGAATCTTTTCCTCCTCATGTATTTGCGAAAAAGCCGCATTTGCTTTTTTCCATATGCTTTCAGGGATTTCCAAATCCCGATATAAAATATCTTTATTTTTATTATACATTTGCTTTGTCTCCTCAGATACGCCACGTTTATGGCACCTTATAATATTCTGTTAATTGTTCCCTGCCTCTGGAAAGCCTTGTCCGCACCGTGCTGTCCGTAATCCCCAATATCTTTGCTATTTCTTTTGTGTGAAAACCTTCGGCGTAAAATAAAATAAGCACTATACGATATTTTTCGTCAATAGCCGACATTGCCTCCCGCCACTCAATATTGCTGACATTCTCTTCGCTAACGCTTTCCGGCAATTCGTCTGTATATGTAATCCGCCTGTTGCGTCTAATTATGCCGTAGCAATTATTGACCAGAATTTTTGTCATCCATGTTTTAAAATATCGGTCCACCTTTAATTGGTTCAATTTTTCCCAACAGATAAGCAGTGTATCCTGAATGGCATCTGCCACATCCTCATCATTCATCAAAATTGCTTTTGCCGTACGGTACATGCTTTGCAACTCCGATTTCATCAATTCCGTAAATGCATCGGGATTTTTCATTTTAGCCTTTTGAATCAACGTTTCATCCTTCATTTTATTGACAACCATACCCTCCTCTGCACATGTGGTAATTTACAAAGCAAGAACCCCTCACTATGTCCTTTATAGAATAGATGTTTAAAAGTTTAAAAATGTCCCACGCAAAACAAAAAATACCTCACAGCCAGCGTAAATACTGTGGCTTGCGAGGTATTTTATGCTCTACTCAGTTGTCAAATATGGGATTATAAACTTACGACTACCATAAAACAATGAGATTTTCACTAAATGGGTCACTTTCTTTCATTCAAATAAAGCTGCACCCTGTTTTGAATCAGCCCTGTCACATCTTCTGCACTCTTCTGTCCCCGGAAGAAACTCTCCGCCTCCTCATAGATAATATTCATAATTACCTCATCTTCAAAAGCCGGATTATGCAGCCCTTCGATAAAGTGTACCGCCCTGTCAATCTGCTCCTGCGTCATGGGCGGAACCGAAACAAATTCATCATTTATAAAGCAATACCCTTCCCACGTGGCGGCTGTCTGTGCCTTCTCATCAAAAATATCCCGTCTGGTGGGCAGTCCGCTTCCCTCTATTCCATACAATTCATTCCTCTGGAAATCTTCTGTAAGGAAATATCTTACAAATTCCCATGCGCCATCCAATTTATCGCTCTTGCCGGAAAGCACAAAACCAACGCCGCAAATGCTGATGCAGGAGCCTTCCCTGCTTTCCGACGGATACCCCACATAGGCAATATCCTCTCCCATACAGCCATATATATGCTGGGCTAAATAACGAATATGGCGAATTGTCACCGGCTGGAGCAGCGCCCTGTCCTCAAGATACTGAGAGCCAAAACAGTTCTCCTCATAGAAAGAGTTTTCCGCAAACTCCGGCAGCGTTGCAGCAAACGTAAGCGCCTCCGCAAAAGCCTCTGACTGAAAATCGCAGGTTCCCTGATCCATATCAATATACTCCCTGCCGCACACCCTCATATAATTCTCCAGATAATCGTATCGGGAAGTTTCTGATACCATTTCCGTTCCTTCCGGAAGCCCCGTCAGCACCGCTGAAAATTCCTCCTGATTCCAGCCCGTCCGCTCCCCCACTTTCGACTGCTTTGCCACAAGGGTATCCACCGAAAAAGCAGGAACTACATAATACAACGTTCCATTCACACGAAAGGCATCCAGAACATTTTCCATAAACTGCCCACTGTCAAGCTCCGCGTCCTCCTCCAGCAGCTTACCCACATCTGCCAGCAATCCCTTCTCAATATAGCTTTGCAGCGGCATCTCCTCGTCAATCGACAGAATATCCGGCATCCTTCCTGACAAAATATCCGTATTCAGCTGCATAAGGGCGCTCATCTCTTCATTATAAGTGACATACTGCCTTACGGTAATCCTGTACCGGCTGTTTTCCCGATTAAAAGCTATAATCCGGCTTCTTAAGCCCGCATCCAGCTCACCCATTGTCCCCAGCACCACTATCTGCTTCTGCTCTCCTGCAGGTACTGCGGTACGGCCAAACAGTCCCAGTTTCACTGCTCCCCCATCGTTAAATATCCCTGCAAGACGTGTTTCGTCTATCTGCTGCACCATCTGAAACCCGCCGATATCCAAGTCGGCATCCACGTAGGAAAGCATCTCCGCAGGCACATTTTTGCCTGACTCCAACTGATAAACACCTACCGAATCGCACAACAGAACATCTGCCGTGGTTCCCTGAAAAACTTGATACTGAAGGAAATTATCCGGCAGCTCTCTCCGCTCTTCCTGCCCAGTCTCTATATCATAAAATTCTGCATACGCCATTCCCGCATTATCCGTTGCAATCACAAGAAGCCTGTTATCCGGCATAAGGTAACAGTTTTGGAAATTACTGAAGATTTCCCCCTCAGCTTCTACGCTGCCTGTCAGCTCTCCCTGCGCGTTATAAGTGTTTACCATGCGTCCGTCCCCATTCCTTGCAAGGATGACAAAGCCATCCTCCCCAAAAAACAGATATCCTCCGGATTCTGCCGGCTTTTCCCAATGGACATCCTGAAATCCATCCCAAAACAGCAGACTTACTGCATTTTCCGTGTCCGAATAAAACAATGCCGCCACACATCCATCATCCGACAATTGCATGGTACTCACATATCCGCCGTCCTCAGGCAGATAGATTTTTTCGGATACCGTTTTCTGACTTCCATCAGCCAGACAAGTAAGCACCTGATAATAACTTGTGAACTCCTCTTTCTGCGTGTTATCCTCCGGCTCCTCTCCCCATTCGCGCACTTCCAGCAGGACATACACCTGATCCCCCCGGCCTGCAATGTCATGGACTACAACATCGCTGCCCTGTTCTGTAAAATCAATGACCATACTGGAATAGGTATACTGCATTTCTGATTCGGCATTTTCCGTTCTTTCTGTGCCTGCGAAATTTTGAGCCGTGGAATTTTCACTTATGGAATCATCTGTCTTTCCACTCTGTTTCGGCGAACATGCTGTCATTCCGAAAATAAGTGAGATTTCCAGTATCCATAGTACAAGCTTTTTCATAGTTTTTTCCTTCATTCTATTATTTTTTGCCGTCTTACTCCGCTATTTCCCGACTTGGCTACCGCTGCTCATCCAGATATAACTGCACCCTGTTCTGTATCTTTTGCGCCGTTTGCTCCACCGTCTGCGCACCACTGTTATACGCACCAACTTCCTCATCTATAATATTTCTGATTATCCTATTATAGGCATCCTTCCGATCAGCCAATGCCACCAGTTCCCGTACAGCCGCAACCTCCTCCTGAGTGGCAGCATAGACATAGGGTACATCCGGATCGTCAAAGGAACCCTTGGGAAGCGGACTTCCCTCATAGTACTCCTGCACCATAGCCTGCTCCAACTGTTTTTCAAAAGCATTTCGCTCTATCCTGAAGCCTATTATGGTCCAGTCGTCCTCCGCCCAGCTTCCCTCCGTATAGAACCGTAGGAAATCCCATGCCCCTTCTGCACATTCACTATGGGCATTGATGCCCATCTCATAATAAAGACTGACTGCCACACCGGTACCGCTGTTACAAGGAATGCCTTTCACCGCCATATTCCCTCCAAAAAGCTGCATCCTCTGCTGATACCCTGCCACACTCAGAATAAGCTCCATGGCTGCCAGATGCGTTCCCGATTTTATGCTTTCCACGGATATTTTTGATACGCTTGCAGCATCCCATTTTGCACCGAATCTCAGTATCTGGTAAAATTCCTCCTTGCAAAAATCAGCCTCCCCCTTCTCCCAGTCAATAAAATCCTCCAGCAAATAGTTTGTCAGCGCAGTTGACACACACTCGCTGCCAAACCCGGTCAGTGCATTCGAATCACGCCCTTTATCCGCAAAACATTTCATCATTTCCTCCAAAGTCCATCCATTCTCCATACCTACCTCGGCACCGTTCCCCACCACTGTATAAAGTGCAAAGGATGGCCCCAGCTCATACAGAGCGTCGCCTGTTTTAAGACACTCCAAAATATTGGTCAAATACCGCTCCTGCGTCCCCTCCAGAAAAGGTTCCAGATCCATCAGGATTCCCCGACATCCCAGCACTTCTACATCCAACTGATCCAGATCAATGATATCCGTTCCATTCCCGGTGGCAACATCCATCCTGAAGCGATCCGCAGATGCCTCCCAAACCGCATTGTCATACTGTTCAGGAAGATAATCCACAATTTCTACGAAGTATTTCTCGCTCTGTCTGTTATAGGCATCCACCACATTCTGAAGATTTCTATTTCCAATTGTTCCCAGCGTCAACGTTATCCTCTCTCCATCTTGTCCGGGATGATCTGTTCCGTCACTTTGTATAGGTAGGTCAGCCTGAAAACTTGTACCCAAATCCGGACTTTTCTCGCCGCCACATCCGGCCAAAAAAGTTGCACTTAATACAGCCACAGCACAAATTCCCCTTATTTTTTTCCTAATACTCATTTTTCTGTCTCCTCTCTGCATCCGAGTGTTCTATGTCTGCCGTAAAATAGGTACATTCATTCCCTATGCCATATAATACTCCATGTAGCAATGGTTCAAGGCTTCCCAACGCGATTTGCTGATAGGCAGTATCTCCTTTCCGTCAATTTCCACTCCCTCTCTTGATATTCTGCCTGTATACTTCAGGTTTACGATATAAGAACGATGACACTTGCAAAACTGCGGCTCCCTGAACTGTGTTTCAAACTCTTTCAGTTTTGCCTTGAACCGGACAGCTTCTTCTTTTAAATGCAGGATGATATGATGGTTATCTACTTCAATATAATAAATATCGTCTTTAAAGATACGGCGGGACTCATCGCCCTGGGTCACAATAACCGCATCCCTTTTTCTTTCTTCCATCATCCGGCTTGTTTTCGTCAGGGTCTGAAAGACCTCTTCCTCCTGCAAAGGCTTTATCAGATACCGGAAAGCCGATACCTCGTATCCCTTTGGTGCATAATTTTTTAAAGCCGTTGTAAACACAAGAAAAATCAGCCTGTCTTCTTCCCTTATCATCTTCGCTAACTGCAGCCCGTTTATTTTGGCCATCTGGATATCCAAAAAAGCAAGGTCATAGTGCGGTTCATCCTTCATACAGAAAAGAAACTGCTCTGCAGACCGGTAACATCCAATGACAACCTGCTTGTCCTCTTTTTTTGCCCAGCGGTTTATCATCTCTTCCAGAATCTCTGTATGCTCCCTGTTATCCTCGCAAATTGCTATTCTCATAGGCCTGTCCCTTTCCTAGTACCATCCTTACGGCTTTATTCAGTGTAACACAATAAATAATGGAACTATCTTTTGGACGCAGATTGCCGTATTTCAGACGTGAATTGCCGCTTCCTATTTATTAGGGATTCGGATTCTGCAGCGGAAAACATGATTCTTTAATTCCCTTTCACAATAGCCGTCATACATCTGCACGATTCTGTCAATATTTTTAATCCCGAATCCATGCATGAAATTGTCTTTCTTTGTGGTAGCCCAGACATCCACATTACCGGAACGCTCTTCCTCACATGTCGCATTTTCAAACAGGAACAGTAAATTCCCTCCATCAGACAGTATTTTAATATGGATAAACCGCTTATTCACATCCATGATTTTCAGATTTGCATCGATGGCATTGTCATATAAATTGCCTATCATCACAGTCAAGTCCCCATCTGTCAGCTTCAGTTCGGCAGGCGCTGCCATATCCACATCAACCTGAATGCCATTCATCTCTGCCAGTGCCGTCTTGCTTCCAATCAGCGCATCAACCACGGCATTTCCTGAATGAAACGACTGGATTCTGCTTATTTCTCCTGCAATCTCCCCCACATATTCCCGCGCCTTTTCATATTCCCCAACCTGCATGTATCCCGATATGGTATGCAGGTGGTTGTTCATATCATGCTTTAAGGATAATATGCTTTGATACATATTGTTTACTTCATCCTGGCTCCGCATTTGTAACGCTATCAATTGATTTTGTGTTCTCAGTTCTTCCTCCACATGTTTCTCCCTCGCAAGAACTTCATCAAAAAGCAGAAATGCTAAATTCACCGCCAATACAAGCAGGCAGACAAGACTGTTGGAATACAGAACTTCCTCATTCAAATCAGTACCTTTTCCAAAAAAAATCCAGAGCAGAATAATACTGATAGAAGAAATCATCATGATTTTCCAGTTTCCACGGTGAACGCCAACGGAGACCGGAAATCTTTTCCATACACACAGAATAATCTCCGACAACAGAAACTGTCCTATCCTTGAAAGAATACCGGAAAAAATCCATGCCAAATCATTCGATTTTCCCATTTGAACAGGTAAATACAGGCACATGCTCAACACATAGTTGGTTGTAATAACGATAACGCCGATAAACAAATAGTTGACCAAGGCCCAAGACACCGCAGACCACCACTTTGCCTCACAGATAATCATGGCATATAGTGTAAAAATCAATACCGCCGGCAAAAAGTCGGGAATCCATGTGAATACATATGCACGAACAGTTAAGAGTGCAGTTCCGAAAACAGAAAATAAGATAAGCGCAAGTATCGTTTTCTTTCCCTTTATGCTTTTACGAAAAATCCCCGTAGCAAAAAAACAGGATATCAACATTTCCAAAAAACTGAAAATTCCTTCAAATATCATCCATCTCATAGATTACTCCCGCGTTAAACAGCGCTGTTTTGTTTTTCCATTTGTGTGATACGGCTGTATTATATCATGAAGAAGAAGTGACCGCAAATATAGTCAAAAAGTTCGGGAGGAATTGGGAACAAAATTCTTGACATCTGCCACTATTTATTGTATGATTTTCATGTTCGGCATAGGAGCGATGCGTGGCTCAGCTTGGTAGAGCGCTACGTTCGGGACGTAGAGGTCGCAGGTTCAAATCCTGTCGCATCGATTATAAGAAGAGGCTGTCATACGAATTAATTCGTGTGACAGCCTCAAATTCGTTCATATGGCTACCCAATCCTATCGATAAGGCACTGTCCCTGAAAAGGTTTCACAACAAAGGCATCCGCCCCGAACTGCAATGCCTGTTTCACATTGCTTTCCTGAGACAATGCTGAAAGCATGACTACTCTTAATTCAGGCTGCCCTTCTTTTATCTTTCTCAAAACTTCTATCCCGTCCATACCCGGCATACAGATATCGAGCACACATACATCCACAGCCTCTGCCTGCAATACATCCAGACACTCCTGCCCATCCTTGGCCTGCAAAACGGTATGCCCTTGATGCGTTAGCATATCCTCCAGCATCATCCTCATAAAATCCGCATCATCGACAACAAGAACTTTTTTGCTTTTTCCTGTTACAGGTTCAGGAATGTAGTCAAAGATACTGTCCACCTGATCCTGATTTAAGATGGTGCCATCACCACTATCGTCCGCAGGTTTCTGATGCTCATTTGATGGCTTGATGCCAAGCAGTTCATCGGCAGTCACCCACAAAACCTCTGAAATTTTAGGTACCATGGCAATATCGGGATAGGAAATACCCATCTCCCATCTCGACACGGCCTGAGGCGTAACTTTTAGTAATGCCGCCAGTTCTGTCTGTGACATATTCCTTTTTTGACGCTTGCTCTTTATTACCTCTCCGATATTCATATTTCTTCTCTCTTTCCGCACTTCCGCGCTGTTTGTATGATAAATTTAACTTATCACCGGTGATAAGTTAAATCTATCATGTAGAGAATAGCAGCGTCAAACAATTGGTAATTGTATTTCTGAACCACACAACTACTCTATAATCCCCAAACAATAAAGAAGTATCTCTGCCGCAATATGATCGCCCAGGATACGATACCCTGCATCATTCGGATGAATCTCGTCCGCCAGAAAATTCTCTGCCGTATTCGCATCATGTGTATCCATAAACCCTGTGCTATAAAGGTCTATCACCGGATACCCATTCTGCTGCGCCATAATTCTTATCGGATTCATATAGTCATTCAGTGTTGGGATTCCGTCAAAATTTGTATAATTTGTTGTCGTACTTTTCCATGGCGTCTGGTACGCTGTCACAAAAAAGAACAGTGTATTGGGATACTTTGTTCTTAATGAATTCGCTATCTTCTGAAGCTGCCCGCAATAACCGCCTGTCGTGCCATCATCAAGGACACCGTAATTCTTTACTTCTGCCTCTGCCAAAAAATCATTTAACCCTACATAAAGGACCGTAATTTCAGAATCTTTCACAAAAAGCTCGTCCTCATGCGCCCCGATTGCCAAGTCATAATTATTATTATAACCTGTTATTGTGGCGCCGACACGTCCGTGGTTACACACCTCTCCAAACTGCAATGCCGCCTGCACATAGTTGACATAGCTAATCTTTCTGCCGTCTGCATCTTGATTGCCTCCAACCCCTTCCGTAATACTGTCCCCGATAAAATTAATTTTAACACCCGGAAATGCGCAGCCTGCCGTCTCCAGTATCTTCTTGTCTAATTCGTTTATCTTTAACGTTTTTTCATAAGAGTTTTCCCATATATAGACCAGATTGCGCTCCTGCACATATGCCCGCAGAAGCTCCACCGTCTCCGGCGCAATGGTATCTGCCTGCCAGAGAACGTTTCCACTCACATCGCACAAGGCCTGCGAGCCCGCCAGTACCTCATAGCGCTGCGGCTCGCTTCCACCGGAAGGCGTTGCCGTCGGCTGCGGCTGCGGCGTCGGACTCTCCTCCGGCTGCGGCGTACTCTCTGTTGAAGCAACAATATCACCGGTTTGCGGTTCCTTTTCCGGATTCGGGGTGCTTTGCTGTGCCAGCATATATCTTTTATATTCCTGAAAACTTTCGTAATCTCTCAAATATTCCCTAAAATCCTTTGTCAGAAAAAGAGCGGCAGCGACCACCAGAACGACAATTAAAGTCAATGTCAGCCATGCCTTTCTTTCCTCTCTTTTTCTTCTATCCATATCATACCTCCGGTTTCCCATTCACAAAACCAACATACAGGGGCGCTATGTCGATATATTCTTTTCACCCACAACATTTTAGCATCTTCCGGCCAATATGACTATACTTAATTTTTTCTATTCATTTTTCTTCATAATCTTTTTCCAGTTCACGCAGCCTGTCGTTGATTTTTTTCGCCTCGCCCCGATTAAAGAGATAGAAGCAGAGCCAGATTGCCACGAAGATACCGCAGGAAATTAAAATCTGGGAAATGGTATGCAGAATGTTGTCCGGATAAAAAGGAATCCAGCCTAAATAAAGGGCTGTGGGATAAAAAACACCCATACCGACTCCGAAATGTATCAGTCTTTTTGCGGCTTCAGAAAGCTTCTCAAATTCATAGACAATAGAAACCGAACCGCAGCCAATCCCGACAAGCATGGCGCCAATCGCCTGTCTCGTAAAATCCTTCATTACCATCAATAAAAAATCTTCTCCGCCAAACATAGAGCCGATAAGGCAGGAAAACACAAGAACCGTACAGCCCCAGGCAATTCCGTAACAAAAATATTTGATTACCATCTTTACCATATGTTTCATTCCAATCCCAGCCTTTCTTTAAATACTTTTCGAAAACTTCTGGAAATATAGCTTTCCATGCCGTTTTTCATAACCAGTTCCATCGTTCCGTTAAAGCCCGCCGCCACATGGCTGATTCGCCGGATGTTGATGATGGTGGATTTGGAAATCCGGACAAACCGGCTGCCAAGAATCTGTTCCAACTCATACAAGGGCTTGCTCAGCACATACCGGTTTTTCACCCCGTCGTAGCATACAACCTCCCTCCCCTCCGTACACACCAGATCCAGCTTTTCCGGCTCCATAAAGTAGGTCTTTCCCTCCCTTACCGCAATCAGCGTCAAAGAATCTGTTTCCGCTCTTTCCAGCAAAAAAATCGCCTCCGCAATTGCCGGCGTCATCTTCTCTATATGAAGAACCGCATAAGGTTCTTTGTAATCCGTACTGATTTTACATTCTACCTTCATAATGTACCTCTGTATATTTGAGCACTTGACTCTGCCCTTATGGAGATTATACCACACTCTGTGTTTCTGATTCTTGTATTTGGCACATGAATTTCTACCTCTTGCGCAGTGGGTGCTGCCGCTTCTGCAAACCGTATTGTTTGTTTACAGAGTCCGCTATAAGATAAAGCAAAGCAAAAATGACAGAAGAAATGGAGGATGACATGGCACAGGAAATTGTAAAGGTAGAAAACTTGAATTTGACGTATAAGACTCTGCGGGCAGTTCAAAATGTCTCATTTTCGCTGAAGGAAGGAGAGCTTCTGGCGATTATCGGACAGAACGGCTCCGGAAAAACTTCGACCGTAGAATGTATCGAAGGTTTACGAAAACCGGACAATCCTGCTGTTTCGGTCTTTGGAAAAGACCCCTGGCTGCATCGCAGGGAGATTTATCAGAAAATGGGAGTTCAGCTACAGGAAGCAACATACCCTTCTCAAATCAGAGTAGGGGAGCAGTGCAGGCTGTTTGCAAGCTTTTATGAAAAACCTGCGGACTGGAGTTTACTGCTGTCGCAGTTAAATCTTGACAGCAAAAGAAAATGCCGAATTAGTAAGCTCTCCGGCGGAGAAAAACAGCGCCTGTCCATTCTGCTCTCCCTCATAGGGCGTCCAAAGCTCTTGATATTGGATGAACTGACGACCGGTCTTGACCCGGAAGTCCGGCAGAGTATGTGGAGCAGTTTTAAAGACCTAAAAGAAAACGGTATCTCCATCATCATGGTTTCCCACTATCTGGATGAGGTGGAAGCGCTCGCCGACAAAATTCTCTATCTGGAAAAGGGAAAACTGCAGTTTTTCGGCTCACAGCAGGAATTCCGCGCATACGCAAAAAGCCGTATTCCAACACAGGAATGGCATGACAATGTTTCTTTAGAAAAACTATATTTAATGATTGCCCCCAAAACAAAAGGGCTTACGGTGGGAGGAATATATGAAGCATAATACAAGACAGTTTGTCGTAATTTGTAAAATAGAATTTCTTTTATTCCTGCGGGATTTTTTCAGCTTTTTCTTTACCATTGCATTTCCTGTCTTAATGCTTGTCCTGTTCGGCAGTATATACGGAAATACACCCCTATATCCGGGGTCTTCCCTGAAAAGCATGGATGTTTCTGTTCCGGCGTACGCCGTCATGGTTATCAGCGTTACCGGTCTGATGGCATTTCCGCTGACCTTAGCCGGATATAAGGAGAAAAAAATTTACAAGCGCTTTGACGCCACACCGGCCGGCAAAAAAACAATCATTCTGGCGCAAATCATCATAAACCTTGTTATGACTTTTATCGGTATCGGGATTCTTCTGGCTGCCGGCAAAATCCTTTACCATATACAGATTCTGGGAACCGCCGCAGCTATCGGCTTAGGTCTGCTATTTTCCGTTGCCTGTATGTTTTCCATGGGATTTTTCTTTACTGCCATCGCAAGAGATGCCAAAATCACCAATCTGCTGTGTTACCTTTCGTACTTTGTTATGCTGTTTTTATCCGGTGCAACCATACCCGATATGCTGTTTCCCGCTAATGTAAAGAAGGCTGCAGCTTTTCTGCCGATGACACATGCCGTCGATTTGATGCAGGGCGTTTTTGCCGGAGACAGCCTTGGCAGCCATGCAAAAGAGCTTCTTATCCTAGGTGCGCTGTCGGTGGTTCTTACGTCTGCAGGCGCCTTTTTCTATAGGAAAAAGGATTGGGCATAATATTGATTTATAATGGGTATCGTGGTATTTTATAAAATAGAAAACGATCCACAGAAAGGATACCTATGCTTACCGAAGGTTCACAAAGACGCATTAAAATTATCGATATTCTCAGCAATAGAAGCACACCCATTTCCGGCGCAGAACTGGCAAAGCAGTTTGGCGTCAGCCGTCAGGTCATTGTACAGGACGTGGCGCTGCTGCGCGCGGAAAACAGGGATATTTTATCCACCAACAAGGGCTATCTTTTATTTAAACCCCGCTCCGACGATTATTCCTGCAAGGAAGTTATTCTGGTCAAGCACACGGAAGAACAGATTTTGGACGAAATGTCTTCCATCGTGGATTTGGGCGGCAGGATGCTGGACGTTTCCATTGACCATGACTTATACGGGCAGATTCGTTCGGATTTGGTTATCAACAACGCGGAGGACGCCGGCGACTTTTATCAGAAAATGCGGGAAAGCACTTCAAAGCCTCTGTGCGCCCTGACCGACGATTATCATTATCACACCATTTCAGCACCTTCTGCAAAAGCGATGGAGCTGATTAAAGCCGATTTACGGGAAAAGGGGTATCTTATTGAATGACGTCTTAAAACCGATGTCCTCCACCTCCGCCGCTGCTGTGGCCCCCGCCTCCGCCACCTCCGCCGCCTCCGCCTCCACTGCTTGAACTCACCGGATGGTAAGTACGTGTCTGGTGGGTGAAAACAGCAAGCGGTTTCGTATAAGAAAACTGAATCGGTACATTCTCCATCATTTTCTTTTTCCCGGGCTTTTTGGCTCCGGCAAATATACAAACCACTCCATAATTTAATAGCAGAGCCAGCAGGATTGCCAGCAGACCATTGCTGATATATTTCATTGGCTGTGCAATTTTCTGCCCTTTTAACAAGGAAAGTATCTGTTCAAAGGCTTTTTGCGCACATACAAAATACTCTTTATCAGAGGCATAACGGTACACATTGTCGGTAATGGTGTTGGCGTACGCTGTCGTAATTACTTTATAAACCGCTCCGTCACTGTGAATCCAAATAATCCGATTGTCCATATCAATCAAAAACAATGTACCGGACGCCGTACCAAACATATCTTTATAATAACTTCTGGCATAGTTCTCCGTACTCATGTAATTGTCATCAATGGTTTTAAAAGCCACATTTCCATATGCTGTGATTTCTTCCAGCAGTTCTTGCAGCGCTGCCTCCTCCTCTTCCGAGAGCAGATTTGCATCATCCTCTATCACAGTCTGATATCCGGTATCCGGATTGACATAAGCCGGTTTGGCATAGCAGACCATGGAAAAAGAAAAAAGCAGGACAATTCCCAAAAAAATCCTTCTCACACTTCTCCTCCCCGTCGGTTAAACTGCGGAAGCTTTCTCATCGTAAGCAGGTTATAACGTCTGATGATATCTATCAGCGTCCATATTACCATACAGAGAGAAACCACTGCCCCGCCATAATAATACAAATCAGAAATCGGATTTAACGCCAAAATCACCCCTGCAAGCACCACTGCACCGAGAGGCTTTACCAATACAGGAAAAGCCGTCTTCAGCGGTATCCTCCGCTTTCTAAGACTGCCGCCCAGCACTATCCCTGCTGCTGCCAGCGCAAACAAAATACCCGTCACAAGACCGCTGCCGCCGCTGAAAATTTCCGCCAGCAGGATATAGGGGGCAAAAAAACCCAACACGGTGATAAGTATACTCGTCGAAATAATTATTGTTTTCTTTTTGACCTCGCTGCTTTTTCCCTGCACAAACTGATATCCTTTATCCTCTTCTCCTGACTCCTTTACCATCAGGCGGGACAACTGGGAAACCGACACATAGGCACAGACACAAGCCAGCAGCGCCGCTAAAATAAGAAGCCACATCGGTATGATGGTGAAAAACAAATTGAGCAGTAAAAACAAAGGCAATGCCAAAAACAGGGAACCGGCCACATACTTTTTCACATCGACCGGCAAATCCGCCGCCGCTTTCCCCGTCTGCCCATTGACAACCGCATACGCTACCTTGTCGCCTTTCCGATAAGAAAGAAACCAGACCGGCAGCATCGCCAGCTCTTTCACAGTCTGTGAAGGCTGCAATGCATTTTTTAAAGAGTTTTTGTTTTTTCCTTCTCCTACATGGAAGCGGGAACAGACCGCGTTTTTGGATATCCGCTTAGACCCGTCCTCCATCACCATATCCTGTGCTTCTCCTTCATACACATAGCTGTCCACATCGTTGGTATCCGCGTAAAATCCGCTTAAAAAAGATGGTGTAAACGGTTTTTCTTCTTCCAGATGAAAAGGCGCTATGGCGCCGCTCAGATTATCAGAAAAAGCAGCCGATGCATCGTAAGCAATCCCACTGTAAGTGGCATCTACATTACTTTGCATGGTATAATGCCTTGTAATCAGATAATCCCCTTTCTGGCGGCTTTTGCTTCCGTTAAAAAAAATGGTTTCTTTCTTTTCAAAAGAATAAATCCAATAGGGCATATAAATACCCCGAAATTTCTCAATATGCGCCTCATCCCGCAATTCCTTCGGAGCAAAAATAGCATGCCTCACCATTTTTGCATATGCCTTTTTACAATCATCCTTTGTCTTTGTAAAGGGAATGATGTGATGAGGACGGCGCTCTTTGCTGACACGGCTGCTTAAAATGGTCGCCGCTCCGCAGAAATTGCAGAAAGTTGCTGCCGTCGTATCTTCGCTCAGTATTTCTCCGCCGCACTGCGGACAGGTAAACACAATTACCTCATACTGCGTAGACTCTTCCGCATCTCTTTCTTTGTAAACGTCGTAAGGATCCTCCATCGTACCGCAAAACTCGCAGAACAGCTTCTGGCTTGCGATATCAAACTTCAGATTTCCTGCACAATTTCGACATTCATACATACTTATATCCTCATGCATACCGCAGGTCGCCTGCGATATTTTATTTTCAAGTTTTCTCTTTTAGAATGCCGCAGACATACTCACTGCCAATATAAAGATATAATACATCAGCCTCATAAAGCACCATACAATTGCTACGTTACACAATACTTTCCCTATTCTTGCCTTGTCTGCCATATCAGAGTCCATGCCTTCCCTACAGTAGCTCAATCCCATAATACCAAATATCAGACCTATGATAGATACAATAAAGGAGGTAATCAATGCCGCCATTCCAAACGCAAGACCTTTTGTCGCCTTTTGATTCTTTTCCGCCCGATGGTCCGGCTCCCAAGGCGCAGACGTATTGGGCTGCGTTGAACCGGCAGGATTCCATGTAGTCCTCTGCGCACTCTGCTTTCCACCCATCCAGCTCTCCGTGTAAACAGTTGTCGAAGAATTGCCGGACTGCTGCGAAGAGTCCTGTCCTGCCGTTCTTTGCGGCTGCGTAGCATAGGGCGGTGCAGACGGCTGCTCTTTTTGCTGCGCATAGGGCGGTACGGAAGACTGCGCAGGCGGCGTATACGGCTGTGCGGCAGAAGACTGCGCAGGCGGCGTATACGACTGTGCAGGTTTCGGCTGCTGATAGATATTTTCCGAGCGGGTATATTCATCCTTAATAGGATGGCGCAGTGTTTCTATCAACTTGTCAATGCTTTCTTTATATGCCCGCTTTTTGCTTGCGGTTCCGGTCAATCCCACCTCATTGCCAAAGCTGCCTTTCAGCCATGCTTCTATATGTAAAATACCGCTCATATAACTCCATATTAAATACCGGTTTCCTTTTGCATCACCGTCAGCGCTCATATAGACCAGCTCATCCTTCCACTCGGTACGGATATACCGGTTCCTGTACAAATACTGCTCCATCGCTTCGCTGACTACGTCAAGCGGCTGATTAATCCCTGCATCCTGTATGTATCTTGCCATAGCGTCCTCCTCCTTTAGCCGTCAGTCACTTTGCTGAAGCTATACTACTATTCTACCGTAAATCAGAAGACATTTCCACTTTTATTTGACACTGGGCTCTTGACACCCAAATTATAATAAGAGAGAAGCCCGAAAGCTTCTCCCTTTCCTGCAAAACTTACATCTGTGCATTTCCATACTGCTGCTGTTCCTGCTGTCCCCTGTTGAAAAGGTTCCTGAATTTAGCGGAAAGCTTGCTGAGCTTGTCATACAAATCAAAAGTAATCTCTGTGGAAGGTGCAACCTGCATATAAGACACCATCATCTTTACCATCATATAGCTGTCCACAAAGGAGCTTTTGATAATCGCCGCTATTATCACTGCAAGAATGAACGCGAATATCCAGTGTATGTGTAACAGTGAGAAAAGACTTGCAAAAATCAGGAACGGCAGAAGCCATGCCAGAAGAGATATACCCATCACTATCAACGTCGTCACTGCAGCATTTTTTAAAAGAGTTTTCCAGTTCTGGAAGTAAATTACAACACCGTCAGCTGCGCTCTTGAACGCCGACTGCTCCCTATGTAAAAAGGTATAGCCGAGGCAGCACTCGTCAATGTAGTTCAATGCAATGTGTACAAATAACTGCGCAAAGGATACGATAACTGCCACACCCGGGATTTTGCCGAGCAAGTCTTCCACCTTCTGAAGCCCTCTCTGGAGCTGGCTTACCGCACCGCTCACCAACCGGTCAACCACGAAGTAAACGTTTGCTGTCACAAAACGTTCTTTTACCATGCCCTTTGCTGCCTCAAGCTGATTTTCCGGCAAAGTACCTGTCGTCACCGCCGTCGTCACCATTGCCACATGTCCCGCTTTCAGCATATAACCTATGTAACGCTCCGAAAAAGTGAAGACGCCCCCGATTAAGATTGCCCAAAGACAAAGTGCGATTGCCACAGTGCCTCCGCTTCCGAAAAGGCTTCCAATCCATAAAAACAGAAACATCGTTATTGCTGAAATCAGAAAAATGACACCTCCCAGCGCCAGCTTCAGCCAGACAAATTTCATGGTTTTCAAATACACGTCTGTTGCTTTCAATTTTTTTCCCTCCAATCATAATTTGTACGTATTTGCCATTTACCTGATTTTAAAATTGCAAATGCGTCACTTACAGTATACCGAACAGAGGGCTTTCTCTCTACGTGAAATTCCGCACGATTATGGTAAAAATAGCGGAAATTTTGCACGATAATACCCTTCTTTGACAAAACCTGCGTTTTTGTCAAAGAAGGGTATTTTTTCCATTCCTTAAAGAGTATTTACATCTGTTTCCAAAATAATTTTCCGGATAGGAAGGATACGCCCCGGTGATACGGAAAGCTCATCTACTCCCATCTTTAAAAACTCCTGTGTCAGAGAGGTATCCGCCCCCAATTCGCCGCAGATACCTGCCCAGATTCCTGCTTTGTGGGCATTGTCCACCACCGTTTGTATCATGCGAAGAATTGCCGGATGGTGGGAGTCGTAAAATGCATCCAATTCAGGATTCTGCCTGTCGATTGCCAAAGTGTACTGTGTCAAGTCGTTGGTTCCGATACTGAAGAAATCAACCTCTTTTGCAAGCTCGTCACTCATCACCACGGCTGCCGGTGTTTCAATCATAATGCCCTGCTCCACCTCGCCGTACTCGATGTGCTGCTCTTCCAGCTCTTTTTTCACCTCGGCAACAATTTCCTTAATTTTCCGTACCTCATCTACAGAAATAATCATGGGGTACATAACTGCTATGTTCCCGTATGCACTGGCGCGGAAAAGTGCGCGGAGCTGTGTTTTAAAGACCTCCGGTCTTGTCAGGCAGATACGAATGGCGCGAAGTCCCATGGCAGGATTTTCTTCATGCGCAAGCTTAAAATAGTCCGCCTGCTTATCTGCTCCTATGTCCAGTGTGCGGATAATCACCTTCTTGCCCGCCATGGTTTCCGCAACGGTTTTATATACCGTAAACTGTTCTTCCTCTGTAGGATAGTCCTCTTTCTCCAGATACAGGAATTCACTTCTGAAAAGACCGATTCCGCCGGCATCGTTCTGGAGTACCATCGCCAAATCCTTGCTGTTTCCGATGTTGGCGTACAGCTTGATTTTCCTGCCGTCCAGAGTAATGTTTTCTTTTCCCCGAAGCGTAAGTAAAAGCTCCTTCTGTTCCTCTTCCGCCTTTTTGCGCTCCTGCATCTGCGCAAGGATTTCCTCCTCCGGCTCCACATAGAGTATACCTTTCGCACCGTCTATAATTGCCGGCTTTCCGTCCACAGTATCGTCAAGCGGAATGGGCGTGCCGATAAGTGCAGGAATATTCATTGTTTTAGCTAAAATGGCAGTATGGGAATTGAGTGAGCCATGTACTGTCACAAATGCCAGCACCTTATCCTTGTCAAGCTGCACGGTTTCACTGGGCGCAAGGTCATCCGCCGCAATAATTACAGGCTCCGAAAGCTTCTCCATCCCCGCGCTTTTGCCGTTTAAAACTGTCAGCAGCCTCTCGGAAATATCTTTTACATCCGCAGCGCGCTCCCGCATATAATCGTCTTCCATATCAGAAAACATTTTATAGAAATTGTCGGAAGTGGCGGCAACGGCATACTCGGCATTGACCGACTGGGTCTCTATAATATTTTCAATCGCTTCCACAAAACCGTCATCCTGCAGCATCATCTGATGGATTTCAAAAATTGCCGCACTCGCTTCCCCGATGGACTTCACAGAGCTTTCATATAAATCCTGAAGCTGCTTTATCGCTTCCTGCTGTGCGTTCCTGAAACGCGCAAGTTCTGACTCTGTATCTTCTATTTTCGTGCGCTTTACCTGCTGCTCGCCCTTTTTATAGATAAATATCTTTCCGATGGCAACTCCGTTTATTACACTCTTTCCCTGAAATGTCAGCATGTCATCCGCTCCCTTCTCCTTTTCCATACCCCATTTTTGCGGTTTTTACAGATTTTCTTTTAAAAAGGCTTCTATTTTCTGAATCGCAATCTCTTCGTCAGCACCTTCCGCCGTCATGGTAATTTCCTGTCCCTGCTTTACTGCCAGACCCATTACGCCGAAAATTCTTTTCGCATCCGCACTCTTTCCATCCTTGGCTATGGTAATTGCCGACTCAAATTCCTTAAGCATCTTAATCAATTCTCCCGCCGGTCTCGCATGAATTCCCTCAGGGTCTGTAATCGTATACTTCAATTCTTTCATAATCTTTTTTCCTTTCTTTTATTTAAAATTTTTAAATTCGCGATCACCTTTTCCACTATGCAACTTTCTTTTTCAGCAGCCCCAACAGCAACGCACTAACCGCCGTACCAACTACCAGAGCCACAAGGTACATAAGCGCGTGTTCTACTACCGGAAATACGAAGATTCCGCCATGAGGCGCCATCAGTGTACAGCCAAATGCCATGGACAGCGCGCCCGCTACTGCAGAGCCTATGATACAGGAAGGAATTACACGCAGCGGATCGGACGCTGCAAAGGGTATCGCACCTTCGGTAATAAAAGCAAGACCCATAATAAAGTTGGTCGGGCCGGACTCTCTCTCCTGCTTGGTAAATTTATTCTTAAATAACAGGGTTGCCAGCGCAATCGCACAGGGAGGCACCATACCGCCAATCATAACTGCTGCCATAACCGCATAGTTTCCTTCGATAATGGACGCTGTACCAAACACATACGCCGCTTTGTTGAAGGGACCACCCATATCAATCGCCATCATGCCTGCAAGCAATGCACCCAGAACCAGTTTGCTGGTGCTTCCCATACCCTCAAGCGCTGCATTCAGTGCTGTATTAAGCGCTCCAATGGGAGGCTCTACCAAAAAGGTCATAATCAGACCCATAAACAGGATACCAAAGAACGGGAACAGAAGTACCGGTGACAATTTTTCAATTGCTTTCGGAAGCTTTTCAAAGAGCTTCTTTAAAAGCAGCACCAGATAACCCGCAATAAAGCCTGCTGCCAGCGCGCCTAAGAATCCTGACTTTCCGTTTGCTGCAATGGCTCCTCCGATAAAGCCTACTGCAAGACCGGGACGATCCGCAATACTCATGGCAATGTATCCGGCAAGAATCGGAAGCATAAATCCAAATGCCACACCACCTATATTTTTAAAGACTGCCGCTGCCGGTGTAATAGTACCAAAATTTTCTCTCTCCGCCGCGGAAAGGCTTGCCATATCCACACCTATAGAGTCTAAGAGAAATGCAATGGCAATCAGGATACCGCCGCCCACAACAAAGGGAAGCATATGGGACACGCCGTTCATCAGATGCATGTATATCTGATGTCCGATACCGCCCTTGTCGCCGGAAGCCGCGCCTTCTGATGCTGCCGCCTGTCCTGCCTTATATATGGGAGCATCTCCGTTTATGGCTCTCTCTACCAGCTTATCCGCTTTTCCGATACCGTCGGATACCTGACATACAATTACCTTTTTTCCTGCGAAACGATCCATGGGAACTTTGGTGTCCGCTGCCACAATGATACAGTCCGCTTCTGCAATCTCTTTCGCCGTCACAACGTTCTTTGCGCCCGCAGAACCTCTGGTTTCCACTTTGACAAAGCAGTTCTTTGCCTTTGCTGCTTTTTCCAGACTTTCTGCTGCCATATAAGTATGTGCAATGCCCGTGGGACATGCGGTTACTGCAAGGATTCTGCATACGGGTGCTGCCCCGCCCTCTGCGGAAGCTGCCGTGTTCTCCGTATCTGCCGCCGCGCTGTCCGCTTTGCTCTGCGCCTCTTTTTCTGCTTCTTCCTCTATGCGCTTTGCTTCTACATTATCTATGATTTCCAAAAATTCTTCTGCCGTCTTTGCCTGTTTTAAATTATCAGAAAACTTCTCGTCCATCAAGAGCACGGAAAGCCTGCTCAGCACATCCAAATGTACATTGTCCTTCGTGTTTGGCGCCGCAATCAGAAACAGCAGATTGACCGGCTCTCCGTCCAGGGAATCAAAATCCACCCCGTTTGGAATCACCATGGCAGAAAGCCCGGGAGCCGTAACTGCGTCGCACTTTCCATGCGGTATTGCGATGCCCTCGCCGATACCCGTCGTTCCTTCCTCTTCTCTTGCAAATACTTGCTTTTCGTAGCTCTCCCTGTCCTTGATATTTCCGCTCTTTTCCATCAGGGAGACTGCCAGCTTAAGCGCTTCGCTCTTTCCTGCCGGCGCTGCATTTAATTCGATACTTTCTTTTTTCAATAAGTCTGTAATCTTCATATTTGCTCCCATCTGTGTGCTTTGGCACACACACCTTTTTGCTACATCTGCATAAGCAGCTCTTCTACCTCTTCCTTTGTCGCCAGCAGCTCTGAAAATGCGCTTGCACTGCCTGTCGCGACTCCCATCTTAAATGCCTCTTCATAGCTTCCCGTCTTCAGCCATCCGGCAAGAAAACCTGCTACCATAGAATCTCCTGCACCTACGGCATTTACCAGCCTGCCCTTCGGCGCTTCTCTTTGGTAGACCTTTCCGTCAGCCGCCGCCAGTACTGCGCCCTCGCCTGCCATGGATACCAGCACGTTTGCCGCTCCCATCGCACGCAGCTTCTCCGCATAGGGAATGACCTCTTCTGCCGTCCTTAAGGTTACACCGAAAATTTCTCCCAGTTCATGATTATTGGGCTTTATGAGAAAAGGCGCAAATGGCAGGACATTCATGAGCAGTTCTCTCGTCGCGTCCACCACTATAATGATTCCCTTTCCGGAAAGTCTTTCACAAATTTCCTGATAGATGGAATCCGGCAGGGAAGACGGTATGCTGCCCGCCAAAACCAAAATATCTCCTTCCTTCAGGGTGTCCAGCCTGTCAAGAAGCTTCTGCAGACTTTCCTTGTCAATATCAGGACCCTTGCCATTGATTTCCGTACCGTCCACATTTTTCAACTTTAGATTAATACGGGAAAATCCTTTCTCTATCTCTATGAACTCCGTGCGGCACCCGATTTCCTCCAGCCTTCTGCTGATTTCCTTTCCGGTAAAGCCCGCCATAAATCCCAGCGCCGTATTTTCCACGCCCAGATTTTTCAGCACGATGGAAACATTGATGCCTTTTCCTCCCGGCAGAAGCGTCTCTTCGTCCGTGCGGTTTGTAAGTCCCATCTGAAAGTGGTTCACCGATACAATATAGTCAAGCGCCGGATTAAAAGTAATGGTGTATATCATTTGTTTCACCTCCTTCTTTGATTGGATTTGATTGTTTGTGACCGTTTTTGATTTTGTAATGTTATTATATAATCAAATTTATTCCTTTGCAATCCGCCTAATGCACATTCTTTGGGTGGTAAATTTGTGCAAATTCAACAAAAATCGGTCAAATTCGGTCATGTACAAGGTTGCTACTTGGCGAGTCACGCCGGGAGTGGAGGGATATGTCCGGGCAGACGCGCTCTCGCTCGGACATATCCCTCCACTCCCGGCTGAAACGCGCGAAAGGTGCTCCCCACACCAGACCGATTCTCACTTAAAAAATGCAGCGTAGCAAGTATGCGAAAATGACCGCTATGCTGACTGCCGACATTGTGCGCAACTACCAAACCGCCACTATAACTTGTCCATACACGCGCCATTGCGGTTTTACTACAACTCCCTTTTTTGCGGCAAGGAACGCTGCCGTGGTTTGCAGCGGGTAACAGCCGGATTGTCAAGCTATTCCTATGGCGCCCGTTAAGAAGCGTCGGCGCTTAGCGAGGTTTTTTCGAGCTTAGCGTCCGCTACGCTTCTTTTCGAACGAGAGTGGGGCGCCGTAGGAATAGCTTGCCAAATCGGCGTCCCTCTCTGCAAACTCATCACCTTCCGCGCGTAAAAAAACAGACACACTCTCTTCAAAGTATGCCTGTTTCTATCTTTTTTATTGCTTCTCACCGCTATTTTTTATTCTTTCACCACCATTATATTTCCGGCCGTTTTAAACTCCGCTCCTTCCACTTTATCCGTTATGATGACCGCGTCCCCAAAGGTGGCGAAGGTCACTGTGCTCACTTGATTGAATTTGTCATGGTCGCAGAGTACGTAACGGGTGTCGGTGTGTTCCATGGAAATCTGCTTTACCATGGCTTCGTCGTTGTCCGGCGTTGTGAAGCCGCTTTTCTGATTGACGCCGTTTGTACCCCAGAAGCCTACGGTAAAGTGGTATTTGTGCAGCATTGCCACTGCGGTGCTGCCTATCACGGCTTCGGTGGATGCCTTCAGCTCGCCCCCTATCAGAATCACCTTAAAGCCCCTCGCAGCAAGCTTTTTCGCATGGCTGACGCCGTTTGTCACATAGACTGCCTGCTTTTGCTCTATATAGTCAATCATGTAACCCGTTGTAGTACCTGCATCCAGATACACAAAATCCTCACCTTTAATCAGAGAAGCCGCATAGCGGGCAATGCGGATTTTTTCCTCGCGGTTGACATTCTCGCGGGTTGCCACCTGTATATCCTTTGTGTTCATTCGGGAATTGATTGCAACTGCGCCGCCAAATACCTTCGTCAGTTTTCCGTTGTCATGCAGCACTGTCAAATCCCTGCGGATGGTGGACTCTGATGCATGAAGCTTTTCTTTTAATTCCTGTACGGTAATGGTTCCCTTTTCCTCAAGCAGCTTTAAAATTTCCTCAAACCGTTGTTCTGTCAGCATGATAAACCTAACTCCTTGCTTTTCCGGCGTCCGCAGCCAAAGACGGACGCCGTTTTTATATGCTCATGCTACTATATTACTATTTCCGCACTAAAAAAGCAAAATATTTCCTTACTACATCAATCCACATAAAGCAAACCATCAAAAACGGAATCTACATTGACGCCTGCCTCCGGCACCATGCCATACTTTTTTTCTACATAAAACCAGCCGCCGACGCCGTTTTCTCCCTCCGCATAGAACCAGTGCTCCATATCTGTGTGAAGAAGCTTTACTTTTTGCGGCGTAAGGGTTACTGATTCCGATTCCAGCGACATCTCGCTGTGCACGGGAAGCTCCACCAGCAAGGTTAAATCTACATCACCGGAATAATCATAATATGGCTGCTTCTTCATTTCAAAACCTTCTCCCGTATACACCCATGTAACCTCCGCCCATTCTGTCTGTATGGCATCAAATCGGTAAGAACCTTTCATCTCTCCGTTATCGCTTATCCATACATCACAAGGTATAAAACCGATTATTTTGATTGTACCTCCGCGGTAGCGGTAAAAAGTTGTCATAGGGTCGCTGCTGGGTCCGTCATCATAGAGAAGCAATAGCAGTTCCTCTCCGTCAGGCCCAATCATCTGTAACTTATAGAAGAAATAGAATAAATTGGCCGGATGAATTTCCACGGAAGCATCATTTATCATCAGCAGATCACTCCCGGGGCTTATGGTTGTCAGCTTAATTTCATCCGCCTTGCCATCCAAATCCAAGTCAAAGGAAGCACTGCAGCCATACTCGTCCTGCGACTTTAAAGGAATACGGTCTATACTTATTAAACTGATTTCAGCACTAACAGAAGCAAGCTCCTCCATTTCTGCTTCCACTGCTTTCAAATAGGCGAGATTTGTTTCATATTCCATCACCGCCTGAAGCTGCAGTGTATCCATTCCGCTTTCCGCTGATGAAGCAGCTGCCCGTAAACAGTTTTCATCCACATAAGCAAGACGCCATTCTTCCGTTTCCAAATTCACTTCTACCACGGCATTGTTTGCGTAATCAAGGGAATATGGCGTATGCAGCAAGTCGATTTCAAAATAAGCAAATTCATTAAAGAAAGCAGGTCCCCACGATGGGATTCTGACATACCCGGGATACAGGCATTTTAAAGTGCCATCCGCCAAAACCTTATAAAAACCGGTCAGATAAAAACAATAGCTCTCGCCTGCATATTCCATGGAAGCAGTTCTCTGCTGTTTTGCAAAATCCTCGCTGGCTTCCACATCTCCCACCGTCCAGATCGGGTAGGAAAATTCTTCCATGTGAAGCGGTATATCTATTTGCGAGCCGTCTTTATCAAAAGTATAACGGTAAACCGCAATCGTCTCTTCTTCGTTCACAAAACGGATTTCTCCCTGTCCTGCTCCCAAATGAAGCGCACGCTCCGCTGCTTTTTGCGGCGTTTTAAAATCATCAACACTCTTGTCCCCCAGCGCCATTCTCTCCGCGATAATTTCCGAGAAGGTGCTCACAAAGAGATATTGGTTCTGCTCACTTAAGGGACAGTACGCCTCTTCAAATTCCTCCTTTGATGTGATGGAATCGCACAGTTTGAAGCCTTCATGCTCCAACTGATAACCCTCCTCTGTTTCCGTATAGGAGAGAACCTCTATCAAAATGGTAATTTCAGGTGCATCCGTCCACTTTTCATAATAGATTAACACTTGATTGGATGGCTCCGCCAGGTAAAACTGATACGGCTCATAGAGTATATCTGCTTCCCCTACAACATAATTTCCTGCCCATTCGTTCACAGCAGTAAACAAATCGCCCTCCACTTTTGCCGTAGGCACAGGAAACGCGGTATTTTCCTCCCCTGAAGGCTGCTCCGGCGTCTTTCCGAATCCTTCCGGCTCCCCGTCTTCGGTTCCGTCAGATTCTCCCGTCCCATTCGGCTCTGTCGTCTGTGAATCGGGCTCCTTGTTTTGTCTGGTGGTTAAAAGCACCGCGCCTGCTGCCACACAGAGTAAAACGGCTGCTGCCGAAATCCAGACTTTAGCCTTTTTAAAGCGAAGCACATTGCGGATTCTTGATTTTACCCCGTTTTCCCCGAACGCCAGCGGAACCGCTATATACTTGCGCCCCGACGCAAACTGCAGCAGGGATTCAGAGTAATCTGCCTTAATATCCTCCCCAAGCCTGCCTAAAACATGCTCATCACAGGACATTTCCATATCCTTTCCCATAAGGAAAAACGCTGCCCAGACAAGGGGATTAAACCAATAGATACAGGTTAAAAACAGGCATGCCGGCTTAATCACATAATCCTTTCTCCATAAATGGGTTCTTTCATGCTCTAAAATATAGGACAGTTCCTTTCCCTGTATGCCCTCCGGCAGATAAATCTTGGGAGAGAAAAAGCCGAGTACAAACGGCGTCTCAATCGCTGTGCTGATAAAATAGCCGTCTTCCTGTTTCACTGCGGACAGCAGACGCTTTTTTAAACGTTTCAGCGTTATGACATTATAGAGCATAAGCGCGGCTGCCACGCCCAGCCAGGCGATGCCTGCCACTGTGAAAAATACCGTTTCGGCATCCCATTTTTTCTGAATGGGCTGTTCCGGTTCAGGCAAATTTGTAATATGCTCCGAGAGCACCTGCCAGTCCGATACAGCCGGCATCTGCTGCGGTTTTTCGCCTCCTGCCAAAGCCTGCGGATTCTCAGGAACCTGCTGATTGTCTGCAAGCAGCGGGAAATCCGGCATTGTCTCCGCTCCTGCTTCCATAATCTGCTCCCTCGCGGGTATGATGCTGACAGGGCTTTCCAGCGTTATCGGACAGAGAAGGCGCACAAAAACAATCAGCCATAACAGATAGGAATATATTCTCGGCGCTTTTTTCAAGATGATACGAAGCGCCAGAATTACCATAACCATAATACTGACTTGCAGCTGCAGCACAAGCAGCCACTGCAAAAGCTCTTTCATCATGACTTTTTCTCCCCCTTCCTGTATGCTTCTATCATTTCTTCAATCTCCGAAACCTGTTTTTCACTCAGCTTGCGGCGGCTCATAAAAGCAGATAAAAAGCCGGGCAGAGAGCCTTGGAACGTATCCTCCACAAACTGTTCGCTTTGAATCGCAAAATATTCATCCTTTTTAATCAGCGAAGTAACCACCGAATCCTCATTTTGCAGAACCTTCCGCTGGCAGAGCTTGCGCAATACGGTATATGTCGTAGATTTTTTCCAGTTCAGCTCTTTTTCGCACAGCTTCACCAGTTCGCCGGAAGGAATCGGCTCCGCCTCCCAAATCAACTCCGCAAACTGTAATTCCACTTCTGCTAACTTAATTTCCTTCATATTGTTCCTCATTTCTACGCACATTTTCTCTCAACACTGCTGCGATTTCTCATAATGAATTTGTGCCGAGTGCGTGCAGACACAACATCGTTGGTTTATTTGCAATAGACCTATTGTGTTTTTAGTTTATCATGAGTAAACCAGACTGTCAATACAAATTGCAAATTTATATTTTCTTTGGTATAATGTCGGTAAATCGCTTCGGAATGGAGGAGTATTATGAGAAAGTATTGTATTACGACCGATTCTAATTCAGACCTCCCACAGGAATACATTGACAAACTGAATACCACCATTATTCCTCAATACTATTCCTTTGGAGATACTGTTTACGGCGACGAGCTTAACATGCCGCCGGCAGAGTTTTATGAACGTATGAAAAAAGGCGAGCTGCCCGGTTCTCAGGCAAACAATCCTGCCGTAATTGAAGAAAAGTTCCGTGCTCTTTTGGACAAGGATCTTGATATCATCCATATCGGGTTTTCTTCTGCCCTGAGTGGAAGCTATAACAACGTGTGTATGGTGGCAAAAGAGCTTTTGGAAGAATATACAGATGCCAAAATTACCGTAATAGATTCCCTGAACGTTTCCCTCGGCGAGTCCATTATGGTACTTCACGCCAATGCATTAAAGGATAAAGGCGCTTCCTATGAGGAAGTCGTGAGCGCCATTGAAGAATTCAAACACCACATCAACGTACAGTTTACCGTAGATGATTTGTTTCATCTGCAGAGAGGCGGCAGAGTGAGCAAGACCACCGCTGTAGTCGGCAGCGCCTTAAACTTAAAGCCTTTCCTCTATGTCAGCGATGCCGGAACCTTGGTTTCCGCCGGTACGGTGCGGGGCAGAAAAAAATCCCTTCACACTCTGGTTGATCGAATGAAAGCGACTCTGGAAGAAAATACCGATTATTCCCTGCCGGTAGGCATTGTGCACGGCAACTGCTTAGAAGATGCGCAGGCGGTAGCAGAATTGGTAAAGGAACAGACCGACTTTACCAACATCATCATCAATGATATCAGCCCCAGCATTGGCACGCACGCCGGTCCCGGCGCACTTGGCATCCTTTATTACGGACAGCCGAAAAAATCTTAAGAACGACAATGAAATGAAAAAGCTGCCGTGGCCGGTATGTTACCTGTGCCACAGCAGCTTTTATATTGCCTGTTTTCTTACTTTATCTTCTCTTCCAGCTTTTTCACGATTTCCTTGATGCAGCCCTCTTTAAAAGGATTTTCCAAACCAACCATATCCACCAGATTGGTAAAGAAATCACTTGCGGAAAGGGTACAAAGCTTTAAGTAGCTCTCCCACGCTTTCTTCATATCTTCGTCCATCATTACCTTGTATTCCATAGCGCAGGTCTGTGCAATACAATAATCAATATAATAAAGCGGGTAATCGAAAATATGAAGCTGTCTCTGCCAATAACCGCCCTCTGCAAAGAACTTACAGTCGCCGTAATCCAAATGAGGCTTGTATTCTTTCTCTAATTTCACCCAAGCTGCTTTCCGCTCTGCGGGAGTCATCTCGGGATTTTCATACACAATATGCTGGAACTCATCCACCATACAGCCATAAGGAATAAACGCCGCCGCATCCTCTAAATGCATAGCGCGGTAATCGTCCGCACGATCACCAAAGAACATCTCCATCCAGTTCTCCGTGAAAAATTCCATGGACATGGAGTGAATCTCCGCTGTCTCCATGGTGATATCGCTATGCTCCCGAATCGGGTCTTTTCCGGAAATATAGCCCTGGAAAGCATGCCCGCATTCATGGGTGATTACGTCGATATCGCCCTCCGTGCCGTTAAAGTTTGCAAAAATGAACGGAGAGTTATAAACCGGCAGATAGGTCATATAGCCGCCCGCCTTCTTTGTCTTGCGTCCCAGAACATCAAAAAGCTCGTTCTCCATCATAAAGTCAAAGAACTCCTTTGTCTCAGGAGACAGCTCTTCGTACATCTTCTGTCCGTTCTGCATAATTTCTTCCGGCGTGCCGATGGGCTTCGGATTGCCATTCGGGAAATAAACGCTCTCGTCAAAGAAGAAAAGCTTGTCAACACCCAGCCTCTGCCTTCTGCGCTCATGCAGCTTTTCTGCAAAAGGAACAAAGTCCTCCTTAATCTGCTTTCTGAAGCTCTCCACATCTGCCTGTCCATAGCAGTTGCGCTGCATACGGTAATAGCCCAGTTCCAGATAATTCTGATAACCCAGTTTCTTTGCCTGTGCGTCCCTGTTCTTTACCAGTTTGTCATAAATTTCATCCAGCTTTTCCGCATTTTCTTCAAAGAAAGCTGCTACTTTATTCCATGCTTTTTTACGCACGTCTCTGTCCACATTAATTAAATGCGGGCGCATCAGGGAAAGATTTAAGGTCTCACCTTCCCAGTCTATCTTTGCACTTGCAATCAGCTTGTCATACTCTGTCGTCAGAGCGTTCTCCTCCTGCTGCAGGGGAATCAGCTTTTCATCAAAGGATTTCAGGCTCAGCTCCATGTTTTTAAAGGCAACCGGTCCGATTTTCTCCTCTAAGTATGCGCGGTAAGGCGATTCGTACATTTTTTTCTGATATGCCACCACCAGATTTGTGAACACCGGTCCCTGCTCATCATAATATGACTGCTCCGCATCATAAAAGCTGTCCGTTGTGTCTACATCATGCCGGATGTTGGCAATGGTCATCATGGTATAAACGCGGTCTGTCAGTTCGTAATACTTCTTGTGTACTTCAAACTGCTCCTCACCGCTTTTTGCAGCGCCAAACTCTGCTATAAGCTGCTTCATTTCTTCGCCGACTTTGTCAAAATCGACTCTTTCATAAGGCATGTCTTTAAATTTCATTTCTACTCCCATCCGCCTGCTTTGGCAGGCACTTTTTATATACCTTGCAACAATAATTCTTCTCTTATCTTATTACGAAATCAATGAACTTTCAATCCTTATATTTGAAAAAACAGCAGCAGACACACAAGAAGAAGCGCCCCTAAGCATGCGGCTTTCAGGGCGCTTCTTTGCAAGACTATTTACGCTGTAATGACTTGTTATCCTTCAATGGCAATATACTTCTGCGCTTCTATTTTTTCTGCGTCTTTTTTCGGAACGGTCAGGCTTAAGATTCCATCTTTATACTTTGCGTGGATGTCCTCCTGTGTAATATCCTCGCCAACGTAGAAGCTTCTGGAACAATTGCCTGTATAACGCTCTCTGCGGATATACCTGCCGTCCTCGTCCTTCTCCTCCTTACTGGTATTTTGGGAAGCGGTTACGGTCAGATAGCCGTTTTCAAGCTGTGCGCTGATATCCTCTTTCTGAAAACCGGGCAGGTCGATGGACAGCTCATATCCATTTTCCCCTTCCTTGATATCCGTCTTCATAACGCTCTTCGCCTGATTGCCATACAACAGACTGTGGTTTCCGAAAAAGTCATCCTCAAAGGACAGGTTCATCATTTCATTTAATAAATCTTTACCAAAGATACTAGGCAGCATCATAATTTATTCCTCCATTCACTTTATCCGCCGCTTATGCGGCTTTGTTATTTGTTATATCTGTACTATAACACGCATTGTTAGCACTGTCAACAGGTGAGTGCTAACAAATCTATAAAAGAAAAATAAAGGAATTATAAACTCTGCCTCCGGCAGCATATGTATCAGCGTTTCCACTTCTCCTGTTTATGCCCTGCCTGCTCCAGACGGCTGCGCACACCCTCCAGAAAATCAAGGAAACCCTCTCTCTCCTGTTCTTGCACAATATTTGTGATGCCGATGCCGGATGCTGTTTTGCTGCCGGTGTCATAGATATTTAAAATCTCACCGTAGGAGCCGTAACCCTTTTTATAAATCAGACATGCCTGCTTCAGCTTGGGATAGTAGTTCACTCCCACCACAGCGTCCATATCTACAAAAAACGCGTCACTGTGCTGTTTCAGTTCGCGGTCTATCTGCACCATTACCACCTTGCCATCGCTCTTGCGGTAACCAAGGATATAATAGTAGTAGGTCGTAGTATTGGTGTCAAACACAAATCCATGCTCAAATTTGGAGCTTGTTTCCGTGGCACGGAGTATCTCGTAGCTGTCTCCCTCCTCAACTGCCTCATTAAACATCTCCCGCATACGGGCTTTTTTGCTCTGACATTCCGCTGCATCATAAACCAACTCTTTCGGTTTTCTTGAAAATAATCCCATTCCCTTTGCCTCCTGATTCCCTTATCTACACAACTACCTGATTTCTGCCCCGCCGTTTTCCGAGATAGAGCTTTTCATCTGCGTTGTGAATTACCTTTTCATAATTGCTGTCCGGCATACCGATTGCAATGCCGCTTGTAATTGTAACATGAATTTCTTTTCCCGCTACCTCTACCACCATATCTTCTATCTGCTTTCTTAAATCCTCTATTTGCGGATATATCTGTTCCGATGTGGTATTGGAAAAATATATAATAAATTCCTCGCCGCCCCAGCGGACAGCCAGATTTTCTTTGCCTGCAGTTTCTTTCAGACGGGCGGACACCTGTATGAGCACTTCGTCCCCCGCTTCATGGCCATAGGTATCATTTACTTTTTTGAAAAAATCGATATCCAGCATGGTGATTACAAACGGACTTTTTTCCCGCTCCCGAATCTGCCCAATCTGCTGCTCAAAAAAACGCCGGTTATAAAGCCCCGTCAGCACGTCATGATTCATATTATAACGCAGGGTTTCCCCTATCGCTTCCAGTCGCTTAGCATAGAAAAATGCCGCCGCCATTACAATTGTCGCCGTTAATCCTATATTTATCAGATAAAAAACAGGTTGATAAGGCGCTAACGGCTCCTGCACGCTGGGAAACGATATTCCGCTCAGCATAACGACTGCCTCCAGCACAATCGCCAGCACAATACCTATAATCTGATAGAGAAAACGCTTATTTTTATAGGAAGGAACCAAATAAAATATAGTTGCAGACATGCCGACAATATACAGGAAAAAACCGTAATCCCGTCCCAGCGCCAATTCGCTCAAAGTAGAAAATATCAGAATCTCAAAATAACTCGAAAGCATGGCAGCTTCAGAGGAATCTCTTTTGATAAAAAGAAAATAAAAGTAAAAACAACTGCTGAAGAAATTAAGGTACGACAATAGTTGAACACCCAGCATACGGAATACTACCATATAGGTTAAATGTATCGCCATGCACACTGCCAGAAATATTGTATTTTTATACTTATTCATCCAATTAAGTATTCTACTCATCTTCCCCATTTATCATTTTCCAATCTATACCTTTCGGTACGAACAAATTCCCCGACTAAAAATTGATAAGTCATATTCACCATAATACCACGCATTCCTGCTGAATTCAACAGTTTCTCAGAATAGTTTTTTCCTGCGGTTTAAATAGAAAAAGCCGATTGCTCCTGTCAAATCTGCCAAAAACCAGCCGATAGGGATTGCCACCCAGATGCCCTTCACATTAATCTCCGGAATTGCAGACAAGAAATACGCCAGCATCACACGGGTTCCGAGAGAAATCACCGTAAGCACAACGGAAAAGCCGGGCCGGTGAACGGCACGGTACAATCCATAGAACAAGAACAAAAAGCCGATACCAATATAGCAGGACGCCACCATGCGCAGATAACCTGCCCCCGCGGCAATAATGTCCGCATCCGCAGCATCAATAAAAATTTTCATCAATGGATTTGCCAAAATACAGACTATGGCGCCCACCAACACACAAAAAACAATTACCACAAGACTTGCGCTTCGAATTCCTTTCTTTATACGCTCCCCTTTTCCGGCTCCATAATTCTGCGCAATGAAAGTCGAAAAAGCATTTCCGAAATCCTGCACCGGCATATAGGCAAAGGAATCTATTTTTACGGCAGCGGCATAACCCGCCATCACCACACTGCCAAAGCTGTTAATCAATCCCTGCACCATCAAGATGCCAAGATTCATAACCGACTGCTGGATACAGGTGAGAAATGACAGGCTTATCATTTCGCCAAAAATCTTTTTATTCCAGTGCATATGACGCTTCTGTGGACGAATATCACGAAACTTAACAAGTGTATATACCAGAATCCCTGCCGCCGAGACAAATTGTGACATTACTGTCGCTATTGCCGCACCGCCGACTTTCCATTCAAATACCAGCACAAACACCAAATCCAGCGCAACATTCAACACGACAGAAACGCCCAGAAAAAAAAGCGGCGCCAATGAATTGCCGACTGCGCGGAGCAGACAGGCAAAATAATTGTACAGAAAAGAGGCCGCTATCCCCATAAATATAATGAAAAGATAGGTTTTCATAAAGGGTGCCGTATCATCCGGCACACGCAAAAGCCGGATAATCCCATCAAGCCCGGGAAACAGCAAAACGTTTAAAACGAACGTGACTGCTCCAATAAAAGAAAAAGAAAGAAAAATTGCAGATTTCAGGCGTTCAAAATCTTTTTTTCCAAAATAAATGGAAAAAGCCACACCGCTTCCCATACACAAACCCGAAAAAACAGATGTCAGAAAAACCATGAGCGTGTAAGAGGAACCTACTGCCGCCAGTGCCTTTGGGCCTAAAAACCTTCCCACCACCCAGGTATCGGCAATATTATAAAACTGCTGCAAGAGATTTCCTGCCATCAGAGGAAGGGCAAATTCAAGCAGCCTCCTGTTAATATTTCCTTCTGTCAAATCCCTGTTCATTTGACGTCCCCTCTAAAACAGTAAAAACAACCCTGTAACTCATTTAATTTGTCATACTGTCCATACATTTTCTGCACTTCATTTTCCAAAATGTAGTAGTGGCGGATATAAGGTATCAGCAGTATCAGTATCACTACTGTCAGCAGCATCGGATAAATTTCTGCGGAAAGCACAACCAGCATGAGGGACAGCATTTCCAACAAGGCAAAGACAATTGTTACAATCAGATGTACCAGTCTCTCATGACAGAAAAAGGAAATTTGCGTCAAATGCTCTTTTTTCAATGCTTCTATATCTATATCCTGCAGCTTCCCATCCTGCTGCAGTTTTTCTATCAGATTGTCCATATATCTTCTGTAGCTTTTTATCCGTTTTTCCATATCAGTACCCCTTGTACGCTTTGACAGTTTAAGATTCTTTTCCTAATTATAACAGCCCTCTATATTTTTGAAAACCCGATTTTTCCCCCTTGAAAAATCAGCATAATAATTGTATTATAAAAATTAGATAATATCAGTTTTACGACAGACGACCACTGTCCGACACAGAAGGAGCGCTTGTGCAGCAAAGAAACGATCTAACCGGAAAACCCTCTCTTATGAAAGAACTAAATATCGGTCTGATTAAAGAAGCCTTAACCAAATACCAAAGCGCCACAAGGGTAGAGCTTTCCTCTATCACAGGTATCAGCCAGCCGACTGTCAATCTTTTAATCAAACAGCTATTGAAAGAACGAACCGTCATCAGCGTCGGTACCATACAGGCGGCACGCGGCAGGAAAGCAGAAGTATTTGCACTGAACAACAAGCGTTACCTGATCGCTTCCCTTATTGTAACAGAGAACGAATTCCAATATGCCATATCCGACATGAATCTTAACTGCGAGTCCTCTGCCACATTTCCCCGCAATCCCGACAGCACATTTTCGGAGCAGCTCTGTTCCATTGTCCGGCTTATGCTGGAGCAGAACAAGTATGTCCGCGCTATTTCAGTTGGCGTCCCGGGGGCAGTCTCTGAAGCCGGTCAGGTTTTTGCAATTCCCCACATTCCGGAATGGGAAAGGGTCAATCTGAAAAGTCTTTTAGAGCGGGAATTCGGCCTTCCCGTCCTGCTTGTGAACGATATCAACGCCATTGCTGTCGGCTATGCAGGCAGCGTACAGACCGGCGTACAGGATTTGGTATATCTGCATGTGGAAAACAACGGCATCGGCGCCGGCATCATTATAAACGGCAGACTCTATCCCGGTTTTACAAGCTTTGCCGGTGAAGTTGGCTATATGCAGGTTGAAGCCGGCAAAAAAACGGAGGATATGCTGGCGGATTCCAATCCCTCGCAGCGTACGGCCCTCCTCGAAGCCATCGCTACCAATATTATATGCGTTTTAAACCCTGAGAAAATTGTAATCGGCGGAAAAGACATTCCTGACAGTCTGTACGAACATGTACAAAAAGGAAGCTTTATGCAGTTACCTGAAGAAATCATGCCGCAGATAGTTGTCATTGATTCCAATCTCGACTTCTATTTTCATGGGCTTGGAGAAATGGGAAGAAAACTTCTCGACAAAGACATCCGTTTAGCTTAAAATTACAATGCAGAACCGCCCGTTTTCCCCAAAACGGACGGTTCTTTTTATTTTATATGATTGATACCTTCTCTTTCAATACGTCTGTAAAATCTCTTAATCCGCAGTAACCGTCTCTGCCCACTCAAGGTAGCCGAGCCTTTCCGCATCCAGCATACCCTGCTCTTCTGCAGTCATACTGTCCACGATCTCCCTCACCTTTTGCACATAAATGAAATCTCTGGGAGCGGCAGGATCAGAGCTGTTTCCTGCAAGACGCATACCAACCTGTCCTCCATCCGGATTCAAATATCTGAGCAGCTTGTTTACCACATTCACCTTCTCTTCCGATGTCATGGTCCACGGGAATGTCTTCGGGTTCTTAATGCTAAAGTCTACCCATATAATACCGCAGTTCTGTCCCGTAACCTCTGCCAGTCTCTGTCCAAGTGACAGTACAACGGGATCTTCCATCGTATAATACCATGTTGCGTCGGATTCATATCCAATCTGATAAAGTACATCATTATCAGGAAAAGCATCTGCAAAGCGCTTGAACTCAGGCACAAATCCAAGAACATCGTCAAGTTCTTCATCATATATACCCAAAACATCTCCGATGGAGCTTCCAAATCCCTGGCTGTCATTGACAAACAGGATATCGCTTCTATAAGTAGGAGGAAGATACCGGATGTTATAGTGCTTCAGGAAAAGTCTGTACTCCGGATTAATTTCCTTAATGTGCTTATCCCACTGCTCTGCCAAAACATCGGAGATGGGAAGACCGGAATCCTCTGTAACACCGTGATACCACTCCACATCTACACCGACTCCCACTACACAGGGATGGCTGCCATACTGTGCCAGAACCAAATCAATCAATGTTTCCACATCTGCAAACCCGGGTTCCACCTGCAAATAAACCTCAATCCCATTTTCATCAAAATAGTTAAAATACTCTTCATGGGATAAATGGTTTTCACGGGTCGGCTCAGAAAAATAAATATACTGCTCTTCTAATGCTGCCGTATCCACATCATCCCCCGGTAAAAACTCGAGATTACATCCCATTCCGCTCAAACTGCCCACAATCCATATCATCGTCGGCTTTGCGGAAGGATACCACTCCTGCATCTGGTCGGTAACACTCTTCCATTCTTCCGGCAGAAGCCATCTGTTGCCAAGTCCATAAACGGAAGAACGGGTTCCTGTATAAGCGACACGTGCAAGTGCATCATCCTGTAAATTTCCGGCTTCCCTAAGAATGTAATAATGCTCTACGTATGCCTGCTGCATATCTGTCAGCGCATCGTACATTTCCGCAACCTGCGCAACCTCGGCCGCATTGTTCACATCCATATTCAGAATAGCCTCGTCCACAGCGCGTCCTGCTTCCAGATTGTTCCGTTTTTCCTCCTGGAATCCCGGTATCAAGTCATTATATGCCAAAAACTTGCTTTCATAGAGCGGTACCAGTTCTTTGACGGTATCCTCTCCGAGTACCTCTTCCAGTTCGTAATACTTTTCTTCCATCAGCCATGTTATGCCGCCGTCTTCCACTGCATCTAACGGTGTATCACGAATCCATAAATTCAAAGTCCGCGCCTCAGCCATAAGCAGCTGCTCAAGTGTACCATCCTCTTCCAATACCGCCTGTTCCTCTTCTTCCAGAGAATCAAACAGTGCTCTTACCAGCGTAACCGGCTCTCTATATTCCGATATCTCTGCGGTCTGCGCATCAAATCCGGCTCCGTTAATTGCCAGGCCGGCAATCATTTCTTTGACATATGCTGCCTCTTCTGAGAGATTTTCAGATGTATCATCTACCTTATTATCCGTGCTTTCTTCATTATTCACGTCTGTTTCCTGTCCCTGATTTGTAGTGTTCTGCGGCGCTGTGCTCTCGGAATCCCCCTCTTCCTTGCCCTTTCCGCATCCGGCAAACACTGCCGTAAGCATGCAAAACGCCAACGCAAGTGATAAAACCTTCTTTTTCATTGTATACCCTCCTGTTCTTACTGTAAACATAACTTTCCTATACAGCACGCCGGTCAAAACCATTCCTCCTGTACCTCCTTTCACGGCACCGACGAATATAAAATTAAAAGCATTAAAAATTTGTCCGCAATACTTTTTTGAATACTGTAAAATATTGTAAATACTGCGATTATTTTGTTACTGTACTTATTTAAGATTCTTAAATATATATGTATATTATCATACTTTTCTCTTCCTTGCAAGACAAAAAGACAGAAAGGAAAATTTTGTGGTTCAAACTTTATTGCTACGGCATAAAATCGTGGTATAATTTTAGAGAAAAGAAATCTATGTGAGAGAGGCGTTGGTGTGCTGTGAAAAAATATTTCCTAAAGGGAATTACATTACTGACATGCATCATCGGAATGATAATTTGGAGTGGGGCAAAGTCTGCTTCCGAAACAAATTCAGGCTTTGGCAAATATATTTCCGGACAGTTTTCCAAGGCAGCACACTTCTTATTAACCGATATAACACTTTGTGCAGAATATCTTGACCTGCCCTATATCGCGCATTCTACAGCTTACGATATTACGGGGGACGGAAAAGAAGAATTGTTTCTTTATATAGAAACCACTCTGGGGCACTATGATAATGAAGGCTCCTTTTACATTTTTTCTCCAAAGGAAGATGGCAGCTATTTTCTATTGTCTCAAAATCACAACTTCCGCGCCGGCTTTACCGAGATTCTGGCATCCGACGGCACAGTGCTGCTGCCAGCCTTAAATTATCAGAGTGCTTCTTCATGGAAGGGCGGCATCCGATATCACCTGGGATATCGGGACGAACAAATTGTGGTGGATTCTGTAGAACGCTATCAGTTCCAATGGGACGCACCTATGATAAATAAGGTAAACGATTATCAAAACGGCTTGTTTTTGGTTTATGTGGCCCGCCCCGAAGAAACAGATAGTTCTATTGGCAGGGACATCGATGCAAACCGTCTGAAAATCTATGAAGAAGTCTTTTCTCCCAAACTGATTTTCTTCTCCGATTTGGAAGATTACGATACGGCAGGATATCATTATGACCCCACGTTTTACCCGAATTACCATCCCTTTGATGAGAGCTGGTGGAAACAGGGCGGAGAATATCCCTCCTACGAAGGAGAAAACCGTCTGGGCGTTGCTGACTGGCTGGAGACAACTGCGGCAGTGGATTCGCCAAACGAAGTGCTTCGGGAAGCCGTAGAACAATCCGGCTATGAAATGGAATGCCTCCCTTTTCCATGGACGGAAGAGACAAAACGCAATACGGAGGAACTGCTTCGTTGTCAGGTAGCAGACTATTATTATGTTTCTGAAGATTATATCGCTTTTTACATGCGCGGGACGGTTTATTTTTACAAATCTGCCCTTATGGACGAGCAAATAGATTTTATACAAGATAATCCTTATTTTTATAAGGATGAACAGGTGGCGCTGACAGCAAGGGCACAGTACTATGATGTGGACACATTAGCAGAAACGAACCTTCCCTTATGCATCTGTCATGTTAAAGAATATGAAGAAGGAAACCTTTACAAGCTTACGATTGCACCGGTAAGCTATCTGACGGAAGAACGGTTTCATATTTATCTTTATGTCACAAGCAACAAGATATACCGTCTATACTCCTATACCTTTTGTGATGGAAAACTGATTACTTTTTATAACGATGATAATCTGTTGGTAAGCACTTTGGATACGGACGAAAAATTAATGGCAAACGGCGACATTGTCTGTCAGATGGAGGATATGTCTATCTATCCGGAAGAAGGAGAAAGCGGAACTCGCATTTCCATTTACAAAACGGACGACATCATCACCTATAACCGCCGCGACATACAGGAAAACGGAGGGCCCGGTTTTTACGAATCCTTTGTCTGGAAAGAAGGCGTTGGTCTGATTGAATATAAGAGCGGTTATAAAATTGAGGCAGACATTTTGTACCTGTATGATATTTCTGTAGATATAGAAAACAAAGAATTATTTGGTTTTTAACTATCTGAAATTGTAAATTTCTTCGAAATGAAGTATAATGCTATATAAAAGAGGAAAGAGTCAATCCGGCGCTATCCGGCTGATTCGGAATGGAGGAATTCATGGAATTAAAAGACTTTATGGACCTATCAAAGCTGCAGGAGATTCAGGATAATTTTTCTGATGCCACCGGTCTTGCCGCCATAGCAGTCGGAATACACGGAGAATATCTGACAGAGGGCAGTAATTTTACAGATTTTTGTATGAAATATACCCGCGGCTCTTCGGAGGGAAACCGTCGCTGTGTAAAATGTGACAATGAATGCACCGGTACTTATTTCTGCCATGCCGGATTGATGGATTTTTCGGTGGATATCGTTGTAGACGGCCAAAAAGTAGGCGCCATCATCGGCGGACAGGTGCTTCCCAATCCTCCCGATGAAGATGCCTTTCGGAAAACGGCGGAAGAACTTGGTATAGACCCTGAACAGTACATAAAGGCACTCCGCGAGGTACCCATCAGCACAGAAGCAAGAATTCGCGCTGCTGCCAATCTTTTGGGCATCATTGTAAATCAGCTTGTAAATCTGGAATATTTTAAATACAACAATACCGATCATTTGGATATTCTGAAAAAGGAAATCCAACATTCAACCCAGATTATCCAGACCATTAATGGCAATACCAGCCATTTAAAGGCAATCGCAACCAAGCAGAAGATGCTCTCCTTAAACGCAAGCATTGAAGCGGCGAGAAGTGGTGAAGCCGGCGTCGGCTTTGCTGTAGTGGCAAAGAGCATGCAGGATTTGTCTTCACAGTCTGCTGTTATTTACAATGATATCGAGAAATCTGTGGCAGAAATTACAAGCTCGACCTCTGTTTTGGCTTCTCTTTTTGAGCAGAACTAACCATGAACCATCCTTCAAAACAGTTTGACAAAAAAATTATATTTATTGTGCTGACAACTCTGTTATGTTTAATGGTGTTGTCAGCCATTCTTGTTTTGTCGAAAAAAATACATCCCAACAACCTTTTTATAACATCTTACCCTGTCAGAGGCGTGGACGTCTCCCATTATCAGGGTACTATAGATTGGGCTTCTATAGAGGAACAGAATATTTCTTTTGCTTTTATCAAAGCTACCGAAGGAAGCAGCTATGTGGATGGCTGTTTTTCCCAGAACTGGAAAAATATTTCCAATACCTCCATCCTTGCAGGTGCTTATCATTTTTTCAGCTTTGACAGTGCTCCTTCCACACAGGCTTCCCTTTATATTGAAACCGTCGGTTCACTTCCTGGAAAGCTGCCGCCGGTAATTGATGTAGAATATTATGGCGATAAAGAGGATTCTCCGCCGGATAAAGATACCGTTACTGCCAATTTGCAGGAACTGTTGAACCTGTTAGAAGAGTATTACCATGTAAAACCCATTATTTATACTACCTATTCCGTGTACGACAGATACATCAAGGGAATATTTGATGATTATCCCCTGTGGATTCGGAATGTGTATTATACGCCTAATCTGGATATTGGAAACCGTTGGACATTCTGGCAATATTCTGATACGGAAAAGCTCAACGGTTACACGGGAGAAGAGCCGTTTATTGACTTGAATGTATTCCATGGAACACCGGAAGAACTGCAAAAATATATCGTATCACAATAAACGCAGGAATCTGTTGCTGAACAGGCGGAAACTCTTGAAATTTTTATCAATTAGGAGTAGAATGACAAGGATTAATTCGATACGAATGAAAGGAAGTAGAAAAATGAACAAAAATCAAAACAAATGGATATGTGCTGCTATTCCGGCGCTTTTGCTCCATTGCAGCATAGGTACTGTATACTGCTGGTCCATTTTCAGTCAGGAAATTGCTGATTATATAGGCTTCTCAAAGGGGGCGACAGAATGGGCATTCAGCTTTGCCATCTTTTTCCTTGGCATGTCAGCGGCATTTTTGGGTAATGTAGTGGAAAAGGACATTCACAAATCGTCGCTTATCGCTGCCATCAGTTTTGCACTGGGTATGGCCGGCACCGGATTTTTCATATACTACGGCGGCCAGCATAAGGGAAGTCCTATTGCATTAATCGGTATCTATGTGTGCTACGGCTTTATCATGGGTATTGGTCTCGGCACGGGTTATCTTTCTCCTGTTAAAACGCTTATGCTCTGGTTTGAAGATAAAAAGGGTCTCGCCACAGGTCTTGCCGTTGCAGGTTTCGGTGCGGCAAAGGCAATCGCAAGCCCTATCATGCAGGCATTGCTTGACAATTTAGGTGAAGGCGGCATTTACAAAATGTTTTTCATCTTAGCATGTGTTTACTTCGTGATGATGTTTGTCGGACATTTGCTGTTAAAGAAACCTGCCGGTTGGCATGAGCCTCAGAAAAAAGAAAAAGGACAGAGCATTATGTCCGTCATCAAAAGCCGTCCGATTACAAATTATGTTGGTATCTGGCTGATGTTCTACATCAACATTACCTGTGGTCTTGCTCTGATTTCTCAGGAAAAAATGATTGTAAAATGTATCGGTCTTGCCGGAATGGTTGGTGTCATTTCCACCGTATCCGCAGTCTTTAACGCAGGCGGACGTCTTGGTTTCTCCGCATGGGCAGATAAGATGAAAGATAGAAATACCATTTACAAGCTGATTTTCATCCTTTCCATTGCCTTCACAGGACTGGTAATTTTGACAAGCGGCATCAAAGACGGACAGGGAAATATTGCTCTGACAATCCTTGTGCTGGGATTAATCTTTGTGGTAAACGCTGGCTATGGCGGCGGCTTCTCCAATGTGCCCACCCTTCTTTCTGACCATTACGGTATGGGCAGCATCAGTGCGATTCACGGAATTACCTTATCCGCATGGGCATTTGCAGGTCTGACCGGCAATCAGGTTGCCAATTTGATTGTAAACAGTACCGGCTCATTTAGTGTGGATTCCCACGGAAACAGTATCAATCCGGTGGGCTATCAGAATGTATTGTACTTAACAGTTGTTCTCTATATTATAGCGCTGCTTATCAGTATCTTTTTGGTACACCCTTCTAAGACAGATAAAAAGGCAAACTAAAAGAATCATTACTGCAGAAGAATAAAATCACAAAGGCGTTGCTCCTCACGAAGATATACTTCATAAGGAGAACGCCTTTTTTATGATACAGAATCCTATTTGTATAAAACATAATCCTGCATTTCTTTTAAGAATCCTGCCTTTGTCAACGCTTCCCTTGCCATGTCCGGATATTCCTTCACCACAATCCGTTTTTGCGCGGGAAAAATTTTTCCGCCCTTGTATTCCTCCACAAAGAGCTTCAGACATGCATCTTGATGTTCCTCCTCCAGTACGCGCAGTGTTTTTCCCTGCCTTTCCATGACCATAACCGGAAGACCGCCGAAACATGCGACAGCGCTGCCCGGCACATTTAAGAAATTTCTTTCTTCCTTATGCGGCAGCACTTTCCCCCAATATTGTGCCGGATCCGCTGCATTTACCCAGATTATTCTTTTCTCCGGATTTTGCAGCAGGCGCGTCACGGCCGGATAATCCTTCCCCCTGATAAACTGCGCACCGGACAATCCTTCTACAAAATATCCTCTTCTTGCCTGCCCTGTGTACTCCCATATACGCAGCACTGATAAAGCTTCCTGCCACGAAAGATTACATTCCGCCGCTGTCTCACGGCATAAAATCAGGCATCTGTCAAAGCAGCTCTCCAGTTTTTCTTCTATGGACTGCTCCCTGACAGGCCTTACCACATCCCATCTTCCTGCCCGCAGCGCTTTGACATGCACATTTACCCGCTGCCTAACCGCTGCCTTTTTTGTTTTTTCCCTGTCGAGCCACTGGCGCACCGGAACATAGCTGTCCGCGCACACCAGACCCTTTTCCAACAATGACAAAAGCGTATCGTAAGGAGACTCACCGGAAAGAAGCCCGTTCAATGACTGTAGGAAGCTTGCACCACGCTTTAAAAGCGCCTCATAAATAATCCGCTCTTTTTCCGTAAGGTGTTTTGCACAGCCTTCCATATCTGCATCCCAGTCCACATCTGCCAGATAATCAAAACGCAGATTTTTCTTCTCCTCCATATGCCAGAACAACTCCCCTTCCGCGAGAAAAGAATCCAACAGCGTCTCCCGATAGTTTTTGACCCTTTTCGGAAGCAGAATACTTTCCCAATAGGATGCCGGAAATACGGCTCCCGCATACTGTTTCAGCGTATTTTGCAGACATTCCGCAGCCGGTGCACTGGAATCCGTCCGAGAAAGCAGAAGCGCCGCATAATTTTCAGGCGGACAGGTCTGTATCTCTTCACGGCGGTTTTTCAGCGTCCGCCTTCTGGCACGGCGGTACAACACGGCATGATAATACCGCTCCTCCTGTTTTATGACTTCTTCTCTTTTGCACAATTCCTCCAAAAGCGTCTCTGCAAAAGATGGCTCCCAGCCATAGCGGGCCGCCGTCTGTACTGCGTCAGCGCCTCCTCTGTAACGGAGCATACGCCTTACAATATGGAGCTGCGCCTCCCTTTTCTCCGTCGCTTCGGGCTGCTCCATCCCTTCCTTTTCTCCTAAAGCAAGCACATATTCCTCCTCATGCTCAGCGGCAATCCATAGTCCCTGCTCTAAATAGCTTACTCGCTCTGCTTTGGCAAGATTGTCCAGCCATTCTGCCGGAATTTCCAGTTCCCCGGCCGCCAAATCGCCTTCCGTCATTAAAAGAGAATGAAGCTGCCTTTCATTTTCGGGAAGCTTTTCCCGCTCCGCCATTTGCGCAAGCTCTTTGCTATCCGGCAGAATCAATTCTTTTTCCTGCTTCAGCGCTTCCTCTATCGCCCCATGGATACCGCGGGGCGTGGGGAAATAGTCATACATGACTGCTGCCTCCTGTCCCCACTGAAGAGGAAGCGACATGGGGGAAGGAATTTCCGTGTAAACCTCCCGCACCTCCACGATTCCCGCCTGCATATCGCACAATAATTCTTTTACACCTTCCGCATCCCACAGCTCATGCATACATTCCCTTCGGGTTTCCCGAATCAGGGGGTGCTCCTTTTCCCTTACCACCTGCTCCAAAAGCTCCGCGCTTCTAAGGCGCTGCATCCACAAAGGCTGCCTGCCATTGCCCTTTACTCCCATCATCAGCGCGCGCCCGCTGTTATAGCGAAATGCCATATTGAAAACAGGAGTTGCGGGCAGCATAATTTCCAACTGCCGGATACAGGTATCAGGATCCACCATCTGTAACACGCCTTCCGGCAATACATGACTTCCATAGGAATAGAGCAGAATACCGTCCTCTTCCTCCACACTTCCGATTTCTATCCCCATTTTGTCTCTTACCGCCTGCGCTGCAAGGAGTGCAAGCGGCGCGTTAATCCTTCTTCCAAAGAGGGAATGAATCATCAACTGGCTGTTTCCCGAGGAATCCTTGAAATGCTCCACCAAAATGGTTTTGCTATCCGGCAGGCTCCCCGTCGCTTTTATCTGCCTTTCCAGATAGCCGGAAGCAAGACTGACTGCGGTTTCGTCCAGTCCTAATTTCTTTAAAGTCTCTGCAAGCTGTCCTTTTTCATATGCTTCCTGAAAAGAACGAAACATGCGCCCGAAAGCTTCTCCCGTCCGCCTGTCTCTTCCCTTCAGCTCTCCATGCCAAAAAGGAAGCCTTGCGCCTTCCATTTGTGCTTGTGTTACCGTTACAGTATCTTTGCTGATATTCACAACCCGCCATGCGAAGGAACCAAGAATAAATCTGTCGCCTTTCTGGGATTCATAGACAAACTCCTCGTCCACCTCCCCCAGTTTTACTCCGTCTTCCGTCCTGACATCGTAAAGACCCTTATCGGGAATGGTGCCGCCCGCCGATACAGCCAGCATCCTGCTGTAGCCATCCCCTTCTACCCGTTCATGAATTCTGTCATACAAAATACGCGGGCGCGCAGGAATATCCCGCTCATGCTCATAGTCTCCCGCCAGCATGCCAAGAACCGATTTTACCTCTTCTTTTGTAATATTGCGAAAAGACCATGCCCGCGGCAGAATCTCCATCACCTCATCCAGCTCATAACTTCTGAACGCCGCCATGGAAACCAAATGCTGCGCCAGCACATCCAGACATTCCCTCGGCGGATTTAAGTGCTCCACGCCTCCCTGTCTGGCAAGCTCCGCTGTCATGCCGCAGGACACACATTCCGCCGCTGTTCGGGGAAACAGGTACATCACACTGACTCTGCCGGGGTTATGTCCCGCCCGTCCTAACCGCTGCATGGTTCCGGAAATAGTACGGGGACAGCCGACCTGCAGCACCTGGTCGATTTCTCCGACGTCAATGCCCAGTTCCATAGACGAGGTAGCGCACAAAAGCCGGAGCCTTCCGTCGCGCAGCGCCATCTCCGTCTCCATTCTCTGTTCTTTTGATAAGCTGCCATGATGGACGCGGGCAAAGCCCTCCCCGCCTAAAAGATTGACATAGTACGCCAGCTTTTCCGCATACCTTCTTCCCTCTACGAATGCAATCACACTGCGGCTCTGTTGGCAGTACTGATAGACAAGCGCACCCAGCTCCTCCCAGACAGGGTCTTTTCTCCTGCCCTTGGAAACGTCAGCATAGGGACTTAAGACTTCAAGACTGACATTCTTTTTCATGAAAGGAGCTGCAATTTTTACCTCCTCGGGCGCAAGGTACGCCGCTGCCATGGAAAGCGGCTCAATGGTTGCAGACAAACCAATCCTCTGCAGTGGCTTTTTACATAGAAAATCAAGGCGCGCCAGTGACAGCATCAGGTGCGCGCCTCTCTTCGTATCGATAACGGCGTGAAGTTCATCAAGAATAACCGCTTTCGCCGTTGCCAAAATATTCTGTCCTGTCTTGCTTGTCAGCATCAGGTATAGGGATTCCGGTGTGGTAATCAGAATATGCGGCGGGTTTTTTATCATCTTCTGCCTGTCTCGCTGTGAGGTATCTCCCGTCCGGATGCCGATTTGGATTTCCTCTTCCGCTCCTATTCCCTCCAAAGGGCGTCTTAAATTTTCCCTTATATCCGCCGCCAGCGATTTCAAGGGAGAAATGTAGACAAGCTGCAATTCCCGCTTTAATGTGTCTTCCTCCGCCTGCCGTTTCATTTGGTCCAGAAATACAAGAAATGCGGAGAGCGTCTTTCCGGTTCCTGTCGGCGCCGACACAAGCACATGCTCGCCCTGTGCAATCATCTGCCACGCCTCCTTCTGTACCAGAGTCGGCTCCCCAAGCGTATTTTCAAACCATTCTGCAGTTTCCTTCCTAAAAAGGGTTAATACATTTTCCATGCGATTCTTTTCCCTGGCTACTGAATATCCGTCATAAGCTCCAGCACCGTATCGTAGCCTTTTTCCACTGCCAATTGTACCGGAGTCTCGCCCTTGTTGTTTGTGTGATTATAATCGGCGCCTTTTTTAATCAAATACCGTGCCGCTTCTATGCTGCCACGTCTTAAAGCGTAGTATAATGCTGTATTGCCATCATTATCTACCATATTGATATCGGCTCCCTCACGAATCAGTTCCTTAATCATATCCTTGTCCGTATAGAGCATCATAAGAGTCTTGCCTTCATTATCCACATGGTTGATGTCTACACCTTTGTCTATAAATATGGGAAGAACCTCGTCGATTGCCCTGACTTCCGGCATCAACATAATAGGTGTCTTTCCGTCTTCTCTTGCTATATCTATATTTTTCAGCTCTTTCAGGACTTCAGCTCTCTCTTCCGGTCTTAATTTTCCGCCACACTTCTTTTCCATAAGCGCAAAATGAGCCGGTGTTTCGCCCTTCAAGTTCTTCATGGTGTCATCCGCACCTGCTGCAATCAACAGTTTTACAATATCCGCAAAGCCCTGGGTGCAAGCCTCATGAAGAGCTGTTATTCCTGACTCTGCAGGTTCATCCTCCGTAAGATTGACATCTACACCTTTCTCTATCATGACTCGCAGCATACCCGCATGGCCTTCTTCTGCAGCATAATGAATTGCCGCTTTGCCACTATTGTCTACCTGTTCCATGGATTCTTTAGAGAAAAGCTCTGCTGCCTCTTCAAAGAATAATTCTTCCGCCTCTTCTCTCCTTTTATCCATAGATGCGATAATATTGGCAGGAGTTTTTCCGTCTATCACTGCTTCGTCCATGTCCACACCCAGTTCCATCATCTTTTTCATAGCGCCTATACCATCTTCCAGGCACTCATCCCGCAGACAGGTTATATCGCCATGGTGGTGAATTGGTGCAATAAAATCAAACCCCTCATTCTTGCAGAAATCCAATACCTCATATGCATTAAATCTTAATGCCCTATGAATGACATCTTTAATACAATAAATTTCATCATCGTCATCCACATCTATCTGCTTCACCAGTTTTTCTGTTACATACAGAGCAAGACCTATACCGTCTTTATTATCTTCTTCTATTCTGAAATATGCACGCTCTGTAATTTCGCTTAATGTATTCGTGTCCATACGCTTTTTGCCAACAAGTTCTGCGCCATGGTCCGCCAAAGCGATACAGAGAGCCTGATTGTTATAATCCGCAGCCTGTTTAATAGGCGTTACTCCATCATTGTTTGCCACATTTACCATGTCCCTGCACTTATCCATCAGTTTAAGCGCAGCCGTCATGTGGCCATTTCTGATTGCCATCATCAAAAGGGTATTGCCTTTTTCATCTACATAATCAGTTTCTGCACCCTTTTCCAAAAATACCTCCGGCAGCGGCCATGTATAATAAGAGTTGTTTGAAATGGATAAAATACGTGCAAGCGGCGTAAATCCGTCCGCATCTCTCTGATTGACGTCAATGTCAAGCATACGTGCAATTTCCGCTCTTTGTTCCACACTATTCTCCATAGTAGTCGTGCTTTTTACAAATCCTTCAAAGTTTGGATACGCTAGAAGATGATATGCATTCATACCTCTCTTGTCGCAGACAGACGTGTCGGCGCCGTGTTCGATTAGAAGCTTGGCCATTGCCAGATTCCCGCGGAAACATGCCAGCAGGAAAGGCGTAAAACCATACCCATTCTGGTCAGGCAAATTAACTTCTTCCGTCATTCTTCCGTCACACAGCATTTTTTCGACTGCATCATAAAAATTGTGCCAGACTAAAAAGTGAAACAGGGTAAGTCCATAGTAGCCGCCCGTCGTCAGCAATGTTTCTTTTTCACATTCCGCCACACAAGCCTCTATCTCCTGCACAACCTCTTTCTTGAAAACACTGTACCTGTATATGGCATCTTCATGATTTCCTTCCCACCACGGTATGTACTGCGCCTCACTGGCTCTTTGACTGGAATTTGCGAACAAGTTTATTAACTCTTTTACTTCCATAAATACCTCCTTGACTGCTTGAAAATGGCAGTTTTTTGCATGAATCCATTGTACCACAGAAGGACTTGTTATACTATTTCAGACTTATTAATTTTCTCTTTAGAAAAGCAAAACAAATTATAAAAAACAGAATTCCATATACCGTGGTAATCGGCGTCGCAAGACCCACCAGTATTAAAGAGGCATTCGGAAGCTTCGATACAAAGACAGAGACCGGAATACGAATACAAAATGCCGAGGTCATTCCCTGCACCATGACAGGAATACTTTTTCCGCATCCGTTAAAATAGCCGATACTGGAAAACAAAATACAGGTAAGAATACAATCTGCAGAAAAACCTTTCAGATAGTCCGCGCTTTGCGCAATCACTTCCGCATCATTTGCAAACAATGACGATATCTGCGCTCCTCCAAAAAATCCAACGAGAAAGATAACAATCCCGACACTGCATCCCGTAATCATGGCAACATAAAATCCCCGTTTTGCCCTGATTTTTTCTCCGGCTCCGATATTTTGCGCTACAAACGCAGAAACACTCTGCATAACCGATGACGGTACAAGCATGATGAAGGAAACGATTTTCTGCGCCACGCCGTACCCTGCCGACGGCATCAGCCCCATATCATTTACAATGGAATTGATTACCAGAAAGGATATCTGTACCATGGCTTCCTGCAGGGCAATCGGAATCCCGACATTCAATATCATCTTAAGTTCTTTTTTATATATTTTGCATTGTTTTAGAGAGAACAAAATAGGAAGGCGCTGTCTGTGCAGCACGAAAAGCGAAATCACAACAGACACTAACTGCGCTGCTACCGTGGCAATTGCCGCGCCGGCCACATCCATGCGGAACAAGCCGACCAAAAGTAAATCCCCGATAATATTGACCACACAGGCAATCCCCACAAAAAGCAGAGGCAGATTTGCATTTCCCACCCCTCTTAAAATACCGCTGATTACATTATAGGCAATGATAACCAGAATACCGCCGGAACAAATCCGAATATAAGAAATCGTCTTTGCAACAGACTCTTCCGGTACCTGCAGAATCACCGCAACATTACCTGCAAACAATTCCAATAAGACCGTCATCACAACGCCGATAACCACAAATAGAAAGAGGGTCGTTCCAACTGCCTCTCCCGCATCCTCCGGTTTTCGTTCTCCAATGTGCTGTCCGATGGTAACGGTGGCTCCCATGGCAAGACTGACAATTACAAAAGTTACCATCTGCATAAATGCACTGCCCGTTCCCACTGCCGAAATACTGGATGCATCTCCAAACTGCCCAACTATCAGTAAATCCACCGCTCCATAGGCCGCCTGCAGTATCAACGCTCCCAGCACCGGCACAGCAAACCGGAGCAGGGAACCAAATACCGGTCCCTCCACAAGCGAACTTTGTTTTCCCTTTTCCATTCTGTATCCTCTTTTTTAACGATTGATTCTGCCTGTTCTATTTTAGCAATTCTTCATAATATTGTTTATCCAAATCTTTGAAAACATTAAAAACAATTCTGTCAAATTTGCTCTCAAAATCATGCAGCACGGATGTAACCGTTTCTACCGCAATCTTTGCCGCTTCCTCATTGGGAAAATGAAATTCTCCTGTGGAAATACAGCAAAATGCTACGGAACGAATCCCGTTATCCAAACAGCATTTTAATACACTTTCATAACAATGCCTTAAATCCTGTCTGAGCTGTTCCGTAAGATGATATCCGACAATCGGCCCCACTGTGTGGATTACATATTTTGCCGGAAGATTATAACCCTTCGTCAGCATTGCCTGTCCCGTCGGTTCCTCATATCGGGAGCCATATTGGATTCGCTTCTGATTCATCTTATGATTACACTCTGCCCGAAGTTCAATCCCCGCCGCACTGTGAATGGCATTGTCAATACACCTGTGGCATGGTACAAAACAGCCCAGCATCTGCGAGTTTGCTGCATTTACAATCGCATCAACAGCAAGCCTTGTAATATCTCCCTGCCAGACAGAAAGCTTATCTCCGTAGGGATGTCTGCTGCCATACTGCTCTTTGATTGTCCTGATATCGGATATTGCCACAATTCCTTTTTCTTCTGCTTCCAGCGCCAGAAACGCATCCTGCACCTTCACAACATCCTCTGCCATCTCCTTTGGCATACGAATATTCATCAAAGAACGCAATGCCATCCGTTTGCTCTCATAGTCATCTTCCACTTCCAAGTCTTTATATTGTTTTGAATCGTTTTTAAATTCCTGCAGCAGATAATCCAGTCTGTCCTGCTGTGTTGCAAAGTTTTTCACCTGTGCCGTTTCCTTTCCATTTCTTTTTTATGACGCCAATGGTAAATCATGCTGCCAGCAGCAGATAGATTACCGTAAGCAAAAGACCTGCGCAGAATAACAGCAGTCCGAACGAAAGGCTTCTGCCAATGATGAGGCTTTCTTCCTCCCACTCCTGATAAATCAGCGCAAATTTGTGCTCATAATCCACATTTCGCGGATTTTTTTGCCAGATACTGCGGTTTCCCAGCCGTTGTAATCCATTCGCCGCACGACCTGCCATATGGGTAAAACGGTTACCCTCCAGAAGTTCTTCCGGAAGCTTGCTGTCCCGATAAACGGTCTTACGCAAGAGCACTACCACGCCATCTGCCAGACTGTCAAGCACACGACAGAACACGCCGCACACAAATGGCAATGCGTGCAGGAGTATCGGACGGTACACCAGATTCTCCAAATCCAGCCAGCGGTTCCACCTGCCCGCGTAGACTCTGCAGCCGTTCTCCCGCTTCATAAGCAGTGTGCGCACCACAAACAGATACACCAGTATTCCGATACCGATGGAAATGCCTGCCCCCTTTAAACTGCTCAGACTAAACCAGTCTACTATAACCTGTCCGCCCTTTGCCGGAACATACTGCAAACCTGCTGCCGTTCCATTTACAAAAAAACTCTGTCCCATATCTGCCAGTTTTCCCATTATGAAATCCGGCATAAAGCCGAGAACCGGGAGCAATGTCGCGCCTGCAGCAAGCACAATGCCGCTGATTTTATTCATATAACGACCCTTCAGGGCATCAAACTGACGCTGTGTTTCCTCATTTTGATTTTTTTCGATAAAGAGCGCCACATAGAGCTTGGTCATATATGCCACTGTCAACCCGCCGCTGATTAAAAACGCCCACTCCACTCCCTGCAGCACACCCGCCGACAGATAACTGTCCGCCTGTCCCTCTGCTGCCATACGGGTAAATTCTACAATGCTCTCATGCAGCAGCGTCTTGCTCACATAACCGTTCCAAAGCGGTATTCCGCCGATGCCAAACGCTCCCATAAGAAAGCAATAATGAAGCAGCGGTTTTTTTCTCCCAAATCCCCTGATTTCGTTGAGATTCAGCTTGTGAAGGTTCATAAATACCACGCCTGCTGCCAAAAACAATACCAGTTTAATCAATGAGTGATTGACCATATGCAGAACCGCGCCGCGCACTGCCAACGCATTTTCCTTCCCCAAAAGTCCTGCCAGTCCCACACCCACCAGCACAAATCCAATCTGTGACACAGAAGAGCAGGCAAGCGTCCGCTTCAAGTCCACGGAAAACAGCGCCAGCAAAGCGCCCAGCACCATAGTCAGCACGCCCATGGCCAAAATCAAAGTCCCCCAAGCCATGTCTTTGTAAAACACGGTAGCTGTCAATAACAAAATACCAAACACGCCTGTCTTGGTCAGCACACCTGACAAGAGCGCCGAGGCAGGCGCAGGCGCAACAGGATGCCCCTTAGGCAGCCAGATATGAAGCGGAAATGCACCGGCCTTTGCCCCAAATCCAAAGAGCAGGCATAATCCCGCCGCAGGCAGCAGGCTGCTGTCCGCGCCGTAGAGAAGAAAGAGGCCCATAAGCATCACCAGTCCGCCGATGACTGACACACCCAGATAGGTATTTGCCGCCCGCATGGACTCCGCCTTTTCGTCATGGGCTACCCACGCAAAGGATGCCAGCGACATTATCTCGAAAAAGATAAAGATGGTGAAAAAATCCTGCGCCAGAAACACGCCTTCCGTTGCTCCCAAAGTCAAAAGCAGAAAGAAATAATACCGGTTCCGGTTGCGATAATGTGCGAAATACTCTTTGGAAAAAATTGTCGTCATAAACCACAGAAAAGCCGCCACGGTTCCATAGAGCACCCGAAAGCCGTCCATCTGAAAATGGAGTCCCATGCCGCAGACTTCGGGAATATACGCCACGCCGCAGTTTACACCTCCTAAAGTCAGCACGAACAAAAACAGGAATATGGCAAGCTCCAGACTACAACACATAAACACAAAGTAGTCACGCTCACTCTTATGATGCCGTCCAATCAGCCAGCCCGCTAAAGCAGCTGCCATGGGGAAAAATACTGCCACATAGGCAAGCAGATACAGATGATTCAAAATCCACTCCATTATTTTCAAACCCTCCTGTCTGATTACGCTCCCATTCTAATACACACCTTCTGAAACTTGCATCAAAAAGGTTGTTACCGGCGCGGAATGTAGGCCAAAATACACAATCATTATCACAAATATGCCTAAGGGCAGCAGCATCTTCCAGTCCGGATCATGTATGTCTTCCCATCGTGGAATATTCTTCGGAATATCTTGTGCAGATGATTTATCCGGAAAGAAAGCTCTTACCACGATATTCAGCATATAGACTGCCGTAAGCAGCGCACTCACCAGCAGACAGCCGATACCTGCATAGGCAAAAATACCGCCGCTCTCCACCGCTGCAGCCGCCAGATTCCACTTGCTGATAAATCCCGCAAGACCCGGCATTCCCATCAGCGCCAAGGCAGATACAGTAAAAAATCCAAATACTACCGGCATTCGATACCCCAGACCATTGAGTTCATGGACATACTGCCTGTCCGTCTGATACATAACGGCTCCCGCACAGAAAAAAGAACAAATCTTCATGACTGCATGAAATACCATATGTGTCAGTGCGCCCGTCATGCCAAGAGGCGTCAGTATCAACACGCCAAACAGGATATAGGAAAGATTGCTGATGGTGGAATACGCCAGCCTTCTCTTAATATGTGTCTCTTTTACAGCACGACTGCACCCGTACACGATGGTGAACAGCACAATCGCCATAAGCACCTTCTGCGCCCAAGTATTCCGCACAAAATCCGCTCCAAAACTATAATAGGTCAGCCGGATAATGGAAAAGGCTCCGGCTTTCACCACCGCTACCGCATGCAATAAAGCAGTCACAGGCGTGGGAGCCACGCTCGCCTGCGGAAGCCATGCGTTAAACGGACAAATTGCCGCCTTTACGCCAAATCCCATAAAAGCCATAACATAAACCAGCAAAAGTACATTCGTCCGTCCGCCGATTTTGCCCAAATCCAATACGCCGCCTAAAATAAAATCCGCAGTGTTTCCATAGACAATCACAAAAATCAGTCCCAGAAAGGCAAAGGCTGCGCCGCCCAGTGAATAACATAAATATTTGCGGCTGGCAACGATGGCCTCCCGTGTCAGAGTATGCATCACCAAAGGCACTGTCACCAGCGTAAGCAGCTCGTAAAAGCAGTACAAGGTCATCAAATCCGCGGCAAAAGCAATCCCAAGAACGACTCCATAAGTCACCGTATAGAAGAGAAAAAATATTTTCTCGTTCTCCTCCTTCGTCATATAGGTAAAAGCGTAGAGCGTCGCCAGAGGCCACAGCACACTGACCAGACCGGCAAACACCATGCTCATGCCGTCCACGTGGAAACTGATGGTGAGATTTCCCGTAACATGCGCCAGCGTAAAGATACTGTCCTGATGATGCAGCAGCAGATACCACACCAGCACACTATTCAAAATGACCAGACTCTCCAAAAAAATCTCCATATATGACCTCTTCCGGAAAGGAAGCAGGGAAGCCAGAATACCGGCTATCACGGGAATTAAAATTACAACTAATATCATATCACAGCCTCCTTCCTAAAATGTCACCAGTCGGGTAATCCATTCTGCCATCCGATTCGTAAGCATATTCGGCAGGATTCCCATCAGCACAGAGAGCACAGTGAGAACCAGTATAGGTACATTCATGAGCATCGGCGGTTCGTGCTTCTCCAATGCCTTATCATCATAGTCAGCTCCGGGGAAAAAACCTGCAATCGCGGGAGGCAGCAGATAACCCGCGGTCAGCAGCGCACTGACAAGAAGCACCGCCGGGCCAAGCAGGAAAAAGACCTTATCTCCACAAGAAAGCCCGCCCATGGCCAGATACCATTTACTCATAAAGCCTCCGGTGGGCGGCAGACCGATTAACCCCATGGAAGCAATCGTATAACACCACATCAGTATCGGCATCTCTTTTCCGATACCGTGAAGCTCTGACACTCTGGTTTTCCCTGTCTGCACTATGATAGCGCCCGTACACAAAAAGAGTGCAGCTTTTACAAAACCATGGCTGAGCACCTGCAGCAGGCTGCCGGTCACGCCTTCTACATTCATGACTGCCAGTCCGAATAAACAATAGGATACCTGACTCACCGTCGAATATGCCAGACGTTTTTTCAGGACATCCTCCCTGTATGCCAGCATGGAGCCCATATACACCGTGAGCAGGGACAAGGAAAGCCACACCTGCTGCACCCAGCTTCCCCGCAGAAACGCCGTACCGAAAATATAATAAACCACTCGCAGCAGCCCCAGTACACCTGCCTTCACAATCACTGCTGACAATACCGCGGATGCCGGAGCCGGAGCCACCGGATGCGCTGTCGGAAGCCATGCGTGCAAAGGAAACATGCCCGCCTTTACCCCAAATCCAAATATCATTAAAAGTGCGGCAAACAACAAGACTCCTGTGTGATCTGCCGCTTTCGCACCCAGCACGCCTCCCTCCGTAAAGCGCAGTGTCTCACCATACCGGTTGACCACATACAGACCAAACAGCACCATGTATGCACCACAGAGAGAATAAAACAAATATTTTAGTCCCGCCATCACCGACTCATGCTTTTGATTGTGCAGCACCAATGGCACGGAGAACATCGTCAAAATCTCAAAGAACAGATAAAAGGTAATCAGATTGCCCGCAAAACAAAGCGCGTACAGCACTCCCTGCACTATCAGATAAAATCCATAATAACGTTTTTCATGCTCCTCATGTTCCATGTACGCAAAGGAGAAAAATCCGGCGCACAGAAAAACAATGGCAGCCATACCCGCAAACAACATACTCACGCCATCGATGCGAAGCTCCAGTGTGAGCATCTTTGTCAACTGCAATAACCGGCAGGATACGCCTTTGCCCTGCCACAGTGCCAGAACAGCAAACCCTGACGCTGCCGTAAAACAGACGCCCGCCGTACACAACAACCCTTTTCTATGAGAAAATCCCCGTCTCACCAGCAAGTACAAACCACTGACAATGGGAAACGCTATGGACAGCAAAATGAAAGCCATAACACAACCTCCTTATGCAAACATGCCGAGTCCCTGCCATATCATATCCACGATAGGCTGAGAATTTACTCCCAACACAACATTCAAAATAATAAAACCAATCAAAGTCACCACATAAAGCTTTCGATTCACAAAGGTCTTTCCGTCCTCTCCGGCCGCACCCACCGGTGTATAAAGACGAATGACTGTCTTCATAAAATAAATGGCATTCAAGATTGTGCTGATGCCCAATACAATCAGCGCGGGCAGCATCTTGCCGCTGTTCTGCACCGCAGCCTGGGAAAATAAAAGTTTTGAGATAAAACCGGAAAACAGAGGCACGCCAACCATGGATAAAGCGCCTGCGGTAAAGGCTATGCCCGCACAGGGATTTTTGAAACCGGCCCCCGTCAAATCTTCAAATTTCCGGCTGCCTCCCGATACTTCTGTAAGCCCCGTCGCCGCGATAAACAACAGCGATTTGGTAGCTGCATGGGACAGAATATGAAACACGCCAGCCACCATGGCAGCCTGTGTTCCCATACCGATACCCATAAAAATGTAACCTATCTGCGCCACCGAAGAGAAGGCTACCATACGCTTGATATCATTCTCCCGAATGGCGCTGATTGAGCCGAAAATCATGCCCATCAAACCAAATACAAAGAGAACATTGATAATGTGGCTGTCATGAAAGACTTCAAATCCAAAAACTCTGTAAATCAGCTTTATCAACAGAAAAATATAACCCTTTGACACCAGACTGGACAACATTGCCGCAGAGGATGCAGTGGAATAGCCATAGGCGTCCGGCAGCCATGCATGAAAGGGAAACAGGGCGCTCTTGATGGCAAGTCCCAATGAAATAAGCCCAATCGTCACCAGCAGAGGCATAGCATACCGATTACCTGCTACAAGGTAAGCTACCTGCTCCCGCATATTGCTCATCAGAAGATGGCCTGTCAAATCATAGAGAACACACAGACCTAAAAGCAGTAAACCCGACCCTAAAAGGCTCATAATCATATAACGCACTGCCGCCTCGATGGTTCTGCCCGTTTCGCGTATCATAATCAGACCACAGGCCGTAATCGTGTTTATCTCCACAAATACATATGCCGTGAAAATATCATTGGTGTATACCAATGCCAGCAGTGAACTCAAAAGAAGATTCACCAGAATATAGTACAAATTTTGCTTTTCTTCTGCCACTTCCTCCAGAAGCTTGTGGGCGCCACCCAGCATGGACAACAACATGATGATACAGAAAAACAACGCCATACCTGCCTCAAGCACTCCCGCCCGAATTTCATTGCCCCAGGGCGCGGGAAAATGCCCCATCATATAAACGTAACTTTCCCCCGTACCCGAAAGATACCCGAGCAGTATCAGAGACAGCACGCCCACCACTGTGATGACCGCCCGGTTTACCCACTTGGCAGCCCGTGGTGACAGTACAGAAGACACAATGCCCGCAAACATGGATAACATAATGGAGAAAAAGGGGAAATTTCTGATAAAATCCATTATACCCCCTCCTTTTTCAGCAGCGTGGAAATTTCATCTAAATCCAGTGTGTGATATCTACGGTAAAGACGAATGGTCAAAGACAGCATCAACGCGGACACCGACACGGACACCACGATGCCTGTCAGCACCAGACCGCTGGGAATGGGATTGATATAGGCTTCCACTGACTGCACACCATCCACCACAATGGGCACGCCGCGTCCGGCAATATATCCCTTCTCCGCCAAAAATAGATAAATGGCAGAATCCATAATATTCAGACCGATAATCTTTTTAATTAGATTTTTATGCAGTAACAGATTGGCAAAGCCGATGATAAAGAGAATCATCGCTATAGCCTCTCCATAATTGCGAAACAAATTTTCCATTGGGAATGCCTCCTAAAAATCTCCCTTGCGAAACATTACATAAAAAGTGTACATCGTGCAGGCTACTACCATGCCCACACAAATATTCAACAGCAAAATCAACCCACTGCTCAGAATGGCGCCCGGGGTTCCGAGAGGAATATGGCTCTCCAAATGATTGGCGCCGGTAAAAAAAGAATAGCTTTTAGCGAGGCAATAAGTGGTTAGCGCGGCAAAGCTTACCCCTTTATAAAGCTTTTCCGTAAACAATTTTTTCGCTTTCTCAAAGCCGAAAGCGCTCAAGTATAAAATCAGTCCGGCGCCGATGATGGCTCCTCCTGAAAAGCCTCCGCCGGGAGACAGATGACCATTTAAAATTACATAGATTCCAAAAAGAATGATAATAGGTACTAAGACGGTAGCCGATGCCTGCAAAATGGCATCCTGCTTTGGTTCCAACAGCCTGTCACTCTCAATTTCTTCCACTTTGCCTTCTTTATTTTTCTTTTTCTTCATATGCAGCAAAATCAGCACGGTGGTAGTAGCGGCAAAAAGTACATTAGACTCGCCAAAGGTATCAAAAGCTCTGTAATCCAGTATCATTCCTGTGACAATGTTTACCGCGCCGGTCTCCTGCAGGCCATTCTCAATATAGCGTGCGGACACTTCATTGTTTACCGGACGATTCGCCTCTCCCGTGGGAGGCAGGGATGCAACCATGGCAAGCAAAATGACTGCCAAACCTGCACAATACACAATCGCCGCCAGTACATAAATCCTGCGGAATAAATTCAGTTTCTTATTGTTCTCAATATCATAAACCTTGTCCCGTACTGCCTGACTGTCCCGAAGCCGTTCCCGAATCGTCAGTTCCGGCAGCTCTACCGGCGTCTGTGGCTGCATTTCTACTTGTCCGACATAAGGGTCCCTGCTGCCGCCAAGCCATCTTTGAAACCGGAAGCTTCTTGTTTTTTCATATTCCTTTTGCGGTTTTAGCTTACTCACGGCGACTTACCTCCTCCCCTATATTCTTCTCATTCAATCCCGGAAAAACTTCCTTTTCCTCCTGCTCTCTTCTGGTATCGATGGCACGTATCTTTTTTAATGTGGCAAAGAACAAAAGGCTGGTAATACCCGCCCCTACGGCCGCCTCCGTGATAGCAAGGTCCGGAGACTGCAGTGTTACCCACACAATGGACATAATCAAAGAAAAAGACATATAAATCAACACGGAGTTCAGAAGATTTTTAGAAAAACTTACCGACACCGCACATACAATTAAAAATCCAAATAGTACACACTGAAATACTGTCATTCCTTTTCCTCCTCGTCCGGCGTTTCACTCTGCATGGAAGCCTCCCTTTGTTCCTGCAGTTCCGCTTCCAGAACTTTCAATTCCTCATAAATCTCACAGTGATCCCCCAGCTCCTCATTGGTTCCGGCCTCCAGCCTTGCCAGCAAATGGGAAGACACCGGAGAAGTAAGCCACAAAAACAAAACCACCATGGCCATCTTCAGTGTTGAAAAGTGAAATCCTGAAAGCAGCATCAATCCTGCCATGGAACATGTAATTCCCAAAGTATCGCCCAAAGCCGCCGCATGCATCCTGTTCAACACATACTTAAGCCGAAACACACCATACATCTCTATCAGAAAAATCAACAGACCGCATAAAAGCAAAGCGCCGCCCAAGAGCAGACGTATCCATTCCCACACACTCATACGCTTTTGTCCTCCTTCCTGCTGTCCGTCTTTGTCCGCTTTTCTTCCTCCGAATGCTGCTCCTCATAGATACCGATATATACTTTGGAGAGCACAATCACTGCCAAAAAGCTTGCCATTGCGTAAATCAGGCAGATATCCAGCAGATATTCCTCCTGCCAGTACAGAGATAATATTGCAATCATCACCATTACCATAGTGCCGATCATATTGACAGCCACCAGCCTGTCCGCCACCCTGGGACCTTTCACTGCCCGCACCAGTGCGGCAAAAAATAATAATCCCAGCACTATCAGTATTACTAAAAACAGACCTCTCTGTGCCTGCAAAAAAAGGCTTACCTCTTTTTCCATTCCTTTTTATCCACCCTTTCCAGCTTCTCCAAAAGCTCCACAAATACGCAGCGTTCCAGACCCTCCGCCAGACTTTTATCCAGACAATGCACAATATACTCTCCGTTCACCATGGAAATTGTGATGGTACCCGGCGTCAATGTAATAGAATTCGCCAGCACCACTCTGGCAAATTTTGATTGCAGATTGGTGCGAAACCGTACCACAGCCGGCTCAAGCTCGTATCGGGAAGAGAAAATCATGCCGATAACCGTCACATTTGCCTTTACAATCTCTTTTACCAGAACAAAAAGATAGTGCAAGAACCCAAACAGCTTCCTGCACACTAAAATATCCATGGACGGCCTATAGTTCATGAATTTACAGATAAACCCATACATCACACCCGCCAGTACTACTCCAAAGGCCGCAATTTCCCAGGTAAATCTTCCATTAAAAATGATCCATATCAAGAAAAATAACAGATACATGGTTCTTCACCTCTTTTTTGCTTTCAAACTAAAAGCACTGAAAACTTTAACATTTCCAATGCTTTCAAACGTTGGTGAGGTGACTCGAACACCCGATCTTCCGCTTAGGAGGCGGCTGCACTATCCACTGTGCTACACCAACTTATATGACGATATTCCTTCGACAATTACTAATTATAGCATACGGAGAGGGAATACGTCAAATTTTTATTCAGGGAAATTGATAAATCCCTGCAGCCATATAATACCCTTAAATCTTCTGCCAACCTGAGGCTCGCCGTAGATATCTTCTACATTGATGCAGAGGTCAAATGTCAATTCGTTGCAGTAAACAGACATTTGATACACTTCCTCCCCGGTCATGCTGTTCGTTACGGTACGGCACTCTACAATTTCGCCAAGTATGGAATACTGGTCACATTCTACGCCATACGGCATACAATAGGTGTCTACCAGACTGAAAACATCTTCTTTTTGTATCTTTCGGGATATGGTGGTATACATATCCATATCTTCCAGGGTAAGGGTTTCTATCGCTTCCTCGTCACCCCGCCTTGCCGCCGCTATCAGGTTGTTGCGGTTTTTCGATTCTTTCTGAATCCTTTTCTTTTGGTGCTCATCTTTTTGAATCGGCATCATAATAGTGCCCTTGATGGACAGAGCTGAGAGCGTCAGCGTTGTTCCTCTTATGGGAAGCTGTCCCAATGCCTGTGCTTTTACATAGGGAATCATATTCTGCAGATAAAAAATCAGTGACACACCAACTTTAACATCATCACATACACCTGCATAGGAATCCTTTGCCGCATGTCTCTCTACAGAAACGTCTTCTGTTGTCGTGATTCCGCTTCCGCGCAGGTAGGGATAATAATAATCATAAACAAACTTATCATCGTTTTCCTCATCAAATTCGCCACAAACCGCGATTCCCATGTTTTCGGCAAAATCCTTGCAGAATTCTCCCAGCATGATTTCATCCTGATTGATGGTATATGCCCTTGATGTAGAATTTACAATAACATTTGTCAGCAGCTCTTTTAGTTCTTTTCTGCTGCCGAATTTACTAAAGCCGATTGCCCGCAAATACTTATGCAAGAATCTCACCTTCTTTCTTTTTTCATTGATAAACAAAACAGAAAGTCGCTACTCCTACTTACTTTCTATTTTTGCTATGCCGCCCATGTAAGGACGAAGCGCTTCGGGAATATTGATGCTGCCGTCTTCATTTACATTATTCTCCAAGAAGGCAATCAGTCCTCTCGGTGTAGCCAGCACGGTATTATTTAATGTATGCAGATAGTAAGTACCATTTTCACCTTTGGTACGGATGCCGAGGCGCCTTGCCTGTGCATCGCCCAAGGTTGAGCAGGAACCTACCTCAAAATATTTTTTCTGTCTGGGGCTCCATGCTTCCACATCACAGGATTTTACCTTGAGGTCAGCCAAATCGCCGCTGCAACACTCCAATGTACGAACCGGAATATCGAGGCTTCTGAAAAATTCCACGGTATAGGACCACATTTTATCGTACCAGTCCATGGATTCTTCCGGTTTACAGAGTACTACCATCTCCTGCTTTTCAAACTGATGTACACGGTATACGCCTCTTTCTTCTATTCCATGGGAGCCTACTTCTTTTCTGAAGCAGGGGGAATAAGAAGTCAGTGTAACAGGAAGTGCCGCTTCGTTTACAATCTGTCCTTTGAACTTGCCAATCATGGAATGTTCGGAAGTACCGATCAGATAAAGGTCTTCCCCTTCAATCTTATACATCATGGCTTCCATTTCTGCAAAGCTCATAACGCCGTTTACCACACTGCTCCGAATCATAAAAGGCGGTATACAGTAGGTAAAGCCTTTGTTAATCATAAAGTCTCTCGCATAGCTTATCATGGCAGAGTGAATTCTCGCCGCATCGCCCATCAGATAGTAAAATCCGTTGCCGCTGGTTCTTCCGGCGCTGTCCTTGTCAAGACCGCTGATTTTGTCCAAAATATCCGCATGATATGGTACTTCAAAATCAGGAACCTTCGGCTCGCCGTATTTTTTGATTTCCACATTTTCGCTGTCATCTTTTCCAATCGGAACGGAAGCATCGATGATCTGGGGAATCTTCATCATAATGCTTGTAATTTTTTCCTGATATTCCGGTTCCTTTGCCTCCAGCTCAGCCAGACGCTTTGCCTGCGCTGCAACCTCTGCTTTTTTTGCTTCTGCTTCTTCTTTCTTTCCCTGTGCCATCAATGTGCCGATTTCTTTTGAAATTTTATTTTTGTTGGCGCGAAGCTCGTCCGCTTCCTGCTTTGTCTTTCTGCTCTCTACATCCAGTGCAATCACTTCGTCCACCAATGGAAGCTTATCATCCTGAAATTTCTTTTTTATATTTTCCTTTACAACGTCGGGATTCTCCCTTAAAAATTTAATGTCTATCATGTGTAGGCTCCTCCTTCATTAATCCAGTACTTTTTCTATAAATACATGTTGTACTTCTATCAAATCTTTTGTAATGTCCGTCGGCATTTTACTTCCATACCGGTCTGTCAGAATACGTATCACCGGTCTGTCTGGAAATTCTTTATTCTGGCGGATTACCAATCCTGTTTCACCCTCGTTTGTCAAAACAATTGTGCCGACCGGATACACTGCGGTAAATTCCAAAAACATATCTACCACTGTGTCGCTGAATTTTATATTTTTATAATTTCTCAGATATTCTACCGCTTCATATACTTTTACCTTATCACATCCGATTCCGCAAATCATTTCATCAAAAGTATCACAGACTGTTACGATTTGTACCGGCAGGGACAAGGATGTAGCATGCAGGGGATATCCTGAACCATCCATTCTCTCATGGTGATACAATATGATATTTTTACTGGTCTCCGATATCCAACTCTCTTCCTTCAATGCAGAATAGCCATAGACTGAATGTTTTTTAAATTCTGCCATATCTGCTTCTGAAAGGTTAGAAAGATTTTGATTTTCATAGTCTATCGTTAAATACCTGAGCCCAATATCATGCAAAAGGCATCCCACACCAATATCATGAACCACATCCTGCGGAAGCTTTAACTTTAGGGCAGTTAAAACAGAAAGCGTACAGATACTCAGGGAATGTTCATAAATATTTGCACTTCTTTCCTTTATATCAAACACTTGTTCTGCTACTTCGCTTTCCTCCGCAATGCTGACAATAATATTATCTGCCGTTTCACACAATTCCATTAATTCTTCATTGTGATGATAGGTATGCCTTTCCAGAATATCCTTTACTTTCTCTTTTACAAGGTTCTCCATTTCCTTTTTTAAAATGGCTGCATCTTCCGCAGGAAAATCCTCCTTGACAGATACTTTCGCAATATTTAACTCCCTTAGCTTTTCAATATATCCCCGCTTCAATATAGCGCCTTCCGGCAGTATAATCTGGAAGTCTTCTGTCAATATAGGTCTTGCAAGAATTTCATTTTCCTTAAGTTCATCCAGTGTTTTCCATCGCATAACATCATCCTTATAAGTTAATCTTACTCTTTACCTATTGCCATAGAAAGTGCTTTCTTTTCTTCGTCTCCCAACGATATTGCACATTCGCCGTTTTTAATTTCCTTGGTATAGGTATAACAACCTTCTGTACTATGAACTGAATTTAATACAAATCCATTATTGTTCTCATCTAACAGGGCAAGTGAAAAACTGAGCTGTCCTCCCATCTGCTGAAACGCATCGTATTTTACAATACCTACTTTTTGGAAAGCTGATTCCATATTTTTGTACAGCGTACGGATATCCTTTTTATTTTTATCCATATTTATCTTAATAAATTTATTGTCTTCATACAGGGCAATAATATCTTTTTCAAGACTTTTTGCATCCTTTCCCAGCATAAATTTATCCAGCCTTTTTTCTAACTGGGAAGTTTTACGGAAACTGACAATAAGTAGAATCAAAAGCAGTAAAATACATGCTGCCATTCCTATAAAAAGATAACCTATATCCATTCCGTCTAAACCCATACTATGAAAAATCTCGCTGATTATCATTGTATTATCCGTTGTAAGCATAGTGTCTCCTTTTGCGCCGGTTTTACTTTGTTATAATTTCCATAAGCCTTTCCAGATCTTCATGGTTGTAAAATTCAACTTCTATTTTGCCGGCCCCCTCTTCTTTTGCAACTACCGATACCTTTGTGCTCAAAGCCTGCTTCAGTTTTTCTTCGATATCCTGATAGATAAGGGATAAGGCTTTATTATCCGGCTTTTTTGTCTTTGCGGGCTTATGTATATTTTTTACCAGCTTCTCTACGTCGCGTACACTGAGCTTTTCATCAAATACTTTTTGTGCCAGTGTATACTGTTCTTCCGGATTTTCAACTGCAAGCAAAGCTCTGGCATGTCCCGTACTCAGCATATCGTTGATTACCATCTGCTGCACTTCTTCACTTAACTTTAACAGACGCATGGAATTAGTGACAGCAGTCCTGCTCTTGGAAACTCTTTCCGCAACCTCATCCTGCTTTAAATTAAATTCTGTCAATAAACGTTTATAAGCCTGCGCTTCTTCTATAGGGTTTAAATCTTCTCTCTGAATATTTTCAATCAGGGAAATCTCTACAATTTCCTGTTCTGTATAATTTTTGATAATAACAGGTACTTCTTTAATCCCTGCCATTTTTGCAGCGCGCCAGCGGCGCTCCCCTGCAATAATTTCATAGTGATCCTTTCTATCCTGTACCACAATAGGCTGAATCACGCCGAACTGTTTGATGGAATCTGATAATTCCAGCAATGCATCCTCGTCAAAATTTTTACGGGGCTGCTTTCTATTCGGTTCTACCATAGTAATTTTAACCATGGTATCCGGAGTTGTTCTTTCTTCTGCTTTTTCTTTTGCTACTTCCTTCTTTGCTTTTGCTTCTCCAACCGCATTAGGAATCAAAGAATCAAGTCCCTTTCCCAAACCTCTTGCTGCCATAAGTTTTACCTATCCGTGCGCTGCGACACACTTTTATCAATAGTTGAATACGCATTTTTTATTCAACGTTTTAATTACGACTGATTACTTCATCCGCCAGATTCATATATGCCTCTGCTCCTGCTGATTTTGGGTCATACATATGTATCGGCATACCATAACTTGGCGCTTCCGCAAGCCTGATATTTCTTGGTATCATTGTCTTATAGATATTTTGATTTAAGTGGCTTTTTACATTCTCCACTACCTGCATGGAAAGATTGGTCCTGGAATCGTACATCGTAAAGACAACTCCTTCCATCTCCAAATCAGGATTGAGACGTTCCTTTACTAAATTGACAGTGTGTATCAACTGACTTAAACCTTCCAAAGCATAATACTCACATTGGATGGGAACCAATACACTGTCCGCTGTTGTCAATGCGTTAATCGTCAATGCATTCAGGGAAGGAGGACAATCTATAATAATGAAATCATACTGATCTTTTACATAGTCAACTTCATTTTTTAAAATATATTCTTTCCTGTCTATTCCGATTAATTCTATCTCTGCCGCAGCAAGATTTACATTGGAAGGCAGCAAAGACACATTTTTAATTACATCTTTTAAAATGCATTCATGAATCGAACATTCACCTAGTATCAGCTCATATATAGTATCTTCCAAATCATTCTTATCAACACCAAATCCACTTGTCGTATTTCCTTGGGGGTCCGTATCAATAACTAAAACTTTTTTTCCCTTATCTGCAAGAGAAGCTGATAAATTAATAGAAGTTGTGGTTTTTCCCACGCCTCCCTTTTGGTTTGCAACTGCAATTACTTTACCCATTTTACAATTTTCCTTTCGTCCATAAAAGCACCGGACAACTTTCTTTTTCCTCATGTCTGTTTGTTATTATAACATTAATGCTGTGTAGAATCCATAAGAATTTTGGATTATTTATTGGAATGTTTTGATAAGGATGCGAGAGACGCGGGAAGAGGAGAGATATGTCTGTTCAGACGCGCTTTCGCTCTATAAAAACGTAACAGTACTAGGCTCGAAAAAACCTCGCCAAGTACTGACGTTTTTAAAAGGTCTGAACAGACATATCTCTCCTCTTCCCGCTGAATCTTGCCAGCTAACAAATACATAATATTTATTGCTCTTACTTGTTTTAGGTAAATCGGTATGTTATCTTTATAAAGAAAGTAATAGATGTTTGCAAAACATTTCTTTGCAACACAAGAAATGTTTAATATAGACAAAATAAGGGAGACTTGCCACTGCTTCGAAAGCGTTTTGTCTATATTGAACATTTCTGTTACTTGCATCTTTCGCAATTAAGAAATAACGGAGGTATTGAATGAACGACTTACTTGAAAATATTGATAAACTACATACAACAGAAATGGGTGTGGAACGTATAAAAAAGAATCTGCAAATTGAAGTAGATGACGTTGTTCAATGGTGTAAAACTCAAATTTTAGATAAAGACGCAGTCATTGAAAAGACAGGGAAAAACTGGTACGCAACTATAGATAACTGCAAAATAACAGTAAACGCAAATAGCTATACAATCATTACAGCTCATAAATTATAAAACATTTTTGAAACAGAATTGTTGAATAGATATGAGTTGATACTAGGTGAATGTCCAAGTCAAAACTATAATTGCCGAAATGTACTTTTTGCAAGTTTCAGCCGATATCGAAACACTTTCCTGTTCAGACCTTTTAAAAACGTCAGCACTTGGCGAGGTTTTTTCGAGCCTAGTACTGTTACGTTTTTATAGAGCGAGAGCGCGTCTGAATAGGAAAGTGTTTTGATATCGGCGTAACTTTCTTAAATAATATGTTTCACGAAAAAGACAAACCTTTTAAAAATGTTTCACGATTCCTATTACAATATCTAGCGCAAAAATGTTTCACGTGAAACATTATCTTGTGGTCATCTCTCAATAAACACAAAATGTTTCACGTGAAACATCTAAAATAGCTTTATAATATCATTTTTAATAGCAAACACTGCCGCCTGTGTTCTATCAGACACATCTATTTTCTTAAATATATTAGAAAGATGGTTCTTTACAGTACGCTCGCTAATATTCAAGGCATTTGCTATTTCTTTATTAAACATTCCATTTGCAACTTGTATTAAAACTTCAAGTTCTCTTTTCGTCAAAGAATCAATTTTTTCTTTATCTATATCTCTGGCAATTAATCTTGAATTTAATGCAGGAATTAAACTGGATTGGATATAACTTTCTCCTTCTGAAACCGTAACAATTGCACGTTTTAATTCTGCTGATTCAGAATCTTTCAAAATATATCCGTCCACACCAATATCAACAGCTTTCAATAAATATTCAATTTCATTATGCACCGTTAAAATTAGTACTTTAACTTTTAAATTCTGCTTACGTATACTTTCTAAAACTTCTATTCCGTTTTTCTTTGGCATATTAATATCAAGCAAAAGTACTTCAGGCTTTATTGTTTTTAATTTTTCTAAACATTCCTCTCCATTATTTGCTTCGGCGATTACTTCTATTGTTCCATCAAACTCTAAAAGCTGCCTGATTCCTTCCCTCATCAATATATGATCATCTGCTATCATTACTTTTATACTTTTTTCCATAATTCTGTCATTCCATTTCTGCACACATTTTAGTTAAGTATATTACAAGTCAATTTGATTCTGTTCTATGAATTTAAAGGAATAATCATTTTAATTTCAGTTCCTTTTCCATCCACAGAGTGAAATGAAATTTTGCCGCCCAATAAATGAACTCTTTCTGTCATCACGGCAATTCCAAAATGCTTGTCTCTATTTTCTGTTTCTTCTTTCCATGAAAATCCTTTACCGTTATCTTTCACCAATATATAGCAGATTTCATTTTTCTGCTCTATTCTGATGACAATTTTACTTCCCTGAGAATGTTTAATTGCATTTGAACATGCTTCTTGTACAACACGGAAGATAGTCATCAGAACCAAATCGTTATCACATGTAATCGGCTGGATTTCTGCATCAATATCACACAAGGTACTGTTTTCTTTTAACTTAGAAAACAATATTTCAAAAGACTCTTTCAACCCCAAATCATCAAACGTCATAGGGCGCAAGTCAAAAATAGTATTTCTTATTTCTTCAATAACAGCCTTTAACCCTTTACTTACTGTTGCCAGTTCCAGCTTAGCCTGCAAAACATCTTTTTCAATATACATAGAAGCCAATTCAACTTTATGCAAAAGATGAGACAAATTTTGCAATGAAGTATCATGTAAATCTCTCGCTATTCTATGCCTTTCCTTCTCCTGAATATCCAAAACTTCAAAATTTCTTGTAACAGAATTTTTTGAAATAAAATCTTCGATGGTAGACAAATACGCATTTACTTTATTGAGACGACTGTAAAGAGAACGATTATTCATTTCCAATTTACTTTTCTCTGTTTTATGAACAGATATATCGTCCCTATAAATATGCTCTACATTTCGCGGAGAAAAAACTTTAAAATTTTCTTCTTCCCGACCATAAATAGAATCCAGATATTTATCTATTTCTGCAATACGGGATAAATTTTCATTTATGTTTTTTTTCAATCCTTCTGCTTCTGCCAAAAGGCTATGCTGCATCTCTCTAAAAGAAAAATTATTTTCTTCAGTCATAATTCTATCACATCTTTCATTTATTTTTCAATGGCTCCTTTGCCGGAAGTCCCGCTTTTCGCGGATACTTTTTTGGAGAATCTTTTATTTTCTTAATCACAAAAAGATTGCGGCAAATATCAGAACCTGGTAACGTAAATTGAACTTGCTTTTCTACACTTCCGCCTAAAATAGATATTGCCTCTTCTGCCTCCTGCTTTTCTTCCAAAAGCTTTTCCGATTTATAGGAAACAAAAACTCCTCCCCGTTTTACAAAAGGAATACAATATTCTGACAGAGTTGTCAGATTTGCAACAGCACGGGAAACACAGATATCATACTGTTCACGCAGAGAACCTGGCCTGGCAAAATCTTCTGCTCTTCCATGTATCGTATCAATATTCGTAAGAGCCAGCTTTTCTATCACAGTATTTAAAAACTGGACACGCTTATGCAAAGAATCCAAAAGCGTAATCTTTAAATTCGGAAAAGCTATCTTTAAAGGAATTCCCGGAAAACCGGCGCCTGTTCCAATATCAATCAAAGACATCTCTTTTGTGAGGTCACATACCTTCACCAAAGAAAGACTGTCAACAAAGTGTTTTTTTAATACTTCCTTGTATTCTGTAATTGCAGTTAAATTCATAAATCCATTCCATTCTACAAGCAGCTCATAGTATGTCATAAACTGCTGTACCTGAATGTCAGATAAAGTAATATTAAATTCTGACAAATCCTCCTTAAACTGCTTTACATCATACATAAGATTTCCATGCCTTTCTGACTAGAAAAGTTATTATAAATCATTCATGTGCATACTGTTCTAAATATACCAACAGTACTGAAATATCTGCCGGCGATACGCCGGAAATACGAGAAGCCTGTCCAATTGAAATCGGTCGAAAAGCTTTTAGCTTTTGTCTTGCTTCTATACGAAGACTTGGTACATCATCATAATTCAGGTCTTCCGGAAGCAGCTTCTTTTCCATCTTCTTAAACTGCTTTACCTGACGCATTTGACGCTCAATATATCCTTCATATTTTATTTCAATTTCAACCTGTTGAATCACATCTGCAGGAAGCGCTTTTCTGTTTACATCAATTTCTTCCAAAATTTCATAGGAAAGCTCTTGTCTGCACATAAGCTCTGCCAAAGAAGCTGCTGTTTTTAAACTGTTACTTCCATGTGCTTCTAAAAACTGCTGAATAGAAGCTGATCCTCCTACCTTTGTTTCTTTCAGCCTTTTTACTTCTTCTGCAATCATTTGCTCTTTTTCAAGCAGACTTTTATAATCCGCCTCAGATACAAGTCCAACATCATATCCTGTTTTACGCAATCTTAAATCGGCATTATCCTGTCTCAAAAGAAGACGATACTCTGCGCGCGAAGTCATCATGCGATAAGGCTCCCTGTTGTTCTTTGTAACCAGGTCATCAATTAATACACCAATATATGCCTGAGATCTGTCAAGAACAATTTGTTTTTTTCCGGACAGGGAAAGCGCACAATTGATGCCGGCCATCAATCCCTGTGCCGCTGCTTCTTCATAACCGCTGCTCCCATTAAACTGTCCCCCGGCAAAAAGACCTGAAACATTCTTAAATTCCAAAGTCGGATAAAGCTGATTTGCATCGATACAATCATATTCAATCGCATAAGCATTTCTGACAATTTTGCAATGCTCCAACCCAGGAACAGTGCGGTACATAGCAAGCTGTACATCTTCCGGAAGGGAAGAAGACATTCCTCCCACATACATTTCATTGGTATGTAAACCTTCCGGCTCTATAAAAACCTGATGACGATTCTTATCAGAAAACTTAACAACCTTATCTTCAATAGAAGGACAATATCTTGGTCCTGTTCCTTCTATAATACCGGCATAAATAGGAGAACGTTCTAAATTAGAACGAATAATTTCATGAGTCTGTTCATTGGTATAAGTCAAATAGCAAGAAACCTGTTCCTTTTGTACATCCGCGGGATTGGTAGAAAAAGAAAAAGGTACTATCGTTTCATCCCCTGTCTGTTCTTCCATCTTTGAAAAATCAATACTTCTTTTATCCATTCTGGCGGGCGTACCTGTTTTAAAGCGCTGCAATTCAATTCCCATATCCCGCAAAGAATCCGAAAGATGATTCGCAGCCTGCAGTCCGTTTGGTCCTGTATAAGTAATCGCTTCCCCACAGAGACATCTTGCCTTTAAATAAGTACCTGTACATAAAATAACTGCTTTACTTTGGTATACAGCACCGGTAAAAGTTTTCACACCGAGCACTCTCTTTTTCTTTGTCCCTTTATCTTCCAATGAAGATTCTTCAGAAACATCTTCCCATAAAATTTCACAGACCTCCGCCTGCTTTATTGTCAAATGCTCCTGATTCTCCAAAACCTTTCTCATTTCACGGGTATAATCCGCTTTATCTGCCTGCGCGCGAAGAGAATGTACGGCAGGTCCCTTTGATAAATTTAACATTTTAGACTGTATAAAAGTTTTGTCTATATTTTTTCCCATCTCTCCGCCAAGCGCATCGATTTCTCTTACCAAATGCCCTTTTGAAGAACCGCCTATATTCGGATTACAGGGCATCAGAGCAATACTGTCTACACTTACCGTAAACATAACCGTTTCAAAGCCAAGACGCGAACAAGCCAGAGCTGCTTCACAGCCCGCATGACCTGCACCAATAACGCAGACATCTACTTTGTCCATTAAAAAATTCTTTTCTTTATCATTGGACATATGAAAACCTATGCCTTTCCTTTATTTTCCCATACAAAATTTAGAGAAAATCTCATTCACCAAATCATCGGAAACTTCTTCTCCTATAATAAGCCCAAGAGAAGTATAAGCATTCATCAAATCTACCGTATAAAAATCCTCCGGCATATCATCGTTTATACTTTTTTGAACTAAGAGAAGAGAATTTTTTGTTTCCATAAGAGCTTCTTTATGTCGTATATTTGTGATATACACTTCATTTTCAAAAGAAATTTCACCCTTAAAAAACATATTTTGAATCGTCTCGTCAAAAACATCAATGCCTGTTACATCTTTTGTTGAAGTTTTTATAATATGAATCCTATCTGATTCTTTTTCAAAATCCGCATTGCCGTCCGCAGCAGTCTTCATGGAACTTTCCATAAAAGCATCCCACAACATTTTTTCTGTGACAACAGCTTCCAAATCCGTTTTATTTAAAATGGCAATACATTTTTTTGAACCTATCGTCTGCATAATATCCATGTCATTTTCATCGAGAGGAACGGAGCTATCCACAACATAAAGGATTAAATCAGCATCAGCTGCATACTTTCTCGCCTTCTGCACTCCTATTTTTTCTACGACATCCTCTGTAAAACGAATTCCTGCAGTATCAATCACATTCAAACAGATACCATGCAGCTTAATCTGCTCTTCCAGCACATCTCTAGTAGTACCGGCCACATCCGTTACAATTGCTTTTTCTTCTCCTATCAGTAAATTCAAAAAAGAAGATTTTCCGGCATTTGGTTTTCCTACAATAACCGTATTAATCCCTTCTTTTACAATTTTTCCATTCTCCGCAGAATTCAAAAGTGCATCGATTTCTAAAATAAGACCGGTTAATTTTTCTTTTAATGCTTCCTGATATCCTTCCAGACTGATATGTTCCGGATCATCTAAGGCCGATTCTATAAATGCTATTTCGTATATAAGTTTAGAACGTAAACTTCTTATTTTTTGAGAAACAGAACCCTTTAGCTGCTTCACAGAAGATTTCAAGGACAATTCACTTTTTGCATGAATCATATCCATAACAGCTTCCGCTTCTGATAAGTCCATTCTTCCATTTAAAAAAGCACGCTTCGTAAACTCTCCGGGCTCTGCCATTCTTGCTCCCGCTTTTAAAACGAGTTCCAAAATACGGCGCATCATTAAAACGCCGCCATGACAATTTATTTCAACGGTATCTTCCGCAGTATAACTTTTAGGCGCCCTCATGACCGTAACCATAACTTCATCTACAATTTCATCATTATCTATAATAAATCCATAGTGAATTGTATGGCTCATCACATCTTTTAAATGCTTTTTTTTATTCTTAGAAGCATAAATTTTATCTGCAATCTCTACTGCTTCGCTCCCGCTGATACGAATAATTCCAATACCGGAATCAGAAAGCGCCGTTGCAATTGCTGCTATTGTGTCTGTTTTCATATCTACACCAAATATTTCATTAATTTAATATGTCCTGTGTTTACTATACTTCATAAACACAGGACAATCAATGTCAATTTATCTCTTAAGAGAAACCACAACTCTTCTGAAAGGCTCTTCTCCCTCACTATGCGTCGTAACATATCTGTCATTCTGGAGAGCTGAATGGATAATCCTTCTTTCATAAGGGTTCATCGGCTCTAAGGAAACAGAGCGTTTGGTTCTCTTTACCTTGTAAGAAATATTTTTTGCAAGATTTTCCAAAGTTTCTTTTCTTCTCTGTCTGTAATTTTCTGTATCTACTTTGACACGAATATAACCTTCCTGGTTTTTATTGACTACTAAAGAAACAAGATATTGAAGGGAATCCAGGGTTTGTCCTCTCTTTCCAATCAAAACACCCATTTCATCACCGCTCAAATCAATATCCATATTTCTGTTTTCTTCATCATAATTAACATCAACCACAACTGCCATATTCATGGCCGTAAAAACATTCTTCAAAAAATCCTTTGCTTCATCTTCAAGAGAAACCGGTTTTTCTTCTTCTTTTACCCATGCTTCAATCACAGCGGGCTTAGAACCAATCCCAAGGAAACCGGAAGAACCTTCTTCTATTACGTTATGTCCAAGTCTGTCACTTGTCACTAAAAATTCTTTACATGCTTCTGTAATTGCATCTTCAACCGTCTTTGCAGAAAATTTTTTATATTCCATTGTAATAACCTCCCTACTTTTTATCTTTATTATTTCTTTCGTTATAATCCTTAACCATATTTGCTCTTGCCATCAGACTTCCGGGCTTTGCAGAAGAAGATGAAGTTTTTGCACTTCCTGCTTCTGTATCCATTGCCTTCTCTGCCGCTTCTTTTGCCTTTTGCGAATAATTTTTGGTATTTACAGTGCCTCCAATGCCTTTTGTACTCATATTGGCATACTGTTGAAGCTTGGCCTGATTTTCTTTTACCTTTTCCATCCTTTTGGCACTTTTATCTTTATTCTTTTCAATAATTTCATTTAAATCCAGCTTGTCAATATGTTTATTGATAACCACCTGCTGGATACTTCTTACTACGGAACCTGCAACCCAGTAAAGCCCCATACCTGCAGGAAGCGTATAACAAAATACAGCAGATAAAATCGGCATAACTGTGTTCATGGTTTTCATGGAAGAAGCCATCGTATCTGCCATCTCACCAGAGTTATCATTGCTTCTTTCCTGCTGCGGCATAAGCTTTACGTTTATCCACTGGGTAACAGCTGATAAAACAGGAATAGCAATCGCTGCAATCACCAACGCCCACGCCCCTGCTGCCATTGCCGTTTTTACAATAGATGCAGGCGAGTTTGCTATGTTCAGTCCTAAAAAGTTATTGTAGGTATCAAGCAAACCTCTCTCAGTACCCTGTGACAAAATATATTGCCCGTTATACTGTAAATTTGCAAATCCATTTTGCTGTGCAAAATCAGACAAATCTGTCAAATTTACCTTATTCAGAACATCTATAATTGCCTTTCTCTGATCAACATCAAAATTTTTAACATAAGCAGCAGCCTGTGTAAAATTTTTTACTTCATCTACAAGCCCTTTTTCTATGATTTTATCTGCCAGAGCACCAAAAACATCTCCAATTTTTCTTACATAAGCAGGCATTCTGTAGATAACCTGATACAATGCAAGAAGGATAGGCATCTGAATCAACATAGGAAGACAGCTTCCCATAGGAGAAACGCCATATTTGGCATAAACAGCCTGCGTCTCTGCATTCATCTGCATCATGGAGTCATTGTCTTTGCGGTTTTTATATTTTTTACTGATGGCCTGCAGCTCAGGATTCATCTTGGCAGAAAGCTTTGAAAACTTCTGTTGTTTAATCGTCATGGGCAGCATCAGTAAATATGCGATGATAGTAAAAAGAATAATAGATAAACCTATGTTAGGAATTCCTATTAAATCAAGTACATTAAAAATTCCTTCCATGATAAAACCCAGCAGACTGGCAATCCAGCCAATAATGGGAGTACCACTTTTTGTCAATAAAATACCTGTCATCATTCCTCCTAAAACATTCCTCTTTCTGATATAAACCATATTCTTCTATATCATTTTTAAGGTACAGGATCATATCCGCCCTTAGAAAAAGGATTACATCTTAATATTCTCCATGCGGTAAGCATACCGCCTTTCAAAGCGCCATACTTTTCAACTGCCTCTAATCCATACTGGGAACAGGTAGGATAATAGGGGCATTTGGTACTCTTTAAAGGAGAAATATATTTTCTGTAAAATTTTATAATAGCAATCAATATTTTTTTCATAAATAAATTTTTACCACTTCATGAAGCTTTGACAAATGTAACAATGATTTTTCTATTTCATAAAAACTCACAAAAGCGGTGCTTGTCCTCGCAACGATTACCATATCCAAACCACTATTGAATATGTTTTCATGTAACCGATAACTTTCTCTAATCAGCCTTGTAACGCGATGTCTTACAACGCTGTTTCCCACTTTTTTGCTTACACTGATTCCAATTCTGTTGATACCAAGGCCATTTTCCTTTACATACATCACAAGATATCTATTTGCATAAGACTTACCATTCTTATACACAAACTGGAATTGTCTGTTCTTTTTTAAAGACTCTGAAAATTTCATAATACTCTAACTTCCAAATCTTCCTATAATATTTCAGAGAAAAATAGGTCACATTTCTGTGACCTATGCTGATAATTTATGTCTTCCTTTTGCACGTCTTGCTTTCAGAACTCTTCTTCCACCGGAAGTACTCATTCTTGCTCTGAATCCGTGAACCTTAGATCTGGATCTCTTCTTAGGCTGAAATGTCATTTTCATTTTACATACACCTCCTCTTTTACAACCTTATATATAAAGGTATTCTAATCATCATTTTATTGGAAAATAGCATATTGATTGTACTGGAAAAACCACGGAATGTCAAGTAAAATCAGCTATAAAAATATTTTAAAAAAATTTTTTTTAGTTATCCACATATTTTATAACAAATTTTATAAAAATAAACTAATCCACATATTGTGCATATTTTGTGGATAAATATAAATTTTATGATGTATTTCATGTGTAAAACTACTCTTTTTACTTATTTTCAGCACTTTTTAAAAATCAACAAAATTGACAAGTTATACACATCACAATTGAAACAAATCTTCATCCACAATTTATAAACCGAGTTATCAACATTTTGTGGATAACTTACGCGACAACTTTTATTTGAAATATTTCCTTTTTTATATTAATATGGTATATAAGGCAAAGTTTCGGAAAGAGGTAATTTGCAATATGGATATCATAAAGGAAAACTGGGAAGAAGTAAAGGAAACCGTAAGACGCGAATACAATCTTACAAATATATCGTTCTCTACTTGGATTGCACCTTTAGAGGCATATTGTGTAATGGATAATGTCGTTTATATCCTGATACCCAACGATAATGCAAATTCCTTTTCTTATATTTCGTCAAAATATAAGACATTTTTTAAAGTAACCATATCAGAGATGTTTAACAACACCTATGATGTTACTTTTATATTGGAAAAAGATATTCCTACATTGCTGAATGGTGGTGAACCTGCCGAAACAAATCCTGTATACAATATTAACTATGAAAATGCAAATCTCAATCCAAAATACAAATTTGACACTTTTGTAGTAGGAAGCAACAACAAATTTGCACATTCTGCTTCCTTAGCTGTAGCTGAGTCTCCGGGCAAAGCATATAACCCTCTCTATCTGTATGGAGGAGCTGGTCTTGGCAAAACTCACCTTATGCACTCCATCGGCCATTTTATATTGGAACAAAATTCCGAAACAAAAGTATTATACGTGAATTCCGAAGAATTTACAAACGAAGTGATTGATTCCATTCGAAGCGGTAATGCTGCTTCTATGACAAAACTACGCGAAAAGTACAGGACAGTGGATGTTCTGATGGTAGATGATATTCAATTTATAATAGGAAAGGAAAGTACTCAGGAAGAGTTTTTCCATACCTTTAATGTCCTTCATTCTGCCGGAAAGCAGATTATTCTTTCCTCCGATAAGCCGCCAAAGGAAATGGAAACTTTAGAAGAACGTTTCCGCTCCAGATTTGAGTGGGGATTGATAGCAGACATCCAGGCGCCTGACTATGAAACCCGTATGGCAATTCTTCGCAAAAATGCAGAAAACTGTGATTTAAACATTGATGAGGAAACCATCAATTATATTGCTACAAATATAAAGTCAAATATAAGGGAGCTGGAAGGCGCTTTTAATAAAATAATAGCATCCGCTAAGTTAAACAAAGTAAACCCTTCCCTCAGTCTTGCAGAAGAAGCCTTAAAGGATATTATTTATCCGGACAAGCCAAAGGAAATTACACCGCAGCTCATTATTAATGTTGTTTCTGAACATTTTGGAGTAAGCCCTGAGGATATTACTTCAAAAAAGAGAAATTCAGAATTTGTACAGCCCAGACAAATCGTGATGTATCTCTGCAGAGAGCTGACAGAGACATCTCTGCAAAGCATCAGTAAAATACTGGGCAAAAAAGACCATACTACCATTATTCACGGTGTAAACAAAATAACCGAGGAAATATCAACCAATGAAGAACTTAAAAACAAAATAGATATTATAAAGAAGAAACTAAATCCTTCTTAATATATATATGAATGCATATTTCCACTTTAAGCTGTTTATAAAATGTGGGTAAACTGTTGATAGGTTTTTAATATTGTGTATTAACTTTTTTTAACTTTTCAAGTTTCTAAAATGAATGTGAATAACTTTAAAGTTACCAATAAGTTATTCTTCGTTTTCAACAACGTTATACTATCATTTTTGATTGAGAAATGCTATAATAGAAGAGGTTTTACACATTTCAACAATCCTTATTAATATTACTATTAAATTCTTTTATTATTATATACATACAGAAAAAGCCGTTCCATTTACTTTAAAGAGAAGGGAGTTATTCACAATGAAATTAATTTGTTCTAAGTCTGCTTTACTTAATGGAGTACAGATTGTATCCAAAGCTGTTCCAAACAAAACAACTATGTCTATTTTGGAATGCATTTTGGTAGATGCTTCAAAAGGGGAGATAAAACTCACCGCCAACGATATGGAGCTTGGCATAGAAACAGTAATAGAAGGCGAAATTGCAGAAAAAGGAATTATTGCATTGGATGCCAAGATATTTTTGGAAATTGTACGTAAGCTTCCCGACAGTGATATTGTGATAGAGACAGATTCCAGCTTTAAAACAACGATTACCTGTGAAAAAGCGAAATTTAATATTATAGGCAAGTCAGGTGAAGATTTTTCTTACCTGCCTTCCGTAGAAAGAAACGATTGTGTGATTGTTTCACAGTTTACGTTGAAGGAAGTAGTAAGACAGACCATTTTTTCCATTGCGGATAATGACAACAATAAGCTGATGACAGGTGAATTATTTGACATTAACGGTTCTGAACTGAAGGTAGTATCCTTGGACGGACATCGTATTTCCATCAGAAAAATAGAGTTAAAGAATTCCTATGAGCCTAAAAAAGTAGTGGTTCCCGGCAAGACGCTGAATGAAATAAGCAAGATACTGCCGGGCGATACGGATAAAGACGTAAACATTTTCTTTACACCAAAGCAGATTGTATTTGAATTTGATAATACTACTGTAGTATCAAGACTGATAGAAGGTGAGTATTTCAAGATAGATCAGATGCTTTCCAGCGATTATGAGACAAAGGTAAGAATTAACAAGAAAGAGCTTTTAAATTGTATAGACAGAGCGACTCTTCTGATCAAGGAAGGGGATAAGAAGCCTATTATTATCAATATAACGGACACTTCTATGGAACTTAAAATTAATTCCATTATAGGAAGTATGAACGAAGATATTGATATTGAAAAAAGCGGCAAGGATATGATGATTGGCTTTAATCCGAAGTTTTTAATCGATGCCCTCCGCGTAATAGACGATGAAGAAATAGATATTTTCCTTGTCAACCCGAAAGCTCCCTGCTTTATAAAGGAGCCTAATGAAAAATACATATATTTGATTCTTCCTGTTAATTTTACAACGGTTAATTAAATATTTATTTCTAAGAAGTTGAAAGGTACGGGAAAAAATGGAAACAATATATTTGAGGGATGATTTTATAAAGCTTGGACAGGCTTTAAAAGCGGCAGGCTGCGTGGAATCAGGAGTAGACGCCAAATTTGCCATTCAGGACGGCCTTGTAAAGGTAAACGGAGAAGTAGATGAAAGGCGTGGAAGAAAGCTTTATGAAGGTGATATTGTGGAATTTGAAGGGCACAAAATAAAAGTGTGTAAAGGATAGAATCCATGATAATCAAAAGATTAGAATTGGCAGATTACAGAAATTACGAATCTTTGGATTTGCAGTTTGATAAGGGCACTAATATTTTATATGGGGACAATGCCCAGGGAAAAACCAATATTTTAGAGGCTATTTATGTAGCTGCCACAACAAAATCACATAAAGGCAGTAAGGATAACGAAATTATCAATTTTGACAAAGAGGAAGCTCATATTCGCACTTACCTTGAAAAAGATGCGATTGAAACACGAGTGGACATGCATCTTCGTAAAAGTAAATCAAAAGGGATTGCAATAGATGGACAGAAAATAAAAAAGGCTGCGGATTTACTTGGTCTGTGTAATGTTGTATTTTTTTCTCCTGAGGATTTGAATATTATAAAAAACGGTCCCGCGGAGAGAAGAAGATTTGTAGATATGGAGCTTTGTCAGTTAGACAGCTTTTATTTATATAATCTGAATCATTACAATAAAATAGTAAATCAACGTAATAAGCTGTTAAAAGACATGTATATGAATCCTGATTTAAAGGACACTCTTACAATATGGGATTCCCAGCTTGTGTCTTTTGGCAGCAAAATTATTGAAAGAAGAAAAATTTTTGCGGAACAGCTCAATGAAATTATTTTTGAAATACATAAAAAGCTTTCCGGAGGAAAGGAAGAAATTTTAGTTTATTACAATCCTGATGTTTCTGTAGAAGATTTTGAAGTTAAGCTTAAAATGAATCAGGAGAGGGATATTAAGCTGAAACAGACTACGGTAGGTCCTCACAGAGATGATTTTTCTTTTATGATCGGAAAGGTGGATGTCAGGCGGTTCGGTTCTCAGGGACAGCAGCGAACGGCAGCATTGTCTTTAAAGCTTTCGGAAATAGAGCTTGTCAAAAAAATTGCAAAGGATTTTCCTGTACTTTTGCTGGATGATGTGTTATCTGAGCTTGACAGTAACAGGCAAAATTATCTTTTAAACAGTATAGGGGACATACAAACTATCATTACCTGTACCGGACTGGAAGAATTTGTAAATAATAGATTTGAGATTAATAAAGTTTACAAGGTAACCAACGGTAAGGTGAGTTCGGAAAATTAGAACTAAGGCGCCGCCGCCTTCGGCGGATGAATGGAGGAAACATGAGTGAAGAAATCTTACAGAATACAGAAGTTGAAAATGAATATGGCGCGGACCAGATTCAAATTCTGGAAGGATTGGAAGCTGTAAGAAAAAGACCCGGTATGTATATAGGCAGCACCTCTTCAAGAGGTCTTCATCATCTTGTCTATGAAATTGTAGACAATTCTGTAGATGAAGCGCTTGCAGGGTATTGTGATACGATTGAAGTAACTATTAATCCTGACAATTCCGTGACTGTTCAGGATAACGGAAGGGGTATTCCCGTCGGCATTAACCACAAAGCAGGTATTGCAGCGGTTGAAGTTGTCTTTACCATCCTGCATGCCGGCGGAAAATTCGGCGGTGGAGGATACAAGGTATCCGGAGGTCTGCATGGCGTGGGTGCTTCTGTTGTAAATGCTTTGTCAGACTGGCTTGAAGTAGAAATTTATCAGGAAGGAAAGGTTTATAAACAGAGATATGAAAGGGGACATGCCTGCTATTCTTTAAAGGAAATCGGAACTTGTCCTTTGGAAAAAACAGGAACAAGAGTCATCTTTAAACCGGACGCTTCTATTTTTCAGGAAACGACAGTTTTTGATTTTGACATATTAAAAACAAGACTTCGCGAGATGGCTTTTTTGACGAAAGGTCTGCGCATTATATTAAGAGACGCCCGTGTAGAAGAAGATAAAAAACCTGAAGAGGAAGCCATTGCAAAGCTTCTGGAGCGGGCAGAGGAAGATGCTTTACTTAATCCTGAAGAAGAATCTGAAAGGCCTGCGGAAGAAAAAGATATGATGGCTGCAGAAGTTGTAGAAGAAGCGGAAACAGGAAAAAAGAAGAACCGGGTTCTGGAATTTTATTACGAAGGCGGCATCAAGGAATTTGTTACTTACTTGAACAAAAGTAAAGAAGCGCTCTATGAGCAGGTTCTTTATTTTGAGGGAAGTAAGAATAATGTTTATGTAGAAGTTGCATTCCAGCATAATGATTCTTATTCCGAAAGCGTTTACAGTTTTGTCAATAATATCAATACGCCTGAAGGCGGTACTCACTTGCAGGGATTTCGGAATGCCATAACCAAAACCTTTAATGATTATGCCAGAAATGCAAAGCTGTTAAAGGACAATGAGGCAAATCTTTCCGGCGAAGATATTAGGGAAGGTTTAACGGCAATCATCAGCGTTAAAATTGAGGAACCGCAGTTTGAAGGACAGACAAAACAGAAACTTGGTAATTCTGAAGCCAGAAATGCAGTTGACAGTATTGTTTCCGAGCAGCTCACTTACTTTTTGGAGTTAAATCCCACGATTGCCAAAATAATTTGTGAGAAATCTATTCTGGCTCAGCGTGCAAGAGAAGCAGCAAGAAAAGCAAGGGATTTAACCAGAAGAAAAACAGCTCTTGAAGGAATGGCTTTGCCGGGAAAGCTGGCTGACTGTTCTGATAAAGATCCGAAAAACTGTGAGATTTACATTGTAGAGGGTGATTCTGCAGGTGGCAGCGCCAAAACGGCAAGATCTCGTGCCACACAGGCAATTCTTCCTCTGCGCGGAAAGATTTTGAATGTAGAAAAGGCAAGGCTTGACAAGGTTTATGCCAATGCTGAAATAAAGGCAATGATTACGGCGTTCGGTACCGGCATACACGAAGATTTTGATATTACAAAGCTTCGTTACCACAAAATTATTTTAATGACCGATGCCGATGTGGACGGCGCCCATATCAGTACTCTGCTGCTCACTTTCCTTTACAGGTTTATGCCGCAGCTCATCAAAGAAGGACATGTTTATCTGGCACAGCCTCCTCTTTATAAGCTGGAGAAAAATAAAAAAGTGTGGTATGCGTACAGTGATGAGGAACTGGATAAGATTCTTACAGAAGTAGGACGCGACCAGAACAATAAAATTCAGCGTTATAAAGGTTTGGGAGAAATGGATGCAGAACAGCTTTGGGAAACAACCATGGATCCTGAGCGCCGTATTCTCCTGCAGGTTAATATTGATGAAGAGACAGAATCGGAAATTGATTTAACCTTCACTACTCTTATGGGAGATAAAGTAGAGCCGAGACGTGAATTTATCGAAGAAAATGCAAGATTTGTAAAGAATCTTGATATTTATTAAAGAGGAAAAAGAAATCGTATGGATGACAATATTTTTGACAAGATTCAAAATGATGGTGAATATGATAAGGTTCATGTGGCAGATTTAAAGGAGACAATGGAAAGCTTCTACATAGATTATGCTATGAGTGTTATTGCATCCCGTGCTCTTCCTGATGTAAGAGACGGATTGAAGCCGGTACAGAGGCGTGTACTTTACTCCATGATTGAACTGAACAATGGCCCCGACAAGCCGCATCGTAAAAGCGCGCGTATTGTCGGTGATACAATGGGTAAATATCACCCTCATGGCGACAGTTCTATTTATGGTTCACTGGTAAATATGGCACAGGAATGGTCCACCCGTTATCCGCTCGTAGACGGTCATGGAAATTTTGGTTCCATGGATGGCGACGGCGCGGCGGCAATGCGTTATACGGAAGCAAGATTGTCTAAAATTTCCATGGAACTGCTTGCTGACATCAATAAAGATACCGTAGAATTTGTACCTAATTTTGATGAAACAGAAAAAGAGCCTTCCGTGCTTCCCAGCCGTTATCCTAATCTTTTAGTAAACGGAACAACAGGTATTGCGGTAGGTATGGCAACCAATATACCGCCTCACAATTTACGTGAAGTGGTAAAAGCAGTTGTCAAAATTATAGACAATCAGGTGGAAGAAAACAGAGATACTGCCATGGAAGAGATTCTTCAGATTGTCAAAGCGCCTGATTTTCCGACAGGTGGTCTGATTTTGGGAACCAGAGGAAGCGAAGAAGCATACAGAACTGGAAGAGGAAAGATACGTGTCCGCGCAGTCACCAATATTGAGACGCTGCCAAATGGAAAAACCCAGATTATTGCCACTGAACTTCCTTATATGGTGAATAAGGCAAATTTGATTCAGAAAATAGCGGAACTGGTAAAATTAAAGAAAATTGACGGTATTACGGATTTACGTGATGAATCTAACCGTGAAGGTGTCCGTGTCGTAATAGAATTACGAAGAGACGCCAATGCCAACGTTATTTTGAATCAGCTGTATAAGCATACGCAGCTTCAGGATACCTTTGGTGTGATTATGCTTGCTTTGGTAAACAATGAGCCAAAGGTAATGAACCTTCTGGATATGTTAAAGTATTATCTGGCTCACCAGAAGGATGTTGTAACCAGAAGGACAAAGTATGATTTAAATAAGGCAGAAGAAAGAGACCATATTTTACAAGGATTGCTAAAGGCTCTGGATTTTATTGATGAAGTGATATCCATTATCAGAAGCAGCCAGAATGCGCAGATTGCAAAGGAACGCCTGATTGAAAGATTTGAGCTTTCTGATGCACAGGCACAGGCGATTGTAGATATGCGTCTGCGTGCATTGACAGGCTTGGAAAGAGAAAAGCTTGAAGATGAACACAAGGAATTGCAGATTAAAATAAAAGAACTGACAGCAATTCTCGCAGATGAAAAGCTTTTGTTAGGCGTAATTAAAACAGAGATTATTGCTATTTCCGATAAGTTTGGAGATGACAGAAGAAGTAAAATCGGTTATGACGAGTTTGATATTTCCATGGAGGATTTGATTCCGAAGGAAAATACTGTAATTGCCATGACAAGGCTTGGTTATATCAAGCGTATGGCAGTAGATAATTTTAAATCCCAGAACCGCGGCGGCAAAGGAATTAAAGGGATGCAGACAATCGATGAGGATTATATAGAAGATCTTCTGATGATGACCACTCATCATTACCTGAATTTCTTTACCAACCAGGGACGTGTTTACAGGTTAAAGGCTTATGAAATACCTGAGGCGGGCAGAACTGCAAGAGGTACTGCAATTATTAACCTGCTGCAGCTTAACCCGGGAGAAAAAATAACGGCTATGATACCGATTCGGGATTACTGTGAAGAAAAAAATCTCTTTATGGTAACCAAGAAGGGTATTGTAAAGAAAACATCCCTGATGGAATACAGTAACATCCGTAAAACAGGTCTTTCTGCCATGGTTTTAAGGGAAGATGATGAGCTGATAGAAGTCAAAACGACTGATAAAAACAGCGAAATTTTCCTTGTCACAAAACAGGGAATGTGTATCAGATTTAAGGAAACCGATGTGCGTGCAACGGGACGTAATACGATGGGTGTAATCGGTATGAACCTGTCGGACGGGGATGAAATAATCGGTATGCAGTTACAAAGTCAGGGAGATTCCCTGCTCATTGTATCGGAGCTTGGTCTTGGAAAACGTACCTTCCTTGATGAATTTACTTTGCAGAGACGTGGCGGCAAGGGCGTAAAATGTTATAAAATTACTGAAAAAGCAGGCGATGTTGTAGGCGTCAAAGCGGTAAATGATGACCATGAAATTATGATGATTACAACAGAAGGCATTATCATTCAGCTTAGAGTAGATGGTATTTCTAAGCTGGGACGTATTACTTCCGGTGTTAAGCTGATTAATCTTGATAAAGGCGTCAAAGTAGCGCAGATTGCAAAAGTCAGGGAAAAAGTTTCGGACGGCAATCAGGAATTTGAAAATATAGAAGATGCTTTAGACGAAATACCGGAAGAAAATGAAGAAGTAACGCTTCCTGTAGAAGAGGAAGAAGAATAAGAAATATAAAAACCGCTTCACAATTTCAGAAAAACGTGAAGCGGTTTTTTATATGAAAACATTTTTTAACTTATTTGTGTCATTTCATTATCCCCTGTGTTTTTTACAACTTCACGCAGAGAAGCAATGGACTTTTTGAAACGATTGTAAGCTTCATAAGCAAGATTGAAATGCCGCAGGGCTTCTTCCCTGTCACCTTTGTCTTTTGCATACCAGGAATCACAAGCATATTTATGAATATCTTCATGGTCTTTTACAACTTGTTTAAAGGCAGCTGACCCTGTAATGCGACTGTCATTTTGCTTTTCAATCCATTTTCCGAGCTTGCATCCTTTAGGATTGTTTAACTGCTCAATCTTCAGATTTTCAAAATCTGCCAGATTGTTATATACACGCCATGTAAAAATTAAGTGGTCTACTTCGAATATGGTCATCCAGTCCAAAGTAGAAAGCAAGGAATTCTTTCTTGCCATATCACTTCTTGACTTGTCCACATCCCGGGATATCTGATAGAGATGCCCGCCGGTAGTTACACATTCTTCTGATAAAGTTTTGTAACTGTCCGCTATGGAATCTATGGAAGAAACAAAAGAGCGTGTCAAGGAAGACTGCGTATTGATTTCTTCATAAATGCCATCAATTTCATTACTGATATCATTTAACTGCTCCGTAATGGTATCCATTTCCCCTACGGATTTGTGTACACTTTCATTTCCTTCCTGAAGCTGCCTTGTGGTAGAATTGACTGCTTCGGAAATAGCGGAAATCCCTTCCATCAATTCTGCCACATACTTTACTACATCTTCTGCGGAAGAAGTGGTGTTGGAAGAAAGATCCTTTATCTGGTTGGCAACGACAGCAAATCCTTTGCCGGCTTCTCCTGCTCTTGCCGCTTCAATGGAAGCATTTAAGGCAAGCAGTCCGCTCTTTTGCGCAATTTTTTTAACCATATCCAGAATTTCATTTATCTTAATTGCCTTTTCTTTAAAATTGGATATCTGGTCATTTATCTTCAGAATTTGTTCTGAGGAACCATCCACAATACGTATACTGGAATTCATATCTTCAATACAATGGTAAGCAGTTTCAATCACACTGTGAGAATTGCTCTGTATTTTTTCCACGGAAGACTGAATATTTTGAATGGAATCTCCCAAATCCTGGCTGGAGCCGCGCATATCGTTGATAGCAGCAGTCTGTGAATTTACCTGTTCAATCATTTCTTTTACGCAGGAACTGTCACCAATTTTTGTCATGGAATTATTTAAACGCATAACAAAATTATTGTTAGACTTTAAAAAAGATAAAACGACAGCATTAAATTTTTCGCCAAGTTCTTTATTATGGAAAGCGGTAACGTCAACGGAGGAAGTGTCGCCTGCTATGACCTTTTCCATACATTCCATTAAAAGTGCATTATCTTCTTCATAAAAGGTATTCATATTTTTTTTGCGGAACATAAGGCATCCTCCTAATCTGAAATATATAAAGTGAACTATGTTATAAGAAGATAATAGCACATCTTGTACAAATTTACTATATTTTTAAGAAAAATAATGTAAGCATTTACAAAATAAATTTGTCAATTACTTCAACCAGCCCGTCTTCATTATTGGACTTGGTTATGTAGTCCGCAACTGCTTTTACTTCCTCTCTGGCATTTGCCATGGCAACGCCGATACCGGCATATTCTACCATGGTCACGTCATTATAGCCGTCACCGCAGCAGATAACATTTTCCTTTTTTAAACCGACTATTTCCAGCATACGGTTTAGCGAAAAAGCTTTGTCTATATTTTTGGGCATAATTTCTATAAAAAATGGTTCTGAGCGGTAGATGCTTAAAATACCTTCAAATTTTTCCTGAAGTATTGCGGTCAGCTTTTCTGCCTTTTCAGGAGGAGCCGTCATAAGACATTTATTGACGTCAAAATCAATAAAATGAAGAAAATCGTCTACTTCCCTGACAGGCATCCCATTGATACGGGCTTCCAGTTCTATATATTCATCAATTCCCGTTCCGGATACCACATAATCGCCGCAGTAGGTAATCAGGCCGCAGCCGTTTTCTTCGGCAAAATGATATATTTTAGGAAGAATAAACCGGGGAAGCGTCTGTTGGTATATAATGTTTCCCGTGCGGCAATTGATAATCCTTGCGCCGTTGAAGGAAAGCAGATAACCGCCATATTTTTCAAGTGCAAGCTCTTTGGCATATTTCATCATGCCCGGTGAAGGTCTTCCGGATGCGAGTATAATAATATGTCCATTCTCCTGCATCATCATAAGACTTTTTTTAGTTTCCGGTGTAATTATCTTGTCTGAGTTTGTAAGAGTACCGTCTATGTCGAGTACCAGTATTTTTTGATTCATTATAATCCTCACATTCTGGTTGTTTTTATATTGTAATAACCGTGTATTTTATGATTATCTTGAGTGTATCACAAATAGCGTCATATAAAAAGTATTTATTTCCTTTTGTTGTTGTTGACATATTCCGATAAGTTGGTATAACATGAATGTAACGTTAAAATGGTGATAAAATCTATTTTTATGGAGGATTCGATATGTTTTGTAACCAATGTGGAAAACCGCTTCCGGAAGGCGCTGCATTTTGTCCGGAATGCGGGGCAGTAAGGGAAACAGAACCGGAAGCTGTAAAAGAAAGTGCGGCAAAAACAGAGCCGGAACAGATTTCTGCTCCGATGCAGAATATGGCATTTAATCCAATTCCTGCAGAAAATAAGGAAAAACAGAAAAAGAAAGGTTTTCCTTTTAAAATTTTAGTTCCCGCTGCAGTTGTCTTTGCTGTATTGGTTGCCATATTGGTTATTTTTCTTACAGCCGGCAGAAAGACGGGCATGGATACCTATGCTGACAAGAAGGATTATATAGAGACTTTCATAAGCTTTGAAAACGGAATGTATGAGGGAGAGGTATCGTCTTACCGGGGTTTGGGCAATGGAGAAAAATCTATTTTTGTCTATGCGGAAGATACTGCCTTATATTACATGAAATCTGATTTGGAACCTAAACTGATAGCGGAAGGATATATTGGTACTTATGCTGTCAGTTATACGGGTGAGTATATCGCTTATGTTCTGGCTGACAGTATGATGGAAGGTGATTTGTATTTATACTGCGTGAAAGATGGCAAAATAACGCAGATTGATACCGATGTATTTCCCGGCTATATTTGTCTTTCTCCCGAAGGAAAGGCAATTGCTTATCTGAAAAATTATGAATCTTATACGGAGAACGACCTTTATATTGGCGGCGTCGGCATCAAAAATCAGAAGGTAGACGATGACGGAAGTATGCCGGTTGCTATTTCTAACAACGGCAAAATCTTCTATTATATAGATGACAGCAGTAAGCTTTATATCTATAATGGCAAAAATTCTGAAAAGGTTTCTTCCAGTGGGTGTAGTAATTTCTTTGTCAACAAGGACGTATCGGAGATTTTATATACCAAGGACGGAAAAACTTATTACCATACGCCAAAGATGGAAGACCCCGTTAAAATTTCCAATGAGGAATTGTACAGTGTTGTTCTGCCTGAAAATGTAATTTCTTTTGAAGATGTCCGTATAGGCAGTACGATAGTGGGCGTTAAGTCTTTTAAGGGCGGTGTCCTTGAGCTGTCAGATGGTTTGTACTGGTTTAACGATAAAGGTACTGACACTATAAAAATCTGTTCCACAATATATGATTATAAATTATCAGGTGACGGTAAATCCATATTGTTTATCAAGAGCGGTGATTTGTATAAGATTAAGAAAATCGGCGATAATATGGAGGCTGAACTGCTCTATGATGAAAAATATGTAGATTATGTAGTAGCGAGCGATGATTTATCCAAAATATATATTGTAGTGGAAGAAGAAGAGCTTCTGTATTTAAAGGGTAAGAATAAGACAGAGAGAATTACAAACGATTTGTCTCAGGATGATTATTATTCTTATATTATCGCTTATAACGAAGATATGAAAAAAATATTTTTTATAGAAAATGATACACTCTACTATGCCGGTACAAATGCCAAGTCAAAGGTAAAGGTTATGGAAGATGTATATATTGTAGGAAGAATATTAAATATGGTGGTCTTTGTTAAAGATGACGATGATGTAGATATTGGTTATTATATGAACAGTAAAGAGCCTGTACGTATATATGAAGCAGAGTAAAAAAGCAGCCCGGATTGATAGATTCCGGGCTGTTTTAAAGAAAGGCGGGATTACATGGAAAATAAGGAAGAAATAGAAAAAATAAAGAAAGAGGCATATGCAGCGGCAAAGGAAATCCTTGACATAGCAGGGCTGGAAAGAGATTCTCTTTTTGTGGTCGGCTGTTCCAGCAGCGAGGCGGGAGGCAGCCTGATAGGATCTTCTTCCAGTCCTGAAATTGCCGACGCCATATTCAAAAGTATTTACAGCGCTGTATCGGAAAAAGGCGTCTATCTGGCGGCACAATGCTGTGAGCATTTGAACCGGGCGCTGATTTTGGAGAAGGAAGCAGCAAAAAAATACGGTTATGAACTTGTCAATGTAATGCCCCAGCCAAAGGCAGGGGGCTCCTTTGCAACGGCAGCATGGAAGCATTTTAAGGAACCGGCAGCAGTAGAACATATAAAAGCGGACGCCGGAATGGACATCGGGGATACGCTTATCGGCATGCACTTGAAGGACGTGGCAGTACCTGTCAGAATTCAAACAAAAAAGATAGGAGAGGCGCATGTGGTGTGCGCCAGAACCCGCGCAAAATTTATTGGCGGAGAACGGGCGGCTTACAATGAAGCATTGTTATAAAGAAGAAAAAGATAAAATAAGGGCAGATAAGACCATTCTGCTTCCCGAAAAGGTAAAATATATTATCGATACCATACAGTCTGCAGGGTTTGAAGCGTATGCAGTGGGAGGCTGTATACGGGACAGCATCCTTAAAAGAGAGCCTGATGACTGGGACATCACAACTTCCGCAAAGCCGGAAGAAATAAAAGCTCTTTTTAAACGCACCATAGATACCGGCATCCAACATGGAACGGTAACCGTAATGCTGGAAAAAGAGGGCTTTGAGGTTACTACCTATCGTGTTGACGGTCAGTATGAGGACGGAAGGCATCCAAAAGAGGTATCCTTTACCGCCAGTCTGACAGAGGATTTAAAAAGACGTGATTTTACCATAAACGCCATGGCGTATAACGCAAAAGACGGACTGGTTGATATCTTTGGCGGTATGGAGGATTTGGAAAAAGGCATTATCCGCTGTGTGGGAAACCCCATGGAAAGATTTGGAGAAGATGCACTCCGCATGATGCGTGCTGTCCGCTTTTCAGCCCAGCTGGGGTATACAATAGAGGAAAACACAAAGAGAGCCATTAAGGAGCTTGCACCGACATTGCATCTGATAAGTGCAGAACGGATTTTGGTGGAGTTGACAAAGCTTTTGCTTTCTCCAAATCCGGACTATCTCCGCATAGCATATGACGTTGGTGTCACAAGTGTTTTTTTCCCGGAATGGGACAGAGCGATGGAAACGCCGCAAAATCACCCACACCATTGTTACAGCGTGGGAGAGCATATTTTGCATTCGTTATTGGAAATTCCGCCGGATAAGGTTTTACGCTTTGCCATGCTTTTTCACGATATTGCAAAGCCTGTGACAATGGAAATAGATGACAAAGGTGTCACACATTTTCACGGACATGCCAAAATCGGAGAGGAAATGAGCTGCACCATTTTAAAACGTTTCCGTATGGACAACGATACGATAAATAAAGTGAGCAGACTGGTTCTGTACCACGATTACATTAATGGTGTGACGCCTGATAAAAAAATCGTACGCCGCGCCGTCAATAAAATCGGAGCGGATTTATTTCCTTCCCTGCTTCTGGTAAGCAGGGCGGATATCCTGGCGCAGAGCAGTTATATGCAAAAGGAGAAGCTTGAAAATCTGAAGGCATGGGAGGATTGTTATCAGGAAATCGTGCAGGCAGGGGAATGCATTTCTCTAAAAGACCTTGCCGTAAGCGGAAAAGATTTGATAAATGCCGGTCTTAAACCGGGAAAAGAGCTTGGCAGTATTTTGGACAGCCTGCTTTCGGAGGTATTGGAAAATCCCGAGAAAAACACAAGAGATTATCTGCTTTCCCGCGCACTTAAAACTGCTTCAGAACCCTAACATACTTTTTCATGATATCTCATATGATAGTTTAGAACCTCAAAAAGAGGTGTAACTAACGTATGGGAGGAATCAGAGTGAACGACAGAGCCGTTGGTTTATTGGACCATTATGACATAGAAGTGCTTCATACCAGAAAGGGCAGGGGCGCTATTCTTTGTGATACAGACAAGGGGTGTCTGATTTTTAAGGAATATACCGGAAATCCGGAAAAAATAAAGGTGCAGAACAGGCTGTTGGAGCAGGTTCTTTCGTCAGAAACCATTCCCGTAGAGCAGATTCTGAAGACAAAGGAAGAAGAGCTTCTGACAGAGGATTTAGATGGAAAGAAATATATCCTTAAAACCTATTTTGAAAGCAGGGAATGTAATATCCATGATGCGGAAGAATGTAAAGAAGCGGTTAAAACTCTGGCAGGGCTTCACAAGGTTATGTGTCTGCAAAAAGAAGAAATTGACGCATACGGGTTGTCCGTCTTTTCACTGGGCAGGGAATATGAAAAGCATAATAAGGAGTTGAGAAAGGTTTGGCGGTATCTTCGGGGAAAGAGCCAAAAATCTTTCTTTGAGACGACGCTTTTGCATCGGTATGACTATTATCTTGCCCAGGCATTGGAAGTAACAGAAGATTGGAAGGCATTTGCAATAGACGCTGATTTGGAGTATATTAAAGAGCAGGGAATGTTCTGTCACGGAGATTATCAGTACCACAATATCATCAGAACAGGAGACCGTTTTGCTATAATAAACTTTGAGAAGTGTCTGCCGGATAATCCTGTCAGGGACTTATACCTTTTTATGAGGAAGCTTCTGGAGAAAAGCAACTGGTCGCAAAAGCTTGGTGACAGCCTTTTGGAAGCATATAGCAGCGTCCGTCCATTGTCGGCGCGTTCCTTTGTGGAATTGTACTACAGGTTTTCCTATCCGGAAAAATTCTGGAAGATTGTAAATTTTTATTTTAATTCGGGAAAAGCGTGGATTCCTGACAGAAACTGCGAAAAACTGGATATACTGTCGGGGCAGGAGAAAGAAAAACAGGCTTTTTTGGAGGCGGTGTTCAGGACGGTTTCACCGTAAGTTTAAGTACAAGGATGTAAAGCAGCCGCATGAAAATGGCGGTTACAGGAAAGGCATGGCTATTTATATGAAGTACGGAAAAGAGAAAAGAAAGAGATTTGCCGTAGTCTTGGGGCTTCTTTGTATGCTTCTTGCGGCGGGCTGCTCTTTTAAAAAGAATCAAAAGGAGACAAATCCGGAGAATACGCAGGGCTCTGATACCGGATTTATTCTTACGGGTCCGGGGAGCTTTGACTCGGCAGATACGGCAGTGGTGGTCAGAATTGACAAAGAAGAAGAGAAAATTACGTTTCTGAATCTGATAATAAACAGAAACTATACCCTGCAATATGACGGCACGACTGTTTTTTCCGATAAATACGGACAGTCCATGTCGCTGGAGCAGATACGGGAAGGGGATATTGTAGACGTTACTTTTTTAAAGAGTAAAAAAAGGCTGGCAACGCTTACCATATCCGGCGATAGCTGGACTACCGCGGATATCAGCCGCTATCAGTTTGATGTGGTAAGCCATGATGTCACCATCGGCAATGAGGTTTATAAGGTAACTGAAAATACAAAGATTTTCTCCAATGGGGAGGAAATCGAAATGATGGATTTAAACAGTGCGGATATTCTTACCTTTAATGGAATCGGAAATACGGTGCACAGCATCGTTGTGGAAAAAGGACACGGTTACCTGCGCCTTAGCGGTGATGAAAATTTTATCGGCGGCTGGATTGAAGTCGGACAGAATATTATTTACCAGATTACGGAGGATATGCTGCTTACCGTTCCGGAGGGCAGCTATCAGGTGTTAATCAGTACAAAGGGCGGCGGCGGTACCAAAAGCGTCATTATAAACAGGAATACAGAGGTTACGCTGGATATCGGCGATTTGGAAATAGAAGCGCCGCAGTACGGGCAGGTTTTGTTCGCCATGTCGCCTTCCTCTGCGAGTCTGTATGTAGATGGAAATTTGGTAGATACCAGTCTTCCGGTTACTTTGGAATATGGTATCCATCAGTTGATGGCAAGAGCGGACGGTTACAGTACGGTTACCAGTTACCTGAAGGTTGCGCAGGAATCGGCAGGTGTTGACATCACGCTGGATTTAGAAAAAGATGATGAGGAAGAAGAGGAGGATAACAAGGAAACGGTATCTTCCGGCAACGGTACGACAACGGCAAGCTATTATCAGGTTTATATCGATGCGCCCGAAGGAGCTGAGGTTTATCTGGACGGCAACTATATCGGCATCTGCCCCATAAGCTTTAAAAAGGTAGAAGGTCCGCATGTCATTACGCTGCGCAGGACAGGCTATGAGACGAGAAGCTATACGATACAGGTGGATGGTGAAGACAAGGATATCAGCTATTCCTTTGCGGAATTGTCGGCAAACTGAAAATATGCCGTCTTTACGGCGGAATAAGAGGAAATGATGGCAGAGAAATATACGTATGAAGATTTTTTGAATATTATAAAAACTTTGAGGAGCGAAAACGGCTGTCCGTGGGACAGGGAGCAGACACATGAAAGTCTGCGCCCCTGTATGATGGAGGAAGCGGCGGAGGCTGTGGCGGCAATACGGATATGGAAAGAGACGGGAAATGCGGAAAACCTGCGGGAGGAGCTTGGTGATGTCCTCTTACAGGTTGTTATGCATGCCTGTATTGCGGAAGAAGAAGGCATTTTTACAATGGCAGAGGTGGTAAATGAAATAGCAGAGAAAATGGTGCGCAGGCATCCACATGTATTTGGAAGTACAGAGGTGAAGAGTTCCGCAGAGGTTCTTCAAAACTGGGATGAAATTAAAAAACAGGAAAAAGAGGGAAAGAGCTGGATAGAGTCTCCGCTTCGGGAAATTCCGAGAGAGCTGCCGGCACTGACCAGAGCGCCGAAGGTAATAAAAAAAGCGGACAAGTATTATGGAAGACCGCGAAGCCGTCAGGCTGATATTGCTGTTTTAAAGAAAGCAGTGGAAATACTGGAAAATTCCGATGAAAAGCAGATGGAACAGTGTGTGGAAAAGGAATTGGGCGATATTCTGATGGCTGTATCAGACCTTGCTTCTCTGTATAAAAAACCTTTGGAGCAGCTTTTGACGGACAAAATTGACGATTTAATAGATAATTATGAAAGAGAAATGCCTTAAAATGCTTTAAAATAGGCAAAAAACCTTGACAAAAGAAAAGAAAACAGATATATATATGTATAGACGTTTCAAGAAGGAACATCTAATGTAGTATACAAACTAGAAAACTCATTAAGAGGAGGAGTTCGTCATGAACAAAACAGAATTAGTAGCAGCAATGTCTGATAAGGCTGGCATTTCTAAGAAGGTTGCAGAGGAAGCTTTAGCAGCTTTTACAGAAGCAGTTACAGAAGAATTAAAGAAGGGTGGAAAGGTTCAGTTAGTTGGATTTGGTACTTTTGAAATTTCCGAGAGAAAAGCAAGAGACGGCAGAAATCCTCAGAACGGCGAGCCTATGAAGATTGCAGCTTCCAAGGCACCGAAGTTCAAAGCAGGAAAGGCATTAAAGGACGCTGTAAACTAATCGGCTTGACTGCATAGAATCAAACGGCACAAAAGTGCTTTAAGAGAACCTGATAACCGCAGGTTCTCTTTGTTTTTAGGAGATTGAGATGAGACTTGATAAATATTTAAAGGTATCACGGCTGATTAAACGCCGTACAGTGGCAAATGAAGCATGCGACGGCGGAAGGGTTATGATAAATGATAAACCCGCCAAGGCATCTGCGTCTGTCAAAGCAGGCGATATTATCACCATTTCCTTTGGAAATAAAGAAGTAAAAGTAGAAGTGCTGAGCGTACAGGAAACTGTAAGGAAGGAAGAAGCAAAAGAAATGTTCCGCTACATTTAAGTCATATTATAAAATACTCTTTAATATACTGTTATAAAGTATGACAGGGGGTATTTTCATGGAAGATTTAAGCAGCGCAGGCAAGCGGGTACATAAAATTATGCTGACGAATCGAAGGACATGTACCATAAACGGTGTAAGCGATGTACTCTCTTTTGATGTTCATGAGATTCTTCTGGAAACGGACCAGGGAATGTTGATGATTAAAGGAGACGAGCTTCATGTAAACCGGTTGACGTTAGATAAGGGTGAAGTGGATATCGACGGAAGAGTTGACAGTCTTACTTACTCAGAAAATGCAGGTTATGGCAGTAAAAGTGAATCCCTTCTGTCAAAATTATTTAAATAGAGGGGAATTCTTATGAGCAGTCCCGTTATCAGCGAGAACCTGTTTCTGCTCTATTCCTTTGGCATGGGAATTTTCATAACCTTTGTTTACGATATCTTCCGGATATGGAGAAGGGTTTTAAGCCATAACCGTTTTTTTATTTCGCTGGAAGATATTTTGTTCTGGATATTCAGCGCAATCAGTGTTTTTTATTTGATGCATGCACAGAGCAACGGCACTCTCAGATGGTTTGCTGTGTTCGGCGCTTTGATTGGAATGATACTTTACAAAAAAACGATAAGCCCGTTTTATGTAAAATGGACTTCTTTGCTATTGAATAAAATCATAAGATTGTTCAAGAAGATCCTGCATATTATAGGAAAACCTTTTAAGCTTTTGGAAAAAAGAAGCCGACAGACAGGAAAACTGGCAGCAAGCGGAAGCAGGCGGGCAGCAGGCATGGTAAAAAAGAGGTTGACTGCTTTTGTAAAATTGCTTAAAATAACAGTAAGTAAACGTTAAAAGTCTGACAACAGGCATGTTAAATACGGGAGAATGGTATGGCGGCAGGCAGAAAAAGAAGGACAGTTTACCGCAAGCGGCGTCAGAACAAGTTCAGTATGTTTCTGGTAACGCTGGTTGTCGTGATGATATTAATAGTGGTAGCTGTCAAGCGGGTGGAAATTGAAGCCAAGATGGAAGTAAATCAGGCTAAAATCGAGCAGTTAAACGGACAGATTGCCAGTGAAGAGGCAAGAGCGGAAGAGATAAAACAGTATGAAAAATATACACAGACCAAAGGCTTTGTGGAGGAGATAGCGCACGATAAGCTCGGTCTGGTGTATGAAGGTGAGATTATATTCAGAAAGGATAAATGATGCCGGGACCAAATCAAAGGTTCCGGCAATTTTTGTCGAAAAAAAAAGCTGCTTTTCGGTACAAATTTGACAAAAAACAAGAGTGCCATTTTCTATAATGGATAAACGCAGTAATATCGGGAAAGGGCTGGTTATCGACATGAAAAAGTTATTTGACGGAAAGAAAACGGAGCAGGTTTTTCTGCTGTCTGAATATGGGAAGCAAAAGCTTTTGGGATACGCCGATTCCTTTAAGGAAATTGCAAAGACACTGGAAGAAGAGTTTAAATGGGAAGAGGGAGAACAGTCCCGCCAAAGCCGTATTTATAATAGAAAATTGTGGGAAAACCGCTGTATGCTGGCGGAAAATTTAAATGAAATGGCAGGCGTCATGGCACAGGTGGCAGGCGAGGTTTTTTCGTACAAGCCATTTCCGGATCGTCTTGCAAGGCAGATAGTACAGGCGCTTCGAACGGAGAACATACAGGTAAGCGATTTGTATTACATAGACAGAAGCGATGGCAGAACCATGATAAGTATTACCATGCTGACCGAAAAAAGGGGAGGCATCAGTGTGGAAAATGCGTCGGACATGCTGTCCGTACTGATGGATATGAGGCTTGTGCCGTCTATGAACTGTTATTATTATATCGACTCTGCCTTACGCAGCTATACTTTTATAGAAGAAGCCGGTTTTGTCGTTTTGACGGGGGCGGCAAAGGCAGTCAAGGAGACGGAGCCGAAATCGGGAGATAACTATGCTGTTTTAGAGTCGGAAAAGGGAAAAATGACAGTGCTTTTGTCAGACGGCATGGGTTCGGGTGAAAAAGCATCACAGGACAGCGAAGTCGTGCTTGATTTGATGGAAAAGCTGATTGAAGCGGGCTACCGGCCCGGGGCAGCGGCTAATCTGGTGAACAGTGCGCTGATAACAGGCGGAGAAGAACAAAATATGTCCACACTGGATATCTGCGAAGTGGATTTGTATGACGGTATCTGTGAATTTACAAAAATAGGGGCGGCGGCTTCTTTCATTAAACGGGGCCACATGGTAGAGCAGATTTCCGGAGGCAGTCTGCCGCTCGGTATCTTCAAGGGAATTGAATGTGACTGCATACGCCGCCGGCTTATGGATGGAGACTATGTTTTTCTGATGTCGGATGGCATTATAGACGCTATGGAAGTCTGCGATTATAGGGAAGATATCTGTGAAATTATAGGAAATCTGGAGCAGGAGAATCCAAGGGAGCTGGCGGATGCGCTTCTGCAGATTGTTTTAAGAAAGACGAAAGGCCATATTCGGGACGATATGACCATTCTGGTATTCGGACTGTGGGAAAACACATAAATTCTTGCATTTTTTTCATAAAACTACTATGATGAAGATAGTAGCAGATTCAAGTGCAGTAAGGAAAACAGACAAACCATATGTTGAAGACAGTCAGTGCATATAGTGAAAGATATGGGATGCTGCAATCGGGTGATACCGTTGTGGCGGGTGTATCAGGAGGGGCAGATTCCGTGTGCCTCCTTCTTATGTTGTCTGCTATCAGAAAGGAAATTCCTTTTCAGCTTTTCGTGGTACATGTCAATCATCTTGTGCGCGAGGAAGCAGGCGGCGATGCAGAGTTTGTGAGCGAATTGTGCAAAAAATGCCGGATTCCTTTTTTTCTTGTGGAAAAAGACGTGCCTGCCATTGCTGCAGAGTGCAGAATTTCCACGGAAGAAGCGGGCAGGCAGGTACGGTATGAGGCGTTTGAAGCCGTTTTAATGCGGGAGGCGCCGGAAGCTGTATCTGAAAATAAGGCAAAAATTGCAGTGGCGCATAATCTGAACGACCGTGCGGAAACTATGCTGTTTCACCTGTTTCGGGGCAGCGGTTTAAATGGTTTGTCGGGGATTCGCCCTGTAAGTACAAGAAAAAGCGGTATCACTGTGATACGTCCGCTTTTATCCTCTTCCCGAAGCAATATTGAGAATTTTTTAACGGGAATTGGAATGAATTGGTGTATAGACCATACAAATGAAGAGGATACTTATACGAGGAATCGAATCCGGCGCCATATTCTTCCTTTTGCGGAAAAAGAGATAGCGGGAGGCGCAGTCCGCAATATGGCAAGGGCGGCCGATATTATGGAGGAAACGCGGGATTTTGTGCAGCAGGAGGCGCAGAAGGCCTATAACGACTGCCTAATCGGCACAGACAATCCTTCCGCGACACAGATAAAACTGTACGCAGCGCGCCTTGCGTCTTATCATTCCCTGATACAGAAGCAGGTGATATTATCCTGTCTGGAGGAGCTTACGCCATCGAAGCAGAATATGACTGCGGCCCACGTAAATGCGGTTTGTTCCTTATGTACTGCGGACAAAAACAGGGAGTTCATGCTTCCCTGCCATATCACTGCCCGAAGAGAATATGAAGTGATAGTGTTAGAAAAAAAAGAAGAGGGCAGCAGTCCTTTGCTGAAGAAAAGCCGGCAGATTGACATACCACTGCCGGGCAGAGCGCCTTTGGAAATCGTGCTGTCGGATACAGAAAGCATGGAAATTTCGGTTTTTCCTTATGAAAATTCCATGAATATTCCCCAAAATCAGTATACGAAATGGTTCGATTATGATAAAATAGAAAAATCATTAAGTATTCGTACCCGACAGACAGGGGATTATTTTACCTTCAACACTGCTTTGTCAAAAAAATTTCTAAAGGATTACATGATTGACGAGAAAATTCCCAGACAGGAGAGAGACCATATCTGGCTTTTGGCGGAAGAGAATCATATTCTTTGGGCTGTGGGGTATCGTATCAGCGCTTATTACAAAATAGATGCGGGCACAAGATATGTTTTACAGGTACAATTCAGAGGAGGGCAATAGTATGTCAGAACATGTAAGAGTACTTTTAACAGAAGAGGAAGTAGACGACAGAATACAGTCAATCGGAGATCAGATAAACAAGGATTATGCCGGTAAGGAGGTACATCTGATATGCGTCTTAAAAGGAGGAAGCTTTTTTATGTGTGAGCTTGCCAAGCGCATTACGGTTCCGGTTTCTCTTGACTTTATGTCGGTGTCCAGCTACGGAAGCGCGACCAAATCAAGCGGCGTGGTAAAGATTGTGAAGGATTTGGATGAGACCGTAAAGGGTAAGCATGTGATTGTGGTGGAGGATATCGTGGATTCCGGAAGGACGCTGAGTTACTTGCTGGAGATGCTGAAAGACAGAGGACCCGCAAGTCTGCGTCTTTGTACCCTCCTCGATAAGCCGGAGAGACGCGTTGTAGATATCAACGTTGACTATACAGGATTCCAGATTCCCGATGAATTTGTGGTGGGATATGGATTGGATTACGCTCAGAGATACCGCAATCTGCCGTTTATCGGTGTTGTGGAATTTGACGACTAGAAGAAAGGCACCGTTTTGCTGCGGTAACAGGAGGAAATATTTTGAAACATAGCACAAGAGGTTATAATCAATATTTTGTGATGATAATAATACTGCTTTTAGGGCTTGTGTTTATCAATTCCTGCCAGAAAAACAGGGTGGAGTATACCAGAGCCGCCCTGATTCAGGATTTGGAAGCAGGAGAAGTCACGGAAGTAATTATTCATCAGAACAGGGAGACGCCGACAGGATATTTGGACATCGACTTAAAGACAAAGGGCGACAGGACGCTTTATGCGACGGATATCAGGGAGCTGGAGGAGTTGGTGCGTTCCTATGGCGTGGAGCCGCAGGTGCTTGATGTGGAGCCGGAGCCCTGGTTTTTCACCTCGGTGCTGCCGGTCCTGATTGTAGTTATTGTAGGCGTGTTCATGTTCGTTATGATGAACGCGCAGAATGCAGGCGGTGGAAACAGCAGCAGAATGATGAACTTCGGAAAGAGCCGTGCAAGGCTTTCCGTGGTTGGCGAAGGTAAAATTACGTTAAAGGATGTGGCAGGTCTCAAGGAGGAAAAAGAAGAGCTGCAGGAGATTATCGATTTTCTGAGGGAGCCCGGCAAATTTACCCGGGTGGGAGCCAGAATTCCCAAGGGCGTTTTGCTTGAGGGTCCTCCCGGCACCGGCAAGACGCTGCTTGCCAAGGCGATAGCCGGTGAAGCAAATGTTCCGTTTTTCAGTATTTCGGGTTCGGATTTTGTGGAAATGTTTGTCGGCGTGGGCGCTTCCCGTGTCAGGGATTTGTTTGAGGACGCCAAGAGGCATGCTCCCTGTATTGTTTTTATAGACGAGATTGATGCTGTGGCAAGACGCCGCGGTACCGGTATGGGCGGCGGACATGATGAAAGGGAGCAGACCTTAAATCAGCTTCTGGTTGAAATGGATGGTTTTGGCGTCAACGAAGGAATCATCGTGATGGCGGCGACCAACCGCGTGGATATTCTGGATCCTGCCATCCTGCGTCCCGGACGTTTTGACAGAAAGGTAGCAGTAGGAGCGCCGGATGTAGGCGGCAGAGAGGATATTCTCCGTGTGCATGCCAGAAATAAACCGCTGAGTGATGACGTAGATTTAAAGCAGATAGCGCAGACGACGGCGGGCTTTACAGGCGCGGATTTGGAAAATCTTCTGAATGAGGCGGCGATTAACGCGGCAAAAGAGAACCGTGTCTACGTTGCGCAGGAGGACATAAAGAAGGCATTTATAAAAGTAGGAATCGGCACAGAAAAGAAAAGCCGGATTATTTCTGACAAAGAGAAAAAGATTACGGCGTACCATGAAGCAGGTCATGCCATTCTGTTCCATGTACTGCCCGATGTAGGGCCTGTATATACCGTATCTATTATACCTACGGGTATAGGCGCGGCAGGATATACCATGCCTCTGCCGGAAAAAGACGAAATGTTTTTGACAAAGGGCAAGATGCTGCAGGATATCATGGTATCCTTAGGCGGGCGGATTGCCGAAGAGATTATCTTTGACGATATTACGACAGGTGCATCCAGTGATATTCAGAAGGCGACAAAGGTAGCGCGCAAGATGGTGACACGTTTTGGTATGTCGCAGAATATCGGTGTGATTAACTATGATGAAAGCGATGATGAAGTATTTATCGGTCGCGATTTGGCGCATACCCGTTCGCACAGCGAGGCGATTGCCGGCGAAATCGACAAAGAAGTAAAAGCAATTATCGATGACTGTTATGCCCGGGCGAAAAGCATTATTACGGAACATGAAAGCGTGCTTCATAAGGCGGCGGCATTGCTGCTGGAAAGAGAAAAAATTACCAGAGCGGAGTTTGAAGCACTGTTTTAGTCATAATGCACAACTTGTATATGTACAAAATTACCAAAAATGAAATGGCTAATTTGTAATATTTGTGAATTTTGAGAATAGACGCATTTTGAAGGCTATGCTATTATACTACTTGTAACCCCCCCAATACATTATATAGTTTTTGCTATACCCCATAAGAAAGAAATACCTTCTCTAAAAAAGGACAGCCGCCGAGGCTGTCTTTTTTTGTTCGTTGCAGTGTATCGGAAAATTTCATGGTTTTATGGAATTAGCCTTGCGCGGGAGAATTGAATATTATAAAATAGTAGGGGAAATCAATCGTTGGTGAGGTTTATCTATGGATATAAATTTTTTAGGAAAAATAGAGCAGAATCAGTTATATATCGCATCCATGCGTCCGGTCTTAAATAAGCATGCTCTTTTCAGTGATTCCACGGAAGAGTATGTGATTCCCTGTGAGCCGAATCCTTATGAAGAAATCACCATTCGTTTTCGAACGGCAAAAAACAATATTGACAGAGTATTTTTAATATGCAGGGGCGAGCGGCTGCTGATGCTGAAAGAGGAGTCTGATGATGTATTTGATTTTTATGCAATTCAGATACAGTTGGACAATGTAAAGGTATCTTACCATTTTGAGATAAACGTCGGTAAAATTGTCGGCTTTTATAACACCAGGGGATTGACTCAAGAGGTAAATGAATACTATGATTTTGTGGTCATACCGGGCTTTAAGACGCCTGACTGGGCAAAGGGCGCCGTTATGTACCAGATTTATATTGACCGCTTTTTCAACGGGGATAAGACCAATGATGTAGAAACAGGCGAGTACTGTTATATCTATGAGAATGTCACAAAGGTAGAGGACTGGAATAAATATCCGGCGCAGATGGGCGTCAGGGAGTTTTACGGCGGAGATTTGCAGGGTGTTTTGGATAAAATGGACTACCTGAAGGATTTGGGGATTGAAGTTATTTATTTCAATCCGCTGTTTGTTTCGCCTTCCAACCATAAATATGACATACAGGACTATGATTATATAGATCCGCATATCGGAAAGATAGTGGATGACGGGGGCGAACTTCTTCCAGACGGGCAGAAGGAAAACCGCTTTGCCACTAAATATATCCGGCGAGTGACGGGAAAAGCAAATCTGGAGGCGGCTAACGCACTTTTTGCAAAAGTAGTGGAGGAAGCCCACAAAAGGGGCATGAAGGTAATCCTCGACGGTGTATTTAATCATTGCGGTTCTTTCAATAAGTGGATGGACAGAGAGCGCATCTATGAAAATGCTGAGGGCTATGAAAAAGGCGGATATATTTCTCAAAGCAGCCCCTATCGCAATTATTTTTTGTTTCGTGACCAGAACAGATGGCCATACAATCCGACCTATGACGGCTGGTGGGGTCATGACACCTTGCCAAAGCTGAATTATGATGGGTCGAAGGAGCTTTTTGACTATATTATGTACATTGCCAAAAAATGGGTTTCCCCGCCCTATAATGTAGATGGCTGGAGGCTGGACGTGGCTGCTGACCTTGGTCTTTCGGCAGAATACAACCACTTCTTCTGGCGGGAATTCAGAAAGGCGGTCAAGGAGGCCAATCCCAATGCCATCATTTTGGCGGAACATTATGGAGATACAAGAGAATGGCTGCAGGGCGACGAATGGGATTCGGTCATGAATTATGACGCATTTATGGAACCCGTTACCTGGTTCCTGACAGGAATGGAAAAGCACAGCGACGATTTCAGGCAGGACCTTTTAGGCAATGCGGAAAGCTTCTGGGGGGCTATGTGGCATCACAGTTCCAGTTTCTCCACACCGAGCTGGCAGGTGGCGATGAACCAGCTTTCCAACCACGACCATTCCCGCTTTATGACCCGCACGAGTCACAAGGTGGGCAGGACCAACACGTTGGGGCCGGAGGCGGCAAATCACGGCAACAATCCTGCCGTATTCCGGGAAGCGGTAGTGATACAGATGACATGGCCCGGGGCGCCGGCGGTTTATTATGGAGACGAGGCAGGCGTTTGTGGATTTACGGATCCGGACAACAGGCGTACCTATCCGTGGGGGCACGAGGATAAGGAACTGATAGCATTCCACAAAGAAATTATCAGTCTTCACAAATCCTGTCCGGAGCTGCGAACCGGTTCTCTGAAATCTTTAGGTATGGATTACAATTATTTGGCGTACGGACGGTTTAAGAGGGACAGCCAGACCATTGTACTGATAAATAATAATGATTACGAACTGGAAAAAAGCGTAAGGGTCTGGGAGGCAGGAGTTCCCAGAGAATCCGTTATCATGAAGGTGTTTGAAACGACGGAATCCGGCTACAGCACGGAAAAATCAGAAATTCCCGTGCTTGCAGGAAAGGTTACGCTTAAGCTTCCCAGATTTTCAGCGACCGTACTTCGGCATAGCAAATAAGCATACAAAATGCAAGGAGAACAGAAAATGGTAAATGAATTTTATGCGAGAAAAACACAGCACAAGGGAATGGAAGCAGTAGAGCTTGCCGCAGGGGGATATTATGCAGTGGTTGCTCCTCTGATTGGCAGCAATGTTCTGCGGTTTCGGAACAATGAAATGGGCATGGAAATTTTCCGTTACCGCGATGACGTGAGTATTGCGGAAATTATGAATGCCCCCGAAATATGGGGCCTGCCTACGCTTTACCTGGCAAACCGTTTTGACGGCGGCTTGCTGAAAACTTCGGACGGCGAGTATCATCTTCCTGTAAATGAAGAGGATTTTGGCAATCATCTCCATGGCTTTTTACAGAAGCGGGCGTATAAAATCAAGGACTTTGCTGCTAAAGACGGGAAGGCTTATATCACGACGGAATATGTCTATGATGAAAACGACTTTTTCTTTGCCTGCTTTCCCATAAAGTTTACGGCGGAAATCACCATTGAACTTTCTGAAGAAGGCCTGCGCCATACGATTTCTCTGACAAATCATTCTGACAAAATGATGCCGATTTCCGTAGCAACCCATACGACCATTAATACGCCCTTTGTTGACGGCGGCAGGCAGGAAGACGTCCGCTTGCAGCTTCCGGCAGTAAAAAGAATCAGCTTTAACAAGCAGCGCTGGCTTCCGGATGGCAGGCAGCATGATTTGGACCATGACGATATGGAGTATGTAAACGGCACGAGATGCCCTGTTCTCCGCGATATCAACAACGAAATGTTCACGGGTGGAACCATTTCGCTGGATGGTGAGGATTTCCACGGATGTGTGGTGACGGATACGGAGAGCGGCAAAAAAATCTGTTATGAGGTGGACGACAAATATAAATTTTGGATTGTCTGGAACAATGAGGGATTCAAAAATTATTTCTGTCCCGAGCCTATGACGGCACAGGTAAACGCACCCAACCTCAATATGCCGAAGGAAGAAAGCGGATATGAGGAAATTGCACCCAGTCAGACTTATACGGTTTCCCAGAGATTTTTTACAAAATAAATTTTATTCCAAAAAGGCGCAGCAGCAAGTATGAATAGCAGAAAAAAAAGAAACCGTTCCCGAATTTACGTGTGTCATACCCTGTACCATGTCTATGTCTCGCTTTTAAAAGAAATGAACCTGAAGGACGGACAGGAAAAAAAAGCGGATATTGCACTCAGCAGGATGTTTATGGACTTTGAGGACTTAGATGAACGGCTTAAAGCATCAGGTATCTTTGACAGGGTGCTTGCGTTGGATGAGCGGCGTGCCGAGGATTTTCCGGAAATCATGAAATACAAGGAAAATCAGCATAATATTGTAAAGCATATGGTAAACAGGATTATTTTTACCAAAAAGCTCGGAAAGTTACAGGAAAAGTTTATTGATATTGATTTTACCGAATATCAGGATATCTATGTGTTTTGTGATTCCGACCCTATCGGATATTACCTGAGTTACCGCCATATTTATTATCACGCGGTGGAGGACGGTCTTGACTGCCTGAAAAATTTTGATGCGGCGCATGTAGACAATCGGGGGCATTTTAAGTTGAAGGCGGCGCTGGCGGCAAAGAATCTTATTTTTATACAGAACGGGTATGGGAAATACTGTTTGGACATGGAGGTCAATGACACTTCTTATTTTGACTATACCTTTGCAAAATATAAGAAAGTACCGAGAAAGCCTATGGAGCAGGCTTTGACTGCCGAACAGAAAAAAACGATGCTTGCTGTTTTTCTGCCGGATGCGGATGAACTGACAAAGCAGCTTTCCGGCTGCGGGAACTGTGTACTCTTCTTAACGGAAGGTTTTCCGGGAGATAAGCCTGAGGTCAGGAAAGCCGTCAGCGACGAAGTTCTGCGGGATTACTGCGGGGATTTGCATGTGGTGATTAAGCCGCATCCGCGGGATGGGCTTGACTATGCGGCGCTGTATCCCCAGTGTACGGTGATTCGCGGAAAGTTTCCGATAGAAGTGCTCAATTTTATAGAAGGCATTCATTTTCGCAAGGCGGTGTCCATCATTACCTCGGCGCTGGATTCCATAGAATTTGCAGATGAAAAAATAAATATTGGGCCTTATATTTATGACGCTTATGAGCCGGAGGAAAACCATGCTTTTATGAAGATTACATGGGATAAGAGGCATGGCGGGAAGTAGATATTGCGAAGTTTGTTATGTGGTAAGTGTCATTGTACAGATTGTATACTTCAACGCAAACACGCTCTCGCTCCGAGCTTACCGTAGCGGTACGTAAGCTGCCAAAATACGGCAGCTAAGTACCGACGGTAAGCAAGGGTCTGCTTATGGAATATACCATGTGCACAATTCGGAATCGGCAGGCAGGGGGTTCGCAATTATCCATTAAAAGTCAGCAGGTGATTGCGAAAATCTCTTGCGAGTTACAGGAAATGGGCAATATAGACAAAATAAGGGCGACTTGCCACTGCTTCGGAGCCCGTTTTTGTCTATATTGAACATTTCCGTTACTTGTAGAAGATATTTCGCAATTACCTGGTAGAAGAAAAAGAAGAAAAGGATAACGGCGGATGTTAAAGGACATAAAGAAGCTACGGATTTTGATGGATAAGAAACAAAAAAAGCAGATGGCGGCATTGATGGTGATGATGGTCATCGGTGCGTTTTTGGAGATGACGAGCATCACGCTGGTGATTCCGGTGGTGACGGCGGTCATTCAGCCGGATGTGCTGGATAAGTATGAAATTGTGCGGTCTGTCTGTAATCTGCTTCACATTAACTCGACGCTGCAGTTTACCGTTGTTTCCATGGTAGCGCTTATCCTGATTTTTATTGCAAAGGATGCCTTTTTGTTCTGGCAGCAGAAAAGAATGTACCGCTTTGTGTTTACCAATCAGTTTCAGACAGCGGAGCGGCTTTTGCGAAGCTATGTCAATAAGGATTATGAGTATTTTCTGAATGCAGAGACTTCCGTAATCCAGAGAAGCATCACGGCGGATATCAACAATATGTATACGTTGGTACTTGCCATGCTGCAGTTGGTTTCTGAGGTTATTGTATTTCTTTTTGTAGGCGTTACCCTGTTTGTACTGGATCCGCTGATGACGCTTACGCTCTGTGTGCTGCTTATTGTGACGCTGCTTGTGATAAAGCGGATTATCAAGCCGATTATGAATCGGACGGGAAAAGCCAATCAGGACTACGGCGCTTCCATGTACGAATGGATTACACAGACGGTGACCGGTATCAAAGAGGTCAAGGTCAATGCGAAAGAGCAGTATTTTATTGGTGAATATTTAAAGCAGGGCAAGGGCTACATCAATGCGATGGAGGTTTACAGCATGTTTGCCAACACGCCGAAGCTTTTGATAGAAGCGGTGTGCATCACAGGTATGATTGCCTATATGCTTGTGCTTGTTCTGACCGGTGCGGACGTGGGAAACATGATTCCGACGCTCTCTGCGTTTGCTTTTGCAGCGGTGCGCCTCATGCCTTCCGCCAGCCGTATAAACAACCAGCTGACGCAGATATCCTTCTGCGAGCCGTTTTTCTTTAATGTCAGCGACAATCTGTTAGACGATATCAGTGAAGAAAAAATTGATCTTTCCTATGCCGTGGAAGCAAAGAAAAAGCTTCCTGTTACAAAGGAAATTCGTTTAAATGAGATTACCTACAAATACCCAAATACAGAGAAGTATATTTTTGACCATGCCGATTTGACTATACCGGTAGGTTCCGCGATTGGCATTGTGGGCGGTTCAGGCGCCGGCAAGACAACGATTGTGGATATTATTCTGGGACTTTTAAAGCCGGAAGAAGGTAAAATTATGGCGGACGGCGTGGATGTACAGGAGCACTACAGGGAGTGGCTTAAGAACATCGGTTATATTCCCCAGATGATAGCGCTTTTAAATGCTGATATCCGGAAGAATATTGCTTATGGGGTTAAGGAAGAGGATATCAACGAGGATAAGCTGCGGCATGCGATTGAGGAGGCACAGCTTGACAGCTTCGTGGATGGGCTTCCCGACGGGGACAGAACGGGAATCGGAGAGCGGGGTATCCGTATTTCCGGCGGACAGCGGCAGCGAATCGGTATTGCCAGGGCATTGTATGAAGATCCGGAAGTGCTGATTCTGGACGAGGCAACTTCTGCGCTTGACAATGACACGGAAGCAGCCATAATGGAGTCCATCAACAGACTCCACGGCAGAAAAACCCTGATTATCATTGCACACCGGCTTCAGACCATTGAAAAATGCGACATGGTTTTCCGTGTGGAGAACGGAAAGATAATAAAAGAAAGATAAATACAGAAATATTCATAAAACGGCTATTGCAATCTATGCTTCTAAAGTTTAGACTGCAATAGTCGTTTTGTCTGTAAAACCGACGATAAGGAGGTGTATAGTTCAGACATTCCTGTCGCATAAAGAGCGGCTTCTGTCAAAACGGGGACTTCGGTATAACCGGAGACAGAAGGAGCATCAGCATGAAATACAGAAAGGATATGGAAGGATACAGGACGTACTTGTTCAGAAAAGAGCTGTCGGCAGGTACGGAAGAAATTTACATAAGGCAGGCTCGCGTGCTATTGGACTTTTTGGACGGAAGGGCAATTACAAAGGAAGAAATGATTGCATACAAAAAACATCTTTCAGACAGGGGACTTGCTGTTTCTACATTGAATCTGTACATTGTAGCGGCTAACAGTTACCTGAAGTATGCAGGGTATTGGGAGTGCCGTGTAAAGACAAAAAGAATACAGAGAAGGAAAAGTCTTGAAAATGTAATCAGTGTGGAGGAATATAACAGACTGCTGGAGTATGCAAAAGAGAGCGGCAGGGAAAAATATTATTACATTATGAGAACAATGGCTCTTACCGGAATCAGAGTCAGTGAGCTAAAATTTTTCACGGCTGAGATTTTAAATCAGGAAATGATTACCGTAAACAACAAGGGAAAAATCAGAGAGGTATATTTGCCGGACAAGCTGTTAAAGGAACTGCGCAATTACTGTAGAAAAGCGCACATTGAAAGAGGCGTTATTTTTAGAGGAAACCGCACAGGTCAAATCAGCCGGATAGGCGTCTACAAAATGCTGACGCATATGGCAGATGTGCTTGGAATACCAAAAGAAAAAGTACATCCTCACAGTTTTCGGCACTTGTTTGCCATTACCTATATGAACCGCTATGGCAATATATCGGAATTATCTGATATACTGGGACATTCCAGTCTGGAAACGACCAGAATCTATGCGGCGACTTCCATACAGGAAAAACGGCAGAAAATGGAGAAACTGAGATTGTAACAATAATGGGCGCAAAAGGTAAATAAGCTGCTTTTGGTATGCAGGCAGGAAACGGAAAAGTAAACAAAATACGATATTTTGTTGGGTGTGTCAAGTGTTTTTTACGAATTTTCCTTGATAAAAACCAAATAGGAAAGGAGACAGGCAAAAAGGGCCTGTCTTTTTTTGTGCTAAAAACGGGAAAATTGCCGAAAAATAAGGGATTTTTTCAGAAAAAGAGAACTATACAAAATATCGTATTATGATGACACAGCCTGAAAAGAAAGCATCTGCAGTCGAAGCTTTATGTCAAAATCAGCGCGTAAAAAACAGAAAGGAAGGCAAAAGCAATGGAAATAGTAGAAAGTATTTTAAGCAGCAACCCATGTTATAAAGCGGGAAAAAAGATAAAGGTACAGGGACTGATGATTCACAGCGTCGGATGCCCCCAGCCGTCCGCGGAGGTCTTTGTAAAAAAGTGGAATGACGCCAATTATGGCAGGGCGTGCGTTCATGCGTTTATCGATGCAAACACCGGAAAGGTATATCAGACATTGCCATGGGATCATCGTGCATGGCATTGCGGCGGAAGCGGAAACAACACGCATATAGGCGTGGAAATGTGTGAACCGGCATGTATTAAGTATACCGGAGGCGCCACTTTTACCTGCTCGGACGAAAGCAAAGCGAAGGAAATCGCGGAACGTACCTATCGGGCCGCGGTGGAACTGTTTGCATTTCTCTGCAAGGAGTTTGGGCTGAATCCGCTTGCTGACGGCGTTATTGTAAGCCATAAAGAAGGGCATGACAGAGGAATCGCGTCAGGACACGGAGACCCGGACCATCTTTGGAGGCAGTTAAATATCGGGTATACGATGGATACCTTCAGGCAGGCGGTAAATGACGCCATGAACGGAAATGCGGAAAAAAAAACGGGTAATGTAAACCCGGTCGCAGCAGCCACAGGCGGTGTACAGCCAATGTCGGTGCCAAAATGTAATGCGCAGCCTGTCGGCAGTATGGAGATTTCCGCAGCAGGCGTCGAGCTGGTTGCAAAGTATGAAGGCTGCAAGCTTACGGCATACAAATGTTCGGCGGGCGTATGGACGATAGGCTATGGTCATACAGAAGGCGTCAAGGAAGGGGACACACTTGCTTCAATGGAGGCGGCAAAAGAGTTGCTAGGAAAGGATTTGAAGAAATATGCCGGATATGTGAATAACTGTGTACAGAAAGGACTGATACAATTTCCGCTTACACAGAATCAGTTTGATGCACTGACTTCCTTTACTTACAACTGTGGAAATGGAAATCTGCAAAAACTGGTATCCGGACGGGATGCTGCCACAGTGGCGGACAAGCTGCTTTTATATAACAAAGGCGGCGGAAAGGTGCTGCCGGGGCTGGTAAGGCGCAGGGAAGAAGAAAGAGCGCTGTTTTTAAGCTAAAGGAGGAAAAGGCAAAATGGCTGATGAACCTATGAAGCAGCAGGAGTTCTCAAAGCACGCGGGCGAAAACAACCAAAAAGGCTATCGGGACAGTGATTTTATTCTTCTGGACGATCTGGTATATGCACCATTGTATGCGCTTGCAAAATCAAACCACCAGCTTCGTGCGCAGGTAGTGGAAGCAATTCGGAGTATGGGCATTACCAAGCAGAATGGGCAGGAGGAAACCGTTTATCTGAGCAATATTAATATAGCCTATGATAAAGTGCGGCCAGAGGCGGATGAGGGATGCAGCGTGGACAATATGCAGCTGCAAGTGCCGCTTTTGTCCATTGTGCCCATCACCAGTCTGAATGTGGAAAAAGCGGAGATAGATTTTTCTACGGAAATACAGGTGGTGAATGAACAGGACGGAAAATACCAGATCAATGCCCGTATCTGCTCGCCGGAACAGCGGGAAAGCGATTTCCTGCCGAGGGTTTCCTATAAAATGAAGGTAAAATCCATTCCCGCAACGGAAGGCGTTATGCGGATTACGGATATTCTGAGCGCCAACCAGATGGCAAAGCAGTTGGATACAACGCCCGTTGCTGTGGACGGCAATTTAGGTTCTGAGGACCAGAAAAATATCAAGCAGGAGGTTGGAAAGCTGAAAGCGAAGGTGAAGAAGCTGAGACAGCTATACCAGAAGATTTCAGATATGATTGCGGAACAGGAAAGACTGCAGCAGATAAGTCAGGATGCATATGCGGACATAACGCGCGAATTTGACAAAGACAAGTACCTGATGGCGCAATCAAATATTGCCAACCGCATTATGGAGTATCAGGAAAAAATCATGAATCGGGAAATTGAATTCGGACTGGAAAAGGATTATGAATAAAAAACCCAAAAGAAAGCAGAAGAAGGCGGAAAAAAGGCGGCAGCAGGAAATTGCGTGCATAGAAGCATACCTGCAGGAGCTTTTGGAAAACGTAAATCTTAAGGTAATCTGCAACATGGAGGCGGAAGCCTTTTTACAGGAAAATCTGCTCTGGGCAGAAGAAATTACAATAGAAGAGATTGTTTATCCAAAGCGAAAGCACTTTTCTTTCAAAAGATTTTTCTCCGCTCTCTTCCGGAAATTTCACAAAGTCCGAATGTAGCAATCAACCAAAGAAAGGAAGGTTTTATGGGAGTAGCAGAACAATTTGCAGGTCTGAATATGGGCCAATTAATCGGCGGGCCTTTATCAGCGGCAGCAGACGCCAGTTTAGCGCTGGCAAATTCTACAGCGAAATTTATCAATACGGTAGGCTTTAAAAGAAACGGTGAATTACAGACCGTTGCATTTCAGTATCAGAAGCGCAGCGTCAACGAGGATGGGACAAGCAATCTGGACGAAATGAAGGTGGATATGCCCCTGCTCGCTATCGTGCCGATTCCTAACCTGCAGATAGACGAGGTAAATATCCTGTTCGACATGGAAGTGAAAGAAAGTATAAAAGAAGAAAGCACTATGGATGGAACCTTGGGCGCGAGTGCCACACTGAATGTAGGCTTTTTTAAGGTAAGTGTCAGCGGCAGTGTCAGCGCACACAGCAGCAATACCAGAAGCTCTGACAACTCAGCAAAATATCATGTTGACGTCAGGGCGACCAACCATGGCACGCCGGAGGGTCTGGCACGAGTGCTCGACATGATGGCGGCTAACATCTCGCCCTCGCTTGTGGGCTCGACTATTCAGGACGGAAACGGACAAAAACTGGCAGAAAGCGCAAGATTAAAGGCAGAAAAGTTAAAGGGCCTGCGGCAGGAAATCAGCCAGATTGAAAACCGATTGGACGCTGCAAAAGCCGGACTGGATAATAATATCGGACAACTTAAGCGGCTTGCTTCCTCCCAGCAGAATGCCTATCAGGCAGTTATGGTGAGAGAAATGAATAAGCTGGAAAAGGATGCAGGCAGCGCAGAGGGAGAGCAGGACGAAACGGCAATCCGGTATGGGCAGATTATGGATGAAGTAAATTTGTCATGGAACAACCTGCAGAACAATGCGTCCGAACTGATTAAGATGATTGCCGACAGTGGACAGACCAGTGATGGCGTATCCGAAATCTTTGCATTAAAGGCGCTAAGTGGGATGGAAGCTGTGGAATACAGTGAGAGTGAAAGCGGCTATGCGGGCTTGAAGGTAGCGCAGAACAATGCACTGGAGGCACAGAAGAAGGTCAGCCAGATTGAGGAACAATTGTTTAACAAGAAGGCTGAATACAGCGATGCGGTTGCAGGAAGAACGGCATTACCCGGATAAAGAACCTGAACCACCATACAGAGGGAGAAGTCGATGAGCGGAAGTGAAAAAGCAGTCCTATCAGACATTTGCTATATCAAGCTGGTTCCCATCGGAAGCGTAAATCCCAATAACCCCCTTTCAGACCAGTCGAGGGCAGAGCAGGTCAATCTGCTGAACAAGTGCCTGAACGACTATCCGAAGGGGGTTATCATAGGAAAAGACATTACGGTCGGGCGTTATATGCTGGGAGAGCATGAGCTGACGATGGAAAGGACGACCTATCATGTAGGATTTAAAAGAAAACCTTCGTGGGAAAATTGAAAACAGGAGATTATTTATGGAAATCGGAATAGAAAGAAATGGAAATACGTTAGAGATAAAACTGACGGACAGGCTGGACACGGTTACATCACCGCAGCTTGAAGAGAAGTTGAAAAAAGAGTTAGAGGGAGTCACCAATCTGCAGTTTGATTTTGCCGAACTGGAGTATATTTCCTCGGCGGGCCTCAGAGTGCTTCTGACAGCATCAAAAAAGATGAAAAAGCAGGGAAAAATGGAAATTCATAATGTAAATGAAGAGGTTATGGAAGTATTTACCATTACGGGATTTGCAGATATACTGACAATTCTGTAAAGCGGAAGCTTTCAACTTTGGTTTGAGGGTCAAATGGAGAAAGAAAAGAAACAGAATAAGCCGGAGGACAAGGAATTTTTCGTGGTAATGGCATGTATCGGTATGTTTGCGGCGGGTATGGCCGGTATGCACTATGCCGAGACCGCCGGTGAAAAATCGTATACCGCTCAGAACGCGGGATTTCTGCTGGAAGAAGCGCCGGAATACACACTGTATATCGGTCTGAATGACAAGGATGAATATTGTCAGCTTATTTCTACGGAGGAAGCAAAAGCGATTGTAGATGCCATCTGTATCCGGTATGTGGATGGGTATACGGTTATGGAAGCAAGGGGCGCATGGGCGGATGAAAAGAATATTCTGACACAAGAGAATACGTTAGTGTACTACTTCAGGGAGGCGGATGAAGAGTCCTTAAGGGAAATTATGAATGAAGTAATTGAAGCATTGAACCAGAATACCATCTTACTGGAAAAACGAACCGTTTCCTACACCTATTATGGAGAAACGGAGCCGGAGAAAGGAAGGGCGGCAGATGACGAAAACGGAAAATAATATTCTATTGATTTCGATTACACTCTGTTGGGCGTCTTCATACATATTTATCAAAAATCTGCCGGAGGATTTTTCCTCTTATGCCTATTTGACACTGACCTGCGGCATTGCCGCGCTGCTTATGGCACTGATTTTCGCGAAGCAGCTTCGAAAACTCCGGAAAAATACATGGATAAAAGGTGGCATTCTTTCCATTATCCTGAGCGTTAATCTGCTCACGGAGAAAAAAGGAATTTCTCTTCTTGCGCCGTCAAATGCAAGCTTTCTGGCAGCGCTGACTATTATTATCGTGCCGCTTCTCATGTTGTTTTTCAGGCAGAAGCCAAGTAAAAATCTTATGCTGGGCGCATGCATTATCGTGTTGGGACTCTGTATCAGTACAGGCTTTACCATAAGCGGTTTTTACAGTACAGGCACTTTCTATATGCTGGCGACCTGTATCGGCTCGGCAATCTATACCATTGCGGTGGATCGGTATGTCAAGGAGGAGGACCCGCTTCTGATCTGTATTGTGCAGATGATTTTCAGCACGGTTATCGGGTTTATCTTCTGGTATATGGAAGATCCCAAAACCTTTGCATGCATCCTTTATACAAGAGAACTGCTCTCCAATATCTTTATTCTTGCTTTTTTTGCCAAGGCATACGCTTACATTGTACTTATGTTCTCTCAAAAATATACGGATGCCGTCAGTGTGACAGTAATTGCCGCCACGGAGCCGGTCATTACGCTTGGCTTGTCCGTTCTTCTTCCGGCATCCTATGGGGGCGGGCAGGGAGTATCCTCCTCTTCTGTAGCAGGAGCCGTTGTCATTGCGGCCGGCGCAGTGGTGGCGGGGCTTCATTTTTTGGAGAGGCGCGAAAAAAATTGTGAGGTGTGAAAGAAATATATGCGGATTGGTAAAGGAAAACAGTTTTTAATTACGTTGGCGGCGTTCTTCGTACTGGGAATCTCTTTTAAGGTCATGGTGCTGGTAGAGGGATTGACAGAGGTGCGTCCGGTCAATGCCATTCCTCCGGTGGCGGGACTGATATGCGGTCCGATAGGAGCCGCTGCGTGCGGTATTGGCAATCTTTTAGCAGATATGGCAGGTACTTTTTCCGAAAGCTCTGCACTTGGCGTTATCGGCAATTTTCTGGCAGCTTATCTGCCCTACCGTCTCTGGCATCTTTTTTCGGATGAGGAGCCGAATCTACACAGCGGAAAAAATATCGTAAAATACTGTGTTATTTCTGCAGTCTGCGCCATGACGGTGTCATGGATTCTGGCATTCGGATTGTATATCATGCAGGGGATTTGGCTGGAACAGATTTACACATATGTATTTTTTAACAATTTGGGTTTTTCCATCGGACTTGGTATGCCGCTCTTTATTATTCTGACGTCGGACAGTGTCAGAATAGAATGCTGCCGCTTTACCGGAAGAAATTATATTTTGGAACAGCCGGTTTTGCGGCAGGCAGTCTGTGTGGGATACGCCGGTTTTATGCTCCTGCTTTTTACAGGCGTGGAAGTCTGGCATTTTAATCCGGCAGAAATACCGTGGATGCTGTCGGTATCTGCGGCGGCGGCAGTCAGCCTGATCGTGATACTGATCTAGCGTTTGTGTCCGCGTAGCAGCAAACCTGCAGGTCATAAATGGTTTTAACAAGAGGATTATAGATATGAAAAAAGTAAAAATAGTAGTTTTAACAGCGTTATTATTTTTTTTAATTACGATACCATGCCGGCAGATATTTAATCTGTCCGATCTGACAGAGGTGCGTCCGGCGAGCGCTTTTCCGCCGGCTTTCGGCATGTTGTTTGGTATATGGGGCGCGCTTGGCTGTGCCATAGGCAATTTTGCAGCAGATATTTTATCGGGATATGCCTTGGAAATTTGTATTCCCGGATTTCTGATACAGCTGCTCTATGGTTATCTGCCGTATATTATGTGGTTTGGTGTGCGGAAAAAAAGGGAAAAATCCATTATCCGAATGAAAAATGTGCGTCATGTTGTAAAGTATATCGGCATTGTGTTTGTGGATTCGCTTCTTATGGCGGTAATGCTCGGTGTACTTTTAGAGGTTACCGGAATGGGCAGCCTGTTTTCACAATCTTCGCTGCTTTTGTTCTTTAATAACCTGGTGTTCTGCCTGATACTCGGTATTCCCATTATGATTCTGGCAGATTTGGCGGCGGAGCAGGAAAAGGGACAGGTGCTTACGCTGAATGTACGTTTTGTATTGATTTTCCTGCTGCTCAGCGTTGTCTCGGCAGTATTGATGGGTGTGTCATCTTATGGAGAAATGTACCATTATGCAGAAGACAAGGTGGCGCTTTGGAACAGAATTTACATACAGGTGTCCGTGGATTTCTTTACACTCTGCGGTATTTCCATCTGTTTTCTCTGGTATCTGGAAAAAAATATTACCGTGCCGATTGAGCGGCTGGCGGAACTTGCCGGAAATTATGCCGACAGAAAAAAACTGGCAGAAGGAAAAAACCAGGAAGGGCAGACGGGGGAAGAAAGCGGAAAGCTGGAAAACCGAGAGTTTGCGGCGGTATGCGACGAGCTTAGCTGCCTGCACGGAGAAACAGGCCACCTTGCCGCAGCGTTTAAAAAAATGATGCAGGATGTGGAGTATTACATTGGCGGCATCACCCGCATTGCAGCAGAGAAAGAGCGGATTCATGCAGAGCTGCAGGTGGCATCCCAAATGCAGGCGGACATGCTGCCGGATTCCGGAAAAATACTGGCGGGCAGCAGGGAATTTACCCTCTGTGCAAAAATGCTTCCGGCAAAAGAAATGGGCGGGGATTTCTACGATTTCTTTATGGTAGATGAAGACAATCTTGCTTTTCTGGTCGCGGATGTTTCGGGAAAGGGCGTGCCCGCGGCGCTGTTTATGGTAGTGGCAAAAACCCTGCTGAAAAACCGGACAAGGAGCGCGGCTTGTGCAGCGCAGGCATTTACGGATGCCAACGAAGGTCTGTGTCAGGACAATTACAACGACATGTTTGTGACAGCGTGGATGGGTGTGCTGACCATATCAACCGGCAGGCTGGTATTTGTCAATGCAGGCCATACCAGACCGCTTATCCGGCAGAAAAATGGCAGTTATACCTACCTGACGGAGCGCAGCGGATTTGTGCTTGCCGGTATGGAGGATGTGCAGTATACCCAGCAGGAGCTGTACTTAAAAGCCGGTGACGCACTCTTTTTATATACGGATGGAGTAACGGAAGCAAACAATACGGAACACAGACTGTATGGAGAAGAACGTCTTGCAAAAATATTAAACAAGGAGCCGGATTTGCCGCCGCAGGAAACCTTGAACGCGGTTTGGGAAGACGTAATGTGCTATCAGGGAGAGGCGGAACAGTTTGACGATATTACCATGCTCGCATTTTATTACAAAGGAAACGGTTATCAGACGAAAACAGGAAAACCGGATATGGCGCATATTGAGGAGTGGAACAGCTTTGTGGATGGGATTTTGAAAGAAAAAAATTTCCCGCAAAAGGAAATGGCAAAAATAAGAATTGCCGTGGACGAGATTTTTTCTAACATTTGTTACTACAGCAAGGCAAAAACCGTCACGATAGGGTGCAGGGTAGACGAAGAGGAGGCGATGCTGTATTTTGAGGACGATGGAATTCCCTACAATCCGCTGAACCGGCCGGACCCTGATATCAGCGAGTCCGCAGAAACTCGCAAAGAAGGGGGACTGGGTATTTATCTGGTGAAGAAGCGCATGGATAGTCTGCATTATGAGTATGTGGAAGGGAAAAACCGCCTTACCATGGTGAAAAATCGAAATGCAAAGAATGGCTGAGTTCTTTAGAAAATAAGTTTATGTCAACGCAAAACAAAAAGGAGGAAAAATATGCATAACAGAATGTATGAAAGAGCAGAAGAAATTGTAAAAGTCATTGAGGGAGAAACCGATAGAAAAAACTGGATAAAGCAGGTAGAGAATCTACAGATGTTAGGAGTGGTACCTTCCAGTCTGATGTGCAGGGAAGAAAAAAATAACAGTGTCAGTCTGGCAGGATTGATCTACAAAGATGGAAAAGAACTGGCAGCAGGACTGAGAAAATACTGGATCAATGACAAGGCAAAGCAGGAATACTGCGGGAAAGAAGCGCTTTTGATAAAAGAAAAAGTGTTGATAGGAACAGAGTTTACCTTTCATCACAAGGATTTTCACTTTGATTTAAATGATTTGGAAAAAAATAATCCGAGAAAGGGAATTGATGTCGGAAACCGTATTATTGCGGACTGGACGGGAAAGCTGATAGGGACTTATGGTTACAAAAAAAGCCTGTCGCATTTAAAGGTTACGGCGACAAATACGGGGAGAGGAAGAAAGAAATTTGAAAATGCGGCATACAGTGCTGTGGAAATTGAGTTTTGCATAGAAGATACGGTGCAGGAAAAAGTCGTGAACTGGAAGGTTAATTTTGACCTTGACCCGGTTTGTATAGAACTTCAGACGCAGCCAATGCCCTATCAGTTCTTTCAGGATTACGGGTTTTGTATCGATGAACTGCTGTTTCATCATATAGGCGAGTATGGTCTTACAGCGGATAAAGATCCGGCCACCGGCGGAGGCGGGCATATTTCCCTTGACGCAAGGACTGCATTCTCTGAAAACGCTGCATACCTGCGGAATTTTCTGGTGCTCTATTCTTGTGAGGCAAAAAGAGAAGCCCTGAAATCTGCTCTTACAGAGGTGCAAAAAAAGCAGCTTACGAAATCTTTTCTGACAGAAAGGCAGAGACAGCTTTTGATAGCATCTAAAGATTCGGTAAATGCGCCATTTCTTTTTGAAGTGATAGATGAATGGCGGCCGTTTCAGAATTTTGTGTCAGCATTTGACGGGAGCACTGAAGAACCGATGCATATAACCCGGTTTGTGCAAGGTATGCACAGCAGCGTGTACATAAACGTGACAGACGATCTGGCACGTTTACTGGGAGGCGCAGGTAAGGTAATGACAGAAGATAAGCAGCATTACCAGGCAGTAAATCTCGAGCATGTAGGCGACCAGGGACGGATAGAGATGAGACGTTTTGATGCGCAGGAAAATGTAAGTGAATTGCTGGATCAGTTAGACGCATTATTTGAAATTCTTCTGATGGCAAGGACGAACTGGAAGATTTCCATAGACAAAGCACTGGAAAGCGATTATTTTGCCGGTTAAAAGAAGCGGGAACCGGCGGTTGATATATTGACGGCATCCTTTTTGTCTGATATATTGCAATTAATCAAATACTTATAATAAGCAGCAAAAGGAAGGAGAAAAAGGATGCTGGAATTTAAATATGACACACAACTACTGATTGAAGGAGAAGACCTCGATGAGGATGTAATAAGCGACTACTTCACGGAGAATTTTAAAGGAGACTGTCTTTTGGCGGTCGGTGATGAGGAGTTGATTAAGATTCATTATCATACAAACGAGCCTTGGAAGGTATTGGAATACTGTGCTTCCCTTGGAGAAATCTATGATATTGTAGTGGAGGATATGGACCGCCAGTCGAGAGGCTTAAAGGGGTAATTTTACTATAATGGAAGAATTAATCAATATTTATGTTATTAGGTATTGTATTTTAGCGCAAAGGATGCTATGATAAGGATGATTAAAAAGAAGCATGGGTGATTAGCTTCATAACAATAGTAGGAGCACGGAGGCTCCGTCAGTCAGCAAAGGAGTGATTTTATGGGTATTAGTGTTAATGTGGGGAATACGAGTCAGAATTATTCGTATTTATTCCAGAGTGCAAGTGGAGGCAGTCTTGGTAATCTGAATTTCTTATCAGATTATACAAGTATCAAGAATGGCAGCTATGGTAAGCTGATGAAGGCTTATTACGGTTCAAGCCAAAGCTCAAGTGTAAGTGCAACTTCAACGTCATCCGCTGAGAGTACCAGCAAAAGCCGCACAAGCAATATGCTTGACAGAATTTTGGAAGAGAAGAGAAATCCGAAGGTTTCCAAAGATACGCAGGAGGCAAATGCCAAACTGACATCGGGACTTTCAAACTTGAATACTTCTCTTTCAACATTGCGGAAGGACGGCACTTATACGGACACAGCAAATGGCAAGAGTGCAGCAGACAAGGTAGTTTCTGCAGTGAAAGCTTATGTGTCGGATTATAATGATGTTGTGAGCGCAGCAAAGGGTTCCACGTTGACAAGCAAAACGGCATATGTGGCGAATATGATGAGCAGCACGGCTGCAAATGCTGATAAGCTTGCAGAGATTGGTATCACTGTTAATTCAAACGGGACGATTGATCTTGATGAAGGCGCGCTGAAGAAAGCCGGTGTCGATAAGGTACAGGAGTTGTTTTCGGCAAAAAATGTCACGAGCTACGGTTCGGCAGTTGCATCGCGCGTTCAGTTTGCAGGTGCTACATCCGGTACAGGTTCTGCGTCAAGCAGTACGGAAACAAGTAGTGCGGCAGCTTCCAGTGCAGCTTCCCTCAAGGCAGACGGCAAAGCGCTTGCATCTGACAGCTTATACGAAAAGGTAAAGGAGACTGGTAAATACGATATTGACAAAATTTTTGCTACGGCAAAGAGCTTTGTAAGTAACTACAACAGCATGTTTGATACCGCTGAATCCAGTTCAAATTCCGGTGTATTAGCAAATTTATCTTATATTAGGGAAAAAACAGCAAGCAATGCAGATGCATTGAAGCAGTTTGGAATCAATGTGAACGCTAAGGGCAGAATGACGATTGATGAGGACACATTTAAAAATTCAGATATGTCCAAGGTACAGAGATTTTTCCAGAACTATGGCTCTTCTGTTGCCTCCAACGCATCACTTGTAGACTATTATATGACTACACAGGCGAATGCTGCAAATGGTTATACGTCTGACGGAGGCTATAATGTACAAGGAAATGCCCGTTACGCCAGCGCCGTATAATCGGTGTAAGAAAAGATAAAAATAAAGATAAAAGCAAAGAGGATGCAAAATATGCATCCTCTTTATTTATACTATTTTTAATAATTGCGAAACTCATATCTACCAGTTTCGAATTGTGGACATTCTATATTCCATAAGCAGACCCTTGCTTACCGTCGGTACTTAGCGAGGTATTTTCGAGCTTAGTACCGCTACGGTAAGCTCGGAGCGAAAGCGTGTCTGCGTTGGAATATAGAATGTCCACAATGACAACGGCGTAATTGCAAGATTTCGCAATCACCTATATCCCCATTTTCTATTGTGCAGGACCATATGTAAAGGTAATGGAAAGTGTTTCCATATGGCTGAGGTCCGCATTGTCTACAATGACGGGTGAAACATTGGAGGTATTGCCGTCAGCGGTACGAGCCTCCGGAGGAACTGTAGTAACCCATTCATTGAAGATATTGACGCGGGTACACTTTTGGTCATCAGAGGTGGTGTAAGGAGCGGCCGTAAGTGTGTAGGGCTCTCCGTTTATGGCAAGCTCTGTGATGGTAACGACGTAACCGGGATAAAGAATCTCGCCGTTACCGATAGCCAATGCGCAGAAAGCGGTTCCGTTGGCAAAGCCACCGCCGGTTTTTGTAAAGTCAAGGCTTACCGTATAAGTGCCTTCGCCGGTAACCTCTACGTCTGTTGCCACCAGTCCGTCCGTCTTGGAACCGGGGTCATACGTATCGCCGACGCTGTACATAATGCCCCAGTCGCTTGAATTAAACATAATCCATGCGACAGCGGTGCCGGTATCCTCCGCATCAAATGCGGTATCTTCAAATTTACTGACAGCATTTGCCTCGGCAGTTTCAATGGCGGACTGTGCCGTCGCCTTGATTTCCTCCTCTGTCAGGGAAGCCTGCGCGGAGTAGCGTCTCTCTAAGAAAAGATTTGCCACATCTTCGTCTATCATTTTCAGTTCTCTTCTGACAAACAGGTTGCTGCAGTCCCAAAGCATGGGACAGTAACCATACAAATCGCAGTTGTAAAGAAAATTGCTTAAAAAGTCACAGATATTGTCTTTCACAGTGCCGTCGTCCCGCATTGCTACAGCATATTCACCGATGATAACGCCATAGCCCTGCTCTGTGAATTTGCTCATCATTTCAAGCAGTGTGTTCTGTTCGCCGTAGTTTCTCTTTGTACCCCATACGGAAAGACTGGAATTACCGCAATAGCCCCATGGCGTATAGTAATGTACGGAAACAATCAGTTTATCTTTTGCAGTGTCCGTGGGCATAACAAAACGGTTGTCGCAGGTTTTTTGGATATCCGTATTATATCCGGCAATCAATAAAAACCGCTGTGCGTTGTTGCCGCCGGTGCCGCGGACAGTATCCACGAATGTCTGATTGATGAGGTTCGTCATTTCATAACATTCCTGCTCGGAGAGAGTACCCGAATCCGCTGCCACGTCCACATCGTTCAAGCGGCTGCCCAATTCTTCATTGGCAGATTCAAAAATCAGGTAGTCGGAATATTCCTTATATCTCTCCGCAATCTGCGTCCACATGGACACGTAGAGGTCCATTGCCTGCTTGCGGGTTTCTTCATTGGCAGAACCAAACATGCCCCACCAGCTTCCGTCCCAGTGGTCGTTGATGATGACATACATGTCTTCATTGAGGGCGTAATTGATGATTTCCTCCACGCGGTTTAAGTAATCTTCCCGGATGGTGTAATCACCGTTCTCATAGTCCATCGCGTTTGTCCATGCAACCGGAATCCGGAGAGAATCAAAGCCGGCATTTTTCATGGCGGTAATCATTTCCTGTGTGGTAACCGGCTGTCCCCAGTAGGTTTCGTAGGAAGAGACTGCGGCGGTGGTGCCGAAAGCGCTGCGTCCGTATGCTTCCATAGTGTTGCCCAGATTGATGCCATTGCCCATCAGGGTTACAACTTCAAGAGAAGTAAGATCCTTACGGATATAACCGCTGTCCCACGTCTCTATGCCGTTGGCGGAAAGATGCTGGTACTTTTTGTCGGAAGCAGCAAAAGGTCCTAAGTGGGCAATCTTCATAACTGCCATAGTCAGACCGAAGAGTCCGAGAACCCCTGCAACAATGCAGATAATAAGATTGCGTGATTTTGATTTTTTCATTATAACCTCGTTTCCGTGCAGTCGCTAAAAAGCATCGCCGCACTTGTTATGGTGTCAGTATAATGGAAAATTCAAATGGAAAAAAGCATAATATTTATAGCTTTTTTACGACTTTTTTTAATGTACCTTCCGAAAAACTAAAGTAATATTTCATCCATGGATTCAAACAGCTTATTGATATCAATTGGCTTTGCTATATGACCGTTCATTCCACAGGCAATCGCTTCCCGTTTATCTTCTTCAAAGGCATTGGCCGTCATTGCCACAATAGGGATGGAAGCCAATTCTTTGTTTTCAAGCTGACGGATAGCCTTTGTCGCCTCATAACCGTTCATAACCGGCATTTGGACATCCATGAGAATTAACCGATAATATCCCGGGGCAGATTGCTTCAGCATATCCACAGCAGCCTGCCCATTGCAGGCAACTTCTATCGACAGTCCCGCTTCGCTTAAAATTTCTATGGCGATTTCCTGATTCAGTTCATTATCCTCCGCAAGCAGAATGCGTCCGGTATGACGTTTTCTTGCGTTTTGACTGACGTCGCTGTCGTTTTCTTCATTTATATTTAAGACAGAATGGAGACAAGAGGTCAGCTCGGACAAAAACAGCGGTTTGCCGCAAAATGCCGCGACACCGGCTTCTCTTGCTTCATTTTCAATATCAGACCAGTCGTAAGCTGTCAGCACGATAATTGGCGCATTGCCGCCTGCTTCTTGGCAGATTTTGCGGGTCACTTCGATGCCATTCATGTCGGGCAGCAGCCAGTCAATAATGTATACATTATAATTGTCTTTCTGTGTGGCCGCCTGTTGTGTGCGCAGCACGGCTTCTTCACCTGATAATGTCCATTCTGCGCGCATGCCAAGCTGTTTCAGCATATGGGTAACGCTGTCACAGGTATTAAAATCGTCATCCACTACAAGCGCCCTGCAATTTTTTAATTCCGGTATATCCTGCAGAGCCTTGACTTCGGAATTTAAGCGGAAGGTAAAAGATGCGATGAACTCGGTGCCTACACCCTGTTTACTTTTTACTTCAATCGTGCCGTTCATCATATCTACGATGTTTTTGGTGATTGCCATTCCGAGACCGGTTCCCGGGATTCCGCTGAGTGTGCTGTTCTTTTCTCGCTCAAAGGGCTCAAAAATGTGGGCTACAAATTCCTCACTCATGCCGATACCGGTATCCTTGATGCGGAATTCATAGTTAGCGTGGCCTGCCGGCGCGCCGGGTTTTTCCGTGAGCTGCATGCTGACAGTACCGCCCGCACCTGTATATTTAACGGAGTTGCCGAGCAGATTTAAAAGAACCTGATTCAGCCGCAGCTTGTCACAATAAATCTCTTCATGCATGACATTTATGGTATCCATGTAAAGTTCAAGCTGCTTTGCACGAACATCCGCCTGCAGGATGTTGCGCAGTCCGTGGAGAATATCGGGCAGGCTGCAGATATTTTCCTCCAGATGCATCTTGCCGCTTTCGATACGGCTCATATCCAGAATATCATTAATCAGGCTCAGCAGATGATTTCCCGACGACTTAATTTTCTTGAGATATTCTTCAACCTGTTCCTGTCGGTCAATATGATTCAACGCCAGCGTCGTAAAGCCCACAATGGCGTTCATCGGCGTGCGGATATCATGCGACATATTGGAGAGGAATACGCTTTTTGCTTTGCTCGCCCTGTTTGCCTGCAGGAGCGCATCCTCAAGCAGATTTTTCTGCTCCATTTCATTTCGGATTTCCTCATTGACATTGCGGAAACCTAAAAGAATTCCGTGCTCCTCATCCCATGTACCTGCATACACGGCTCTCATCTGATAGTATTTTACCTCATTGTCTTTGTAAACGCGGTAATTGACGCAGTACAGCTTTTTGTCTGACAGCTCTTTTTTCAGATTGTCCAGAGAAGCAGCCTGCCGGAACATTTCCCTGTCATCTTCATAGACGGAATTCTGTATATAAAGCTCGATGCGTTCCTGGAGGGATATACTTTCGCTAAATGCAGAATTAATGATTTTGCCGTTTTGATCCTGAAGCGGGAAGCCCATGCCCGTGTTAAGGTTAATAAAGTAGACAATATTGTAGTCTATACTCAATGCCTGAAGCAGTCTTATCTGACGGCGTTCATTCTTCTTTTCCTGCAGCTTTTGAGCGGTACAGTCTAAAAGGAAGCGCTGGTAAAATAACATGCCATTTTCTTTTATGAGCTTGATATTGCCCATAACATGCAGTATTTCACCGTCTTTGTGCTGTACGCGGTACTCTACGCTGACGCTGTCCCCTTCTTTTTTTAATTTCTGAATGGACTCCAGAAACTTTGCTCTGTCTTCTTCCATGACAGAGGCGGCAAATACATTAAAGCCTTCTTTTAACAGATCGCTTTCTGATTCGTAGCCCAGAATTTTGAGCGCAGCCTGATTTATGCTGAGTATCTGGGAGCCATCTAATGAATGGCAGATTACGCCGCAGTCTATGGTAGAAAAGATGGTTTCTAAGGTATGATTTTTCTGCAGAATTTCCTGTTTGTAAAGTTGCTCCTGTGTGACATCAATCGCCACGCCCACGGTTCCCATTACGCTTCCGTCCAAGTCATACAGCGGGGATTTGTAAGTCATAAGCGTTCGTGTGCCGTCCTTGGTTTTGATGATTTCTTCGGAGACGCAGGTTTCTTCTTTTTGCATGACTTCCCGTTCCGACTCAATACATGCAGGGTCGTCCTGTTCCACATCCCAGATATAGGCGTGTCCGCGTCCCTCTACCTGCTCTTTGGTCTTATTAACCGTTTTACAGAAGCTGTCGTTTACCTTTTCGTGGATGCCATCTTTATCCTTATACCATATAAGGTTGGGGATATGGTTGATGGTAGCATCAAAATAATGGCTGGTCTCCCAAAAATCCTTGCTCATTTTGCAGGTTTGCTGCCACCTTAAAAAGCGGAAGCGGATTTCGTCTTCTGACAGGGGATTTATCCATATATCCTTTATTTCCGGCAGAAAATCTGTCAAAAGGGCAACCTGCTCTTTGTCGGCAAGCAAAATGATTTCTGCAGTTTTACTTTTACAAGACAACAATGTCTGCAGAGTTTCCTGTACATTCATGTCATGTAAATAAGCAAAAATCACATCTGCCTCAGCCGCCAAAGCCTTTTCCGGGTTATCGCTTTCAGAAAAAGTATGCGTAAAATGTGCAAGAGGGGACATTTCCCTGATAATTTCAAAGTTTCTGTTATGAGGACCTGTTAAATAGAAATGGATATGGCAATGGTACATATCAATTTCCTCCCGAATAATTATTGTGTTTACCAGTTTGATACTATAGATATTATCATTTTAACAAGCGTGCGGGGTCGTGTCAATATTCTGAAAATTACCTTTTTATATAATCTCTTATTGGCATAAGCATAGAGGGTTGTGTATAATTACCATGAGAAATGTGAGAAACGAGGATAAGATAAAATTGAAAGAAAAGCATATCTTCAGCAGCGTTATGCTGCGGGCGCTGCTGTTTCCGCTTATTATTGAGCAGATTTTAAATTCCCTTATGGGGACGGTCGATACTGTGATGGTGAGTAATGTGGGTCCGGCGGCTATGTCTGCAGTTTCGCTGGTTGATTCCATTAATATATTGCTGATTCAGGCGTTTGCTGCATTGGCGGCAGGGGGCTGCATTGTCTGTTCCCAGTACATCGGCAAAAAGAATGAGGAAGCGGCAAATCAGGCAGCCAGACAGATTTTGCTGGTTATCTTCGTGATTTCGACAATAATTGCCATAATCTGTCTTGTCTTTAACAAAGGGTTTCTGCATCTGATATTTGGTTCCGTGGAGGCGGACGTCATGGAGGCAGGCGTCATTTATTTCTTCTATACAGCACTTTCCTTTCCCTTTATCGCGCTTTATAACGGGGGTGCGGCAGTTTACCGTGCACAGGGAAATGCAAAACGCCCGATGCTGATATCCATAACCTCTAACTTTATCAACATAGGCGGCAATGCCTTGTTTATCTGGGGTTTTCGAATGGGAGTGACCGGAGTGGCTGTGGCAACGCTCGTTTCGAGAGTGTTCAGTGCAGTGATGGTGCTTTTACTTTTGCGGAAACCGGGGCAGATGATATGTGTAAACCATTACAGAAAGCTTCGTCCCGATAAATATCTGATAGGAAAAATACTGGCGGTGGGTGTACCCTCCGGCGTAGAAAACAGTATGTTCCAGTTTGGAAAGCTTGCAATCCAGTCCACGGTCTCTACCATGGGAACAAGTGCGATTGCGGCACAGGCAATGACAAATATTATGGAGACGCAGAACGGCGTCATTGCAGCAAGTATTGGTATCGGTCTGATGACAGTGGTTGGCCAGTGCATGGGAGCGGGCAGAAAGGATGAGGCAATATATTATATGCGCAGGCTGACGTTGTCTGCAGAAATCGGTATCATCATAAATTGTCTTTTGGTGTATGCACTTGCCTGCCCGATAACGCAGATTGGCGCGATGGAGCCGGAGAGCGCCGCACTCTGCCTGTATATGATGGGATGGATAACGTTGTTTAAGCCGCTTCTATGGGTACTGTCCTTTGTTCCGGCATATGGCATGAGAGCGGCCGGAGACGTTAAGTTTTCCATGCTGGTATCCACGGCTTCCATGTGGATATGCAGGGTCAGTCTGTGCGTATTTTTGGTAAAAGCCTTCCACTTCGGACCAATGGCAGTCTGGATTGGCATGTTTACGGACTGGGGCGTCAGGGCGGTTATCTTTACCTGCCGTCTTCTCAGTAAGAAGTGGCTGGAGCATAAGGTTATTTCTTAGGTTATGACTTGTCAGAGATGTTTTTCTGCCTGCCGTCTTCCATATAGATAATGCGGTCTGCCTGCTCAGCAAGTGCAAGATCGTGCGTGACCATCACAATTGTCAGTCCATCGTCATGAAGCCGATGCAGCAAGTCCATGATTTTCTGCCCGTTTTCACAGTCAAGATTTCCGGTCGGCTCATCTGCGAGGAGCACGGCAGGGTGATTGATGATGGCACGTGCAATCGCTACTCTCTGCTGCTCGCCGCCCGAAAGCTGTGAAGGGCGCGCATAAAATTTTGTGCTGAGTCCGACTGCGGTAAGCGCTTCCTCTGCGCGTTGTTTTCTTTCGCGGCTGCGCACATGTGCATAGCCAAGCGGCATAGCGACATTGTCTGTCGCAGTCAGTTCTTTTGCAAGATAAAATGCCTGAAATACAAACCCGATACTCTGATTTCGAAAGCGTGCCAGCGCGCGTGCATTCATATCGTCAATTTTTTCTCCGCGGAATAAGTATTCACCGGAGGTCTGCCGGTCCATTCCGCCCATAATGTTAAGAAGTGTGCTCTTACCACAGCCGGAGCGTCCCGTAATAGCGACAAACTCACCCTGCGCAATGCTTAAACTCACGCCTTTGAGCGCTTCCGTCACATTCCGGTTTTTTCCTTTACCACTTTCGTAGCGTTTCATAATATTTTTTAATACCAGACATTCTTCCATAACAATCTCCATTTCTATATGTATAAAATCAGGGCGTGTCTATGACGCTTTCAATACTTCGGCAAGCTGTCTGCCGCTTACAATCAACGTGGCGATTCCACAGATGGAAAGGGTTGACAAAGCAGCAATGCCAAGACTGCATAAAACAGCTTCCACATGTATGGTTCCCTTCATGGCAAGTACGGCAATCTGTATCCGCAGTACTGCCGGAACAGAGCAGATAAGCCCGATACAGGTTCCTGTGAGAATGACGCTGCCGGTCTCTGTAAGCAGTTCCGTAAACAACCGTCCATAGGTTGCACCACAAGCCACAGAGACTGCGTTGGTTTTTTCCCGTTTATGAAGAATTAAAATAAATATGCCTATCATGCCGCTTGTTGTGATGGCGAGTACGGAAATGCCTACCCAAAGCGACAGGCGGTAAGGAATCATGATATCTTCTGCACCGTCGTGAAGCTCAACGGACTGCTGCGTCAGCGAATAGTTATAATCTGCATTGGCATCCTTCAACTTTTTCACAAAATCTATGAACAGTTTCCAATTGCCGCTCCAGTCTTCCAAAAAAATCTGAACTACAGTCTGTCCGCTTAAGCCCTGTGCGTGTGCAAGCGCGCCCATCTGTTCGAGAGGAAGCACAATGCAGTCTGACAGGGAAATTTGTTCTTCTGTAGATACGCTTCCATACGAAAAACTTATAGTTTGTTTTTCTAAGTCCGAATCCATTGGTAAAAGCAGGTCAAGAGAACAGTTCCATTCATCGCCAAAGGCGAGGGTGCTTTCGGATAAGGTAAGCGAGGAAAGCCAAAAAGTAAAATAATTATCTTGCGTTGAAAGTGAGTTGTAGTGCTGCAGGTGTGCTGCCGCGCCGCTGCCAATATATCCTTCCTTCGGAATGGCAGAAACGCCAAGAGTGGCGGCGCTTTTTTCATCGGCAAAAAGAAGGTAAATTTCGGCGTTTTCTTCTGTATCTGCAAAGCTGAGCATATTCTGTACATAGGGGAGATATTGAATGATAAGCCCCTCGGCGTCTGTTTGGTTTCGCAGCCACTCTATCATATCAGCGGACACAGAAAAACCGTCCGGCTGGTAGGTGGTGCCCGACATATAACAGACAAGTTGTACCGCATCAGTTCCAATGCCTTCATCAATTTTACGCACAGTATCGTCACAGGACATCGTTGTGTTCAGGCAATAAGAAAACAAGAACATGCCAATTGCTACTTCTATCAGAAGCAGCAGATAAATTCCTTTATTCAGCCAAATCATCCGGCATGCCTTGCGTAATGAATAATCCATGCTTACACTTCCTCCTTCAGCAGAGTGGCAGGCGTTGTCCGCTTTGCAGTTTGAATATAGATGATGCCCGAGACGGCTGCTACAATGACAATAAGAGCCGCTGCTATACAGGCAAGCATCCACGCAGAGGGGTAGCCATATACTATCCGTGAGCGGCGTATTACAATGGGAAAGAATAACAAGTCCAGCAGCAGCGCGCATAATATCAAAATACCGTTTTCCAACAAAAGATCAATATAAATTTTTGTTCCGGTTGCGCCCATGCTTATTCGCAGTCCAATCAGATAACGTTCCTCAAAAACCTTGCCCGTTAAAATAAACAGAATGCTGAAAAGTGCGGCAAAAATAACGATACTGCTTAATTTGAGAGATTCGCTGATACGCGACTGGATCGATGCAATATAAGGCGCATTAATTTCGTCACCCACCCCAAAATTCACTATACTGTCCGCAAAATCAAGATTGGTAGAACTGAACCGGTTTGCAGCTTCACTGCTGCTCATCTGAAAGGAAAAGCAAAATTGCATATTGCTTCCTGCAGCAAGCTCTTCCATGCAGCGGTATGGAACGGCAACGGTACCGTAAAGCTTTGGCATACGAATCAGTCCCACGATTTCATAATCAACGCCTAAGAGAGAAAAAGAGTCTCCGACGGCTGTACCAGAGTCAAACCCTGCCAGGCAGACATGTGCACCATTTTTGTACTCATCTGCGGTGATAAGTCTGCCGGATTCTAACCGGTATCCTTCCAAATCCAGATAGCTTTGTGTAATTCCTGAGACGCCGCACAGGGAGATACCTTTCTCTGAAACATGTAGGATACTGCTTCGATAGGCAAAATAACCGTAGTTTGTAATTTCGTCCGTTACCAGCCATTCATCCAATTGCTCAGGTGTCTGATAAACACTCATGCAGTTCGTGACGATACGGTTTTGGGGGTCATTGTAGCTGCACAGTGCCACATTGTCCAACATAAAGCTGATGGAAGATAAAATAGCAAGCGGGAACATTAAGCCGATTGCGATAGTCACAACGACGACGGTATTCAGAAGTCGATGATGATATAGTGAACACAAAATATGCTTCATGCCTGTAACCTTTCTTTCCTGATATTTGCCATTACGCTTTCCTTGTTATCGCTTTTCAAAATAGTAGATGGTTTTCCATAAAGAATCGACAGCATATATATGGTCATCATCCACTACATCAAGGTAGAAGGGAAAGGTTGCGGGTTCTACGGTGACTTTAGACCAGTCCCGTTCCGGTGATGTCTCAAAAACATGGACAGCGGAATCTAATTGGCCATCCATGGTAATGCGGTCTATCTGGCGCTCATAGCCGTGCAGGGAAATGGCATAAATCATGTCGTCCACGATGCAGAAATCGGAAGGGGTATACTCATAAGGCAGCTCTGCAAGCTGTTCCAGCCCTGCCGGTGTGCATTTCAGGAAAAAATTTGCGCCCATGCTCATGAACTTAGAGCTGGGAGATTGAATTAGATAATGTACAAAGGTATTCATGGCATAAATTTCACCCTGATATTCTGCCAGACAGCCGCTAATGGACGGATTCACTGCCATGAGGCGTTCATCCGAAATATAATAAACAGCACATAAGTTTGAGTTTGTCCATACACTCAGATAAATGGTTCCATCTTTATCGACAGCCATATCATGAAAATAATCATTTAGATCAAATGTAATCGGTTTGTAGGATTCTTCCCGCTGATAGCTCATTTCCATGTCAAATATCTGTACGCGGTGATTTCCCTGGTCAAGTACATAAAACAGTCCGTCATGGCAGGTAATAGCAGTCGGATTTGAGAAATTGCCTTCTTCCGTACCTTGTTCGCCATAAGAAGCAACGGGGTTTCCTTCCATGTCCAGCTTTACAATGCAGGAATTGTCAAAATCACAGACATATGCATAATCATCCACCACACAAATGCCATAGGGTCTGCTGATACCTGTCTGTTCTTCTGTCCACTGATGGACAATGTAGTCGTCCGGATGGCTTTCAAACAAAGGTGCTGTTTCTGCGCACTGCGCCTTATATTCTTCTTCCGTCTTGTATATGGGAATTGTCTGTGGCAGTGTCCGCGGCTTGTCCTTTTTAGCTCCGCAGGCAGAGAACAACAAGGTAATACAGAAAATACCGATTACCGGCATTGCAATACGTTTTCGATTCAGCATTATCATACCTCCCCAACAATCTGTTTTTGCTCTTATTCCCCTATTATGTAATATATATTTTATGTAATAGGGTTAAGTTCCGCAAGTTTTCTGCAAAAGTGTAAGAAAAATGTAAGAGAAGTGTAAGAAATAATACCCACTAAATAAAAGACGGGAGTCTTGTACTTGACAGCGGCAGAAAACAGCATTATAGTGTAACCATAGATAAATAAGGGAGGTGCGGAATGTATATTATTTCTTGCTAAGGAACTAAATCGTTGCATAGGAAACAGGTGGATACGCGTATCTTTGTTTTTTGTGCTTAGCAGGAATATACATTCTGACATTTCATTATTTGCATAAGTCCGCCACGCGGTACATGGATGCAGGAGGTATTCCTGTGTCTTTTTTGTTTTGCGAAATGGAGGATTCTATGTCTTATATTAACATTAATCATCTAACTTTTTATTATGACGGCAGTGCCGAAAATATTTTTGAGGACGTTTCCTTCCGGCTGGACACAGACTGGAAACTGGGTTTTATTGCCAGAAACGGAAGGGGAAAAACAACATTTTTAAATTTGCTGATGGGAAAATATGAGTACAGGGGCAGCATATCCGCGGAGGAGCCGTTCCATTATTTTCCTTTTGAGGTGACAGACATGTCAAAAAATCCGGTAGATATTCTGGAAAGTATGTATCCCGATTATGAATTCTGGAAGGTGTGCAGGGAGCTTTCTCTCCTTCAAGTTTCCGAGGAGGTTTTGTTCCGTCCTTTTTCCACCCTGAGCAACGGGGAGCGGACGAAGGTGATGCTGGCGGTTCTTTTTTCCATGGACAATCACTTTTTCCTGCTGGACGAACCGACAAATCATCTGGACATGGCGGCAAGGGCGCTGTTGCGGGATTATCTGAAAAGCAAAAAAGGTTTTATTTTGGTATCCCACGACAGGGATTTGCTGGATGCCTGCATAGATCATGTGTTGGTTATCAATAAGACCAATATAGAAGTGTGTCAGGGCAATTTCAGCACATGGTGGGAAAATAAGAAACGGCAGGATGCCTATGAAGCGTCGGAACAGGTGCGTCTGAAAAAGGATATCCACCGTCTGAAGGAGGCGGCAGCGCAGGCAAAAACTTGGGCGGAAGAGGTAGAATCTGCAAAAATCGGGAAGAGGTCAGAAAAATATGAATGGTGCAAAGACAGCAGAGCCTATATTGGTGAAAAATCCCGCAGGATGCAGATGCGCCGCAAAAATCTGGAGCAGCGGCAGGAAAAAGAAATCGCAGAAAAAGAGGGGCTTTTAAAAAATTTGGAGACCGCGGAGGATTTAAAACTTTTTCCGCTGCGTCATTACAAGCCGGTATTGGTGGAGGCGAAGGAACTGCAAATTTTTTATGGCACAAAAAGGCTTCCGGCAGTCAGCTTTGTTATTGAAAATGGAGACCGCATTGTGCTGCAGGGAAAAAACGGTTGTGGAAAAACCAGTGTAATAAAAGCCATTTTACAGGCATTAGCGGAGAATAATAGAGAAACGCCGGATGCAGAACCGGCGTCAGAAGCGCGGCTTTTTTATGAGGGAACCCTGAAAACAGCAAGCGGTCTGAAGGTATCTTATGTATCGCAGGAAACCCGTTTTCTGCAGGGCAGCCTGAAGGAATTTGTAAAGCGGCGGGACTTGGAGGAGACGTTATTTCTGACAATTTTAAGGAAGCTTGATTTTTCCCGTGAGCAGTTTGAAAAGCATATGGAGAACTATAGCGAAGGGCAGAAAAAGAAGGTACTTTTGGCAGCAAGCCTCTGCGAGCAGGCGCATCTTTATATTTGGGATGAACCCTTGAATTTTATTGATGTATTTTCCAGAATACAGTTGGAAGAGTTAATCTTAAAGTGGAAGCCTACACTTCTTTTTGTGGAGCATGACAAGGCGTTTGTAGACAAGGTGGCTGCAAAGGTGATAGAGTATAGGGAGGAGTAGAGGAAGGATGGAAGCAGTATGCCCAGAAAAAAACAACCGGAGGAAAATCTGCCGCCCAATCCGCTGTTTGAACAGGCAAAGGAGCGCGTGATTGGAATAGCGAGGGAACGTCAGGGGATTGGAACGCTGTCGGAAAAGACGGTACATGCCGTTTTAAAAAGATACTATGCACCCGACGAAGATATGCATGAGATACCGATTGAGAACTATGTGGCGGATATCTATACAGGGAAAGAAATCATTGAGATACAGACAAGACAGTTTAACCGGATGCGGGAAAAACTGGACGTTTTTCTGCGTCTGTATCCGGTGACGATTGTGTATCCCATACCGCGGCACAAGTGGCTGATTTGGATTGACGAAGAGAGCGGAGAGCTGTCAAAGCCTCACAAATCTCCGGTAAAGGGAAATCCCTATATGGCGTTTGCTGAACTTTATAAGATAAAAGCATACTTGAAAAATCCCAACCTGCACTTAAAGTTTGTGCTTTTAGATATGGAGGAATACAGACTGTTAAACGGCTGGAGCCACGATAAAAAGAAGGGCTCCTGCCGTTATGACAGGATTCCCTCCCAGTTGGTAAAGGAAGTTTGTGTTGACAGCATCCGGGATTACATGCAATTTGTACCTTATGAACTGGAGGAGACGTTTACCTCAGAACAGTTTGCAAAAGCGGCACACATACGGAAAGAGACGGCACAGATAGCGCTCAATATTTTGACCTATGTGGAATGTGTGGAACGCATTGGAAAAAAAGGGCACAGCTATCTTTATCAGGTGCGGGAGTGGTAAAGCATAGGGTTCATAAATTCTTAAGAAAATCAACTGGAAAAAGTGTGAAAATATTAATCGAATATAAAAGGAAAAGAAATGGATGCGGTTTATACTGATAGACAGCATCCATTTTGTGTGAGAACGGTAAAAGTTTTACGAAAGTGACCTTACGAAAGAAAAGAGGTGCAGGAAAGCTAAAGCGGCATGGAGAGAGGGCAGCATATGACAGAAAAAGAGACAAAACGAGTGCGGGAACGTATGCGCAGACAGGCAGAAATCAAAAGGCAGAGAAGAAGGAAGCTTTTATGTAAGGCAGCAGTTATGGTATTGCTTATCGGTATTGCTTTTTGGTGTATATATCAGCTATCCTTACGGAAGCAGGGAAAAACGGCGGGACAGACAACGTCATACCGCTATGGGGCAAGTGGCAGCAGTGACGAAAATACAGCGCTTCCGGAGAGTATAGCCGCCGACGGTACAGCTCTTGACAACCGCAGAATTCTTGAGGACGCGGAGGTGGAGAATATGCTGCTTCAGCTTGCAAAGGAAAACGGGGACATTGCGAAGATTTATACGGACAGGGAGAGCTATCCTGAAGCGCTTTTGACAGCGCTTGCTTTTAATCTGGAAATGACAGAGTTTGTGCAGGGCTACCTTACAGCAGATACAAAGGCGGCAGGCGGCTTTACAGAGGAGGAAAAAGAACAGGACTTTCCTTTGCTTTTACAGTGGGACGGCCGCTGGGGATATGTGCCATATGGAGGAAGCTGTATCGGACTTGCCGGCTGCGGACCGACCTGTATTTCCATGGTGGTTTTTTCCCTGACAGGGGACGAGACTGCTACGCCGGATGCACTGGCTGAATATGGTATGCGATATGGCTATTATGTTGCGGGTGCGGGAACGGATTGGAGTTTTATGACGGATGCGGCGGAGGCGTACGGACTCAGCGTCAATCAGCTGGGACTGGACGAAGCCGTAATGAAACAATACCTTGACCTTGGATATCCGCTTATCTGCTCCATGGGTTCCGGAGATTTTACGCGGTCAGGACATTTTATCATGTTGTATGGTTATGACGCAGAAGGTTTCATGGTAAACGACCCCAACAGTCAGGAAAGAAGCGATATGCGGTGGGATTTTAACACGCTGCGCTGGCAGATAAAAAATATATGGAGTTATAGAAAGGCATGAAGTCGCACAAACGGCTCTAATAACAGGTTTACCCTGTATTAGAGCCGTTTTCTTTATGCGTAAATTTCCGCGCAGTACTTCTCAGCCTGTACCTTCCACATCTCAGCATATTTTCCACAGCCTGCAATAAGCTCGGAGTGAGTACCGCTTTCGGCAATGCTTCCGTTTTCGAGAAGAATAATCCTGTCCGCATCTTTTGTGGTGGAAAGGCGGTGTGAGATCAGGATAACTGCTTGATTTTCCGCATTTTCAAGCATACTTTTGTTCAGACGATACTCAGCGATCGGGTCAAGCGCGGAGGATGGCTCGTCGAGTATCGCTATGGGCATATCACGCATAAACATTCTCGCGATGGCAGCCTTTTGCGATTCGCCGCCCGAGAGCATTGTTCCGTTGTCGGAAAATTCTTTTGTAAGCTCGGTATCGATGCCATCGGGTAAATTTGCGAGTTTATTTCCGAAGTCGGCTCTTTTCAGCGCGGTAAGTATTTTTTCCCTGCTATCCAGATCGTCTTCATCTACATAATCCATTTTTACATTTTCTGCGAGAGTTGCGCCGTAAATTTGGAAATCCTGAAATACTGTGCCAATTTTTTCGCGGTATTGCTTTATATTCAGTTTTCTGATATCCGTTCCGCCGAATGTGATACTGCCCTCGGTAACGTCATATAAGCGCATAATGAGCTTGATAAGCGTGGTTTTTCCCGCGCCGTTTTCCCCTACAAGCGCAAGTTTTTCTCCCTTTCGTATCGTCATGCTGACATCCTTAAGAACATACTTTTCGCTGTCCTTGTACTTAAAGCTGACATTTTTCAGTTCAAGTGTACAGTCATTCTCGGGAATAGGCTCGGTACCCTCGCAGCCTTCAATGCCAATCGGATAATCCATAAAGCGGCGGAATTTTTCGGCGTATTGTCCGACCGTCTGAAAATCCACAAGCGAGTAATTCATTTGATCAAGAAGGTTCTTGATCTCATTTGTCGCATTTTTCAAGGAAGCCACATCTCCAAGCCCGATAACCTTCTTTTCGATTGCAAGGTATGCGAGATATACAGGTACAGCATAGAACTGACACATCGTATAGGTGCAAATCCAGTTTATAAGCGTGGGCGGAAGAATTTTCAGGGAATATTTCATTGCCATTTTCCGCTCCTCGGCTATCGCATCGTCATACTGTTCCATAAGCGCCTCTTCAATACCGGTGAGCTTAATCTCCTTTGCATATTCGGGCTGATAGAATACGCGCCTGGAGTAATCGGCTTTTCTGCCGATACGCTGCTTTTCAATGTTGTACTGATATTCAAGCTTTGTGATAATGAAGCGTGTTATAATGTTGATGATAAAGCCGGCGGCGGGGAAAATTGCAATTACGGGATTTACGGTAATTATCATAGTTCCCGCGATAAGCATGGAGGTTATGCTTGCGGCAATATTCGCGACGCTCATGATTGCTTTTTTGGACATTTCCTCCGATTGGGAAGCGGCAATTATGAAATCGTCAAAATACTCGGGAATATCATAGCACTTCAAATCGATCATCTGCGCTTTCGCCATAAGCTCACGCTGGATCGCCCCTGAAAATCCAATCATTCTTGTCCAAAACATATTTTCACAAAATCTGAAAATCGCAAAACGGATAATCTGCAAAACAAGCATAATGGCGAGAACTTTCATAACGCCATTAATATCTACCGTTGTTGTAAAGATATCTATAATCTCCTTTAAGAGAAACGTATCCATGTAAGCTGCGGTGCCATAGAAAATACATCGGCTTACAATATATGATACTGCCATCAGGCTGTCATGAGAGAAAGCATATTTCAGGATGAAAATCACATTGGAGATAAGCCGTTTTAGGGTTATCTTGTCTTGCTTTTTGTTCATTCTGCCACCTCCTCTACAAGATAATTTTGAGCCTGCATCTTCCACATTCTAGCGTATTTACCATCCAGCTTCATAAGCTCGGAGTGGCTGCCCTGTTCAATGACTGTGCCGTTTTCAAACATATATATCCTGTCCGCGTCACGTGTCGCGGATAGTCTGTGACTGATAAAGATCACCGTTTCGCTCTCAGTGGCATCAAGCATGTTTTTATACATATTGTATTCCGCGATAGGGTCAAGCGCCGAGGACGGCTCATCAAGAATTACAACATCGGGTTTGCGGGCAAAAACTCTTGCAATGGCTATTTTTTGCGCCTCTCCGCCCGAAAGCCCCATACCGTTTTCATCAAATTCTTTTGTGACCATTGTGTCAATTCCTTTTTCAAGAGAATCCAATTTATCGCCGAACTGTGCTTTGCGGAGAGAATCCTCAACAAGCTTTCTTTCCTCGTCGTTCAAAGGCTTTCTCATAAGCACATTATGGGAAAGCGGCAGTGCAAAAACCTGCAAGTCCTGAAATACCGTACCGAAACGGCTGTGGAATGATTTTGGCTCATAGCGGTTTATATTTACTCCGTTTATGGAAATTTCACCCTCGGTCGCATTATAGAGACCCATAATCAGCTTTACGAGTGTTGTCTTTCCTGCACCGTTATGACCGACGATTGCAATTTTTTCACCTTTGCGTATCGATATATTGATATCGTGCAGAGTAGCCTTTTCAGCTCCCTCGTATGTAAAGCTCATATTTTTTATGTCGATATCGGAAAGGCTCTCCACTTTGATAAGCTCGGTATCGGCAGATTTCGGTTCGTAGGAAAGAAACTCGCGGAGATTAGAAACAAACGCGCTTTCCTTTGCAAGTGAAACAATAAGTTCAACGGCATCGGAGGTCCGCCATGAAAGCATACTCAAAGCAGGTATCATCGCCACATAAGCGGCAGTCTGCGCATTACTTGAATTCAGCACGAAGGTTATGTAAAGGTACGGTAGTATCGTAGATAAAATTTTGTAGAGAATCCATTTGACAGGCTCGATAATGTTCAGCTTTCTGCGTATTTTGCGTGCTTTTTCCTGCATTTCATCACATGCCTTTTTGTGACGGTCTAAAAGCAGCCTTCCTATACCGAAAAGGCGTAATTCGCCCGCGTACTTCTTTTCGTAGAATACCCGCTTTGCATAGCTGCCGATACGTCCATCGCGCGTGTTGGAAAGATCAAGAATGTAATACAGATCGCCCTCTTTCTTTCCGAAATACATGGAGACAGCGACCATGGGAACAATAAACACCAGAAGTACGGGATCAACGTCCGCAACAATGAGCGTCGCCGCAATGACCGAGGCTATTTCCGCAACAAAGGACGCGGAATAATAGAGGATTGTGTTTCCCCGCCATTGACATTCATTCAGTGCGCGGGTATATTTATCGTAAAAATCGGGCTGCTCAAAACGGGTATACTCCATGGAGATAGATTTTTTGATAACCCGTTTATAGAAATCTTGATACATCTTTGGAAGAAACTGCTTTTCGCAAAGCTGATGAAGTGCCGCGCCGATATGAATACAAATGTGCCCGATACACATCGCCCCGACGAATGAAGCCAACACCGCAAATGGCGTTTCTTTTTCAATTGCTTTGTATATCCACTCCGTCAGGTACACCGAAAAAAATGTCCAGAATACGCTTTCCACAAATTCTTTTATGAATGTGAAGGTAACATATCCACGACTTCCATGCCATAAAATGTTCAGCATATACATCACATTTGACATCGAAGAGCTTTTATCCTTTTTCTTCATTATGACCTCCCGCTTAGTGTGTCCGCTATGTAGGCGTTTGATTGGTAATGTCAACTATTTTAAATGGGTATATTCTTGACATTCTATCATATGGAACATGCTTTTACAATCAAAAAATTTTGCAAAGCAGGGCGTAAGAACAAAAATTTCCTCTTGCAGACGGCAAAAAAGTATGATATCATTGTGAAAATTGAATAAGGTGAAATGCGAAGAAGAGGAGTAGTAGATGAAAGCCGGAAAACAGAGAGCTGCCGTATGGTGCAAGGCAGCCGGAAGCGGACAGTGAACTGACCTTGGAGCAGCCGGTTGAAGGTTTTTACTGTGTAGGCTCGGACGGATTTCCCGCCGTATAAAGGGGAAGGACATGTCAGTGTCCCAGAGTGCATGGTTTTCCATGAAATAGAGTGGTACCGCGTAGAAAATACGTCTCTATAAAAATGCAGTTTGCATTTTTGTAGGGATTTTTTATTTGGCAGTATTCCCTGCAAAATGCAAAAAGACATGGTAAAGCGGAATGTTCTGCGGAAAGGAAGGAAATGAAAATGAAAGATGTCAGTGAAAAGTACAAGGAAAAATACGCAAAGTCCTATTTCATGCCGCCGGTGGTGACTTACGACTGGGTAAAAAAGGACAGCATTGAAAAAGCGCCAATCTGGTGCAGCGTGGACTTAAGGGACGGCAATCAGGCTTTGGTGGAGCCGATGGGGCTGGAAGAAAAGCTGGAATTCTTTAAAATGCTTGTGGAGGTAGGATTTAAGGAGATTGAGGTAGGTTTTCCTGCTGCGTCCGACACGGAATATTTGTTTTTAAGGGAACTGATAGAGAGAAATATGATTCCCGACGACGTAACGATTCAGGTGCTGACGCAGGCGAGGGAGCATATTATCCGCAAAACCTTCGAAGCAGTTCAGGGGGCGCCCCATGCGGTGGTGCACCTTTACAATTCTACTTCTGTTGCACAGAGGGAGCAGGTATTTAAAAAGAGCAGGGAGGAAATTAAGAAGCTGGCGGTGGATGGCGCAAAGCTGTTAAAAGAGCTGGCGGATGAGACGGATGGTAATTTTACCTTTGAGTACAGCCCTGAGAGCTTTTCTCAGACAGAAGTTGACTATGCGCTGGAGGTCTGCAACGCTGTGCTTGACGAGTGGAAGCCGGATCAGGCGCGCAAAGCGATTATCAACCTGCCTACCACGGTTCAGGTTGCCATGCCCCATGTGTTTGCGGCACAGGTAGAGTATATGCACAAAAACTTAAAATACCGCGACGCGGTTGTTTTAAGCGTACACCCTCACAATGACAGAGGATGCGGCATCAGCGATGCGGAATTTGGTATTCTGGCAGGTGCGGACAGAGTGGAGGGAACCCTTTTCGGCAACGGTGAGAGAACCGGAAATGTGGATATCATCACCCTTGCAATGAATATGGTCTGCCATGGCGTCAATCCAGGGCTGGATTTTTCTAATATCACGAAAGTGCGGGAGAAATACGAGCAGTTGACCGGCATGAAGGTATCTGAGAGAATGCCTTACACGGGAGATTTGGTGTTTACGGCATTTTCCGGCTCCCATCAGGACGCCATTTCCAAGGGTATGGCATGGCGGCAGGAGGGAAAGAGCGGTGAAAAATGGACAGTTCCCTACCTTCCCATTGACCCAACGGAACTGGGAAGAGAGTATGAGTCCGATGTAATTCGTATCAACAGCCAGTCAGGTAAAGGCGGCATCGCCTTTATCTTAAAGCAAAATTTCGGTATTTCCCTGCCGGATAAGATGCGGGATGAGGTGCGTGTCTGGATGAAGGAAGCATCTGACAAAGGGCATAAAGAGCTGGCGCCTTCGGAAATTTATAGTATTTTTGAAGAACACTATATTTCCGCCAGACCGGTTTTTGATATTCCGGAGTGTCATTTCAAGCAGATAAACGGAATTACGGCAGAGGTAACGATTGAGAAGGATGGCGACAAGCAGGTAATTGAAACAATCGGAAACGGACGTCTGGATGCAGTGAGCAACGCAGTGAAAAAGTATTTTGATATCAGCTATGAGCTGGCTGTCTATGAGGAACATGCCATTTCCAAGGGCTCTTCTTCTAAAGCAGCGGCGTATGTCGGGCTGAATAAGGACGGCGTGATTTACTGGGGCGTGGGTATCGATGAGGATATTATTAAGAGCTCCATTGCAGCGCTGGTGGCAGCAGGCAATAAGATAGTACAATCTGTGTAAGATAAGTGCGGCGGCGCCGCCTGTAGCATAGTCATATGTTTCTACAGGCAGCGCCGCTTTCGTTTTATTCTTTTCTCCGTGTCAGGAAAATTCCAATGATTGCACCAATAAGGATAATCGGTGCTACTCTGACAAACAGCCATTCAAATGAATGAACCGCCACACCGAGAACAGCGGTTTCAGGATCACCATAATCCCAACCCAAGTAAGGACTTTCTAATGCCAATAAGATTGCAAAAATTGCTACTATGACTATGCATAATGAAATAAGAAGCCAATGCAGAATTTTTTTTCTTGTGGTTTTTCTCTGTGCAAGTTGCAAGTTTATTACTTCCAGTTTTGCGGAAATTGCCTTTAAGTCAGAGGCTTCTGACTCCATGACATTTTCTCCAAGCAACGTACTCACGGGTGTTTCAAGCGCTTCCGATATGGAAATCAACATATCAGAATCGGGAACAGACAATCCCTGCTCCCATTTAGAAACTGTTTGCCGCACCACGCTCAGCTTGACAGCAAGCTCTTGTTGCGAAAGTCCTTTTGATTTTCTGATTGCTTTTATATTTTCGTTTAGCATTAGTGATAGCCTCCTTTTCTTTCGGTTGTTACCACTATTATAGGTAAAACTGCCCGTTGCCACAAGCAACGCAAATTAACATCCGGAATTGCCGGAGTTTCAACCGGAAACACAAATATTTTATGCCCGTTTTCTTTGAACCATTTTTACAGAAAGCAGCGTACCGACAATAAGGGCTATGAGTCCTACCGCAATAAGCAGGATACAGGAAGCCGTCTTGTGCTTAGAAAATGTTTGTGTGAAAGCATTCAAAAATGCCTGCATATCACCATGATAGATAACTTTTTGTATAAAAAAGATAACGCCGCCAATCAGCAATGCTTCCACCAGCAGTAATATAACTTCTAACATTTCCCTCGACTCTACTTTTCCGATAAAAGCTGCCAGCAGCAGGTTTGCGCCACCGACAAAGCCAAGCATAATCAGGGCACAGATGATAAGCATCTGATATGGCTCGACAGCTTCCATCATAATACGTATTTCCTCAATTTGGTATAATGAAAAATGCTTTCCGATTAACATAAATACAATACTTATAATGGAAGGAACTGTCATAATCAAAAGACAGGTCAAGCTTCGCCCTATGACATATTCCCATTTTTGAATCGGAAAGCAGCCATAAAAGAATTCCATATTTGATTTACCTTCCACAGCAAATATAGCGGATACCACAGCAGTTGAGCCTACAACAAAAAATCCCAACAGCAGCGGGGTAAGAAAAAATAAGCAGCCTATGCCGGCGATTAGCATGCTAAACGTCATAATTATCATTGATTTCCGGCATATTGCCATGTCCATTTTGATGATATTGATTACACTTTTCATAATCAGGCGCTCCTCTCTGCATAAATTAAAATATCGTCGATTTTTGCATTCTCCGTTTGAAACGCATCGGATGATGTATACTTTTCTTTTAAAATCATAGCTTCAAAGCTATCTCCATATTTGCGTGTTCCAATCAAATTTTGCTCCAGTTCACCGGATATGTTTTTATAATTGCCCTTAATGATTGCGTATTTTTCCATTAGGATGTCTTTTTCCCCCGTGTAAAATAATTTTCCGCTGCTTAAGACGGTAACATAATCTGCAATCTTTTCTAAATCTGCACTGATATGTGTGGAAAATAAAACACTGTTTTCGCCATCCTGGATATATTCCATAAGAATGTCCATTAACTCATCTCTTGCAACCGGATCCAGTCCGGATGTGGGTTCATCAAGCAGCAAAAGCTTAGCCTTGTGCGACAGCGCTACTGCAAGCTGTAATTTTACACCCATTCCGCGGCTTAATTCGCTGACCTTTTTCTTGGGCAGAAGTCCAAATTTAGATAACAGCTTGTAATAGGCATCCTTGTCCCAGTTTTCATAGAATGCACCCGCATATTTTTCTACCTGTTCCAATGTAAATATAGTCGGAAAGAATGGCTGGTCCACCACAACGCCCACGGTTTGTTTTACCTGCTTTTCACACCGGATATTGTCATAACCGTTTACCAGTATCTCGCCTTGAAAGTCCAGCATATTCATAATACTTTTTATGGTAGTTGATTTTCCGGCGCCGTTTTTTCCCACAAGCCCCATAATAAATCCTTTTGGCAGTTGAAACGAAATATGATCCAATTCAAACCCGTTATACTTTTTACATAAATTTGTTATGCCCAACATTCTTAACGTTCCTCCTGTTTTAATAAATTTTGTAATATTGCAATCAAATCAGTTTCCTTTAACGCTGCTTTTTTTGAAATCAGAATTGCCTGGTCAAAATGAGACTCTATCTCTTCCAATAACTTTTCATATAAAATTTCATTGCTTCTTTCTGAAACATAATAGCCTTTCCCCTGCACCGCAAAAATATAACCTGCCGTTTCCAAATCGTTATATGCCTTTGTCGTTGTAATGACGCTGACTTTTAAATCCCTGGCAAGCCCTCTGATAGACGGAAGACATTCCCCCTCCTTTATTTCACCGGACATAATGGCATCCAGTATCTGGTTTTTTATTTGGTCGTAAATCGGTACATTACTATTGTTTTTTATTACGATTACCATTTGCGCCTCCTGTATATTACTGTATATAATGTATCATATACAGTTGCGCTTGTAAACATAAAATAAAGAAATTTCAAAAAGGTTATTGACATCTAAGAATTGTTAGCGTATACTAACCATGAAAACAAAAGACCGATAAAGTGCGGGTGAGAGGAGAGATGAGTATGCCCTTGTCAATGATAAAAACAGGAGAACCGAGTGTCATTCGCAAGGTTGGCGGTAAGGAAGAGACGCGGAGGTTTTTAGAAAAACTTGGCTTTGTGGTGGGCGGCGAGGTTACCGTAGTATCGGAAACGGTAGGTAACATGATAGTCAATATTAAGGATTCCCGTGTCGCCATCGGCAAAGATATGGCGAATAAAATTATAGTTGGATAAGAAGGAGAGAACATGAAGACATTGAGACAAATTCCATGCGGTGAGACCGTAAAGGTGACAAAGCTTAACGGAGAAGGTCCGGTTAAGAGGCGTATTATGGATATGGGAATTACCAAAGGCGTCGAAATTTATGTCCGAAAGGTAGCGCCCTTAGGTGATCCGGTGGAAATTACTGTAAGGGGTTATGAACTGTCTCTGCGCAAGGCGGACGCAGATATGATTGAGGTAGAATAATTTTTTTTTGCACATAGGTTAGTTAAAACTAATAAAAGAAAGTCAAAACAAACACAATGTTTGAAAGAAGAAGAAAAGAGGTAGGATATGTCGATTAAGATTGCATTAGCAGGCAACCCTAACTGCGGAAAAACAACACTTTTCAATGCATTGACCGGCTCCAATCAGTTTGTAGGAAACTGGCCGGGCGTGACCGTTGAAAAGAAAGAGGGTAAACTGAAGGGGAACAAGGATGTTATTATCATGGACCTTCCCGGGATTTATTCCCTTTCCCCGTACACACTGGAGGAGGTTGTTGCCAGAAATTATCTGATAGGGGAAAGACCGGACGCTATTTTAAATATTGTGGACGGCACCAACATCGAGAGAAATCTTTACCTGAGCACGCAGCTTATGGAGCTTGGAATTCCCGTGGTGATGGCAGTCAACATGATGGATATCGTGGAGAAAAACGGAGATAAGGTCAACATCGGGAAACTAAGCGAAAAGCTGGGATGCGAGGTTGTGGAAATTTCCGCACTGAAAGGAACCGGTATTGAGAAGGCTGCACAGAAAGCTGTCAATGTGGCAAAGCAAAAGAAGGCTGCAAATGTGGTGCACAAATTTGCTTCTGAGGTGGAGGAAGTGATTGCCACAGTGGAAGCAAGGCTGGGAAGTGATATTCCCGAGGAGCAGAAGCGTTTTTTTGCCATCAAGCTGCTGGAGAAGGACGATAAGATTGCAGAGCAGATGAAACAGGCTGTAGATGTTTCCAAAGAGATTGAGAAGCTGGAAGCGGCTATGGACGATGATACGGAGAGCATTATCACAAACGAGAGATACCTCTATATTTCCTCCGTTATCAAGGACTGCTATACAAAGGGCAGAAAAGAAAAATTGACGGTTTCCGACAAAATTGATAAAATTGTGACAAACAGATGGCTGGCGCTGCCGATATTTGCGGTAGTTATGTTCATTGTGTATTACGTGTCTGTTACAACAGTAGGCGGCTGGGCAACCGATTGGGCGAACGACGGCGTGTTTGGCGAGGGCTGGAGTCTGTTTGGACTGGAAATTCCAGGCATTCCGGTGTTGGTAGAAAATCTGCTTGAAACAATAGGCTGTGCCGACTGGCTTTCCGGTCTGATACTGGACGGTATTGTAGCCGGTGTCGGAGCTGTGCTTGGTTTCGTGCCGCAGATACTGATACTCTTTATCTTCCTTGCTTTTTTGGAAGCATGTGGATATATGGCGCGTGTGGCGTTTATCATGGACAGAATTTTCCGCAGATTTGGTCATTCCGGCAAGTCCTTTATCCCTATGCTGATTGGAAGCGGCTGCGGTGTACCCGGTATTATGGCGTCTCGTACCATTGAAAGTGACCGTGACAGGAAGATGACGGTTATGACGACCACCTTTATTCCCTGTAGTGCAAAGCTGCCGATTATTGCCCTGATTGCCGGCGCGCTTTTCGGCGGTGCATGGTGGGTGGCTCCCAGCGCTTACTTTATCGGTATTGCAGCGATAGTCTGTTCCGGTATTATACTGAAAAAGACAAAGATGTTTGCCGGTGACCCTGCACCCTTTGTTATGGAGCTTCCTGCGTACCATCTTCCCACTGTAGGCAATGTGCTGAGGAGCATGTGGGAGCGCGGCTGGTCCTTCATTAAGAAGGCCGGTACGATTATTCTGCTCTCTTCCATCGTTATATGGTTTACCACCTACTTCGGCTGGGTGGATGGGCAGTTCAGGATGCTTGAGGACATGGAAATCGACCACAGTATTTTAGCTGGTATCGGAAATATATTTGCATGGCTGTTTATTCCGCTTGGATGGGGCGACTGGAAGTCTGCAGTTGCAGCGATTACCGGACTTGTGGCAAAGGAAAATGTAGTCAACACCTTCGGTATCCTCTTTGGCTTTGGGGAGGTTGCAGAGGACGGTTCCGAATTCTGGGGAACGCTTGCGGGCAGTATGACCGCGGTTGCAGCGTATTCCTTCATGGTATTCAACCTTCTGTGCGCTCCCTGCTTTGCGGCAATGGGCGCCATCAAGAGAGAGATGAATAATGCAAAGTGGTTTTGGTTTGCAATCGGTTATCAGACACTTCTTGCATATGCTTCAGCGCTTTGTGTATATCAGATCGGCACGCTTATTTCAACAGGTGTGTTTGGAATCTGGACGGTGATTGCATTCCTGCTGGTTATCGGCTTTGTTTATCTGCTCTTCAGACCTTACCGGGAAAGCAGCACATTGCGGGTAGATACGAAAAGGCTGGTAAAAGTAAAAGCGAGATAAAGGCAGAATTATGAAAGAAGGAGGCAGAATATATGGGAACAATTGCAGTACTGGCGGTTTTAGCAGGTATTGTGGCGTTGATAGTGAGAAATATGATTCGAAGCAGAAAGAGTGGAAAATCTCTGCCTTGTGGCTGTGACTGCGGCCATTGCGGCGGAAAATGCGGGCATTAAAGCTTTTTCCTCCAAAATTTAACTTGACATAAGAAAAAATCCATTTGATACTATAACTAATGTCGCCGGCAGGCGGAATGGAAAAGGGGTATCAAGATGGAAAACAGAAAAATCTTAAAAAATAAATACTATCTGTATATGACGGAATTTTTTGCAGGTATGTCCGTTATGGCAGTGGAGTTGGGAGCGAGCCGGCTGCTTGCTCCCTATTTCAGTTCCTCCCAGATTGTGTGGACCATCATCATCGGCACGATTATGATAGCAATGGCGCTGGGGAATGTGTGGGGCGGAAAAAGTGCGGACAAGAATCCGAATCCCGACAAGCTCTATATGCGGATTATCATTGCTGCAGTATGGATAGCGGCGATTCCTTTTCTGGGAAAATATGTGATTCTTGCCATATCGGGTGTGCTGATACTGGCCGTAAACAATAATTTTCTAATCTGGGCGGCATTTCTTGCCTGCATGGTTATCTTTGTATTTCCCTTGTTCTTATTGGGAACCGTGACGCCCTCTCTTGCAAAATATACGGTGGGCAGTCTGGACGACAGCGGCAAAACGGTGGGTACGCTGGGCGCATTCAATACCATCGGTAGTATTATCGGTACCTTTGTTCCTACCTTTGTTACCATTCCGGCGGTGGGAACTGCCATTACCTTTCTTTTGTTTTCCGGTATTCTGCTGCTTTTGGGACTGGTTTATTTTATCAGCACAAAGTTCGGGGGTTCCCGCAGGCAGAAAATTTCCTGTGTTGTGGGGATTGTACTGTTTGTGCTCTGCTGTGTGTTCGGAGCAGGCAGCCGGTTTGCCTTCTGGGAGAGCGGACTTTTGTTTGAAGGAGAGTCCATTTACAATTACCTGCAGGTGAAGGAGGACGAGGATAGCGTGGTTCTGTCCACCAATGTGCTCTTTGGCGTGCAGTCCATTATGAAAAGGGACGAGTCCCTGACGGGCATGTATTATGATTATGCGCTGGCAGCTCCGGTTATGGCGGGGCTGGCGGAGAAGGAGGATGCCAAAGTGCTGGTGCTTGGCATGGGGACAGGCACTTTTGCAAAGCAGTGCAGGCAGTATTTTGGCGGTGTCTCAATTGAGGGAGTGGAAATCGACCAGAAGATTACGGATTTGGCGTGGGAATATTTTGCACTGCCGGAGGATATCAAGGTGACAACCTACGATGGCAGGGCTTATCTGAATGCGATAGATGAGACCTATGATGTGATTATGGTGGACGCCTATCAGGATATCACCATTCCTTTCCAGATGTCTTCTGTGGAATTTTTTACCCTTGTCAAGGAGCATCTTGCGGAGGACGGCGTCATGGTGGTGAATATGAATATGCACACGGACAAGGAAGGCAATATCAACCAGCAGTTGTCCGACACCATAGCCAGTGTGTTTGACAGCGTCTATACCGTAAATGTAGCAGGTTCCACCAACAGAGAGCTTTTTGCTGCGGGAAGCCCCGAAATCATAGAAGGTCTTAAGGAAGAGGCGCTCAAGCTGGAGAACGCAGAACTGCGGAATATGATGGTGTGGACAGCGGAGCGTATGACGGTATATGAAAAAGGCGATTACTTGCTGACGGACGATAAGGCGGCAGTCGAGCTTCTGGGGATGCAGGTCATAGACGAGCTGATTCGCGACGAACTCGGCTATTACAAGACAATCTTTAAAGAGCGGGGAATCCGCGGGCTGCTGGAGAGCATGTAGCCTGCCTTTTTTTGCTATCTTGATGTGGATAAGACAGGATTGGAAATATTTTCCAGATACCCGTTTTCTATCTTATAGACCTCGTCACAGATCTTATAATCTTCCCTGTTATGGGAAATTAGAATGATGATCTTATTTTCAGCCAGTTTTTTTAACTTACCGGCTAAATTGCTTTTTGTCACATCATCTAAATTTGACAAAGCTTCGTCAAATATCATCACACTGCTGTTCTTTATAAGTGCTCTTGCTATTTGCAGTTTTTTTACCTGCCCTGTCGAAAACATATTTTCGTCTTGAATTTGTGCGTCAAAAACATCCGCAAGTTCCTGAATATCCTGTAATATACCGATTTCTTTGCATGCCTGTACAATTGCCTCTGTGTTCTCGTTCGTTAAAAGTGCAGCGCCGGATAATGCAATATTGTCATAAATTGACAGGTAATATAAATTTCGATTTACTCCGATATATTCAAAATATTTTCTCAAAGAATAATAGTTATAGTTGTCTGCACTGATTCCGTTAAACAACACCTTTCCTTCCGTTGGCAGGACATTTTGCATGATAAGATTCATTATGCTTGTCTTGCCTGATCCGTTTTTTCCGATGAACCCTACAATCTTTCCTTTTTGAAGATTCATGTTGACTTGATGCAATATCTCATTTTCGCCATATGACAATGAAATATTTCTGAAACATATTGAATCAATACCATTTACAGCAACTTCTTTTGCATATTCGCTTTGATCAGATTCCCTGCTTAATTCCTCTAATTCAAGCACCCTTTCTATAGAAACCATTAACGGCTGCAGATTTGTCCTTACATTAACTAGTGCGTCAATGGAAGAAGAAAGCGATTTTGAGTAATTGTTAAAAGCAACAAAGGTTCCGAACGAAATGACTCCCGTATACACATAAAACACACCTGCAATCATTAAGGTGGTATGTCCCAACAACCCTATGGCTGACACGAGCCCGTCAAATGTCGTTTGCGACATCATCTGTTTGATGGATAAGTCTCTCCCTTTTTCTGCCTCTTCACATACTTTTCTTAAAATCTTTGCAGCACCATTTTGATTTTTTATGTCAGAAATATTTCCGATCATATTTTTCACATGATCAATATATTCATCATTTTGAATTACCATATCAACCGTTTTCTCTTTAATGATTTTTCGGAATTTACGATTGATAAGTACGATAAACGGGTATGGAATCATCAAGATCACACAAAGCTGCCAGTTAATGCAGACAGCGACTACACCGATGCCGATCACGTTGAGCACGGTAAAAATAAGTGAGATCATGACTGAAACTGCCGAATACACAGCGTTAGAATCCGATACCAAAACAGAATACATTTTACCCTGACTTATGTTCATTTTATAATTTGGTATATGTAGCAGAGACTCTGTTACTTTGCATTTTACAAAATAATTTATGTTTTTTGCAGTTGTTGCTTCTATTCTCTTTACGATAAGGCCGAACAATTGTGACAGCAGGTAGCTTACAATCAGGAGTGATATAAATAAGGATAGCTCTCTGATCTGTTTATTTAGGAGACCGGTTATCATATTTGCATAAATCAGTGGTTGTACCACGGATATGATTATAAGCAGCAATCGCAATGCAATCATAATCATAATGTGAAATTTTTCTTGTTTACAGTACTTTATGGTTTCCTTAAAATTTTTTAGTATCATGTATTCCTCTCATATTATTGACTACACTTGTATTGTAAAACATCTTCATCCGTGATATGATTATATTACCAAACTAAAAGGAGGGCAAATATGGAAAATCTCAATGATTTAATTTGGACGGACGAGGAAAACAGCGACAACAACAATATCCAGCCTCAAGAACATGATCCCATGAAGTATACATGTAATAGTATGGTTGTATCCTGCGGCGCTGGAAATTTTCCTGGCTGTATACAGGACCGGACGCTAAGAATGGGATCCTGTGTTTAGTAATAACTTTCCTCATTTTTCTATGGGAGCACTTGCGGCTCCCATTTTTCTGTATTTTATTCTGCATTGTACCACTGATAATTCTGACTGAGGTATGCATTCCAGTCCTGTACCAGCTTATCATAGGATTTACCCCATTCCGCATTATACCCACTATTACCTGTCAGGACATACTGAAAGGCCTCCTGCTTCCCATAAATGTCCACAAGATAAGCGACAAAAGAAGCACCGCTTTGATAGTCATTATTGGGGTCACTCACCCTCCAGTTAGCATATGTCAAAAAGTCGCCAAAATCGCGGTAATCTGTCCTGAAATCAATCGGCCGCCCTATATGCTCTATATATTTGTTAGTAGCTAGTTCCATTTTTGGAGAAAAGTCCACTGTATTATTATAATCATAGTTCCAAAAATCGTAAGCGTAATCATTATACAGGCAATCATAACATCTGGCAAAGCCCTCCACATTCCACAAACTTTGGCCAATGCAATATTTCCACATAAGAGAATGAATATACTCATGCGACAAGGAAACCACACTTCCTAAATAAATGGTATGGAGATAGGGTACATAAAAGGTCTCTTTACTATTTTTAAAGTTAACCGAAAGGTCATTGTTGTAACTGCCAAAACCAAAGAATTCCTGGTACTGCCTCATCTGCCGCACGTTGCACTCGAAAAATGCCCTGACCTCACTATAATCTTCATGCAGAAAATGCTCCGATACTTTCGGATTTGTTTCCCAGCTCTGATCCTGCCAGTCTTTATCCATGTAGAAAACAGCATACTCGCAGGCTGCCGCATAGTCAAGGAACATGCCGCCGTACTGGTAACGAATTTCCGTCAGACTGCACTCCACACCATTATCTCTGTAAAATGCCTCCAACACTTCATTGGCGCTTCCAATGCCTTCCGCAGTACCTGAATCAGACAGCAGTTTCAGAAAATCCTCCTCCGAATGCGCAGACAGGTATTCGCTGGCAAAATAGCAGGCATTGTTTTTTGCCGTTTCCACATCCTCAGACAGGACAAAATTCTCATCAAAGCACAGCAGGTTTAAGTCGTACAGGTCCGGATTGCTCATCTGCTGAAAACCGGCCGTTTCCCTGTAATCCCAGCCCGCTTCCCTGCACAGGTAATTGGCATATCCGTATGCAAGCCCGTAATTGCCCCATTCCCCGTAACCGGCAAGCAGCACTCCCGTGACGTATTCCACGGAATTCCACAGCTGCACCGGGACATACAGCGTGTTTCCGTGAACGGCAATTCCTTCATAACTTTCAGGCTTAAAGACCACGACCTCAATTTCCGGCAGCGTGCCTTCCATGCAGGAAAGAACCCTGTCCGTTGCTGCTATGCAGGCCTCCCTCTCTTCATGGCTTATTGCAGCTTCAAAGTAATATGCCGCACAGTCTGTCTGTGTTTTCTCCACATCCTTTAGAAAGGCATACCTCCCCGACATTTCCTCGTAGTGGATGGTATCCTTTTCATACGTATACTCTGCAGGCAGCCTGCTTTCATCGGTTTCCAGCGGTTCCTTTTTCCCACCGGAGCCGCAGGCAGTAAGCATCGCCAGCATAACGACAATGCCGAACAATCGCATTTTTCGTTTCATTAGACTTCACTCCTATCATTATTGTAAAAAATCTTCATCAGTGATACAATTACATTACCAAATCAAAAGGAGGGCAAATATGGAAAATCTCAATGATTTAATTTGGACGGACGAGGAAGACAGCGACAACAATATCCAGCCTCAACATGATCCCATGAAGGAAACATGTATGATTGCTTTCTGCACCGCTGGAAGTCTTTATGCTTGTAAACAGGACTGGTCGCTAAGAACGGGAACTTGCTATCCGTAATAACTTTCCTCATTTCTCTATGGGAGCACTTGCGCTCCCATTTTTCTGTATTTTATTCTGCATTGTACCACTGGTAATTCTGACTGAGGTATGCATTCCAGTCCTGCACCAGCTCATCATAGGATTTACCCCATTCCGCATTATACCCACTATCACCCGTCAGGACATAATGAAAAGCATCCTGCTTCCCATAAATGTCCACAAGATAAGCGACAAAAGAAGCACCACTCCCATAGGTTGCATTGGGGTCACTCAACCCATAAGCATATGTCATAAAATCGCCGAAATCGCGGTTATCGGTCCTTATATCGATTGGACGTCCTATATATTCTATATATTTGTTGATATATGTTCCTATTTTTGGATAAGCTACTGATACACTATTATAATCATGGTTCCAAAAATCGTAAGCATAGTCGTTATATAGGCAATCATAATATCTGGCAAAGCCCTCTGTATTCCACTTACTTTGGCCAATGACATATTTCCCCATAAGAGAATGAATATACTCATGCGACAAGGAAACCACACTGTCTAAATAAATAGTATGGGTCGCAGCTAAATAAATAGAGGAGTTTGCTGCATTTCTACTTGTAAGGTTAACCGAAAGGTCATTGTTGTAACTGTCAAAACCAAAGAATTCCTGGTACTGCCTCATCTGCCGCATGTTGCACTCGAAAAATGCCCTGACATCACTATAATCTTCATGCAGAAAATGCTCCGATATTTTCGGATTTGTTTCCCAACTCTGATCCTGCCAGTCTTTATCTATGTAGAAAACAGCATACTCACAGGCTGCCGCATAGTCAAGGAACATGCCGCCGTACTGGTAACGGATCCCCGTCAGACTGCACTCCACACTATTATCCCTGTAAAATGCTTCCAGCACTTCATTGGTGCTTCCAATGCCTTCCACAGTACCTGAATCAGACAGCAGTTTCAGAAAATCCTCCTCCGAATGCGCAGACAGGTATTCGCTGGCAAAATAGCAGGCATTGTTTTTTGCTGCTTCCACATCCCCAGGCAGGGCAAAATTCTCATCAAAGCACAGCAGGTTTAAGTCGTACAGGTCCGGATTGCTCATCTGCTGAAAACCGGCCGTTTCTCGGTAACTCCAGCCCGCTGCCCTGCACAGATGATTGGCATATCCGTATGCCAGTCCGTAATTGCCCCATTCCCCGTAACCGGCAAGCAGCACTCCCGTGACGTATTCCACAGAATCCCACAACTGGATTGGGACATACAGCGTGTTTCGGTGAACGGCAATTCCGTTATAACTTTCAGGCTTAAATACCACGACCTCGATTTCCGGCAGCGTGCCTTCCATGCAGGAAAGAACCCTGTCTGTTGCTGTTATGCAGGCTTCCCTCTCTTCATGGCTTATTGCAGCTTCAAAGTAATATGCCGCACAGTCTGTCTGTGTTTTCTCCACATCCTTTAGAAAGGCATACCTCCCCGACATTTCCTCGTAGTGGATGGTATCCTTTTCATACGTATACTCTGCAGGCAGCCTGCTTTCATCGGTTTCCAGCGGTTCCTTTTTCCCACCGGAGCCGCAGGCAGTAAGCATCGCCAGCATAACGACAATGCCGAACAATCGCATTTTTCGTTTCATTAGACTTCACTCCTATCATTATTGTAAAAAATCTTCATCAGTGATACAATTACATTACCAAATCAAAAGGAGGGCAAATATGGAAAATCTCAATGATTTAATTTGGACAGACGAGGAAGACAGCAGCAACAACAATATTCAGCCTCAAGAACATGATCCCATGCATGAAACATGTATGATTGCTTTCTGCACCGCTGGAAATTTTCCTGGCTGTACTAAGGACCGGGCGAACGGAATTGCATTATCTTGCTCTTAGTAATAACTTTCCTCATTTCTCTATGGGAGCGCTTGCGGCTCCCATTTTTCTGTATTTTATTCTGCAAGATACCACTGATAATTCTGACTGAGGTATGCATTCCAGTCCTGCACCAGCTCATCATAGGATTTACCCCATTCCGCATTATACCCACTATTACCCGTCAGGACATACTGAAAGGCCTCCTGTTTCCCATAAACGTCCACAAGATAAGCGACAAAAGAAGCACCGCTTTCATAGTTTGTATCGGGGTCACTCGCCCCACGAGCATATGTCAAAAAGTCGCCGAAATCGCGGTAATCTGTCCTAAAATCGATCGGCCGCCCTATATGCTCTATATATTTGTTAACAGCTAGTGTCATTTTTGGAGAAGCGTCCACTGCATTATTATTATGATAGTTCCAAAAATCGTAAGCGTAATCATTATACAGGCGATCATAACATCTGGCAAAGCCCTCCACATTCCACAACATACTTTGGACAATGCAATATTTCCACATAAGAGAATGAATATACTCATGTGACAAGGAAACCACAGTTTCTAAATAAATAGTATGGAGATCGGGTACATAAAAGGTCTCTTTACCATTTTTAAAGTTAACCGAAAGGTCATTGTTGTAACTGTCAAAACCAAAGAATTCCTGGTACTGCCTCATCTGCCGCATGTTGCACTCGAAAAATGCTTTGGCCTCACTATAATTTTCATGCAGAAAATGCTCCGATACTTTCGGATTTGTTTCCCAAGTCTGATCCTGCCAGTTTTTATCTATGTAGAAAACAGCATACTCACAGGCCGCCGCATAGTCAAGGAACATGCCGCCGTACTGGTAACGAATCCCCGTCAGACTGCACTCCACACCATTATCTCTGTAAAATGCTTCCAGCACTTCATTGGCACTTCCAATGCCTTCCACAGTACCTGAATCGGACAGCAGTTTCCGAAACTCCTCCTCCGAATGCGCAGACAGGTATTCGCTGGCAAAATAACAGGCATTGTTTTTTGCTGCTTCCACATCCCCAGGCAGGACAAAGTTCTCATCAAAGCACAGCAGGTTTAAGTCGTACAGGTCCGGATTGCTCATCTGCTGAAAACCGACCGTTTCTCTGTAATCCCAGCCCGCTTCTCGGCACAGGTAATTGGCATATCCGTATGCCAGCCCGTAATTTCCCCATTCCCCGTAACCGGCAAGCAGCACTCCCGTGACGTATTCCACAGAATCCCACAACTGCACTGGGACATACAGCGTGTTTCCGTGAACGGCAATTCCGCTATAACTTTCAGGGTTAAAGACCACGACCTCAATTTCCGGCAGCGTGCCTTCCATGCAGGAAAGAACCCTGTCCGTTGCTGTTATGCAGGCTTCCCTCTCTTCATGGCTTATTGCAGCCTCAAAATAATATGCCGCGCAGTCTGTCTGTGTTTTCTCCACATCTTTCAGAAAGGCATACATCCCCGACATTTCCCCGTAGCGGATGGTATCCTTCTCATACGTATACTCTGCAGGTAATCTGTTTTCATCTGTTTCCGGCGGTTCCTCTTTCCCACCGGAGCCGCAGGCGGTAAGCATCGCCAGCATAACGGCAATGCCAAACAATCGCATTTTTCTTTTCATTAAACTTTGCTCCCTATCACTTTTCATTTTTACCCGTTTCCAATAACCCATACAAATAATCTATATCTCGATCCGATAAAGCCCGCCAGTCCTTTTGGTTCATCAGCTCTTTCCCCTTTACATCCTTCTCCACACAAAATTCGGTCTCTCGGATTCTCTTTATCAAATGGCGCGTTCGCAGTCCCTGATACTGTTCCGCGATATTCAAAAACTCACATAAGGAGCGGAGCGATAAAACAAAGCTCTCTGTATCGGCAAAAACAACCAGTCCATCCTTCACCGAAAATAGTTCATGTGGTACAAATTTATCATAGTTCTCACCAATCAATCTGAGCCTTATCTCATGATCATCATAATGCGGAACTATTTTGTTTTTCGAATCCAGTGCTTTTTTGATGTGCGGTGTCATTTGCTCCGATAACACTTTCTCATCAAGCAATTCCGCTCCAACCGCATTGGACACATAAAATTCACCACCATAACCAGTCAGTTCCTTTTTAACTGCGTCATCGCCGCTGACAAAAATCACCGGAACATCATGACTCGCAAGCCAGTTTATCAGCAGCGCCACTTCCCCGATGCTCTTTTCTCCCAAATATAGTTCATCCACATCCGGCCGGATCGTATGCGGGTAGAATCCTGCTTCTCCTTTCTTCGGGTGAAATCCAATCAGCATAGCGCAGTCATATTGCGCAATGTCTTTGATCGACCAAATATGTTCATAGCATACATAGCCTTTTTCCGAAAAAAACGGTACGATATTTTTTCCGTCATTATGGCAGTCCGCCACGGCAATGTCTGCTTTTTCATAGTTCTCTATTGCTTGAATGACGCGCTCCACCTCTTCTGTCATTCTCGCCCTGCAGACGTCATATTGTTTCATATCTGTAATTCCCGCACACCCTTCCATGTCTGCAAGGACTAGAATCTTACTTTGCATCCTTCTCTCCATTCTGCCTTAACCTAAAAATTGTAGGTATCGTGTTTTCTGCCTCATTATAAAAGTTAAAACAATTCGGTGTGTATAAATCCTGTTTATCAGGAATCCCGTTCGGACATCCGCCGCCGCAAAACAGCGCATTTTTACAGGTTTGACACTCCTTAATCTTGGTAATATCTCTGGTTAAAAAGCTTTTCTCTTTCAGCTTAAATTCCGGAAAGTAAGTTCCTACCGCTTTTGGAGCCTGTCCGACAGCAAGAATGCAGTTGTAAATGTCCCCATAGGGATCATAAAACCGATTGATGCCTTCCGGGTCACATGCCTTGAGAACAGGACGAAGCCGCGTTCCACTGTATAGGAAATTAGACAACGGCAGCATTTTCGTTAATATCCGATTTGCTCCCGGCTTTCCTTTCTGATCCTGCTCCATCAGTTTTTCATATAACATGTTTTCTTCATCTTTCCCGCACTGAAACAACGGCTGTATTTCAAATGCTGCCTTTTTTCCCCACTCTGTAGATTCGATGAGGGATTTTTCCCGAACAAGGTCTTCATAATTTTCCGAAGACAGGTTCATCCGTATGGTAACAGGGATGTTTGCAGACAGGCACTTTTGAACCCCGGACAGGATTTTCTCATAAGTCGGCTGCTCTTTTTTCTGAAAGCGTGTCGCATTATGATTTTCTTCCGTGCCGTCAAGTGTGACCTGAATGTTGGAAAAATGAACCGACTGTAACAAATCCAAGTATTCTTCCAGATAGAATCCGTTCGTGATTGCATAATATTCTGCTTTAGGTGCTTTACGAAAAATATATTCTACCAGGTTTCTATTTTCCGGTAAAAACGGTTCTCCTCCAAACAGCCCGATATGCTTAAGCTCTGGATTGATCTCAAATACCTTATTTATCATTTCAACCGTCATTGTCTTTTCTCCTTTGACGGCATTCTCATAACAGTATGGGCAATGAAAGTTACAGCGATAGGTAAGGACAAACCATGCTGAGTCCGGCTCTTTCTGCCGGTTGCGCTTTTTCAGCTTTTCGATAATCTGATTTTTTATTTCCTCTTCTTTCTTCTCAGGAAGAAGATACTGCCGTTTTTTTAACAGCTCATACAGCTTCTTTTCCTCGTCTCCTGCGGGAACAATCTCCTCTTCCTGCATCCATTTTTCAATAACCGCCCGCTCCTTCCTGTGAACCACATCCACAAGTCCGTTGATGCCATTGGCGAGCAAAATATCTCCGTTATCGGTTTTTAAGTCGATCATGACCAGATTATGAATGAATTTCATGATAACACTGCCCCCTATATGAGTTCTTCTAAATGTTCCCAGACAAACGGATTTCCTAACGGTCCGCATGCCGGTCGATATACCTCGCCATCACCGCTTGTCAGCGGAAGCATACATCCTCCTCCGCATAAATACCGCAGTTTGCATTGCCTGCATTGTTCCATCTTAAATATTGTTCTGTTACCCAGCTTTTTCACTTTGCCCTTATCAAAAAACATCTCTTTGTAATTGCCTATTTTCCCATTTTCCCCGTCCAGACACAGGCACCAGTAAATGTCTCCGTTTGGTTCAAAAACCATGGGAACCGTTTTTGTGAGATCGCACTTTTTGTATTTAATGTTGTTTCTTTCATTTACAGGTCTGTGTAAAAGCCACGCAAGTCCGTTGATTTCCGGAAGAAGCTCTAAGTAGCTGTTAACGGTGTTCAAGATTGGATTATAGGCTTTCCGATCTGCCGCTATTTCTTTCCATCCATAAAATTGTTCATCCAATTCGCCGTTTGTATAATAGTCTTTCACCAATACAAATTTCACGGTCGTATCCGGTTGTTTCAATATATTGCTGTTTTTCAACAAGTCTATGTATTCTGTTAAATGGCAGCGCAGCTCTTTTGTCCACATTGTTACCAGCGTAATAGTTTTATGCAGCTGTTGCAAATATTTAATTCCACCTATGATTTTATCAAATGAATCATCATGACGGTTCACAAACCTTATTACAGAATCCGGTCCGTCAAGGGATATCTGATATTCATCAAATGCAGAAAAATTTATCTTATCTTTATATGCCAAAATATTGATTCCGTTTGTAAACAATGTTTTCTTTTTGGCGGCTACATGTTCGCAAATGTAATTGATTGTATCAATATTAGACGGCAGAAGGGACTCTCCGCCGCTTACCACAATTTCATCAAGCTCAGTATCACCAAAGCATGGCAAATGAAGATACTCCATAATTGTTTTGATATCTTCGAGGCTCATGCTCCCCACATACTCAGGTTTATTCTTATATTTTCTTTGGTAACAATAATCACAGTTAAAATTACAGCTATGAGTCAGATTAAATGTGATGGATTTGACCGGAAATTTTGACATTTGGAGTTCAGAATTTTTTTCTAATCGTTGGTCTACTTCTTTTACTATTTCTGCAGACAATATTTGCTTTTTGTCATAGAATTTTTGTAAGAAATTTTCTTCTTCGCGAGAAAGGCGTTCTTCCCTTTCCTGCTTGTCTTCAATCAGAATTAATTGTTCCAGTACAGCCTTTGTAACAGTTTCTCTCCTAAAACTGATTAAATTCATGATTAAAAATGATGCATCATTAATTTTATATACTAAATTATCAAAAATAAACCGTTTCATATCAATATGCCCCCTATCCGGTTGTTTCTTGTTCCAACACTTACCTATTGACATTTTTAATATTATAGCATACGGCTTTTTTTGTCAAATTACCATACTCTGTGAAACAAACAAAAACTGCTGTAATGTCCAAAAATACTGGGATTACAGCAGCTTGATTAAAAATTCAATATGCTAAAAATCTTCTATGTTCTTATGCTGCTTATCAGGTGAAGCAGGGCTTCTTTTTGCGGTTTTGATAATGTACTCCATTTTGAAAAGAGTACACGCTGCTCGTCTGTCATTTCTGCAGTTGCAGTTCCGTCTGAAAAGAACTGTGCTAAAGTGATACCAAATGCTTTACATAACGCCTCTAAGGTCGGAAGCGTCGGAGCGTTATTACGGTTAAACATATTTGTAACTGTAGAATGTGAAAGATGGGCTTCCTTTGCCAATCGATAGTCCGTCCATCCACGTTCAGCCATCAACCGCCGTATCTGTTTTTGTATATCCATAAATCTGCCTCCTATTTGTATCCATTATAGCACCCAAAATGGTAGCAAAGTAGTATAAATCAGTAGACAGAATGTTTCTCAAAAGCGACATACGGAAAGATAAGAGAATTGCTGATATTGCAAGGATTTTGGCGGTGGCAGACCGGTGCAAGGAGAGATAATAAAGAGTATTTTTTAGTGATTTTAGCCCTATGGATAATTTGAAAACCGATAAAGTTCATGCTAGAATATGCGAAAACAGAGGACAGTAAAAATGGAGACAAGCAAATGCAAACTGTGTTTAAGAGTCATCCGGGGGAGTAGTCATGAAAAATGAAGAAAATGAAAAGTCAGCAGAAGACATGCAGCAGGATTCTATGGTGGTGTCTGAAAAATTTTTATATCTCGGTGTGAAACGCTCCGATATCATAACGATTTGTATGCCGGACTGCTATGAGGCGGCTGTGTGTGCGCTTGCTGCAGAGAAAATAGGCGCAACGGTTACTTATGTGGATAGTACGCTTCCACCGGCCGAGGTGAGGCAGCACTTAAAACAGTTTCATTCCCTGTTATTGATTAATTATGAAAAATCCATGGCATATAACGCGGAACTGATTCGGACAACAAATACAAAATACGTATTGACCTTAAAGCCTCAGAATACGATTGCACAGCTGCAGGAAGAAAAAATCCCTTATGGAAATTTATTTATGTCGTCAGTACTTTCTGACAGTAAGGGGCAGGCGTGCACCGTGCAGGAAATCAAAGAGCAGTTTTTTTGTGAAAGCAATGATTGACAAACAGAAGCAATGATGATAGATTAGTATCAATCAAAATCCCATGGGGGAGTAGCAAGCGTATATCGTAGCAAGTCAACATACTGACCGTTAAGGTCTGGCTTGTTTTAAATTGCGAGACTCATGTATAGCGTCAAACTATGCATGAAGTCTGTATATTTTTAAATGTATACCCAAGTATAGTTTGAGACTGTACTTGGGTTTTTGTTTTGTCATACGAGGAGGAACAGAAGATGAAATGGGACTTATTATTTTTCTTTAACAGTGTATTGCTTGGAGTAGGACTTGCCATGGATGCTTTTTCCGTGTCACTTGCCAATGGACTGAATGAGCCGGGGATGACAAGAGGAAAGATGTGTAAAATTGCAGGCGTGTTTGCGGTTTTTCAGGCAGTCATGCCCATGCTGGGCTGGGTGTGCGTTCACACCATAGTACAGTATTTTCGGGCGTTTGAGAAACTGATTCCTTGGATTGCGCTGGCACTGCTCTCGCTGATTGGGGGCAAAATGCTGATGGAGGGAATCCGCAATAAAGACGGCCAGCCGGAAAAAGTACAGGTGGGGATGGCTGCGCTTCTCATACAAGGTGTGGCTACTTCTATAGATGCATTGTCGGTTGGGTTTACAGTTGCAGAATACGGTTTGGATATGGTGCTTGTCTGTGTGCTCATTATTGCGGCTGTGACATTTTTTATCTGTATGATGGGTCTTATGATAGGAAAAAGATTTGGTACAAAACTATCAAATAAGGCATCCGTGTTAGGTGGTGCGATATTGATTGTGATAGGGTTGGAAATTTTTATCACGGGTATTTTGTAAGCGGTTCTATATTCTTAAGAATTCTTAAGGTTTATCCTCGTTATTTCATCGGAAAGTTTATTGTAGTAAAATAATACTGCACAAATGAAGCAAAGGAGCAATACTATGATAATCTACACGATGGTTCCTGATGAGGAGATATATAAAGTTCTGGCAGAATTATACTATAAAAAAAGTGCGACATACAAGAACCGGAAGCGAAAGCTGATTACGATAAGCATGATGGGTCTGATATTGGTGGCAATGAGCCTTTGGGGAACGGCATTAAGCGGAGAAGGAGACTATTACTGGGTTGCTTTCTTAATACTGGGTGTGTTTTCCATTGCATACGGATTTTATATGGTTTTTTTCGGAGCAAAAAAACAAGTGATGAATGCCATCAGGCAGAAGAATCAGGCAAAAGGCGCTTCGGCACTGACTTATACCTTAGGGGATGATATTTCGGTTCATTCTGAAAAAACCGACGCCCGCATAGACTGGGATTTGGTTGAGGAGAAGGGGGAGATAGGTCATTTTATCTATTTGTGGTGCTCCGGCTCCACCATTCTTTTGGACAAAAACAAATTAAGCACAGAGGAGCTTTCAGAGCTATCCGAGCTTCTCAAGAGGGTCGGATAATATAGGGGAATATTTCTATATTTTCAAAACCCATGCTTTTCAGTTTTTCCAAAGAGGAAAGCACATGTTTTTTGGAGTTGTACTTCGGAATCTTGGGCACTCGGATATGAATATGTTCCGGTGATATTTTTTCAGCCAGCAGCTTTAAGTTGTTGGCTGCTTTGTCGATGGGCGTGCCGGTATACGCCTCATAGACCGAAGGGTTAAGGTCCTTGATATCCACAATAAAATCGTTGACGGAATCCAATACTTTTAGAAACCGTTCTTCAGAAACATTCAAGGAAGTTTCCAAGGTGAGCGTCCAGTCCGGCCCACAGAGACGGCGGAACTGACGGATAAAGTCAACATGCAGAAGAGATTCTCCGCCGCCGAAGGTGACGCCGCCTCCGGTGGCGAGAAAATACAATTCATCTATCTTTACTTTTTCATACAGCGCTTCCGGCGTAAACATAACGCACTTTTCCAGCGTTGTGGGATTCCATGCGTGAGGGTTCAGGCAATAGCGGCATCGAAGCGGGCAGCCGTATGCGCCTACCAGAGTGGTGACGCCTTTTCCGTCCGTCTGTAATCGGTGTCTTGCTATGTTGAAAACCGGAAGAAGTGATGTCTTTGTATCCATATTGTATTTCCTTCTCTGTAACAATTACACTTTATTGCCGTGTCAATCAGCTGGATGTACTGTGAACTGTGCAGCGTACAGACTACGGTTCTATGGCGATGTCACCTTCCAGTACGGACGTGGTTTCATCAGGTTCCGGACTTGGCGATAAGGGCAGGCTGCCCTCTGTCTCCCATTCAAAAGGAGCTACATTGCCGGCAAGGGTATCATCCTCTTTTGCATCCGGAGCATCTTCCATCAGCCCGGCAATCGTATCGTCGGCAGGCGGTGTGCTGAAATTAAAATCTGCAATACCGCCATCTATTTCATCGTTCGGAGTGGGCGCTATCTCTATATCACCGTCAATATCTGCAGGCTTGCTGCCTACATCGATACCTTGCAGAAAATCTGCAACGGTGTCCTTTGGACTGCAAGCCGTAAAGGCCGTGCAGGCGCCAATGGAAATACCGGCGATGGCAACTGCCTTTCCAAGACCCTGCCGGATGGCAAGTTCCCGCTCCAGATACCGAAGCTCCGATTCGCATTTGGGACAGGTTCCCTTACAGTCCCCCTGATGTGTACATTGGGAGACAGCAAAAGGAATATCATTTTTTTCTGCAATTTGTCTGCGAATTTCTTTTAATGCTTTGCATTTCTCTTTTCCCTTCATAAAAATTCCGCCTTTCTTGTATCTATTCTGAAATACGTCGCCTGATTTCATGACTGATTACTATAGATACGGGACAGGACGCTTCGTTTTATGGAAAAATTTTAAAAAATTCACAAAAAAATATGGCGGTAAATTTCGCAAAAATTAAGAATTTCGCAAAGTTATCTTAAAAGAAGTTAGATATAAATAGATAAAATTACAGACAAGGAGGAGAACTCATTGAAAAAAATTATTTCTATGCTGTTGATTGCAAGTATGCTTATTGCGTTGGCGGGCTGCGGTTCCAAAGGAGAGGATGGCAAAAGCGCAGGAACGCCGAATGTGAAAAGCGGGAATGCGGAAATGGGCAGATATGTGGAAAAAGAAATTGATTTTCCTGAAGGAGTAAATAAGGAGGACATCTTTCAGATAGGAAAAAAAGAAGGAGATATGTGCCTCTATGCGACGGAGGAAAAGGAAGGCGGAGTGGGTATCGTCTGCTATCGGTATAAAGACGGCAGTTTTGTAAAAGATATGCCTGCATGGATGGATAGCCTGGTTATGGAAGAGAATGTTTATAAAGCTAAGGTCCTGGAAGATATTGGTGGAAAGTCTTATCTTCTTGCGGTGATGCTGGAAGCGGAAAATGTACGGGCACATTTATATTGCACAGACGATGGTGCAGCAATGAAGGAGATTACACCGCAGGACTGGCTGAAGGAAGATCCTGAGTGGCACTTTTTTAATGTGCCGCAGGATATTGCTGTTTTGGAAAACGGAAGCTTTGCCGCAAACTTTATCAGTGATCTCAAGATCTATGACGAGAGCGGGAAGCTTATCAGAACAATGCAGTTAGACATTGGCTATGGAGATAATGTCTGTGCGGATCAGAATTTCTTTTATCTTGAAAAGCAGAATGATATGATGGAATTGAAAGGAATTGATGCTTTTGCGCCGGATAAGGACAGTCCGGAAAAAGAAATTACCTGCGCAGAAAATGTCGGGAGCGACAGTTGTATTGATATCCTGTCAGATGGTTCCTTTATCGTATGTGCGAAAGGCGGATTTTTTAAGTGCAGCGTGGAAGGAGAATGGAGCAGCCTTGTGGCGGGCAGTTATACCTCGCTTGCGCTGGAAAATATGTGGAGCAGCGGTATGACGGCATTGGATTCAGGCGTGTTTTATGCGCTTTTGGATGGAGATACAGGACGGTCTCTGATGGAATACACTTATGATCCGGAGATACCGCTTAAGCCCGATACGATTCTGACAGTTTATTCGGTCTATGACAATCCAACTTTAAACCAGGCGGCGGCCATGTATACAAAGCTTCATCCCAATGTATTGGTAGAGGTGGAGATAGGAATTCCTTATGAAGAGATGGAAACGACGGATTTGAGCACTGTGCTGCAGAATCTCAATACCAGACTTCTGGCAGGACAGGGAACGGACCTTATGGTGCTGGATGGGCTGAATACAAATTCCCTTATAGAAAAAGGTATGCTGGCAGATATCAGCGATGTTGTGACACCTATGTCGGAAAACGGAGAAATATTGAAAAACATTGCAGACGGCTACACGCAGGAGGACGGCGCCGTTTACATGATACCGCTGCGGTATTCCATGAGACTGCTTCTCAGTGGGAAAATCGATACAAAGGAAGCGGGGAGTGTGAAAGGTCTGGCGGCAGCATTGGGACAGCAGGAACTGGCGCTGGGACCGATTACGGTTTCGGATTTTGTAGATATTTATATGCCTTACATGGTATCGGATGTCGTAAAAGACAAGAAATTAGACAGAGAAGCGCTTGCAGAGTGTCTGGAAGCGTTGAAAACCATAGCAGGAGGATATACCATCGTCAACAATTACACGGACAGTACCCAAAATTACCAAACATGGGATTTACCAAATGACGCTTCTGCCGTATTCAGCGATACAGAAGGTTTCTTAAGCGCAATGATGCCGGTTTCTATCGTCAATGAGATAAAGGGAAATTTTAGCAGCTTTGAGAACGCTTATAAACCGATTGGAGAAATCGGAATCAACAAACAGACGCCTTATCTGGAGCAGGCGAAGGATTTTCTGCGCTATGCGCTTTCTGTGGAGGTGCAGGAGGGCGACTTTTATGACGGATTTCCGATGAATGCGGCGGCGCTTGCGAAGCAGGCAGAAAAGGACAGAAGCGACTACGAGGTTTATACCATGATAGAACTGCCCGGCGGTGAGTTTAAGGATTTTATCATTGGCGCACCGAGTAAGGAGGATTGCGACAGACTGACAGAGCTGTGCAAGGGCTTAAACAAGAAGGTGGTGGACGATGTGCAAATCAATCTGGTAATAAGCGATGTACTCCCGTCGTATCTTGACGGCAGCAGTTCGTTGGAGGATACCATCGATAAAATAGAGAGAGGACTTAGCATGTATTTGGCGGAGTAGCAGGTATATGTTGCATTTTCCGGATTACTGTGATACACTTTCTCAGTAATCCGGTTTTGCTTTGACCGGTAATTTAAGTGAATACAGGCGGCTGCAGGTGTCGGACAGGCATGAATTGCCACGGGTCCGGTGAAAAGGGAAGCAGGTGAAAGACCTGCACGATCTCGTCGCTGTGATAAGGGAGTCTTATTCCGATTTGAGCCACTGGGCATTTGCCTGGGAAGGTGGAATATGGCAATGATCTTAAAGTCAGAAGACCTGCCTGCAGAACCGGTACAAAAATGACCACGAGGAATTGGCATTGTACGCACCTTTACAGTATCGAAATTACTTTCGATGCTGTAATCGTGATGCAGAAAATTCTCCAATCCCTGCCGTGCATACGGCAGGGATTTCCTTACCGTGGTACACGGTAGGGATTTTTGTGTATACCTGTATTTGCAAATATGCTTAGGAGGAGAGAAAAATGGCAGAAAATCAAGAAAAAAAGCAATCAAACAAAAAGGTGCTTATCGGTGCGGCGGCATTGATAGCGGTAGTGGCGGTACTGGCCGTGGTGTTCTTCGTATTTCGCGAGAAGCCCGTACAAGGGCATAAGAGCATTACGATTGAAGTTATCGACAATACGCAGAGCAGCACGGTCTACGAGGTACATACGGATGCGGAGTACTTAAGACAGGCAATGGAAGAAGCCAAGGGACTGGAATTTTCCGGTACGGAGAGCGAGTATGGTCTTATGGTAGAAACCGTAAACGGTGTTACGCCTGACTACAATGTAGACGGCGCCTACTGGAGCTTTTATGTGAATGGCGATTACTGCAATTACGGAGTGGATTCCCAGCCGATAGAAGACGGGGATGCATTTGTGATTAAGTATGAAGTGTATGTTGCAGAATAGGAGGTAATGATGAACAAAAGACAGGGTGGGCTTGCAATAAGCATACAGGATATTGCGCTGATTGGCATGATGACTGCGGTTATCGAGGTCAGCAAGCTTGCCCTGTCCTTTTTGCCGAATGTGGAACTGGTTACGTTCTGGATTATTATGTTTACGCTGTTTCTCGGACCTAAAACGGTATATGCGATACTTGCGTTTATTTTAATTGAAATATCTCTTTATGGCATCCACACGTGGGTCATTATGTATTTGTATATGTGGCCGCTTTTGGCCTTGGTGGTTTATCTGTGCCGGAAAAATGATTCCGTATGGTTTTATAGTATCCTCTCCGGATTTTTCGGGCTGTTTTTCGGCGCGTTCTGCTCGCTGCCCTATATTGTAATCGGAGCGGTGGACGGAGGTATCAGGAGCGGGCTTGTTATGGCGTTCAACTGGTGGGTTGCCGGAATTCCCTATGATATCCTGCATGGCATTGCCAATACCATACTAATGCTTACGCTGTACCGTCCGGTCAGAATGCTGCTTAAGAGGCTTATTCCTCTTCGTCGTTCCACTTAGAGCAGGACAGGGAGAAGATAAATTCCGTGCCTACGCCTTCTGTGCTGATGACATTGATATGCTCTTCGTGGGAAGTGATAATTTCCCTTACAATAGAAAGTCCAAGTCCGGTTCCCTTTTTATCCTTACCGCGGGAGGAATCCGACTTATAGAAACGCTCCCAAATAAATTTCAAGTCATCTTTTGGAATACCGATGCCGCTGTCCTTCACAGAAACAAAAAGCTTGTGCTTTTTCTCAGAGGTTTCGATACGGATAACGGAATCGTGGTGGCTGAATTTGATGGCATTGTCTAAAAGATTGTAGAGCACCTGCTGGATTTTGCCCATATCGGCATTGACATACATCACATCACCGGTCAGGATAAGCTCAATCGCAATCTTCTTTTTGCGGCAGGTACCCTCAAAAGAGGCAGCCGTATTCCGGATTACCTTATTGATATCAAAATCAGTTTTGTCTAAAAGCATTCCCTTTGTATTTAAGTTGTTGAGGGTCAGCAGGCTGTTTGTAAGCTTAGTCAGTCTTTCCGTCTCGTTCAACACAATCTGCAAGTATTTTGCATACAGATCAGGCGGTACAGTGCCGTCCAGCATGGCCTCCAGATAGCCCCGTATCGAGGTAAGAGGAGAGCGGAAGTCGTGGGAAATGTTGGCGACAAATTTTTTCTGGTTATCCTCCGTGCGCGCAATTTCGCTTGCCATATAGTTTAAGCAGGCGGCGAGATAGCCGATTTCGTCGTCGCTTTCCACCTGAAATTCGTAGTGCATATTTCCGGATGCGTACTGCTCTGTGGCATAAGTGATTTTTCGAAGTGGCACATAGACGATTTCCGTGAAAAAAATTAAAATAATTATGGACAGCAAAAACAGAATACACAAAGTAATGTAGGAAATGTTTACCAGGCTGTTGCAGGACTTTTCAATCCCTGTCATGGCAGTGTGGACGACCAGATATCCCTTTACCTTATATTCTGAGGTAATGGGCACGATAATATTGAGCATGTTGCTGTCATAGCTGTCAAAAAAGGTTCCCACATTGTAATAAGAACCGGCAGTTATGGTAGGGTCGAAGTTTTCGATAATAACGACGTCTTCCACGTTAAGGGGCGCATCCGTGCTCAGAATCACGCGCCCGGAAGGATTGATGATGCTGATGACAGAGTCCAGATAGACGGAAAAAATATCAAGCTGCATTTTTACCGCTTCCAGAGAAGTATCGTTGGTGTACAGACCGGAAACATAGTTGTCCGCAATCAGTGTTGCTTCGGAATAGAGCGCGTTTGCTTTTTCACGCGTAAGCTGTTCCATTGTCATGCTGGGTACGAAAGTAGCTATGATAATGAAACCGAAGATGCCGAAAATAACGTAAGCCAGCACAAACTTCAGGTAAAGGGTTTTTTTCATGACAGATTTCCTTTGACTTCAAATTTATAACCAATACCCCAGATTGTGGAAATTTTCCATGCTTCATGGTCCTTTATTTTTTCGCGGAGACGCTTGATATGTACGTCAACGGTACGCGTATCCCCGATGTATTCATATCCCCAAATCTGGTCGAGAAGCTGCTCTCGGGTAAAAACGTGGTTGGGTGAGGACGCCAGAAAATAGAGAAGCTCCAATTCCTTCGGGGGCATCTCAACTGTATTTCCCATATAAATGACGGAGTAGTTGGTCTGATTGATGATTAAATCAGGATATTCGACACGCTTGTCAGTTACGGGCTCCGCCACAGGCGCTGCCGGTTTGTAGCGGCGCAGCACTGCTTTTACTCTTGCTACCAGCTCCTTGGAGTCAAAGGGCTTTTCAATAAAATCATCTGCGCCAAGTTCAAGTCCGAGCACTTTGTCAAAGATTTCGCCCTTTGCAGAAAGAATGATGATAGGGGTCTGTCTGGAAGCACGAACCTCTCTGCAGACTTGATAGCCGTCAATGCCCGGCAGCATCAAGTCAAGCAGAATTAAATTGGGCTCGAAAGAATCAACGGCGGTCAGCGCGGCTTCGCCATCTCCGACAATCATAGTCTCAAAACATTCTTTGTTTAAGTAGAGAGAAATCAGTTCCGCTATGTTTTCGTCATCATCGACAATGAGTATTTTTTGTTTATTTACCATATATGCTCCTGTTTTTTATTTAAAAGTTACAATTGTGACACCTGCGTCACCTTCTCCGAACTCGCCTAAGCGGAATTCTTTTACGTATTTTAAGCGCTTTAGGTGCGTGTGCACAGCGCTTCTCAAAGCGCCGGTTCCCTTTCCATGTACCACACGGACGCTGGGAAGATGCGAGAGATAGGCGTCATCCAGATATTTGTCCAACACGGATATAGCTTCGTCACAGGTCTTTCCCAAAAGGTTGATTTCAGGGGAAATGGTCATGGTCTTTGACATTTTCATCTTACCGCCAGAGGTTCTGACAGCGCTTTTTTGGGAAGCCGTATCGTTATCAGCCAGAAGCACGAGGTCATTGACATTGACGGAGGAGCGGATAATACCGCATTGCACAAAGAGATTGCCCTTTGCATCTGGCAGAGAGCTTACGGTTCCTTTCAGTCCCATGGAAACGATTCTGACAGAATCTCCTTTCTTCAGTTTCTTGGGATCCAGCGTTTTCCTGACGGCGGAAGGCGGTATCTTTAGCGCAAGCCGTTCGTTCTTATCATCGATTTTTTCGCGGAGGTTCTGGCGCTTTTTCTCCAGCTCCTTCATATCGCTGCTGCGGTCTGCCTGATTAAAGCTGCGGATAGTTTCGTCCGCTACGGTTTTTGCCTCCTGCAAAATAGCGCGTGCCTGTTCGTGTGCTTCTTTCAGTATTTTATCCTTGGCGCTGTCCAATTTTTCATTTTTTGCTTTAAGCTGTGCTTCTAAGGTTTTAATCCTATCCTTATACTCTGCCGCTTCCCGCCGTTCCTTTTCTATCGTCAGGCGGCTGTTTTCCAGATTGGCAATCACATCCTCGAAGCTTTCATCTTCCTTGCTTATCTGCTCTTTTGCCGCATCTATGATGGCGTCGGGCAGACCCAGCTTGGAGGAAATGGCAAAAGCGTTACTCTTTCCCGGGATACCGATAAGAAGCTTGTAGGTGGGCTTTAGGGATTCCACATCAAACTCACAGCAGGCATTTTCTACAAAAGGAGTGGAAAGCGCATACAGTTTTAACTCGCTGTAGTGGGTGGTTGCCATGGTGCGGATGCCCCTGTCGTGCAGATGGTTCAAAATGGCTATGGCAAGCGCTGCGCCCTCGGTGGGGTCAGTTCCGGCCCCCAGTTCGTCAAAAAGACAGAGAGAATTTTCGTCAGCATGTGACAGTATTGTCACAATGGTTGTCATATGAGAGGAAAAAGTGGACAGACTCTGCTCGATGCTCTGTTCATCCCCGATATCTGCGTATACCTCCTCAAAGATGGAAAGCTCCGAACGGTCAAGCGCCGGTATGTGGAGCCCCGCCTGCCCCATGAGGGTAAACAGTCCCACGGTTTTCAGGGAGACTGTCTTACCGCCGGTGTTGGGACCGGTGATAATCAGTAAATCAAAGTCCTTGCCCAGATGAATATCGATGGGGACCACCTTTTTCTTTTCCAACAGAGGGTGGCGTCCCTTTCGGATATTGATGTAATGTTCGGTATTGAAAACAGGCATGGTACCATTGTGATCCATGGCGAGCTTGCCCTTTGCAAAGACAAAGTCAAGGCGGGTCATGATACGCTGATTCGCGGAAAGCTCATCCGTATGTTCGGACACCTGGGCGGATAAATCTGCCAGTATTCTCTCAATTTCTTTTTGTTCCTCAATCGCAAGCTCCCGTAAATGGTTGTTCAATTCAACGACGGCGGCGGGCTCGATAAAAAAGGTGGAGCCGGTTGCCGACTGGTCATGTACCAGACCGGAGACCTGATTTTTAAATTCTGCCTTTATAGGAAGACAGTAGCGGTCGCCGCGCATGGTAATAACCGCATCTTGTAAATAGGTGCGGCAGGAACCGTTCAGCATGGAGCCGAGCTGGTTATGGATTTTTTCGCCGGTAAGCTGTATGCTGCGGCGGATACGCTTTAATTCAGGGCTTGCATCATCGGCAACCTCCTCCTCTGAGAGAAGGCAGCGGCGGATTTCACCGGATATAGATGACAACGGCGTCAGATCTTCAAAGAACTGGCTCAGGGAGTCCTGAACGGATTCGTCCCTTTCGTTTCTGCCGTAAGCCTTGATGCGGGAAACATTTTCCAAAAAGCCCGCAATTTTCAGAAGCTCGGGAATGGAGAGGGAGCTTCCGACCTCAAGGGATTTTAGGGAAAAGCCCAAATCCTTGTTGCCGCCAAAGGAAGTGCTTCCATATCGAAACAGGCGGGACAAGGCGTCGGCAGTTTCCGTCTGAGCCGTCCGGATTTCGGACAAATCGGTTTCGGGAAGAAGAGATTCGCACATCTTTCTTCCGGGATCGGAGTCTGCCTTTTGTACTAATTGGGCAATAATTTTATGATATTCTAATGTCTGTAATACTTTCTTGTTCATGAAGATTCCTTTATAATTTCCTTAATCAATCCCATGATAGTGCTGATCGAGTCAAGCTGCGGACTCTGTTTCATGGCATTGATATAGGACTGTCGGGAGCAGTAAAGCTCCTGTACCTTTTCTACCAATAATTTTTCGGACAAATCGTCTTCGTCAATGACGATGGAGAAGCCCTGCGCTTCAAAGGAGCGTGCATTTAAAAGCTGATCGCCCCTGCTTTTTGCCGAAGGAAGGGGAATCAGTATATTGGGCTTATTTAATGCAAGAAGCTCGCAGATGGCATTGGCACCCGCACGGGAAATCACCAAATCTGCCATTGCAAAAATATCCTTCAGCTCCGATTTCAGATATTCAAACTGTTTGTAGCCTTTTTCATTTAAAAGAAGATTGTCTACCTTGTCTTTTCCGCACAGGTGGACTACCTGAAAATCCTCCAAAAGCATTGGAAGCGCCGCACGCACAGCCTGATTGACGCTTGCTGCGCCCTGACTGCCGCCGATTACCATAATAACAGGCTTATTTGCGGTAAAGCCGCACATGTCAAGTCCGGCAAGTTTGTTGCCGGAGGAAAGTTCCTCCCTGATGGGAGAACCTGTGAGAACCGCTTTTTCTTTGGGAAGCATCTGCAGCGTTTCAGGGAAATTACAGCAGATTTTATCAGCAACCGGAATACAGAGCTTATTGGCAAGACCCGGCGTCATGTCGGACTCATGTATAATGCAGGGAATTTTCAGCGAAGCGGCGGCGCGCACCACAGGCACGCTCACAAAGCCGCCCTTGGAAAATACCACGTCCGGTTTGAGCTGCTTTAAATATTTTCTGGCTTCGGAGTAGCCCTTTACGACACGGAAGGGATCCGTGAAGTTCTTGGGGTCAAGATAACGGCGGAACTTGCCGGTTGAGATGCCCTGATAAGGGATATCAAAGTCGGCAATCAGCCGCTTTTCAATGCCATCGTAGGAGCCCATGTAATAAATGTCAAAGCCCGCGCTTTTTAAATGCGGTAAAAGGGCAATATTCGGTGTTACGTGACCGGCGGTTCCTCCGCCTGTTAAAATTATCTTCTTCAAAGCAATGCCTCCCGCAATCGATAGATAGTTACTGCAAAGACTCCAGCGCTCTTGCAAGCTGGTCCGGACAGGAAGTGGACTTAAATCCGCATTTGATGCCTTTCAGCTTTGAGATAGCATCGTCCACCTTCATGCCCTGCACAAGGCTGCAGATACCCTTTAAATTGCCGTTACAGCCGCCCGTAAACTGGACGGATTCAATGATGCCGTCGGATACCTCTATGTCGATTGCCGTTGAACAAGTTCCCTGTGTCTGATATTTCATAATAATCCTCCATTCTGTCATGTGAAAACGTATTTGTCTAAAAAAGGATTATAGCAGAAAAGTGTCCGTTATTCCAGTGATTCACAGATATTTTTTGTTGTATTTTTCATTCTTATGCGTGCGGTGCGCGGAAGTGCGGCAAGTCACGCCATGAGGGGAGCCATATGCCTGTTCAGACGCGCTCTCGCTCGAATAAAAACGTAGTGGACGCTAGGCTCGTGAGGAACCTCGCCAAGCGCCAACGTTTTTATACGGTCTGAACAGGCATATGGCTCCCCTCATGGCCGAAAGCGGCACGCTGGGGTCGCAGCACGCACGCGCATTCATTCCGGTAGTTGCTGCCGCCCTGTGTTTCCTGTTTCGGTGTGCTGCCTGCTATAAACAGCAGTTATTCAGTTTTAGGCTGCCTGCTTTTATGTTTTCGACTGCGATTAAGCAACTGAGCAGTTTTAGCTTTAGCCTGCACTTCGGTTTTTGAAAAATGCTGAACATCTAAATCTTCAGAATTTACGGATTCTTCTATAATCTCCGGATATTTTTCGTAAACCTTTCGAGCGGCTATAACACCATATTTCCTGATTATGCTATCATCACTATGAATCATAGCTGTAATGTCGGAAGCGGTAAGTGTATTTATATGAATCAAGGATAATAACCCTTTTTCATGTGAGTCGCCAAGAATTTTATTGTTGACCGAATATGCGTATGCCTCCTGCATGCGTGAAGCAGATAACCTTGAAATGATAAACATAGACAGGCTTCTGGTTTTAGCGTTAGAATGTTCAAAAAAACCAAATACCTTCATAAAGTCGTCCATATACTTATCAGTTCCATAGAAAGCTACCATTTCAGAAGAATAATAACAAATAATAGGGTCGTCATCATTTATTTGAGATACTACTTCTCCCAATAAATCTGTAGCAGTCCTTCCTAATTCAGATATTATCCAAAGAGCCAGTCCTCTTATATCTTTGTCTTCATCACTTAACAAATCACGTAAAGTTTCTTTTGAAAGCCCATAAAAGTACTCTTGAAGCAATTGATAGCCCCCGTGTTCTTTACGAAATTTCTCCTTATCTTTCTTCAAGAGCTCAATAAGCCTCAAACCATTTGTTTCGTCCATAATATGCACCCTTTTAGAAAAAAATTTTACTTATTCGTTTACCGCCTGATTGATTTACATTATATCACACAACCATGACATAATATAGTCATATCTAAAACAAGTTTTGTCACATTTCAAACCGCTCAAAATTCAACATTAGAAAAGGTGTATCACTTAGAAGCTATCACTTCATTACAATACACCTTTTCTTAAATAATACATTATTGTTTTTGCTATTATGCCTTTATGTCCACATTAGCACCAACCTTCGCCTGCTGTTTTGTATTTGCCTTGCCTGTATTATCTTCTTTGGCGGCTTCAATAATTGTCTGCATATCTGTATCATACAGATAAATTGTGCCATCTTCGGAAGAAGCTATTTTTTCTTCTAAAAGCTCCTCTGCTTTTTCTGCCATTTTCTCCGCAAGCTGCTCCGCATTTTCACGGGCTTTTTCTCTTGACTTTTCAATCCGTTCTTCGGCGTTTTCCTGCGCTTCTTTGCGGAGTTTTTCGTTTAATTCATCTTTTCTTACTATAACGGCAAAACTAGAAAAATTACCATTTTCATCTACATAGCCATGCCTGCAAATTGTTGTATGCCCTATTGATTTAAAATAATTATCAACCCATTTTGTAGCAGCTTCTATATCTTTCAATCGCTGCATATATTCCTTTGCCGCCTGCGGGTCACTTTGCATCTTCTCCAAAAGCTTCGGATTGACACTAACAACATTTACTTTACCATCATTAATTGTGTTAAGCCCGTATCCTGTCTGCAGCTTTATATATGGTACTTGCTTCTGCAAAGTTTTTAAATATTCCTCATTGCTGCTATTCTTTGCTGTTTCAGTGCTTTTTTGCGTAGTTGTTGTTTCTTTTGTTTCCTCTTTCTTTGCCGCTTCCTTTCTTGATGAAGCATATGTGCTTTCATAAACATTGCTATAATTGTTCACTCCTGTAATTGCCATAATATAATCCTCCTTGATAAAAAATTTAATTGTATTCCAAATTTATTTTTAAAAGGTAATCCCTCTTAAAATTCTGCTCTCTAACCCTTTAACATAATGGATAATATAAATTTTCCTTTTTCTGCAATACAATCCATATCGCCCCCATATTTCAAGGCGCAATATCTGATATTTTTAAGTCCAATGCCATGTAAATTACTATCAGCCTTTGTGGAACAGGGGCAGCCGTCTTTTCCCCATTTCACTTCTCCGTCAAAGCTGTTCTCAATTTCTATGAAAAACATTTTCTGTTTCCAAAAAGACTTTATCTTGATATACAGCTCTTGATCCTGATTTTTCAGTCTTGCTTTTTGGCAGGCTTCAATCGCATTATCTAACCCGTTATTTAAGATAATTCCTATGTCATAAGCCCTTACATGAACCTTATCTGTCAAAAGAAAGCCGTCCGCTTCTAAATGGATACCTTTTAATTCCTTTGCCGCATAATAGAACTTGCTGCTGATAACTGCGTCACTTACTACATTTCCCGTATGTATTTTCTGTTCCAGATTCAGCAGCGTTTTCTGCATATCTTCAAAGTACCCGGTAATTTCTTCATTTTCCGTTATCTGCCGTTCTCTTAACAGTTTTTCCATAACTGCCATCTGATTTTTCATATCATGCTTTACATAGCTGACACTCTCATAAAAACGCTCCATTTCCAACATGGAATTTTCCATTTGGGAAATCTGGTTCTCCAATACATTTTTTTGTGTGCGTTCCTCCTGTAATCCTGATATTTCCTGTTGCAGTTTAAAACTATATAGAATAACAAGCCAAACGACAACAGAGATTAAGGTAATGAACAAATATATTTCTATGTAGTTATCGTAGTAAACAAGATGATGTTCCCTGTTTATAACTGCTATGACAAACCGAAAAATGATAGCAGTTAAAGCTCCCATAAATGCGGGCAATGTGTAAAATATTGTTTCCTTTGTATTGCTTCCGTCTATGGGGCGGCTATGATTTTTTATGATAATTTTCACAGATAGATACAGCAAAATTTCTATGATTACCTCTGCCGGTAAATCAATAAACTTTACCATTGTTAGCATTATGGCGGCGTTATACATCACTTCTGATAATTTATCTACCCCATAATTCCAAAACAGCATAACAGCATATCCTATCTGATTGAAAATGCTGTCTAATGCAACAAAAAGCAACGCCGCAAATATCTTTGCTGACTGCCTGCCTTGATAAAGAAACACGCCGATAAAATATATTACAATCAGCTTAAAAACAAAGTATGGAATTTCCATTTCTAGTACAATCTGCGGATTAGCATACATGGCATATCTGACCGCCATTTTTATGATAAACCAAACTAAAACCACTAAAAAATTATGTACGGTTCTCTGCCTTATCTTCGGCTTCATAAATTCTCTAAAAAGCAGGCACAAGCAATATCCGTCAAATAAATATCTGATTACAGTAATGACAATCTCTGCCGCTTCATACATGAGAAACACCCCCATTCCGCAGGTATCTCATATACTGTTTGACAAAATCATGGTATCTGTCCTTTGACAGATATATTTTCTCTCCATTGGTAAGCATAATGTTTTCCGTATCGTATTCAGACACATAGGATAAATTCACTAAATACCCCCTATGGCAGCGACAAAAGCCCTCCCCGGCTTCCCGTTCCATATCTGCCATAACGCCATAGAATGAAAATTCCCCTCTCACGGTATGGACTGCAATTTTACGCATTTCATTTTCAAAGTAAAGAATATCTGCAACATTCAAGGTTATGTTCTTATTCCTTGTTTTGATAAATATCTGCCTGCTTTTTAAGGTCTGCTTTTTCGCTATTTCTTTTTTTGCCCTTTCCAGCACCTCCTGTAATTTTTCATCATCAACAGGTTTTATCAGATAATGCAGGGCTGCTACGTCAAAGGCTTCGAAAACATATTCTTTTGCCCCGGTTATAAACACGATAACGCTTTCTTCGTTCGATTCCCGTAATTTCCTAGCTGCTTCTACACCGTTCATTTTTTCCATTTGAATATCCAAAAAATATATGTCAAATTTCTCTCCCCACAATAATAAATTCGCACTGGAAATAAAGCCCTGTATCGCAGCGTCCGGCATATATTCTTTTATCCTGCCGCTAATTTGTTCAACAAATACCGGCTCATCATCACAGACTGCAATTTTAAGCATACAATCACCCCAATTTCTTTATAGGTTTATTACATATATCGGAAAATTTTTTTCTGAAATTTCTGAAATGTAACCAACCCCCTTTTGAAATGTAATCAATCCCTTTTTGAGTGAGAGCGTGGATCCGTGGGACTTGCCTGTCGCACCGGCGTCTTTCACTGTATTCTTTGACGTTTTTGCGACAACCCACGCTACAAACCGACAAAGAAAAGCCGAAATCCGTCGATGACTTTTCCCCCCTGCCGTATTGTCCCGAAAAAACAAATTCACTATAATAGAATTATTGAATCAGGCGGAATTCGTGCTGAAAGGAGGCATTTATGTTTGCTGTTTTTGAGGAAGAGAAGCTGATAACCATTTTTATGTTTGTGTTTTTATTGTTGAGCATCCTGAGCAGAATGGCGATAGGGGTACGGTACCAGAATATGATAAGGCAGACGGAAAACATGTCAACGACCAGCCATAAAGCGTTAAAGCAATGTAAACTGAAATTTGCAAACTGCTACCAGCTTAACGGCGGTGTTTCCAATATTCCTATTTTTGTGGACAAGTTTCTCAATAAGCTGAAATTTGGCCCCTTTATGGTGCAGACAGTCTATCATATGTCGGGGCAGTTTATGCTTTTGTCGGTGTTTTGCTCTGGTCTGGGCGTATGTCTTTGTATTCTGTCAGACCATAGCATCGGCGACATCTTTCCCTTTTACATAGTCAGTTTTTTGGGTCTGTACCTTTATTTTTCCATATCGGCAATTGTGGACATTAAGGGGAGAAGAAGGATTTTAAAGACAAATCTGGTGGATTATCTGGAAAACCATATGGCAAGCCGCCTGCGGGCAGGGCTTCCTTTGGAGGTGAAGGAAGGTGCAAAGGCGGCCGGAAAAGAACCGAAGACGGGTATTGAGCTGATGCCCGTGCATGCAGGGGGTAATGCTGCACGCACGGAAAACGCAGAAGATAATGAGGAAAAGGAGACGGACAAAATGGGCAGAATATTTTCTCTCTCCGAACAGAAGGAACTGGAAGAGCTTTTGCGGGAATTTCTTACTTCATAAGAGTCAGGTTTATCCGAAAGGTTTCTCTTGAATTTGCATAGTAACTCTGCTAAACTGAGAATGATTACAGGAAAAGACCGGCTGCGGAACGGTCTTACGGCAAAGAAAGGGAGCGAAAGGAAAATGAGTGCAAAAGTAAGGTTTGATTATGCGAAAACAAGTCCTTTTATTTCTGCAGAAGAAGTAGAAAAAATGAAGCGGCAGACATTGGACGCCAAGGAAGTGCTGGTATCAAAGGCTGGCGCGGGCAACGATTTTTTAGGATGGATTGACCTGCCGGTAAATTATGACAAAGAGGAGTTTGCGAGAATCAAAGAAGCTGCAAAGAGGATACAGGCAGATTCAGAGGTTCTGCTGGTAATCGGTATCGGCGGTTCTTATCTGGGTGCACGTGCGGCAATCGAATTTTTAGGACACAGTTTTTACAATGTGTTGGATAAGAGCATCCGGAAAACACCGGAAATCTATTTTGTGGGCAACTCCATAAGCTCTACCTATATTAAACATTTGATGGATGTTGTGGGTGACAGGGATTTCTCCATCAACATGATATCCAAGTCCGGTACCACGACGGAGCCTGCCATTGCGTTCCGTGTATTTAAGGAGATTCTGGAAAAGAAATACGGCAAGGAAGGCGCTGCAAAGAGAATTTACGCAACTACGGACAAGGCAAAGGGAGCGCTGAAGCATGTTGCCGATGAGGAAGGTTATGAAACCTTTGTAGTGCCTGATGATGTAGGCGGCCGTTTCTCCGTGCTGACGGCAGTAGGGCTTCTTCCCATCGCGGTCAGCGGCGCAGATATCGACAAGCTGATGGAGGGTGCGGCAAGCGGCAGAAAATATGCGCTTGAGTCATCTTATGAAGATAACGATGCTTTAAAATATGCGGCGCTTCGCAACATTCTGCTCAGAAAGGGCAAATCTGTTGAGATACTTGCCAATTATGAGCCCAGTCTGCACTATGTTTCCGAGTGGTGGAAGCAGTTGTACGGCGAGAGCGAGGGCAAGGACCAGAAAGGTATTTTCCCTGCGAGCGTGGATTTAACCACAGACTTACATTCCATGGGACAGTTTATTCAGGATGGTTCCCGCATTATGTTTGAGACGGTGTTAGAGGTTGAAAAGTCCCGCGAAGAGCTGATTATCGGCGAAGAACCGGTGGATTTGGACGGCTTGAATTATCTGGCCGGCAAGACAGTGGATTTCGTAAATAAGAGTGCGATGAACGGCACGATTTTAGCGCATACTGACGGACAGGTGCCCAATTTCTTAATTAAGATTCCTGAGGTTAATGAATTCTATCTCGGTGAGCTTTTCTATTTCTTTGAGTTTGCCTGCGGTGTGAGCGGATACTTAAACGGTGTGAATCCTTTCGATCAGCCCGGCGTGGAGAGCTACAAGAAGAACATGTTTGCCCTGCTTGGAAAGCCCGGCTATGAGGCGCAGAGAGAAGAGCTGTTAAAGAGATTATAAGAAATGTGCGACAAGTAGTCGGCATCAAAAATTTGGTTTATTTAATAGGCTGCATAGCTTTGACTGTGCAGCCTATGTTAATCTCGTCAGTTTTATTATTAGATGACGAGATTGACGAGATTGACGAGATTTGATATAATATATTAAAAATCATTTTGTTTTAGGGAGATGCTATGTTTTTTCGAGAGAGTGAAACCATAGAATTGAAGGAAATAGTCAATGCCGATATTAAGAAAGAAATCATTGCTTTAGCGAACAGCCAAGGCGGCATGTTGTATGTCGGTGTTAGTGATGATGGAGAAGTAATTGGAGTTGACGATGTCGATGCGACGATACAGCAAATCAGCAACATGGTAAGAGATGCCATCAAACCTGATGTGACAATGTTTGTTCATTATGAAATGGTGGAACAGGATGGTGGCCATATTGTTGCAGTAAATATTCAAAGAGGAACGAACAGACCTTACTATCTTGCACAAAAAGGATTAAGACCGGAAGGAGTGTATGTACGTCAGGGTACTTCTTCTGTTCCTGCAACGGATATGGCAATTCGTCAGATGATTAAGGAAACGGACGGCGATAGCTTTGAAGAAATGCGTTCTTTGGAACAGAGTCTTACATTTGAAGCGGCAGAAAAGGAATTTAGGATCCGAAAATCTGACTTTGAAATCCAGCAAATGAAGACATTAAAAATATTGAATGCAGATGGAATATTTACAAATCTTGGTTTGCTGCTGTCAGAGCAGTGCAAGCATACAATTAAAGTAGCTGTTTTTGAAGGAGCGGAGCAAAGTATATTTAAAGACCGTCGGGAATTTACCGGTTCACTGATACAACAGTTAAATGATGTATATACCTATATTGATATGCACAATCAAACTCATGCGTCTTTTGATAAGCTTTTGCGTATTGATAGGAGGGATTATCCGGAAATGGCAGTGCGGGAAGCGCTTCTCAATATGTTGATACATCGGGATTATGCATTTCGCGCAAGCGCATTAATCAGTATATTTGCGGATAGAATGGAATTTATTTCTGTTGGCGGACTTGTATCGGGTATTGCGCTTGATGATATTATGGCAGGGCTCTCAGTATGTAGAAATCAAAATTTAGCCAATATATTTTATCGCTTGCAGTTGGTTGAAGCTTATGGAACTGGTATGCGCAAGATTATGAATGCTTATGTTAAGGAAAATAGAAAGCCTTTTATTGAAAATACAAGCAATGCATTTAAAGTAGTGCTTCCCAATATCAACAATGGCAGTGTTATGGAAGGTACAGTATTGGGCTACGAAGATTGGATTGTTGAGTTGGCAAGAAGCAATGGTTCTGTTACTCGTGTTGATGTAGAAAGAAAGTTAGGAGTCAGTGCGTCCACAGCATCCCGCCTGCTTAGGTATATGACAGAGGAAGGTCAGCTTTTGAAACAGGGAAAAGCCCGAAATATACGGTATACATTGCCTTAGGTTAATAATACGATTTTAACTTCAAATTCTGTATCGCTGCAGTGCAGGGAACAGCTTCCGCCATATTTCTTGGCAATTTGATTCATAATTTCAATACCATAACCATGGGATTTTTTATCCCCCTTGGTGGTCGGAATACGGTTGCCGCGAATGGCTACCTTCTTTTCCACGGAGTTGGTGATTTGTATTACGGTATAGTTGCGGGTCGTATTTACTTTCGTATGAATATAAGCGTCCTGTTGGGGCAGGCACGCTTCAATCGCGTTGTTGTAAGCATTGGAAAGAAGCCCGCAGATATCGGGGGCAGTCATATTTTTCAAATTTGTCAGGGAACCTTCAAAAGTAAAAGCAATGCCATGTTCTTCACAGACTGTCATTTTAGAATTGACAATCATGTCGGAAACGTGATTGCCGGTCAGTATCTTTCCGTTGGAAAATATGGCATCATGGCTTAACTGTTCTGTATATTTTCTGACTTCCTCATAATTTTTTTCTTCGCAGAGCGATTTCATAACGGCAAGATGGCTGTTAAGGTCATGGCGCATTTTTCTGACCTCTTCTTCATTCTCTTTCACATCCTGCAGTGCATCCAATTGTAATTGCAGGTACTCTATTTCGTTTCGGGATAAGCACTGCCGGTAAATCTGTATGCGGGATGCAAACAGGCTATAAAAATAGTAGACAATACTGCAAAGAAAAGCACCTATAAAAATGGTCAGAAAAAGATAGCGGTTAATCGGTTTAATGTTGTGATTGTTTGCCCATATGATGAGTGCGATATCAATAATGGAAAAAAGAAACAGCGCAATACAGCCTATAATTTCTCTTATTCGAAAATGAAGGATGAACTGGTATTTCATGAGAAAATGACGCAAGAAAATTAGTATGATAAACAGTGTTGCGTCTGTTACAAGGCTGATAAGCGAAACCTCATAGACAGAAATAGGAAGCACAATTTTAAATGTCGGCATAATTTCCGTGAGAATTGCCTCAGGAACAATCGTCAGCACACAATAAATAGTGACAGCGGGAAAAAAACGCAGTAAATCCGAAAATTTTTTCTTACTGAACAAAAGCACAGTCAGCAGAATGGATAGAGGCATACTGACGAGAAAATTGATATCGTCAGGAAGCAGCCGAATAGCAAGGCCGGTTAAAAGTAAAAAAACGGCGGAGCAGATAATTGTGTTCCTGCAGTTTAAATTTATATGGGCAGCACAAATATGCTGCATCAGGAGAAGCAAAATCCAAAATTCCATCAGGTTGACAGCAAGCTGAAATAAAAAAACAATCATGAGTGAGGAGCTCCTTCAATATAGGCCTTGATTGCAAGGCGGAATTCTTTGATGTTTCTGCGGCTGACGGGAAAAGTTTTGCCGCTGTCAAGGGTTACATGCGCTTCGTCAAATTCTCTGACATAGGAAAGATTGATAATGTATTTGCGGTGGATACGAAAGAAAAGGGAGGCCGGAAGCAGTGTTTCCAGTTCATTCAATCCCTTTCGCAGCGTAATAACATCGCCCTTGTAATGGAGGATGGTGTTTTTGTTGTCAGCCTCCAAGTGCTGTAAATCCTGCATATGCAGGAGCAGATCACATTCCGGTGTTTTGACTAAAAGCGTTGTATTTTCCAGCTTTACGCGGATATCCTTTATGGTGCGGAGAATATCCTCCTCTGTCACGGGCTTTAAAAGATAGCGGAAAGCATTTACCTCATAACCGGCGGGCGCATACTCCAGATAAGCCGTAAAAAACACCAGTATAACAGACTGGTCATATTCTCTGATACTTTTTGCCACCTCAATACCATTTACAGGCGACATGACAATGTCCAGAAAAATCACGTCATACCGTTCTCCGGCTTTGCAATTGTCCAAAAGCGCATCCGGAGTAGGAAAACACTCCACAACGCAGTCCGGCTGCTGCCACAAGTAGCTGTACATTCTTTTTAAAAATATGGGTTCATCATCACAAATTGCTATTTTCATACGCATTACTCTATCATATCCATTTTGCTTCGTCAAGAAAGGGAGGAGGGGATTTTGGCGAGAGGGTGGGTTTGTGGCAAGGGACGCCCGTGGAGCAGGCGATTCCCACGGAGCCGCGCTCTCGCTCAGCAAGAAACGTAGCAGTGCTAAGCTCGAAAAGACCTCGCTAAGCACTGACGTTTCTTAAAGGGCTCCGTGGGAATCGCCTGCTCCACGGGCTGTTTGCGGCTAAAGCGCAATGGCTCGCGCCAAAAACTGTTTGGGAAAGCAGCAATGGCAAGTCTCTTGACAAGCTTCACTCACGCCAGCCGCCCTACACGCGCCCCGCTGCCGCTACCAAAGCGAAGCTGGGCAGGGGATTGCGCGGGTTTCGCCGCTTTCAGCCGGCAGTGGAGCGTATGCTGTGCAGACCGTTTAAAAACGTTGGCGCTTGGCGAGGTTCTTTCGAGCCTAGCGTCCACTACGTTTTTATCCGAGCGAGAGCGCGTCTGCACAGCATACGCTCC
>JAIDHX010000036.1 GCA_029053015.1 Lachnospiraceae bacterium
GCATGGAGCGGCCAGCACCTACCATCAACTGGGCATAATTACCCAGAAACAGCGTGATTTTGCGGCGGCCGAAGCCTGGTACAAAAAGTCGCTGGCGATTTTTGAAAAACAAGGAAATGAGCATGGAGCGGCCATCACCTACCATCAACTGGGCAGAATTGCCGAGGAGCGGCGGGATTTTCCGCAAGCAGCTGATTTCTATTTAAGATCCGCCAAAATGTTTTCGGAGACAAATGACACACATAACCTAAGGTTTGCGATTCGTAGTTATGCTCGCCTGCTGCATACCACTGCGGGTACGGAGCACAGCCAATTGAGGCAGGCATGGTCAACATGTGCGCCCCAAGAACTGACGAAAATCCTAGAAGAAATGGAGGTTGAACTGAACGATGACAACAGTTGAATATTCTACATATGCCCCAAAAAGTACTATATTGACTTTGGCACAGCAGGATCCCGGTTTTGCAGAATTTTATTTGCAATACCAAGATCAAATTGTCCTGCCTGCACCGTTGCCCATAGACTTTTGGGATGATGTAATTGTAATTGCAGAGAGAGAACCTGCTCTATCCTCTGCGGTAAAACGCTGCCGGGAAAATATGCAGGTTGCCCAGGCTTTTGCCATTCCCGGTTTGCCGGAGCTTGGGGTGTTGATCGCCGCATTGTTCCTCTTAAGGACGCACATCAAAATCCATAGAACAAAAGACGGTAAATGGGAGCTCCTTTTGGAGCACAATTCTTCCGATGATGGTACCCTTAAAAAAATCGCACAAATACTTGCGAATCTTTTTAAAAACTGAAATATTAAAAGTGGGCGTGTACTCTACAAACCCGGCGAAATAGATTGCTTCGCCGGGTTTCCCTTGCTTTGTGACGATAAGATTAATGCACCATGAATCATTGGTAACACCAGAAGTATTTGCCCGTGCCGCCAAGGCGGCCGCAGGGCAATTCACGAAAATAAAACGAGAAAAACATCCACTGACAGGAAAATATATTTTGGTGAGTGCAGGTACACTCTGAAGTATAAATCTAAAAGAAGAGATTCACCACGGCATTTCTGATGTAGCCTACACGCCATTTTGCAGACACCTGAGTGTTGCACTTATTTTAATGTACCTATTCTGGAGGAAACGGCTCTTACGCTTTTGAACTAAGATCTGATGCGCAGGGGCGAACTGTTAAGGGACAAGGAGAACTGGAGCGTTTTTGGCTACAAACGACAATTCCTGCTTAGTTGACTATATATAACTTGATACAGCGAACAGCAGATGTTTTCCAGTCATGTGAAGTATCTGCTGTTTTTAGTTGTGCACATCTATAAATGATTCATTTGCAAGTTGAAAGGTATGAAAAAGTTATCGAGGAAGATGGAGGGGGAGAAAATACATAGATTTTTTGCATCCTTTGTGCTAAGATAAAAATAACAAGAGTAATATGAAAGTGATGAGGAGAGAATATAACGTGGGAGTATATTTGGATAATATGGGAGTTATTGATGCGGAATATTTCATTTCCCTTATTAAAAGGGATGATTTTGATTATACAGTGTGGCAGAGGGAATATTTTGATAAAATGGAATCGGGCGAGTTTGCGACAAAGGCATCTGCTTATGCCAACAGCCATCCATATGAAGGAAAAGCGCAGATACTGTAAACATGATGGCTGCCGCACAAGTGTGGCAGCCTTTTATAAATATTACCTCATATAATGAGGCAGACATAAGAACCTTTGAAGCGTTTGCGGCTGTACATTGGCAATGCTGAGGGAATGCAAATGATATTTATATTTATAGGAATTGCCGCGGCGGTTTTTGCGGCGGATTTGGTGATAAAAAACAGAGTGGAAAAAAGCGGCAGTCTGCCCCGATGTGTGTGGAAGGGGCGGATTGTCCTGCAGAAATATCACAACGGGGGCGCTATGCTGAATTTCGGCGAGAAAAGGCAGGGGCTGGTGGCTGCGGCTTCGGTGCTGCTGACGCTTTTTGTGCTTGCAGTATTTATTTTAAGTCTCGGACAGCGGGGCAATAACCTGCTTCGGACAGGGCTGGCGCTGCTTTTGGGCGGAGCCTTCAACAATACATATGACAGGCTGAAGCGCAGATATGTGGTGGATTATATCAGTTTTCAGGTGAGATGGAAGCGGTTTGCAAATATTGTATTCAATTTATCGGATTTCTGCATTATGGCGGGAGCGATGATAAGTTGTTTTGCGGCAAAATAAAGAACAATAATAGGTGATTGAGAAACTCGTTATGCGGCAGGTGTCATTGTACAGTTTGTATACTTCAACGCAAACGCGCTCTCGCTCCGAGCTTACCGTAGCGGTACGTAAGCTGCCAAAATACGGCAGCAAGTCATGCAGGCATGACTTTGGTACCGACGGCAAGCAAGGGTTTGCTTATGAAGTATACAATCTGTACAATTCGAAACTGGTAACTATGAGTTTCGCAAACGTCTAAGAACAACAGGAGAGCGAGGTACGAAAAATGTCGAAAAAACTGGAGCGGTTTCAGAGGTATCTGGATCAGGTAGAGCAATACAGGCAGATTGAGTCACAGATGGCATGGGATATGCAGACGCAGACGCCGAAAAAAGGGTATGGCTATAAGATAGACGCAATTACTTATTTTTCAGGGGAAAAATTTAGGATTACCACGTCTGAGGAAACCGGTAAGATGTATGAGGAAATGTCGGCGCCGGAGGAGTATGCTGCATTAAGTGATGTGATGAAGCTGACCGTCAGGCGGGGTAAAAGAGACTATGACAGGAACAAGAGGATACCGGCAGATTTTTATGAAGAGATGGTGCGGGCGTCCAACATATCCTCCAAAGTGTGGGAGGAAGCCAAGCAGAAAGCGGACTATGATTTATTCTGTCCTCATTTGCAGAAAATGATTGATTTCCGGCGCAGATGTATGGAATATATGGAACCGGACAAAGATATTTATGATACGATGCTGGATATGTATGAGGAGGGAATGGACAGCGCCACCATCGACAGGCTGTTTTCACAGATGAAGGAAGAGCTGGTTCCCCTTTTTCAAAAAATTATGGAAAAGCCGGAGCCGGACAATCGTTGTTTTGCAGGCGACTATGATATCAACAGTCAGAAGGAGCTGGAGGCGTATCTGCTTTCCTACATAGGCTTTGACAAGGAAGCCGGTGTGATGGGGGAGAGCGAGCATCCCTTTACCATGGCATTTGGGCCGGGGGATGTGAGAGTGACCAACCATTTTAGCAGGCATGATGCCATAGACGCCATGTTCAGTACGATTCACGAGGGCGGTCATGCCATTTTTGAGCAGGGGATCAATCCTGACTATGTGAAAACGGCTGCCGTTGATATCGGCATGGGGATGCATGAGAGCCAGTCAAGGTTTTATGAAAATATACTTGGCAGAAATATCAACTTCTGGAAACCGGTTTACGGCAAGGTGGGAGAGATTCTGCCGCAGTTTCAGAAGATTCCGCTGGAGGTGTTTTTCAGGGAAATCAACCATGTTCGGCCCAGTTTTATCCGCACGGCAGCGGACGAACTGACCTACTGCTTCCACATTATTTTGCGGTATGAAATAGAAAAAGCGATTTTCCGCGATGGGGTAAATGCCGAGGAACTTCCGGCACTTTGGAATGACAAGATGGAGGAGCTTCTGGGAATCAGGCCGCAAAATGCTGCGGAAGGAATTCTGCAGGATATGCATTGGTCGGACGGTTCTTTCGGTTACTTTCCGACTTACCTTTTGGGGACTATCTATGACGGTATGTTTCTGGAGGCAATGGAAAAGGATTTGGGAAGTGTGGACACCTTGCTGGCAGAAGGCCGGATAGCCGAAATTACGGCATGGCTGCATGAGAAAATACACAGACACGGCAGTATGCGCACGGCAGCAGAGACCTTAAGAGAGGTATGCGGGCAGGAAGTGACGGCTGAACCGATTATCCGGTATTTTAAGAAGAAATATGCGGAGATTTATGGAGTAGATGCATGAAAATAAAAATCAAAAAGGCGGATTATGAGGAAGTGCTGGCGCTTTCGGCGAAAGCGCACAGAAAACCGCTAAAGACGGGGCCTGTTTTCCGACTGCTGTTAAAGCTCTTATCCATTTCGGACTTATGGGCAACGCATTTTACACATCGTGAAATCCATATGGAAAAGTTAAAAAAAGGCGAGCCCTGTCTGGTTCTGATGAACCATTCCAGCTTTATTGATTTGAAGATTGCGGCCACGCTGCTTTATCCGCGTCCCTTCAATATTGTCTGCACTTCGGACGGGTTTGTGGGGAAAAACTGGCTGATGCGTGCCATCGGCTGTATTCCCACAAGGAAGTTTGTGACGGATATGGTGCTGGTGCGCGATATGGTGTATGCCTTGAAAAAGCTGAAAAGCTCGGTTCTGATGTTTCCGGAGGCAAGTTACAGTTTCGACGGCACGGCGACGCCGCTGCCGGACAGTCTGGGAAAATGCTTAAAGATTCTGGGTGTGCCGGTCGTTATGATTCGCACCTACGGCGCTTTTGCCAGAGACCCGCTGTACAACAATCTGAAACTGCGGAAGGTGGACGTGTCCGCGGATATGGAATATATTTTATCGCCGCAGGAGATTGCGGATAAGACTGCGGACGAGTTGAATGAAATCTTAAAGGAAAAGTTCACCTTTGATAATTTCCGGTGGCAGCAGGAGAACCATATTCGGATAAGCGAGGCTTTTAGGGCGGACTGTTTGAATCGCGTCCTGTATAAATGTCCTAACTGCATGGCGGAGGGCAGGATGCAGGGGAAGGGGGTAAAGCTTGTCTGCGGCTGCTGCGGAAAGGAGTATGAACTCACGGAGTATGGCTTTATGGAGGCGCTTTCGGGAGAAACGGAATTTGCCCATATCCCCGACTGGTATCACTGGGAGCGGGAATGCGTGAAACAGGAGCTTGCCGAGGATAAGTATCGCCTTGATGTTCCTGTAGATATCTGCATGATGGTGGATACAAACAGCATCTACAGAGTGGGAGAGGGACAGCTTGTGCATACTAAGGAGGGCTTTCACCTGACAGGCTGCGGCGGCAGGCTGGATTACCGGCAGAGTCCGACGGCATCTTACAGCCTATATGCAGATTACTACTGGTATGAGGTGGGCGATATGATTTGTATTGGCAATGCGGATGCGCTCTACTACTGCTTCCCAAAAACAGAAGGAGATGTGGTGGCGAAAACTCGTCTTGCGGCGGAGGAGCTGTACAAAATGGTGCGGCACGGATGATTTCTCCCTATACAAATGAAGCCTGAAATGATATACTGAATATATACTTTTACTAGGATAGACAGCGTGGGCGGCAAATGAGAGGAAGGATTGTTTTTCGTTTGCAGTGCCATGGAGGGAGGGCTGGAAATGAAGAAAAAAGCGGTGGTTTCGTTAGGACATGATGCACTGGGTTATACGACTTTAGAGCAGTGGGATGCCGTTAAGGTAACGGCAAAGGCATTGGCGGATTTGGTGGAGGAGGATTACCAGCTTACCATTACGCACAGCAACGGACCGCAGGTCAGCATGATTCACAAGGCGATGACGGAGCTGCGCCGTGTCTATATCGATTATACGCCTGCCCCCATGTGTGTGTGCTCTGCCATGAGTCAGGGTTATGTGGGATATGATATACAGAATTCGCTCCGCGCGGAGCTTTTAAGCCGCGGCATCAGCAAACCTGTCAGCACCATTCTGACGCAGGTGACGGTGGATCCCTATGACGAGGCATTTTACGAGCCGACCAAGCGAATCGGCAGATATATGTCCAGGGACGACGCAGATATAGAGTTGAAAAAGGGCAACTATGTAACGGAGGTACTGGGCAAGGGCTACCGGCGTGTCATAGCTGCGCCAAAGCCCATCGACATTGTGGAGATAGAGACCATAAGGACGCTGGCGGACGCGGACCAGGTGGTGATTGCCTGCGGCGGTGGCGGGATTCCCGTTATCGAGCAGCACAATGCATTAAAAGGTGCGTCGGCAGTTATCGAAAAGGACTGTATTGCGGGGAAGCTTGCCACTGATTTGAAGGCGGACTGCCTGATTATTCTGACGTCCGTGGATTATGTCTACAAGGATTTTGACACAGAGGACAAGGCGCCCATTCTCCAAATGAGCGTATCCGAGGCGAAAGCTTACATAGGAGAGGGACAGTTTGAGGCGGGAACCATGCTTCCTAAGATAGAAGCAGCCATAGCCTATCTGGAAAAGGTGCCCACTGGCAGCGTACTGATTACCTCCATGAAGCAGATAAAGGCTGCCATAAAGGGTAAGGCAGGCACTCTGATTACGGCGTAGAGAAACGCCTTACTTCATGCAGATAGCCTGCAAAGTGCTTTCCAACACCTCAAAATAATTTTCAAAGGTCTTTTTGCAACACCGGGGATTTTCAATGACAATGCCATCGGCGCGAAGCCCTGTCAGGGAAAATCCCATGGCGAGCCTGTGGTCGTCATATGTGTGTATCAGCGCGGGACGCGGTGAAGCGGGAGATATCATTAGGCTGCTTTCCTGCTCAACGCAGGGAACCTTCATAGCGGTCAGATTTTCGGCGATGGCGCTGAGGCGGTCGCTCTCCTGATGGCGGATATGCCCGATACCGGTTATGGTGGTGGGGCTGTCTGCGTAGGGTGCGATGGCGGCAAGGGTAATCGCCTGATCCGAGCAGGCAGACATATCTGCGGTAACGCCGTGCAGCTTTCCCCCTTCCGGTCCTGACAGGCAGAGCCCTGCAGGAGTTTCTTTTACAGTACATCCCATTTTTTCCAGAATAGATAAAAATTGCACATCACCCTGCAGGGAATCGGTGTAGACGCCCTTTACCGTAACGGAAATTCCCAATACGGCAGCCAGCGCGTAGAAATAGGCGGCGGCTGACACGTCCGGCTCAATTTGGTAGGAAAGCGCGCGGTAGCGCTGGCCTGCGGGGATGGTAAAGGCGCCTTCCGGCGTCTTGGAAAAATGCACGCCGAACTGTTCCATCATCCTGCCCGTCATGTCAATATAGGACATGCCGTGGGTGCCTTTGACTTGAATGTGAAAGTCCTTGTCGGAAAGGCCGGAAGCAATTAAGAGCGCACTTAAAAACTGACTGCTTGCACCGATATCGATGCAGATAGAGTCCTTGCCGAAGCCGTGTCCGGTCAGGGTAAAGGGGAAAAAGCCTTCTTTTTCGGAAAAGGAAATTTCGCACCCAAGCTCCTGTAAGGCAGCAAGAAGCGGCGCCATGGGTCTTTTTCTCATCTGTTCGGAGGCGTCCATGTGAAAGACGCCCTGCGAAACGCCGAGACATGCAGCAAGGAAGCGCGCTGCTGTGCCGGCACTGCCCACATACAGAGAGCTTTCCGTGCAGGGCATCCTGCCGCCGAGTCCTTTCACGGTTATCCGGCTTTCCTCCTCAGAAGCAGCCGTCTCAAAGCCAAGGGTGTTGAGACAGTTTAAAAAATGGCGGGAATCATCGGAAAAGAGCGCGCCCGTCAGAATGCTTTCTCCGTCCGCCAGCATTGCGAGCAGTAAAGCACGGTTGGTAATGCTCTTGGAACCAGGTACGGAAACAGTTATATTTTTGTGAGAAAGCTCCCTGCCGTTTAAGCAGGGAACCTCGTAGGTATCAGTGGTTATCATAAAGAGAAGTCCTTTCCTAAGATTGCTTCCATTCTATCACAAGGGGCTTCGTTCTGCCAGAAGTATCTCCAGATTATCCTCGCATATCAGTTCTTTTTCCACAAAAGAGGCAAGTTCTTCTACAGTTGCGTTTGGGTTTTCCCGAAGCCTGCTGTCTATGATTTCAATTATCTGCGGCAGGTAAGCGGGAGAATTTTTATGCCGGACAAAATGTTTCAAAACATCAGTCAGCAGACCATAGGATATCTTTTGGGGAACGGTGCTTTCTATCAGGGTTGGGTACTCTTGCTTCAGATTGTCGGTGAGAAGCTTTACAATATCCCTGTTTAGTATGCGGTCATAATGTGCCCGCGCTACATTTCCCAGCGTCTGTATCATAGATTCCCATGTGTTTTCATCGACGGTCTCTATATCTTCATCATGCAGTACGCGCCGGAAAGCAGTAATCATAAATTCCCTGCCCCTAAGGCGGCAGTCGTCCCGTATTCTGACAATCGGCAGCAAAAAGCCTTCCTGTGAGAGAAGCTTTCTTTGCTCTGCCATCCATGCGGTACAGCGTCCGTTTTCCCATACATAGGCAAGATCAATACCAATTAAAATTTCCAATGGCTCGTTGCAGTGGTTCAAATTTTCAAAAATTTCTTCCTGTACCTGACTGTCGTATTCTCCTGTGATATTGCCGTGGACGGTATCAAGCAGAGAATCGGCGCTGACATCTAGAACCCTGCATAAATCCGAGAAAAGAAGGATATCAGGCATACTCTGGTTCCGCTCCCAGCGTGAGACTGCCTGCGGCGTCACACCGATGCGAAGTGCAAGCTCCTCCTGCGTCAGACCGGCGTTTTGACGGCTGCGCAAAATTTTCTCTCCAAAATTTGTCAAATTCATAAATATACCTCCTGTAAATCGTTTAAATTCATTATATCGGCACAGCAGGAGGCTGTAAAACAACCGTTTATTGACCTTTTCCTCAATCAGTGGATATTTTCTCTGATACGGATGTCGATGGCGACGTAGTGGTGTTCCTTCTCAGGCATTTCTCCTGCGGTCAGGTAAGCAAACAAAATATCCAGGGGCTTTGTGCCCTGCGTTTTGGGCTGCTGGCAGATGGTAGCCGCAATCACGCCTTCCTCAACCAGTGCCTTGGTGGAGGGGACTTTGTCAAAAGCGAGGATTCGGATTTTGTCCTTCAGTCCCATGGAAAGGACGGCGCGGCAGCCGCCGTAGACGCCGCCCGCTGCAAAAAAGAGGGCGTTGATATCGGGATGCGCGGACAAAAGGGACAGGGTCTTTTCGTAGCTTTCAATCTCGTCGTCATGGTTTTCCACGGTTCCCACAATCTGTATATTGGGATAATGCTCCCGCACGGCTTTTTCAAAGCCGGCAATCCGCTCCGTATGGCAGAGAATATCGGGGGAGCCGCTGACAATCCCCAGCCTGACGTCTCCGCTGGTCATAAGATGCATAAGCCCTGCTGCCGTCTCGCCGGAATGGGTGTAGTGGCTTCCCACATAAGCAATTCTTTTGGAGCCTTCAATATCCGTGTTGAGGGTGACGACGGGAATTCCTGCCTCAAAAAGCGCGTTGATTCGTTCCTTGATGCAGGGGTGGTTGCAGGGTGCTATGGCGATGCCGTTAATCTCTTCCGCCACCAGTTCGTCGATGGCGGCAAGCTGTTCTTCTATATCAAAATGGACTTGTTTTATCACAACGCTGCAGTTGTAGGCGGCAAGTTCCTCCGCTTTTTCCCTGACGCCCGTTAAGACATCCTCAAAAAAGGGGTTATCGGCGGAAAAAAGAATGACGCCCAGCTTCAGACGCTTTTTCTGGGCGGCAAGCACAATGCCGGCCCGATTTGGTCTGTAATCCAGCGCTTTTGCAATTTCCAGTATTTTCTCGGCGGTCGCATCGTTGACAGAGCCGCGGTTGTTCAGCACCCTGTCCACGGTGCCGCGTGATACCCCTGCCAACTCTGCAATTTCTTTGATGGTTGCCATAAAAGCCTCCTCATCTGCACGGTATTTCTATCATTTTTTAAGGAAGCGCATCGGCGTTTCCTTAGTACATACCATAGCATAACGCAAAGGTGAAGTCAATTTGCAGGCTACGTAAAACCGTGCCTGTGCACAAAAATTGTGAAAATGACGAAAACACAAGCCTGGGAACGCATAAAAATGCGGTGTTTTTGTGAAAAACAGCGAAAAATATTTCACCTCTTGATTTTGCCACATGGACATATTATCATGATAGTAACGTGCTCGTGCACGCCAATTCTGGCAGTCGTAAAAGACGTGCAGGCAAGGAGGTCATATATGCTGTATATAGGAGTAGATTTGGGAACTTCGGCGGTCAAACTGCTGCTCATGGATGAAAAGGGACATATCCGGAACATCGTATCCAGAGAGTATCCGCTATTCTTTCCCCAACCGGGCTGGTCGGAGCAGAATCCGGAGGACTGGTTTGCAGAGACGATGAAAGGCTTAAAGGAGCTTATCAAGGACGCGGATAAAAGTCAGGTGGCGGGAATCAGTTTTGGCGGACAGATGCATGGTCTTGTTATTTTGGACGATGCGGACAAGGTAATACGCCCCGCTATTTTGTGGAACGACGGACGTACTTATGAAGAGTGCGATTATCTAAACAATGTGATTGGCAAGGAAAAGCTGTCCGAGTATACGGCGAATATTTCTTTTACGGGTTTTACGGCGCCGAAGATTCTGTGGGTGAAAAACAAGGAGCCGGAAAATTTTGCGCGGATTGCAAAAATTATGCTTCCCAAGGATTACATCGCCTATATGCTGACGGGTGTGCACTGTACGGACGTGTCGGATGCATCCGGTATGCTTTTGTTTGACGTAAAGAACCGCTGCTGGTCGAAGGAAATGTGCGATATCTGCGGCGTTGCACCCGAAATGCTTGCAAAAGTGTACGAGAGTTATGAGTGCGTGGGCTGCTTAAAGCCCGAAATTGCAGAGGAACTTGGCGTTCCGGCTTCGGTGAAGGTGGCTGCAGGTGCAGGTGATAACGCTGCTGCCGCAGTGGGAACCGGCACGGTGGGAGACGGGCGCTGTAATATTTCGCTGGGAACCAGCGGCACCATCTTCATTTCTTCTAAAAATTTCGGCGTGGATAAATACAATGCCTTGCATTCCTTTGCCCATGCGGACGGCACCTATCACTTGATGGGATGTATGCTCAGCGCGGCATCCTGCAACAAATGGTGGATGGACGATATCATCGGCACAAAGGATTATGGAAAAGAGCAGGAGGGGATTTGTGCGCTGGGTGAAAACCATGTGTATTTCCTGCCCTATCTGATGGGAGAGCGTTCCCCGCACAATAATCCCAATGCGAGGGGCACTTTCGTGGGCATGACCATGGATACCGGCAGGACGGAGATGACGCAGGCGGTTTTGGAGGGCGTTGCCTTTGCCCTCAGGGATTCGCTGGAGGTGGCAAAGAGCTTGGGGCTCCATATCGAGCGCACCAAAATCTGCGGCGGCGGCGCAAAGAGTCCCCTGTGGCGCAGGATTATAGCCAATGTCATGAATATGAAGGTGGATATTCTGGAGAGCGAAGAAGGACCTGCCATGGGCGGGGCCATGCTGGCGGCTGTGGCATGCGGCGAGTATACAAGCGTGGAGGAGATTGCCGAAAAGCTTGTCCATGTAGTGGATACGGTGGAGCCGGAGCCTGAGATTGCCGCGAAGTACGAGGCGCGCTATGCACAGTTTAAGGAAATTTATCCGGCGTTAAAACCGGTATTTGAAATTATAAAATAAGGCCGCTCTGCGGGGAAAGGAATCAAATGGAGATTAAAAAAGTTACGGATGCTGCGTTTTCCAAGTATGGACGTGTAGTTGACAATGTGGATTTTTCCGCGCTTGTGGAAAAGATGGCGGAGACGCCGCTGCCGGACGGGGTGGTATATGAGCCGTCCGTGGAGATTTTGGAAGCATTGCCTGTAAAGGAAGAACTTTCGGTTAAGACTTACGGGGAGATGCCCATCCAGATAGGTTACTGCAACGGACACAATACGATGTTAAATGCGCTGGAGTATCACAGAGACAGTGAAATCAATGTGGCGGCGGCGGACGCTGTACTGATGCTGGGACTGCTTACGGACGTGGAGGACGATTTTACCTACGATACCGCAAAGGTAGAGGCTTTTCTGGTTCCGGCAGGTACAGCGGTAGAAATCTATGCAACGACGCTGCACTATGCACCCTGTGATTTGGATGGCAAGGGCTTTCGGGTGGCGGTAGTGCTTCCCAAGGGCACCAATTATCCGCTGCAGAGTGCACATGCAAAGGTGGAAGGCGGCAAGGCGCCGAACGAGGACGCGCTGCTCACCGCAGTCAACAAATGGCTGATTGGACATTGCGAGGGCGGTCTTGACGAAGGTACGTTTTTAGGTCTGAAGGGCAGGAATTTGTGCCTGACAGAAGATTAAACAGTATATCATTAAAAAGGAGGATACAGACATGTTTGACAATTTACCTCAGGTAAAGGTGGGCGTTGTGGCAGTCAGCCGCGACTGTTTTCCCGAATCCTTATCTGTAAACAGAAGAAAAGCCCTGATGGAGGCTTACACCAAGAAGTACGGCACTGAGAGCGTATATGAGTGTCCCATCTGCATCGTGGAGAGTGAAATCCATATGGTGCAGGCGCTTGAGGACATCAAGGCGGCAGGCTGTAATGCACTCTGCGTATATTTGGGAAATTTCGGCCCCGAAATCAGCGAGACGCTGCTGGCAAAGCATTTTGACGGACCGTCTATGTTTATTGCGGCAGCCGAGGAAACCCAGAATGATTTGGTGGGCGGCCGCGGCGATGCATACTGCGGTATGCTGAACGCAAGCTACAATTTAAAGCTGCGCAATGTAAGGGCTTATATTCCCGAGTATCCGGTTGGAAACGCTGAGGAATGTGCAGATATGCTTCATGAATTTCTGCCGATTGCGCGTGCAATTGTGGGACTTTCCGATTTGAAGATTATCAGCTTTGGCCCCAGACCTCTTAACTTCCTTGCATGTAACGCACCGATTAAGCAGTTATATAATCTGGGCGTTGAGATTGAAGAAAATTCCGAGCTGGATTTGTTTGAAGCGTTCAATAAACATGCCGGAGATTCTCGTATCCCTGCAAAGGTAAAGGAGATGGAGGAAGAGCTTGGCGCAGGCAACTTAAAGCCCGAGGTTCTGCCGAAGCTGGCACAGTATGAGCTGACCCTCTTAGACTGGGTGGAAGCGCACAAGGGCTACAGAAAATATGTGGCGATTGCCGGAAAGTGCTGGCCTGCATTCCAGACCCAGTTCGGCTTTGTACCTTGTTATGTCAACAGCCGTCTGACCGGCATGGGTATCCCTGTATCCTGCGAGGTTGATATTTACGGCTGTCTGAGCGAGTTTATCGGCGCATGTGTCAGCGAGGACATTGTGACTCTGCTTGATATCAACAACTCCGTGCCGAGCGATATGTATGAAGAGTCCATTAAAGATAAGTTCCCGTATACACACAAGGATACTTTTATGGGCTTCCACTGCGGCAATACCTGCTCCAAAAAGCTTGCTTTCTGCAACATGAAATACCAGATGATTATGGCAAGAACGCTGCCTGAAGAAGTGACACAGGGTACGCTGGAAGGCGACATTGCACCCGGCGACATTACCTTCTACCGCCTGCAGAGCACAGCGGACTGCAAACTGCGTGCCTATATTGCACAGGGCGAAGTGCTTCCCGTTGCAACAAAGTCCTTTGGCGGCATCGGTGTATTTGCAATCCCCGAGATGGGCAGATTCTACCGTCATGTGCTGATTGAGAAAAATTATCCGCACCATGGCGCTGTAGCGTTCGGACATTACGGCAAGGCTTTATATGAAGTGTTTAAATACATTGGCGTGCCGGTAGAGGATTTGAACTTTAACCAGCCGAAGGGAATGATGTACCCGACAGAAAATCCCTTTGCGTAAATGGGTATCATATTGTAGTGTATGATAAATAGGTGTTTTGGGGAACGGGCGGTCTGGATGTGGGCCGCCTGTTTTCGTACAGGAGAATTGGTATGAAGAACAGGATTGTTTATGTGAATAAACAGGAGGCAGATGCGGTAAAAGCAGAGGCAATGCAGAAAGAAAATGTCTTTTTTGCCGAACTTGACGGGCGTTCCATCCAGACGGAAGCGGACTATGTGCGGGAAATGGAACTTGTAATGGATTGCCCGTATGAAAAATCGGATGAATATCTGAAGCTTGGCTGGTATTTTGACTGGATTTGCGAACTGTTGTGGCTGGGAGAAAAGGATGTCGTGATACTGATACACTGCTATGACTGTATGCTGTCCAATGATGAAAAGACGAAGCAGCATATCATAGAAGACTTTGAAGAACGAACCTTGCCGTGGTGGGAAGGGGAAGTAATAGGGCATATGGTAGGAGGTAAGCCGAGGGGGTTCATGGTGTATTTGGAGGGAAAAGCGCTTTGATTAAAAACGGATTGCCATTTATATATATTCGTGTTACAATATATTCGCGAAAAGTACCCATGACAGGGTGGTAGCCTCCTGAGTTTGTGAAAACCCGACTTAAAGGTAAGTTTTGTTGAAACTTATCGCGGGAATACATAGGAAGGGAGGTGCGCCGATGACAGCTTATGAAATCATTTCGATTTTCATTGGGATATTGGCATTGCTAATGTCCTTTGGTAGCTTGGTTGTTGCGTTGCTTGCCTTTCTCGATAAGAGAAAAAACAGGCGAAAATAAAAATGCCTATCCTGTCTGCACACAGGATAGGCGGTGTCCGTAAGGACATTCTTTAACCTAAACTCGGAGCATCCACTTTGGAGTGGGTGCTTTTCCTTTGTGTTATTATAATACCATTTACGGAAAGAGTTTTCAAGTGATTAAAAGAAAAAAGATTCAGCTAAGTAAAGGATGATACTATACGCATTTGCTCTACCATCGCGTCATATTGTTTTCAAACTTTACAGTATATGCCTGCTTTAATTCATCAGCAGATATTCCGTAACAAAGCATTACATCATTATAAAACATAAGAACCTCCGCCATTACTTCGCCGATTTCGCCTATCATCCAAAGCAATTTGTTTTTACGGCTTGTTTGCTATAATAGTGAATTCTCCGGGTATCTTGTTGTTTGTCCATGCAGGATGCTCGTCGAATTTTCTTAAAATGAAGCCGCTGTTTATGACGGAATTGATGATTTCACTGATTGTGTATTTTCTGTAACTGCACTTTGGCATTTGCTCTCTGATATCTTTTTCAAAAAAGCGGGCATGTGCCATCTCGCCTTCAAAAACATTCGTTGAAAAGTAACTCATAGCCGGCTGCTCAAAATTCAATATATCGGATATCTTTGTAAATGGGTGAAAATCACTGCATATCATTTTTCCGCCATCTTTCAGCAAAGAGTACATAATATGCATAAACGCATCTATATCGTGAAAATAATGCAATATACCGCCTTCCATAAAAACCACATCAAAGGAATTCCCATATTTTTCTGTATTGATTTCCAGTACATCACACACTTCAAAATGGATCGTAACATTTGCGGCCGCTGCTACTTCAAGGGCATATCTCTTATTATCTTCTGAAATGTCGAAAACGGTGACTTCCGCACCTAAAATAGCCAGAGGAATCGCTTTTTTTCCACAGGAGCCACAGATATTTGCTACTCTGATGCCTTGATAGGTATCAAAATAGTCGGAATATTTTTTTAACATGCCCAATGGATTTTCTATATCCTTTTTTGCCCGTTCGGACGGTGTTCCGGACTGCTTCACCCAAAATTCATAGGCATTATATTCCCATGCTTTTTTATTTTGCACACTATAATCTATCATTTTGCTCCTCCCATTTATTCATTTCTCAATAGAGAACGCTTGACAAAAAATTCTCTTTCGCAGTACTATTTTAATGTAGCATTTTCAGGCGGTTTCGTAAAGTGTTGAGATGGGAAAAGGAAGCACAGCAGGATACAATTTGTTATACACGGGAATGAGGATGATGATGGCAGGAAAATCACAAAACAAAACAGATAGAAAAAACTATATTTTTGCCGTTTTAGCGGCATTTTTCTGTATTGGCACAGCGGCTCTTTTTCCGGGCATGGCGGCATCCGCAGAAATACCGTGGGGAGAAAAGATGCTTCGGCAGCAGGCGGATATCGGCTTTAAGCGCGGAGAGACAGTCTATCAGAGGATTACTGCAGGCGGATATACGGTGACGCTTGCGGACGAGATACCCGGCATTTCCTTGCGGCTTACGGTTACCATGGAAGACGGGACGGAATATTTTCATGATTGGATAAAGGGACAGGATTATTTCAGTGTAGGCGAAATGTGCCTTGATTTTGAAGCATTTGACAATCTGCTGGGAGCAAAGGGTTTTTCTCTGGGGCTTAGACCATGGGGATGGATGTATGAGCGGGGATATTATGTAGTTACGGAAGGAAAGCCGGTTTTGATAGCTGATAGCTGGGACAGCTATCAGTCAGGAGACGACTATGTACGGGATATTGACGGAGACGGTGAAAATGAATTGCTCTGCAACGTCGTATGGGGCGACGGCGCGTGCAGGGGCTTGGTTTATGATTATGCTGACGGACAGATATATGTAGGCGCCATGGAGGATTTGCTGGACGAGCCGTATGATGACTGGGGAGTGGCTAGCTTTGGCTGTCAATTTTGGGAAGAGGAAAATGTAGTGCGTATCTGGTACTGGAAGGACGAGCTGGGCGATTACGAAGAAAAACAGTATGCTGTTGATTTGGAAAAAATAGAGATGAAGCCTTATGAGATTACTTTTGGCGTGACATCGTGTTTTGAATGGGAAGAATAAGAGAGGAAATATGGACAACAAAGAGTACAAAACAAAAGAACTAATCAAGCGATTCCTGCCATACTACGGCAGGCACAAGGGCGTCATGGTGACGGACTTGTTCTGCGCCTCCCTGACAACGCTCTGTGAGCTGGTGCTTCCCATGATAATCCGCCGGATTACCAATATGGGAATGTACAACCTTGCCGGTCTGACGGTGGGCTTTGTGGGGAAAATGGCGCTGCTCTATCTGGTTCTGCGCCTGATTGACTGCATGGCAAACTATTACATGGCGGACATGGGACATGTCATGGGAGCAAAGATAGAGACTGACATGCGGAGGGACGCTTACGGACATCTGCAGCAGCTTTCCAACACTTACTACAACAATACAAAAGTCGGACAGATTATGGGGCGGATTACCAACGATTTGTTTGACGTCACGGAGTTTGCACATCACTGTCCTGAGGAATTTTTTATTGCGGGGATTAAGTCCGTGGTGGCTTTTATCGTGCTGGCGACGGTCAATGTGCCGCTTACCATTCTTGTATTTCTGATTGTACCTGTGATGGCGTTTACTTGTATCAAGCTAAACAGGCGTAACCGCAAGGCGTTTGCAAAACAGCGTGTCCAGATTGGAGAACTGAATGCCGCCATTGAGGACAGTCTTTTAGGACAGAAGGTCGTGAAGGCGTTTACCAATGAGGACATGGAAGTAGAAAAATTCGAGGTGGGCAACCAGAAATTCCTTGATATTAAAAAGGAAACCTACCGCTATATGGCGACCTTCCAGACGGCGACGAGAGCGTTTGACGGTCTGATGTATCTGGTGGTGATTTTAGCGGGCGGTATCTTTCTGATAAAGGAACAGATTACGGCAGGTGATTTGGTGGCGTACACCATGTATGTGTCCACCCTGATAGCCACAATCCGCAGGATTATTGAGTTTGCGGAGCAGTTTCAGCGTGGACTTACAGGTATCGAACGCTTTTTACAGATTATGGATGCGGACATTGAAATTTTTGACGAGCCGGATGCGGTGGATATGCCAAAGCCCAGGGGAGAAATCCTCTTTGAAGAGGTGGCGTTTGAATATCCCGACGACCACAACCGGGTATTCAAAAATCTGAATCTTTGTGTGAAACCGGGGGAGAAGCTTGCCATTGTAGGACCTTCCGGCGGCGGCAAGACCACGCTCTGCAATCTGATTCCGCGGTTTTATGATGTGACGAACGGTACAATTCGCATTGATGGCACGGATATCCGCCATTTTACCTTAAAGAGCCTGCGGCGCAATATTGGTATTGTACAGCAGGACGTATACTTGTTTTCGGGCACGGTCATGGAAAATATTCTGTATGGTGCGCCGGAAGCCTCGAAAGAACAGGTTGTCGAGGCGGCGAAAAAAGCGGGCGCCCATGAGTTTATCATGGAGTTGAAGGACGGGTATGATACCTATGTGGGAGAGCGCGGCGTCAAGCTGTCCGGCGGACAGAAGCAGCGCATCAGCATTGCCAGGGTATTCTTGAAAAATCCGCCCATTATGATATTGGACGAGGCGACTTCTGCATTGGATAACGAGAGTGAATTTGCGGTGGCAAAATCCCTGCGGGAGCTTTCCGAGGGAAGAACCTCCATCACCATCGCCCACAGGCTTTCCAGCATCAAGAACTCCGACAGGATACTGGTGTTGACGGAGGAAGGCATTGTGGAGGAGGGAACCCATGAGGAACTGATGGCGATTCAGGGACTTTACCATGAATTTTACACGATGGCTGACAAGATAAAATAGTAGAGGAGAAGCACAATGGCATTTACCCACCTGCATGTCCACACGGAGTATTCCCTGTTAGACGGCTCCAACAAAATAAAAGAATATGTGAAGCGAGTAAAAGAGCTGGGAATGGACAGCGCCGCCATCACGGACCATGGCGTTATGTACGGGGTTATCGACTTTTACAGGGCGGCGAAGGAGGCGGGCATCAAGCCGATTCTGGGCTGTGAGGTTTACGTTGCGCCCAATTCCCGCTTTGATAAGGAGCTGACGGGCGGTGAGGATAGGTATTACCATCTGGTGCTGCTTGCCGAAAACGATACGGGTTACGCCAATTTGATGAAGCTGGTGAGCAGGGGCTTTACAGAAGGATATTATTACAAGCCCCGTGTGGATATGGAAATATTGAATCAGTTCCACGAGGGAATTATTGCGCTTTCCGCCTGCCTTGCGGGAGAGGTGCAGCGATACATTATAAAAGGGCTTATCGATGAGGCGGAAAAGGCGGCGTTACGGTACAGGGACTGCTTTGGCGCAGACAATTTTTTCCTGGAGATGCAGGACCATGGGATTGCGGAGCAGAGGATTGTCAACACGGAGCTGATGAAGATTAGCAAAAAGCTGGATATTCCGCTTGTGGTGACGAACGATGTGCATTACACCTACAAGGAGGACGTGGATTCCCACGATATCCTGCTCTGCCTGCAGACGGGCAAGAAACTGGCGGACGAGGACCGCATGCGCTACGAGGGCGGGCAGTACTACGTCAAGAGCGAAGAGGAGATGAAAGGGCTGTTTCCCTATGCGTGGGAGGCGGTGGAAAATACCCAGCGGATTGCGGACAGGTGCAATGTGGAAATCGAGTTTGGCGTGACGAAGCTGCCAAAGTATGATGTGCCGGAGGGGTATGACTCCTGGGGTTATCTGAATAAATTGTGCCGCGACGGGCTTATGGAGCGGTACGGGGATGAAAATGCGCCGGCGGGGGATACGGGGCAGACACTTGCGGAGCGGCTTGCCTATGAGCTTGACGTTATCCGTACCATGGGCTATGTGGATTACTTTCTCATTGTGTGGGATTTTATCAATTATGCGCGGGAAAATGGGATTCCGGTGGGGCCGGGGCGTGGCTCGGCGGCGGGCAGTATCGTGGCGTACTGCTTAAAGATTACTAATATTGACCCCATCCGCTATAGTCTGCTGTTTGAGCGTTTCCTAAATCCGGAGCGTGTATCCATGCCCGATATCGACGTGGATTTCTGCTACGAGAGGCGGCAGGAGGTCATCGACTATGTAGGGCGTAAATACGGCGCTGACAAGGTGGTGCAGATAGTTACTTTCGGTACCATGGCGGCGAAGGGCGTTATCAGGGATGTGGGGCGCGTGATGGATTTGCCCTATGCCTTTGTGGATTCCATCGCGAAGATGGTACCGTTTGAGTTAAATATCACCATAGATCGCGCGCTGGAAATCAATCCGGAATTCCGGAATCTGTACAACAGCGACGAGCAGGTGCACTACTTGATAGATATGAGCAAAAGGCTGGAGGGTCTGCCGAGGCATACTTCCATGCACGCGGCGGGCGTGGTTATCTGCCAGAAGTCGGCGGACGAATTTGTGCCGCTCTCCAGAGGGGCGGACGGTTCCATCACGACGCAGTTTACCATGACGACGCTGGAAGAGCTGGGTCTGTTAAAGATGGACTTTCTGGGGCTGCGCACCCTCACCGTCATCAAGGATGCGGTGGATATGATAGAAAAAGACACAGGGAAGCATCTTGACATAGACCACCTTGATTTTGACGACAAGGCGGTGTTAGACTCCATCGGAACGGGCAGAACCGACGGCGTGTTCCAGTTGGAAAGTGCGGGAATGAAAAGCTTTATGAAGGAGCTGCGCCCGCAGAATTTGGAAGATGTGATTGCGGGGATTTCCCTGTACCGCCCGGGCCCCATGGATTTTATCCCGAAATACATCAAGGGAAAAAACAGCGAAGGCGAGGTTACTTATGCCTGCCCGCAGCTTGAGCCGATTCTTGCGCCCACCTACGGATGTATCGTGTATCAGGAGCAGGTTATGCAGATTGTGCGGGATTTGGGCGGCTATACGCTGGGCAGAAGCGATTTGGTACGCCGCGCCATGAGTAAGAAAAAGCAGTCCGTGATGGAGAAGGAGCGCGCCAACTTTGTTTATGGTAATGCGGAGGAAGGCGTGCCCGGCTGTGTGGCAAAGGGAATCAGCGAGAAGGTTGCGGGAGAAATCTATGAGAACATGATGGATTTTGCAAAATATGCCTTCAATAAGTCCCATGCCGCCTGCTATGCGGTGGTTGCCTACCAGACGGCGTATTTGAAATATTATTATCCGGTGGAATTTATGGCGGCGCTCTTAACCTCCGTAATCGACAATGCCAAGAAGGTGTCGGAGTATATTCTGGTGTGCCGCAGCATGGGAATCAAAATTCTGCCGCCGGATATCAATCAGGGCGAGAGTGGATTTTCCGTGCAGGACGGCTGCATCCGCTATGCGCTGACCGCCATCAAGAGCGTGGGACGCCCTGTGATTGCGAGCGTTGTCGCAGAGCGCAGGGAGCGCGGCGCTTTTACCAACCTGAAGGATTTTATCACCCGAATGGCGGACAAGGATATGAACAAGCGCGCCATCGAGGGCTTTATCAAGGCGGGCGCATTGGACAGTTTAGGCGGCACCAGAAAGCAGTTTATGAGCGTTTATGTGCAGATTCTGGACCATATTCAGCGCGACAAAAAGAACAATATGGCGGGACAGTTGTCCCTGTTTGACATTGTGGGCGAGGAAGAAAAGGAAAGCTTTGACGTGCGGCTTCCCGAAGTGGGAGAATATCCCAAGGAGATGCGTCTGGGGTTTGAGAAAGAGGTGCTCGGCATCTATGTCAGCGGGCACCCCTTAGAAGAGTACGAAAATGTCTGGCGGAAGACGATTACTGTTACCACAGCTGATTTTGCACTGGACGAAGAGACGGGAGAAGTATCGGTAAACGACGGGCAGAAAGTCACCATAGGCGGCATGATTGCTGACAAAACCATCAAATATACCAAGAATGAAAAGGTGATGGCATTTCTCACGCTGGAGGATTTGGTGGGGACGGTAGAAGTCGTTGTGTTCCCGAAGGACTATGAAAAAAATGCCGCTCTGCTTGTGGAGGATGCGAAGGTGTTTGTGCAGGGGCGTGTCTCCGTGGAAGAGGACAAGGACGGCAAGCTGATCTGCGAGAAAATCCTTCCCTTGGAAAAGCCGGCAAGAAAGCTCTGGATTAAATTTCCGGATATGGCTTCCTATCAGGCACAGGAGGCAAAGCTTTTAGCTGCAATCGCAGAGTCGGAGGGCGACGACGGCGTGGTTATCTATGTCCAGAATCCGAAGTCCATGAAAGAACTCCCCCGAAACCGCAATGTCCGTGCTGACGAAGAACTGCTTACAAGCCTGTACGGGATGTTTGGAGAAGAAAATGTGAAAGTTGTGGCGGCGCAGTAAGGGAATGTAGTGGAAAAAATGTGATTCTATACAAAACGGGAATGTGAATCCCTATTTGTATAAAATTGAGCCGAAAGTGGAAAGGAAGCAAGATAACATTATGTACCTTGAAACCCAAAGAATCCTTATCCGTGATTTTAAGCCGGAGGATGCCGCAGATTTGCAGGACATTCTAGGCGACAGTGAAACAATGGCGCACTGCGAGCCGCCGTACAGCCTTGAAAAAACCAAGAACTTTCTGGAGGAATTCTGCATACGCAGAAAAGGCGCAGTTGCAGCCGTTCATAAAGAAAGCAATAAAGTCATCGGCTATATCCTCTTTCATTCTGTAGAGGAAGATGTCTATGAAATTGGCTGGTTCTTTAACAAACAATACTGGCGGCAGGGTTACGCCTACGAATCCTGCTCCCGAGTGATAGCATACGCCTTCGGTGAACTGCAGGCTCACAAAATCTTTGCCGAATCAACAGACACCGCCAAATCCGTCCCCCTAATGCAAAAACTCGGCATGAATCCTGAAGGGATTCAACGCAGTCACACAAGAGACAATGACGGAAACTGGACAGACATGTACCTGTATGGCCTGCTGAAAGAAGAATTTTGTGATTTTCAAGATTGCAGGTAAGCAGCGGGGTAAGCGAGGATATGCTGATGCAGACCTTTGGAAAACGCCGGTCCTTGGGCTGCGTTCTTTGCAGCCCTAGTACCGCTGCGTTTTCCTAGAGCGAGAGCGCGTCTGCATCAGCATATCCTCTCTTATCACGCGGAAACCTAACGCTTCTCCTACGGAAACAGGACATCTCCTCGCGAAATCTGCATTATCCCGACCGTCTTGTGAAAAAAATATCACAAAATGATTGAAAATCATATGGAAATGGATTAAAATAGAGGAAATGTTAGGAGGTAGATTCATGGCTGATCAGGTAAAGACAATAGCTGTTCTGACAAGCGGCGGCGACGCGCCCGGCATGAACGCTGCAATTCGTGCGGTAGTGCGTACGGCGATTGCCAGAGGATTAAAGGTAAAAGGCATTGAGAGAGGCTATATGGGTCTCTTGAATGAAGAAATCATAGATATGGAAACGCACAATGTTTCCGATATTATCCAGAAGGGCGGTACGATTCTGGGAACGGCGAGATGTCCCGAGTTCAAATTCCCCGATGTACAGCAGAAGGGCGCTGATATCTGTAAAAAGCATGGTATCGACGGCCTGGTGGTAATCGGCGGAGACGGTTCCTATCGCGGCGCGCAGGCGCTGGCAAGACTGGGCATCAATGCAATCGGTCTTCCGGGCACAATAGATTTGGACATTGCATGTACCGACTATACCATCGGTTTTGATACCGCTGTCAACACCGCCATGGAAGCGATTGATAAAGTACGCGATACTTCTTCCTCCCATGAGCGCTGCAGCGTCATTGAGGTTATGGGACGCCACGCAGGTTATATTGCGCTTTGGTGCGGTATTGCCAACGGTGCGGAAGATATTTTGATTCCCGAAAAATACGACTATAACGAGCAGGCGATTATCAATAATATTATCGAAAAGCGTAAGATGGGCAAGAAGCACCATATCATTATTAATGCGGAAGGCATCGGACACTCCAATTCCATGGCAAAGAGAATTGAGGCGGCAACCGGTATTGAGACCCGTGCCACGATTCTGGGACATATGCAGCGAGGCGGCAGCCCGACCTGTAAGGATCGTTACTACGCTTCCATTATGGGCGCTTACGCGGTAGACCTTTTGATAGAGGGTAAGACCAAGCGTGTAGTCGGCTACAGAAATGGCGAGTTCATAGACTATGATATCGAGGAAGCGCTTGCCATGACAAAGAACATTCCGGAATATTCATTTGAGATAAGCAAACTGCTGGCAAAGTAGTGCCGGATTGGTCCATAACAACAAATAGAAAACAGAGTCCCGGCAGCCCAAAGAAGGGTATACCGGGACTTTTGGCAATCAGGGTTATGGGGGCAGACTGCATGGTGCGCCCGCAGACCTGAAAGGAGAGGCATTCATTCCATATGATAACAAGTACGGCAAATCCAAGAGTAAAGCAGCTTGTACAGTGGCAGTCTGAAGCAAAAGCAAGACGGCGTGACGGCGTGTTTGTGGTGGAGGGCATCAAGATGCTGGAGGAAGCACCGGCGGACAGAATTCGGGAAATATACTTAACCGAAGAGATGGAAAAAAAGCTGCAGAACAGCAGCAATGAAAAAGAGCAGGCATTATTTTGTAAAATCAGGCAGAATGGATATGAGACATTGTCGCCGGAGGTGATGAAAAAAGCGGCTGATACCAAAACACCGCAGGGAGCGCTGGCTGTGTTGGAAAGACCAGTCTATGAAAAGGAAGAACTGCTTGCCGTAAAAAATGGGTTTTTCCTTGTACTGGAGGATTTGCAGGACCCGGGCAATCTGGGAACGATAATCCGGACAGGCGAGGGCGCCGGTGTGAACGGCGTTTTTCTCTCAAAAGATACGGTGGATATTTTCAATCCCAAGACAATCCGCTCCACCATGGGCTCCATCTACAGAGTGCCTTTTCTGTATGTGGAAAGCCTTACGAACCTGATTCGGGAAATGAAGCAAAAAGAGATTGCAATCTATGCGGCGCATCTCAAGGGAAAGGACTACTATGACAGCTTTTCATTTCGTACAGGCTGTGCCTTTTTGATTGGAAATGAAGGAAAGGGGCTCTGCAAAGAGACGGCGGCAGAGGCAGATTTTTATTTAAAAATACCCATGGAGGGAAAGGTAGAATCTTTAAACGCAGCAATTGCGGCAGCACTTTTGTCCTATGAGGTGCACAGGCAGAGAAAGGAAAGGCGTCAGCCTTGATTGATACGCGCACTGAAGTGCGCAGATGGGAGCAAGAATGAAAATTGGATTTATTGGATTGGGTAATATGGCAGGCGCCATGATTGGCGGTATGCTGAAAAAGGGACTTGTGGAACGGGGAGACATTATCGGTTCCGCAAAAACGCAGGCAACGCTGGAGCGATGCAGGGAGAAATACGGCATAGAGGTATCAAAGAGCAATGCGGAGACGGCTGCTGCCGTGGATATTCTCTTTCTGGCTGTAAAGCCGGTGTTTTTTCCGGAAGTGATTGCAGAAATCAAAGGGGCGGTCAGACCGGAAACCATGGTAATCAGCATTGCGGCGGGAAAGACGATGGCGTGGATAGAGGAGGCGTTCGGGCGGGAGATAAAGCTGGTGCGCTGTATGCCCAACACACCTGCACTTGTGCTGGAGGGCTGTACCGCCTATGTGCGGGGCAGTCTGGTTTCCGATGCGGAGATGGAAGCGGCAGAAAGGCTGCTTTCCGCTTTTGGCACGGTGTGGGAAGTTCCGGAGCATATGATGGATGCGGTAGTCGGTGTGAGCGGAAGTTCACCTGCGTATGTATTTATGTTTATCGAAGCGATGGCGGATGCGGCGGTTCTTGCCGGAATGCCGCGAAAGCAGGCGTATGCCATGGCGGCGCAGTCCGTGCTTGGCAGCGCTAAAATGGTACTGGAAACCGGTATGCATCCCGGTGAACTCAAGGACATGGTGTGCTCGCCGGGAGGTACCACCATTGAGGCGGTAAAAATGCTTGAAGAAGGCGGTATGCGCGCCACGGTTATGGAGGCGATGGAAGCGTGCATCGAAAAATCAAAGAGGCTGTGACGAGAGTGTGAAACTTTTTTGTAAAATAGCATTTAGAAGGCGCTTCTGTGATAAAATAAAAATCATAGAAGGGCCTTTTATTATGGCAAGACAAAAGAAAAATTGCTTGTCGACCTATGCATCCCGTACGAAATACAGCATTTTGTGAGCGAGCTGCCAACGGCTGGTAACCTCCACATTAAATCCACAAAAAGGGATTATAATATAGTCATGAAAAGAATATTGATTGTTGAAGATGAATTGGATATCCGAGAGCTTTTGACTAATTATCTGACGCACGAGGGCTGTGAAGTAAGCACCGCGGAGGATGGCGTAGAGGCGCTTTCTCTTTTTTCAGAGAAAGAGTTTGATCTTGTTGTGCTTGATATCATGATTCCGAAGATTGATGGATTTGGGGTATGCGAAGTAATCAAAAAACAATCTAATACGCCGGTTGTATTTTTGTCAGCCTTAAATGACGACGATTCCCAGATCAAGGGCTATGATCTGATGGCGGATGATTATGTGACAAAGCCGTTTTCAATGCCTGTATTTCTGCGTAAGGTCAATGCACTGTTAAGAAGAAAAGAAAGTGTACAAAGCAGATGGGATGCACTGCTTACTTGCGAAGATATTGTGATTAACACGGACACGATGGAGGTTTTGATTTGCGGAAGGAATATTGAGCTTACCACACGCGAGTTTGATATCTTGCATACGCTCACGAAGCATCCCGGCCGGGTATACACGAGAGAACTTCTTCTTGATCTCTTGTGGGATTATGATACTTTGGTTGATGAAAGAATTGTGGACAGTCATATCAAGAATCTTCGTCACAAAATGGGTGGAGAATATATTGAAACAGTGAGAGGCAGGGGATATCGAATTGCGAAGAAAGATATTTAACAGAATATCATTCAAAGTATTTGTTATATCATTTATTGTGCAGGTCTTATCGAGCCTGTTTATTTGCTTTGCACTCTACAAACAAACCCCGCTGTCTTATTACTCTTATGAAACGGAACTGAAGGAACTGGTTGAGAAGCTTGCCAGGGTAGATACGGATGAAGGTGGGAAAATGATAGATGACTTTATCCAAAGGAGCGGTCTCGATATACTTCTATTGGATGGAGATAAATATATATCAGGTAATATTGCGATTATTACGACAATATCATCCTATACTTTAAAAACGGACAAAGAGATGGAAGAACTACTCATACGGGATGATTATCAATCGATGGGAACTTATGCATTTAAATTTGAAGATAATAACAAACGCTATATTCTCATGTATTATATTTTTCGTAGGCAAGAGAATCTGTTTCCGCAGGCTGTAAGAGACAGCGTACCGTTCATGATCATTGTCATTTTGGTAATTTCTTTAGCGTGTTCATTGATTTACACAAGGCTGTTTGCCTATCCTGTCAAGCGATTAAGCAGGGCTTCCAAATCCATGGCACAGTTGGATTTCAATATAAAATGTGATATATCCAGAGGCGATGAAATTGGAGATCTTGCGCGCGACTTAAATGCCATGTCTGCAACGCTGGAACAGAAGATTAGAGAACTTGAAACAGAGATAAGCAAAGTAAAAGAGCTTGAGAGCCAGAGAAGAATGTTTTTTACGGCAGCATCACATGAATTGAAAACGCCGGTTACCGTACTTGAAGGGCATATTCGAGGGATGATAGAGGGTGTCGGAGCCTATGCGGATCATGATACATATCTGTCTCGTTCGCTCCGAACGGTTAAGCGTATGGAAAGCCTTATTAACGAGATTCTGACCGCATCCAAAATGCAGTCGGCAGATGATGTCGTAATGAATAAAGTGCATCTTGATGATTTACTGTCCGACAAGCTGAAAGATTTTGAAGATATGTTTGTCGTGCGTAATATAAAGGTGCAGAAAGAAACTGAGAAAGATATTTTTTTTCATGGTAATAGGGAACTTACTGCGTTGGCAGTTGGTTCGTTTATCAGCAATGCGGTTTTTTACTCGACAGAAGGTTCCAAGATTGTGATCTCTTCATGCGTGGAAGGTTCCAAGGTTGAGATAACGGTTCGTAATACAGATGCTCAAATTGATGAGGAAGACCTGCCGCATTTGTTTGAACCATTCTATAGGGCTGATTCTTCGCATAACAGGAAAAACGGCGGGAGCGGTCTCGGACTTTATATCGCGAAATTGATCATAACTAAGCAAAACGGTGATTGTGTCATTCGTAATACTGACGGTGGCGTCGTAGCGGAAATACGACTTCCTTTGGCATGAATTCTCCATATGAAATTCATATTGCATTCCTTTGTGGTTCATATAAAGCAGTTATATTGTTCTTGTAAATAATCATGCCGGGTGTGTTTTCTGCCCGACGATGCAAGGAGGATGATGTAACTGTGAAAAGGAAAAGTGTAATAAAAAGGAATGTGATTGTGTTCTTGCTGATTTCGTTATTGTTTGGTCTGGAAGCATGCGGAGGTACAAACACGTCTGAAAAGAATTCATCAACGGTAACGGAAAGTCATGTGCTGGTGAATAAGATGAGCGATGCGGAATTCGCTTCCGTTAAGCAGACGGAGTTTCAATTACTTGACGCCCCTTGGGCGGAGGAAAAGTACGGGAATCTTCCCGAAGCTCCGGTGGATGGTTTTTATGATGATATCATATATGGGTTTAAAACGAAAGAAGAGTTGATCAAGGAGGCTGAAGAGGAACAGAAAGAAGGCGTTGATACGGCATCGCTGCTTCGTGAGTATCATGCATTGCCTGACGGATATAAAAAAATATGTGGGGTAATTGTGGAAGGACGGTTTTACTTCTCGTTTTTTCCGGAGGTTGATTATGATGGCAGTAAAGGTGAAACCTACGCGCTTTTCTATAATGCAGATACCAATGAACAGAGGATAGATCATCTTGAATTTGCAGATTTTGACGAGTTCAAAGAGGTTCTGCGAAAAGATATTGATGATCGTTTGAAGGACGGTCTGATTGACGAGGAACATGCCGACACAACATACAATGATATCATTGCCTTATATAAAGCGGTGATTGCGGAGAAGGCCATCGGTATCTCTTCGGATGCTTTTGAACAATGCCTTGATTTCTACTATGAGCATGCGGGTGAACTTATGGTGCTGGAGGATGCGGCATATGCATGGGAGATGGATAAAACTGCGGTTGAGGCAATCGCTGATCATGTGAAGGAATATCATTTTTTTGATGACGAGCTTCATATGGGATTTGCGGTGCATGTGGTAACACCGCCGGATTATGATTCAGCGAAGGCTTATCCTGCGCTTGTGCTTACAGATGCGGTTTGGCGGTTTAATGATGTTGCAAAGTTGTGGACTGAGATGGAGAACGGAAAAGCAAATCCGTATGTTATGATAACTGTCGGATTTGAGTATGATATGGATAGTTGGAGTAACGATAACAGAGCGGAGATTTTCTGCAGGAATAAAAAAGAATTTTTGGATTTCTTAACTGACAATATGATGCCTTATCTTGCAGATGAATACAGCTTGGATTTTGAAGAATCTGTTTTATTCGGTCATTCTCAGGGAGGTGTGTTTGCTCATTATGCAGCATTCAATTCAGATCTCTATGAGAATCAGCCTTTTGGAAAATACATCATCGGTAGTCCGACGTTCTGGACACCGTATTTTACTGATCAACCGGACTTCGATGCATATAAGAACGATTATGGCTATTTTGAGCGTAGAAGTACCATGAATAAGGAATTGTATCTAACAGGCGGAGATGACGAGGACAAGGATTATGAGGAGTATTACGGAGTGAATGATTCTACACTGGAGGGACTCTTGCACTTGAAGGAGAGACTGGACAGTCATGGTATCACATCATATTTCTATAAGATTTACGACAGCAATCATTATATGTATATTCCGGAGATGTTGATTGACTTTACGGAAGAAAAACTGATTCCGAATAGTTCGGATGCAGATATGTCATAGAAAAAAAGAACTATAAAACAGTTCTTTGTACTTTGAAAATTACATGACAAACAGAGAATTGTCTGTATCAAAAATCCCAAAACTTGACAAAATACGAATCCTCTGTTATCATTACTTTTGTAATAAATGTAATAAAATTGTAATAAATGTAATGAAATCGGTATATCCTTATAATAATCAGGACACACTGATATCAATTTGCATTTGGAGGTAAAGAAAATGGCAAGAGGCAGAAGGCTGCCTGCATTGTTTATCGCGCTGGTTATGGCGGTGGTGGTTTTTTACAATACAGGCATGATTGCGGAAGCTGGCACCGTGAGAAATTACCTGAACGATTTTAACGGAGGGGCATCGGCGATTTTAGACCCGGGTGCTACGAATGCATTAGAAATCATAAATGCCAAGGCGCAGGAGTGGAACATAGATTTGACTGCTACGGCAAAGGAAGAAGAATCCACACTGGTTATGGCAAATGTCAGCAACGCATTAAATGTCCGCGCAGAGCCGAGTACAGATGCAGAGAAGGTTGGAAAGCTGTATAAAGACTGCGGCGGCACTATTTTGGAGAGAGAGAATGGATGGACACTTCTTCAGTCGGGAGATGTTATAGGCTGGGCAAGTGACGAGTACCTCTTATTTGGCGAGGATGCAGAGACGCTTGCAGCCAGCGTCGGCGTGACGGTTGCGCACATTAACGACGGGCTGAAGGTGAGAAAAGAACCCAGTCTGGAGGCGGGCGTGTACGGCGTGCTGCCCAAGGGCGACGAGGTAGAAGTGCTTTATGTCGGCGAGGACGGCTGGGCATGTATCGATTATGAGGGTTCGGATGGATATGTTTCCACGGACTATATCACAATTGAGTTTAAGCTTGACGCAGGCGAAACCATGGAGGCAATCAAGGAGCGCGAAGCTGCGGAGGCGGAGGCAAAACGCCATGTAAATTACGGCCAGTATACCACCGACGCAGACACCACCCTGCTTTTAGCAGCGCTGATTCAGTGCGAGGCGGGCGGCGAGTCCTACGAGGGACAGCTCGCGGTGGGCGCGGTTGTTATGAACCGTGTGCGGAGCGCTGCATATCCCGATACGATCCACGGTGTTATCTATGCTTCGGGACAGTTTACTCCCGCGCAGAGTGGTAAGGTCAACAGGGTGCTGGAATCAGGAAGAATCAGCCAGAGCTGTATTGACGCGGCGACGGAGGCGATTTCCGGTGTATCCAACGTAGGAGACCTGACGCATTTCAGGCGTAACAACGGGCGTGAAGGACTTGTAATCGGCAATCATGTATTCTATTAAAGCAAAGGGGACGGCACAGCGCCGTCCCCTTTTATCGTGCGGGAATTGCAAATATAATTTTGGATATAATGCAAATAAAATGGTTGCCGCGCGGGGAGAGCTGTAGTAAGATAAAGGTATATAAAAATGGAAAATTTTAAGAAAGGGGGCAGTTAGATGTTTGACTTCAATCTACTTGAAAACATGCTGTTTGTATGGCTGGTACTTTTGATTGTATTTATTGTCATCGAGCTTGTAACTATGGGATTGACTACCATCTGGTTTGCGGGAGGCGCTCTGCTTGCGGCAGCAGCGGCGGCAATGCATGCACCTTTGGTGATACAGGTTGCCTTGTTCCTGATAGTCTCTATACTGCTGCTGTTCTTTACCCGTCCGATAGCGGTCAGGTATTTTAATAAGGACCGTATTAAGACGAACGTGGAGAGTATGGTGGGCAGACAGGCGATTGTCATCAGCGAGATTGACAATCTGGAAGGAATCGGACAGGTAACGGTGGGCGGTCAGGAGTGGACAGCCCGGAGCATGGACGAAAGTCAGAAAATCGCAGTCGGCACAGTGGTGCTGGTGCGCGCGATTAGCGGCGTAAAACTGATTGTGGAGCCCAGACAAATGTAAAAAGGAAAGATAACTGCAATCATTTTGCAGTTATGTAATAAAAGAAAGAGAGGAAACAAAACAAATGGAATGGATTATTATTATTCTGATTGTGCTGCTTTTAGTGATACTGATTTCCTGTATCAAGATTGTACCGCAGGCACAGGCTTATGTAGTGGAGCGTCTTGGCGCATATCAGGGAACATGGTCGGTAGGCCTTCATATTAAGGTGCCCTTCCTTGACAGAGTGGCAAGAAGAGTAAACTTAAAGGAACAGGTTGCGGACTTCCCGCCCCAGCCGGTTATCACAAAGGATAACGTAACCATGAGAATTGACACGGTTGTATTTTATCAGATAACCGACCCCAGACTTTTTACTTACGGCGTGGAAAATCCCATGATGGCGATTGAAAACCTGACGGCAACCACCCTGCGTAATATCATCGGTGAGCTGGAACTGGATCAGACCCTTACCTCCCGTGAGACCATCAATACCAAGATGCGCGCTGCACTGGACATTGCGACCGACCCGTGGGGCATCAAGGTAAACCGTGTAGAGCTCAAGAATATCATTCCTCCCGCAGAGATTCAGAATGCGATGGAGAGACAGATGAAGGCAGAGCGTGAAAGACGTGAGGCCGTAACAAGAGCAGAAGGTGAAAAGAAAGCTAATATTCTGGTAGCAGAAGGTGAAAAGGAATCTGCAATCCTGCGTGCTGAGGCTGAGAAGCAGTCTGCAATCCTGCGTGCTGAAGCTGAAAAGGAAAAAATGATTCGCGAGGCAGAAGGTGAAGCTGAGGCTATCTTAAAGGTACAGCAGGCAAATGCCGACGGTATCAAGATGCTGAAAGAGGCCGGCGCCGACGAAGCGGTGCTTAAGATTAAGAGCCTGGAAGCGTTTGAAAAGGCAGCAGACGGAAAAGCAACCAAGATACTGCTTCCGGCAGATTTGCAGGGCATCGCATCTTTGGCGACTGCGTTCAGGGAAGTAAGCGATAAATAATCCCGTATTTCATTCACTCGGAGTCTGCCTGCGCGGATTCCGAGTGTTTATATAGTTCCATATGGAAAAACCGGCGTTTGCAAATCAATTACCTGATAGTAAAAAAGGAGAGGAGAAGGCTATGGATTTAAAAGGACGTGATTTTTTAAAGCTGTTGGATTTTACACCGGACGAGATTGAATATTTATTAAAGCTGGCAGGCGAACTGAAGGAGAGCAAGAAAAAGGGCAAGCCATTAAGCGCCAGAACGCAGCCTCTGCTGAATACGCTTGCAGGAAAAAACGTGGCGCTTATCTTTGAAAAAACAAGTACGCGCACACGCTGTGCTTTTGAGGTGGCAGCGCGCGATTTGGGAATAGGGACTACATATCTTGATTCCTCCGGCTCTCAGATTGGCAAAAAAGAGAGTATAGCTGACACGGCGCGGGTGCTTTCCGGTATGTATGACGGTATTGAGTACCGCGGCTTTGAACAGGATATTGTGGAAGAACTGGCAAAATATGCAGATGTTCCGGTCTGGAACGGACTTACCAACGAATACCATCCTACTCAGATGCTGGCAGATTTGCTGACCATCAAGGAGCATTTCGGGCGTCTCAAGGGTATTAAGCTGACCTACATGGGAGATGCGCGCTACAATACCGGCAATTCCCTGATGGTGGCATGTGCAAAGATGGGCATGCATTTTACCGCATGTACGGCAAAAGCATATTATCCTGACGCAAAGCTGGTGGAGAAATGTAAGGAGATTGCGCAGAAAACCGGTGCAAGCATCACCCTGACGAAGGATGTGGACGCGGGCACAAAGGATGTGGACGTGATTTACACGGACGTGTGGGTTTCCATGGGCGAACCGGAAGAGGTATGGGAGAGCCGTATCAAAGATCTGAAACCCTACAGGGTGGACAGCAAGGTTATGCAAAATGCGGGAAGACATGCACTTTTTATGCATTGTCTGCCGGCGTTCCATGATTTAAAGACGACCATTGGAAAAGAGATGGGAGAAAAGTTTGGCATCACGGAGATGGAGGTGACGGACGAAGTGTTTGAGTCCGCGCAGTCCGTTGTATTTGAAGAGGCAGAAAACCGTATGCATACCATCAAGGCGGTTATGGTGGCGACGCTGTAAGAAATCAGAGGGTAAAGGGCATAGCTATGAAAGCAGAAATACTTTCACTTCTCAGAAAGACGGACGATTATATTTCGGGTCAGGAATTGTGCGAGCGCTTCGGCGTGACGCGGGCGGCAGTCTGGAAAGTGATAAAGGGATTGCAGCAGGAGGGCTACGAAATCGAGGCGGTAACAGGAAGAGGCTACCGCCTGATTTCCCTGCCGGATATCTTCAGTGCAGAAGAACTGGAGAGCCGGATGAACACCGAGTGGGCGGGCAGAAACCTGGTTTTTTATGAAAGCACGGGTTCGACCAATATACAGGCAAAGCTTCTGGCGGAGGAAGGCGCGCCTTCCGGCACACTCGTGGTTGCGGAACAACAGACGCAGGGGCGTGGCAGGCGCGGCAGGACATGGGCTTCCCCGGCGGGCGCAAATCTTTATTTTACACTGCTTTTAAAGCCGGATTTTGAGCCGGACAAAGCTTCCATGCTGACACTGGTGATGGCGCTCGCGGTGCAGAGTGCGGTCACGGAGGTCTGCGGTATGCAGGCTGAGATTAAGTGGCCTAATGACGTTGTGATAAACGGGAAAAAGGTGACGGGAATCCTCACAGAAATGAGCGTGCAGGGCGAATATATCCAGCATGTTGTAATCGGCGTGGGCGTCAACGTCAAGGAGCAGGAATTTGTGCCTGAGCTGGAAGGAAAGGCGGCTTCACTGGAGCAGGAGTCGGGCAGGCAGGTTTCGCGGGCGGCTCTTCTGGAAAAAATCATGGAATATTTCGAAGCGGATTATGCCCTTTTCGTCCAAAAACTGAACCTGTCCCTGCTGATGGATGCGTACAATGCAGCGCTGGTCAACTGCGGCAGGGAGGTGCGCGTGCTGGATCCCGCGGTCGAATACACAGGGCTGGCACAGGGCATCAACGAAAAAGGAGAGCTTTGTGTCAAAACCGCAGACGGAAAGCTGAAAAAGGTATATGCCGGCGAAGTGTCGGTGAGGGGTGTTTACGGGTATGTGTAAAAAAGAAGAAACCGGCAGAGTGGTGCTCTGCGGGGCAAGCGCCTATGAGATGAAATATTATTTTAACGAGGATTTTAACGGGCTTCCCGATTCCGTAAAAGAGGAGCTGCATATTCTTTGCGTGCTGTTTACGGAGGAGGTTGGCGGCGTTTTCACGATTGCCTTTGAGGAGGACGGGAATGTGGTGCTCACAACCGATGCGGATGATGATGATATCTACTACGATGAAATCAGCAGCGGTCTGATGGTGTCGCAGGTCCGAAGCAAAAGGCAGGAACTGTTTGAAAGCTTAAGCCTGTACTACAGGGTGTTTGTGCTTCATGAACAGTGTGATATAGATTAAGCAGCGTGGAGGAAAATTATGATTCTGGCAATAGATGTGGGAAATACAAATATCACTTGCGGTGTCTATGACGGCGAGACACTTTCGGCAACGTTCCGTATTACAACCAAGTTTCCGAGAACTTCGGATGAATACGGAATTACGCTGGCGGAGATGATGCGGATGAAGGGTATCAGCACGGAACAGATAGAGGGCACGATTATCGCCAGCGTGGTGCCCGACGTGATGCATTCGCTGACAGGCGCGATTGTGCGGTATATGGGAAGTACGCCCTTGATTGTGGGACCCGGCGTCAAGACAGGCATTCGTGTCGTGACGGAGAATCCCCGTGCAATCGGTGCGGACCGTATTGTGGATGCAGTGGCTGCTTATGAAAAATACGGCGGACCGGCGCTGGTGCTGGATTTCGGAACGGCTACCACCTATGATCTGGTGGGCAGGGACGGCAGTTTTGAGGCAGGAATCACTGCACCGGGCATCAGAATCAGCGCGGAGGCGATGTGGGATCGGACGGCGCTGCTTTCCAAAATAGAAATCAAGAAGCCGAAGTCCATTCTGGCGCAGGAAACCATCAGCAGTATGCAGGCAGGTCTTTTTTACGGACAGATAGGTCAGACTGAGTACATCATCAGGCGGGTGCGCGAGGAAAGCGGCTATGCGGATATGAAGGTGATTGCAACCGGCGGTCTGGGAAGGATTATCTCGGACGAGACCGACAGCATTGACGTTTATGACAGCGCCCTTACTTTGGACGGCCTGCGGATTATTTACGAGAAGAACAGGAAACAGGAACATTGACGAATAAATTGAAAATCGGCAGCACAGAGCTGTCCTCTCCGGTCATACTGGCGCCTATGGCGGGTGTGACCGATTTGCCTTTCAGGCTTCTTTGCAAGGAGCAGGGCGCAGGACTTCTCTGCATGGAGATGGTGAGTGCAAAGGCGATTTACTACAACAATAAAAATACAGAAGCGCTGATGGAAATCCGCGAGGAGGAGCGACCGGTATCTTTGCAGTTATTTGGTTCTGACGCAGATATCATGGCGGAAATGGCAAAACGTATAGAAGAGCGTCCTTTTGACATACTGGATATCAATATGGGCTGTCCGGTTCCCAAGGTGGTAAACAATGGGGAAGGCTCCGCGCTGATGAAAAATCCGGTATTGGTGGAAGAGATTGTGCGTAAGGTGGCAGGCGCCATTCAAAAGCCGGTTACAGTCAAAATCAGAAAAGGCTTTGACGACGCACACTGCAATGCGGTAGAAATCGCCAAAATTGCGGAGGAGGCGGGAGCGGCGGCAATTGCCGTCCATGGCAGAACGAGAGAGCAGTATTATACCGGCAAAGCGGACTGGGATTGTATCCGCGCTGTAAAGGAGGCTGTGCGGATACCGGTCATCGGAAACGGCGACGTGGTGGATGCCGCTTCGGCAAAGGCACTTTTGGATGCAACGGGATGCGACGGTATTATGGTAGGCAGGGGCGCACAGGGAAATCCATGGATATTTCGTGAAATAACAACGTTTCTGGAAACGGGAGAGCTGCCGCCGAAGCCGACGCCTGCCGAGGTGCGTCAGGTTGTAGAGCGCCATGCGGCGCTGCAGCTTGCGATTAAGGGCGAGTATACGGGCGTCAGGGAAATGCGCAAGCACTTAGCGTGGTACACGGCAGGATATCCCAATTCGGCGCGATACAGACAGCAGATAAACAGCATGGAATCCATGGACGATTTGTTAAAAAGTCTTGACCGGATTTTTCCGGGAAGCGCTGGATGAATCAGCGCTTCTTTAGTATAAAGCAGCGGGCGGCAGCATATCTTCAAAAAGAAGGACGAACCGGAGCGATGACCGTGGAAGAGATGACTGTCGTTTATTTTGTGATGGACAAAGCAGGGGTGGGTAAGAGAAAACGCCGCGGAAGCTGGCAGTACAGGATAGAAACCAGGGAAAAATGCGGCAGAGGCGGAAGCGTCAGTCTGTGCAAGGTCTATCTGCCGGCGTGCAGCTACAAGAAGAAGCCGTGGAAGGAAAAGGACAGAAGCGAGTACATTCAGGGGCTCGAAGTGCCTTCAGAGGGGAGAAATGTCTGCTATTTTTATGATGAGGAAGCAAAGGCATTTCTCGGCAGGAAGGAAGAGCCGCTGTCGCTGGAAGGACTGCTTTTTCTGATATGGTACAGGCAGATTGTGTTTGATTCCCTTATTATTTTGCAGGACAGGGAACTGGAAACGGAAGAACTTCTGGCGAAATATGTGCGGGACACCCGTTATATCGGCGTTGTCACGGGCAGCGGGGAAGAACTTTCGGAGGCAAAAGAGGAACTTTTGGAGGAATACGGTTTTCTGCTGGATATTTCCACAGAGCTTACAGGACTGCATATACCGGCAAAGGGAAATGTGCTGATTGTGGCGGGAGAAGAACTGTATGGGATTACACCGCTGCAGCTTCCCAAGGGAGCCGTATTTGTCAGCACGGTGGTGTCGGGCGCGGCAAAAAAACTGTGCGCGAGGGCAAAAGAAATCCGTTATATAGATATGAAATGTCTTTTACAGGAGGTCTTGTGAGCTAAAACGTTTGAGTCTTGACACCCAGTTTAAAATTCAGTATAATACGGGGGATAATCTAGGTATCGTGCAGTCGTTTGACCAAAGATAACCGGATATTAAAAGGAAAAATTGTGTAAAAAAGGAAGGCGCATACCATGGAATCAAAGAAAAATATTTTAACCTATGAAGGCTTGAGAAAGTATGAAGATGAGCTGCATGAACTGAAGGTTGTCAAACGTCAGGAGGTTGCTCAGAAAATCAAGGAAGCCAGAGAGCAGGGCGACTTGTCTGAAAATGCAGAGTATGATGCGGCAAAGGACGAGCAGCGTGATATAGAGGCACGTATCGAAGAACTGGAGAAAATCCTGAAAAATGCGGAAGTAATCGTGGAAGACGAGGTAGATTTGGACAAAATTAACATCGGCTGCCGCGTGAAGATTCTGGATTTGGAATACAATGATGAACTGGACTATAAGATTGTCGGCTCCACGGAGGCAAACAGCTTAAAAGGCAAGATTTCCAACGAAAGCCCTGTGGGAAAGGCGCTGATTGGCGCAAAGCTCGGCGATACCGTAGAAGTAGAAACGCAGGCAGGGGTTTTGAAGTACAAGGTACTGGAAATCCAGCGTTCTAACTAAAAAGCATTTTAAACCGTAGTGTCAGGCGTCCCATCGGGAAAAGCCGGACAGGAAAGGCGTGGTATAAAAGTGGCAGATACACAGAACAGAGAAAATCAGAATAACGGAGCGGAGAGCCGCCAGCAGGAGCAGGACATTCATCAGCTTTTAAAGGTAAGGCGGGAAAAGCTTGCAGCGCTGCAGGAGGCGGGCAAGGATCCCTTCCTTATTACAAAATATGACGTAACCCATCACAGCATGGACATTAAGAACCATTTTGAAGAGCTGGAGGGTAAGACTGTCAGCATAGCCGGACGTATTATGCAGAAGCGCGTCATGGGAAAGGCTTCCTTCTGCAATGTACAGGATTTGCAGGGTAATATCCAGTCCTATGTGGCAAGGGACAGCATAGGGGAAGAGCCTTATGCAGATTTTAAAAAGTATGATGTGGGTGATATCGTGGGCATCACGGGCGAGGTGTTTAAGACCAAAACCGGTGAGATTTCCGTTCATGCGGCAAAAGTGCTGCTGATGAGCAAGAGCCTGCAGATTCTGCCGGAAAAATTCCACGGACTGACCAACACGGACATCCGATACAGACAGCGTTATACCGATTTGATTATGAATCCCGACGTGAAGGATACCTTCATCAAGCGCAGCAAAATTATCAGCGCGATTCGCCGTTATCTGGACGGACAGGGCTTTATGGAGGTGGAAACACCGATGCTGGTATCCAATGCGGGAGGCGCGGCGGCAAGACCCTTTGAGACGCATTACAATGCGCTGGACGAGGATGTGAAGCTTCGTATTTCACTGGAACTGTACTTAAAGAGGCTGATTGTAGGCGGAATGGAGCGGGTTTACGAGATCGGACGTGTCTTCAGAAACGAAGGACTGGATACCCGCCACAATCCTGAATTTACGCTGATGGAACTGTATCAGGCGTATACGGACTATCAGGGCATGATGGATTTGACTGAGAATATGTTCCGCTATGTGGCGCAGGAGGTATGCGGCACCACTACGGTTCCCTATGCGGAGGAAATGATTGATTTAGGCAAGCCCTTTGAAAGGCTTACCATGGTGGAAGCGGTCAAGAAATATGCAGGCGTCGATTTTGACGCGATTGTGGATACAGAGGCGGCAAAGAAAATTGCCGATGAAAAAGGCGTTCATTATGAGGCGCGCCACAAGAAGGGCGATATTTTGAACCTTTTCTTTGAGGAGTTCGTGGAGGAACATCTGATTCAGCCCACTTTCGTGATGGATCATCCGGTAGAGATTTCACCGCTCACTAAGAGGAAGCCGGACAAGCCGGATTATGTGGAGCGTTTCGAGCTCTTTATCTACGGCAGGGAAATGTGCAACGCCTACTCCGAGTTGAATGACCCCATCGACCAGAGGGAGCGTTTCAAGGCGCAGGAGGCAGCTCTCGCCGCAGGCGACGAGGAAGCCAACACAACCGACGAGGACTTTATGAACGCCCTCGAAATCGGTATGCCCCCCACCGGAGGCATTGGCTATGGGCTGGACAGACTGATTATGCTGCTCACCAATTCGCCGGCTATCAGGGATGTGCTGTTGTTCCCGACGATGAAGAGCTTGGACAAATAAAGTGCCGAAAATAGGGATTTTACAAGCGATTTAGTAGGCTAATATTTGGATTTTACGACAGAGTTACGACAAATGGTGAGCCTTGATATAGTAAAAATTTAAGACATCATTACTTATAGTGATATGGGTAGTGGTGTCTTTTTGTGTGTCGGGAGGGTATACATTTGAGATGTCAGCAGTGTTTTATAGAAAGCGTATATTTAATGTATTCATGCATGGAGAAGAACGAAAGTAGGAATAGGTTAGTTGTTATCTCACAGATGAAACAAGATTTTCAGTTTGTGTAGAAAATTGTGGAGTTTGGAGTATTTGTGAGGTATAATAAAAAAGAATTTGTATCATGGGAGGATTTGAAAAAGTGAGAAAAAGAATTTTGTGTTTTAGTGTTATTCTGATAATTGCAGGTTCATTGACGGGCTGTAAATCAACAGATTATAATGCTGCAGTAAATGCTATTGAAAATAAAGAGTATGAAACTGCATTTGATTTACTGGTAAATTTAGGAGATTACAAAGATAGCAAACAGTTGTTAATAGATAATATTAAGAAGTATGTTTTTGATTTGGCTGAAAAAGATAAATATGATAATGCACTTGAGGTTTTAAATGCTTACAGTGCGGTATCAGATTTCAACGATATATATACAGATATAAATGAACAGAAAGAATTATATGATATATATTTGGAGATGGAGAATTGCTTTTCAGAAAATAGGATTGAGGATGGTTTTGCTTTATTAGATATATTGCCAAGCGATTATAGAAATATTCAAGATATATACGATACTTATGATCAGTTGAAAGATAGCAATTTTAAAGGAAAGTATAGAAACGGATCGGTTGGAGAAGTTTCACAAGCGATTATGTTTGAGTTGTATTATTCAACTTACGACCATGTGTTTCAATTACATGTAAATAAACAGATTTATTGGTCAGATGGAACAATTTATAAAGAACATGATTTTTATATTGATCCTGATGATTTTGAAGATGAAACTACCATTAAATATGGTAGTTATACATGGAGCATCAGTGATAATGGGCGATTGACAGAAATTGACAAGGGTAAAACATATTCATATAAATAAAAATGAGGAGGATTTATTATGGCGCTTATTAAATGTCCTGAGTGTGGAAAAGAAATATCAGACAAAGCGAGTAGTTGTCCTGGTTGTGGCTATCCAATAAATAAAATCTAGGTATTTATGCCGAAGGGAAACGGGAAGATGAGACCGCCAGGGGATTGTTTTCTACGAGAACAGTGAAGAAGGGATGTGAGTAACGGTATGAGATTTCGAATGGGCATTATGATTGTTGCTGTATTTATCGGCTGCATGAGGTGGACCGGCTGTACGTGGGTCACGAGCGGGAGCAGTCTTTTTCTTGTGTCAGACGGTGAGGCTAAGATGCTTGCTGATGTGTTCGGTGATGAAGTGATGGATCACATAGACAACGGCAGGCTGACGAAAGACGAGCATCATGCACTTGAGGCATATTGGGCCGGTACGGGATATCTTCTGGAAGAGTATCCGTCATATGGCTTAAAGATGGAGTCGTTCAAATTGCTGCCTGACGGCACTTATGAGATTGTGTTCACGTGCGATGGCACACCTTTTACGTGCAAGGTGTGTCCTGTGGCGGATGGTTATGAATGCTTTGACGATTTTGAACCAGATAAATGAAAATGCTCTTTTGAAAGGAGTTTCTGCCGGCTATGGCTCTTTCGATTGCTGTATGCGATGATAACGAAACCGATCTGCAGTATATAACCGACATGGTAAATGTCTGGGCGATGCAGGGAAGAATTCCTGTTTCAATCAAGACATTTCTCTCGGCAGAGTCCTTTTTGTTTCATTATTCCGAAAATAAAGATTATGATATCCTGCTTCTGGATGTGGAAATGGGGCCATTAAACGGTATTGAGCTCGCAAAACAAATCCGTGCCCAAAACAGTTGTGTGCAGATTGTGTTCATCACAGGATATCCTGATTTTATTGCAGAAGGATATGAAGTCTCTGCACTGCATTATCTAGTGAAGCCGGTCAAACCCGAAAAGCTGGTCGAGGTGCTGGACCGCGCGGCAGACTTAAGCAGGAAGGAGCGTCCCTTCTTATTGGTTTCTTCCGAACGCGAGACAATCCGCCTCTTTCTTGACGATATTTATTATGTGGAATCACAGGGACACTATATGCTCATCCACACGGAACAAATGCAGTATCGGGTGCGGATGACCGTATCCGGTCTTCTGGAAAAGCTGGACGAGGGATTTTACAGATGCAGCCGTTCCTTTATCGTCAGCCTGCGGCATGTATGCCGGATCACAAAAAGCGAGGTATTTCTCGAAAATCAAGTCTCGCTCCCTCTCGGGCGCGGACAGTATGATGAAATCAACAAAAAGATGATTCGTTATCTGAGGTCAATATGATGTTTGGACGCAGAAAAATAAGTGAATTTCAGAATGCTCTGGTGGAACAGCATTACGCCGAGGTAGAAAATATGTACCGTACCATGCGTGGGTGGAGACATGACTGGCACAATCATATTCAGGCGCTTTCCGCACAGCTGGACAGCGGCGAATATGAAAAAGCAAGAAGCTATCTGAACGAAATCAACCAATCCATTCTGAATATTGATACCGTCTTAAAGACTGGTAATACAATGGCGGATGCCATACTGAACAGCAAAATATCCCTGATGAAAAGCAGGCAGATTGAGGTGGAGGCAGAGGCGCAGGTCCCGGCCTTCCTTTCCGTACCCAATGTGGACTTGTGCATTATCATCGGAAATCTTCTCGACAATGCCATGGAAGCATGCTCCAAACTGGAGCCCGAAAACCGCTTCGTGCATATCTACATTCATGTAAAAGGCGCCATGCTCTATATGTCCTTTACCAATTCCGCCGGGAAAAAGCAACGCAAAATAGGGAATCTGTTCCTCTCCTCCAAAGGAAGCGGACACGGCTTCGGACTGATCAGGGTGGATTCCCTGGTTGCCAAAAACGGCGGGTATCTCACCCGTGCCAGCGAGGATGGCGGGTATACCACAGAAGTAACCTTGCCGCTGTAAAATCTTACTTATATTGTCTGAAATTTGCTTTTCGTGCCTAAAACCCCGTCTTTTGTGCCAAATCTGTCCGCTGCTCCCGTATTTGTGGCATAATCCTGTCTGTACATATTCATTTGGATAGTGAGGACACTTTATGAAAAAGAATAAAAGTAAAGGAAAAGAACCGGCGCGCAGGCCCAAATATGGCACAGTATACTGCATGAAATGGCTTGTTACGCGGATGTGGCAGTGGGACAGGAGCCTGATCTGGTCATCGGCGGCTTTGATTCCGCTTTCGGTGCTTCTTTATGCTATCGGGCTTTATACGCCTTCTATCATCTTAGACAGCATTCAGACAAACGAAGATTTCAACGAGATTGCGTTGATTATTACTGTCTTACTCTGCGCAACATTATTCTTCAATTTGATAAAGGACTTGATTTCCCATGTGAGAAGTAATGCCTCGGACCGCAATTTCATGCGTTTCTACTGGGAGCTGATAAAGACCCGCCTGCAAAATGATTATTTTTTGAACTATGATACGGAATATCTGAAACTCTACGACCGCGCCGAGCAGGTTTTTGGAAACGGCATGGAGGGCAGCCCGGGAACATTTGTCATCCGTTTTTTCGATATGGCGGCCAACGCACTGTGCTTTGTGCTGTTCGGCTCGGTAATTTCAACTCTCAGTCCCTGGTTTCTTCTGCTGTTTGTGGCGGGATCGCTGGTCACCATGATTCCGCGCCGCTATCAACAGGATAGGGATCATGAGGAACGGGACGAGCGAAACGCAAACTTCCGAAAAATGAATTATCTTTCCTGGAAGCTGGCAAGCAAGCCCATTGCGGCAAAGGATATCCGCCTTTACGGCTTCACAGCCTTTCTTGACGATAAGATTCATACGGTAATTCGCGAGCATATCCGGCTGCTCCGGCACCAGCAGAAAAACCGAAGCCTGGCATCCTATGTGAGCTTCGGCGTGGGATTCCTGCGGGATGGCTGTGCTTATCTGTTCCTGATTTGGCATGCCGTCCACGGAAATCTCACATCGGCGGAGTTCGTTTTGTATTTTAACGCCATTGCAAGGCTTTCCTCTTTCATTGACGGTATCGTGCAGTACATCGGTTCCGCCCATGAGGCATTTCTCGGCACTTCGGACTGTATTGCGTATTTTGACGAAAACCATAACCGAATGAACCACGCAGAGGGTATTCCCATCCCGAAAGGCCGTCCTCTTTCCATTGAGTTTCGTCATGTCAGTTATCAATACCCGAAAGGGGAACAGCCGGTGCTTCAGGATATCTCCTTCCGGATTGCCGCCGGCGAGAACATATCCCTTGTGGGACTCAACGGAGCGGGAAAGACCACTCTGGCAAAGCTGATGTGCGGACTGCTCCTTCCCACCGAAGGGGAAATTCTCATCGACGGGCACCTCCTTGGCGAGTACAATCGGGATGAACTCTATACGCTGTTCTCCATGGTGCCTCAGGAATATACGATACTGCCCACTACCATAGCGGAAAATGTGGCATTTCGGGATAGGAGCGAGATTGACGAAGCGCGTCTCCTGCTTTGTCTGGAAAAAGCGGGAATCGCGGATAAAATCCGTTCTCTTCCCAAGGGAATCGACAGTATGGTAGATAAACAATACGACGCGGATGCAGTCAATTTTTCCGGCGGAGAGCTGCAAAAGCTTCTGCTTGCACGCGCTATCTATCGCGATGCCGACATCCTCATTCTTGACGAGCCTACCGCCGCACTGGATGCCGTTGCAGAGGATCGCATGTACCAAAGCTATCGGGAATTGACGAACCGGGCAACCTCAGTTTTCATCAGCCACCGTCTTGCTTCCACGCGTTTCTGCGACCGGATCTATCTTCTGGACGGAGCCCGCCTGGCCGAGAGCGGAACCCATGAGGAACTGATGGCGCTGGGAGGCAGATACCGTGAACTGTTTGACATTCAGAGCAAGTATTACAAGGAAGGAGGAGACTTACATGACGAAAAAGAAGAATCGTCGGAGTCTTAAAACCGATCTGGTCCTGATCCTGCGGGGCTATCGGGTGTTGTATGAGGTCTGCCCGCAGAACATCATCTGGACAACTATAAATTCCATCGCGCAGCAGTTTGCGCCGTATTTTACGCTCTATCTGTCTGCGGAGATCATCAATCAACTCACTGCCGGAGCGTCCCTTCGGACATTGTTCATGTTGGTGTTGGTCACGGTCACAGGGCAGCTTCTTTTAAACGCTTCCTTGCATCGGCTCTCCCTCAAACAGGAGGAAACGGAGAGCATCAAGTTTGAGTTAAATGAACTGTACATGCTAAAGGTCGAATGCCGTATGCAGTACAAACATCTGGAGTCTCCGGATACTGCTTTGCTGCGCCAGAAGATCCGCAACTCTTCAATCTACGGCGGGAACGGGCTATCCCGGCTGCTCCAGTACTATCAGGACTTATTCGGCGCAATTGCCAATATCATTTTTTCGGTATCTTTTACCATGTCATTGTTCCGGACCGTGTCCAATGCAGGGCTTACGGGATTTACTGCCTTTGTAAACCATCCATTGTCCGCTCTTGTGCTTCTGGCACTGATTGGACTCAATATCACGGCTGAAATGCTCAGTATCTATCGATTTGAACCCAGACATACGAACCTTTGGAATGCATTCGCCCTCCGCCTTTCTCGCTGTCGGTCATACTCGGACTGTAATGCCGATGTAACCGTACTGGGTGCAGTGGGACTATGCATTGAAAGATGCCGCCGGATACTGATTGATTATGAAAATGAATGTCTGCGGGAGAGTCTCAAAATCTCAGAAAAGCGCTCTTTCATCAGCAGGGCGATGGAGACAGTGACGAACCTCGTACTGTATCTCTATATCGGCGCAAAAGCATATATCGGAACTTTCGGTGTGGGTAACTTTTTTCTTTATACAGGTTCCGTAGACAAATTTTTAAAGGCAGTATCCAATTTCGGAAGCAGCATCAGCGGACTTCGCCGGAATAATGATTATCTCGTGGAACTTTACCGCTATCTGGATCTGCCGGATGATATGTATCGCGGTACACTGTCGGTTGAGAAGCGAGAGGATAATAAGTTCGAGATTGAGTTCCGCAACGTAAGCTTCCGGTATCCCGGATCGGATACTTACGCCCTGAAAAACGTGTCCTTTAAATTCCGTATCGGCGAGCGCCTTGCTTTCGTCGGCATGAACGGAAGCGGCAAGACCACCTTTGTCAAGCTCCTGTGCCGTCTCTATGACCCCACTGAGGGGCGGATTCTGCTAAAGGGCATCGATATCTCAAAATATAATTACGACGAGTACGTAAAGCTGTTCTCCGTGGTCTTTCAGGACTACTTTACCTTCGCCTTTTCTTTGGGGGAAAATGTTTCGGCACTGCAGGACTACGATGCAGAAAAGGTGTGGTCAAGCCTGAAGAAGGTGGGACTCGGGGAGAAATTTTCTCAAATGGAGCGGGGGCTGGAGACACCGCTGGGGACCGATTATCAGAATGACGGCGTGGAAATCTCCGGAGGCGAAGCACAGAAGGTTGCTTTGGCACGGGCGCTGTATAAGGATGCCCCCTACATCATTTTGGATGAACCCACCGCCGCGCTGGATCCCATTGCCGAGGCGGAAGTGTACTCCAAATTCAATGAAATCGTTGAGGATAAGACGGCAATCTATATCAGCCACCGGCTGTCCTCCTGCCGTCTTGCCGACAAAATACTGGTATTCCATGACGGAGAAATTGTGCAGCAGGGAAGTCACGACCGGCTTGTTGCAGATACGACCGGAAAATATTACGAACTCTGGAATGCACAGGCACAGTATTATACGTAAAACAAAAGGACTTCACAAAGCGGATAATGCCTGTGAAGTCCTTTATCATATCGATGCTTTATTTATTTTATGTTGTACTGCGTTTCTTCTTCGTGAGTGTCTGTATGCCCTCAATCACAAGAATAATAGCAAGCAGAATCAGCAGGATGCCTAAAATTGTCTGTGCCCAAGGGCCCCAGTCTGCGCTGCCTGCAGCAATCAGACCAATCTGGTTCTTTACGGTAAGAACCAAGGAGCAGATGGTGACAACCATCATAAATGCCATTGGGAGCAGAAACATTTTATTGTTCTTTCCAACATTTCCAAGCCATGTTGCAACGGCAAGAAGTCCGAGACCTGCAAGAAGCTGGTTCGCTGCACCGAATAATCCCCAAATCTTACCGTAGCCCGTCATACCGAGCGCAATGCCCAAAACAACGGTAATGGCGGTGGCAAAATAAGGATTTACCATAACCTTCTTCCAACCGTCCTTGATATCTCCCACTGTCTGTCCCGGCTCCAGCCAAAACTCCTGGAACATGAAACGTGCCAAACGTGTAGCCGTATCCAGAGAAGTCAGACAGAATGCAGAATATGTAAGGATTAAAAGGGTGTAAAGGATATTTTCCAGTCCTGCAAGACCGGGAATTGCTGCTACCATTGCGGAAATGCCGCCTGCAAAAATATCTGTCGCACCTGCTGTGTGTCCGGTCTGCCTTGCATATGCGATTGCGCAGAGCGTAAGAATTGCCAGCACACACTCAAGAAGCATGCCGCCGTAAGCAATCGGCTTTGCGTCGGTTTCTTTATCAAGCTGCTTTGACGTCGTACCGGATGAAACAAGGGAATGGAATCCGGAAATGGCGCCACATGCAACCGTTGTAAATAAGATTGGGAACAGATACTGCATGCCGTTTCCGTTGTCAACAGCAAATCCTGCAAATGCGGGGAAAAGCTGCGGGTCAATGTTGGGATGTGCGCCGACAACGCCGATAAATGCGACAATCAGCATTGCATAAAGTAAAAATGAGCTTAAGTAATCACGAGGCTGGAGTAAAATCCATACCGGTGTTATGGACGCAACTGCAATATAGATACCGACGATGATCATCCATGCTTTTGATGAAAGGTAGATTGGATGGAAATTCATACCGATCGCCATACAGATCACAATTGCCAGCACTCCTAAAATAGTAGATATCAGCATGGGTGTGTTGCGGCGGTATACGCAAAAACCAAATACAATGGCAATCAGGATAAACAACAGGGAAACCATTGCTACGGACGCGTTTGATGCGCTTGCTGCCTTATTTAATACACCGTCGTCATAAGTCGCGCCAAAGGTGGAAGCCACAATCGAGGCAAACGCCGCAACGACAAGAATCAGTGTAAGGTATGCGAAGATAATGAATAATCTCTTTGCACGCCTGCTCATATTGGCAGAAATAATTTCACCGATTGACTGTCCCTTGTGGCGGATGGAAGCAAAGAGCGCGCCGAAATCATGTACGCCGCCGAAGAAAATACCGCCTATTAAAACCCAGAGAGCAACAGGAAGCCAGCCGAATATTGCTGCGCCGATAGGACCTGTGATTGGTCCGGCACCGGCGATGGAAGAAAAATGGTGTCCCATCAGCACGGGAGCCTTTGCGGGAACATAATCAACGCCATCCGACATGGTGTGTGCAGGTGTTTCTTCCTTGTTCTCACCCACACCCCACTGCTTGCAAAGCCATCTTCCGTAGAAGATATAGCCGACGAGCAGAATGGCAACACAAATAAGTAATAATACCAGTGTGTTCATTTAAAAAATCTCCTTTCCTTTGGAAATAAAACATTTTTCAAAACTTTCCCGACACATCTTCCGGCAGCGTTTGTGAAAATGTCGTTATTCGAAGTCTCATAAACGGCAGCATGGAAGTCCATCCAGCCGTGCAGGGAAAATTGAAAGCTTTTGTAAATGCGGCATCGCTTTACCGCTTTTTTTGCGTCCGCATCACAGGTATCACATACAAACACAGGCGTGATATAGGTGTACATATGCCCGGGGCCTATATGGGCTCTTTTCAGACCGTCTTCCTTCGCAAAATCTCTGCATTCTTCAAAGATTTTTTGGGTAAGATGTTCTGTTTCATATAAATATATAAATTCTTCGCAGTCGGCAGACCAAAGTTCCGCCTTTTTGGAAAGCACAAATTTCTCGGAATGCTCATAAAATTCACAGACTGCCCTTAACGGCTTTTGCGTCTCATCGGACAGTTTGATATTGTAATAAGCCTGATAACTTTTGAGAAGCTTTTCGATAGCGCTCTCCCTTGTATATTGCGTCATATAGGATTCTCCATACCGTCAAGATTAAATAATCTAGCAGTTACTCTTAAATGCTTATTATAGCACTCTTTTACATAAATTCAATAGCAGGATAGTGTTAAATCGTACAAGATGTTTATATGCGCCGATCCCGGTTGCATTGCAGACCCTGTCAGTGGTAATATCTATATGTCCGGCATTATGCAGGAACAGTAAAAGTAAGTATACGGCCTGATGAAACGGAGATGTTTTATCAGGTGACGGAGGAAAAAATGAAGAGTCAGACATTGCGGGAAGCAAGAGAATATGAAAAGATGATGGAGGTTCACATTGCCCCTGAGGACAGACCCGCATTTCATCTTTCGCCCAGAGTAGGCTGGATGAATGACCCGAATGGATTTTCTTACTATCAGGGAGAGTATCACCTGTTTTATCAGTATCACCCCTATGATTCTTTCTGGGGGCCTATGCACTGGGGACATGCGGTGAGCAGGGACCTTCTGCACTGGGAATACCTGCCGGCAGCCTTGGCGCCGGATATGCCTTATGATAAGGAAGGCTGTTTCTCGGGAAGCGCAGTTGCGCTCCCTGATGGTTCACATCTGCTGCTTTATACCGGCGTAAGAAAAGAGCCTCAGGCGGATGGAAGTTTTCGGGGTGTGCAGACGCAATGTGTTGCAATAGGAGATGGCAGAGAGTATGAAAAGATTCCGGACAATCCGGTGCTGACCGATAGAGACCTGCCGGAAGGCGGCAGCAGATATGATTTTCGCGACCCTAAGGTGTGGCTGGGAGAAGATGGAACTTACTATTGCGTGGTCGGCAACTGCACGGAGGACTATGACGGACAGATTCTGCTGTACAGCAGTGCAGACGGAATCCATTGGAACTATGAAAATGTACTGGTGAAAAATAACGGAAGATTCGGAAGAATGTGGGAGTGCCCGGATTTCTTTGCACTGGATGGAAAGAGGGTTATTTTGACAAGTCCGACGGATATGCTGCCGGAAGGTTTTGAATATCATAATGGAGGTGGAACCCTGTGCTTGATAGGGGACTTTGACAAGAGTACGAAGACATTTTCGGAAGAACATAATCAGGCGGTGGACTATGGCATTGATTTCTATGCGCCGCAGACAATATTGGCGCCGGATGGCAGGCGTATTATGATCGGCTGGATGCAGAATTGGGATACCTGCAACATGCGCAGTCAGCCTAAAAACTGGTTTGGGCAGATGTCTCTTCCTAGAGAATTGTCTGTCAGGAACGGAAGATTATACCAGAGCCCCGTCAGGGAATTTGACGAGCTCAGGTGCAACAAGGTAGAATACAGAGATGTTCCGGTAAGCGGTCTTGTCAGGCTTGAAGGATTGGAGGGAAGGCTGGTTGATATGGAACTTCAAATCCGCCCTGCTGATAAGGCGAAGCTGTTTCAGAAGTTTGCCGTGCGCTTTGCACAGGACAAGAAGCATCATACAGCAATCAGTTTCCGTCCTATGGAATCTATCTTGAAAGTGGACCGTAAATTTTCGGGGTCAAGAAGAGCGATTATCCATCAGAGGCGCAGTCTGGTAAATCATGAAGAAGGGAAATTGAAGCTGCGGGTCATTTTAGACCGTCTCAGCGTGGAAGTATTTGTGAACGATGGAGAACAGGTGATGACCACAACGATTGATACCCCGCAGGATGCGAAAGAGATATCGTTTTTTGCAGACGGTAATGTAATGATTGATGTGGTGAAGTATGATATCAACAACAGTGGCAGGTAGTGTGATAAAGGGCCATTGCGGGTGATGGAAGGTACTGTGAATGACGCTCTTGCTTTTGGTACAATGGCAATGCCAGGAGCAGGAGCGTTTTTGTATTGTCCCAAAATAATGGATAAAATGTTTTTTAAGTAAGTGTTTTTGGATTTTATTTCGTACTATATATGACCGGTCAATGAAATGTACTGTTTGAGAAAGAGGGACTTGTATTGAATGATAAAAAAATAATTGCTGCAATCATCAGGCAGGATGAGCAGATGTTTGCTTTTGCCATACAGAAATATTCTAAACTTCTCTGGAAAGTTGCAGCTTCCGTTTTGATAAATGCAGCTTCCGCTCAGGACGTGGAGGAATGTGTGGCAGATGTGTTCATTTATCTATGGCAATATCCTGAAAAATATAATCCTGAAAAGTCAAAGTTGTCTTCATGGCTTTCTATGGTCGCAAGGTCGAAGGCGGTTGACAGATACCGCCGCATCATCAAAAAGAGGGAAATATCCATGGAAATGATGGCCGAAAGTCTGGAATATGCTGAAATAGCAGCGGGAGAAGAAAAGGAACAATTACAGTCCTGTATGGACGAACTGGACGAAAAGGAAAAGGAGCTGATTATAAGGCGCTATTACTATGAGCAGAAACCGGCGGAGATTGCGGTTGCGCTGGATATGCCAAAGAAACAAGTGGAAAACAAATTGTACTATGTGAGGCAGAAACTGAGGAAAATGATGGAGAGGCAGGAAGGAGATCGGTTATATGGAAAAATACAGTAGGAAAAATCTGAAGGCTATACAGGATATTGTGCAAAAGAAGACAGGAATCGCGATGACGGAAGGCAGGAAGCCCGCCGGGTATAAAATCAGACGGATGGCACTCTTAGCAGGAAGTCTGTTATGCTTTGTAACGTTATGCGCCTTTGCATACGCGAAGTTTTCTGACCTGAATGGTGATGATGCGATGTTTGCATCGGTATATCAGGGAGATGGAAGGTTCGAAATTGTCGTGATAAATAATTCGGACAGGGAATTAAAACTACAGGACAAAGTAAAGGTCATGCAGTGGTCAACCGGTAAAGAGGTGGAGGGGGATAATGATAAAATCAGGATGGAAGTTTTGACAATAGCGCCCCATTCTCAGGGAGTCGTTTCGATTGATATATCAGAAGGGTACAATATTGGTGCAATGGAGGAAAATTTACCGGATGGGGACGGGTACTATTTTGTTTTGACCAATAACAATTTTGCTTTTGGGCAGGACTGGATGTGTTTTTTTGATTTTGAAATAGAAAGGACAGAAGATGTGGAACACAGGATGGCTGAGGTGGCAGAGCAGCGGCTGAGGGAGCAGGAGGCAGCCGGGCAGCAATATGGTACAGGCAGTCTGGTCTACACAGACTGGATATGGCCAACGGTCAGCAGGGATGTGTCAGGATTTTATGGCGAGCGGGAAAACGGAACGTATTCGGATCATGTCAATATTGCCGGAACAGCCGGCGATGAAGTCTATGCGGTTGCGGACGGGGTGGTGATGGAGACTGCATTTGAAAGCACCTGCGGAAACTTTATTGTGGTGGACTTGGGTGACGGCATTACGGTCAAATACGGGCATCTGAAGGAGATAAAGGTGGCCGTGGGGGACGAGATAAAGCAGGGACAGGTGCTCGCAGCCATGGGACAGACCGGAATGGCATCGGGACCTAACCTGTTCTTTGCGGTGACGGTTGGTGGGGAGAATGTCAACCCGCTGGCTGAGGAGTAAGGAGAAGCAGTCTTATGGAACAGATATCCGCAGTAAAATAAAAAATAGAAAATTTTTGCGGTTATAAATCGCAAAGATAATTGACTTTTTACAAGTTTTGCGGCATACTACTTTACAGATGGAGGTGGTCATCATGATTTACAGACCTATGTATGTGGATAAAATAATGGCTTATGTAGACACTCCTTTTGTAAAAGTATTGACCGGAGTCCGTCGCTGCGGGAAGTCTACGATACTTAAAATGATTATGGAAAAGCTGCGAACGGAGCGGAATATTCCCGCAGATCGTATTGTAAGCTGCCGTTATGATTCAATGGAATATGAGGATATGACAGCGAAGCAGATGTACGATCAGCTAAGAGAGCGGCTTGTGCCTGACGGAAAAACCTATCTGTTTCTTGACGAGGTTCAGGAAATCAAAGGCTGGGAAAAGGTGGTAAACTCTTTGGTATCGGACTTTGATGTGGACTTGTATGTGACAGGATCTAACTCCCGTATGATGTCTTCTGAGATTTCCACCTACCTGACCGGAAGATATATTGCTTTCCGTATCTTTACTCTTTCCTTTTCGGAATACCTGATGTTTAAGGAAAAATATGATACGGTTGGCGACCCGAGAAGCGAACTTGCAGAGTATGTCCGTTTGGGCGGATTTCCGGCAACACATTTGCAGAAGTATTCGCAGGACGAGATTTACACGATTGTTCGGGATATTTATAATTCGACTATTTTCTCTGATATTGTGAGGCGGAATCAGGTTAGGAAAATAGACCAATTGGAGAGGGTAGTCAAATACGCCTTTCAAAATGTCGGCAACACATTTTCCGCAAAGTCAATTTCGGATTATCTGAAATCGGAGCGCAGGCTGCTGGATAACGAAACAGTGTACAGTTATCTTGAAAAGCTGGAAAAGGCATATCTGCTCCACCGCTGTTCCCGGTACGATTTGCAGGGCAAGGAAATTTTGAAAACACAGGAAAAGTTTTATCTTGCGGATAATGCCCTGCGATACAGCGTTCTCGGTTATAATGCTGACAGCGTTGCCGCAAGCCTTGAAAATATTGTATACTTGGAACTTTGTCGCAGAAGATACACCGTCCACATCGGCAAGACAAATGATGGTGAAATCGACTTTGTAGCGGTAAGGCAGAATGAAAAGCTCTATGTGCAGGTTACGCAGGAAATTCATTCTGAGAAAACGGAAAAGCGGGAATACAGCCGTCTGCTTGAAATACGCGATAATTACCCCAAATATGTACTCAGTGCAGATGAATTTGCGGGCGGAAACTATGAGGGCATTAAGACAATGCACATAGCGGACTTTCTGCTCAGTTCTGAATATTAAAATCAAATACCGACCGTAAGAAAATCCTAAGAAATTCATAAAAAAATTTCGCTAAAAAACCGAGGAATACCTTAATAAACGACGCTTTTGCTTTTGGTACAATAATGGTGCCGAGAGCAGGAGCGTTTTGTTTTGTCCAAAAGCATACGAAAAAGCTGCTGTACAGTCCGGCAGAAAGGAAGTTCGTTTATGAAAGATATTACGGTTTGTACGCCAAACGAGGGAAAGGCGCTTGTGATAGAGACACGGGATTACGGCAGAGTTGCAAGGTATCCGATAAAAACGCATGTTGTGATGAGCAATGAAGATATCTTTGCGCTGATGGACAGGTATGTGGCAGGAAGGGTAAAGAGCGATGACTATGTGTTTATCAGCGAGAAGGTAATTGCAATCTGTCAAGGACGGGCATACGACATTGATGAGTTGAAACCCAGGCGGCTTGCGTGGTTCTTAAGCCGCTTTGTCTATCAGTCGCCTTACGGCATCGGGCTTGGTTCTCCGTGGACGATGGAGCTTGCCATAAGAGACGTGGGAACTGTCAGAATATTGTTTGCGGCAGTCTGCTCTGCCATTACAAAGCCGTTTGGCAGGCGGGGTATTTTCTACAAGATTGCCGGCATGAAGGCACGGGCAATCGACGGGCCTTGCGACTGCACCATTCCGCCCTATAACCATTTTGCAAAAATGGCGCCGGCGGTTCCCAATCAGGTTGCCGAGTCACTTTCAAAGCATATCGGCTGCGGGGTGGTGATTATCGACGCCAATGACCTCAATGTGGAAGTACTGGGAAAAAGCAGCAGGAATATCAGCGACAGTTTCTGCCGGCAGGCATTTCATGACAATCCGCTTGGGCAGTCGGCGCAGTCAACCCCGATTGCGGTGGTACGCCGGATTGACTGCGCTGACAGACTGCCGCAATGTCAGCGGGATGAAACCGCTACTTTAAAAGCGTTTCGTATTTAAAATGTGACATGGATTGTTTCAGCAGCAGTATGGCAAGGAAAGCACATACGATGCCAAGGGCAAGCAGAATCCACGCGTTTATCAGCAGAACACCGGTAAACTGCCCTACCAACAGCATGATAATGGGGAATATCAGAAAAACAGCGCCCTGCTGCGCGTCCTCCACACTCTGCGCCTTGGCGGAGGCCTTGACAATCAGCGTGATGGCGATCAGGGAAATGGCAGGTGCGACCAACAATAGGACGAGCAGCCATTTGAAATCCGGCAGAATGAAAAACCCTGTAAACAGACAGGTTTCTGCTTCCAGTACAATGAGCATCACGATGAAGGAAATGGCGGAGACAAACATACTGAGCAGGAAAGCCGCCAGTACCTTGGCGCGGAAAATCTGTTTTAAGGACAAGGGACAGTATAAAAGTGTTTCCAGTGTCCTTTTTTCTTTTTCACCTACAAAGGAACATGCAGCCATAACCGATGATGCCATGATAGGAATAAGCATGAAAAATATGGGCAGCATGTAGTTTAATACAAGGCTGACTATGCTTTCCGAAGAGACTTCTTCCTGACCGGCCATAGGAAGCATGGCAAGCAGTTTTTGAAAATCAGCGCTTTCAGACGGGGCAAAACGGACGATAAGAATAAACATAGTGGGCACTACGACAGTCAGCACGATGGGAACCGCCAGCAAAGTGACAAACATCCGATGGTTAGAGGTGATTCCCCGAATATCTTTTTTTATAATGGCAGTTATCTGATTTTTCAAGCTTATACCTCCTTGCCCGTTTCGCGGGTCTTGAAATTTTCGGTCAGGGTAAAATAAATGTCTTCCAGAGACGGCAGCTCGGCGGAAATGTGGTAGATTTGCCCGCCTGCGTCAGTGATTCTGCGGACAAGCTGCGGGATTTCCTCTTCAGACTGTATGGGAAGCTCAAAGGTAAACTCGCCTGTCTGTCTGCATAAGCCCTCCGGAAGGTTTTTGGCTTTCAGTTTCACTGTCATGCCGGAGCATATTCTGCTGCGCAGCGCATCGAGTGTTCCTTCCGCCAAAAGCCGTCCCTCTGCCATAAGGCCATAGCGGGTGCAGACTTCCTGTGCGTAGCGGAGCTGGTGGGTGCAGAGAAAAACAGTGATGCCGTTTTCGACAGCCAGCCGGCGTATCATGGAGTTGACATTCTGCGCACTTTCCGGATCGAGACCGGAGGTGGGTTCGTCTAAAAACAGAATCTGCGGCTGATGCATCAGGGCTCGTGCAAGAGAAAGGCGCTGCCGCATACCGGTGGAATAGGCGGCAAGCTTCCGGTCTTTTGCATCGCCGAGTTCAAGCTGTTCCAGCAGTTTTGCACCGCGTTTTTCACTGTCATCCTTGCTAAGTCCGAATACGGAGCCGTAAAAAACAAGGTTTTGGATGCCGGTCAGGTTGTCGTACATCTGCGCGTGTTCTGTGACGACGCCGGAGAGTGCGTGCACTTTTTCCGGATTTTCGGAAGGGTTGATTCCGAATACGCTTACATTTCCTTCCGTGGGAGACAGCATGCCATTGAGCAGCTTTACGGTAGTGGTCTTGCCCGCGCCGTTGGGACCTAAGAAGCCAAACACCTCGCCCTGCGAGAGGCTTAAGCTTACGGAATCGACGGCTTTTTTGCCGCCTGTGTAGATTTTTGATAAAGAGTTCATGGTAACAGCATTCATATAGTGTCCTCCGCGCCGTTTCTGAGCCGGCGAATGATATTTTGGAACCGTGTATTGTTTACAAGAGGGGCAAAAATAGGGTTATCCGAGACGGAAGTTATCATGCTTTTCCGAACGACGGATTCGTCTCTGGGTAAATCGCTTCCCAGCGCAAGGGTATCTTCCAGCCAGTCATCGAGGAGATTGAAATAGGAATCTCCGTGAAGCTTGAGTGGATAAATATCGGACAAAACCAAGTCTGCATAGCTATCCAGTATGGCAAGCGCCTGTTCCTCGTTTCCTCTTTTTGTAAATTCCTGTGCGATATAGATGTATACCGACAATAAAAAGCCGGGGTGCAGCGTCTTTAAGTCAAATATTTCCGCGATGGCAAGTGTGCGCCTGCGTGATTCTTCAAAAGAAGTATTATCGTCCTCGCACAGACCCATGTAGGGGAGAAGCAGACTCAGCAGTGACAGGACAGTCTGGTACATACCTACCTGCAAAGTGCGTTTGGCTTCTGTCAGGTTTCCTTTCATCTGAAAAGCGGATGCCAGCAGAGGCTCCGGCGACATCATAGGCATTTCATGAGTGGAGAGCAGGGAGAGAACTTCGTCGCTTCTCCCGAGCTGAAGCAGGCAAAAGGCTTCCATATTCATGGCCTGCGTCTGCAGCGCGACGTCCCGGCTTTCTTCTCTGACACGGATAAAGAGATCCAGGGCCTCCTCCATAATAAGGGGAATTTTTTCGGGCGGACCTGCCAGCATGCAGTGATTCACATACAGACTGCCAATCTGAAACAGAAGAGGTGCACAGGAAAAGTATTTCTTTGCAAGTTCACGACAATGCGTCATAACCTCTTCAAAAGGTTTTTCGGAAAAATCGCGGCATAGCTGTCGGTAAAGCCTGCGGATATCCTCCTTGGTCATCTGCGGTTCGTAGCCGATCAAGTCGTCAATACTGATGTTGAAAAAAGTGGCGAGCCGCGGCAGAAGCGTAATATCGGGGTAGGTGGCGCCGGTCTCCCATTTGGAGACGGAAGCCTTGGAAACACCCATGTATTCCGCAAGCTCCTCCTGCGTGATGCCGCGCCTGCGGCGGTTTTTTATCAAATTTGCACCGATGTTTAATTCTTTCATGACACTGCTCCGTTTCTGCCCGATCTGTAAGGCTTCGTATATATGGTAGTATTATAGAATTTTGGGTCGGATATTACAATGGATTTAAAAGCAATAAAAGTTGAAAAAGTTGCAAGATGGGAAACTTTAAAGAGCTGGTCTTACGGAGAGTCACGCCGTCAGCTTCCCATATTTCTATTCAGACGCGCTCTCGCTCGAATAAAAACGCAGCGGATGCTAGGCTCAAAAGGACTTCGCCAAGCACCGGCGTTTTTATACGGTCTGCATAGAAATACGGGAAGCTGACGGCTGATAGCCGCATAACAGCCCTTGTGACAATTTGTATCTTGCCGCTTTTAAAGCAGCGCTTAGAAAAATTTGTTTTGCAGCATACAGCCTATAGCGGAGCCCTGTCCCTGTTAAGACCATATAAAAACGCCGGTGCTTGGCGAGGTATTTCACGAGCCTAGCATCCGCTGCGTTTTTATTTGAGCGAGAGCGCGTCTGAACAGGGACAGGGTTCCGCTATAGGCGTCACTCTCCGCAAAACCAAAGTTTTCCCCAAGAAAGAAAAAATCTTTGACGAACCTTTCTTTATTTTATATGATATAAGCGAGGAGGACACATCGATGACCCTTGAGAAAACCTTGTATGTAACAGACCTGGACGGAACCCTGCTCAATACGAAGGACAGAATCAACCCGAAAAGCCTTCAAATTATCAACGGACTGATAGAACAGGGCATGCTGTTTACCTATGCGACGGCGAGGTCGCTTTCCTCAGCATTGGTGGTAGCGGAGGGCTTAAGTACAAAAAATCCGGTGATTACCTATAACGGCGCCTTTATTGTGCAGCCACAGACAGGAGAAATTTTGTCTTCGCTGTTTTTTACCGAAGAGGAAGCGGATTTTACGAAAAAAATTTTGGAGCGGCAAGGAATAAGCCCGCTTGTCTACGGATATGTGGCAGGGCAGGAAAGGGTGTCGTGGAATACGGCGCGGGAGAATGACGGTATAAGACGCTATCTTTCCAATAGAAAAGAGGACAGACGGCTGCGTCCGCTGGAAGACGGCAGAGGACTGTATGACGGAGAAGTGTTTTACTACACCTGTATTGGAGAGCGGGAAGAGCTGGAGCCTGTATATGATGTTTTTTCAAAAGACGAAAGGTTCCGCTGTACTCTGCAGCAGGAACTTTACAGGGAAGAATACTGGTGCGAAATTATGCCGAAAAAGGCAACCAAGGCGGAGGCGATAAAGACGCTGAAGGAGTTGCTTCACTGCGAAAGAATCGTTTCTTTCGGCGACGCAATTAACGATATTCCCATGTTTGAAATTTCCGATGCGTGTTATGCGGTAGACAATGCCGTGCCGGAGCTGAAAAAGCTGGCGACAGGCATTGTGGACAGCAACGACAATGACGGCGTTGCGAAATGCCTGCTTGCACTGACAAAAAAATTTTTTTAGGGATGGACGCTAAAGTTCATCCCTTTTTTTACGATATATATAATATCAAACATATGAAGTTTGCAGAAAGGAGGAGTCAAATATGCGTATTGAAGCATATAATCAGGTACAACAGCTTTACAATACCAGAAAACCGGGGCAGGTTCAGAAATCCGCAGGAGTGAGTTTTTCTGATCAGGTTCAGATTAGCAGATTTGGAAAAGATATCCAGACCGCCAAGACCGCAGTTGCTGATTGCCCTGATGTCAGGGAAGACGTAACGGCTCCTATTAAGGCGAGTATTAAGGCAGGTACCTATGAAGTGAACATGGGCAGTTTTGCTGATAAGCTGTTGGCAAAATATCAGGAAATGAGGTAATCCCTGTGGCAAGTCTGATAGAGAATCTGATAAGCGTATTAGAACAGGAAGGCGCAGAATATGAAGCGCTTTTGGGATTATCAATGCAAAAAACCCCTATTATTGTGAAGGGGGATTTGCCGGCATTACAAAAAATCACGGATGAAGAACAGACAGTGGTGAATAAAATCAATCACTTGGAGCATGAGCGAAGTGAAGTGATGAAAGACATAGCCAACGTCATGAACAAGGATGTTAAGACCCTGAAATTGGTGAATCTGATTCAGATGCTTGAGAGCAGGCCTGCTGAAAGCAAGAAGCTTGCTGAGGTACATGACCGTCTGAAAAGTGTTGTGGGCAGTATGCAGCAGATCAACGAACAGAACAAGGAGCTGATAGCTCATTCTCTGGAGATGGTTGAATTTGACATGAATCTGATTCACGCGATGAAGGCAGCGCCTGAGACAGCAAATTACAACAGAGGAGCCTATAATGCAGGGGATGTTATAGGCGGCGGAAGAAGCGATTTCGACGCGAAGAGTTAGATCCTGGGCACGGGGATTTCGTGCATGACGTGAGGTGATTATTATGCCATTGATGGGAAGTTTATATATCGGAACATCCGGTTTACAGACAAGTCAAAATGCGCTGAACACAACAGCGCACAATCTTACGAATGTAGACACACCGGGATATGTCAGGCAGCAGACGCTGCTTGACACCCGAACCTACATTACGTTATCTAGAAACCCCGCTGCAGTCTCTAACAAGCAGTATGGTCTCGGGGTAAATTATGCCGCAGTCAGACAGGTGAGAGATTATTTTCTGGATAAGACATACCGCAAGGAATCAGGGCGCAGTATGTTTTATGAAGTATCGTATGAAGTGCTTGACGAGGTGGAGTCTCTGCTTGGAGAGCTAAATGGCGAGGATTTTCAGACTTCACTGACCAATCTCTGGACATCGGTACAGGAGCTTGCGAAGGATCCTTCCAGTTCCGTAACACAGGGGCTTTTGGTGCAGCGTGCTTCTGAGTTTCTGGATCGTGCAACAGCCGTATACAAGGATTTGGCAAGCTATCAGGACAGCCTGAATCTGAAGGTGGCAGAGCAGGTCACAAGGATTAACAAAATCGGCAAGCAGATACTGGAGGTGAATGACAGTATCCGCAAGGTAGAAGCGGGTGGAATTGAGCGTGCAAATGATTTGCGGGATACGCGCAACTATCTGCTTGACGAACTCAGCAAGCTCGTCAAGATGAGTTATTCCGAGGACGCAGGCGGAAACATAAGTGTTCAAATAGAAGGAACCGATTTTATAAAAGGCAGCAGATGCTTTGAAATCGGTCTGGATACAGATCCGACAACGGGCTTTTACACACCGTTTTGGCCGCAGAATGCGGAATACACCATCATGTCGGACGGGACAAAGAAATATGATATTGAGCACGCTAAGGTATTTAATCTGAACCGTACCATATCCAGCAGGGCTGATACGGACATCGGCGGATTGAAGGCGGCGCTGCTTGCAAGAGGTGATCACAGAGCAAATTACTCTGACATAGAAAATGATTATGATGGCGTTTCACAGTCGATTGTCATGAATATTCAGGCGGAGTTTGACCAGCTGATACACAATGTAACCACTAAGATGAATGAAGTACTGGCGAGTGCAAGTAATCCGGACACCGGTTATATGTGTGATAAGGACGGTTCTCCTCTGCAGCTTTTCAAGAAAATATCTTCCGACGGTTATGAAAAACAGGCGGATGGAAGTTGGAAGTACATGGAGGAGGATTACAGCCAGACGAGTACGATGTACACACTGGGCAATGTGCAGGTAAACGGCAATCTGCTGCAGGAGCCGGCAATGCTTAACTTTAAACTGTCGGATAAAGAAGTAGATTATGGTACGGCAAATGCGTTGAAGTCGGCGTTTATGGAAGAGAGCTACACCCTCAACCCGAATGTGCAGAAAAAGACGAATTTTATTGCGTATTATTCGGATTTGGTAGAGCAGGTGGGCAATACCGGCTATGTATTCCAGAGTATTTTTGAAAATCAGGAAGCGACGGTGGAAGCGACTTGCAGTGCAAGGGAACAGGTTATCGGCGTGTCTTCGGATGAGGAGCTTTCCAATATGATTAAGTTCCAGAATGCTTATAATGCAGCCAGCCGTTACATCAATGTTATCAGTGAAATGCTGGAGCATATCATCAATACACTTGCCGTATAAGTAAGGAGGAAGGAAGATGCCTTCACAATTTTTCGGATTAAATATAGCATATACGGGGCTGCTTGCTTCTAACGCAGCTTTAAATACAACTTCAAACAACATTGCCAATGTACAGACAAACGGGTACAGCAGACAGCATGTAGTACAGCAGGCGAGCGATGCACTTCGTATTTTCCAGACCTATGGCTGTGCAGGCGCAGGTGTGGATACGCTTGCGATTGAACGTATCAGGGATGAATTTTATGACCGTAAGTTCTGGAGCGCTAACACCAGTCTGGGTGAGTACGAGATTAAAGATTACTATATGGATCAGCTGCAGACCTATTTTGCGGATGACGGCGTTTCCACCGGTTTTAAAACGATCTTTGACCGATTCACGGTGAACGGACTGCAGGAGGTTTTGAAGGCGAGCGATGTTACCGCAGCCAAGAAGCAGTACATCGGTTACGGTGAAAACCTGGCGGAGTATTTTAACGGTATGTGGGCGAGTCTGCAGAAGGTGCAGAAGGATGTCAATCAGGAGTTAAAGCTTCGGGTGGATGAAATCAACTCCATCGCGGGAGAGATAGCCGCTTTAAATAAGCAGATTAATGTAATCGAACTTTCCGGTCCCAAGGCGAATGAGCTGCGCGACCGCAGGACCCTGCTTTTAGATGAGCTTTCCAAAATCGTGGATATTGAGACGCAGGAAATTCCCGTTGTGGATGCCAACAATCCGGAAAGGGAGACGGGCGCAAATCGTTTTATCGTTAAAATCGGCGGCGGACAGCTTTTGGTGAATGACAGCGATTTCAAGCAGCTTGAGTGCATTGCGCGACCCAGTTATGAAAAAGTAAATCAGACGGATATAGACGGTCTTTACGATATTTATTGGACAAACGGCGAAAAATTCAATATGTACGGACGCAATCTGGGAGGCACCCTGCAGGGACTGGTCGAGATGCGTGACGGCAACAATTCCGAGCAATTCACCGGCACTATTACCGGTACAGGAAAAAAGGATGTGGAAGACAGAGACGGCAACATGGTATCCCATGACACGGTTACGGTGCAGGTGGGCAGGGAATATCTGCAGGATTTGAACAAGTGTAACCTGTCCGATACAGGCGGTGTCATCAATCTGGGCAACCAGTTGTACTACTATGATTCCTGGTCCTATACCTGCAGTTATGATGCAAACGGAGAAGCTACTTATTCCTATACCTTTGTTTTGTCAGACAGCGAACTGAATAACAGAAAGCTGACGAATGACAGGGTGGGGAAACAGGCTTCCATCGGTAAAAGTATCGATTATCAGGGAATCCCTTATTATATGAAGCAGATGAACGAATGGGTGCGTACTTATACCCAGAAGTTCAATGACATTATAAGCAGCGGCTACAATGCATACAATCAGCAGGGACCCATCATGTTTACGGGCAAGAAAAATACGAGCAATGAGCAGTATACCTTCGATGAGGCGTTCCGCTATGATAAGCAGGCGGATGGCACCATGACTGTAGATGTGACGGACAACAGCTACTACAAGCTGACAGCAGAGAATTTTTCCGTGCTGGCTGCGCTGACTGAGGACGCGGATTTGCTGGGAACCGAAAAGAAAATGGTTGACAACGAGTCAGTCGGCAAGGCACAGTATGATATTCTTACGGAAATCAAGGTGATGTCCAACGACAAGACGAAGATGAGTTTCCGCGGAAGCAAGGCAAGCGAATTTTTACAGTGTATTCTTTCCGACGTGGCGCTGAATGCAGGAAATGCCAAGACCTTCTGCAGCAATTACACAAATATCAGTAAGAGCGTTGACAACCAGAGAATATCCATATCAGGTGTGGATGAAGATGAAGAAGCGATTAATCTGGTAAAATATCAGAACGGATATAATCTGGCTTCCAAGATGATACAGACACTGACGGAAGTTTATGACAGACTGATTCTGGAAACAGGAGTTTAGTGAGACCGCCTGCGCGGCAGAATGAGAGGAATTATGAGAATCACAAATAAAATCATGCAGAACAACAACCTGACAAACATCAACATGAACAAGGTGATGCAGGACAAATTGAGCACCCAGATGTCAACGGAGAAGAAAATCAGCAAACCCTCCGACGACCCTGTTATTGCGATTCGTGCCCTCCGCCTGCGCGGCAACGTGACGGAAGTGACGCAGTATTACAGCAAAAACATACCGGATGCGGAAAGCTGGCTGAATGTGACGGAAGGTGCTTTGAAAAACACCTCCGAAGTCCTCAAGAGTATGATTGGGCAGTGTACGAAGGGCGCCAATGGAGACCTGACCTCTAAGGAGAGGGAAATCATTTTAGAGCAGCTTAAGGCACTTAGGGATGAAGTATATTCCACGGCAGATGTGGATTATGCAGGACGATATGTGTTTGCGGGTTATAGGACGGACACTTCCATCAGCTTCCCCTTGGCGGAGGAGATAGACTATACCATTACTCAGCAGCTCGATAATACAGCCATTGATGAGGTTACTTTTGTCAAGACCACAAAGCCGAGTGGTGGCGGTTATGTAGATATTAACAATCTGAACAGCACGAACTATCAGAGTATAGATGTGCAGGAAAAGGAAGTTGATGAGGTAAAGGTACATCGAATTCGGTTGAATTACAAAGATTTGGCCTATGATGACGCAAATCCTATTATACCGACGATTGAAAGAGTTGGCAAGGACGCAAACGGCAATATTACAACAGAGGATTTGTCTGCAACAGGGGTTATCGGGAATATTGAGGTGGTACATTCCTATGACATTCCGACTGCCTATGAACTTGCGGCTGAAAATGCAGATAAGGTCTATCTGATACCGGAGACAGGAGAACTGATTCTGGGAGATGATGTTCATAAAGAAATGATGAGTTATCAGGATGATGTGTCCACATCGACCATAAACGAGGCGGAAATCCGTGTTACCTATCAGAAGAGTAACTGGCTGAAGGGCGATTTGCGTCCGGAACACTACTATGCGTGCAACTCCGTAGATCCTGCAACGGGTGACCAGATAGTCTATAATCCAACCTATCTGAATGGTACCGATGTGGCAAAGCAGGTCATTGAGTATGATGTGGGATTCAACCAGACAGTGCGGGTGAATACAAGAGTTGACGAGTGTTTCGACCCGGGCATTGGCAGGGAAGCGGATGATTTAATTAATGTTCTCGAGGATGTACAAAATCTGGAGGATGTAGTAAAAAAGATTGACGAGATGCTGAAGACAGAGACGGACGAAACAGAGCGGGCAACATTGATGTCCCGCCGCAAAGCAGCAAACAAGGCATTGACGTTGACCAAGAATAAAATGCAGCGGATGTTTGAAGGCGGAATTACCGCATTCCAGAAATATCTTGATGATAACAATCTTGCCATTACAAACTGTGGTACCCGCAGCTCAAAGCTTGAACTGGTGGAGAACCGGATGAAGGAGCAGAAGACTACTTTTGAGACCTTAAAATCCGAAAATGAAGATGTGGATATTACAGAAGTTATTATCAATCTGACCAGTGCAGAGCTGACATATCAGGCGGCGCTGATGGCAACCGGTAAAATTGCACAGACCACACTGCTGAATTTTATATAAACTAAAATAGTGCGGGAGCGGCACGGGAGAAGGCGCAGGTAGTATTTTTCGGGCGGCTGGCGTGGGACGCTTCGGAATGGAGGAAAAAATGAGGGTAAACACAAAGATTTTTGGGGAAGTAGACATTGCGGATGACAAAATAATTGAATTTGCCGGTGGTATCATCGGTTTTCCAGAATTGAGACAGTTTGCGCTGATTCATGATGAGGAAAGAGGGATTAATGCAGGAATACGTTGGATGCAGTCCATACAGGAGCCCGGATTTGCGATGCCGGTGATGGATCCGCTTTTAGTGAAGCCGGATTATAATCCTGAGGTGGAGGATGAACTGCTGAAGGATCTTGACGGTCTGGATACAGAAAATCTGCTTGTGCTGGTGACAGCGACAATTCCTTCTGACTTAACTAAAATGACAGTAAATCTGCGCGGACCGATAATCATCAATTCGCTTACTAGAAAAGCTTGTCAGGTAATTGTGGAAGGTGAGGATTATGCAGTGAAATTCCCGATTTATGAAATTTTACGTGCAAGAAAGGCAGGTGAATAGCATGCTTGCTTTATCCAGAAAAAAGAACGAGGCAATTATTATCAATAACAACATTGAAGTTACTATCCTGGAGGTGAAGGGCGAGCAGGTCAAAATCGGTATTTCTGCTCCAAGGGAAGTGTCGGTGTACCGAAAGGAAGTGTATCTGCAGATTCAGGAGGCAAACAAGGAAGCTACCGATTCAACCGGTATGGAAGCATTGAAGAATCTGTTAGGCTGATGAAAAGGGATGTCCGCAGACAATTTCATGTCAGGGACATCCCCTTTTTGCATCTGGTAGAAATGATGGAATCATGGATTTGTTATTTCACGGAGAAAACGAAATACCGTCAATAAAAATATAAATATTCTGTTGACAAGGAAGAGCCTTTCCGATAAGATGGAAATACACCCTGCTATAGGGGAGTCTGAAAGAAAGGAGAGGCAGCATGAGTGAAATGACAATTGTTTTACAGCGGTTGGACAAGATGCAGGAGAGCATCGACGGGTTAAGAGGAGAACTGGATGCAAAACTGCAGGACAACAACAAAAGCCTGCAAGCGCAAATACAAGAAAGCGCAAACACGCTAAGAGCAGAAATGCAAGAAAGCGCAAACACGCTAAGAGCAGAAATGCAAGAAAGCGCAAACACGCTAAGAGCAGAAATGCAAGAAAGCGCAAACACGTTAAGAGCAGAAATGCAAGAAAATACAAACACGCTAAGAGCGGAACTGGTGGAACTCACCCACCGAACGGACAATGTGGAAAGCGGTCTTGCAGAACTCACCCGGCGCGTAGACAACATGGAATACGGACTTGGCCAGGAAATTCAAGCAGTATACGCGCTTGCACAGCAGAATGGTGAAAACATAAGGCAGCTAATGCCTTACAAGAGTAAGTTTGTCAATATTTGTACGATGGCAGACAGGGTAGAACGTTTGGAAGAGTGCCAGAAGGTAACCACGGGTGTAGTGGCTTCCCACAGCGAAGCAATCAGAAAATTGGAAAGCAGACTGGCATAAGCGGGTTGGCTTAAAGGGGAAAAGAAGGCTGTTGTATTTGATTTTAATAGGAAAAAAGCCAGTGAAAAACGGTTCTACATAAAAATGAAAAGGATACTGTGAGAGTAATCAGCAGTTTTTTTTACATAAACTATAAACTTGCGATTCAATTTGACCGATAAAAACTTTAGAAAACTATTAATGACGATTCACATGGAGGTGACTGAAATGGCAATTGAACCATTAGGAAGTGTAATGAGTGTACAGGCACAGAGCCAAGTACAGAGCAAACCGGCAGTCAGTCCGGTTAAAACTGCCGCAGAGTACACGGAAGTTTCTGCGCGGGAAACAGCCAGTCAGGTGGATAATACCATCAGTGTTGTGACAAACACCCGTGAAAAAGGAAATTCAGACGGTACTGCCGACAAAGAAGGCGGCAAGCAGCCCAGTAATGAGCAAATCAAAAAAGCTGTGGAAGCAATGAATAAGAAGATGGCTCATTCGGAGGCAGTATTCGGTATTCACGAGGCAACTAACAGAGTAACCATCAAGATCATCGATAAGGAAAGCAAGGAAGTTATCAAAGAGCTTCCGCCTGAAAAGACTTTGGATATGATTGCCAAGGTATGGGAGATGGCAGGCATCCTTGTAGATGAGAGGCGATAGGAGGAGACAGACATGGCAGGCATGAGATTGACCGGAATGATGTCCGGGATGGATACGGAGAGTATCATACAACAGTTGGTGGAAGCAAAGAAAACCAAAGTTGACAAAGCGAAAAAGTCACAGACAAAGCTGAACTGGAAGCAGGATGCATGGAAGGAGTTAAATACCAAGCTGCAGAATCTGCAGAAAAAGTATCTTTCCAATATGCGTTTTGCAACTGACTATGCAAAGAAGGTCACAAAAGTGTCCAACAGCAATAAAGTCAGCGTTATTACAGGAGAGAATGCAGTAAATGGCGTACAGTCGCTGCGGATAGATCAGCTTGCAAAGAGCGGTTATATGACCGGTGGTAAGCTGGAAGCAGAGGAGGGAGAACTGACGGCACTCTCCAAAATCAGCGATATTAAAGGTGTTGATGAGAATATTGGTGGCACAATCCATATAAAGACAAAGGGAAGCGAGTCGGTAGTGGATATTGAGATAACTAACGATACCACAATTTCTGATGTTCTTACCCAACTTAAGAGTGCGGGTGTCAATGCCAACTTTGATGCAAAGCAGGGTAGGCTTTACATCAGCTCTAAGGAAATGGGCGAGGCAAATGATTTTGAGATTACCGGAGATGAAGGCGCATTATCGGCATTGGGGTTGTCTAAATCACAGTCGACTAAGGTTGCAGGTCAGGACGCTATTATTCATTTGAATGGTGCAGAATACAAAAGCACGAACAATACCTTTGAAATCAACGGTCTGACATTTACGGCATTGGGCACAACCGGTGAGAATGAAGAAATTACGGTTACAACGCAGAACGATACAGACGGCATATATGATATGCTGAAGAACTTCTTAAAGGAGTACAACTCCATCATCAATGAGATGGATAAGCTGTACAATGCGGATTCTGCAAAAGGCTATGAGCCTTTGACCAATGAAGAGAAAGATGCTATGTCGGAAAGCGAAATTAAGGAGTGGGAGAGCAAAATCAAAGACTCTTTGCTTCGCCGTGATGATAATTTATCTACTGTCAGCTCCGCTTTGAAGTCTGTTATGTCTGCAGGCATTGAGGTGAATGGCAAGACCATGTATCTGTCCAGCTTTGGTATCAATACGCTGAGTTATTTTGAAGCGGCTGATAACGAGAGAAATGCTTACCATATCGACGGTGATCCCGACGATGCAAGCACTTCCGGCAATGCGGACAAATTAAAGAGCATGATAGCAAGTGATCCGGATACCGTGGTTTCCTTCTTCACGCAGTTATCAAAGAACCTGTATGACAAGATGAGTGACTTATCCAAGTCTGTGGACGGATACAGAACCTTTGGCAACTTCTATGATGACAAGAAGATGAAATCCGATTATGATGATTATACATCCAAGATATCAGACTTGGAGAAAAAGCTCACAGCTTACGAGGACAAATGGTATGCAAAGTTTGCTGCCATGGAGACTGCCCTTGCAAAGATGCAGAGTAATATGAGTGCAGTTACCGGTCTGTTAGGAGGTTGATACAATGCCATTTTCCAATGCTTATACACAATATAACAACAGTAAGATTCTGACCGCTTCACCGGCAGAATTGGTACTGATGCTATATGATGGTGCGATTAAATTCGGCAATGTTGCGATTAGCGCAATGGAAGAAAAGGATATTCCAAAAGCACATAACAATATTGTAAAGGTGCAGAGAATCATTGACCATTTACGCATGACGTTGGATATGTCGTATCCGGTGGCAAAGGACTTTGACAGAGTGTATGAGTATTTGGCAAGGAGACTGTTGGAGGCAAATACCAAGAAGGACAAGGAAATTATGGCTGAGGTATGTACGCATCTCCGTTCTGTGCGGGATACCTGGAAAGAGGTTATGCGTATTAATCGTGAGAAAGGAACCTTGAATGGATAATTATCTCAAGATATTGGAGGAATCCCTTCGTAAAAAACTGCAGGTACTGGATGAGATTCAAGCCTACAATGAGAAGCAGAAGCAGGTCTTTCAAAGCGATTCAGTCGAATTGAGTGAATTTGATGCTGCTGTAGAAGAAAAGGGAAAACTGATTGATCAAATTTCCAAGCTGGATGAAGGCTTTGAGGTACTTTATTCCAATGTAGCGAAAGAACTGGAAGGCAACAAGGAAAAGTACGCAACGCAAATTCAGACGCTTAAGCAGCTTGTGCAGCAGGTGACGGAAAAGGGCGTATCGATACAGGCACAGGAGGCACGCAATAAGGCGTTGATTGAATCCTATTTTGCAAGAGAACGCGAGCAGATTCGTCAGGGAAGACAGGCGTCCAAGGCGGCTTATGACTATTACAAGAGCATGAGCAATACCAACGCAGTGCCACCACAGTTTTTGGATAGTAAACAGTAATATAAAGGGTAACGCCATCCGGCAAAATGGATGGCGTTCTTTTTGGTTGATTTTTCGTTTTCTATATATTAAAATTAAAATAAAATGGAAGGAAAAAGATAAATGGAATTTGAATTGACAGCATCCATGATGTGTGCGGATTATGGAAATCTGGAACGGGAAGTAAGAAATCTGGAGGATGGCGGCATAGATTCTTTTCATATAGATATTATGGATGGGCGTTATGTTCCGAATTTTGCAATGTCATTGAATGATATGACATACATAGCCAAGGCAACCAAAAAGCCGCTGGACATACATTTGATGATAGAGCATCCCAATAATCACATCAACCTGTTTTTAAATAATCTTCGTCCGAAAGATACGATTTATATCCATCCGGAGGCAGAGTATCATCCATCTACTACGTTGCAGAGCATTATCGATGCCGGTATGATACCGGGAATTGCCATCAATCCCGGAACCTCCGTTGAGACAGTCATGGAGATGCTGCGCATTGTCAAGAAAGTGCTGGTAATGTCTGTCAATCCGGGGAATGCAGGGCAGATGTATCTGCCTTATGTGGGCAAGAAGATAACAAAGCTGCTTTCGCTCAAGGAAGAAATGGAGTTTGAAATCTATTGGGATGGAGCATGCAGTGCAGATAAGATTTTAGAATTTGCTCCGAAAGGAGTAAAAGGATTTGTGCTTGGTACGACCCTTTTGTTTGGCAAGGACAAGCCTTATAAGGAAACGTTGCAGAGTATCAGAGAATTAAAGTTTTAGCTGCCATGATGTCTGCCAGAAAAAGTGCGAAGGTGGAGTGTGTATGAATATCGCGTTGCTGTTATCCGGCGGCACGGGGACAAGAATGGGATCGGACATCCCAAAGCAGTATATGGAAGTGGATGGAAGGCCGATCATATCTTATTGTATAGAACGTTTGTCTTTTCATGCCCGAATTGATGTGTTTTGGATTGTAGCTGATGCGGACTGGCATGGGTTTGTTTCAGACTGTCTGGAAAAATATGATGAAGAAAAGAAGTTCAGGGGCTTTTCCATGCCCGGGGAAAACAGGCAGCTTTCCATTCTGAATGGGCTCATGGATATACGGAAATATGCGGAAGCATCCGACTATGTACTGATTCACGATGCGGCAAGACCTTTGGTGACGGATAAGCTGATTTCAGACTGCTTTGATGCGCTTGACGGACATGATGGTGCGCTTCCGGTTTTACCGATGAAGGATACGGTGTATTGCAGTGAGGATGGCAGGTGCATTTCCTCGCTGATAGACCGCAGCCGTATTTATGCGGGACAGGCGCCGGAAGTATTTCGCCTGGGGCCATACTATGAAGCAAACAGACGACTTCTGCCGGAACGTATTCTCGAAATAAACGGCTCCACGGAGCCGGCGGTCATGGCAGGGATGGATGTTGCCATGTTTGCGGGAGATGAGAATAACTTTAAAATTACGACCAGGGCAGATTTGGAAAGGTTAAAAAAAATAGTCAGGGAAAATGGCATAAGCCAAAAAGGAGCATCGGATGAGAGCAATGGTACTGCATGACATCAATGATTTTCAACTGGAAACAGTAGAAAAGCCGGCATTAAAGAAGGATGAAGTGCTGGTTGCCGTAAAAGCAGCAGGTATCTGCGGTTCTGATATTCCAAGAGTGTATAGGACGGGAACCTATGCATACCCTCTGATACCGGGTCATGAATTTTCGGGTCTTGTTGCAGAGATTGGTGAGGGCGTGGATGCCGAATGGATGGGACAACGCGTAGGCGTTTTTCCGTTGATTCCGTGTAAAAACTGCCTGCCGTGCCAAAAGAAACAGTATGAAATGTGCAGAAACTACAGTTATCTCGGTTCGCGCAGGGATGGCGGATTTGCAGAGTATGTTGCTGTTCCCGCCGCAAATCTGATTGGGCTTCCCGATCATGTTTCCTTTGAGGCGGCCGCCATGTTAGAGCCTATGGCGGTGGCGGTGCACGCCATGCGGCGGCAGCACGTTACGACGGCGGATACGGCTGCTGTCTGCGGACTGGGTACAATCGGGCTTCTGCTGACTATGTTCCTTAGGGAAGCAGGCGTAAAAAAAATACTGGTAATCGGGAATAAAGAGTCACAAAAGCAGATTGTGTCAGACATGGGGATTTCGGAGGAATGCTATTGCGACAGCAGAAGCTGCGATGTAGAAGAGTGGATTGCAGAACGGACAGGAGGAGTGGGAGTCGATGTGTTCTTTGAGTGCGTCGGCAAAGCGGAAACGATAATGCAGGCAGTGGATAACACCGTGCCGGGCGGCAGAATTTGTCTGGTGGGCAATCCAGTTTCTGATATTTGTATCAAGAAACCTGTATATTGGAAGATTCTGCGCAATCAGCTGCAGGTGACAGGGACGTGGAACTCATCCTTTACCGGTGAAATGGAAGACGACTGGCATTATGTACTGGAGCGGCTTTCTCAAAATAAAATTTTTCCCGAAAAGATTATTTCACACAGGTTTTCTTTGGAAGAGATTGAGCAGGGCTTCTGCATTATGCGGGACAAGAAAGAAGATTATGGAAAAATTATGAGCATCATAAAATAAGACAGAAAATATATGTGAAGGCTTGGCAGAGAACCTGTCTTTTGGTCAAAATTGAAAAAAATAAAAAAATTTAAAAAAAATTGAAATTAGGGCTAAAGTAATTCAGAATCTCTCCGATATACTTAACAAGTAAAGCAAATGAAACAAAAAAGTTTCATAAAGCTTTCTGAAATAACCCGAATCAATCCGCACAATTGACAGGGTTATCGTAACAGTTTACTGTAAGTATGAAATGTGCGACTCACACGAGCAGTAAACAAGAAAATCTGGCTGCAAGGAAGCAGCTTAATATTCAAGGAGGAATAAAATATGGTAGTACAACACAATCTTACAGCAATGAACTCTAACAGAATGCTTGGTATCACAACAGGCAGTCAGGCAAAGGCAACTGAGAAATTAGCTTCTGGTTACAAGATTAACCGTGCAGCAGATGATGCAGCAGGCCTTGCAATTTCCGAGAAGATGAGACGTCAGATTCGTGGTCTGACACAGGCTTCTGCAAATGCTCAGGATGGTATTTCCTGCGTACAGACAGCAGAAGGTGCTCTGAACGAAGTTCATGATATGCTTCAGAGAATGAACGAGCTGGCAGTTAAGGCTGCTAACGGCACGAACCAGAGCGAAGATGACGCTTACATCCAGAAGGAAATCGACCAGCTGATTAGCGAAATCGACCGTGTATCTACAACCTCTACCTTCAATGAGAGAAAACTGTTAAATGGTTCTTTCAGTGGCATTACGCTTCAGGTAGGTGCTGAGAACTCTGCTGATAACTGCATCACCATGAACATCAGCAAGATGAGTGCAAGTGGATTGGGCGTTTCTAGCGTTAGCTGTGCTAGTCAGGATTCTGCAAAGTCAGCAATCGACGCTATTAAGAAAGCTATTACTTCTCTGAATGAGCAGCGTGCAGATCTTGGTGCAGTTCAGAATCGTCTTGAGCACACCATCAAGAACCTGGATAACGTAGTTGAGAACACCACGGCAGCTGAATCTCAGATTCGTGATACCGATATGGCTTCTCAGATGGTTACCTACTCCAACAACCAGATCCTTGCTCAGGCAGGTCAGGCAATGTTGGCTCAGTCTAACCAGGCTAATCAGGGTGTACTGTCCTTACTTCAGTAATCATTGCAACACTACCATAAAGGCTGACTTAGGTCAGCCTTTATTTTTTATGACAATAGAATACTCGCGAAGCGTGGATTCCATTGTATGGAGAATTTTAAAATGAAAAAAGTAGTTATACTTTGCGATGAAAGAAACAGGGAAATTTTATCAGAAACAATTTCTGTTATGAAGGAAATTTGGCTCGATATGGGGTATGAGACAATAGAACTTTTTGTTTCTGAGGGGGAGTCGCCGGATAAGTATATGAATGAACTGGTGCAGTTGAAGGAAGATTTTCTGGTGACTTTTGCTATGGCAGGTTTTGCATGGCGAGGTTTGATGGAACAGGTGAGGTTCAATACCCTTATGACAATGCAGATTCATATTTTGATTGGGGACCTTCCAACGTATGATTTCTTTTTGCAGAAAGAGTTTGGGATTCACAGCTTTTTCTTTACGGATAATGAAAAGATTGTGAAAAATTGGAAAGAAAGGTATCCATTGGTTCCATTTCTAAAAGGAATTCCGAAACTTTATGTGGCCAAACGCCTGACGGAAGAGGAAAAACGGCTTAACAGAGGGAATCTGAAGAGCATGGTGCAGACAGTCATGGCGTTTATAGAAAAACCGTCGGTTTTATAAGCCGGCGGTTTGAAACATCGTAGCAATTCTTTCGGGGTAGGAAAATTTTTCTTTGATAATAGCGTAAGAGTTTTGCTGAATACGAAGCCGTTCATCTTCATGGGACAAATAGTACTTTGCCTTTTCTACAGCTTCTTCTATGCTGTTATACCATACAATATCGATATCGGGACGAAAGTAATCAGCAAGCTCCGGCTGGGCATTGCTGAGCAAAAAACCGCCTGCACCAATGATGTCCAGCATGCGAAGCGGCAGGCCGGAACGGATACCGCGTGCGGTGGGACAGAGGTTGATTTTACTTAGGCGGAACACCTTGGGCATCTCAATACAATAGGTGACAGGACCCAAAAAGGGAACCTCGGCAAGCTGCTCTATTCGTTCGTCGGAATGAAGATGCACATTACAGAAGCGGTTTAAAAGCCGGAGCAGGACAATGCGCTCGTTGTGGGTAATCTGGTTGGTGATACAGAGGGAAAGAGCGGCTTTGTTGATACCTTCCTCCTCGCCCGAATGATAGACAATTCCTTGTTTAATCAGAGTGTCGTTGATGTGGGCAAGAAGGGCGTCGTCGATCACATCATCTAACAAAGGAAAGCCCACAAGCTTAAACTGTGCATCTGTCAGAGCGTTGATGTAGCCGATGGTATAGTCGTCCTGATGAGATAAGATGCTGTTTAACTTTGACTGGTATAATCGTCCGACAAAGGAAACATCGCAGGAAAAACGCTTTTTGTCTGCTTCAGTGATGGAAATGGCAGACAGGCGTTTTGCGTTGACTGCGAGCGGCAAATGATAGACGTTATGAAAGCCCATACTGTGGAATTCATCCACCTCCGTACCGTCAAAGAGAAAAACATAGCTTGTAGGATACGCATAATATTCCATGTGGTCCTTGGGAATGGGGCTGTCATAGGACCAGGCAAGATATTTTATATTGTGCTGATAGCAGATTTTGGCGAGCAGCGGATGAAAATTGGTGCTCATTACACAGCCATAATCGCCGCTTTTTAAATGCACCGTAACATATTTCTCAAAATAATCGTCTGTAGCCGGATTGGGGCGGGGATAGACAAGGTTTTTGCAATGATGCCCCATCTCGGTCAAATAGGCGATGAGGTCGGGCTGGATATAAGAACCAAAGTCATGTAAGAGAATGTTCATACCGTGCTGCTCCTTATTTTATTTCTGATTTATTGTACCATAATTTATGGCTGATGGAAAGAAAATTAGTGGCACGTAAATATAAATATGGTATACTATAAATAATTCTTAGATAAAAATACTGATGAGACTGCAATGCCCAAGTCACAGCAGGAATGGGGATTATTATGATAAAAAATATTTTGGTTTACAAGTGGAATACAGACAGCAATCCTGATTTAGCAAAAAGCCTGCTATCCATGGGGTACGCTATAGTGGAATTTAGTGAAAAGTTTGAGGATTACCACATGGATGCGGCGTTTGTAATGAAAGTAATGGACTGTATACAGGCGGAAAATATACAGATGGTGCTTTCATGGAATTATCTGCCTCTTCTGGCAAGTGTTTGTGAAATGCATAAGCTGCCGTATGTTTCATGGATTTGCAGCTATCCGCAGCGGGCGCTGTTCTCTAAAACCCTGTTATACCACTGCAATCATTTGTTTTGCTTTGACAGGGTTCATGCAAACCGTCTGGCAGGTCTGGGGTGTGAAAATGTATATCATTTTCCACTGGCTGTCGATGCGGCGGCTTTTGAGGAAAAACGGAAAGAGGCAGAGGAACATGCGGAGAAGTATGCTGCCGATATATCTATTGTAGGAAGTCTGTATAGTGCGAATGAGAAATGGCTGGAAACAGAGGGGATTCCGGAATACGTAAGAGGATATATAAAGGGTATTGAAGCGGCGCAAAGCAAGGTATACGGATATAACTTTGTAAAAGAAATGATAAAGGAAGAGGATGCGAGGAATATTCTGGATAAGACAGGGCTTTCTCTGGGAGATATGTATTTCGACAATCCGGTGCGGCTTGTGGCAGATTTGGTGAATGAAGATATTGCCGAAAAAGAACGTATATGCGTGATAGAAAAGCTTTCTCAAAAGCATGCGATTCACTTATATACAGACGAAGACTATCAGGGGAATGAGACTTTTGTATTCCGTCACAGCAAGATAAACCTGCATGTTACAGCGAAGGCCATTGAGTCGGGGGTTCCGCAGCGTGTGTTGGATATTCTCGCCTGCGGGGGCTTCTGCATTGTCAATTATCAGCCGGAAATTGCCGAGTTTTTCGAGGATGGCGTGGAACTTGTCATGTACACCGACATGGCTGACTTGATGCAAAAGGCTGACTACTATCTGCAGCATGAAGAGGAGAGGGAAGCCATTGCAAAGGCCGGGCGCGAAAAAATAATGGCACAGTTTTCCTTGCGGGACAGGCTGTCCGATATGCTGCGTATCGTAGAGGAAGGAATGGGTTAAAGGACGGAGAAGATTTCTTCCAGACGCTGCTTGTAAGTATGGCTTTGGGTTACCTTTGTATGGCCATTCCGACAGATAGCGCTGCGTTCTTCTTCGTGTGTCAGATAATATTCTACAATCGATGGCACCTGCTCCACGGCTTCATAAAATACGAAGTCTTCATCAGGCGTAAAAAAGTCCATGAAGTCAGCCTGATAATTGCTTAACAGGAAACCGCCGCTGCCCATGATGTCAAAGGCACGAAGAGGGATACCGCTGTGGATGCTCCGCAGGGAAATATTGAGATTGATTTTACTGTTGTAAAAAACATACGGCATGGTGTCGTAGTAGTCCACAGGCCCGTGGTTGCGGACGCCTTTGATGGCAACAGATGCATCATGCGTGTATAAATCAACCGTGTGTGACTCTCCCAAAAGAGTTAAGATTTTTTCTCGTTCCAGCGCCGTTACCCGACGGTTCAGCACATACTGCGCATAGAGATATTCGCTGCTATGCACGCTGGTAGAGGCAGGTCTCATGGGATAATCGGAGCTTAGTAAATCCGACATGATATCCGGTGTGAGCGCATCTTCCAGAAAATTATAGCCGTACACCTTCATCTGTGCCTGAATCAGCCCGTCCAGATAACCCTTTGTATAGGGGCTGATATTGGTAAGACGGCTATACAGGTTGTGTTTTGGCTCAGAGTACAGGGAGCCGACAAAAGAAACATCGCCGGCGTATTGCCTTTTTGTTTCTGTGGACTGGCTTTTCAGCATACGCTCAATGCGGGAGGGGTTTACCGCCATGGGCAGATAATAGATATTTTGGAAGCCTGCTTTCAGAAAAGTCAGGCAGAGCTCTTTGTCAAACAAAAAGATACGGTTACAGTGATTGAGCATGGTATAGGAGTACAGCGCAACATGGGGACTGTCATACACCCATGAGAGATAGAGGATGCCTTCCGCCTCACATGCCTTGGAGACAATGGGAAAATAGGCAAAGGAAAATACATAATCCGGCGTTTTGGAGCGGAGAAAGGAAATAAATTCCTGCTCCCACTTTTTATCATCAAAGGATATGGATTTGGAAAAAGGATAAAGCAGAACCTCATGCCCGAGTTCTTTCAGCGCGGCTGTCAAATCTTCATTTCCAAAGCTGTTCCAGTTTAAAAATAGTATTTTCATGTAATCTCCCTGTATGCTTCAACCATGTCTGAGGCGTAACGCTCAATATAGATTGATTATATCGTATTGTGGTACGGACTACAATAAGAACGTAAAGGGAAAAACAAAAAGGAGAAAACAGATGTCAAATCAGAAATTGCCTTTGGTCAGTGTTGTGATACCCACCTACAACAGAATACGGACCCTTCCGGCGTCTGTAGACAGCGTGCTGGAGCAGACTTATGAAAATCTGGAGTTAATTATCATGGATGACGGCTCCACGGATGGTACGCAGGAGTACGTGGAAAGCATTACGGATAAAAGAGTCCGCTATCGAAGGGCAGATAAGAATATGGGGCCCTCTGCAGCACGAAATATGGGAGCAGAGCTGGCAAAGGGGGAATATTTGGCTTTTCAGGACAGCGATGATGCATGGGAGCCGGACAAGCTGGAAAAACAGATGAAGCTTATGGTGGATAACGGTGAACTGGCGATGGTTTACAGTGAGTTTGGGTTTTATCGTGATGGAGAACTGGCAGCCATCATACCTTCCCCCCAAATTCCTTATGAAGAAAAGCACGGAGATTTATTTTCCCATCTTCTTTTGTATCCTTTAATCAGCACGCAGACAATGTTGATAAAAACAAAAGAATTCATAGCGGCAGGCGGTTTCGATGAGACGCTGCAAGCGTATGAAGATTTTGAGTTTTCCATGCGTTTTGCGCAGAATCATAGGATTGGCTTTGTAGACGAGCCTCTGGTTCGGGTCAATAATACGCCGAATAGCGTGAACAAGCGTCTGGGGGAAAGGATTCGTACCCAGTTTTATATGGTGCGAGAGATGCTGGATGTGCTGCGGGAGCGAAACCTGCTGGAAAGTAAACTGTCAATTATTCTTCTTGAGGCAGAATCTATTTTGTGCCATGACATTTTTATAGAAGAACTAAACCGTCTGTCAAAGGAATTTTTGTCAGAGGAAGAGAGAGAAAGCACCGCTGTACTTTTTGAAAAGATAGAGCGGAGCAAAGAGATGGTTTACCGAAAAATGAAAATGCGCGAAACAATTCCGAAATTAACACAAAGAGCTCTGAAAATATATGGGAATTTGTATGAAAACCGAATAACGTGGTCCGGCGAACTGCAGGGGGCGTTGAAAGATCTTGTGGGAAGCGTGGAAACTTTAAAAACAATGTTTGCAATTCCGGACGGCGTGCAGGCGCGCTATGCAGCAATACAGAAAAGTCTGGAGGCAGACAAGCTTTCAGAAACGGAAAGACTTTATCTTCTGGCGGACATCGTGGAATTGTTTGAAACGCTGGAAAAGCTATGGTAAAATAAAGGAAAACAGCTTCTGCCACTGTGGCAGGGCAAGGGAAAGCGCACTTTGCCCTAAATGGCAGCAGTCCGCGGAAAGATATTGCCCGCAGGTTTCAAAATCCGGAGTCACCATTTTGTCAAAGATGGATAAAAAGAGAATACCATGTGCCTCGCACATCTCAGAGAGACGCCGGTTAAAATACGCTGTGGCAAGGTTGCGTTCCTTTTCGGTTCCGTTGCGGGGGAACTTCGGATCAAGAGGACAGTTTTCCTTTTGGGAAGCGATGGGTCCCCAGCAGGATACGCGGAAGCCTTCTTCCTGCAGTCTGAGAAGAAACTGTATATATTGCGCAAGGATGTCGTCCACAATCTGTTGATAGGTTCTGTTTTGCAGCGCCGCCTGTTTCCACACATGGACGCGAAGGTCGATTTCACCGAGACAGCACAGAATCTTAGCATGTGGCTTTATAAAATTCCGGCACAGGTATTCCGCCTTTTCCCGAAAGGAATAGGTGGTCTGCAGGCTGTTGCTGGTATAGGCAAGGCAGGGACCGGCATGCAGCGGCGTAAAGGGATAGGGCGTGTTGACGGGACAGGTGTTGATATCCCTGCCTATCGGTAAAAAGGATAACTCCTCATTGCCGCTGAAGAAATTGACATGGGAATCGCCCAGCACAATTATGGTATTGTCCCGATGGTGACGCAGGCAGGCGTGGTCAAAATGAGCCTGTTCCATCAGGGCATCTGCATGTTCGGTTTCGGGAAGCGCCTGCAGCGCAAAGACAAGCTTCTGCAGGAGGGAAATCACAGCATCCGAATTGTATGCGGCAGCCTTTGCTTCGGCCTCTTTCAGCAAATCCGTAAAAAGCCGGTTTGTCTGCTCAAACTGTGCATCGCTGTAAAGCGCCGCGCGGCACTCGAGCTCTTCGGATACGCACAACAGGATATCCGTCCATGGCAGCATTGCGGCAACGGAAGGATTTGTCTTTATGGAATTGATAAGCTGCAACAGAATTTGTATGGTTCGCATAAAACACCGCCTAATTTAAGTAAGATAAATTAGTTACATTTTAGCATAAGGAAAAAATGTGTACAAGAGGAAGGCTTTGAAGCAGGGAGGCGCCATGAATCAGACGAAAAATTTATTGTTAAAAATCAGAGAAGCAGTTTCAGATGGCAGACTGCCCGCCGGAACAGTTCCGATTGCGGATATGAAGCAGTGTGTCAGAACCGAACTGGAGATACACCGGAATACGTTTACGGAACAGCAGTATGCGGAGGTTCTGGACCGCTTTGATGAATTGAGCAGGAGCATCGAGGAGGGGGAGACGGATAAGGGCAAAATGCTGTTGTTTACAGACGCCCTGATTCTCTGTACGGACATGCTGTCCGAAGCGGTTTATGCGCTGGCAAACGGAGATTACTGGCGCTACAAGCACGGGAAAGAAGCCGATAATCCGGAAATCGCCGACATCATAGAGTATATAGACAGGGAGCAGAAGATAAGCCCGATAAGCTATGATTTTGTGAAGGAATACGACGGGATGCCGGTAGAGGTATGCCTTGACGACGGGTGCGGTATGTATTACATACCCTATAGGGGAAGGAAGATGTTCTTCCCAAGGGGCTGGGATGAGGAAAAAATTGTCCGATATTACCGCTCTGTGGCAATGGAGCAGGATGCGCGCTCTCCTCACTGCTATGCAAATGATGCGTTTGGCGTAAAGGCGGGGGATGTAGTAGTGGATGCCGGTGCAGCGGAAGGTATTTTTGCACTGGATTGTATTGATATAGCATCTAAGCTTTACCTGATAGATGCGGACGCGGCATGGATGGAAGCTTTGCAGCAGACTTTTCGTGATGATGGGGAAAAGGTGCGGCTGATTTACGGTTTTCTGGACAGTTATCATGCAGGCAGCCACGTGAGCATTGACGGCCTGTTTGAGCAGGAAACCATCAACTATATCAAGATGGATATTGAAGGAGCGGAAAAGGCGGCTCTGGCAGGAGCGGAGAAAACGCTGGCGCGGTGTGATAACCTTCGCTGCGCTATCTGTGCGTACCACTGCAGAGAGGACGAGGAGAGCATACGGAGCACCCTGAAAGGGTATGGCTTTGACACAGAAACATCAAAGGGCTACATGTGCCCGGACTGGACGCTGGCGGCGTATCTGGATGCGGAGCTTAGACGGGGGGTTGTGTTCGGCAAAAAAGCAGGACAGTCACTCAAAAAGGAAGATGTGAAGGAATATGACGCCTTGATTGTGGTTACGGCGAAAGATTTTGAACGGGTGCAGGGCCAGTACCACAGGCTGGCGGCGAACCTGCCGGCGCGGCATATTTTCTTCGTGGGCAATGAAGAGGTGGCGCGTCTTGTGGAGAACGCCGGACTGGGAGAGAAAGTCGGCTTTTTAGATGAAAATGCAGTGCTGCCCTTTGACGCCGTACATGCGGTGATGAAAGAAGCGCTGCGGGATGTGTTGAACGGACAGGAGCTTCCCCGTGGAATCACAGGCTGGTATTACCAGCAATTCCTAAAAATGCAGTACGCCCGCATGTGTGACGACGCTTATTATCTTGTGTGGGATGGGGATACCATACCCTGTGCAACTTTTTCCATGTTTAAAGAGGGGACAAATACACCTTATCTGGACATGAAGAGTGAATATTTTAGGGAATACTTTGACACGATGGAAAAGCTGATTCCGGATTTGCACAAATGCTTTGAAAAGTCCTTTATTTCAGAGCATATGCTGATGAACAGCGAGATCATGCGGGAGCTGCTTGCAGAGATAGAGGCAAACCAGAGTATTGCGGGAGAAAGCTTTTGGGAAAAGATTATACATGCCATTGATGCAAAGGGGCTGCAGGAGAACAGTTTCAGTGAGTTTGAGACCTACGGTACCTATGTGGCAATGCGGCATCCGGAGAAGTACCGCCTGCGTGACTGGCATTCCTTCCGCTATGGAGGTGCGTTCTACAGTCTGGACACGATTTCGGATGCGGACTATGCGTGGCTTGCAAAGGATTTCTTTGCCATTTCTTTTGAAAAGGGCGACTCTGTCAGGGAAGACCAGAAGAATCTTTTTGACAACAAAAAATATCAGGAAAAGTTGTCGGCAAGGCAGATGCTGGAAATTGCACAGCAGGAATTTAAAGAGGGAAGTTATCTGGAGATATGGAAGTAAGGGGATAAACTTGCCGGAGGAAACAGGATGTGGGATAATATCAGGGAACAAATTGAAAACGGCGACTACATACGGGCAAGGGAATTGCTGGATGAGGAGAAGATTTATTTAAAAGGGAATGATGACACATTTGCGATTCTGGAGGCCAGTATCTGTGAGGCAGAGGGGAATCCGGAAGGAATGTTTGATGCCATCGCGAGAGGAATTTCCTGTAATCCGGTGAATTATGAACTGTACTATATGCTGGGCTGCTTTTATTGTGCCATGAATCCGAATCAGGCGTGGTTATGCTTTGAGAATGCGCTGCTTTACTGCGATTCTCCTGAGGATGAGCAGGTTATCCGAGCGGAGATGGATCATCTTGGACAGCTTTATGATATCACGGTCAGGGATACTGTGATTGTCATAGCTTCTTATAATGCCCAATACCTTTTGCAGAAAAATATTGAAAGTATCCGCAATACGCTTTTGGAGGGGACATACAAAATTGTGGTTGTGGACAATGCCTCGGAGGATGGAGTGGCGGAATGGCTGGAAGAGCAGGAGGATATTGTTCTCATCAGAAATAAGGAAAACAGGGGATTTTCCTGCGCCTGCAATCAGGGCGTCAGGGCGACTCTGGGAACGGAATATGAGGAAAATAACATATTTCTGCTGAATAATGATACACGTCTTGCGGTCAATTCCTTGTTCTGGCTTCGCATGGGACTTTATGAAAGCGAAAAGATAGGAGCGACAGGAAGCTATTCTAATTATGCAGGAAACGAACAAGAATTGGATATTACATTTACGCTTCCCGGGGAATATTTGGAGTATGGCGCCAAAAGGAACATACCCTTGAAAGCGCCTTATGAGGAAAGACCCCGGTTATCGGGCTTTGCCATGCTGGTGAGAAGGAGCGCGTGGGATGCCGCAGGCGGGATGGATGAGCAGTTTTCGCCGGGATATTTTGAGGATGATGACCTCTGTATGCAGATATCCCGTGCGGGCTTTAAACTTCTGTTGTGCAAAAACAGTTTTATCTATCATGCGGGCAGCCAGAGCTTCCGCCATAAGGAAAATGTGAATAATATCCTGTTGGAACATCATCAGTTATTTATAAAAAAATATGGGTTTGATATTTTGGAATATGCCAATTCTGACAGAAGTCTGCCTGCCGGAATTTCTTATGCCGAAGAGGCTGAATTTAATATCCTGCAGATAGGCTGCGGTCTTGGCGCTGACCTGAAGCTGCTGCGCGCATTTTATCCTCGCGCCCATGCGGTAGGTATCGAGCATGACTCATCGCTGTTCTCTGTGGTAAGCGGTACGGAGGTGGTTTTTCAGGGGGTATCGGAACTGGCGGAGGTTTTTCATCTTCCCGTGTTTGATGTGCTGATTATCAATCCGAAAGTATTTACAAGTTTAGATGAAAACGACAAAAAAATTATGACCGGCCTGTGCAGAAAGGATTGTGTGATTCTGCCAAAGCCCAAACCCTATGCGGATTTCCCTTTTGCGCGGATTAAGCTGGTTATATGGGATTTGGACGATACCTTTTGGAAGGGGACGTTGAGTGAAGGCGATGTTGATTTTTTACAGGATAACATCCGGCTTGTCAGAGCTTTAACAGACTGCGGGATCATGAATTCCATTTCTTCTAAAAACGATGCTGACAAGGTACAGGCTGTTCTGGAGGAACTGCAGATCGATACTTTCTTTGTATTCAACGATATAAACTGGGAGAGCAAGGGAGTGCAGATTGGGCAGAAGCTTGCCAATATGGGACTGAGACCTGAAAATGTGCTGTTTATTGACGATAATATCCGAAATCTGGAAGAAGCGAAATCGGTAAGCGAGGGGCTTATGACGGCATTGCCTGATATCATTCCTTATCTGGCAGAGTATGTATACACGCTAAAGGCGTCGGATATGACACATAAGAGGCTTGCCGGATACAAAGTGCTGGAAAAAAAGATATCTGTGCAGAAGCAGTTTGATTCGGGGGAAGATTTCCTGTTTGACAGTGATATCAAAATCGTAATCGGAAAGGACTGCCTGAACGAACTGGACAGGCTGGAGGAATTGGTTGCAAGAACCAACCAGCTTAATTTTACAAAGGTAAGAAGCAGCAGGCAGGAGCTTTTGAAAATGATATCCAATGACTGGATGGACAGCGGTTATATAAAAGTCAAGGATAAATACGGAGATTATGGGATAGTAGGTTTTTACTGCCTTAATCTGTTGGAGAAAAAACTGGAGCATTTTCTGTTTTCCTGTAGGATTCTTGGGATGAGGGTGGAACAGTACGTGTATGGTAAAATCGGGTATCCAAGTATTGAAATTGCGGAACCGGTTGCTGGTGCGCTTGAGAAGGGGCAGGTGGTGCCGTGGATATCTGAAGGTGAAGAAGTGGAAAGGGCAGAAAAATCTTTTTGCGATAATCGTGTGAAAATTCTGCTGAAGGGGCCGTGCGACATGAACGCAATAGAGAGCTACCTGATTGGCGGAAAAATTACTACAGAATTCAATTATGTCAATTCGAAAGGCTTTATTACTACCGGGCAGAACCATTCGATGCATATATGGGAAAGTGCAAATTGTCAAGAGGCAGAAATAAATGATATGCTGGAGGAAGCGCCGTTTTTGACTCGTGGGGATTTTGAGACACTGTTGTTTCAAAAGGAATACCATATCATCTGCTATAGTCTTCTGCCGGACTGCCATGCCGGACTGTACCGTAACAAAAAAACAGGATTATACGCCAGTTTCGGCAGTGTAAATTTTGATTTGACGGATATGCGGAACATGGCGGGCTATATAGATGGCAGTATTGTGAATCATGGGTTTCCTTTTACGGAGGAAATCATCAGGGATTTTTCCGAGAAGTGGGAATTTGTCGGAACAACGCCGGGCTGCGAGGTGATACGGAACCTGAAGTACATGTATGAAAATGTGCCGGGAGAGCCTGTTTTCGTGTTATTGTTGGGGAGTGAAATTGAATATGAGGGTGACAATGCAGAGTTTGCAGACCATGCAGAACGGCACAAGGAAATCAATGCCTTGGTAAAAGCATTTGCGGAAGGAAAGAAGCGTGTCAGGCTTATCAACATGACGGATTTCATCAAATCTCAGATGGATTATGCGGATTGTATCAACCATTTCAGCAGGAATGTTTATTACAATCTGGCGTCGGCGGTGTGCGCATGCATCAACGAGAGCAGTAAGAACAAATAAACGAGCCGGAGGTATGGAGATAGAAATGGAGAACACAGAGTACGGCAAACAGGAAATGAATCAGATGAAGTGGCAGGTCTATAGGCAGCTTCCGCAGTTGAAGCAAAATATCCTTGTACGGTATCAGGAAGTGAAAGAGAAAGGGATTCCCTGGGGGGAAAACGTACAGGCGGAGCTGGTGACCTTTGCAGACGTTTTGTGTAACTGTACGGGTTTGTTTGCAATGCCTTCAAAGCTGCAGGAGAAGTGCGGGCAGATAAGAAAGACATTGGAGAGAAACCTGCGGGAGACAAAAGAGCAGGGAGCGATACTGGAAAAATTGTTTGAAACCATAGAACTGTTGGAGGAATACATCGGGCAAAGGGCAAAAAAATGTAATGCATGTGGCAGTGATGTGTTTTTCACCCCGATTCCTGCCGGTTACGAATCGACGAGAAAGCAGTGCGGCTTCCTGTACTGGAATGCGGATTTTCAACTGGAGAGCAAGGAAAATTATGGCTGTCCGGTGTGCGGGGCATATGACAGAGACAGGCTGATGATTGCCTTTTTGGAGGAGGTGCGGGCGGAAGGAAATGAGAAACTTCGGATGCTGCAAGTAGCGCCTTCTCTCGCCATAGAGCGTTATGCGCTGAGCAGGGACGATATCCTGTACGAATCCACGGATTTGATGATGGAAGGCGTTACTTTTCAGGCGGATTTGCAGCATATGGACATGGTTGCGGATGCAGCATATGATATTATTGTCTGTGCCCATGTGCTGGAGCATGTGGAAAACGACGCGAAAGCCATGCGGGAGTTACATAGGATTTTAAAGCCGGACGGCGTATGCCTGGTGCTGGTGCCCCTGATTGTAGGAAAATGGGACACGGAAGAGCAGTGGAACTGTTCTTTAGAAGAAAACTGGCGGCGCTTTGGACAGGGCGACCATTCCAGGCTGTATGGGAAAGAGGATTTTATCGGGCGGCTTCAGGACGCGGGCTTCTATGTCAATGAACTGGGAAAAGACTGGTTCGGCGAGGCGTTTTATCAGGAATATGGTTTCGACGATTTATCTGTTATGTACGTGGCGACAAAGGAAATTGCGCTGGTAGAGCAGGAAGAAAAGACCGCTGAGCGTGAGATTGCCAAATTGCGGGAGGAAAATAAACTGCTGCGGCAGGCGCTGAACAATCTGAATGAACAAGTGGCAAAACTGCGAAAAGATTCAGAAACGAACTTTACGATATTGTTTCATGCACAGGATAATTTGGGCTATGAAATCAGTGACAGAAAATTTCAGGAGAGCCTGTGGTATCCGAAAGTTATGAGCGCAGAAGATACCTTCCGTGAAATTATAGAGAATAAAAAGTCCATTGCAAGGTTTGGCGACGGAGAATTCGGCATTATCTTTGGGGAACAGCGCTGGCGTTTTCAGAGAACGAATGAAAGGCTGGCAGCCAGATTAAAAGAGGTGTTGCAGTCAGAGCAGGAGAACATCCTGATTGGAGTGAGCGATTTATACGGCGACTTAAGTACATGGACGAAGCGGGCGGCAGATGGAGCTCGGATTTATCTGACGCCGGAGGTCAGAAAAAAGCATTATGAGCTTTTGAAACGTGACAGGGAATATGCCTGTGCCAATATATCAAGGGATGAAACGCCGGAGAGTATAAAGCGAAAGAAACAAATCTGGGAAGGACGGGATTGTGTGTTTATCGAAGGATTCCAGACGAGGATGGGCGTTGGCAACGATTTGTTTGACAATGCAAAGTCCATCGTGCGGATTCTTTGTCCGGCGGAAAATGCCTTCGACAGGTACGAGGATATCTACAAAGCGGCGCTAAAACAACCGAAGGACAGACTTATGCTGATTGCACTTGGTCCCACGGCCAGCGTGCTGGCGTATGATTTGGCGCTGCAGGGCTATCAGGCAGTCGATATCGGCCATGCCGATTTAAGCTATGAGTGGATGCTTCAGGGCAATCACAACAGGGTGCCGCAAAAATACAGCAACGAAGCGCCGGAAGGCTATTTGGTGGAGGAGATTTGCGACGAAGTATATGAATCCCAGATTATTGCGGATTTCCACTGAGTAAAAGGAGGTCGAAAACCATGCAGGATAAACTGGGATTCGATGAATTGCAGGAAATGGTTTCCATATGCCTTGATGAAATTATGAAGCTGAAAAAGGAAAACGGAGAGTTGAGGCAGGGTCTGTCAGAGCTTTCTACTTTGCTGAAGGAGTTGTATGCAGAAGAACTAAAGCTATCCGGTAAAGCCATCATAATGGACAAGGCAGTGAAGAAAACGGAGGCGGCGTTAGGTAACTTAAAATATGAGCTTGCTGATTTGACGCCTCGGGGAAGCGAATGGTATTTTCCGCAGTTTTACAAGATGGAAGATACAGTGGACAGTATTGTAAGCGGGAAAAGGAGTATGGCAAGATTCGGCGACGGGGAATTTTCCATTATGGTAAACGAAGAGCGTCCGAAATTCCAGAAGCCGGACAAAAAGCTGGCTGAACGTCTGATTGAGGTCATACAGTCCAATGAAGAAGATTTTTTGGTTGCCATTGCGGATAATTATGGTTCGCTGGAAAGTTATAATGAAGAAGGAAAAAAAGGAATCCGGTCTTATATGACGGACGAGGTCCGGCGTCAGCATAGAAGATTTCTGAATTTAGAAAGAAAATATCATAATGCCTATATCAGCAGGCCGTATGCATTATATGCAGATAATGAAACGGATGCGCCGGAGAAAAGATTTCAATGCCTGAGAAGGATTTGGGATAAGAGAAAGGTGCTGTTTGTAGAAGGTGCGTTTACAAGATTGGGCGTAGGAAACGATTTGTTTGATAATGCCGCGCAGATTAGCAGGATAGAAGCACCGCCGGTTAATGCATTTGATAAGTATGATAAGATTCTGGAAGCGGCGCTTCAACATGCAGAAGAAGATACGCTGATATTGATTGCACTCGGACCTGCGGCAGGCGTGCTGGCATATGATTTATATCGTGCAGGATTTCAGGCGATTGACATCGGGCATGTGGACTTAGAGTATGAGTGGTATCGGCAAAAAACAGGCGGGCGTTGTGAAGTGAAGCACAAGTATAATAATGAGTGTGACGGCGGCGACAAGGTAGAAGATATCCATGACGAAAAGTATGAGGCTGAGATTATAGCGGATTTGTCTAAATGAGAAAGAGGAAACCGGCACGACAAAGGAGGAGCAGCGGATGGTAATCAATGACAAGATGGAGCAGTGTTATCATTGCGAGGCATGTGTGCAGGCATGTCCTGTACATGCGATTCACATGGAAGATGACGGGCAGGGGTTTCAGAAACCCAAAATAGATGAAGCGGTATGTATAAACTGCGGTTTGTGTGCAAAGGTATGTCCACTCAATGTGCAGATGGCATCATACAAACACGGCGTGGAACAGCAGCATATAAGAGGAATCAAGCGGCTGGACGAAAAGAAAAGGCGGGAAAGCCAGTCAGGGGGCGCCTTCAGCGTAATTGCCGAGTATGTTCTGGCGCAGAATGGCGTGGTGTATGGCGCTGCGCTGGACGACGACCTGAACTGCCGTTATCAGCGCGTAGACAAAGCGGAAGAACTGGTGAAACTGAAAGGCTCCAAATATGTGCAGGCTGAGGTTGGAGAAGTATACCAATCCATTCGCGAGGACTTAAAAAAGGGAAGCAAAGTGCTTTTCGGGGGAACTGCCTGCGCGGTGCTGGGGCTCAGAACGTTTTTGGGAGAAGAGCCGGAAGGGCTGCTTACCTGCGATTTGGTGTGTCATGGTGTGACAAGCCCCGACGTATATCGGCATTATCGAGACTATCAGGAGGAGAGGCATGGAGAAAAACTGACAGGCTTTAATTTCCGCAACAAAAAATTCGGCTGGCACAGCCATGTGGAGACCTTTACGCTGGAAAGCGGAAAGGAAGAAACGGATGTCCTGTACCGAAATCTGTATTATGGGCATCTCTGTATGCGGGAAAGCTGCTACCACTGTCCCTTTGCCGACATGAGCAGAGTTTCCGATATCACAATAGGGGATTTCTGGGGCATCGAGAAAATACATGCAGAATGGGATGACAACCTTGGAATTTCTCTTTTCATTACCAATACGCCAAAAGGGGAAGCGGTATTTCAGGCGGTTTCCGAAGAATTGGAATTTATAGTAAGCAATAGCGGGGAATGTATGCAGCCGCACTTGGCATATCCGGTACGAAAACCGGAGGGAGCGGAACTCTTTTGGGAGGAATACCGGAACAAGAATTTTGAGTACATCCTAAAAAAATACGGAAGCGACAATCAAAAGTTTTTGGGTGACGTTGCGGTCAGTCAGAATCTGGAAACGAAAAGGCAAAAGGGGATAAATATCGCAAGTTATTTTACAGAACGGAATTGTTCGCGTATCGCGCTCTGCGGTCTGAATGAAAATACCGAAATGCTGATAGCAGAGCTGGAGGCGGGCGGCATATCTGTCGAATGTGTTTTGGAGACGGTCTGTGACAATGCAGAATGTAGAAAATATGCGTGTGGAAAGCCGGTGCTTCCGATTGCCGAATTGAAAGCGAAAGAAGTGCAGGAAATTGACAGATACGTTGTGATGTGCGAGCAGTTCTTTTTGGATATCTTACAGGAACTGCGCCGGATTGAGGTGCCACTGTATAAAGTAGTTCCCATCAGCTTTTTGGCGGCGATGGAGATATAGGCTGATAAATGTGAGAAAGGATTGGAGGGCAGTATGCTTAGAGTAGGAATCTTGACATTTCATAATGCAAACAGCATGGGCGCGGTCAGCCAGACATACGCGCTGCAGGAGGCGCTCCGTAAGTTGGGCGCAGAGGTACATGTTATCAATTACGCATCGCCCAATATGCGACTTCAGGTAAGACAGAAGCCGCAGTTTAAAGAATTTACAGAGAAATATTTATACCTGACTCCGTTGTATGAAAATGGTGAAGAAATCGATTGTTCCCAGTTTGATGAAATTATTGTCGGAAGCGATCAGGTATGGAACCCACTGCTCACAAAATATGACGGCACTTATTTTCTGGATTTTGCCGGTCCTGAAATTATCAAAGTGGCGTATGCGGCGAGTGTGGGCGTCAATACCTTTTTGGACGGCAGTTTTACGGAACCGTTTGCAAAATATACGCCGTATTTTGACGCCATTTCCTTAAGGGAAAGCGTGCATGTGCCTTCTGTTATGCAGTATGCTCAGTGCCCGGTGCTGCACACGTTAGACCCGACGCTGCTGTTGTCTGATGAAGAATATACATCTGCCTTTGACCTGCCGGAGATTGACGAGGAATATATTTTTCTTTACCAGATAGATGGTGATTCCAAACTTTTGGACTATGCCAATATGATTGCCATGCAATACAACTGCAAATTGATAGCATGTGCGAGGTACAGGGATTTTTATTTTATACAGGGGACAGAACTGGTTTCCGACATAACGCCGGAGCAGTGGATGGCATATATTAAAAATGCAAAACTGGTGTTGACGGATTCGTACCATGGCATGAATTTATCCATTATATTCCGAAAACCCTTCTATGTGTTGACGGAAGTAAAATATAACTTAATCAGAGTGGTGGATCTGCTCTCCGCCTTGAAGCTGGAGGACAGAAAGCTTTCCTGCCTGTCCGACGTAAGAGATGTGGATTTTTCGATTGACTATTCGGAAACGGAAAAAATTCTGGAGAGCAGAAAAGAGGAGTCGCTTGCGTTTTTGAAGGTGGTCGCTACGCTTACGGAGGAGTAACCGTTTTCCTCTTTTTAGTCTCTGAATCGTTAAAAGTTAAATGTTCTCTTATGGTTTAAAAAGAAATAGTCGATATATAATATGGCTTAATGGAATAAGCGACAATCTGCAGGGAGGCAATAGAAGAAATAGAGATGCAAGCAGACCGTAGACAAAGCGCCTCTGGCAAGTCCTAAGCCAAAAGCGCTTTTCTCATTTCAGATGTAAAAGCTGTGTACTTAATCAAAATAAATTCAGAGAAGCGTAGGTATGCGAATGAGGTTGATAAACACATCGTTCAGAGAATTTGCGGAATATGTGAAAGAAAAAAATAAATGCATTGTTTTTTGGGGAGCAGGTGCTATTGGAAGAGTATTGATACCCTATATCTGCAATCAATATGGTCTTGACACAAAGGTTCTTGGTTATATTGATAATAATCCGTTAAAGCAGGGAAAAGAAATAGAACTTTCTTCTGCGAAGGTAAAAATCCATTCTGCCGGATTTTTGGAAAAGCTGCGTGCAGATGAGTTTGTCCTTATGATTACAAATGGAGATTTCTATCCGGTTTTGGAGCAGTTAAAGGCTATGCCCTGTACGGAGGGAGTGATGGTATGCATTGCACCAATCATACAGCTCCGGACGCAGGCAGAATCACTGATAACAGGCATTTATAAAAGCAGTGAGGAACCATTAATCCCCAAGACAATACACTATACATGGTTTTCGGGAGAACCAATTCCTGAAAATTTACAGAAATGTATAGACAGCTGGAAGAAAAAGTGCCCCGATTATGAGATTGTGAAGTGGGATGCGTCGAATTATGATTATAAAAAACACCCTTATACCAGACAGGCATATGAGGCAAAGCGGTGGGGATACATGGCGGATTTGGCACGTCTGGAAATCTTATATGAGTGTGGAGGGTTTTATCTGGATACAGATGTAGAACTGCTTCAAAATCTGGATGAACTGCGGTATCAGGAAGGTTTCTGCGGACGGGAAGACTGGGGGCATGTCAATTTTGGCGGTGGTTCCGGCTGTATAAAGCATTCGGATATTGTGGGTGAATTGCTGGATTTCAGAAAAAATGTACCATTTTTACTTGCAGATGGGCAGTATAACCTGGAGGCGAGCGGATATTTTGAAACAAAACCGTTGGTGGACAGAGGGCTTTCGATTACAAACTGCACCGAGGTAGTGGATGGCTTCACTGTGTATGCTTCAGAATTTTTCTGTCCATACAATTATATCAGTGGGCGGGAAAATATTACAGAGCAGACTGTGTCGATTCACTATTTTAATGGGGGCTGGCTGGGAGAAGCAGGAACAAAGCACAGGCGTGAGACCAGAGAAAAATTTCAGGCAGTTCTGGGGCAGTTAGAGCCGTTTGGCTGATTTTGGAAGGATGGATATATAGGTATATGATTATAACAAAAACTCCTTTTCGTGTCAGTTTCTGCGGCGGCGGAAGTGACATGGCCGACTTTTATAAAGAATATGGCGGGTGCGTGCTGAGTACATCTATAAACCGTTATATGTATATGACAATGCATCCCTATTTTGACGAAAGCAAAACAGCGTTGAAATATTCGGAAAATGAGATTGTTGAAAATATTAAGGATATCAGACATTCCATTTTTCATTGTGTATTGAATGATAAACAGATTAGCGGAGTGGAAATCAGCAGCACGGCAGATGTTCCAAGCGGGACGGGATTAGGTTCTTCAAGTGCCTTTACCGTCGGTCTGCTGCATACACTGGCCTGCTATAAGGGAAAATATATCTCTAAAGGAAAGCTGGCAGAAGAAGCCTGCGAGGTGGAGATTGAAAAGCTGGGGGCACCTATCGGTAAACAGGATCAGTATGCAGTGTCCTTCGGCGGGATGAATTTTATCAGCTTTCACAGAGATGACACGGTAACCGTAGAACCGGTCATTACGACCAGGGAAATCATGCGTGCCTTGCAGGAAAATATAATAATGTTTTATACGGGACTTACACATGATGCAAATCAGATTTTGTTAGAGCAGAAGCAGAATATAAAGCGAGCGGATAAAACGAAGAATTTGCTTCGCATGTGTGAATTGGCAAAGGATTTGAAGTATTCTTTGGAGCAGAATGAACTGGATAATTTTGGCGCAATCCTAAATGAAGGCTGGATGAAAAAAAGAGAATTGGCAGGCAGCATTTCAAATCCCCTGATAGATGAGATGTATGCATGCGCAATGCAGAGCGGAGCAACGGGAGGAAAGCTTCTGGGCGCCGGCGGCGGCGGATTTTTGTTATTTTACTGCCCGAAGGAAAAGCAGGCGTTTTTAAAGGAAAACCTGCATTTGAAACCGTTTGATTTTCGGTTTGAGCATGATGGCACATCTATTGTTTATATTGGCGACAAGTATTGGGATTAGAAGAAGTGAGAGTTTATAAGGAGAAAGAATCATGAGTAAAAAAGTATTGATTACAGGAATTACAGGATTTGCCGGAAGTCATCTGATGGATTACCTGCTGGAATATACGGATTACGAGGTGTATGGCATAAAGCGGGTAAATTCCAGTCTGCGGAATATACATCATGCGTTGGATAAAATCACACTTCTGGATGCAGATTTACTGGATGAAACCAGTCTGATTAGGGTGTTACGGGAGATTCAACCCAATCAGATTTATCATTTGGGGGCATTGAGCTGGGTAACACCGTCATGGGATATGCCGGCTGTTTATATGCAGACCAATGCAGTAGGAACGATTAATCTGCTTGAAGCTATGCGTGTGACGGGATGCCAGGCGCGGGTTCTGACAAGTGCAACGCCGGAAGAATTTGGCGACGTTCCGAAAGAACTGCTTCCGATTACGGAAGAAACCAGAATAAAACCGATTAATCCATATGCGGCAAGTAAGGTTGCCCAGGATATGGTGTGCATTACTTACCATGCAAGCTACGGAATGGACATTGTAAGGACAAGGGCTTTCAATCATGAAGGCGCCAGAAGGGACAAGCATGGTGCAATTGCTTCGTTTGCATACCAGATAGCAAGGATAGAGCATGGATTACAGGAACCGGTAATCAAGGTTGGAAACCTGAGTGCAACAAGAAACTTTACAGATGTGAGGGATACAGTAAGGGCATACTATCTGGCAATGGAGAAAGGAATTTCCGGTGAATTATATCTGATAGGGACGGATCAGATTTATACGATGGAACAGGTTTTACAGATGCTTATCGCAGCTTCCTCCAAGGCTGATGAAATAAAAGTAGAAGTAGACCCGGCAAGGGTGAGACCGACAGAGCTGATGACATTTATCGGAGATTACAGTAAGTTTAAAAGCATGAGTGGATGGGAAATACAATATCCACTGCAGGAGACCTTGGAAAGCGTACTGGCATACTGGAGAGAATTTGTAGGCAAGGGATTGTATTAAATATGAAAGTATTATTGACCGGAGCAAATGGATTTATAGGCAGCAATCTTATCAGAAAGCTGGAATGTGAACCGGATATGGAAATCCATACAATAGCAAGGAAACCTTTCGGCACAGATGCGGCAGTCGTAAACCACTGCTGTGATATTCTGGACAGGCAGGGGGTTTTTGAGATTTTTGAAAAACAGTCTTTTGATGTGGTGATTCATCTGGCAGCATTGACGGCGCATGAGGAAATCATAAACAATAAGAATTTAGCTTTGGGAATTAATCTGCAGGGTACAGAGAATGTTGTTAGTGCATTTAATCAATTTTGTACAAATGCAGTATTCTTTTATTCTTCTTCCGGAAAGGTATACGGCAGGACAAATGAAATGCCGATTACGGAGAAAGCAATAGAACGGCCGACAACTATACTCGGCAAGGGGAAGTATATAACGGAGAGAATTTTGGATTTTTATGCAGATGTTGAAAGCAATAAGTATGTAGTGATGCGTATCTTTAACGTTTACGGAGGAGATCAGAAAGAAAATTTCATTGTCCCGACTTTGCTGAAACAGTTATCAGAAGGAAGCAGTCTGGAATTAGGCAATATATATGATAAACGGGATTACTTATATATTGACGATTTGGTAGCTGCAATAGAAAGCCTGATTTACAACAGACAAAAGCTCTCCTCATTTGAAATCGTGAATGTAGGAAGCGGCGTTCCGGTCAGCGTAGAAGATATGATTGAAGAGTTAAAATTCATTTTAAAACGACCGGAAGTTACGGTTACAATTTCACCGCAGCGGATGCGCTATGACGAGACAGCAGTAGAGTACTGCAGCACAAAAAAAATCCATGAATTGACAGGCTGGGAGAGGAAGTTTGATTTGAGGGCAGGATTAACAGAAACCTGTAGAAAGAGGGGAATGATTTAAAAGAAGCGGTAATGAAAATTAATAAGCGGGGACGGATAAATGACGGAAAGGTATGTTGCAGTGATTCAGGCAGGTGGAAAGGGAACGAGGGTCAGAGAACTGACGCAGGACAAAATCCCCAAGCCATTGATGGAAATAAATGGAAAGACAATGCTGGAATGGCAGATTGAAAATCTGATTAAGAACGAAATCAGAGAAATTATTATTATTACGGGTTATCTGGGAGACAGGATAGAAACATACATTGGTGACGGCAGTAAATGGGAAATCAAAATTTCATATATCAGGGAAACAGAACCATTAGGCTCAGCAGGAGCGTTGTATTATCTAAAAGGCAGATGCAGCAAGGATATCCTGCTTATATTTGGGGACGTTATGTTTGATATAGATTGGGAGAGGTTCATCGGTTTCCATGAGAAGATGGGCGGTCTTGCCACACTTCTGGTTCATCCCAATTCTCATGCGCAAGATTCCGATTTGGTAGTGTTAGATGATGACAGCAAGGTTCTTTCTTTTGACTATAAGAACCGGATTAGAGACTATTTTTACGAGAACTGCGTCAATGCCGGTATCTATATTTTATCGGCAGAGGTTCTGGAGCGTTTTTCCAAAGTGAAGAAAACAGATTTAGAGAAGGATATTCTGCTGCCGCTGATAGAAGAAGGAAAGATATACGGTTACCGCACACCGGAGTATGTGAAGGATGCCGGCACACCGGAGCGTTTTCAAAGAGTGTCAAGAGAGCAGCGTGAGGGCATATGGAACCGGAAAAATCTCAAAAACAGACAGGCGTGTGTGTTTCTTGACCGAGATGGAACCGTAAACAGATATCAGGGATTGCTCTATGCAGAGGAGCAGTTTGAATTGGAGACGGGAGTGGCAGAAGCGGTACGCAGATTGAATGAAGCAGGGTATCTGGTGATTCTTGTCACGAATCAGCCGGTGGTGGCAAGAGGGTTATGCGGGATAGAAGATGTAAAGCGGATTCATAGAAAAATGCAGGTACTTTTAGGAGAAGAGGGGGCATATTTGGATGATATTATGTTTTGTCCACATCATCCGGATAAGGGATTTTCAGGTGAAAATGTATTGTATAAGGTTTCCTGCAATTGCCGTAAGCCGGCTATAGGAATGATTGCGCATGCTGCGGAAAAATATAATATAGATTTATCGCAATCTTTTATAATAGGGGACAGTACGGTAGATATACAGACAGGAAAAAATGCGGGAATGCGGACGATTCTTCTTTTGACAGGACAGGCCGGAAGAGATAAAAAGTATGATGCAGCGCCGGATTTTACGGCAGAAAATCTGATGGAAGCGGTAACTGTTGTTTTGAAGAACGAAAGTGAAATTTTGGAGGTCACAGAGTGAAAGATTATAAAGATGATATTAGGCGATATATTGAAATGGAAAAGCAGGTATTGGATTCCCTGTCGGCAGAAGAAATTAACAATGTTATGAATGTACTGGAAAATGGGCGTCTGACGGGAAAACGGATCTTTATATGCGGCAACGGGGGAAGCGCTTCAACAGCTTCTCATTTTGAGAGTGATTTTAATAAAGGGATTAGTTATGAGCAGGACATAAAGTATGATATTGAATGTCTGAGTGACAATGTACCGATGATGATGGCGATTGCCAACGATATCGGTTATGACGACATCTTTCTTGTACCGCTGAAAAACAAGCTGAAAGCCGGAGATATTGTGATTGGTATATCAGGAAGCGGAAATTCGGAAAATGTTGTCAGGGCGCTTGGCTATGCGAATGAGGCCGGTGCTGAGACAATCGCTTTTACAGGGTATGACGGCGGTCGGCTGAAAGCAATGGCAAAGCATAATATTCATGTCGCGGTCAATAACATGCAGATTACAGAAGATATCCATCTGGTTTTAAATCATATGATGATGTATATTCTGTCGGGAATGAAGGGAGATATCGATGCTGGAATTTCAGGAAGGTTTTTTTGAGCAGGAAGTCAGAGACGGTTTTTACATAGATACAACCATGAAGACGGTGTGGGCGGCAGAGCTGGAAGTGCTGCAGAAAATAGCGGAGATTTGCGACAGGCATGGTATTGTCTGGTACGCAGCGTACGGAACTCTGCTGGGCGCAATCCGTCATGAGGGCTTTGTTCCCTGGGATGATGATATGGATATCTGGGTGAAGCGCGGGGACTATAATAAGCTGCTTAAAATATTGCCGAAGGAACTGCCGGAAGGGTATTTCGTGAGGAGCCCCCTGACGGAAGACAGATTTGACCAGTTTCACACATTTGTCATTAACGGCAACCGCATCAGTATAGACAAGGAATGGCTGGAGCAGTATCATGGCTGCCCTTTTTCTGTGGGAGTGGATATTTTTCCATTGGATTATCTTGCCCGCGATGAAAATGAGAGGATGGTACAGGAAAATCTGGTCAAGATGGCAGCACGCGGTGCACAAGCGGCAAGTACACTGTTTCGTGAGTGGGATGCTGCTGCGGAGAAGGCAGAGGAAGAAAAAAAGGCTTTAGTGGAAGAGATGCGGGAGGGGATTCAGTACTTAGAGGATAGCTGCAATGTAAAGATAGATAACCGGCTGTTGGAAGAAGAAAGATGGTTTGAACTGGCTTCTGAGTTTGGAAAATGGGCAAACTACTTTGCTATGATGTACGGGGAAGAGGAAAGCGATTATCTGGTGAAATTTACGGATTATGTGCGCTGGGATTGGAAAAAGTTTCCCAAAGAATGGTTTGCGGAAGTTTACAGCGCTACCTTTGAGAATTTTATGCTGCCCATTCCATGCGGTTATTGGCAAGTGCTTCGTAAGATTTATGCAAATTTTGAGGTCCTTGTAAAAAGAACAGGGGCGCATGATTATCCGTATTATGCAGAGCAGTTGGAAGAGCTGAAAAGCATGGTGCGGGCTAAGGAAAAAGAGGTGCAAAATGTTGCTTCATGGGAAGCAGACAGTTCCATGCCTTCAGACTGGGAAAGATGTGTGCAGAGAGAGGACGGCAGTCGAAAAAAGATTATATTGTTTGCAAATGATATTGCTGTATTTTTGGCGGGCAGGGAGAGGGCATTGGATAAGCTGGAGAAGGTATTGCATACCTTTGAAGCGGTGCAGAAGCATGTTGTCTTGTGGTGGCGCCCGCAAAGGACAATGGCGAATAAATTGGGAACCGTATCAAATGAGCTTGCCGGGCGGTATAGGGAAATTTTAGACCGTTACCGTGCGGCGGGATGGGGAATATGTGATGAGACGGACAATACCGACAGAGCAGTAGAATTGTGTGATGCTTATTATGGAGATATGAACGCTGTTTTGCAGCCGTTTCAAAATGTAGACAAGCCAATCCTGTTAGCTGCTGCAGAGGGAGAAAACAGTTATGTGAGAAATCGGAACATAATTCAGGAAAACAGGGCATTTTTCAGCTTTTCGGACTATGCGGAAGATGATGGAAAATTGTATTTTGCCAATACGAATTTCAATACACTGGCTATCATAGACGAAGAGACCTGGACGTTGAAAAAGCATATTATTTTTGAGGGGGTAAATATTGCTGCGAAGAATGTACATCTGAGATGTGTCAAAAAAGGGAAGAAGATATGTTTTCTGCCGGCAGGAATACAGTGCGCACATGTATATGACATCGAAAAGGGTACGCAAAGCAGTTACAGCCTTGCGGGAGACGATGAGATAGAGCCTTTAGGGCATACGTGGAATCATTTTTCCTGCGAGGAAGATGTATATTTATTACCCAGCCGCAAAAAATATGGGCTTTGGAAATGGAATGTCCATGCAGATACCATTGAACAGGAGACATGGTGGGAACTTCCGTGCATGGAAGGGGTTCTGCAGCATGGCATCATGGAAGAGAAGCGGTTTTACTCCTTAGAAGAGTCAACCAATCAACTGTATATTACGGATATGGAATCCAAGACGGTAGAGTGCTGTTTGCTGCCGGATGAACGGGTATACCGCATTGTATATGATGGACAGAATTTTTGGTATTCCATAAACGGCAGTACGGACATTGTCTGCTGGAACAGGAAACAGGGCGTGATTGGCAGATATCAAACGCCGTGCAGCGATAGTTATGAGAAGGAAATGATGCTGTATGAAGAGATTTTTTGTGCTGCCGGAAGAATATTTTTATACGAAAAGAACCGTCACACAATATGTATGCTGGACAAAGAAAAAAGGGAAGTGGAAAAAATATATTCCATAAAGTGTGAAAGGGCCATTTTTGGAATGCTGGAGGAAAAACCAAGTTTTAAATGTGTGGGTGATAAATTAATCTGCATGTTGAGAAATGCGGGGGAAGTTGTGCTGATTGATTTAGAAACGTTAGAGGTCAGGCAATGTCCGGAAAAATTTCACATGGATAAAGAAATGCAGGAATATATGTATAAAATTGCTTTTGAACGCAATGCGTTGTTGTATGAGGAAACGGGCGCAGCAGATTTAGAATTGCTTCTGCAGTATTGTATTCTGGGGTGCGGGATCAATCGGGAGGGTGCTGATACCCTATAGCTGCTGTTTGAAAACAGGAGACAAATATGGACGAGAAAATATTTGTGACGCGGTCGTCTATGCCGACGTATGAAGAGTATATAGAAGCGATAAAACCTCTTTGGGAGAGCTGTCGGCTTACCAATATGGGACAATACCATAAGGAGTTGGAAGAACAGTTAAAAGTTTATCTTGACGTTCCCGAAATTTCCTTAATGGTAAATGGACATATGGCATTGGAAATGATAATACAGGCATTTGATTTTCCGGAAGGTTCTGAAGTCATTACAACGCCGTTTACTTTTGTTTCGACGACGCATGCCATTGTCCGCAACCGTTTGAAACCGGTTTTTTGTGATGTGAAAAGCAGTGACGGGACGATTGACGAAGCCAAAATAGAGGATTTGATTACGGAAAAAACCGTTGCGATTCTGCCGGTGCATGTGTATGGAAATGTATGTAACATAGAAGAAATTCAGAGGATTGCCGACAAGTATGGATTAAAGGTGATCTATGATACGGCACACGCTTTTGGGGTAAAATATAAGGGAAAAGGCATCGGAAGTTATGGCGATGCCTCTGTTTTCAGTTTTCATGCGACAAAGGTATTTAATACCATTGAAGGAGGAGCGGCAGCATTTTCGGATAAAACCTTGTACGACAAGCTCTATAATTTGAAGAATTTTGGAATTCGTGGAGAAGAGCATGTAGTGTCAATCGGCGCAAATGCGAAAATGAATGAGCTGCAGGCAATCATGGGATTGTGCAATTTAAGGCATATTGAGCAGGCGATTGCGGCACGTGAGGAACGCTCTAGGTATTACAAGGAACATTTGCAGAACATCAAAGGAATCCGGCTTTTTGATGAAAATAGGTTTACCGACAAAAATTATGCGTACTTTCCGATTTTAATAGAGGAAGACTACCCGATAAGCAGGGACGACCTGTATGACTTGTTAAAGAGCCACAATATCTATGCACGAAAATATTTTTATCCAATTACGGCAGATATGGAATGTTATAAAAATCAATGTGAAGCAAACGATTTGACAGTGGCTCGCAAAGTTTCCGGACAAGTTTTGACGATACCGTTTTATGAGAAACTGGAGAAGGAACAGATGGACCGGATTTTACAGTTTATAATAGAAGCAGTGAAAAATATGAATAGATAAGAAATAGAGTGGAGGAATGCCCATGTGCGGTATAGCTGGATTGATTAATATAAATGCATCGGCAGAGCGGCTGGGGAAAGAAGAGTTGGAGGATATTGACAGCGCCGTCAAGGTTCAGAAACATCGCGGACCGGATGATACGGGTGTGTGCGCACTCAATTTTAAAACGAAGAAGTCATATGCAGCAGCCGGTGCGGCAGAAATTGATTTAAAGAATGAAATAGACGGAGTCATTGGATTTAACAGATTAAGTATTAAAGATCTGTCTATAGAGGGACATCAGCCAATGACAGCGCTTGACGGGAGAGTGATTTTGGCATTTAATGGTGAAATTTATAATGATGTGGAATTAAGGGAAGAATTAATTAATATTGGTTATCGGTTTAGAAGCTCTTCCGATACAGAAGTGATTATGAATCTATATCTTGAATATGGATTTGAAAGTATGATTCCAAGGTTGAATGGAATGTTTGCCATTGTGATAGCGGATTTGAGGTACGGAACGGTATGGATAGCAAGGGATCGTTTCGGAATCAAGCCATTATATTATACGATTTACCTTAATAGGATTGCGTTTGCTTCAGAATTGAAAAGCATTATTCAATTTAGAGATTTTGAACGCAGACTGGATATGGATGCTTTTAACGCGAGATTAATATTTTCACGACCAAGTGAAAAAGTGCTCTTGAAAGATGTAGAATTAGTGGAGCCGGGTCAGGCGATACGGATTACTTACGATGCAGATATTAAAAAATGGAAGTTCTATAATATAAATCAGTATGAAAGGGAGGAAGAAAAATATAAGTCCATTGCAGAGGCGATGGAGGCGACAGAAGCCGTTATTACATCGGCAGTTTCAAGACAAATGGTGAGTGATGTAAAAGTAGGATGCCAGCTTTCGGGAGGTATTGATTCAACATTAGTCAGTTATTTTGCCAATCAAAATAAGGGGGCTAATTTAAACGATGCAGTTTCTATTATTGATGAAAAAGGAGTAATAGGAGAGGAACAATATATAGATTATGTCGGAAGCCGGCTAAGCCTTGATTTGCATAAATTTACAATAGAAGAGGATTATTTTTTAAATAATTACGAGCGTATGATATGGCATAATGATGCGCCGGTTTATCAGCCATTTTTTGTATGCTTCCTGAAATTGGCAGAAAGAGCCAAGGATTATGTGACTGTCTTATTAAGCGGAGAGGGATCTGATGAAACGGCGGGAGGATATACGCGTTTCGCGACGGGAGTCTATCAACCGTTTTTGAAAAAAATGGGCGGAAGCGGCAATTTGAAAAGCTATGACAGTTATGCTCATTATGCGGTTATGACGGATCAGACCATTACGAACCTCGTTTCAGAAGGTTATAATGGATTGGAAAGGCTGATTGGGGAACAGGTGGATCTTTTTAACAGTTTTACGGGTTCCGATTTTACCAAGCACTTAAAATTTGAAATTACGGAAAGACTACCGGAAGCGCTGCTGCGGCAGGATAAAATGACAATGGCAAGTTCTATAGAAAATCGGGTGCCCCTTCTTGACAATGAAGTAGTTGACCATGTTATGCGTTTGCCGGAGGATATGCTTGTCAGATTTGCGAGTTGCTCGCCGCTTAATTTATCAGATAATCCTTTGGAGTGGGTTCAGGGAAAATATATTTATAAAGAGATTGTTGCCAATAAATTCGGAACCGATTTTGCATATAGAAAAAAACAAATTATGGCATTGGATAAAAGGACGATGGTGACGTCGGAAGGATTTAGAAATTATTTTTATGATGTAATTTATCCGAATATGCGAAACAGAGGGTTGCTTAATGCAGACAAGATAAAGAATTCGTTTGAGAATGCAAGGTTAATTACCAATGCAGAATTTACAAGTATGTGGAGAGCAATTGCACTGGAAACATGGTGCCAATTGTTTTTAGGGCAAAGCCGGAACTTATATGCAAAATGAAATGTTGTCTGCTTGAGAATTTGAGGTATGAACGGTGGTGATTCAGGGTGTCTTTTTATAGAGGAAAGCGTATTTTAGTTCTGGGTGGCAGTTTTCAACACTGTAAGGTGGTAGAAGCAGCGCATGAGTTGGAAATGATTGTGTATGTGACAGATTATTTGGAAAACTCACCGGCCAAGAAGAATGCGGATTATGCGTTGCTTTATGATGTAAAAGATGTGAGTGGGATTGTAAAATTTTGTAAAGAGGAGCATATAGATGGAGTTATTAGTACTTCATTGGATCCCTGTCAGGTACCTTATCAGAAAATATGCAGGGAACTGGGAGTTCCCTGTTTTGGAACAGCAGAGCAGTTCCATATATTGACGGATAAAGTTGCATTTAAAGAATGCTGTAAACGGTATGGTGTTGATATTATAGATACCTATTCTGCAAAAGAATTAGAAGAATATAAGAAGTCCGGGAGAATCAAAGAAATCCTGCCTGTCCTGATAAAGCCGACAGACAGCAGAGGGTCAAGAGGACAAACAGTATGCTGTGAAGCAGATGCAATTCAGGCAGCAATAGAGGCAGCACAATTGGAATCGTCTACGGGTGAAATTGTGATAGAAAAATATATGGAGCACAAGGATGATTTTACAGCAGCCTACTTGTTCATGAGGGGAAAAGCGGTACTTGTTCGCACAGGTGACCGATATGTCGGCACACAGAAAATGGGATTGAATAAAGTTGCCATTGCTTCTGCAAGCCCATCAAGGCATACTCAAATGTATTTGACTCATGTTCATGACAGAGTCGTTCATATGTTAAATGATATTGGAATTGTAAATGGACCGGTTTTTTTTCAAGGATTTGCAGATGGGAATACCGTTCGGCTTTATGATCCGGGGTTTCGGTTTTCAGGCGGAGAATATGAGAGACTATTTTTTGAAGCAACAAAAATTAATTTAATAAAAATGTTGGTTCAGTTTGCAATAATCGGGGATTTCGAAAGTATGATTGAGGAATCCGATCTTTCCCATTTAAATGGCATGAGAATTATGCAGTTGTGCCCCACACTGAGAGCGGGAAAAATTTGTAAGATAAAAGGTGTGGATGCTATAATGAAGCATGAGAATGTGGTGTCATTTGCCCCCAGATACAGCGAAGGAGACGTTGTTCCCAGTTGCAATGATGTCAGGAGGCGGTATGCTGAAATTTGTACTTTATGTGAATCCAAAGACAGAGAAAGAGAAGTGTTGCAATTTATACAAAAAGAGTTAGTCATACAAGACGAGTGGGGAAATGACTTGATATGCGACAAATTAAATATCGATGTGATTTAGAAAAGCGGAAGGCAATAAATTACATTAAAAAGGATTGATTATGAAGAATATTACGCAATATTTAAGCGAAGTTTTTTTTTCTTTGCAATATGGCATGTTGGATGAATTCGTTATTGAGAGAACCAAATTATTTATTGCAGATTATTATGCGGCTTGTTTTGCAGGATATAAAATAAACAAAGAATTTAATAGAATCAATTTGGAATATGTGAAAGAGATGGGAGGAAGTGAGCAGGCTTCGGTTTTATTTGACGATATGAAATTTCCCGCAGAAAACGCTGCGTATATCAATTCTTTATACGCGCATGGCGCCGACATGGATGATGGAAACAGAATATCGGCAGGTCATATAGGAGCTTCTGTTTTGTCGGCGGTATTTGCATTAGGAGAGAAGCTGCATGTAACGTGGAAAGAGATACTATTAGCAGTGAATGTAGGGTATGAAGCTTTTAACCGGATTGCAGGTGCAGCACAGCCGGGGCTATATAAAAAAGGGTTTCATGCCACCGGAACGGCTGGAGGAATTGCGGCGGGCGCGGCTTGCGCAAAGCTGTTAAAGCTCAGCGAGGCGGGGATTTACAATACCATTTCGCTGGCGGCTCTTCAGGCAAGCGGATTGTTGATTATTGACGAGAGCGGACAAGCCTGCAAGCCAATCAATGCTGCAAATGCAGCAAGAATCGGTGTGCGTTGCGCGGTATTAGCAGAAAAGGGAGTGGAAGCCCCCAAAAATCCGTTAGAAAGTTCCAAAGGCTGGTTTCATGCGTTTACCGACAATATAAACGAAAAAGTTATTTTGGATAATATCGGAAAAAAGTTTACAATATGTGAAAGTTACCTGAAAATATACCCAACCTGCAGACACACACATAGCTGTATTGATGCTGCATTAATCATCAGGGATAAACTGAAAGGAACCATGGAAACCTGGACGCAGGTTCAGAGAATAGAAGTATTTACTTATTTCAGCGCCATACAGTCCACAGGGAAAATTCGTTATCCTAAGACAGCAGAAGAAGCAAAATTTTCAATTTATTATGCTATTGCAGCAGCATTGGTAAATGGGAGATTTAGTTTAGCCGACCTTGACGTAGAAAAGGCAGATCCGGCGGTGTGGTATCTGGCAGATCGGATAACGCTTATTGAAGACTCCTCAATGGAAGATCGCGAGAGTGGAATTCGAGGAGCAAAGGTAATGGTTATTATGGAGGATGAAAGGGTAGTGCAGGAAATTGTGCAAATACCAAGAGGAGAAGGGAGCAATTTGCTGACATGGACTGAATTGGAGGAAAAGCTTCAATCATGCGGAGAGGAGCTTATCTCATTGGAAACATGTACACAAATGATAGAACGATGTAAAAATTTGGCGGCAGATGATGCGTTTGAGTCGATTTGCCGGTTGATAGGAAATTTTGAGAATAGTAAATGATAATGATTTAGGGAAGAGCGAGAGCATGTTAAAAAAAATAAGGCTGATTTTAGGGACTATGACCTTTGGAGAACAGGTATTTGATACGGATGTGACGGATATGCTTCAGATGTTTTTCGGGTATGGGTATCGTGAGCTTGATACAGCATATGTGTACAACGAAGGAAAATGTGAGAATTTATTGGGAAACGCTTTTACAAAATTTTCGAGAGAGGCATATGAAGTTGCGACGAAGGTCAATCCGAGAATAACGGGCAGGTTAGATAAAGAGGCTGTAATGCTGCAGGCGAATGAGTCGTTGAAGCGCATGGAAATCGCATATGTGGATACACTTTATTTGCATTTTCCGGATCCGGGAACGCCAATTGAGTCGGCATTAGAGGGGTGTGCTGCTCTTTATGAAGAAGGAAAGTTTAGGGAATTGGGTATTAGTAATTTCCCGGCATGGCTTGTGGCAGAGACATATCATATCTGTAAGAAGCATGGGTGGGTGCTGCCGAGCGTTTATGAAGGTTTGTACAATCCGTTAAGCAGACATGCAGAAAGAGAGCTGGATAGAGCATTAGACTATTACGGGATACGTTATTATGCGTATAATCCGTTGGCAGGAGGGCTGTTGACAGATAAATATGCGACGAAGGATCCACAGCTTAAGGAAGGACGTTTTATCAATAGGCCAAACTATCAAAAACGTTATTGGAAAAATTCTTATTTTCGCGCTACAGAGTCTATCAAGCAGGCATGTATAAACTGTGATATTGGCATAGTAGAGGCGGTTTACAGGTGGATGATGTTCCATTCCATGCTGAAAGCAGAACGTGGCGATGGAATCATTATAGGGGCATCAAGGCTGACACAGTTGGAACAGAATTTGGAGGCGTGCCGGAAAGGAAGACTGCCGGACGATTTGGTAAATGTAATAGAGCGTGCATGGGAAATAAGCAGATCTGATGCACCGGAATATTTTACATATTATATGCCTTCCAAATCATAATCAAGAGGATGTGAACATGGTTGATCAGATAAAGTTTTTAAATATGCTGCAGGGAATGGGTGTGGATTTTTTCACAGGCGTACCGGATTCCTATCTAAATGGATTTTGCAATTGCTTATTAGAATGTGTACCAAAGGAGCAACATTTAATTGCTGCGAATGAAGGAAATGCGATTGGGCTTGCATGTGGATATTATTTTGCAACAGGAAAGCTGCCATTGGTCTATATGCAAAACTCAGGCATGGGCAATGCGATGAATCCGCTTATTTCTTTAGCAGATGATTATGTATATAGTGTTCCGATGCTTCTTTTAATCGGATGGCGGGGGGAGCCCGGAAGAGAGGATCATCCGCAGCATAAAAGGCAGGGAGAAATAACGCTTAAACTTCTGAAATTATGTGATATTCCATATATCATAGCAGAGGAAAATAAAATAGAAGAGCAGACGGCATGGGCTGTGGACATGGCAAGGGAAAGGCGGAAACCTGTTGCGATTATAGCAAAAAAGGGAGTGTTTGCAGCGAAGGAAAAGGAGAATGTGTGTGATGAGAATTATCCTTTAAGCAGAGAAGAGGCCATTGAGGTTATTCTTGATAGTCTGCCGGACAATACAATCTATATTGCAACAACAGGGAGAGCGACACGAGAGTTATTTTATTTGAGAAAAAAGAGAAATGAGGGACATGGACATGACTTTCTGAATGTCGGAGCTATGGGGCATGCTTCCTCAGTAACGCTGGGGATGGCGGTGGCTGGTGATAATCGATTGGTAGTGTGTCTTGATGGAGATGCATCAGCGCTTATGCATCTTGGTGCCTTTTCCATGGCAAGTAAAGTGAAAGCAGCTAACATGCTGCATGTCGTATTAAACAATGGCGCACATGAGTCAGTCGGAGGACAACCTTCAGCAGGACATAAGGTAGACTTTACAAAAATTGCGGAAGGAGCCGGATACCGTACTTTTGGCAGTAGTGTTGAAGATAGAGAGACGCTGCAAGCTGCATTAAAAAGCTTTGTGACTGATAAAGGACCATTTTTTATAGATATGCGGATTCATAAGGGGTTAAGAGGAGAACTTCCTTCGTTAAAAGTTTCGCATGAAGAAATGATTCGTGAATTAATGAATGAATTGCAGGTATAAATATTAAAAGAGGAGAAGCAGAGCATGGAAAAAACAAGAAATTTTTTGAAGTCAATCGGAATGCCACAAGGAGATGCCTATGATCTTCCAACCTCAAAAAAACGTTTTAGCGACGGCGGACAGTATCGCTTTGAAGTTCCCGGAATTCAGGGACCTAAGGTTATGGAAGCTTTGCTGGAAGAAATGAATAAATATGAAATTGCGCTGCATCGTATTACGCAGACACAGGGTATTATGATGCTTACAGATAATGAAATAATAGCGATGGTTCAACTGGCAGAACAGTCAGGGACAGATCTTATTTTAGCAATCGGACCCAGAGCAACTACAGATACCAGTGCCTCTGTCAATACACCGGAGGGCGTCAGGATGGGATACCGTTTGCGAGGGCAGGAACAGGTGGTCCGGGCAGTTGAAGATGTGAAAAGAGCGGCTGAATTTGGCTGCCGGAATTTTCTGGTGTATGATGAGGGATGTTTGTGGCTGCTGAATGAAATGAGGAAGGCGGGCGAGATTCCTGCGAATTGCCGCTTTAAGGTATCAGCGCATATGGGACATGGTAATCCCTGCTCGGCAAAGGTACTTGAAATGTTGGGCGCGGACTCCATTAATCCGGTAAGAGACATTCAACTTCAAATGTTGGCGGCAATGCGTCTGGCGATAGATATTCCCATAGATATTCACACAGAGAATCCTAAGTCTACGGGAGGTTTCATACGTCATTATGAGGTTCCGGAAATGATACGCGTTGCTGCTCCGATTTACCTAAAAACCGGAGGCTCTGTCGCGGCGACACATAGTTGGGATTCTACGATTGAGGATGCGAGGAAGCGGGCGAAACAGGTAGCATTGGTAAAGAGAATGATTGATACGTATTATCCGGAAGCGGTACAGTCGAAAAGAAGGGGTAATTAGGTGAACAAAAGATGAGACATCATGGATACAATCCAAATTTTAACTTTGTAGTCGAGCCGGAGGACTTTAATAAATATTCTGATAAAGAACTTCTTCAGTATTGTCTGGGAGCAACCATTTACATGCCGGGAACAAAGAATTTCCTGCAAAAAATATTGGATAATGAAATTCAGGGATTGACGTCAATGGTATTTTGTTTCGAAGATGCATGTCCTGAAGATCAGGTGGATCAGGCAGAGCAGAATGTACTACATATATTAGAGCAGCTTTCGACTGCACTGGACCATGGCGAATTGTCGTATGATAACCTGCCGCTGATTTTTTGCAGGGTAAGAAATCAAGAACAGTTTGAGCATTTTGCATCACAGTTGACAAAGCATCAGGTAAAGGTTTTAGCGGGAATTAATTTCCCTAAATTTAATACGCATAATGGCAGGAAGTATATGGAGTATTTAGAACAGTTGAATAGAAAATTCGATGAAATTCTATATGCAATGCCTATTATTGAAGATGCCGAGGTTGCATGGAAAGAGACGAGGCAGCAGGAATTGGCAGGGATTCGTGCAATTTTGGAGTGCTATAAGGACATAGTGCTTCAAGTACGTGTTGGGGCAACTGATTTCTCCTCTTATTTTGGCGTAAGAAGAGGGGTGGATTATTCCATATATGACGTACTGACAGTGCGTGAAATCTTATCCGATATCATTAATGTTTTCGGACGTAACAATGATTATGTGTTATCCGGACCGGTGTGGGAGTACTTTCGTGTGAGTAAGGAGATGATGTTTGAAACATTGCCGGATTACGATATTGAAGATTGTCTGCTGAAAAGAATTCCGATTGTCAATACGGAAGTAGATGGTCTGTTGCGAGAGGTTATATTAGATAAGGCAAATGGGTTTGTCGGTAAAACAGTCATACATCCAACACATATTAAGTATGTGAATGCAATGCAGGCAGTTACAAAGGAAGAGTATCAGGATGCAGTAAATATACTAAATAACGAAAAGGGCGGTGTGTTTAAAGGAGAAAGTGGAAATAAGATGAATGAAGTTAAGCCGCATACAAATTGGGCCATGAAAATTTATATGCGTTCAAGAGCATATGGTGTAATCGAGGATGAAAAGAGCTACATCAAACTTTTTGAAGAACGGGGGAGTCTGGGGTGAGAGAAATAATAACGCCGATTTCTGATGAGACCGCAGAGAGCTTAAAATGCGGAGAAATGATAGAAATTACAGGAAAAATCTACTGTGGGCGCGATGCCGTGCTGCCACGTATTTGCAAATTGGCTGAAGAAAACAGGCTTGCGCAATATGGTATTCAACTGCGAGGCAGCGTTATATTTCATACGGCAGTCAGTGCCGCAGGCGTGGGGCCCACTTCCAGTAATAAATTGGAGATAGAAGGCAGTTTTCCAATACTCTCTCAAGCCGGTGTGAAAATGCATTTGGGAAAAGGGGCAATCAGCCAAACAACAATCAGCATGCTAAATAGATATCATTCTGTGTATGCAGTAATGCCGCCGGTTACTGCGCTGTTGGAAGAAAATACGCTATCCCGCCGTGTTGTGGCGTTTCCTGAATTGGGAATGGAAGCGTTTTTTGAAATTGAGGTTCGAAATTATCCGGCTATTATTGCTGCAGCACATGAACAAAGTATCTATCAGGGAGAATGATATGGAAGATTATAAAGAAATAATCAACAAGGTGAGCGCTGCATTGGTTTCTGCCGGTTCAGCATTTCTTCCGGATAAAAAGGCAATTTACGAGCGGAAAATTGCAGAGGAAAAGAATGAGCAGGCTAAATGGGTATTGGAGACAATACTTAGAAATGCAGAGATTGCCGAAAAGAATAGAAGCCCGCTTTGCGATGACACAGGGATTCCGCATTTGCTTCTGGAAGTGGGACCCGATTGTGCAATTACGGGTAAAATGCTGGAGGCAATCAAAGAAGGTGTGGCGCAGGGACTTAGAAAGTTACCGGGACGACCGATGGCAGTTAAGGGGGAAGGGAAGGCTAGAATTGAACAGTCGCTGGGTTTATATGAAGATCCGGGTGCGTTGGAAATGGCTCCCATTATGATTAGAAATATCGATGATAACTTGATAAAACTGCACATTCTGATGTTTGGCGGAGGACCTGAAATCAGAGGAAAAACATATCGGGTATTCCATAAGCACAATGTAAGTAATGTGATAGATGAAATTGTTTCATGGGCAGCAGAGGGAGTTTCGCTTCTGGGATGTACGCCATGTACTATTGCGGTGGGAGTAGGACGATCACACTATGAAGCGTCTGCAATGATGCTGCAGGCGCTGGTAGAAGGAGATTATGGTGTTCAAAGCGAGCTGGAACAGGAAATCACGGAACGCATGAATCAATCCGGAATCGGCCCGATTGGTTTAGGCGGTGCGGCGACAGTTTTGGCTACTTTCATAAAAATTGCACCGCAAAGAGCGAGCGGTGTAAGGATTGTCTGCATGAGGCCGTGTTGCTGCTTTGAGCCGAGAATCGCCTCTACGGTTTTATACGAAACGATAGCGGAATAGAAAACGGTAGAAGACAGACACCGGGAAAGGACAATGTAATGGAATATCAGGAAGGAAAGGTCATGGTATCCGTGTGGTGCCGTACCTACAATCATGTAAATTACATAAGAGATGCTTTGGAGGGGATTTTGTCCCAGAAGACAGACTTTATATATAATGTGGTGGTTTTTGATGACGCTTCTACAGATGGCACGTCAGATATTGTCAGAGAGTATGGGGAGAGGTATCCGCAAATAGTTGATGCAATCATTGCGGAGGAAAATATATATCGCCGCCCGGATGGCAATGAAATCGGCTTGGAATTGTGGAGGAAACATCTTACCGGAAAATATGTAGCATTTTGTGAAGGGGATGATTTTTGGATTGATCCGAACAAGCTTCAAATACAAGTGGATTATATGGAGTCGCATCCGGAATGTTCCATGTACATGCATAATGCCTTGTGGCTGAATTGTTACAATGGAAAGCTGCAGGCAGGGAATATCTTCCAGAGTGATGGCGAAAGAGATGTGACCGCCGAAGAGCTCATTATGCAGTACAATGGCTATCCATCGACAGCTTCATTCCTTACCCGGGTCGAAGAACAACTCAGAAAACCATTATTTTGTTTCCTATCTCCTGCAGGCGACTATGCGACAATACTATATTCCCTGTCTCAGGGAAAAGTGCATTATAATAGCCGCATTATGTCTGTATACAGGGTGTTTGCAAGCGGCAGTTGTGCTGTAAGAATGCAGCAAAGCGGAGGATTGCGGATTAATTTTTATCTTAGATTGAGAAGTTTCCTTGCAGCATACGATAAATATACAGATAACAAGTATCACAAGTGGATTGCAAAGAGAATTGCCTGTTGTGATCTTGCAGTTATGTATGGTGGGGAACCGGATGTTTTGATTGCAGAATATGTAAAGAAAAGCATAGAGCAAGGAAATATCTTTCCGGATGGAAGCACTGCCGATATTGAGGAGCTGGAAAAGCAGCGCAAAAAGGAATTGCCGGAAGAACTAAAAACTTTTATCGATGGACATAAGCATATCATTATCATGGGAACCGGAGAATTCGGAGTATATACAGCCAGAATGCTTGCAAGTCATCAGGTGGAATTTGACGGATTTGCGGTGAGCGCAAAGAAGGAAGAAGAAAGTTCCTTTATGGGGAAAAATATTTATCAATTGTCAGAAATGCCCTATGATAAAGCGGATACAGGCGTGCTAGTGGGAATCTGCCCATTTTCCGGAAAATGGAGTTGGGGTTCGGTCCTGCATTCTCTTGAAACAGCCGGTATTACCAACTGGTATTGTCCATTTTCATAGGGATATTAATATTGTTTAAGGGAGGTCAATATGGAACTTTGCAGACGCACGATAGAATTTGTACAGGTAATTAATGAGGAGGGCGAGGTTCGTCTCTGTGGCTGGTTAAAAGATGGCGGTGTGATAGGACGCCTGACGGATAATACAATGGAAGAAATTTATCATAGTACGGAGGCCGAGTTAATCAGGACGTATCATGCAAATAAGGATTATTCAAATTGCAATCCCAATTCCTGCCCGTTTGTCGCAAATAACAATGTGGAAGAGAATTTTATTCAAATAGATGAGGTTCCCAAATTTCCTCCGGCTTTATATCTGGCGTATGAAAATACATGCAATTACCGTTGTGTCATGTGTGGGGTTCACGATTGCAAAAAATGCATAGACGCTGCCGAACGGGAAAAGAAGCTTGATAAGGTAGATGCAGAGCTGTTAAAGATTCTTCCCTATGTGAAGAAAATCAGTGCAAATGGATTGGGAGAATTGTTTGTAAGTAAGCATACGCTGAAACTATTGTCAGAGTGGCGGCCAATTGCAGCTCCGGCGGAATGTTCTGTGACTTTAGAGACAAACGGGTCTTTGTTCAACGAAAAGAACTGGAGCCGGATTTCCAATCTTGGACAGTACCATTTGGGGGTTGTCATTACGGTTTTGAGCTTTGATGAGGATACTTATCAAGAGCTTTCAGGCACAACGCTGCCGATTTCCAACCTAATAGATAATTTGCACTTTGTTAAGTCGCTAAGGGAAAAAGGAATTATCAATCATCTGGCGATTGCTACAGTGTATCAGGAGAAAAATTTCCGTGAGCTTCCACAATTTGTAAAGCGGTGTCTTGAAGAATTTTCGGCTGATTATGTCAGGCTGAGACCTGTTGACATATGGGGCGAGTGTGACATGCAGAGTTGGTTCAGGGACGTCAGGAATGAATACCATCCATATCATAAGGAATTTCTTGAGGTTATGAAAGATCCCATCTTCAAGCACCCCAAAGTACACGACTGGGGTGGAGGACAGCCATCGGGACTTGGACCGGAACCTTATATTAGAACGAGAGCGAAATACCACTTGCTGGAAAACATTTTCTGCAATGAAAATTTTGCAAAAGAGATAGCCAATGAGATAGGAACAAAGCAGGTTGCTGTGTACGGAATGACTGTTGTGGGAAAAGCACTTACAAGCACGCTAAAAGAGAACTATGAAATTCCTTTTTTGCTGGACCGTGGCATGAACGGACAGAACTATATGGGGATTCCGATTTTTGCAGTAAATCATTTAAAAGGTTTGGATAGGAATGTAACGGTAATCGTTGCGATGGACAGGAATGAAGACGCAGTTGTAGAGCTGTTAAAAAGAGAAGGATTTCAGAAGGTAATCTCGATTAATGATTTGGTGAGAAATTGTAATGCCGGATGAGCATCGGTCGGTAAGGCTCATATAAGAGGAGCCTCAGGCGGCTATGTATGAATCTGTGCCACACGAAAGAGTTCTTCTATCCGTTTTGGATAGGAGAATTCTTTTTTGACTTTATCATATCCGTTTCGGGCAATCTGCCTTCTCAATTCATCATGTTTCAGATAAAAATCTGCCTTTGCAATTGCGTCTTCCATGCTTTCATATAGAATCAAGTCGGTTCCGTCTTCAAAATATTCGGCAAGTTCAGGCTGGTAGTTGGAGAGCAGGACGCCGCCTGCGCCCATAATATCCAAGGCTCTGAGAGGAATACCGGACTGGATGCATTTTAGGGTAGGGCATAGATTCAATTTGCTGTGCCGGAAGACACAGGGCATCTCGTCCTCGTATTTGACAGGGCCGCAGAGTTTGACATAGGGTAGGTCGCAGGACTTGGTTGTATAAAAATGGGTGTCAAACAATTCGCCGCACTGCTCTAAGAGGAAGCTTCGCTCTAAGTGGGTGATTTCAGTGGCTACTGCATAGGTCAGTCCGCGGTGATTGAGAGAAAGATTGGTCTGCCCTATTTTTTGAAAGGAACTGTTGACTGCCTGCAGCAAATCTTCCGTAATCAGGTCGTCGAGCAGGTAGCAGCCGTAAATGCGAAGCTGCGCCTGAAGGATTCCCTCAATATATCCTTTGGTATAGCTGTCCGCCGCATAAAGCAGAGTATCCAGTGGAGAATCATAGAGATTGCCTACAAAAGACACGTCCGCCGAATATGCGGCAATCTGGGAAGCGCTGAAGGCAAGCGAATCAAGCCTGTCGGTATTGACGGCAAGCGGCAGATGAAATACCTGTGTATATCCGGCAGCTTGATACTGCGCTGCCTCTATTCTGTCAAACAGAAAAATATAGTTGGTTTCGTAGTGAAAATAGTCCGAAAGACGCTCCTCCAACGGGCTGTCGTAGCACCACGCAATATATTTTATGCGGTATTGGTGACAGAGCTCTGCTACCAGCGGAAAAAAATTGACGCTGATGACGACGTCGTAGGCTTCGCCCGAAAGATATTCAGCAAAGCGCTCGCAAAAAAAGTCATCATGGAATTTATCGGGAAAATGGTAGTATACCGTCTTGCAGGTGTGACCTGCTTTTTTCAGATAAGAAAGGAAATCATGGTAGGTATAGCTGCCCATATCGTAAAACAATATTTTCATGTGTCCGCGCTCCTGTAGCATTGTCCGAATCATTTCATTTTCCTACAATTAAGTATAGTTTTTTGGTTAAATTAAGTCAAATAATCTTTGACAAATTCGTGTAAAATTTGCGTGCGGCTATGGAATGTATTTTTTCTTTGTGATATAGTTGTCCTGTTAAGATATAAAAGGGGTTGCATACAATGGAGGAAAGCTATGGCAGAAGCATTTTTGGAAGAGATTTATAAAGAGGCAGAACTGGCATATCGGTTAAAACTGGCAGTGGAATATGCCAGAATCCATGATGAACTTCATATGGGCGAAATATGTAATGAAAGCTTTCAGCTATTGTGCGAAGTATGTAAGGAATATCTGCAGCAGGATAGGGAAAAGGGGCTGGCGCTGTGGAATGAAATACGGACATTTACCGGCATTGACAACGATTTGGTTATGCGGGGCGACGTGCTGGAAAAGAAGATACTGCCGCTGCTTGAGGAAAAAATAAGGATTTGCGGCGGAGATATCTGCGTGGAAAACGAGGAAGGGGATTACCTGTTTGAAAGCAGTGCGTCCGGTTTTTTGACGTTAAAGGATTTGAAGTACAATAAATATATACATAGTGCTGTTGACCCCATGTGGGAGGCGAGAAAGCTGGCGGAATATATTTTTATGCCCCAAAAGAAGGAATATTCCATATGGGGGGTGGGGCTTGGCTATCTGATTTACCAGCTATATGTCATTTCGGCAGGAACCGTCAGGATTCATGTGTTCGAGAAAGATGCAAGAATGGTGGAATATGCAAGAAGCTACGGCGTTTTGGACTGGATTCCGGAGGACAGGCTGGAAGTGGTTTTGGATGAGAATCCGGCGGCTTTTTTAAAGAGCGCGGCAAAGGAGGATATGGGATACTATGTTTTTCTGCCGGAAATTTATGGCGAAACGGCTGATGTGCGGCGGAGCCTGGAAGATGTGTACATGCAGTTTGCCACACCGAAGAAACTGCATTGGGACAGTGAACTGAACTATTGGAATAACAAGAGAAGCGACTGTCATCCGGTCTCGGACTTGAGCCGCCTCTTTTCAAGCAGTGATACGGAATTTATCATTGTCGCGGCAGGACCTTCTCTGGACGATAATTTGGAATTTTTGAAACAGAATCAGGGAAGCAAAACCATAATTGCCGTGGGAACGGTATTTAGAAAGTTGTTGGAGAATGGTATTGTGCCGGATATTGTCACCGTTTTGGATCCGCAGGCGAGAACTTACAGGCAGATAGAGGGGCTGGAGGACCAAAACGTGCCTATGCTGCTCGGTGTGACGGCATATTGGAAGTTTGCAGCAAACTATCAGGGAGACAAATATCTGGTTCCCCTGCCCGGCGTTCATGAAGAAATGGAAAGTGAGGAGGCCTGGGTGATAGGAGGGACTGTGACCCATCTGGCAATGGAGGCAGCAATTCGTTTCGGCGCCCGGAAGATATATCTTGTCGGCGTGGATTTGGCATATCCGAACGGAGTATCCCATGCAAAAGGAACGATGGACAGAACAGTGAAAGGCATGGAGGATATGCTGCCGATAAAAGGCGTCGGGGGCACCACTGTGTATGCAGACAGTATGTTTATCGCTTATAGAAAATGGATTGAAGACAGGATTGCGCTGACACCGAAAATCACCTATTATAACATGTCGCGTATTGGAGCAAAAATAGCAGGGGCCAAAGAAGCTTGTTTTAAGAATGAATGAAAAAACAAACAATGATTGAAAAATAAAACAGGACATGATATACTAATTGAGGTGGGAACGGTTGTATGGATAAGTCGCAAAGATAAAAAATAACCGCCCCTGTGCCAAGGTGCTGCGGTTATTTTTTGTAACTTAGTTCCATTGACAAGGGGTACAACTTAGTACCACCTTTTAACAGAGTATACCATACTTCTTTTCCGTTTTCAAGACATTTCACAAAAAAGAGGATATATATGGACGAACGTTCGCAGAAATTAAAAGAAATCATATTGAAGAAATATCCCAGCATCCGTGCTTTTGCCAGAGAAGCGGAGATTCCACACGGAACGTTAGTCAGTGCGCTGAATCATGGAATCGACGGCATGGCATGGGGAAAACTTGATTATATCTGTCGTTTTTTGGACATTGAGGCCATAGACCTTGAACCTGTCCGTCATGGAAAAACTGCGGTGAGTGAAATGGAAAAGCGGCTGCTGGCATATTACAATCGATTAAACGATTTGGGACGTGCCAAGGTAGAGGAGTATGTGAAGGATATCAGCAGGATTGCGGCATACGAAAAGGAAGGAGAATCATCATGCACAAAATAGGCATACAATCTACAGGAAGTATTATACAGGGGGACATAGAGGCAGGCTACCGCAGGATAAAAGAAGCGGGATTTGACTGTGTTGACTTTAATTTTGACGAGTATCTGCACTGTACCATGGTATATCGGGGAGAGATTAACGAGGTGCTGGACAGAGAGGTGGAAGAGGTGTGGAAAGATTTTGAACCGCATGCGAAAGCGGCGGCGGACTGCGGGCTTACCTTTGAGCAGATGCATGCGCCTTTTCCGCTGAGACAGAAAGGAATGGACGAAGTCAACGCAAAGATGTTCCGCATCACAGAGAACTGTATGAATATCTGTTCCCGCATGGGCGGCAGGTATCTGGTGGTGCACCCGGTGACGCTGTCATATGAGTGCAGCAAAAAGGAAGAGCATGACTTTAATATGGAAATGTATCAAAGTCTGATTCCGTTGGCAAAGAAATACGGGATTGTCATTTGTCTGGAAAATATGTTTATGGATCAGAATGGGCACCTGACGGAAGGCGTCTGCTCCGATTTTGCGGAAGCTGCAGAGTGGATTGATGAGTTAAATATGGTTGCGGGGGAGGAACTCTTCGGCTTCTGTTTTGACATAGGACATGCCAATATACTGGGAAAGAACCTCTACCAGTCTGTGATGGCGCTGGGGGACAGGCTGAAAATTCTCCACATTCATGATAATGACGGTGTAAGTGATTTGCATACCATGCCATTTACCTTTGCGCGGAGCTGGAATCCGGTTGCGACAGACTGGGAAGGTTTTCTGCGAGGGCTGCGTGAAATAAATTACAAAGGCGTTATCAATTTTGAGACCTTCCGCTGCATGGAGAGCTTCCCGAAAGAGCTGCATCCTTCTGTCCTGCGCCTTCTGGCGGATATGGGAAAGTATTTTTCTGGGCGGATTGGATAAAACGAAATAATCATTGTTAAGTGCATATCGCACCTTCCGGCAACTTCTGCCACTTTACTCAATGAACAACAAAATAGTGGCAGTTGCGGGAAGCCATGTGCCTGCCCTGCCATATCAGGGAGGATTTACATGGGGAAAATAAATGATGTTCTGCAGCGATATCTGAGCGATAGGGAAAGGTTTGCAGATTTATTTAATGCAGCCTATTTTCATGGGGAGCAGGTCGTAAGGTATACGGATCTGAAAGAAGAAAGTGCGCTGTATAAGGATGGACAACAGCAGCGTGACATTAAAATGTGTATGCGGACAGGTAGTATTTTTCGGATACTGGCGCTGGAAAATCAAAATTTGGTCGATTATACAATGCCTTTTCGGTGTATGCAGTATGACGTGTTGGAATATAAACAGCAAGTAGACAGTATAAAGAAGCAAAACGATAAAGAGAAGGATTATGCAACAGCAGCAGAAAGACTGTGTAAAATGAAACGAACGGACAGACTGATGCCCGTTTATACACTCTGTCTGTACCATGGCGAGGAAAAGTGGGATGGACCGCGCACGTTAAAGGATATGATGGATTTCGGAGAAGATAAGGATATGATGAGTCTGCATTTCGCGGACTATCCCATGCGGTTGTACTGTATTAATGAAGAGAATGATTTTTCTGCGTTCCATACAGAATTGAAAGAGCTTTTTATGATGCTGCAATACCGTCAGGATAAAAAAGCATTGTGGAATCTGGTACAGAATAATCCGCTTTATCGGGAGATAAGTCAGGAAACAGCGGAGGTGGCATCTGTATTGATGAATGTGGAGAAAATGTGGGAAAAGCGGGAAAGGTATCTTCACCAGTCCGGAGAGGAGGAAAAATACGATATGTGTCAGGCGTTGCAGGAGTTATTTGAAGATGGAATAGAGCAAGGAATAGAGCAGGGGATCAGGGCATGCGTTGCGCTGTGTAGAGAATTTGGAATTGACAAAGAAGGTGCTGTCCGGCAGATTAGCCGGAAGTTTGCAATGAATATAGGGGAGGCGGAAGAATATACGGATAAGTATTGGGCGTAAACCGGGCTTCGGAGGCATTAAATTACCAAATTCTAAACAAAACCTTAATTTTTGATGAATTTGAAACCTTCTCTTGAAAAAAAAGACGGTATATCGTAAACTATCCTTGTGTCACATATTTGCATATTTTAAGGGAGGTTTTTGTATGACAAAAGCAGAGATATTAAAAAAAGAGATATTAAGGCAGTATAGAAGTGTGAGGCAGTTTGCTTTGGAAATGGGAATTCCTTACAGTACGCTTGTGACGGCGCTGGAGCGTGGCATAGACGGAATGGCTTATGGAACCGTAATCAGAATGTGCGATAAGCTGAGTCTGAACCCTGTAGATTTCAGCTCGTTGGAGAGAGACACTTCTCTGGGGGCACAGCTCTTAGAAAACCGTGTTATGCAGTACTATGTTAAACTGAATCAGAGCGGCAGGGACAAGATATTGGAGCTGATGGATGACTTTGTGCAGATTGACAAGTATAAGGCGAAATCCAGAAAGTCAAAATAAGCAGACATAAGGTATCTGTGCGGAGGTTTCCATGAATTATGATTATCTGATTGTTGGCGCAGGACTTTTCGGAGCCGTGTTTGCCCGGGAAATACAACATGCCGGAAAAAGCTGTTTGGTGATAGACAGGCGGAAGGTGGTTGCGGGCAATGTATACACGGAGGAAAGAGCGGGTATACAGGTGCACAAGTACGGCGCCCACATTTTTCATACTTCAGATAAAAGAGTGTGGGAGTATGTACAGCAGTTCGCTGAGTTCAATCATTACATCAATTCTCCGGTGGCTGTCTATAAAGGGCAGATATACAATCTGCCTTTCAATATGAACACCTTCAGCAGGATGTGGGGTGTGAAGACGCCGGCAGAGGCGAAGGAAAAAATAGCGGAGCAGATTGCGGGACTGCACATCACGGAGCCGCAAAACCTGGAAGAACAGGCGTTATCACTGGTTGGTACGGATGTCTATGAGAAGTTGATAAAGGGCTACACGGAAAAGCAGTGGGGACGTGACTGCAGCGAGCTTCCTTCCTTCATTATTAAAAGGCTGCCGCTTAGGTTTGTGTATGACAACAACTATTTCACAGACCCCTATCAGGGAATCCCGAAGGGCGGTTATACAAAACTTGTGGAAAAGATACTTGGGGATACGCCGGTTTGTCTTGGCGTTTCCTACAAGGAATTTTTAAGAGAAAATGCTGCGAAGGGAGCGGAGGCGGATACTTTTGGAAAGGTGCTTTATACCGGCATGATAGACGAGTATTTCGACTATTGTCTGGGAGAATTGCAGTATCGTTCCCTGCATTTTGAAGAGGAATTACTTGCAGGCTGTGAGAATTATCAGGGAAATGCAGTGGTAAATTACACAGAGCGGGAGATTCCGTACACGCGCATCATCGAGCATAAGCATTTTGAGTTCGGCACACAGCCGGATACGGTGATTACCAGAGAGTATCCTGCAGAGTGGAAGCGGGGCGATGAGCCGTATTATCCCATTAACGACAGGCAGAATGACGCGCTTTATGCGCAGTATGCAGAACTGGCAAAGAAGGAAAAGAATGTTTTGTTTGGCGGCAGACTGGGGCAGTACCGCTACTACGACATGGACAAGGTGATTGCGGCGGCGCTCGACATGGCACAGGCAGAGTTACAGTAAAAAAACGGAGACTAATCCGGGCTGGGTTAGTCTCTTTTCATAGTAAGGTAAGGACCATTCTACGGTGGAAGCTGCTGCAAGCGCATGCTATGCGGTGACTTCTTTGGCGGCATTCCCAAGCTGTTGGAAGCAGGGAATTAAATTTTGCAGGGCAGCGGCAATCTCAGAATCATTTTTAGAGGAGAGAGCTTCGCTTAAAGCCATTACTCTTTGGTTGAAAACATCCTTCTCGATCCGCACACGGCCCTCGTTGAGTAAATCCAGACTGTTGCTGGTAACAACAATTTCCCAGTTGATGGAATCCAGAATGTTTTGTAAGTAGGCGTCGGTATCAGCCTGCCGATTTCCGGACAATTCGTCAATGATTGTGGGAAAGTTTTGGAGAAGGCGGTCGTTAAAATCAGCCAAAATGCCTAATGCTTCTAGCTGTTCCATTTTGTTGGTTGCCATAGGTGGTATCCTCCTTATGTATCCATCCATTTTATCGCAAGAATCTAGTATTATTGTAATACAAATCAGGGAACGGTGCAACGTGAAATCGAAGCAAGGAAGAGAAATGTCCGGATAAGGCGGAGAAATAGAAACAGGGGGAATACAGTGAAAATTTTAATCGCACATTCCTTTTTGGGAATACGAAAAAGAACAGTGGATCTGTTAAAGGAAAAGCTGCAGCAACGGTATCGGGAGGCGGATATTCTGATGTGGCCGGCGGAAAAACCGGCGGCGCGCGAGGATATCAGGAAAGCGGAAGCAGATTTGTTTGTGGATTTTAATCTTTGGGGGTTTGAGCAGGGGACTTTGGCGGGCAGCATTGCCTACAATCTGCTCGACTGCAAACAGATTCACATTCTGCTTGACAATACGCTTCCAAATGAGAACCAGTTGGAAAAGCAGTTGAGCATTGCCATGTTTTTTTACTGTGTCGATGCGCAATATTGTCAGTACCTGTCGGAGCGGTATCCGGAGATTCCTTATTTGAAAGAAGTGAAGGACTGGAAACGGACGGAGGCGGCAGATGATGCGGAGCATAATGCCGGCCTGTTGTGCGGTATTGTGGAGGAGGTTTTGCGGATATTAAAAAAAGACTGCTGAGACCATCGCATTGCGGCGGTCTCAGCAGTTTTTTATACTTAGGTTTTAGCAATATCCGTTAAACATCATGCCGCTGTAGGCGCTGGTAATATACGGACTTGCAAAATTGCGGTTCGGGTTTTTGTAGGCAACCATAACACGGTCTACATAATTCATAGGGTTAATGGAAACCTGTGAGGTCTTCTGCAACAGTGCATTGGTAAAGTTCTTTAGTGTCTCGTGAGAAAAGGAACCATCCGTGGAAGAGGCAGTCTCGGAAAGCCGTTCCTCGTCTATGGAAATGGTGCTGTCAGATTGCAGGTGAAGCCCCATCTGTTCAAAATCCGCACCATAATGAAGGGCAAGGCGTCCCATCTCACTTACCAGCCGTCCGCTCAGATGCTGGCTCTGACGGTAGGAAGCGGCAGCGGAAATAAAGCTGTTATAACTTCCGATCAGAGTGTTTATATTGTCGGTAAGGGATTCCACATCCGTCTTTAAGCCGATGGAGACGGATGTATCCGGCTCGCTGACTGACTTTAATTCCAGTTCAAACATCTTTCCTACGGTAAAAGTATTGGAGGAGGCAGTGCGTTCCTCGCCGTTTAAGATGAAGGAAGCATTAGCCGGCTGTCTGGAAATATAGCTTAAGCCAAAATAATCTACAGCACCGGCAGTTTTACTGGTGCGGTCATCGGAGATGCGGAAGATTTCCTGTTTGCCCTCCGGCAGTCCCGTAGCAGTAGAGGTGAGGCGGATAGAACTGCGGCTGTCACCCTCGTCAAGTCTGGCCTGAATTCCTAAATTGGAATTGTTGATCAGACGGACTAAACGCTCCTGTACGTCTTTGTTGGTGTCATCTTCATTTATATTGAACTGAAACTCATAATTTAAATCATTGATGGAAACATCAAAGGAATAGGTGTCGGGTTCAAGACCGACACGCTCGTCTGTCAGGTACGCTCCCATATTTTCCTGAGAAGTCGCCAGACGGTTTACGGTAAGCGTCAGTGTGGGAGAGAGAGCACTGCTCCCCGCATCACCCGTAAATGTAGCGGTAACAACCTCCTCGTCAGAAGAGAAGGCAGTCTTTTGCTCCAGAGACTGCGAATCCTCCAGACCGCCTATGGAAGCGATGGTATTGTGCAGCGCACGCGCACCTTCTTTTAAACCAATGGCAAATATCTGGGTTTCCCTGCTCTTTGTGTCAAGATACCAGGGGGATTCTTTGTTTAGTTTTACGATGGAATCATATACATTGCGAAGCTCACTCTTTTTATGAGTGTCGTATCTGCCGGTATTATTGCTTTTCGGCGCATATGATGTCAGATAATGATTATATACGTTTGTCAAAATAGCGGTATTCACCGGCAATCCCTCCTTTCGTCCTTGAAATGGGCGCATATTTCCGCTATAATCCATTGCAGCGGATAAAATCCGTTTCTATATAATATGCATTAAGGGCAGAAAAACCTACTTTTGTGCGTATAGTATACCACTTTTTTCCTGACAGGGCAATAGCTGACAGCCTTTCTTTTAAAAAAAATAATAAAAATAGAGAAAAGCGTTGACTGGGGGCGTATGAATGTGTTATAGTAGCTAGGCGAGATGAGATTTAGGTCTTTTTTTTATGCATATTTTTAAATAGGAAAAAACGCGTGGAGGTGGAAAGATGCGTACAAGAATTACATTGGCATGTACAGAGTGCAAACAGCGCAATTACAACACTACGAAGGATAAGAAAACACATCCTGACAGAATGGAAATCAAGAAATATTGCAGATTCTGCAGAACTCACACAATTCATAAGGAAACCAAGTAGTTTCCGGCGGGAAAGGAGAGACAATGGCAGATTCAGCGGAAAAGACGAAGAAGCAGAGCTTCTTTAAAAACGTTCAGATTGAATTTAAAAAGATTTCGTGGCCTGACAGGAAAACCATGTTCAAACAGTCCGTTGCGGTTGTTGCAATTTCACTTGTGGCAGGAGTCATCATTGCCATTATTGATGTTGCGGCTCAGTACGGTGTGAACTTCCTGACATCATTATAGGCAGGGGGGATTGTATGGCAGAGGCAAATTGGTATGTAGTGCACACATACTCCGGATACGAAAACAAGGTGAAAGCCAATATCGAGAAAACCATTGAGAACAATAAGCATCTTGCGGAAGAGATTCTGGAAGTGAGGGTTCCCCTGCAGGACGTTGTGGAGATTAAGAACGGCGTCAAAAAGACGGTGCAGAAAAAAATGTTCCCCGGCTATGTTCTGATTAATATGGTAATGAATGACGATACCTGGTATGTTGTCCGCAACACCAGAGGCGTAACCGGATTCGTGGGACCGGGAAGTAAGGCTGTGCCGCTGACGGAGGCAGAGATGAAGCCGCTCGGCATCAAGTTGGAAAATGTATCCATCGATTTTGGCGAAGGCGACAGCATTGCAGTTGTTGCAGGCGTATGGAAGGATACGGTTGGTGTTGTGCAGAAGCTTGATTATGGCAAGCAGACGGCCACCATCAATGTAGAGCTGTTTGGCAGGGAAACACCTGTTGAGATAGGCTTTGCAGAAGTAAGAAAGCTGTAAACAGCAGAAAAACGGTATTCTCTGACGGGGACGGGGTATCTTCCCAAGCCGGCAGATAATATAGGCAGCAACAAAGTGCATTTTTTCGAAAATGCACCGTGGGAGTTCTGCAGATGACTGCGGGACGCCAAACTACCACATTATAGGAGGTGCCATTATGGCAAAGAAAGTAGAAGGATATATCAAGTTACAGATTCCTGCCGGCAAAGCAACACCGGCTCCGCCTGTTGGTCCTGCACTGGGACAGCACGGCGTAAACATCGTTGAATTTACAAAGCAGTTCAACGCAAGGACAGCAGATAAGGGCGACGTAATCATCCCTGTTGTCATCACCGTATATGCAGACAGAAGCTTCAGCTTTATTACAAAGACTCCGCCTGCTGCAGTACTTTTAAAGAAGGCATGTAACATCAAGTCCGGTTCGGGCGTGCCCAATAAAACCAAGGTAGCAACCATCTCCAAGGCAAAGGTTCAGGAGATTGCAGAGATGAAGATGCCGGATTTGAATGCGGCAAGCCTTGAGGCAGCTATGAGCATGATAGCCGGAACTGCAAGAAGTATGGGTATTGTAGTAGAGGATTAATGCCGTAGTGGCAAAGTAGCTGAAAACAGAACTGGGAGACAGGAAACTGTCGTTGGAACCATAGGAGGATTTTATAATGAAGCATGGTAAGAAATATAGCGAAGCTGCCAAACTGGTAGATCGCACAACATTTTATGAGACAGCAGATGCAATCGCTCTGGTAAAGAAGACGGCAACTGCAAAATTTGATGAGACAATCGAAGTGCATATCAGAACCGGCTGTGACGGACGTCATGCAGAGCAGCAGGTTCGTGGTGCGGTAGTGCTTCCCAACGGAACAGGTAAGACGGTTAAGGTGCTGGTTTTTGCAAAGGGCGACAAGGTTGCCGAAGCAGAAGCAGCAGGTGCAGATTATGTTGGCGGCGACGAGCTTGTGCCGAAGATTCAGAACGACGGATTTCTGGATTTTGACGTAGTAGTAGCAACTCCTGATATGATGGGTGTTGTTGGACGTCTTGGTAAAGTGCTCGGTCCCAAAGGCTTGATGCCCAACCCCAAGGCCGGAACCGTAACCATGGATGTAACCAAGGCAATTAACGATATCAAAGCTGGTAAGATTGAGTACAGGCTTGACAAGGCAAATATCATCCATGTGCCGGTGGGCAAGGCTTCCTTTACGGAGCAGCAGCTTCAGGAAAACTTCGATGCGCTTATCGAGGCAATCATAAAGGCAAGACCTTCCGCATTGAAGGGACAGTACCTGAGAAGCGTTACTTTGACTTCCACGATGGGACCCGGCGTAAAGGTCAGCGTTGCAAAGTTCTAGCTTGACAGGCAGCGGTTCCTGTGATATTCTATACAAGGTTTTAAAGGAAGATTTTCCTTTAAATATATTGCCGAAGACAGTAGGTCCCGAAGTCTGCTTCGCGAACCGCGCAGATGGCGTCATTTGTGCGAACGCGGCGGAAGAAGGGGTAAGGAACAACGCCTACCGAGGAAAGAGTTTGGATTTGAGACTTTCTGCCCTCCTGTCTTCAGGAGGGCTTCTCTTATATAAGGCTCCTTTCGGCAGGGAAGCAATTCCCACAATATTCTATAAGGAGGTAAAGAAATGGCAAAGGTTGAATTAAAACAGCCCATTGTACAGGAGATTTCTGAGCGTATCAAGGATGCACAGTCTGTTGTGCTGGTTGACCCCAGAGGACTTACTGTAGAGCAGGATACACAGCTTCGCCGTGCATTGAGGGAAGCCGGAGTAGTCTACAAGGTTTATAAAAATACCATGATGAATTTTGCATTCAAGGATACGGACTTTGAAGGACTTTCCAAATATCTCGAAGGCCCCAGCGCGATGGCAGTATCTTCCACAGACGCAACTGCGCCCGCAAGAGAGCTTGCAAAGTTTGCAAAGACGGCTGACAAGCTGGAAATCAAGGGCGGTGTTGTAGAAGGAACGCTGTATGATGCAGCAGGCATCGCAAGCATTGCAAGTATTCCGGCAAGGGAAGAACTTATTTCCAGACTGCTTGGAAGCTTACAGGCTCCTATCACAAACTTCGCACGCGTTATGAATCAGTTGGCTGAAAAAGGCGGCGCAGCAGCGGTAGAAGCAGCCCCGGCAGAGGAAGCACCCGCAGCAGAAGCGGAAGCTCCCGCGGAAGAGGCACCTGCAGCAGAGGCCCCGGCAGAGGAAGCGCCTGCAGCAGAAGCAGAGGCTCCCGCAGCAGAATAATCTGCCGCGAAGGCTTAACGGGTGACAAACCCGAAACGAAAACAAACTATTGAAAATTATCATTAACGGAGGGAATAAAAATGGCTAAATTAACAGCTCAGGAACTTATCGATGCAGTAAAAGAGTTGACTGTACTTGAATTAAATGAATTGGTAAAAGCTTGTGAAGAAGAGTTCGGCGTATCCGCAGCAGCAGGCGTTGTTGTTGCAGCAGCAGGCCCCGGCGCAGGCGCAGAAGTAGAAGAGAAGACCGAGTTTGACGTAGAGCTTACTGAAATCGGTGCTGAAAAGGTTAAGGTTATCAAGGTAGTTCGTGAAATTACCGGTCTTGGCCTGAAGGAAGCAAAGGACCTTGTTGAAGGCGCACCTAAGGCAGTAAAGGAAGGCGTTTCTAAGGACGAAGCTGAAGAAGTTAAGAAGAAACTGGAAGAAGTTGGCGCAAAGGTTACTCTGAAGTAATTGCGGCGTTACGTCTGAAAAAGTTAAGGAATATGCAAAAGTGCTGTGGAAGCTTACGGATTAAGAGCCACGGCACTTTTTCTTTACGGGGAAGGAGGCTGCGGCGGGGGCACTTACAGAAGGCCACGGGAGGGTTACGGCGGGGGACGCCCGAGTGGCAGTCTGTTCCCAAGGAGCCGCGCTCTCGCTCGAAAAAAAGCGTAGTGGTACTAAGCTCGAAAGAACCTCGCTAAGTACCAACGCTTTTTAACGGGCTCCTTCGGGAACAGCCTGCCCCTCGGGCTGTCACCGGCCGGAAGCAGCGTGCGGCGATTCGGCTGCGCCTCCGCCGCAAGGCGCTTTGGGGATAAGGCCGCGATGGCGACGTTGCGCACCACCCAAAGATTGCGTATGCGTACGCCTTTGCTATTTTACGCTCTCCGCCTTTGCGGCGGCTTGCCGCCTCGCAAATGTGGAGAGCGCTGAGACGGCGCGGTAGCGATGCGATAGCCGGCGACAGCCCGTACAGCAAGCGGTTCCCGAAGGAGCCCTTTAAAAAACGTCAGCGCTTAGCGAGGTCCCTCACGAGCTTAGCGTCTGCTACGTTTTTTGCTGAGCGAGAGCGCGGCTCCTTGGGAACCGCTTGCTGCACGGGCGTCCCCTGCCATATCCCTCTTCGCGACTATCTGCAAACCAAATAGAGCCACCGCAAAAAAAATCCTTGACTCCTTTTCCAATTTGTAGTAATATGGATAGTGCACTATTGTGGTGTGTTATGTCTATTTTGCGTGTGAAATACCGGTAGAATAGGGTTAAAATCATATAAGAACGGGGTGAAATGTCAATGGAAAAAAACAGAATACGTCCCATTGCCGCAGGCAAAAACATACGTATGAGTTATTCACGACAAAAAGAGGTTTTGGAAATGCCTAATCTGATTGAAGTCCAGAAGGACTCCTATCAGTGGTTTTTGAAAGAAGGCCTGAAAGAGGTATTTGACGACATCTCTCCGATCGCGGATTACAGCGGTTCCCTGAGTCTGGAATTCGTGGATTTTGAATTGTGTGAAAAAGATGTAAAGTATTCGATTGAAGAATGCAAGGAGCGGGATGCCAATTACGCGGCTCCTCTCAAAGTAAAGGTGCGTCTGTACAACAAGGAAAAGGAAGAAATCAGCGAGCATGAGATTTTTATGGGCGATCTTCCCCTGATGACGGAGACCGGAACCTTTATCATCAACGGTGCAGAGCGTGTTATCGTAAGCCAGTTGGTGCGTTCTCCCGGAATCTACTATGCTATCGGACATGACAAAATCGGAAAGAGACTGTTTTCCTGTACCGTAATTCCCAACCGCGGCGCGTGGCTGGAGTATGAGACAGATTCCAACGATGTTTTCTATGTACGTGTGGACAGAACCAGAAAAGTACCCATTACCGTTCTTATCAGGGCGCTTGGCATCGGCACCAATGATGAAATCCGTGAGGTGTTTGGTGATGAGCCCAAGATAGAGGCAAGCTTTACAAAGGACACTTCTGAGAATTATCAGGAGGGTCTGCTTGAGCTGTACAAGAAAATCCGTCCCGGCGAGCCTTTGAGCGTGGAAAGTGCGGAGAGCCTTATCAACGCTATGTTCTTTGACCCCAGAAGATATGATTTGGCGAAAGTCGGCAGATATAAATTCAATAAAAAGCTGTCCCTCAGAAACAGAATCAGAAATCAGGTTTTGGCGGCGGATGTTGTGGACCCTTCCACAGGCGAGGTTCTCGCAGCGGCGGGCACGACGGTGAGCGCAGAACTGGCTGACGACATCCAGAATTCTGCTGTGCCTTTCGTGTATGTGCAGACAGAGGAGCGCAATGTCAAGGTGCTGTCCAATATGATGGTAGATATCCGTCACTTTGTGGACTGCAATCCCAGAGAACTGGGCGTTACGGAGAGGGTATACTATCCGGTTCTTGCACAGATTCTCGAAGAGTTTTCTGAGGATGCAGAGGCGCTTGCCGAAGCAATCCGGAAAAATGTGCATGAGTTAATTCCGAAGCATATTACAAAGGAAGATATTTTTGCTTCCATTAATTATAACATTCATCTGGAGTACGGTCTGGGCAATGGTGACGATATTGACCACCTTGGCAACAGACGTATCCGTGCGGTTGGTGAGCTTTTACAGAACCAGTACCGCATCGGTCTTTCCAGAATGGAGAGAGTGGTAAGGGAGAGAATGACGACGCATGACACGGAAGAGGTGTCACCGCAGTCCCTGATTAATATCAAGCCCGTTACCGCAGCCGTAAAGGAGTTCTTTGGTTCTTCACAGCTTTCACAGTTTATGGACCAGAACAATCCTCTGGGCGAGCTGACACACAAGAGACGTCTGTCGGCGTTAGGACCCGGCGGTCTTTCCAGAGAGCGTGCCGGATTTGAGGTTCGTGACGTACATTACTCCCACTATGGCAGGATGTGCCCGATTGAGACGCCTGAAGGTCCCAACATCGGTCTGATCAACTCACTGGCAAGCTATGCGCGAATCAATGAGTATGGTTTTGTGGAAGCGCCCTATCGTGTGATTGATAAATCCGATCCGACGAATCCCCGTGTTACCGACGAAGTTGTCTATATGACGGCGGATGAAGAGGACAATTACCATGTAGCGCAGGCGAATGAGGCGCTGGACGAGAAAGGACATTTTGTCCGTAATTCCGTATCCGGACGTTACCGCGCTGAGACGCAGGAATATCCCAAGGCGATGTTTGATTATATGGACGTGTCGCCTAAGATGGTATTTTCCGTGGCTACGGCGTTGATTCCTTTCCTTGAAAATGACGATGCGAACCGTGCGCTGATGGGTTCCAACATGCAGCGTCAGGCAGTTCCCCTTCTGGTGACGGAAGCACCGGTAGTAGGAACCGGTATGGAGCCGAAGGTTGCAGTTGACTCCGGTGTCTGCGTGATTGCGAAAAAAGCAGGTACCATCACTTATGTATCTTCCAATCTGATCAAGATTACCTATGACGACGGGGAGAAGGAGGAATTCCGTCTTTCCAAGTTTACGAGAAGTAACCAGAGCAACTGCTACAACCAGAAGCCGATTGTATTTAAGGGAGACCATGTCGCAGAGGGACAGGTGATTGCAGACGGTCCGTCCACTTCCGAAGGTGAGCTGGCACTGGGCAAGAATCCGCTGATTGGATTTATGACCTGGGAAGGCTACAACTACGAGGACGCCGTACTGTTAAGCGAGAGACTGGTGCAGGAGGATGTTTATACCTCTGTGCACATTGAAGAATATGAGGCGGAAGCCCGTGACACCAAATTAGGGCCCGAGGAAATCACGAGGGACGTTCCGGGCGTTGGTGACGATGCCTTAAAGGATTTGGACGACAGGGGCATTATCCGTATCGGTGCAGAAGTGCGCGCCGGTGATATTTTGGTAGGCAAGGTGACGCCCAAGGGAGAAACCGAGCTTACGGCAGAAGAAAGACTTCTGCGTGCTATTTTCGGCGAAAAGGCGAGAGAAGTAAGGGATACTTCCCTGAAGGTTCCTCACGGCGAATATGGTATTGTTGTGGACGCCAAGGTGTTTACAAGGGAAAACAGTGATGAACTGTCCCCCGGCGTCAATCAGGCAGTCCGCATTTACATTGCACAGAAGAGAAAGATTTCCGTAGGTGACAAGATGGCAGGCCGTCATGGTAATAAGGGTGTTGTTTCCCGTGTGCTTCCTGTGGAGGATATGCCCTATCTGCCCAACGGACGCCCGCTTGACATCGTGTTAAATCCGCTCGGCGTGCCTTCCCGTATGAACATTGGACAGGTACTGGAAATCCATCTGTCCCTGGCTGCAAAGGCGCTCGGCTTTAATGTGGCAACGCCTGTATTTGACGGTGCCAACGAGCAGGATATCATGGATACGCTGGATTTGGCGAACGATTATGTCAATCTGGAGTGGGAAGAGTTTGAGAAAAAGCATGGTGCGGAGCTGCTGCCTGAGGTATTGCAGTACTTATCGGACAACAGAGAGCACAGAAAGCTTTGGAAGGGCGTTCCGATTTCAAGGGATGGTAAGGTAAGACTGCGCGACGGCAGAACCGGAGAGTATTTTGACGGACCGGTTACCATTGGTCACATGCACTACTTAAAACTCCACCATCTGGTAGACGACAAGATCCATGCGCGTTCCACGGGACCGTACAGTCTGGTTACGCAGCAGCCTCTGGGTGGTAAAGCACAGTTCGGCGGACAGCGTTTCGGTGAGATGGAGGTTTGGGCGCTCGAGGCATACGGTGCATCCTATACGCTTCAGGAAATTCTGACAGTGAAGTCCGATGATGTGGTGGGACGTGTCAAGACCTACGAAGCAATCATCAAGGGCGACAATATTCCTGAACCCGGTATTCCGGAATCCTTCAAGGTTCTGCTCAAGGAACTGCAGGCACTCGGTCTGGATGTAAGGGTATTGCGCGAGGACAACACGGAAGTTGAAATCATGGAAAGCGTGGATTACAGCGATACCGATTACCGGTATGAAATTGAAGGTGACAGAAAAGACTACGATGACTATGAAAAGAATTCTCTTGATGAATTCGGTTATCAGCAGCAGGAGTTTGACGACGACGGCGAGCTGATAAGCGCGGACGACGATTTCGAGGAGGAATTTGGCGAAGACGAAGTTCTTGTAGATGAGCTGGACGAATTCTAAAATAGACTTTAGCATGGAAGGGAGTGCCATAGATGTCGGAAATAAAAAATGAAGTGTATCAACCCATGACATTTGATGCCATTAAAATCGGTCTGGCTTCCCCTGAAAAAATCAGGGAGTGGTCAAGGGGCGAGGTCTTAAAGCCTGAGACTATCAATTACAGAACTTTAAAGCCTGAGAGAGACGGTTTGTTCTGTGAAAAGATTTTCGGGCCGAACAAGGACTGGGAATGTCATTGCGGTAAATATAAGAAGATCAGGTATAAGGGCGTTGTCTGCGACCGCTGCGGCGTTGAGGTGACGAAGGCGAGCGTGCGCAGGGAGCGTATGGGACATATTGAACTGGCGGCTCCTGTTTCCCATATCTGGTATTTTAAGGGAATCCCCAGCCGTATGGGACTGATTCTTGATCTGTCACCCAGAGTGCTGGAGAAGGTGCTTTACTTTGCTTCCTATATTGTATTGGATGCAGGAAGTTCCAATCTGGAGTATAAGCAGATTCTCTCCGAAAAGGAATATCAGGATGCAAGGGAAACCTGGGGCAACAAATTCCGCGTAGGAATGGGTGCGGAAGCAATCAAGGAGCTTTTGCAGGCGATTGATTTGGAGCTGGAAGCAGAGGAATTAAAGACCGGACTGAAAGAATCCACCGGACAGAAGCGCGCACGTATCATCAAGCGGCTTGAGGTGGTGGAGGCATTCCGTGAATCCGGCAACCAGCCGGAGTGGATGATTCTGGATGTCATACCGGTTATCCCGCCCGATATCCGTCCCATGGTACAGTTGGACGGCGGACGTTTTGCAACGTCTGATTTGAATGATTTATACAGAAGAATTATCAACAGAAATAACCGTTTAAAGAGGCTTCTGGAGCTGGGCGCTCCCGATATCATTGTCCGCAATGAGAAGAGGATGCTGCAGGAGGCTGTGGATGCCCTGATTGACAACGGCAGGCGTGGACGTCCCGTGACAGGACCCGGCAACAGAGCGTTGAAGTCCCTGTCAGATATGTTAAAGGGTAAGTCAGGACGTTTCCGTCAGAACCTTCTGGGTAAGCGTGTGGACTACTCCGGACGTTCCGTTATCGTGGTTGGTCCTGAGTTAAAGATTTACCAGTGCGGTCTGCCCAAGGAGATGGCGATCGAGCTGTTTAAGCCCTTTGTGATGAAGGAGCTGGTGGCAAGAGGCATCAGCCAGAATATTAAAAATGCAAAGAAGCTGGTGGAGAGACTGGATACCAGCGTATGGGATGTGCTGGAAGAGGTAATCAAGGAGCATCCGGTTATGCTGAACCGTGCACCTACACTGCACAGACTTGGTATTCAGGCGTTCGAGCCGATTCTGGTAGAGGGTAAGGCAATTAAGCTGCATCCGTTGGTATGTACCGCGTTCAATGCCGACTTTGACGGCGACCAGATGGCGGTTCACCTTCCTTTGTCCGTGGAAGCACAGGCGGAGTGCCGTTTCCTGCTGCTCTCCCCGAACAACCTGTTAAAGCCTTCCGACGGCGGTCCCGTGGCGGTTCCGACGCAGGATATGGTGCTTGGTATCTACTATCTGACACAGGAGAGAGAGGGCGCTAAGGGCGAAGGCAAATATTTTAAGAATGTAAACGAAGCAATACTGGCATATGAGAATCAGGCAATCACCCTGCAGTCCCGCATCAAGGTAAGAGTTACCAAGAAGCGTGAGGACGGCGAAGAGGTTTCGGGTATTGTGGAGTCCACCTTGGGACGCTTTATCTTCAATGAAGTGCTTCCGCAGGATTTAGGCTTTGTGGACAGAAGCGACCCGGAGAATTTCTTAAAGCTGGAAGTTGACTTCCATGTCGGCAAAAAGGGTCTGAAGCAGATTCTGGAAAAGGTAATCAACACCCACGGCGCATTCAAGAATGCGGAGGTGCTTGACTATATCAAGTCCATGGGCTACAAATACTCTACCAGAGCGGCGATGACCGTATCCATTTCCGATATGACGGTGCCTGCCGAGAAGCCCGAGCTGCTTGCACAGGCGCAGGCGACGGTGGATAAGATTTCCACAAACTTCAGGCGCGGTCTCATCACCGAAGAGGAGAGATACCGTGCGGTGGTAGAGACGTGGAATGAGACGGATAAGGAGTTGACTGACAGGCTGATTGGCGGACTGGATAAGTACAACAACATCTTTATGATGTCTGACTCCGGTGCCCGTGGTTCCAATCAGCAGATTAAACAGCTTGCAGGTATGCGTGGTCTGATGGCAGATACCACCGGACGTACCATCGAGCTGCCCATCAAGTCAAACTTCCGTGAAGGACTGGACGTACTGGAATACTTTATGTCCGCTCACGGTGCAAGAAAGGGTCTGTCCGATACCGCGCTGCGTACCGCGGACTCCGGTTATCTGACCAGACGTATGGTTGACGTGTCACAGGAGCTTTCCATCAGGGAAATCGACTGCAGCGAAGGCAGGGCTGATATCCCGGGTATGTGGGTCAAAGCCTTTATGGATGGCAAGGAAACCATTGAGGGATTGAAGGACAGAATCACAGGACGTGTTTCCTGTGAGGATATTTACGATAAAGATGGCAATATGATTGTAAAACACAACCATATGATTACGCCGAGCCGCGCTGCTAAAATTTTGAGCGTCGGTGTAAATGCCGAGGGAGAGCCGATTGAAGAGGTCAAGATTCGTACCATTCTGACCTGCCGTTCCCATAACGGTATCTGTGCAAAGTGCTACGGCGCTAACATGGCAACCGGTGAGGCAGTACAGGTCGGCGAGGCGGTCGGCATCATTGCGGCACAGTCCATCGGTGAGCCCGGTACACAGCTTACCATGCGTACCTTCCATACGGGCGGTGTTGCCGGTGACGATATCACACAGGGTCTTCCCCGTGTAGAGGAGCTTTTTGAGGCAAGAAAGCCGAAGGGTCTTGCGATTATATCGGAGTTTGCCGGAAGGGTTGAAATCCGCGACACGAAGAAAAAACGTGAAGTAGTTGTGACCAACGACGAGACCGGCGAGAGCAAGGCATACCTGATTCCTTACGGTTCCCGTATCAAGGTAGTGGACAGTCAGGTACTGGAAGCCGGCGATGAGCTGACAGAAGGTAGTGTCAATCCGCACGATTTGCTGAAAATCAAGGGTATTCGTGCCGTACAGGACTATATGCTTAGGGAAGTACAGCGTGTATACCGTCTGCAGGGCGTTGATATTGCCGACAAGCACATTGAAGTCATTGTGCGCCAGATGTTAAAGAAGATTCGCATTGAGAATAACGGCGATACCGAGTTCTTGCCCGGTACGCTGGTAGATGTACTGGACTTCGAAGAAATGAACGAGCGGCTTGTTGCAGAAGGCAAAGAGCCGGCAGAAGGCAAGCAGGTTATGCTGGGTATCACCAAGGCAGCGCTTGCTACCAATTCCTTCCTGTCTGCAGCGTCCTTCCAGGAGACCACAAAGGTTCTGACGGAGGCGGCAATCAAGGGCAAAGTTGACCCGCTGATTGGTCTTAAGGAAAATGTTATTATCGGTAAGCTGATTCCTGTTGGTACAGGTATGAAGCGTTATCGCTCCACGCATTTGAGCACGGACGATGTCCTTGAGATTTCCGGCGACGATGAAATCAGCTTTAGCGATGAGGCTCCCGCCGAAGCGCTTATGGAGGAGGAAGTCATTTCCGCCGAAGAGCCTGTGGAGGAAGCAGAACCCGAAGAGGCAGAGTTGATTACAGAAGAATAAAGCTTATATGCAAAAACGGTTTTGGTATCATTGCCAAAACCGTTTTTTTTCTTGCCGGCAGATAGAAAATCCGGTCCCAAAAGCTTTTATAGAGACAAACAGAAGCGGAAATACTGTGAACAAAAAAGAAAATATCGTGAACAAAATGGACAAGAATAAGGAGAAAACTTGTTACAAAAAAATGGGAATGATATAATGAAAAAATAGTCAAAAATCATGATAAAAGGTATGGTCGGTGGTATGAAAAATGACATTCTTTCGTTGAAAAGCATCTATCAGTTTCTTTTTATAAGCGATTATCCCACATTTTGCGTAGGAATTATTACCAAAAATAACCGTACAGGGCTTACGTTGACAAAATTTTGGAAGGATAATATTTTAATTCCTTTTCGTAACCAAAAATATGGGAAACAGATATGGCGTGCAGAAGGCGGGCGCAACCGTTATATATCTGACATCTGTAACCGGAGCGATAGGATTTCTTTTTACGGTGAATATGCGGAGGAAATAGAAAATGCAGCAGATACGGAGACGGTATTGCGGCAAATCAGGCAGTTTGCCAGTTTTCTGTTGGAAAGACAGTTCAGTTATGATGCTTTTATGCAGAAATTTCCCTCATATATTCAATTCCTTTCCGGCAGGGATGCCTGTTTTACAGAAGAAGTAAAGCGTTTTTTTGAAAAAGAACTGGAGGAAAAGAAGAGATACGACGAACAAGGAAACATGGGAAAGGCTTTTTACTGTGGTTATCTTTTGACGTTTCTGATGTTTCATGCACTTTCGGGTAACGGGGAAGGCGGAGAAAGTCTGCGGAATCTGCGGGGAAGACGGGAATTGTCCTTGGAAGCGATGGAAAAGGCAAACAGAAAGGCAGCCGGAACACGCGGCGGAGAGCCTGTGTTTCTGACGGGAAAAAATACAGAGCTTTGCAGCATACCTCTGATGGCAAGGCATTTTTTTGGCAGGGAAAGGGAATTGTTTGAACTGAGGGAAATGCTGGCGCAGGGTGGCAGGTATCTTGTGAGCGGCATTGGCGGTATTGGAAAGACGGAGTTGATGCGCCAGTTTATCAAATGTTGCGTGGAAGAGCGGCTTGTGGATTATATTTGCACCGTACAATATGAAAACAGTCTGGCAGACAGCCTGATAAAAGCATTTCCGGAAGTGCGCGGCATAGACAGGGAAAATAACTTCAGGGAGGCGCTGGCGCGGATTCGTGTCCATGCAGGAGCAGGGATCCTGCTGGTGATTGACAATATGAATTGTGAGCAGGGGGAGCAGGGCTGGGAGGAGTTTTGTGAACTGCCGGCGACTATTTTTGTGACCTCGCGTCAGCAGAAGCTGGACAGATTTGAAACTTATCGGATAGAGCCGGTGGGAAAAGAAGCGCGCGCCCTTGTTTTTCGGGATAATTACCAAAAATCTCTTTCGGAGGCGGACAGAAAGGCGCTCGAAGAGATGACAGACAGAGAAGTCTGGCAGCATACACTGACGCTCCGGCTTTTAGGCTGCGTGGCAAGGACAAGGAACTGGACCGTACCGGAGCTGCTGGAGCGGCTTGAAAAAGGAGAGTCTCATATATCGTGGGAGGCACAGGAGGGCTATGCGGGGCTGCAGCAGGTATATCGCAGGACTTACGCTGTTTCAGGATTGAAGAAAAGTATGAACAGGTTGCTTAGGGTCTATGCGGCGCTGCCTTATGAGAGCTATGATAAATCTTTCGCAGAAAGCTATTTGCAGGGCTTTTTGGAGGATGGAATGGATATGGGCGAGAGCTTGGAAAAGCTCTGGAAAGGCGGCTGGCTGGAAAAGCGCGGCAATGGCTATTCCATGCATCCCTTCATTGCAGAATGTATGCTGGCAAAGCCTTTGACAGAGGCAGATGCTGCTCCCTTTTTTGAGAGTGTGTATGCAGCGTGTGCGAATGTACAGCAAGGTTTTGCGATTGAGACCGTGCGGGAGATTTTTTTCAATTCGTCCGAGGAGAATGGCAGTACGGGACAGGCGCTGCAAAGAGTGTTGTCTCTTGCCTATTCCGTGGCACAGAAGATATCCGGCGGTCTGTGTGAGAAATTTCTGCAGCTTATCCTGCTGGCAGCAGAGTCCGCATACTGCCTTTTGGGATTTGACAAGGAAAAGCTGAACTATTTGACAGGCTTGCAGCAGAATTGCAGAAATACTTCTGCAAAAACGCAGGCATACTGGTATATTCTTTTATGCACATATAATTATGGTGATATTGAGAAGCTGGAAAGAGAGTATGAAAAGTATGTGGAAGATGTGGCGATATCAAAGGAGCTTAAGCTGGCATTTGCAAATGGGCTGGCGCTTCGGAATCTGAATAGCGGCAATATAGAACGTGCAAAAGAGCTGGCACAGTATATATGGGAAAATACGCAGAATTCTGACAGTAAAATGGGCGCCTGCTATATCATGGCAGAGTCCCTGGAGCAGGCTGGAGATTTGGAGGGCTGTATTCTCTGGGCGGATAGAGGAGAGGAAATCGGCAAGGGCGTTAAAAATAAAAATACCTGGAACAGGCACCAGATTATGTTTTTGCAGTGCGTTCTGAATATAGCTGTCAGAAATCTTGAAAAGGTAAAGCGCATTTTGGAGGAAGAGCAGGAAATTCTGAAAAATGAAAAGAGCTATTGCTATAAGTCCCAGCTCTTGTTTTATGAGGGTTCCTATAAACTGCAGGCCGGAGAGGAAGATTGCGGCATACCGCAGCTTGAGGAAGCTTGTAAAATGGCGAAAATTGTCTTTGGAACCGCGGAAAGCGCATACTATGCGACTGTTTTGACGGAGCTTGCCATGGCGTATAATAAGGCGGGGCGCAGGGAGGAGGCATGCGAACAGTACAAAAAGGTACTGCATATTTATGATACCGTAGAGGGACATGCTTTTGAACGGCACCGTATTCTAAACAATATGGGAGTGATGTATCTGGACTGGGAAAAGCCGAGAGAGGCATTGCCCTGTCTGGAAGAGGCGTACAGGGCAGGTGTAGATATGGGCGGTCTTGCGGCGGCAGAGCCCGCAAATAATCTGTCCAGAGCATACAGGCTGTTGGGAGACAGGGAGAAGGAGCTTCAATATTTACGGGAAGCCGCGCCTGTTTTGGAGCAGTTTTATGGAAGTGCGCATCCGAAGGTGGTGGCTGCAAAAGAAAGACTAATGCAAGAATAAACATTTGTGTAGATTCTTAGTGGAAAGGATGATTAATATGAAGAGAAAAATTAGTTGTATGATAGGAATTGTAACATTATTTGTGTTAGCGGGATGTGGGTCTCAACGAGCTAAGAGTGATAAGGAAATTTTGCAGGAACTTAATACCGGGACAATTCAATATGAGTCTCAAGAGTTAACGATTCAAGAAATTGAAATTACAGATAGACGCACAGATACAGCGAACAAAAAAGATACAGTATATGTTTCTGTTATAGCAGATAATAATATGGTTTCATGTGAAATGAGCTATGTTGCAGAATATAGTTTGTACGACCAAGGTTGGATTTTAGACTATTTCCTGGAAAGTAATAGAGGCAGTTGGATCATTAAACCTGTTTCTGCTCCTGAAAATAAGCTGCTTGCAGAACATTCGCATGATAGTTATATAGATAGCGATATTCTGCTGGACGAAGAAACAGCTTTTTACTATTATGAAAAAGTTGAAGATGAGGTTTATTGTTGCACAAAATATTTATATAAAGCAAGATATGAATTTGACACGAAGGAAACAATATGGAAATACATAGACTCAGAAGCAATTGAAATGGAATCTGAGTGGGATATTGATGGTACTTGGTCTTATGTTAGCACGCCGGGATTTACTGTAATGGGAGGAACTGCCTTGGAGACTGAAAACCATCACATGACGCTGAATATCGAAGTGAATGATGGTGTAGCACATGTAATAGCATATACACAAGGAGATAATATAGTTTATTTTGATGGAGACATAATGCTTACACCCGGTAAAGGCGGCTGTTCAGATTCTGTAGAGTTTTCATATGAAGCTCCGGGATTTATGCCAATCATATTTCGGGGCGAAATCTATATTACCCCGGACAGGATATTTATAAGTAATGCCAGTCAATTTGAAAGAATTACGACTGATAAACTTTATTCAGATAGCAATTCTTCCATGGTAACAATAGCATATGATGCAAATGGAGGATATGGAGCCCCGGAAGCGCAATCGATAATCATTGTTGATGGTGTGGCAAGCTATATATTGTCAGAGCAACAACCTTCCAGAGATGGCTATAGTTTTGCAGGGTGGCGGCTGGAAAATAGTAGTTTATATGATATAGACATTCCGGGCCAATCAATCACAATAGCAGTACCGGAAGGCTGCACATTGACATATTATGCACAATGGAATTAGCGGTAATACTAAGCTGTCCTATTGTATCACATTCAAAGTCCCTTCATAATCAAGATCACTGGTAATCACGGTTTGCCACGAGGAGATGCTGTAAAAGGTATCTCCTGTTTTTTTGGGGTATTGGATGCGGACAACCACTTTCAGGGTCTGGATGTTGGAGAGGGGGAAGGAAAAGGTCCTTTCTTCTCCGGCAGCCTTAAAATATGCCGTCTCGGAGGAACTGCTCTCATAGAGGGCAGAAAGCTCCGCATCGAGGGCGGCGAGTGATGCCTGTGCCTGTCCCTCCGCCTCGTAGTAGGCGGTGGTGCGGTCCAATACCTTTTTGCTCAGCTTGTAGTCCGCGTTGGCGCTGACAATGGAGAGCGTGGCAAAGGACACAAGGCAGAGGATTACGAATATCACCAGTATGGAAGAAGAGCCAATCCCGCTGCTGAAGGAAAGACCGGATTTTTTTGACTTATTTTCATTCATGGGCGTATCCTCCTCTTGTAGCCGGGTGGTATTGCAGGGGCAGGGTGTAAAGGGTTTCATAGTTTGAGAGATTGCCGTTTCTGTCAAAAATATTTTGGATAAAAGTGATTTCCGCCGTGTGAAGCCCGGTCTCGGCATTGTATCCGTTATCTACAAAGTCAATGTGGTATACGATACGGGTGCTCACATTGTCGGAAAATTCCCAGTTTTCATCAAAGTAAAAGAAAATGGCATCGCAGTCATTATTCATGTAAAAGCCATTCTGCTCGCTGCCGTACTGTTCGCACAGACAGGTATATACCGACAGCATATCTGCATCGGAAGCGTTCCACAGCTCAGCAAGGTTCTGCGACCATATGACCGTCTGGTTTAATTCCTGCGTGTTTTGGTCGAGCAGGTGTGCCTTGACAAAAAGCTGGATACATGCCGCGCTTGCAAGGGCAAAGAACAGGATGGAAATGATTAATTCAATTAAAAATAAACTGGAGCGAGATGCTTTCATACGATTCCTCGTTTCTGTACTGATTCATTGCGGTACTACCCGCCGTAACTTATTGTCCGTTGTCGGAGCGCAGCGAAGCATACAAGGTAAGCGGCTTGCTGCCGGTGTCCATGGTAAGCCGGATAAGTCCGGGCTTCACCTCTTCCATGGAAAGAGAGGATAAAGGCATAATATCCTGTCCTGCCTGCAGAATGTTGGTTCCGGTGATGGAATCCCTTCTGATAAACAATTCCTTTAAATAGCCGTCATAGAAATAGAGGCAGGTACAATACTCGTCATCCCCCACTCTGCGGATAAACAGCAGGGCGGAGACGCCTTCCAGATCTCCGATTTCAACGGAATCATATATGTCATTCTGACGTATCTTTTCACTGATATAAGAATACGCGGTGCGCTCTTCAAAATTGTCATTCATATTGGAGACGGTTTTTTTGTAAACATTGGCGCCGATTGTAACCAGCATAAGGGCGGAGGCGGCAAAAACGCCGAACAGCGCCAACACGAAAAGCACATCTACAATATGGCGGTTGTTGGATTCGTTGGATTTAAAATTCATGTTATTCTCCCTGCGTTCTGTCCAAAATGGTAACGTCCGGCATAATGTTGGAGCCGATGGGCTGATAGTCCACATAAAAGAGCTCTTCATTATAAATCAAGCCGTAATGCTCCTTGATATAGTCCAGACTGGGCGGATAGGCTCCTTCCACGGCATAGCACTGCGCGATACTGCGGTTTAATGCGGTTTCCAGGCTTTCCCGCTGCTTTTCCAACGTGGTGTCGGAAACAGATTTCAAGCTGCCGTAAAAAAGAAAGAACAGCACCAGAAAAGCGGCAAGGGGAAGTAAATATACAAGTTTTAAAAACGGAAGCTGTTTATCCCGTTCAAAACGGTTGCGGTAAAGACTCATAGTAGTTTCTCCTTTAACCGATGCTGGACATGATTCCCATAAGAGGGAAGATAACGGACATCAGAATCAGTCCCACAATAACGGATAAAATAATGACCAGGGTAGGCTCTAAAATCGATATAATGGAACGGATTTTTCGCTCGGTTTCCCTGTCGTAGTTGTCAGCTATTTTCTGCATAACGGTATCGATGGCGCCGGTTCTGAAACCAACGGCAACCATGCGCGAGTAGAGGTTGGAAAAAATACCGGAAGCAGTCAGCGCCTCTGAAAAGTTGGCACCCTCTCTGATTGATTTTTTGCAGGCTTCGATTTTTTCCTGCATACCCTTGTGCTCTGTCAGCTCGGAAACCATATCCAGACTGTTAAAGGTGTCCATGCCGCTGCTGATGGTGAGCGCCATACCGCTTGCAAAGCGTCCGGCGGCAAGCTTCTCATAAAAGCCCTTTGTCAACGGAAAGGCGGAGAGGATGCGTCTTGAGAGAGCGCGCCCCTTCCTGGTCTTGGTTGACAGAATATAGAGTGCTGCGATGACAAGCAGAATCGCAACAAAGATAACGGAATAGCGGTTTAAGGAGTTGCCCATACGGAGAAGCGTCCCGGATATACCGCTCATTTCGCTGCCGAGCTGGATAAAGACCTGATTGAAAATGGGCAGTACCTTGCCGAGCAGTACAAAAATGACGAGTACCATGATACCAATCATAATGAAGGGGTAACTCACGGCGCTGCGGATGCTGTCGGAAATGGAATCCTCCCGCTCATAATATGCGGCAAGCGACTGCATAACCGAATCCAGATTGCCGGATTCCTCGCCGATGGCAATCATATGCAGTACATAGTCGGGAAAGACGTTAGATGCGCGCAGTGCCTCGGCAAAAGGCTCGCCCTGCCTGCAGACATCCAGTATGCCCTGAATGATGTCCTTTCCTTCCTTTGTTTTGCTGTCGTTTAACAGGATACTCATACTTTCCATCGGTGTGATACCGGCGTTAAACAGCATGGCGGTCTGATTGCAGAAGGAGGCAATCTCCTGATTGGATAATCTTTTTTTGCCCATTGTCTTTATTCTCCTTATTTAATATAAATATTTGACAACATAGTTACTTCCATTGCTGATAAAGTCCCTCAGTTCACTTTCATCGACCATGGATGCGAAGGTAGGATCCATAAGCTCCCATTCATTTCCGTTAAACTGTACGATGCCGTTGACCCAGCCGACATCGGAAATATAAGCGCTAATCCACGCGTGGTACGCATCTCCGGCGTAGCCCACTTCCAAGCGGGTGGGAATCCGCTGGCTTCGCAGCATGCTGGTCATAACAGCGGCGTAATCCAGACATATGCCCTTGCCGCTGGACAGAACGGAATCTACATTGGGAATGTAGCCGCTGGGAACGGTTGCCGCCTTGTCGTAATCATAGGAAATGGATTCTATCACGTAGTTGTATATATTTGTAATCACGTCCAAATCGGTATTGGCGGGTTCGGCAAGTTCCTTTGCCAAAGAGACCGTCCGGCTTGAGGAACTAAACATACAGTACTGGTTGGGATACAGATAAGGTCCAAACTCGTTGGACAGGGTAACATTGATGGTTTCTGCCAGGCAAATTGCGTAATTGTTGTCAAAAACATTCTCCAAAATCGTAATATCATAAGAGCCGCTGCCGGACGACAGGGGAAAAGCCACGTACTCGCTGTTGTTCAGATTGTAGGTGTAGGTAACGCCGTTGCTCCCCTTTACCTGCATTTTAACCTTGGCGCAGGTGCCGGTGTAGCATGCCATGAAATAACCTTCCGAAGCGTTGGAGTAGTCGATGGAGGCATAATCATTGTGCGTTTCCGCCGAACCGCTTGCCGTAGGCACAAGGCAGCGGGGCGTATTATCCCTGAGCCCCGTTACCGGCTCGGGAGAAGTCTCCGGTTCCGGTTCGGTAGAAGCGTCCGGCTCTTCCACAGATGGAGTGGAGGAGGCAGAAGGGTCTACATCCGGTGCAGGCGTTGCGTCATCCGGTACGTTTGATTCAGTCGGTACGGTTGGATCATCCGGTGTGGTTGTGTTATCCGGTACCGTTGCATCGGGTGCGGGTGAGCCTGTTTCGTCAGTCGCAGGCGGGATGGTGCCGGAAGGCTGGAGATCGGTGTTTGTGCCGCAGCCTGCAAGCGCCATGCATGACAAATATAAAATTAAGAAAAATATAAAAGTCTTTTTTTTCATAGCCATCCTTCAATTTATTGATTTAGCGGGGAGAAAGCCAAAGATGAAAATCAGGTGCATTCTCCAAAGGAATATAAATATTGGTCTCAGTTCCATAGTAGGAAAAAGAAATAACGCCGGTTTTTTCGTTGTAGGAAAGCGCCGGCTCAATGATGCCGGAGTCAGTTTCCTGATATGCCTCACTGTAGCATATGCCGCTGCCCGATAAAGTCAACTTCAGCACATCGCCGGAGAGCGTGTCGGATATCAGCATGACCTCAGAGGTTTCGCTGCCATTCAGAAAAGAAGCGGCAGGTACAACGATGAGGGGCAGGACAAAGGTAAAAAGCAGCAGAAGCGCCGTTATGGCGAGCAGTCTGTTGTAAATGCGGGTATTCAGTTTGCGGCGGAATGCCAGTCTGTCGAAAGCCACGGTGTTCGGAGGAATATGGCATGCCTTAAACACATTCTGCAGAGTGGCGTCAGCCTGCTTTAAATCCATTTGATGTCTTTTTTTGTCAAAAAGCATATTCACACCTCCTTAACTCTTAAGCAGTACCAGCAAATGTGCATTGCCGGAGGCGATGTAGCGTTTTACGCTGCTCCGGCTGATTTCCATCGCGGCAGCAATTTCCTGAAGCTTCATATTGTTGTAGTAGCGCATCGTCAATACCTGCTTTTCCTGAAAAGGCAGTGCATCCATTGCTTTGTTCAGACGCTCATATTCATCCTTTTGCAGACAGCGCGCTTCCGGATTTGTATCGGTGGAGTCATCCTGCAGAAGCTCTAAAATTTCGGGATCTGCAATGTCCTGAAACTGGTTTAGCTTTTTGCTCATGTCATAACAGACATGGAAAGAAATCCGGTTCAGCCATGCGATGAATAAGGTCGGATCGTTCAGCTTATTTAGATTTTTCAGTGCCGATATATATATTTCCTGCACCGCATCGTGGGCAAGGAAATCATCGCGCAGATAATGTCTTGCATAGTTGTATACCTTGTTAAAGGTCAGGGCATACAGTTCAGCAAAGGCATCACTGTCATTTTGTCTGGCGCGTATCACAAGACCCGCCAGATAGGGGATATTGGATTCTTTCATAATATTACGGCGCTTTCTCTACGAGTGTCAGGAAATATGATACAGCTTGTTGTAGGTTGCGGTTAAAAGCTGGGTGAATGCCTGCACTTGTTCTTCCCCTGCCAGTGTGTAGGCGGAACGCAGCTTAATCGGTGTTTTGTCATGCTCTTCATTATATAAGGTAATCTTTGCTTCCAGCCCGGCAATAAACTTCTCCATGGACTCTTTGCTGCAGTCGTCGAGCACTACAACAAATTCATTGCCGCCGTTGCGGCAGACAAAACCGGTGGAATCGCCGCTCTCTTCCAATATGCCGCAGAAATCCTGAATCAGCCTGTCTCCGGTCTTGTGCCCTTCCGTCTCGTTGATACGTTTCAGATTGCTGATGGTAAACATGGCGCAGCCGGTATTTTGTAAGGACTTGCGGCTTGTATAGGTTCTGAAAACAGCATCCAGACTATGTCTGTTGGGCATGCCGGTCATGCTGTCGAGATAGGCCGTCTGTATCAGCGCATGGCTGCCGACGGCAAGAGCGCGCAGCTTGAAAAAATCATTGAGCAGGCAGACAAAGCTGAAAATCATCAGCACCCAGATGGTGGCGCACAGGATAAAAAGAGTCCTGTCGGCATAAATCATGTGCCTGAGCCGCGAATCCATAATTAGTGTAACGAAAAATATAATTTCAATGACTGCCAGAAGGCCTAACTGTATGATTTTGGCAGTGCGGAAGGTTTTGATAAATTTCTGCTCCGGCATGGACTCACGCCTCCTTTCTGTCGCCGCTTAAAATTTGTTTCAAGAGATACTACTATTATAAAGTAATGATGCAAAAAAGGGAAGATGAAAATTCATTTTGTCTGAATGGACCGTTTGGAGGAAAAAGGCAGTCTTTATACTTGAATGAATTTAAGTAATTATAAAAAATGAATGAAAGGAGTCTGTATTCATTTGGACGGATTATTTGTACACGGTGTGACGGAAGTAATGAGCACTATGGACACGGCAGCACAGGGATTGGGTTACAGATTATACGTGATTAAGGAAGGGACAGTGCCTTTGGCGGGAAATATTGCTCACAGCGTTTTTTTCCCGGGAACAATGGCGGTGATGACATTTATGCTTCTGGGGGCGGCAGTCGGTTTATACATTGCGGCATGCAGGCAGTACCGCCGCAGAATTGCCGAACTGACCGGACGCAAACCCAAGTCGCTTACCGGCTGGAAGCTTTGGCGGCTGAAAGAAATTGCGCAGGAGATAGAATATGAACTGACGGGGGAAAACATATGAAGGTATTGGTGACAGGAGTAAAGGGACAGCTCGGATATGATGTGGCAGAGGAGCTTGAAAAAAGAGGAACGGAGGTTGTCGGCGTTGATGTTGACGAGATGGACATCACGGACGAGGCAGCAGTACGAAGGGTGATTCTGGGAGCGGCTCCCGACGCCGTAATCCACTGTGCCGCTTATACGGCGGTGGACGCGGCGGAGGACAATGAGGAAATGTGCCGCAGAGTCAATGCGGACGGCACGGGGTATATTGCCGATGTGTGCAAAGAACTTGACATTAAAATGCTCTATATCAGCACGGATTATGTGTTTGACGGACAGGGAACAAGGCCCTGGGAGCCGGACGACGAAAGAAAACCGCTCAGCGTGTACGGGCAGACCAAGTATGAGGGCGAGCTGGCAGTGCAGAATACGCTGGACAAATACTTTATCGTAAGAATCACGTGGACATTCGGTGTGAACGGCAAAAATTTTGTAAAAACCATGCTGCGTCTTGCAGAGACGAACAAGAGGATTACTGTTGTAAACGACCAGTACGGTTCGCCCACGGCAACCGCAGATTTGGCAGTTCTGCTGTCAGATATGATAGAGACGGAAAAATACGGCATTTACCATGCCACAAATGAAGGTATCTGCACATGGTATGAATTTACCTGTGAGATATTCAGGCAGGCGGGCATAGACGTCGAGGTGGTTCCCGTTACCTCAGAAGAGTACAATGCCAAGGCAAAGAGGCCGGCAAACAGCAGGATGAGCAAGGACAAGCTGGACGCGAACGGCTTCAAGCGCCTCCCTCCCTGGCAGGATGCGCTCACGCGCTATCTTACCAAGTTAGGCAGATATGCGCTTTAAATCTTTAAAATATCGCAAAACCCGCGAAAAAGTTATTGACAATGCATTTGCAAGCACGTATACTATCATAGTGTGCACGCAAATGCATTCTTTTTTTGTGACCTTAATATGGAAGAAGATGTATATTTGCGCAGTACATGGAAAATATTATTTTATATTAAGAAAGAGGTGAAACAGAATGCCAACATTTAACCAGTTAGTAAGAAAAGGACGCCAGACAACGCAAAAGAAGTCTACAGCACCTGCTCTGCAGAAGGGCTTCAACTCTCTGCACAAGAAAGCTATCAATACTTCTTCTCCTCAGAAGAGAGGCGTATGTACCGCTGTTAAGACTGCGACTCCTAAGAAGCCTAACTCTGCACTGAGAAAGATTGCCAGAGTTCGTCTGTCAAACGGAATCGAAGTGACAAGCTATATCCCCGGAGAAGGACACAACCTGCAGGAGCATAGCGTTGTTCTGATTAGAGGCGGCAGGGTTAAAGACTTACCCGGTACCAGATACCACATCATCAGAGGTACACTGGATACAGCGGGAGTTGCTAACAGGAAACAGGCTCGCTCCAAGTACGGCGCGAAGAGACCCAAAGCTTCCAAGTAGTGACTTGTTCACTTGTAGTCAACTGGATTCACATAACGTAACTATTTGAGTGTTGGAATTCTGTCTTGTATACAGTAATGCCGCACGTACACATAGGGAAACAATTGTGAGTACCGATGATTTAATTAACCTAACGCTTCCATATGCCGCAAAGTTCGGGCGGGGCGTTACTATTATTAAGGAGGGAAGAATCGTGCCACGTAAAGGACATGTTCAGAAAAGAGATGTATTGGCAGACCCTTTATACGACAACAAGGTGGTAACCAAGCTTATCAATAACATTATGTTAGACGGTAAGAAGGGTGTTGCACAGAAAATCGTATACGGTGCATTTGCCAAAGTAGAAGAAAAGGCAGGCAAGCCTGCTCTGGAAGTTTTCGAAGAGGCTATGAACAACATCATGCCTGTTCTGGAAGTAAAAGCGAGACGTATCGGCGGCGCTACCTATCAGGTACCCATCGAAGTAAGACCGGATCGCCGTCAGGCACTGGGTCTTCGTTGGCTTGTAATGTTTTCTCGTAAGAGAGGCGAAAAGACCATGGAGGACAGACTGGCAAACGAGATTCTCGATGCAGCAAACAATACCGGTTCTGCTGTAAAGAGAAAAGAAGATATGCACAAGATGGCAGAGGCAAACAAGGCATTTGCACACTACAGATTCTAATTGCCGCTGTCTGAAGGACGTTTCAAGGCATATACTGACAGAAACGCCCGTTTTACTAATATAAGGAGGAAAAAACCTTGGCTGGAAGAGATTATCCATTGGAGAGAACCAGAAACATCGGTATTATGGCGCACATCGACGCTGGTAAGACAACGTTGACCGAGCGTATTCTCTATTATACCGGTGTTAATTATAAGATTGGTGATACTCATGAAGGCACTGCTACCATGGACTGGATGGAGCAGGAACAGGAGAGAGGTATTACCATTACTTCTGCTGCGACTACCTGCCATTGGACTCTGGAAAAGGAGACAAAGCCCATGCCCGGGGCACTGGAGCATCGTATCAATATCATCGATACGCCGGGACACGTTGACTTCACGGTAGAAGTTGAACGTTCTCTGCGTGTGCTGGACGGTGCGGTTGGTGTGTTCTGTGCAAAAGGCGGCGTAGAGCCTCAGTCCGAGAACGTATGGCGTCAGGCTGACACCTACAACGTTCCCCGTATGGCGTTCATCAACAAGATGGACATTTTGGGAGCAAATTTCTACGGTGCAGTAGAGCAGATTAAGACAAGGCTTGGCAAAAATGCCATCTGCCTGCAGCTGCCTATCGGCAAAGAAGACAGTTTCAAAGGAATCATTGATTTGTTTGAAATGAAAGCCTACATCTTTAATGATGATAAGGGCGAAGACATCACCGTTACAGACGACCTCGGCGACATGAAGGAGGATGCAGAGCTGTATCGCTCCGAGTTGATTGAGAAAATCTGCGAGCTGGATGATGATTTGATGATGGCGTATCTGGAGGGTGAAGAGCCTTCCGTGGAAGAATTAAAGAAGGTGCTCAGAAAGGCAACCTGCGAATGTGCGGCAATTCCCGTGTGCTGCGGTTCTGCTTACCGCAACAGGGGCGTACAGAAGCTTTTGGATGCAGTTCTGGAATATATGCCCGCACCTACAGACATTCCCGCAATCAAGGGCGTGGATCTGGAAGGAAACGAAGTAGAGAGGCATGCTTCCGATGAGGAGCCTTTCTCCGCGCTGGCATTTAAGATTATGGCTGACCCGTTTGTCGGAAAGCTTGCATTCTTCAGAGTATATTCCGGTACCGTGAACTCCGGTTCTTACGTACTGAACGCTACAAAGGATAAGAAAGAGCGTGTCGGCAGAATCCTGCAGATGCACGCAAACAAGAGAGCAGAGCTGGATAAGGTTTACTCCGGTGATATCGCGGCAGCGGTAGGCTTTAAGTTTACCACCACAGGCGATACCATCTGTGACGAGCAGCATCCCGTAATCCTCGAATCCATGGAGTTCCCTGAGCCGGTTATCGAGCTTGCAATCGAGCCCAAGACCAAGGCAGGACAGGGCAAGATGGGCGAGGCACTGGCAAAGCTTGCTGAAGAAGACCCGACCTTCCGCGCTCATACCAATCAGGAAACGGGACAGACGATTATCGCAGGTATGGGTGAGCTTCACCTCGAAATCATCGTTGACCGTCTGCTTCGTGAATTTAAGGTAGAGGCTAACGTAGGTGCACCTCAGGTTGCTTATAAGGAAACCTTCACAAAGCCTGTTGACCAGGAATACAAATATGCAAAACAGTCCGGCGGTCGTGGACAGTACGGACACTGTAAGGTTAAATTCGAGCCCATGGATGCAAACGGCGAAGAACTGTTCAAGTTTGAATCTTCCGTTGTCGGCGGTGCGATTCCGAAGGAATACATCCCCGCTGTCGGCGAGGGTATCGAAGAAGCTACCAAGGCAGGTATTCTCGGTGGATTCCCGGTAGTCGGCGTTTACGCAAACGTATACGACGGTACCTACCACGAAGTCGATTCTTCCGAAATGGCATTCCATATTGCCGGTTCCATGGCATTTAAGGAAGCAATGAAGAAGGCGGCGCCTGTACTGCTTGAGCCTATCATGAAAGTAGAAGTAACCATGCCGGAGGAGTATATGGGCGATGTAATCGGCGATATCAACTCCCGCCGCGGACGTATCGAGGGTATGGAAGATATCGGCGGAGGCAAGATGGTGAAGGCGTTCGTTCCGCTGGCTGAGATGTTCGGTTATGCGACCGACCTGAGAAGCAAGACACAGGGACGCGGCAACTACTCCATGTTCTTCGAGAAGTACGAGCAGGTTCCCAAGAACGTACAGGAAAAGGTACTTGCAGCGAAAGCGAAGTAAATACACGCATGTACAAAATAATGCTTGAAAAAACTGGTTATTTTTAATATAATTAGAAATAGCCGAGTAATATTGAACAATTAAAGTCGAATCAACAATTTTAAGGAGGACTCATAAAAATGGCTAAAGCTAAATTTGAAAGAAATAAGCCCCATTGTAACATTGGTACCATCGGTCACGTTGACCATGGCAAAACCACTTTGACCGCAGCAATCACCAAGGTTCTGGCTGAGAGAGTTGCCGGAAACGAGAAGGTAGATTTCGAGAATATCGATAAGGCTCCCGAAGAGAGAGAGCGTGGTATTACCATTTCTACCGCACACGTAGAGTATCAGACAGAGAAGAGACATTACGCACACGTTGACTGCCCGGGCCATGCTGACTACGTTAAGAACATGATCACCGGTGCTGCACAGATGGACGGCGCTATTCTGGTTGTTGCTGCAACCGACGGCGTTATGGCTCAGACCAAGGAGCACATCCTTCTGTCCCGTCAGGTAGGCGTACCTTACATCGTTGTTTTCATGAACAAGTGCGATATGGTAGACGATCCTGAACTGCTTGAGCTGGTTGAGATGGAAATCACAGAGCAGCTTGAAGAATATGACTTCACAGACTGCCCTATCGTTAAGGGTTCCGCTCTGAAGGCTTTGGAAGATCCCAACGGCGAGTGGGGCGACAAGGTTATGGAGCTCATGAGCACTGTTGACGAGTATATTCCGGATCCTCAGCGTGATACTGACAAGCCTTTCCTTATGCCTGTCGAGGACGTATTCACCATTACCGGACGTGGTACTGTTGCAACCGGTAGAGTAGAGCGTGGTACACTGAAACTGAACGACGAAGTTGAAATCATCGGTATCAAGGAAGACACCAAGAAGACCGTTGTAACCGGTATCGAAATGTTCCGTAAGATGCTTGACGAGGCTCAGGCTGGTGATAACATCGGCGCACTGCTTCGTGGTGTTCAGAGAACTGAAATCGAAAGAGGACAGGTTCTTTCAAAACCCGGCAGCGTTACCTGCCACAAGAAATTCACCGCTCAGGTTTACGTACTGACCAAGGACGAAGGTGGACGTCATACTCCTTTCTTCAACAACTATCGTCCTCAGTTCTACTTCAGAACAACTGACGTAACCGGCGTTTGCGCACTGCCTGCTGGCACCGAGATGTGCATGCCTGGTGATAACGTAGAGATGACCATCGAACTGATTCATCCCATCGCTATGGAGCAGGGTCTTACCTTCGCTATCCGTGAGGGTGGTAGAACAGTTGGTTCAGGCCGTGTTGCTACTATCATCGAGTAATCAATAAAAAGCTAGATTTCATGGGGCTTTCCAAGTAATCGGGAAGCCCTTTTTACGTCCTGAAATAGGTGGAAAGCCTTGACAAAAGTTGATTATATGAGAAAATGTGGAGCGAAAACAGCTCCACATTTTTGCAATGAAAAGCGTAGAAAAATAAAAGACAGTATGATATACTTTAGTTCAAATATACATAGAAGGAGAAGTCATTTTGAAATACGAAGATTTAATATTAAAACAGCCAGTTGAATCAGCAACATATAAAGAAGATTCTGAATTTGTCATTAATCAAATTAGAAATATACTCGGTAGACAGAAGAAAATCGGTGATGATAAGATCATTATAAATACAAATTTGAAAATGGGATTACCGCTTGAAAATATTAATAAAATCGCGGGACCTATGATAGAAGCTTGGGCAGGAGAAGTGTTTGCTGGCATTAGAGATGATATGGACAATCCATATTATCTAATAAATGTTGAGGCTCAAGAACGGTTAGGTATGGCTGATATTGTTTTACAATTTAAGAAAGGAAATAATGTGCTAACAGGGAATGTTGATGTCAAAGCTACTGCAAATGATATTCCTAATAGTGGTAAAGGACCGAATATCACTAGTTTTAGTAGAATACGCACAGCATATGTTAAGGATCCAGATTTTATGTTTATTATTCTTTCTATTAAACATAGGGTATATGTACAAAAAAATGCTAATACGGGATTAATGGATGGGGTTATGGAAGTAGTAGATTATAATGCTTATGATTTAAAATTTATTAGTGATGTAGATATTAATTATAATCCAGCATTGGGAACGGGACAGATACAAATAAAAGATATTCATTATGTATCATATCAATACCGGACGACATGGGAAATGTGTCAGTTATTAGACAGTAAATATCTGCATAGTAGTCGAAGGACAATCGAGGATTTTTATAGAGAGGCAAAGAAGAACGGATGGATAAAATAGACAATCAATTATTAATTATGGGAGATGCGATTGAAAAATTAAAAGAGCTACCAGATAAATCGGTCGATTTGGTTGTAACGGATCCACCATATAACTTAAATAAAGATTACGGTAAAAGTCAAGATAAGTTAGAATTTGATGAGTATATTAATTTTAGCAAAAAATGGATAACGGAATGTGATAGAATATTAAATGATAATGGAAGCATTTATATTTTTATGGGAATGAGGTATATCTCATATATATATGAGATATTAGAGCAAGATTTTGGTTTTTCTTTTAATGGTTGGATTACTTGGTATTATACTCAAGGAATCGGAAAAACAAAAGGATTTAGTCCTAGACATGATGATATTTTGTTTTTTACGAAAAATCCCAAAAAGTTTACATTTAACTTGGATGATATAAGAGTACCACAAAAATTTTATAGAAGTATAAATAATATGCGTGGAGCAAATCCTGGAAATGTTTGGGAGTTTTCACATATGCATTATTGTAATACTAATCGTAAACCGCATCCTACACAAAAACCTGAAGGGCTTTATGAACGAATGATACTAGCAAGTTCTAACAAGGGAGACATTGTACTAGATCCTTTTTTGGGTTCTGGCACCTTATTAAGAGTGTGCCAACAATTAGAAAGAAAAGGTATTGGGATTGATAATAATCCAGAATATATTGAAATGGCAAAAAACAGGTTAAAAGAACCATTTGTAGGCTTTGATAGTATGGATGAAAGAATGGGTAGAGTGCCTAATGACCTTAATGATCCAGATATAAGAATTAATTATTTATACAATCATATAAATTGGTTTTTGAAAAATCATAAAGATGCTATACCGGACTTTCTTGAAGAAGTTAAAGAAAAGTATTTAGTTAAAATGGTGGAAACAGGTCAAATTTCAATTTTTGATGATTATGGGGTGAAAATATAAAAAGAGTTGAATAAAAGATATGCCGTTGTAGACTTGTAATTTACTTGTTGCTATTTATAAAAAAATAAAGTAGATATAGGATGCAGATTAATGAGGAAACAATTATTACTATTAATAAGAATTTCAACACCAGCTTATAATAAGACTTTATACGATGAATATAAGATTTATATGAATCATCAAATGGCTTTTACAAAAGAGAAATTGAAAAGCGGGCAGTATGATGGATATGAGGGTGCAATCTCAACAATGCCGTTCAAATTACGATATTCCATAGATGATAAAGTGACATGGAAAGAGCTGTCAAGTGAAGTAAAGATGATGAGAAAAGATAATAATGCATATATTTATTGTATGTATGGAGTTACTTTTGCTGAAGAACAGTATGATAAAGAAAATAACAAATTTTATCATTTGATTCCATGGGAATATATCGAGCCGCTATGGCAAGGTGATAACAATACAGAAATGATGGTAATAAAGAATACTTCTGTATTTAAAAATAAGTTTCATGAAGCAGCAGAACGAGACGGCCTTAGTCATGCTTATGGGCAAATACATTATGACCTTGAAGAAAAGCTAACGGATATTGAATATATGAATATAGCCATGAGGGATTCTTTTGAAGCGGTATATCATAAGCCAAAGCTGGGATATGAAATGCAGAATGAAGTACGTATGTCAGTATTATGTCCGAATAAACCAGATAAATATGAATTGCAACTTACTAACGATGGAGCATTACAATTTACTTTGATTCCGCTTGTATATGGAAAGCCTGTTTTAATAGAATTGCAAGGATTAGAATTTGAGAATGATATGCCTGTAAGATTTTCAAATGATATAAAGTATTATGAGCCTACTGACGACAGTGTAACTCCTGATTTGATTTTGAGGTAATAATTATTGCTACTGATATAAATACTGCTCTCGAACTTAAAATAATATTAAATTTTGGAGGGAAAGCATGAATCAAGATAAATTTATTATAAGAGGACAGGTATTTAATCAGCAACAAATACAAAATATGAGCCTGTCGGATTTGGTTGTAAATAATATGAACAATATGCCCCGATACCTTTACAAATATTATAGTAATGTTTTAGATGAAGAGACGGGTAAAAATTATTCATTAATGGCATTAGAAAATAATACTGTATATTTACAATCACCAGACAAGTTTGATGATATTTATGATTGTTCAATAGTATTTGATGAACATGAATATTCTTTTATAAGGTTAAGATATTATGCTAATCACTGTGGCTTTATAATAAATGAATGTAATTATTGGAGATATTTAGATATATTTGCCCGCAATATATATGATAAAATATTATCCTTACAAAATAAAGGTATGACATTGAATGATGCAATAATGCAGACATTTCTAATTTGTAATAATAATACGAACGTAGATTTAGTACATAATTTGTTTGCATTAAATTTAAAGAATAACCTTGTAGAAAATTGGGATAAGGATTCAACGATACAATTTGCAATTCTATATGCATTGGATAAAGAGATGGAGTTTGTAACAAAAGGCTTGAGTAAAAAGTTTAGGGTTTCTTGCTTTTCTACATCGCCGTTTATGAATCGTATGTGGGCAGCACAGTATGCCAATAACCATAAAGGGTTTTGTATAGAATATGAAATACCAGAATATTCTAAAGTTTATGCGAATATCTTTCATAGTCTTTTTCCGGTCATTTACAGTGATGTGCGTGTTAGTATTTTAGATGAGTGTCTAAAATATATCCAGGATGAACCCGACCAAGAATTGGTACAAAAAATATATAAATATGGAATCTTAATGAAAAGTACTGATTGGAAAGAGCAAAATGAATGGCGATTGGTTAGTCCCGGAAATATGCTTGCAGATGATTATAACTGTGAATTTTTCAAAATCAGCAAAGTATATTTGGGCAATAGGATGTCAAAAGAAGATAGAAAACAAATAATTGATATATGCAGAAGAAAGAATATAAAATATGCAGGTATTATACATAAGAAAGATATGTTTGAATTGACTGAGTGTCCGAATTTATGTGAAAAGTGTTATCGCTTTAAATTGGATAATTGCTAAAAAGCAAAACGAAGGGGTCTTAGCCCTACACTTCTGTTGCAAAAGTTAGTCGAATTATTTGACCACTGAAATACCGGAAGCCGTGGCTTCCGGTATCATTTGTTTCAAACAGCTATTTTGTCCAGTGCCTCATACATTTTCTCTGTCAAAGATCGGATGTGGTAGTCACTGTTAATACTGCTGTATGTCTCATCAGGCGAAATATCATCGATAAAGTTTGGGATAATCTCGCCCAGAACGGTAGCAATGACAGCGTTCGCCAATTGCTCAAGCCGATGCTTGCGCTGCGTGGCTGAATCTTTGTAAGTATCCACATAATATCTAGTACATATGATCGGAGCGCCACAATCTTTTCGTAGTTCTACTTGAGCAATACAGGTGCCATAACAAGTAGGAGGCATTTCGAACAGATAGACTGGATACTCGATGTCATCTAGCTTGTCAAACATGACTTCCAACGCGTTTGGAATGAGATCTATGTTTGTTTTACCAAGCGTATACAATCCCGTGCATAACCCTTCGACGATTTCGCATGATAGATCGTATCCACACGGGGATAAACTTTGATCTTTCATAAAAAATCTCCAATTTCTCATAATTAATTGGCACGCGGAACCGTGTCCGTATGCCGAGGGTTTTCATGCTACTTTAGCGTTTCGCCCATGCCATACCATAAAACTATAGGGTCATTCCATCAATAATTATGCCTAACTGAATTTCCTTGGCCCTTGGAGGTTAAAAGTAATGGTATGGGCCGTCTGTGAATGTTGGATCACTATTCATGATATTCATTTGGGGGACAACGAGTCGGTATCCACAAGTGCCGTAAGGATGAACCTTTTTAGTGCTTTGAAAGTGTTCTGAAATAAACTGTTTCCGCCGTTTTCCCTTAATTCGACCTCCTTTCTCATAGAGTGCAATAATACTTTCAGGACTCTGACATTTTCTTCATCACCAATTTCATCAAAATTCTGAAAGCATTCCAATAAGCTGCTATCGGCCTTGTAGATAGAAGAAACAAGATTATATGTGTCGAGTTTCTTGCCCTCTTTATTGAAAAGGGTTTCTTCACCTTTAGCGTTGCTGTATCCAGCTATGCTTAATAATTCTGAGTAAGGGATATCGATATATGCTGAGAGTTTCTGGAGCGTTGGCTTGGTGGGCCGACTATCAGCATTCTCGATTCTACATAATTGAGCAGGCGAAATTCCGATAAGATCGGCAAGCTCCTTCTGACCGAGGCGTTTCTGCATCCGTGCATCACGTATCGTTTCAGCAATCTTCTTGCGGTAGCGGGAATAAAGTTCCTCTCGTGATGGTTTTTTTGCATTTGCATCCAATATTAAATTCAACCTCCTGCCTTCCCCTGGACTGTCCCCTGTCAGCAGACAGAGCGCTGGTTAAGTGGAGACCTCCGCAGTGAAGCCACAGTGCACCGCCGTGCATCCGCCAGAACCAGGGTGATTATTTTTGTGAATCAGCAACTAGTATGATTACTGATATAGTTATTTTACATCCAGGAAACTAATATGTCAATACTTATTGTTAAAGTTTGCATTGACATACATACTTTGTTAGCATATAATAGAACCAGAATTTCATAATATGTGCAATAGAGAGGAAGGATCGAGATGCAAGAATATCGAAAAATCAACCAGATTGCTGGCAGGTTGCGGGATTATTGGAAAAATCCCCTATATGAGGAATTAAAGGAACCTTTTAGGTACTTCTTGAATGCTGATCCGGGAGGAATATGGCCATATATAAAAGATAAAAATGCTGATGAGGAACTTGAGGCAGTCAAGACAAGGTATATGGATGCGGTCACGTTGTTCATTGGGGGAAAAGGTAATGGCAAGACAATAGAGATCATGAATGTGTTTGGCTGTGTGAACAATGCCATTCAAATTGATGGAAGAGCAGTCATTATTCCTGTATTCAAACATAGTGCTGCACTCAGTAATGGAGGGATTGATGAAATCCGTTATGACATATCGCGAACTGCAGGCGCCGTCTGTGGAAAGATTGAAAGCGAATTCACGGATGTCAAGGAGTGGTTTGAAAAAAAGGAAACAAAAGAGAATTTCGAGGACTTTGTGTGGAACACAAATCCTAAGGTTCTATACTCACTTGGCAATAGGGATGGTGGAACTACAGAGAATAAGCTTAATGCAGCAAAGGAGGAATTCTTTATATATGAGGCTTCAAAGTTAAAGTTTTATCTTTCTAAGGCTGATGTGCCACTGGATCGTGTCATAATTATTATAGATGGGATAGAGTCCGTCCGCGAAGAAGTAAGGAAGAATATTGTTATGCAATATATTCGGTTTTTTGAATGCATGCAAAATTACCCCAAAGGCTGGAATGGACGGAGAGTTCATGTTCAGCTTGTTATTTCCATGCGTACAGAGACAGATGAGGTATTTAGGCAGGATAAAGCTTTTGATGGCTTGGAAACGGCGGTAATTATTCAAAAAAAACGTGATATAGATCTTTCACTGTATTTTAGGGAAAAGTATAATGCGCTTCCTGATAATGTCAAATATTCAGAAGATGGAAAGTGGGAAAAGGCACTGAAGATATTGCTTCTTCTTAGTGAAAAATATGAGAAAAAGTATGCTGACATCATAAAAGGGCTGACTGGACATGATATGCGACAGGTGATGAGGATTTATAATGATATCCTATCAAATCCGGTATGGGTAACTAGGGATGCGCTGACAGATCCAAGTGTGGCATTAGGCAAGGACGAATATGTGTTGAACAACATTACTGTCGAAAGAAGCATTGCCTGTGGAGCTGATCTTGTATATATGGGGGGAACCGATGGTTATATACCAAGTATCTTTGACAGTAGAGTGGAAGAAAATGAAAAAGGGGCAAGTGACAATGCGTTGATGACTCTCTACATCATGGCTTACAATATCCGCCTTTTAGATATTCAGGGCAGAGATGAGAACAAACCTGTTAAGTTAAGAGACATGCAGCGGGATTTTAGGGATATATTTGGCGATACATTTGGGGAGAGAGATGATATTTACAAATTGCTTAATGACGCTGTACATCATCTGGTCGCGTGTGGAGTCCTTGAAATGAAAGATAATGGGGAGAGTATTAAATTTGCCTCAAAAGGTGTGGAGCTCTGGAAATTGATGGCTAGGGACTCCGTTGTGCTGGAAATGTACAGAGAAGACATGTACATGGTATTTGACAAGGGGAATCCAGATGCGTTTAAATCGAGTTATGAGCTGATGCGTGAAAACAAGCAGGCATTGATTTTTGAATATCTTATCAATATATTGCGGGATCTTTTTAAGAGAGAGGAGAAAATCATAAATAGGGCAAAGAGCGCGTGGGCATTCGATAACTATGAGAGTCTTTTCGGTAAGGTCTCAATGACGGGCCATTTACTTGAAGGAGTGGGGGCATCAATGGATTTTTCAGGAAAGGCTGACAGCGATACTGAGGAAGCACGCAAAAATCTCTCTGAGGCAATAACGAATTTATTTAAGTAGAAAGAAGAGTAGAAACTATGTTTATGGAAGATTCAATTACGGAGCAGTATTATGCATGGCTGCCATATAAAATGGCAGAGAGGCAGTCGTGTCGGGGATTAGGGCGAATGAGCTTGGGATATAATATAAAATTAGCTTAGCGGACTGCTGGCGCAGAAAGGCAGAGACCGGAGCAGAGCAATGACAGGATGGGATAACTATGCCCAACTGCCATTATCTGCCCGGTTTTTTTGTCCAAGCTCTTTATCGCTAAATCTTCCTAGAGGATTGTGTTGAAGGGAGGTGAGACAATGGGTGAAGCCAGCACTTCTGCTGCAAAAGAAATTGGCAGTAAAATTAGATTATTTCGCAAGCAAAAAGGTTGGACGCAGGAAGTGCTGGCTTATGAGGTCGGGACATCACCTGCCACAATTTGTATTATTGAACAAGGAAATAGAGATCTAGGTGTGGATCTTTTTTGTAGAATAGCAAGGGCACTAGGACATGAGTTGTCTGACTTTCAACCAGAGAGTGTATATATCTGTTCCGAAAATGGTGCCAATATTGATAAAGTATTAAGTGGTATAAGAGACTTTTATATGGGGTTGGATACTGAGAATAAAGCTTTGATGCTCAAGCAAATAAAGGTATTTGATGAATTATGTGTATCATTATGGGCGGCTGAGAAATAATTTTCTCGCCGCTCTTTTTTAAGAAAATTACCGAATGTGATAATATTTTACGAACGAAAATATCGAATGCGAAAATGATAACAATAATAGAAACTGGTATAATTTGTATATCAGATAGGAAACTAAATTTCATAAAGCCTGATCTATGTGCACAGGGCAAATGATATTTACATACGGATTCAATGCAGCAGAGTTTTTTTCTGTTGGGGAATTCCATGCAAATGTCTGATTGTTCCGTGCTTTTTTATTGACTATATGGGTATGTTTGCTTTGCTTTTAGTAAAACATCTAATGTTATGTATTGACACTTATTTCAATATACAGAGTAGAATCGTTCATAGTTCAACGAAAAGCTGAGAAAAAAAGTTTTTGTGCGATTCTGGTGATGCAAAAAAGGCTGGTAGTCGCATAAATGAGCAGTCTGGAAAGAATAGCTTACTCGTGAGTGGCTCGGCGCCTCACTCTGGGAGTGCAAAAAGGGAAGCATTTCTTTGAAATTAGGAGACTTTGAAAAAGATTGCTTTAAGGAGGTGTATGGAATTTATGAATAAATAAAAATTGAATTATAACTTTATCAGGTTACTTATATTATTGGAAATCATGAAGGTTTATGGAGTTGATTTTTGCATTCAATAAAATATCAATCATTGTCAACTAATTTTTAGTGCAGGCAGTAGAACTGCTTGTCGAGTTTATAACTGGAGGGAATAATTATGAGAAATAGGAAAAACATGAACAACAGAATTATAGCACTCGTAGGAGTTGTAGCGATGACAGTAGGTATTTTAGAATTTAATAGGATGGATTATGTTGATACTAGAGAGATGATGGTCACGGAAAATGTGGTATTACCTAATTCTGTTCAGCTACCTGTTTCGCTGAGTTTGACAACAGATCCGACAAGTATCACTATTTTTGACGTTATTTCTGCAGGAAAGTATATCCTTTATTTACAGTCATTAGGGGTATTTCTTGTGGACAGCGGTGGTGAAGACGAAGGAATGGTTATAGTAACACATATGGAAGCAGAGCGACTAAAGTGCACGGAAGGAAATGAATTGGATAATATGGTAACGAGGGGCAATTCTGTAACCGCCACAATTATAAATGTACCTGTTATGCTTAGATCTTTGGTTGGCTACATAGGAGCACTGACATTTATAAGAAGAAACGAGAGTCAATTCATGTGGAGGTGTTGGTTTATTCGAATACTAACTGATGTCTGTAAAGTGCTCTTAGCAAATTTGTCGTTTGCTATAAAGATTAAGATAGTCATAAAGGACAAAGATAATTTAGATGGCTATCCAGAGGTTGAATCAGACAATGATGAGGAACTGGGAGAAGAACTGGAGGCAGAGCAGAAAAGAAAAAGTATACATACAAAAGGTTCATTAATAAGATGAACTGACCATCACAAACATATATTGAAGCTGACACTTTAAATCTCATTCCTTGAAGAAAAAGAATCACACCTAGCAACCTTGGAAGGCACTGTTTTGAAAGGGATTCCGTAAAGGAATGGATTGTATGAATGAAGGATGTTTTATTCATACTTTGATAAAAACTTCGTTCAAAAAAAGAGTGCAGTTTTAACAAAAAATGTAGTAACCCGATTTTGAAGTTAGATTTCCTAAACGGTGATTAGGGAATTTGCATATGAGATTGAAATTTTGTGGCAAACACAACGAGAACATATTGTCTGGGAAAGATGGTATTGGTGTCCTTGGCTACAAATTGGCTACAAAAATTCTGAAAATACAGAGAAAATCAATATTTTCAGAAAAACTAGCGACAGAAAACCCCGAAAACACGCCATTTGTCACACAAGGTTCTTCTAACCTAATCCGTGAGGGTGGTAGAACAGTTGGTTCAGGCCGTGTTGCTACTATCATCGAGTAATCAATAGAATTACAGTAAATTCAGGGGTTTCGGAGATTTCTCCGGAACCCTTTTTTCTACTTTGCAACAAGTTCCGGTAATGTTCGGTAAAGTAAGACTATTGCAGCGTACTTGTAAAGACCGGTCATAAGCGGTATAATTAATTAAAACAGTTAATTCATTCAAAGAGAAGGTGAGAGGAGGATTGCGTTGCAGTTTGATATTAAGAGATTTGAGAATATGAGACTGGAAATCGGTATGGGGAAGAACTGTTTTTCCATGAAACGGGGGAGTTTTGTATATAGGCAGAAAAATGTAAGAATGCAGAAGCTGTCTATGAAGGAAAAAACAGCGCTTTCGGATGGGTTCGAATTGCACTATGAGGATGAAGCAGGAAGCTATGCAGGAAAAATATGCGTAAAAGTGCAGGAAAACAGGATGCAGATAGTCTGCAGAGACATGCCCTCCGAGAAAGTGAACCGTTACAGGCTGATATTTCCGACGAATGAAGGAGAGCATATTTACGGTTGCGGAGAGACTTATTCCAAATTGGACTTAAAAGGTGAGAAGGTGCGGATCTGGGTGGCGGAGCACCAGAATACCAGACGGATATCGAGTAAAATTATTCGCGAGAAGCTGCTGGGAAAGCACCCTGAGAGAACGCTTAAGTTTTCTGAATATGAGTCCTATTATGCGCAGCCAACCTTTGTTTCCAGCGATAAGTATTTTGTTCATGTCAATACGAACGCCTTTGCCGAGTTTGATTTCAGCAATCGCGGGCAGATTGCGCTGGAGCTTCAGGAATCGCCGGAGATTACGATTGGATGGGGAGACAGCTTTGAGGCGGTTTCCGAGGGATTAAGCGATGTGTTAGGCAGGCAGAAGATATTGCCGGATTGGATTTATGACGGTGGGATTTTGGCTGTGCAGGAAGGCTGCGATGCAGTTGACAGAAAGATTGAGACCGCACAGAGAGCAGGCGTGAAAATAAACGCGGTCTGGTGTCAGGACTGGTCCGGATGCAGGAGAACCGGGTTTGGATATCAGGTGATGTGGAACTGGCAGCGGGACGATGAACTGTATCCGAAACTGCCGGATAAGATAGCAGAATGGAAGAAAAAAGGTGTACGCTTTCTGGGATATATCAATCCTTTCCTTGCGATTGAGAAAAATATCTACCGGGAGGCTTCCGAAAAAGGCTACTGCGTGAAAAATAAAAAAGGGGAGGACTACATGGTAACGATCACCACCTTCCCGGCGGCCATGATAGATTTCACGAATCCGAAGGCGTATGAATGGTATAAGAATCTAATCAAGGAAAATATGATTGGTATCGGGATGAGCGGCTGGATGGCGGATTTCGGGGAATATCTGCCGATAGACAGCGTGCTCTACAGCGGTGAGGATCCGGAAATCCTACATAACCAGTGGCCGGCTATCTGGGCGAAGCTCAACAGAGAGGCGATTCGGGAATGTCAGATGGAGAATGAGGTTTTCTTTTTTACCCGTGCAGGGCATACGGGGACGATCGCTCACTCGGATATGATGTGGACCGGAGACCAGCATGTGGACTGGTCGGTGGACGACGGGCTGCCGTCGGTCATTCCGGCAACTCTTTCGCTGGCGATGAGCGGATTCGGGATTACCCATTCCGATGCCGGCGGTTATACGACGATCATGCATATGCGCCGCAGCAAAGAACTTCTGATGCGGTGGGAAGAGATGAATGTTTTCTCTCCGCTGTTCCGGACCCATGAGGGAAATCAACCGGTAAATAATGTACAATTTGACAGCGATGAGGAGCTGCTTGCCCATCTGGCAAAATGCACGGCAATCCATGTTTCCTTAAAAAATTATATTAAGGATTGTGTTGTGGAAGCAGTGCAGAAAGGTATTCCTGTGATGCGTCCTCTCTTCTATCATTACGACGAGGAGGAACTGTATCAGGAGAAGGGAGAATACCTGTTAGGCAGGGATATCCTGGTGGCTCCGGTACTGCAGGAAGGCGTTAGCGAGAGAACTTGTCTTCTGCCTTCAGAGAAATGGGTGCACTTATTTTCCGGACAAGAATATGGCGGCGGGAAGGTAACAGTACAGGCGCCAATCGGGCAGCCGCCTGTATTTATCCGCAGGAATAGTGAGAGATTTGAAGAATTAATGAAAATAACAGAATAAGGAGGGCGTTTATGAACACGAAGGAAAAGAGAGAGCGGAGCATGCGTGCCAAATGTGCTTACGGCTTCGCGGATATCTACGGAGGCGGCGCTTTTGTCGTTATCAGTACCTTTTTTACCGTATTTCTCACGAAATCACTGGGCATGTCTACTGCACTGGCAGGAACCATTCCGCTGATCGGTAAAGTATGGGATGCAATCACAGATCCGCTGATGGGGAATATCTGCGACAGAACCAAGTGCCGGTTTGGCGCCAAGAGGCTGTACATATTGATCGGAAGTGTGATATCGGCGATTACATTTGTGCTGATGTGGATTACTTTTCCGGGAAGCACAACCGGCGGACAGTATTTCTTTTATATGCTGATGTATATGTTATTCTCGACCGGCTTTACCATTGTAATGGTTCCCTATAACGCACTGCTTCCGGATATGGTGGATGACTATACGCTGCGCAGCCAGTTTTCCGGCGTGCGTATGATCTTTTCGACATTCGGGGCAATCCTGGCCGGATTGATCCCGACGCTGATGGTGAAAGACAATACGGACGCGTCGGCTTACCTGCGGGTGGCGATCATTTTCGGAGTCATTTTCTTTATTACGATCCTGCTGACTTTCCTCGGAACGTGGGAGCGTGAAAAAGAAGTAGTGAAGATCGGCTTTGCGCAGAGCTTTGTACAGTCGCTTACGGTATATAAGAGCAGAAGTTTCCGGCTGCTGATTGCAATTTTCCTGTGCGGACAGGGGGCGGCGGATTTCGTGACGGGACTTGCCGTGTATTATGTGGATGATGTGCTCAATGCTTACGGAGGCGGAAGGTTTACCTATCTGATGGCGATTATTCTGCTGTCGCAGTTTGTAGGCACCATCCTGTTTACGCCGATTATGGCGAAGACATCCAAGAAGTTTCCGATTATGGTAGGATTTCCTGTGAGAATTGCGGCGACATTGGCTATGCTTCTGTTCTCCCATGAAGGAGCGAACTTTACGATCATTCTGGTACTGTCGTTTATTATCGGTCTGGGAATGGCGGGTTCTTCCACCAGTATCTATGCGATATTGGCAGACTTAGCGGATGTGGATGAGCTGATTACGTCCATCAACCGACCGGCTACCTGTTCTGCAATGGCAACTTTTGTGAGAAAGATTGCTACAGGTTGTTCAAGCGCCGTGATTGGTATCCTGCTCGGATGGGTCGGATACAATGAGGTCATCGCCTCCTCCGGCGGAAGGCAGAGTGCGGCAACGCAGTCCGGGATAGCCTACATTTATGTATTTGCCCCGGTCGTACTGATGGTGGCGGCCTTGGTATTTGCCAAGATATTCCCGATGAACAAGGCGGAATTTGAAGTGGTTAAAAAAGAAATCGCCCGCAGAAAAGGCGAGGATAACAGTAAGGCCAGTGCAGAAGAGATTGCGATCTGTGAAAAGGTAACCGGCTATTCTTACGACAGACTTTGGAACAAAGAGAATGCATTAAAATTCAAATAAAAATTACATCAAAAATCGAAGGAGAGAGAAAAGATGAAATATTTTTTAGACAGCGCAAAAATGGATGAAATTAAATATGCTTATGAGACATTCGGAATTGACGGAGTGACAACGAATCCGAAACATATCATGCTGAGCGGCAAACCGTTTCTGCGTGCAATTACGGATATTGCAGAGTGGATTAAGGAGCAGGGATTAGAGGGTTATGAGAAATTCCCGGTTTCCGTGGAAATCAATCCGCATCTTGACAATGCGCAGGAAATGATTGCCGAAGCAGAGAAAATTTCGGCAATCAGCAGTAATTTTGTCATTAAGATTCCGGCAACGGAGGCAGGTATAACCGCAGCGAGAAAATTAGAGGAAAAGGGAATCCGCACAAATGTGACATTGATCTTTTCAGCGGCACAGGCAATCCTGCCGGCGAAGAACGGTTCGAAATTCGTATCTCCGTTTATCGGATGGAAGGAGTCAAACGGAGAGGATTGTAAGGAATATATAGAGAACATCGTAAAAATCTACAAAAATTACGGATTTTACGGGAAGACAGAGATTATATGCGCAGCAGTGCGTACCCCCAAACAGTTTGTGGACTGTGCGGTAGCGGGAGCCGATATTGTGACAGCGGGACTTGAAGTATATCGTGACAGCATGAAACACGCATATACCAGACAGGGCATAGAGACATTTGTGGATGCATGGGATCACACTGCAACAGAGTAACAGAAGAGACAGGGAAAGGATGCGGAAAATGAAAATCGGATTTATAGGTTTGGGTATCATGGGTGAATCCATGTGTGAGAATATCATCAAAAAACATGACGATCAGGTATTTGTATTTGATTTTGTGGAAGAGAAAGTAAAGCAGCTGGCCGCTAAAGGCGCCGCAGCCTGCAAGAATTCAACGGAAGTGGCAAAGCAATCGCAGGTGATTATTTCCATGGTTCCGAAGTCGGAGCACTCTAAAAGCGTCTACACAGAGATTCTTCCGGTACTGAACGAATCAAAGACATGTATCGATATGAGTACGATTGATCCGGCCGTTTCCGTGGAGATATCGAAGATGGTCAAAGCAACCGGAGCACAGTTCCTGGACGCTCCTGTCGTAAAGAGTAAACCGGCTGCCATTGCCGGAAAGCTCGGCATCTATGTGGGCGGCGATGAAGAGGCTTATGAGCAGATCAAACCGATTCTGTCTTATATGGGAGAAAATGTAATCCGCATGGGCGGCAACGGAAAAGGTCTGGTCATGAAGATCTGTCACAATGCGCTGGTGGCGCAGATTCAGAACGGAGTCAACGAGACTTCCGTATTGGCGGCGGCAAACGGTATCGATATTATGACTTTTGCCCAGGCAATTTCTTACGGCGGAGGGCAGAACTTCTATCTGGATTCGAAAAAAGAAGTGATTTCCAAAGAGGATTACACGACGGCATTTTCTGTGGAAAATATGTCCAAAGACGTCAATATCTGCATGGAACTTGCGAAAGAGTGCCAGGTATCCATGCCGGGCGCGGCGAATGTAAAGCGCGTCTATGATACAGCCATGGAAGCCGGTTACGGGAAAGAGGACTTCTGTGCTACAGTCAAAGTTGTCAGGGAGCAGAAATAATGGAACGTTTAGAACGCCTGAATCAGGTAAATAATGTAAAAATTTATCCGGTGGAATCGGAAGAATTTGCAAGTTACGGGAGGATTCTTCACGGATATGATTTTTCGGAAGCCATTTCCTATATGGAAAAAGAGACTTCCGTTCCGAAGAATGGAAATATCTATATTGCTTCACAGGAGGAGCTGGAAGCGCTTCCCGTTATGCAGAACGTATCCCGCCTGCTTTACGGCGGGATGCTGGTTCAGGCGGGATACTGTAACGGAAGAAACAGTACATATAATGGTTTTGAGTACCATAAAGGAAGCGAAATCAACATAGCGGTTACGGATTTTATGCTGGTGCTCGGGCATACCTGGGATATTCGGGACAATCACTACCGGAATGAGGACGCGCAGGTATTTTTCCTGCAAAAAGGAACGGCTATCGAGATGTATCAGACAACCCTGCACCTTTCGCCGCTGCGCGTGATGGAGGAAGGCTTTAAAGATATCGTAATTCTGCCCAAAGGCACCAATACTCCGCTGACGGAAGAGGAAAAAGAAAGCGCAGGTGTTGGTGACAGGGAGAAAGAGCTTCTGCTTATGCGCAATAAATGGGTGTTAGCGCATCCGGACAGAGAACCGTTGATCAGGCAGGGTGCATATCCCGGCATCATCGGCGAGAACAAGGAATTGTTTTTTTAAAAGGAGTATGGAAGAAAAATGAAAGAATTATTTTTCTTTTTGACAATCTTCCTTGCAAATATTATCCAGGGAATTACAGGATTTGCGGGAACCATTCTTGCGATGCCGTTTGGTATTATGCTGATGGGATATGATGTGACAAAGCCGGTATTGAATGTGCTGGGATTATTGTCAGGTATCTACGTATTTCTGGGTAACCGCGAGCATGTGAACCGGAAAGAATTAAAGCGGATTGTTCTTGTCATGGTAATCGGTATCTTTGCAGGCATGGGGCTGAAAAATTTTGTCGGAACCAACCAAATGATTTTATATCAGGCATTGGGAAGCTTCGTAGTCCTGCTTGCCGTGCATGGTCTGTACCGGATGATGGCAGCTAGGAAAAAGCAGGAAGAGGACGGGCAAAAGGAACACCGCCTGAAGGACTTCCTGCTCTTAACTGCGGCGGGAGTCGTACATGGCATCTTTGTGTCAGGAGGTCCGCTGCTGATTGGATATCTGACCGGAAGGATATCTGACAAAAGGTCTTTTCGGGCTACGATTTCCACTGTCTGGATTTTGCTGAATACCATTATATTGATTGGGGATATCCATGCGGGGATGTGGAATAAAGACAATCTGTGCATTCTGGGTATCTCTTTTCCGGTTTTGATGGCCGGAATGTTTGTAGGCGGGAAATTGTATCGGATTATGAGCCAGAAATTTTTCATGATTCTGACATATGTTTTGCTGCTGATTTCGGGAGTGACACTATTTTGCAAATAGGAAGATGAAAAGGAGAAGGTTGAGAAAGGAGCAAGGGTATCATAATGAAAAAATTTGAAGTTGCATATATACCGGTGGGAGTTCCCACATTTCATTTGGAAAGCGCAGGTAAAGAATTCGAGAAGTCGATCGCTTTGTTGCGGTCCGTTGCGGAAGATGTGAAGGTTCCTGATGAGATGTTGTTGTCGTTAGACCTCTTGAAAGAATTTATGAAGGATTTACATCCGGATCTGATTGTGCTGCAGAATATTACGTTTGCAAACTCAGCCTATGTTTCAGAGGTGCTGGCAGCATTCGATTGTCCGATACTGCTCTGGACGCTCAGGGAGCCGGTGATAGACGGCGGAAGACTTCGTCTGAATTCTCTGACAGGCGCATATTCTGCGGCAAATATGATTAAAACATTTCGCGAGGAGCCGTTTACCTATGTATTCGGCGCGCCGCAGGAAGAAGAAGTAATCGCTGCGGTGACTTCTGCCGTGCGGGCGGCAAAGCTGAAATTTGATATGAAGAATCTGAAATTAACGGCAATCGGACATACGCCGCAGGGATTTGGTTTTGGCCGTGCACTGGATTCGGAGCTCTTAAAAACATTTGGTGTGAGACTGGAGTCTATCGAGGCAAGGGAATTAATTGACAGAGCGAAAACCTTTTCCGATGAGGAAGTATCGGAGTATCTGGATGATGCGCGGAGCCGTATATGCGGATTAGAGAATATTGCGCAAGAGAATGTTTTGAATTTTGCAAGGCTGTATAAGGCATATAAGGAATATGTGAAAGAAAATCATGTCGGTGCGATCGCTTCCCGCTGCTGGCCGGACTTTTTTACCGCGTTTGGAACACCGGTATGTGCTGTTCTGGCAATGCTGAATGATCTTGGGGTGGCTGCAAGCTGCGAGGCGGATACCTATGGAGCTTTATCGATGTATCTGGGGATGCGGCTGACAGATAAGCCGGTATTCTTCGGTGATCCGGTCTCCATGGATGAAAAAGAGAACACGATCACATATTGGCACTGTGGGACAGCGGCATGTTCTCTGGCAAAGGAAGAACCGGGGGCATGCGCGGATGTGCACTGCAACAGGAAAATCGGCCCGACACTGGATTTCGCCTGTAAGGCAGCGGAAAGTGTTACGGTATTCCGGATAGGAAGAAAGCCGGACGGGACATTCCGCTTCTTTATCACAGAAGGAGAGGCATTGGATACGCCAAAGCAGTTTAACGGAACCTCCATTGTCGTGAAAACCTGCAATCCTGCAAGGCAGATTGTGGAAAACAGTGTACTGGCAGGCTGGGAGCCGCATTTTGTCGTAATCTACGGAAATGTAAAAAAAGAACTTGAAATATTAGGAAATATGCTTAATGTAGAAGTGGTTAATTATTGAGCGAATTTTTATGGGGCTTTCCGAGAAATCGGGAGGCCCTTTTTACGTTCTGAAATAGGTGGAAGGGTTGACAAAAGTTGATTATATGATAAACTTAACAGTGTTAAGTTTGGAGGTTGAGATGGATAAAAAATATCATCATGGAGATTTAAAAATTCAATTAATAAAGACCGGTTTGCATATGATACAAGAAGACGGAATTCATAAGTTGTCTTTAAGAAAACTGGCGCAGTTGTGTAATGTCAGCGAAGCTGCGCCTTATAGTCATTTTAAAAATAAGGGCGAATTATTGATTGCAATTCAAGAATATATAACCGAACAATTGCAAAAATGTCTGGAAGATGCCTATGAGAGAACAGAGCATGGTAATTCCCCGATAGCAATATTAAACATGGGAAAAGCTTATGTCCAATTTTTTATTAGGTATCCCGAATACTATTCATTTTTATTTGCACAACCTTATTTGAAGATAGATTTATCTATGGGTAATGAACCAAATGCATTTGAGCCTTTTCAATACTATAAGGAGAAGGCATATACGATTTATAAGAACGAAGGTTTCAGTGAGGAACGTATTAAGTATGGTATTATCGCCATGTGGGCAAAGGTTCATGGTATTGCAGCTATTGCTTCGATGCAAGGCGTAAAGAGAGATTTTGAATGGGAAGATGTTTTAGATAAAATATTGGTTGAATAGGTGATACATAATGAAAAGAAAGAGAGTGCCTAAAATGATAATAGGTTTTTCGGTGTTTGCTGCAGTTTTACTGCTGTTAATTTTAATTGTTTTTCCACCAAGCAGGGGCATAATACCGCAATTTTGTAATGAAAATGGAGAAATTATTGAGAATAGCATAGCCGAAAAGTGTTATTTAGAAGTTGAAGATGGAAATCTCGGAATGATTATTATGGCAAAGGATATTAGTAATCCGGTCTTATTGGTTTGCGGAGGGGGACCGGGAATTCCGGAATATTTGATGGAATATAGGTATCCGTCCGGTCTTGCAGATAAATTTGTGGTTTGCTATTTGGAATATAGGGGAACCGGATTATCATACAGCTCTGATATCAAAGCAGAAGAGATGACCACGGAAATATATATATCAGATGTTGTTGCAGTAAGCAAATATTTGTCCGAAAGATTTGGACAAGAGAAAATATATATTATGGGACATTCGTTTGGTACATATATTGCCATCAAAACAGTACAGCGATATCCGGATTATTATCATGCATATATAGCAATGGCGCAGATTTGCAATCAGACAGAGTCTGAATATATGGCATATGATTATATGAAAGCTCAATATGAGCAGCTAGGTAATACCAAAATGGTTGAGAAATTTGAGAATTGTCCGATTCGAGAATCCGATGAAATGTATGCAAAGTATTTTTCATCTTCTTTGCGTGATACAGCAATGCATGAGTTAGGCGTTGGTACAACAAGAGATATGGACTCTGTAATTACCGGAATTTTCTTCCCAAGTTTGAGATGTAAGGCTTATACCTGGCAGGAAAGAATAAATATATGGAGAGGGAAAGGGCTGTCTGCACAATTTCCTGTTGTAAAGGATTCTACGCATTTCAATGCTTTTAGTGAAGTACCTTCTTTACAGATTCCTATTTACTTTTTTGCAGGAAAATACGATTATACATGCAGTTTTGATTTGCAATATGAGTATTATTTACAAATTGATGCACCAATAAAAGAATTTTATGTGTTTAATAATTCGGCGCATAGTCCTATATTTGAAGAGCCGGAAGCGGCATCTAAATTGATTGAAGAGATATTAGAAGTAGAATAGTACGAAATTCAGTTTGGTTAAGGCAGTGTTGCTACTATCATCGAGGGGATGGCCTTGTTGTTTGGGGTGTGGTATAATCAGATAAACAAATCAGAATCAGCAAACAAGCGGAGTTATAAGCTTGGATTGCCTGAATCATGATCGGAGAATAATATGGGTGAAAATTATAAACCTCCTTTTACAATGAATGAGGAGATAACAAATTTAATAGTAGAGATAGGAGAGTATGTTGGTACAATCACAACTTACGATGCTATGCGTCCGAATCCAATTCTCCGCAGGGAAAATAGGATCAAGACGATACACTCATCTCTGGCGATAGAGCAGAACACGCTTACTTTGGAACAGGTTACGGATGTGATAAATGGAAAGCGGATATTAGGACCGCCACAGGATATTCGCGAAGTAAAGAATGCATATGAGGCTTATGAAAGAGTATCCGTGCTTGATCCATACAGTGTGAAAAACCTTTTGCTGGCCCATAAGATTATGATGGAAGGGCTTGTGAAAGAAGCAGGAAGTTTTCGAAGCGGGAATGTTGGCGTTTATGCCGGAACAGAACTGATTCATGCAGGATCACCGGCAAAATATGTGCCGGATTTAATGAATCAGTTGTTCACATGGCTGAAGCAATCGAAATATCATCCGCTTGTGAAGTCTTGCGTCTTTCATTATGAGTTTGAGTTTATTCATCCTTTTGCTGATGGCAATGGTCGGACAGGGAGATTGTGGCAGTCATTGATTTTGCAGAAATGGAAAGAAGTTTTTGCATGGATTCCGGTAGAAACGCTTGTGTATGAAAATCAGGGGGAATATTATAAGGTACTGAAGCGGGCTGATAACACTGGGGATTCTACCGAATTTGTAGAGTTTATGCTTGGGATGATTCGCAATGCCTTAAAGGAGATCAGCGAATCACATAACGGAACAAATGTCGTAATAAATGTCGGCGTAAATGTCGTGACAAATGAGGAAAAAATAATAGCTCTTTTAAGGCAAGATGGCAATATGTCAGCTAATATGTTGTCTGTATCTGTGGGAATTACCGGAAGGCAGGCACAGCGTATTTTGGCTAAACTAAAGGCGGAAGGAAAAATAATACGACATGGGGCAAATAAAAACGGTTACTGGGAAGTTATAGATTAAAAATCCGAAACAGTGTATAGCTTTTTGGTGAGGAAATGATAATGAAAGAAATAATTGCATATGAGATGTCTTTCGATAAAACATTGGAGTATCAGAATGATATAAATTGTGTTCCTTTTCAAGAACAATACTGGAATGAGTATATGAGAATATATAATGAATGTTTTTATCAAATGAGAAAAGTATTGGAGGTTGAGCCAATAAACTTTTATTCTGACTACTCTCAAATCAAAGATAAAATAAACGATATCTTTCTTTATTTGCAAAATGGAGTAATAGTAGGAGCTGTTTCCTGCTATGGAAATGAGTTAGATGATTTAATTGTCGCGAAATCGTTTCAAGGACAGGGGATAGGGCAAAAACTGTTATTATGGGGAATGAATCATATAAAGGAACAAAGCTACGAAGAAATTCTTTTACATGTAGCTGAATGGAACCAAAATGCAGTGAAGTTGTATTTGAAAAATGGATTTAGTATCAAGAAAAAGGAAAAGGTTCGTTAGAGTTGGGTTCGCTTGGGGGAAGTAGAATGTTTAGTATGTTTTGTCTTTAGTGATATGAAAGATGTGGTGCTGCTGTTATGGAGTAAGATTGATTTTATCAGTAAAGCTACTATATCCCGTCGAGAAATCGACGGGATATTTTTGCATAGACTATTTATTTGGAAACATAGGATGATTTCTTGGACGGAAAAGAGTATCATGTAATTATGATGATTTAGAAGGAGGAGTCATAATGCAGAATAAAGCGCAGGCACTTATGGAAAAAATAGGTATTAAAGAATTATTTGAAATTCCGCATGGAAAATTACAAGGCAGCACAGTACTTGCTACAAATGAAAAAGAAAATTTAACGGTTTCACAATTGCTGAAATCTGCGGAGTATTTAATTAAATTTATAAAAAGTAATTTTGATGTAGATGAATATCGGTATTCGACTACTATAATTTTCTTAAAGTCAGTGCAATTAGTGCTAAATAATGGGAAAGCAGATAAACCAAGTAAAGAGGATGCACACATTATTATAGATGTTATACATGAGATAGCGGATATGCGTGCTAAAAACGACTATGAAAAGAAATTAAATGAAGAAATTGCAGTGTCATTAAACTGTCTGATTGAAATATTAAAATAGACCATGTATTTTACATCTTTTGGAATAATATTTAATTTTCAAATTATAATATTTGATTTTTCAAATTGTTAATTTGATAAAATAGTGTTACAATTTATAATAAGGTATTCAGCGCTGACTTATAGAAAGCGAGAGGAATAAAATTATGGCAATCAGTTATAACGGATTATGGAAGTTATTGATTGATAAGGGTATGAAAAAGGGCGATTTATGTAAAAGTACAGGTTTAAGCTCTAGTACCATGGCGAAAATGACTAATGGAGAGTCTGTGAATTTATCTGTTCTGGAACGTATATGCGCAGAACTTGATTGTGATTTTGGAGACTTAGTAAATTATAAAAAACCTTAGGAGGAAGCTGATAAAGATGAGCAACGATAAAATCAGTGATGTTGGAATAAATATTGCGGAAAAGGCTACTGTTATTTGGAATGTGGCAGATATGCTTCGTGGACCATTCAAACCGCATGAATATGGTCTTGTTATCTTACCGATGACAGTGGTTAAGAGATTTCATGATTGTTTGTTACCTACCCATGATAATGTGCTTGCGCAATATGAAAAAGTAAAACATTTGGCAGTCATTGATGGATTTTTGACAAGAGCATCCGGATATCAATTTTATAACACAAGTAAATTTACTTTTGAGACACTTTTGGCTGATCCGGATAATATAGAAACAAACTTTAAAGATTATTTAGCAGGTTTTTCAGCAAATGCGCAGGATGTATTATCTAAGTTTGATTTTGATAATATTATCAAAAGAATGGTGGAGAGCAATACACTGTATCTTATTATCAAAGAATTTAATTCTGAAAAAGGATACTTAGGAGCTGACAAAATCAGTGCCGTGGACTGTGGTTACATTTTTGAAGATTTAGTACGGCGCTTTTCAGAGTCCTTTGGCGAGGAAGCGGGAGCACATTTTACCAGTAGGGATATTATATATCTTATGACAGATTTGCTTCTTGCGGATGCCAATTTAGATACAGGTGGAATGACTGTTTATGATATGACCATGGGAACATCCCAGATGCTTTCTTGTATGGAGGAGAGAATTCATGATCTGAATAGCGATATAGAGGTTACTTGTTTTGGACAGGAGTTCAACCCATCCACCTATGCGATAGCAAAAGCAGATATGATGATTCGCGGCGGAGATCCGGATAATATGCGGTTTGGAGATACCTTGTCTGATGATCAGTTTGCAGGTTTTACCTTTGATTATTGTATTTCTAATCCGCCTTTTGGAATTGACTGGAAGCGTGAACAGAAAAAGGTGGAAGAAGAAGCAGCAAGAGGAGAACAGGGAAGATTTGCACCCGGACTTCCTAAAATCAGTGATGGTCAGCAGTTATTTGTGTTAAACGGACTTTCTAAACTAGCACCAGATGGGAAAATGGCAATTATACAAAATGGTTCTCCGCTATTTTCAGGAGATGCGGGGAGCGGCCCATCAGAGATTAGAAGATATATTTTGGAAAACGATTGGTTGGACTGTATAGTGCAGCTTTCTACAGATATGTTTATGAATACGGGTATCAGCACCTATATTTGGATCTGTTCCAAAAATAAGCCTACATATAGGGAGGGAAAGGTACAACTTATCGATGCTTCTCATTGTTATGAGGCTAGAAGAAAAAGTATTGGAATGAAACGGAATGATATTACAGACAAATGTCGGGAACTGATTGTAAAGGCTTATGGTTCCTTTGAAAATTGTGCTGTGTACGGAGATAAGAACGGAATATATTGTGAGAGTAAAATATTTGAGACGGTAGAGTTTGGATATAACAAAATTGTGGTGGAAAGACCTGAACGAGATGAGAATGGGGAAATCGTCTTGAAAAAAGGAAAGCCTGTTGCAGATGCAAATTTGCGTGATACGGAGAATGTACCGCTGGTGCAGGATATCGATAGGTACTTTGAGAGAGAAGTGCTCCCCTATGCGGAAGATGCATGGATTGATAAGAAAAAGACTAAGGTGGGGTATGAAATACCTATGACAAGATATTTCTATGAGTATCAGGCTCCGGAAAAGGTGGAGGATATTGTGGCTCGGATTCATGTGTTAGAGGCTGATATTTCTGCATCTTTAGAGAAATTGTTTGCTGAGGAGAAATAGGTATGGCTAGAGAAATGAAGGTTAGTGGGGTTGAGTGGATTGGAGAGATTCCGGTAGATTGGAATATAAAAAGAAATAAACTGCTTTTTGTTGAGGTAAACAATAGGTGTGAAAACGGTAATGAACATATGTTACTTTCAGTTTCTGAATATTATGGGGTCGCACCTAAATCTGAAAAAGTATCTGATGGAGAGTTTGAAACCCGAGCAGAGACACTAGACGGATATAAATTGTGTCAATCAGAAGATATTGTTATGAATATTATGCTTGCGTGGAAACGCTCTACAGGAAGAAGCGCTTATGATGGCATAGTAAGCCCTGCATACTGTGTATATAGAAAAAAAGCTGATATAGACACAAAGTATTATCACTATCTTTTTAGAACAGATATAGTAGCAGAGTTATTTAAAAGGTACTCAACAGGAATTATAGATTCTCGTTTAAGGCTATATCCTGATAAATTTATGGGTTTGAATATGATTGTTCCCCCTTGCGACGAACAGTGTCAAATAGCAGAATATCTTGATCAGCAATGCGTCTATATAGATTCCGTTATAGAAAAAACAAAAGTTTCTATAGACGAATATATAAAATTAAAACAGGCAATTATCACGCGGACAGTAACTAAAGGTGTGCGTGGTGATAGGGAAATGAAGGACAGTGGAATTGAGTGTATTGGGCAGATTCCTAGTAACTGGGATATGAGAAAGATTAAATATATTTTCAAAATTCAGAAAGAAATTGCTGGAGAAGAAGGACATACTGTGCTATCTATAACACAAAAAGGGATTAAGCCAAAAGATTTAACTAGAAATGAGGGGCAATTAGCTGAAAACTATAGTAATTATCAACTTGTACATATGGGTGATTTTGCTATGAATCATATGGACTTATTAACCGGTTGGGTAGATATTTCCAAATATGAGGGCGTAACAAGTCCCGATTATAGGGTGTTTCGGTTAATTGATAAGGATAATTATTATAGTAAATACTACTTATATTTGATGCAGATGTGTTATACGAATCGTATTTTTTATGGATTAGGGCAAGGAGTAAGTGGATTAGGAAGATGGAGATTGCAAGCGGATAAATTTTTGAATTTTTCTATTACAGTACCAAGTTATGAAGAACAGGAAGAGATTGCGGATTATCTTGACAAAAAATGTTATGCAATAGATGACCTTATTGCCAAGAAAGAGCAATATCTTTCCGAGATAGAAAATTATAAAAAATCTCTGATTTACGAATATGTTACAGGTAAAAAAGAAGTACCACAGGAATATCAAGCATAAGGTGCAGATATTATCCATAATTTGGAGGGGGAAATCAATGAAACATATAGAAATTGAATCTACATGGGATATGTTTTTAGATGTCATTAATGGCTTATATCTCGAATTTAATCCTATGTCTGTAGCAGATACATGCTATGTTGATATTGAGGAGGCATGCAAAAAACTTGCTTGTTATTCCGTTTCACAGGATATGGGGCATGGTAAAAAATCGCCAAAAGAGCTGTTGGAGATGGAAAAATGTGGGCTGATTGTAAACAGCCATATTTTAGTTCGATTAACGAGGCATTATTATCTGTTGGGTGTTATAGATGGGAAAGATACCAAACAGTTATGTGATTTATTGAAAACGCTCCATGATTATTTAGGAAATCAGTATTACTATTCTGTGGATAGGAAAATTATAGAACAACTGCTTGCATTAAGCATTAGCCTCCCAACTATATGTCGCCATCAACATAATGTATATGACGAAAGGATGGCACAGTCTGCTCGATTTTTAAAGGAACAGGGTTTTTCGTTATCTGTGAAAATGGGCACTATTTCCTATTCTGATGAAACTGGTCAGGAATTTTTTAATCTTCTGGAACGAAAAATAGCAACAATAGGCGGCAACACAGTGTATAAAGCGATTATGGAAAAATATGTGGCACAACGGTATTTTTCGGATATGGATCGCTACCTATATGGAAGAACACTTGACCAAGAAAGAAATGAGCCGTTTAATCTTTTGCTTCAGATATCTGCAAAGCATCTGAGACAGGGTCGGGATTTACAGATAACTGAAGATGTAAAAGGATATGTGGATGGAATTATAACTCTTGCAGAGGCTATTTTGGATGTCTGTGATGTTCAGGGAACCTCTGGAATTGAATATGGCATGATGAACCTGGAACTTTTCCCTCTTTTTCTAATAAATGAAATGATATTTGATAAAATTTGTGTGGCGCGACAGTACAGTGCAAGATATATTCTGTTGTCTTTGGATTATTTGATAAAACCATGGTTTAATTATGCCCAAAGGGACTATTCTTATGAGGATTATTATAAGGTAGCTGACTATATATTAAAGAGACCAACTTACTGTGGATATGTGGATACAAAGATATTGAGAGAAGAAACGGGTATTGCATTTTATCGGTTGAAACAGATTTTAAAAGATATATCTCTTCCAGCAAAGGATGTGAATCGTGAATTTACCTCTTTAGATGGCAGAATAAATCTGTTTACCAGGCCGATTATTGGTTTTGCATCAGAACCATATCTGTTTCTGGATGAACATTTTTGTGGAATCGGTTTTTTTTATGCTGCCTGCGACATAATACGCCAAAATTATTCTATTTTGGAACGTAAGCAGGGGGAGGCTGTTGAGCAGATGCTTCGAGATGAAATGGAGAAAAAAGGTTATGGCATTAAATATGGAACTTATCCGGAAAAAAATGGCATCAAATCTGGACAATGTGACCTTGTGTTACAAAATACAAAATTAGCTTTTTTTGAAATAAAGAAAAAAAGTATCACAAACGAACTTGATGTTTTAGATGATGTTACTGTATTAGAAAATATGACATTTGGCATGGTGCGGGCACAGAAACAATGTTTTTTTCATGAATGCTATCTAAAATCAAATGGAGAAATGCTTTTGCAGGATTGTCAGCAGAAAATCACCTGTGAAAACGGATCTATTCCAGCTTATAAAATTAGTGTATGTTATCCGGAATATATGTTTTTAACTAATAAAATGTTCAGTATGAACTTGTTGGAAATATTGTTGTTAGGTGAATTTAAGACGAACGATCCGAATCTCCAAGGGAAATTGGATAAATTGAATCAAGTCGGTGAGGAAATTCGTAAATGTGTTATCTCCCAAAATCCAGGGCATTCCATTCATGCACGGGAAATCTCTTTCTATTCGCTGTTCTGTAGCATGCAGCAAATTTTGACGGCGGTTTGGTGGTGTGCGGATGAGAAGGAATTTTTTCAGGTACTTGATGCTTGGTTCTATTCAACTGATAAAACATTGGATCCATACATATCTCTTTTTGCAACAAAGGTTATAAACATTGATTCGCAAGAAAACTCAGTAAGGAAAGCAATGCTAGAATTGGTGAAGAACAGGGAAACGCCCACTATGATAATAGGAGGATGAGTAAAAAGATTATTACGCAAATGATAGAATTATTAAATGTTTCCATAAATTTGTTATAATGAAATCCTGTTAATAACTATTTACAAAAATTATTATTCCTTACTTGATACAGGCAGATCTGGCCTTTTTATAATTGGCTTTTGCGTTGTTATATTTTGATTGATTTAAAGGTAGACAAGCTGACGTATCAGGACATCATATTACTGCAGGATAAGGTCAGACAATGGATTGCGGAGGAAGAAGCATGAGCATAACAATTACCACAGAAAAACAATTTGAATCGGATATTGAGGCTTTTCTCATATCAACCGAAGGTGGATATACAAAGGGAAATGGAACATATAATCCGAAGCTGGGTTTATATCCGGATAAACTGATTTCTTTCATCCAGCGTACCCAGCCAAGGGAGTGGGCAGCATTCGAGAGGCAGAATGATATAGATCCTGTGCGTAAATTTTGTGTTGCGTTTAATAATGCTTGTGATATGGATGGAGTGCTTCATGTTTTGCGTAATGGATTCAAACATAGAGGTACTACCTTTAAAGTCTGCTATTTTAAGCCTGAATCTGGATTAAATGATACGGCTGGGGTTCAGTATGCGGAAAACGAAGTAGAGTGTTATAGACAATGGCATTATTCTGCTGATACGAAAAAATCAGTGGACATGGTACTTGTCGTGAATGGTATTCCGGTGTTTGCATTTGAACTAAAAAACCAGTATACAGGACAAAATGTAGATAATGCCAAAGCGCAATGGATGTACGATAGAGATTCGCGAGAAATATGCTTTCAATTTAATAAGAGAATTTTGGCGTATTTTTGTGTAGATCATACAGAAGTTTGGATGACAACGAAACTGGCAGGAAAAGATACCTATTTTTTGCCCTTTAACCAAGGTTCTAATGGAGCCGGTTCTGATGGCGGCGCAGGAAATCCGCCCAATCCGGATGGATATCCTACGGCGTACCTTTGGGAAAATGTATTCCAGAAAGACAGCATGTTAGATATTATCCGAAAGTTTATCAATTTGCAGAAAAAGAAAATATTAATATTTCCTCGCTATCATCAGTTGGATGTTGTTCGGAAGCTTATTGCAGATGTACGGAAAAATGGAGCAGGTAAGAATTACCTGATTCAACATAGTGCAGGTTCCGGTAAATCTAATTCTATCGCGTGGACAGCATATCGTCTTGCGTCACTTTACAATGAAAATAATAAGCCGGTATTTTCCAGTGTGATTGTTGTGACGGATCGTACTGTATTAGATGCACAGCTTCAGGAAACGATTTCGGGATTTGACCATAAGCTAGGTGCAGTGGAGACTATAGGAGAGGATAAAACTTCTCAAAATTTGAAAGACGCAATCAATGACGGAGTGCGTATTATTGTTACAACCTTACAGAAGTTTCCGGTCATTTACACAGAGGTTGATAAGGCAAATGGCAGGTGCTTTGCGATTATTGTGGATGAGGCACATTCTTCTCAGACGGGTAGTTCAGCATTGAAACTAAAGACTGCACTGGCAGACACAGAAGAAGCCCTGAGGGAGTATGCAGAGCGCGAAGGTTTGGCTGAGGAAGAAGTTGATCCTGAGGACAAGCTCGTGAAAGAAATGCTTGCCCAAGGAAAGCATAAGAACTTATCTTTTTTTGCCTTTACTGCAACGCCAAAGGCTACCACGTTGGAAATGTTTGGGCAGGAGCAGGAGGACGGCTCTTTCCATCCATTTCATGTGTATAGCATGAGGCAGGCGATTGAGGAGAAGTTTATTTTGGATGTCCTTCAAAATTATATGACCTACAATACTTGTTTCCGAATTGCAAAGACCATGACAGATAATCCGGATGTTCCTTCCAGCAGGGCGGCAAAAGTCATTCGTAAATATCAGGAATTACATCCTTATAATATCAGTCAGAAATCGCAGATTATCGTGGAAACATTCAGAGATACCACAAGGCATAAGATTGACGGCAAAGGAAAGATGATGGTGATTACATCGTCCAGACTGGCTGCTGTCCGCTATTATCATGAAATCAAGCGATATATCGAGGAAAAGAAGTACGATGATGTGGATATTCTGGTGGCTTTTTCCGGTGTAATTGATGACAGAGGAGAGGAATACACAGAATCAAAATTGAATGTGCGTAAAGACGGTTCCCACATTTCGGAGAATCAGACCAAGGCGGAGTTTCATGATAATTTTAATGTGTTGATTGTAGCGGAAAAATATCAGACAGGATTTGATGAGCCGCTTTTACATACGATGATTGTGGACAAGAAGTTAAAGAATGTGAAAGCAGTACAGACTTTATCAAGACTAAACCGGACTTGCGAGGGCAAGACAGATACTTTTGTGCTGGATTTTGTAAATAAAGCGGAGGATATAAAGGACGCATTTCAGCCGTTCTATCAGGAAACATTTTTGCAGGAAGAGGTAAATGCGGATTTATTATACCAGACGCAGAGAGAATTGCGAGCTTATGGTATTTACTCGGATGAGGATATTGAAGCCTTTACAAACGAGTATTACAAAAAAGGCAAACAGGACGACAGGGCAATGGGACGGATGAGCAGCATTTTGCTCCCTGTTTCTAACCGTTATAACAAAAAGACCCAGAACGAAAGATACCAATTCCGTAGACAGGTTCGCAACCTGATTAAATGGTATAGCTACATATCGCAGATATTAAGAATGTTTGATAAAGAGTTACAGAAAGAGTATGTGTTCTGCTCTTATCTGATTGGATTATTGCCCAAAGACCCTGTGGAGTTGATTGATCTAGAGGGTAAACTGAAACTGGAATATTACAAGTTGCAAAAGACATTTCAGGGTGAAATTGCTTTGGAAGAAGCAAAGACTATGTATGTTCCGGCAAAGCACAAAGGTGTCAAGGGAATGGATGAAAAAACACCTTTAGATGAAGTGATTGCGAAGATCAATGAAAAGTTTAAAGGGAATTTCACAGAGGGAGATAAAGTTATTCTGTCAGCATTGAGAGACAAGCTGCTTTCTGATAAGAAATTGAAAAAGATGGCACAGTCCTCTGACCCGCAGATTTTTGTGGAAAGTATTTTCCCTAAAGCGTTTGGTACAGCAGCGCAAGATGGGTATATGGAATCGCAGGAATCGTATCAGAGTTTGTTCGAGGATACGGCTAAGTATAATGCAATTATGAGTGCGTTGGCAGAGGTTGTGTATCGGGAGATGAGGAAGAAAGGAGCTAAGACTTCAGAGGAAACAGTAGCATATATGTATGATGAGTCGCGGAATCTGTCTATGGTGGCGGAAGAGTCTGCATCATGCAGTAATGGAATGGAGTTCAAATAGTATACCATATCAATAGAAAAGATAATATCTTTTGAGGACAATTATGAATTATAAGTTGTTAAATAATGAGCAAAGAAAAAGAATGAGACAGATAATTAATAGTGAGTTTGAAATGGAGTGGGAAGAACCTGACTTTTTTAATACTCTTATAGGAAAACTGCCGTCTGTCCGTCATAGTCAAAGTGAGAAAGAGATTCAAGCGGAACTAGCGACATTAGAAAAAATGCTTTCGCAATATAATGCTTTTTTTGAAAATAGGGAAATATTTATAAAGAATATAGAAAATATAATTACAGCTATACAACATAAAAAAGCAAACTGGTATGGTCTAAGTATTTATGAAGTGGAAGAGTCTATTCGACAACAAGAATGCTGCTTGATTTCAGGTGAAGGAGGTATTGGAAAAAGTTACTTTATTAAGTGTTTAGAAGAAGAATTTGAACAGAGGAATATTCCACATTTATGTATATATGGAAAGTTTGAAAAAGATACAAATAATATTGAATTGAATGAAATTATTAAAGATAGTCAAAATGGATTTGTGTTTATAGTTGATGCTATAAATGAGATGTCTAAAAATGGACAAGAGAATCTGCTTAATATACTTCATTCTCTAAGGCAATACAATAATATTAGAATTATCCTTACATATCGTACAAATGCGATGGATGTAGCTATATTGGATCAATATAAAGAAATAGCAAAGGCAGAGTATACTTTTCCGGGAGTTTCTTTTGAATCGGCACTTGGAGAACTTTTAAAGTTATCAATTCCGGATATTTATAAATATGAGGATATATTATATTCAAATAACGCATTGCTCTTAAGTATGCTTTGTAGTGTTCTTAGTGATAAAAAAATAATTGATGAAACAGAAAACGGTATTGCCACGATTACATTTATACTAGAACATTACATTATAAAGTCTATTAAAAGGATATTTAAAGGAAAAATTTCGGATGAGGATCCAGTTAAAATCTGGAAAGATACTAAAGAAGTTGCAAAATGGATGTATAGAAATGAAAGCAAAGAAATTGATGAAAAAAACTTGCGTTTAATTGTGAAAACAGGTGAAACCTTTATACAGGTAATGATGCAAGCTGGATTTCTACGGGAATATGATTATAATGAAATTCACTATTTTTTCTTTGCAATAGACTCACTTACTGATTTTTTAATTGCTCGCTCATTATTTGAAGATATTGCGGAAAGAACATTTGAAGTACAAGTAGAGGCTATATCCAAGAAGGTTGGGAGACTCTATAGCTTGGTAGAAGCTTTGATTATTGCAATATTTGATAATTATGCTCCAGATTATCAATATATTGTTAAACTATTAAAAGCGACAGATTTACTTGCTTCTGTGCAATACGAAACATTGCTTAAAATTAATTTTAAGGAGGAGCATATTACAGATTTTATAAAGGCATTTCAACCTACGGAAAGCAGTCAATTAATCACTATTTTTGGTGGGTATACGAATAAACCATTTAACTGTACATATTATTTAAATGCGTACTATAAGTCGAGCATGTGTCAGTTAAGAGAATTATCGACGGTGTTATCTGGCTCACATTTCTTAGAACGTGTGAAAGGGAGATTGAAAAATATCATTTATTTTGTTACGTTAAACAATAGTGATAATAGAAGAATTGAAGAGGCATTTTATTTTGCGTTGTGGTGTTGTGCTGCACCAAATAAAGATGTACGTTGTCTTGCTATGAAACTATTGTATGAAATTGTAAGGCAAAATAATGAATATAAGTACAGATTGATAAAAGAATATGAAAAAAATATACTTGACCCATACATAAAAGAGAATATCATTTATGTTCTTGCGATTTGTTCCCCAGATGATGTAGATATTGTCGCTTTTTTTAGAAAACTGATAATTAATGAGAAACAACTAGTGGCGAAAAGTATTAAACGAATTTCTACTTACTTGAAAGATAAGTATGGGTACATTAAATGGAATAGGGAAAGTTTATATGATATTCATTCGGGAACAGTCATTTCTGATTTTTTAAATGATGTTCTTTTTAGCGTTGATCTTATGAATAAAGATTTTTTTGATTTCCGATATTGGGGAAAAGATCACATTGATATGCATACAGAATTTCTAAATATAGATAAAAAAGAGATTTTCAAGCTTAATAATTCATTAGAGAAAAAGTATATATGTGTAAAAACAGGTGAATGTAATGGAAGTATGTCTTTTGAGGATTTTGCTATAGGGGAGTATAATATTGGTTCAGAGAAGCCAGTGCTAGAAATAGGAGCCTTCTTTTGCTCATATGAAGTTGTTTTGAGACAGGTATTTAATTTGTTTGAAGAATCTTTTAGCCAAACTGATAGCTATATGCGAGAAGAGAACTTTACTAATTCAACTTTTATGAAGTGTGTTGACATTGCTACAGGGTATTATTATGGTAGCTTAATGTGTAATTATTATACAAATGAATTTGCAACATATAACAATTGGCAAGAAAATATTGGATATGAAGTATATGATCCGATAGAATATGGCGAAGATATTTACATTGCTACACCAGTACCTACATATCAGGATTTTATTGAAAAGTTAGGAGATATGGTGGTCAATCGCATTGAGATCCCTGCAGAGAAAGATTTAATGTGGGTAAGAGATGCTGCCATTACACGAAAAAATTTGTTGTCTCTTATAGAACCCTTAAAAACTAAAGATGTTGAATGGGTAATGATTGCTGGGAGAATTTCGATTCATGAAGATACTAAATGGGAAACGAGGTGGAAAGATACTTATGATATTTGGTGTTGTACATCAGAAAAAGAAACGATAATGGATGATGGTGAAGCGAGGTATCTTACTATTGAGTTGGATGAGTATTCTGGAAATTTAGATAATTATGGGAAGTGTACTTTAAAACCATGGTTATGCAAAGATGTAAAAAGTATAAATTATTTGTCAAGTATATTTGATGATACGGCGTTAGTACTGCCACCGGCTGAGTTAATATCATATTTTCAGTTAAGTCCGGTTTATGCAGATATGTCATGGGTTGACAAAGAAGGGAAAAAGATTATACTGTGCAATAATAATAAAAATTCATATTATAAAGATCCTATAGGCGGAACAGTGTTTATTAGGAAAGAGTATCTTGATGAATATTTAAAGAGTCATGTTTTGAAATATTTTGCTTTTACAGAAAAATTTATTCCCGAAACAGGTTATGCTGACGAAACATCTTTGCATTTTGAAATTCAAGAAGGAAAGATTATTAAGGAAATTCTTAATAATGGTGAGAGGGGATGGCGCTCAATAGAAACAAATCCGTTATGCGCTAATTGTCCATATGGGTTGAATAAAAAAAATTCATATGATAATGCGGATATAAATGAATGGATCAAATTATTGATGGAAAATAGATATTTAACAGCAGAAGAGGATGAAGAAAATAGAACATTAGATTAAAAAACAGCTTACATAAATCAATGAGAAGGGGTGAGGGATGATGAATTATTCTGATAAAGTACAAGCTGCCGTAAACAGTGCGCATGACACAGCAATTGCAAATAAGATACTTGATATGATGCAGGACTTGCTATTAAAAAATGATGAGAATACAGCTCGCCGATGGATTTGGGAACTGATTCAAAATGCTAAAGATGTGTCTGGTAACAAGGAAATGGTAAATATCGAAATTGATTTTAATGAGAATGAAAGATATTTATCCTTTAAACATGATGGAAAATGTTTTACGACAGAGAATATTGTTTATTTGATTTCACAGGTTTCTTCAAAAGAAAGAAATCAATCTCCGAATAATGGAATTACAGGAAAATTTGGAACAGGATTTTTAACTACCCATTTACTATCACAAAAAGTAGTTGTAGATGCTTTTTTGCAGGATGAAAATGAGCTGTTAAAGAAAATACATATATTATTAGATAGAAGCGGTGAAACTAAGGAAGAGGTTATTGCTGCAGTAAACGAGAGTTTTAGACAGCTTAAAGAAAGCAAAGAAATAGATATTTCTGTTTTGGGGGAAACGGGAGGTTTCAATACTTGTTTTTTATATGAATTGGATAATAGAGGAATCGAGATTGCAAAAAACGGATTAAAAAGCTTTTATGCTTCAATTCCTTATGTATTTGCCTTCGTAGAAAAAATTAATTCTGTAAAAGTAAATGATTCATTGTACATAGAACGTGGAGAAAAAGGAGTACTTGGGATAGCGGAGGTACATACAATTTATGTAACTGAGAATGGAAGCAAGAATAAAATATATATATTAACATATCATGAAGAAAAAATAGATTTGGCAATACCTATCATAGCAAAAAATAATGAGATTTTTATAGATGAGTATCCAAAGGACGTTCCTAAGTTATTTTGTACGTTTCCCCTTATTGGAACAGAGGATTTTTCATTTCCAGTTATTGTAAACAGTGCATATTTTAATCCGAATGACCCACGAAGTGGGATTTACTTAACTGATGTCGAGAACAAAGTTGTTGATGAGAACAAGGATTTGATAAGTCAGGCGCTAAACGCTTATAAAAATTTATTGAACTATGTAGCAGAACACCATTGGAAGCAAGCATATAATATTGTGTGTATACCGAGGCAACCTCAAAAGGATTGGTTGTCTAAGGATTGGTTTGCTGACATTATTGGAGAATGTAAGCAACATATAAAGTATGTGGAAATTGTTGATACAGAAAATGGTGAAAGAAAAGCATTATGTGATTTTTGGGATGATTCAAATATATTTATCATAGGTGACAACGAAAAAAAATTAAGAGAACAAGTATGGGAGCTGGTAGAGCCAATGTATCCAGACCGAATAGTACCGTTTTTGGATATTCATAAATGGTATTCTTCCTTATGGTTGGAATGTAGAAATTTTAATATGCAAAGATTGATTCGGACTATAGAAGGATTTGGATGTTTAGAAATATTAGAATTAAATTTAAACGATAGTATCAGTCCGGTTACATGGTTAAATAATTTATATGAAATATTAATAGAGTCACAAAATATAGACTATGAAGATGCTAAAATATATCCTAATCAATTAGGACAGTTTTGTGATATAGGTGAATTATATATAGATGATGATATTGAAGATGTATATAAGCAAATTTTATCGTTGCTAGGTAATGAGTGTAAAAAAATTTTGGTAGATAAAGAAATTCGACTGTCAGATAATATGTCTTGTGGGATTTATGATTACGATAGGTTGTTTGATGACATTTTAAAAGCAATGGATGGTAATACATTTTCCGAACGGGAAGCAATGGCAAAAATAATTACTTTACATAATGAGGAGACTAGGGTTGAGGAACAATTAGATTTGTTGAAATTGTTGGAAAAAGTATTTGCAGAAGAAATATTGAATGCGTGTGAGGTTCAAAAAATCAACGCTGAAGTTATGGAAAAAGCTAGAAAGTATTGGTGTACTCAGATGGCTAATTATGTAGGAGACTGTCAAAATATTGCTGTTTTGGCATATTACTTAAACTTGTCTGAGGAAGAGACTTTCTCATGGTTGAGGGAACTTATTGAATATTTTGGAAAATATAAGCATAAAAACTTGTTTGAAAGAAAAACAAAGCCTATTATACCAAATCAAAATGGAGACTTTCTAACAATTGAAACGGTATTTTTGGATTCTGGAGAAATTGATGATATTTTTAAAGACATTTTGGCTGAAACAGGAAATGATTTGAGAAGTATTTTGTTACCAGTAGATATTTATTTAGAACTTCCGGAAAGTAGGGTTAAGGGACTCAGAGACGTTGTACAAGAGGTGACTGAATATGTAAAGCAGAACCAAGGTTTGATCAAAAATCAAGAGGGAACTGTTCGAGATAATTTTAATAAACTATTTTATTGGATTAACGACAATCCGGATAAGGCGCAATTATTTTTCAAAGAGATTGTTGATAATAAACATTGGTTAATTGGTAATGAAGAAATTGCACAGAATATGAAGAAAGCCGAAAAATATGATAGTTTATTAAAAAAATATAAGCTACGGGACGAAAGAGAGTTGGAAAATATTTTGAAAGTATATTCACAAAAGAATGACGAGACTCCTGATGAAAAAGTAGAGATTTCGGAAGAACTTATGATTCAATATGGGATTTCAAGTATAGAAGAATTTGTAAGTGCACAACAATTTAAAGTTTTTAAAGAAAATTTTGTACATGTTTCGGAAAGTGATAGGAGTAAATTTGATTATGTAAAAAATATTTTAGAAAGGGCAAAAGAAAATATTTTTAATTATTTAGGTACATTAACAGACTATGATGTCTCTGATCCGATTGAAGTAACAAATACTATATTTATTATAAAAAAGTATGGAAAAGAAATGGTTTTAATCACGCGCCCCTCAGATTATGGACAAGTAATTCTATATTATGGAGCAGAAAAAGATACTTTGGATTTTGAAAAAGATTATGAGTTATGGGTTGAGGATGGTATAGAGGAACCTCAACAAATAACTTTTGGAAAAATGTTAAAACTTACAGGGATTAATAGGATACCATTACGAAAGGTTAGATAAAAGTGACGTGTGAAGAGCTTAAAAACTTAATTGCTTCAGGAAATAACGAAGTGATTTGTAAACAATTTTGTGTATTCCCAAATCAAATATCTAAATATATAGAATCTGTGGCGCATGGTAGTCAGAAATATGGATATGTTTTGATTGGAGTTGTAAAAGAAAAAAGTGATTATTGTTTATGCGGATTTGATAAAAGTATAAACATGGATAACATTGTTCAAAATGCATTGAAACAAGTTCGGGTAAAAACAGAGATTTCTTATGAGGTTTGTAATGTTGAGGGAAGACATATTTGCATAATAAAGGTCAAAACCTGTGAAAGAATTTTGGAAGTTGGTAGTGCAGATTTATATAAGATGAAAGAGGTGTTAAGAGAAGTATTATCAGCATGTGTTAAGTTGCAGGCAAACTCTCTTTATTATGGAGCAACCGAAGATCAAAGAAATGATTATATTCGAGATATTTTGGATACAGCAGGTTATGATGTAAAAGACCAAACTCGAAGAGGATTATCTCCGAATGGGAAAGGTGCTGGGGAAGTCGATATTTTAATTAAGGAAAAGGATTTTCCGATAACAATTATTGAGGCGCTAAATCTTAATAGTCTCAATACAGCATATTTAGATAAGCATATTGATAAAATATATGACTATGATACAGCAGGTAACAAGTTTAATATTATTCTGTCGTATGTCACAGTTGCTGATTTTGTGACCTTTTGCGAAAAATATTTTCAACATATCAAAATATACGGTTATCCATTTGAAATGACTTCAATTAATGAAAATGTTGTGGTTGATAATATTTCGTATTCTGATATAAAAATTATGAAAACTGTACATAACCGAAATCAGTGTGAAACTATATTATATCATGTATGTGTGTTGATAAAATGACGGATAGAATAATTTTGTAGTATTTCGATTGTGAAGAGGGAAAAGGGTGTGCCGTATACTTGACAATACAAGCTTCCCTCAAAAAAATGAGGGAAGTTTTGAACGGAGACTGTAGTTTTGGCTACATAAATTCTGAAAACACAGAGAAAACCAGTATTTTCAGAAAAATTGACGACAAAAACCTCGAAAACATGCCATTTGCAAGCAAGGTTCTCCTAACCTAATTCGTGAGGGTGGTAGAACAGTTGGTTTTGGCAGCGCTGCTACTATAATCGAGAAAATAAAACTCTGGCGAATTTTACCCGAATATTCCTGAATTTATGGTGCTTTCCAAATTCCCAGAAAACTTTTTCTCATACCACAATGTATAATATACCCTGCGTTTTGCATTGACAAACAAACCACAAAAGAAGCATAATTAGAAAAAACCAACCCAAAACCTAAGGAGCCCCACTACATTGAAAAAACTAATAACAAAACTACTAAAAATAACAAAACCCACCCTTCTCATCCTCCTTTCCCTCATCCTCATTTTCCTACTAATCCGCTTTATAGGGAAAGTAATCAATAACAGAACGCCCAAGGGTGGAATTAACGAATCCATGTATGTCGAAATAAACGGGACACAGCAGTGGATAAGTATTTATGGGGAAGATATAAATAATCCTGTTTTGCTGTATCTGCATGGTGGGCCGGGGTCTTCGACGAGTGCTTATGATTATGCTTTTACGCGGGAGTGGGCGGATGTATATACGGTTGTCACATGGGACCAGCGGAATTGTGGGAAGAGCTATGAAAAAAGCCAAAATGACACGGCGCTGACATATGAGCTTATGATGAGCGACGGACTGGAAATGACAAAGTTCCTGATTGACTATCTGGATAAAGAGAAGATTACCATCTTGGGACATTCGTGGGGGACTTATTACGGGTGCAATTTGGTTTTGGCCTATCCGGAATACTACGATTGTTACATAGGAACGGGGCAGTTGGTTGATATGTACCAGAATGAAGTTGCTTTTAAGGAGATTGCCCGGGAATGGGTAGGTGATGATGAGGAGGGATTAGAGCTCCTTGCAGCCATAACGCCGGGGAGTTATACGGAAGAATATTTTCGCGCCCGCAATCTTCTCATGCAAAAATATGGATATGATATGCTGCGGGATGGAACGGATTACAATATGCTGGCAGCAGAAATTTTCAATCCTTACTATTCTTTGCCGGACTGGGTCAAATTGTTAAATTCCGACGCTGCCGTTTATATGGATTTTATGATGTCGGATGAATTCAATCGATTTTCTTTGCTGGGCAAAACGGAATATAAAGTGCCATATTACAATATTAACGGGGATTGTGATTATCAGACGAATTATGTGCAGGCGCAGGAATATTTTGATGAAATCGACGCTCCGTATAAAAGGTTATACATGATGGAAGACACAACGCATGGGCTGTTAGAATCAAAGTCTGTAGCTTTTTCAGAGATACTGCATGAAATAGCAAGAGAGCAAGAGAAGTGATTTTGAAGTTCCTTATAACTTGTGAAAGGTTGAAATTGACAGCGGAGTGGTGCAATGATACAATATGAAACAGAAGAAAATATACGGAATCAATCAGGGAATTTGCCCATGTGTGCAGATTCCCGGTTTTTGAGAATGGAGGATATTTATGCCGCGCAGAACAGATATTCATAAGGTGCTAATTATTGGTTCAGGCCCGATTATTATAGGACAGGCATGTGAATTTGATTATTCGGGGACTCAGGCATGTAAAGCGCTTAGGAAACTGGGATATGAAATCGTATTAGTCAATTCCAATCCTGCAACGATCATGACGGATCCTGAGACAGCAGATGTGACTTATATAGAACCTCTTAATGTAGAACGGTTAGAACAGATTATTGAGAAAGAACGCCCAGATGCTTTGCTTCCGAATTTGGGAGGACAGTCCGGGCTTAATTTGTGCGCAGAGTTAAATAAGGCAGGTATTCTGGATAAGTATAATGTGAAAGTGATCGGCGTGCAGGTGGATGCCATTGAGAGGGGAGAAGACCGTATTGAATTTAAGAAGACAATGAACCAGCTCGGCATTGAGATGGCGCGCAGCGAAGTTGCCTATTCGGTGGATGAGGCCCTTGACATTGCGGAGAAACTGGGATATCCGGTGGTTCTGCGTCCTGCTTACACGATGGGCGGCGCAGGAGGCGGCCTGGTTTATAACAAAGAAGAATTGAAGGTAGTTTGTGCAAGAGGGCTTCAGGCAAGTCTGGTGGGACAGGTTTTGGTGGAAGAATCTGTTCTGGGCTGGGAAGAGCTGGAGCTTGAAGTAGTCCGTGATGCGGAAAATAACATTATTACGGTTTGCTTTATTGAAAACATTGACCCCTTGGGTGTTCATACAGGGGATTCTTTCTGCTCGGCGCCAATGCTTACCATTTCAGAAGACTGCCAGAAGAGACTGCAGGAACAGGCATACAAGATTGTGGAAGCGGTTAAGGTAATCGGCGGAACCAATGTGCAGTTTGCCCATGATCCGGTGACAGACCGTATCATTGTCATCGAGATTAATCCGCGTACTTCACGCTCATCGGCGCTGGCTTCCAAGGCGACGGGATTTCCGATTGCACTGGTATCCTCTATGCTGGCGGCGGGGTTGACTCTGAAAGATATTCCGTGCGGTAAGTATGGCACTTTGGATAAGTATGTGCCCGATGGAGACTACGTGGTAATTAAGTTTGCACGTTGGGCTTTTGAGAAGTTTAAAGGGGTGGAGGATAAGCTTGGAACGCAGATGCGTGCGGTTGGCGAGGTTATGAGTATCGGCAAAACCTACAAGGAAGCTTTTCAGAAAGCCATCCGCTCATTGGAAACAGGCCGCTATGGATTAGGGCATGTAAAGGATTTTGATTCTTTGTCCAAGGAAGAATTGTTAAGACGGTTGATAACGCCATCCAGCGAGCGTCATTTCCTTATGTATGAAGCGCTTCGTAAGGGAGCATCTGTTGATGAAATATATGAAATAACCAAGGTTAAGACGTACTTTATCGAGCAGATGAAAGAGCTTGTGGAAGAGGAAGAAGCCATTATGAAATATAAAGGCGGTCTTCCGACAGATGAAATGCTGATTACTGCCAAAAAGGACGGATTTTCAGATAAATACCTGAGCCAGCTTTTGGAAATTTCGGAGGATGTTGTCCGTAACCACCGCATAGAATTAGGTGTGGAGGAAGCTTGGGAAGGCGTTCATGTAAGCGGAACGGAGGATAGTGCGTACTACTATTCTACTTACAATGCGCCGGACAAGAATCCAATCAGTGAAGATAAACCGAAGATTATGATTCTCGGAGGAGGACCCAACCGAATCGGCCAGGGAATTGAGTTTGATTACTGCTGCGTCCATGCGGCCATAGCGTTAAGGCAGCTCGGATTTGAGACTATCATTGTCAATTGTAATCCGGAGACGGTTTCCACTGACTATGACACTTCCGACAAATTATATTTTGAACCGCTTACTCTGGAAGATGTATTGAGCATTTATAAAAAAGAAAAGCCGGTTGGGGTAATTGCACAGTTTGGCGGGCAGACGCCGCTGAATCTGGCATCAGAGTTGGAAAAGAACGGAGTCCGGATTCTGGGGACTTCTCCTGCAGTCATTGATTTGGCTGAAGATCGGGATCAATTCCGCGCTATGATGGATAAGCTTGGGATTCCAATGCCGGAGTCAGGTATGGCAACTACTGTAGAGGAAGCGCTTTCCATAGCGAAGGGAATCGGATATCCGGTCATGGTTCGTCCGTCCTATGTCCTTGGCGGCAGAGGCATGGAAGTGGTTTATGATGATGAAAGTATGACAGAGTATATGGCAGCGGCAGTAGGCGTGACGCCGGACCGTCCTATTTTGATTGACCGTTTCCTGAATCATGCGTTAGAGTGCGAGGCAGATGCCATCAGCGACGGAACACATGCTTTTGTACCTGCCGTTATGGAGCACATTGAGCTTGCAGGCATTCATTCGGGAGACTCTGCATGCATCATTCCGTCCGTACATATTCAGCCTGAAAATGTGGAGACGATCAAGGAATATACGAGAAAAATCGCAGAGGAAATGCATGTGAAGGGACTTATGAACATGCAGTATGCGATTGAAAACGGAAAGGTTTTTGTTTTGGAAGCGAATCCAAGAGCATCACGGACAGTGCCGTTGGTGTCGAAGGTATGTAATATTCGTATGGTTCCGCTTGCGACAGAAATCATTACTTCCGAAATTACGGGGCATCCTTCACCAGTTCCGGATTTGAAGGAAAAAGTGATTCCTTATTATGGCGTGAAGGAGGCAGTGTTCCCCTTTAATATGTTCCCGGAGGTGGATCCCGTTCTCGGACCGGAAATGCGTTCTACGGGGGAGGTTCTCGGTCTGTCCCGCTCTTATGGTGAGGCATTTTTCAAGGCACAGGCGGCGGTTCAGTCAAAACTGCCGTTAGAAGGAACTGTGTTGATCTCAGTCAATAAGAAGGATAAGGATGAAGTAGTGGAGGTTGCAGAAAGTCTTGCCGGAGATGGTTTTGAAATCATAGCAACAGAAGGAACCTATAACCTGATTACCGCAGCAGGAATTCCGGCTAAGAAGGCGAAGAAGATTTATGAGGGAAGGCCTAATGTTGAGGATATGATTACCAATGGTGATTTTGATCTTATCATTAACTCTCCCATAGGGAAATTCAGCGTCCATGATGACAGCTATCTGCGAAAGGCGGCAATCAAGGCAAAAACACCTTATATTACTACAGTTGCGGCGGCCAGAGTCACTGCTGAAGGAATTCATTATCTGAAAACGCATGAAGGAAGCAAAGTGAAATCTCTGCAGGAATTGCATAGTGAAATCCACGATAAGCCGTGCAATTAAGGGGGAAAATGGGAGCTCATCTATTGGGAGATAGAGAACATGAAAAAAAGAACAACACAGTTTCTGAACGTTAGCTTTGTTCTGGTATCGTTTTTCTGTATATTCATATTTATCGTTCAGGCGGTCTTGGCAAATGTTATGGGAGAGGATGCCATCAGACAACTGGGTGTTTTTTACATGTCAGGAATCAGCGAACAGGTAGCCGCTCATTTCGGAACAACCATTGAGCTTCGTTTGTCCCAGGTGGAATCGCTGGTAGATGCGGTTCCGCCCGGACGTGTTACAACGGAAAGCGCCATGCAGGTGGCGCTGAATTATAATGCGCGCTCTGTGGGCTTTGAATATCTGGCTCTTTATACGGAGGACGGAACCTTTCATATGCTTTACGGTTCCCAGGTGACGGCGGATGTTCCGGAGGATCTGCATCGTTCCGTTCAGGGAGGCCAATATAATGTCTGTGCAGGAAGGGATGCCGCAGGGACGCCGGTTGTTTTGATGGGCGTACCGGCCGTGTACCCCGTGGGTGACGGGAGTATGAGCATAGCATTGGTTGCGGGACTGCCCAGCAGTTATCTCAATGATACATTGGAAACCAGTATTCAAAACGACATTGTGGAATATTCGATCATCCGCACGGATGGCAGCTATGTTTTGAGTAACCATGCCGTGGAAGAAGAAAATTATTTTGACAGGATTAACAATCTTTATGAAACCCGTAAGGGAAAAGAACCGGCTCAATATGCGGAAGAATTTCGTGATGCGTTGGAAGCCGGCAGGGATTATACCAGTGAAGTTATGATTGCCGGCGAATCATGGAATGTCTATTGCACCGTACTTCCGAATTCGGAGTGGCATCTTGTCTTGAAAATTTCCTATAATACGCTGAATGAGACGGTAAATGTGCTCCAGCGAAAATGGATCTATATTTTCATTGGCGGCGGCAGTCTGATCATCTGTGCGCTGCTTCTTGTCTTTTTCGGATATCACCGTTTGACAAAGTTGCATATGCATGAATTGGAGGAAGCCAGGAAAACAGCGGAACAGGCAATGCTTTTGGCTGAGCGCTCCAACAGGGTAAAAAGCGAATTCCTCTCGAACATGAGTCATGATATCCGTACACCGATGAATGGCATTATGGGAATGACATCGGTTGCCATCAGCAATCTGGATGATCCGCCCAGAGTGCGTTCCTGCCTGAGAAAGATACATATATCCAGCAGACATCTGCTGGGATTGATTAATGATATGCTTGATATGTCCAAAATCGAGACAGGAAAGCTTACCTTAAATATGGAGCCGCTTTGTCTGCGCGATATCATGCAGAATGTTGAAACGGTCATTCAGCCGATGGTGCAGGAGAAAAATCAGCATTTCAATATTTATTTGCACGACATCTATCATGAAAATGTGTGCTCGGACAGAGTCCGTTTAAGCCAGATTCTTTTGAATATTCTCGGAAATGCAGTGAAGTTCACGCAGGAGGGCGGCGATATTGAGGCGGATTTGTATGAAGAGCCTTCCCCGAGAGGAAATGAATATATCCGCTCGCATTTGCATGTTAAGGATAACGGCATAGGTATCTCCAAAGAATTTCAGGATAAGATATTTGACGCGTTTGCCAGAGAAGATAATAACCGTGTGGATAAAGCGGACGGAGCCGGAATGGGCCTGACGATTACCAAGTATATCGTGGACGCAATGGGCGGCGCCATTACGGTAGAAAGCGAGCAGGGAAAAGGAAGTCATTTTCAAATTACTCTGGATATGGAAAAAACAGCGCAGGAGGAGAAGAAACTGCAGCTGCCGAAGCAGAATGTTCTGGTTATTGATGATGATCAGACAGCAGGAGAACTTGCTGTCTCTTCATTGGAATCCATCGGGCTGAAGGCGGAGACAGCGGCAGATATGCAGCAGGCTTTTCGGATGATAGAGGAGTGCCGCGGCAAAAATGAGAACTATCACATGGTTCTCTTAGATTGGGATCTGCAGGGGCAGGATTGGAACGAGTCTGCAGAGGAATTGTTCGGTCGTTTTGGCCGGGAGCTGCCTGTTATCATTATCACTGACGGTGAATGGGATGAGTTGGAGATAAAAACGGAAAAAGCCAATATCTGTGGTTTTATTTCAAAGCCCTTGTTCCGTTCCAGTCTTTATTATGTACTGCGTCGGGTGATAGAAGCGGAGGCGCCGCAGCAGGAGCGGGAAGAAGAGGCTGACATTGCATTACAAGGCAGACGCATTCTCGTGGCAGAGGACAACGAGTTAAACTGGGAGATTGCGCAGCTGATTCTTTCGGAATTCGGAATGGAAGTGGATTGGGCGGAAAACGGGCAGCTTTGTGTGGAACAATTTGAACAGTCTGCCCCGGGATGGTATGACGCTATCCTAATGGATCTTCGGATGCCTGTTATGACAGGCTTTGAAGCGACAGAAGCGATACGAAAGCTGGCGAGGGAAGACGCGCAGACCATTCCCATTATTGCAGTCAGCGCGGACGCCTTTGACGATGATATTCAAAAGTGTTTTGACAGCGGGATGAATGCCCATGCGGCGAAACCTTTAGATCCGCAGAAAGTGTTATCTCTGCTGGGTCAGTATCTTCATTAAGGTCAATAGGAATGGAAAGGTTAGTTTGTGATGAAAAAAAGATGTGCTTTGATAAGCGTTCTGCTCTCGGCGGTTCTATTGTCTTCCTGCGGCGGAAAAACCGCGGATATGGAATCACAAGAAAATGACAGCAGTGTCGAAACAATAGAATTGACCTTGTGGACTTTTCCGATAGGAAACTGGGGAAATCCCACGGCAGTGGCCAGTATGCTGAACGATTTTCATAAGGAGTATCCCGGCATTCATGTTTCGGTGGAATACTTAAATTACGATAATGGAGATGCAAAGATCAATCAGGCGGCAGCGGACGGGACGCTTCCGGATCTGGTCATGGAGGGACCGGAACGCCTTGTGGCAAATTGGGGAGAAAAAGGCTGGATGGTTGATTTGTCCGAACTTTGGGAGTCCGCTCCGGCCGGTGAGATATATGGCAATATCAGAGAAGCCTGTCAGCACGGAAACGGAGAGTACTATGTGTTTCCTATCTGTATGTCGGCACATTGTATGGCTATCAATTATGATATGTTTAGGGAGGCCGGCGCCCTTCAGTATATTGATGAAGAGACGCACACGTGGACGACGGAGGATTTTATTAAAGCGGTACAGGCTTTGCAGGATTATGCAGAGGTGCAGGAACAGAATATAAGCGCTGGCATCGTATACTGCAAGAATCAAAGCGGCGACCAGGGGACACGTGCTCTGGTGAATAATCTGTATGGCGGCACTTTCACGGATGCGGCACACACGTATTATACGGTGGACAGCGAAGAAAACATAAAAGCCTTGCAGCTTCTTTACGATTTGGAGGGTATCATCTTTGAACCTTCGTTTTCCTCAGGAGATGCCATCAATCTGTTCTGCAGAAAAGAAACTGCCATGTGCTTCTGTTGGAACGGCTCTTTGGAAGTACAGCAGACCATCAATCACCCGGAATTGGATTTTGAAGTTTTTCCGATGGCTTTTCCGACAGATCAGGATGCGCCGAAACTGCAGGGCGGCATCTGGGGCTTTGGGGCTTTTGACACCGGCGATCAGGAACGGATCACGGCAGCAAAAACCTTTATCCGCTACATAACAGAAAATGAGGCTTCCTACACCCGGGCGGTAAGGGCTTCTTCCTACTGGCCGGTGCGGGATATGGACAATTTATATGAAAATGACAGGCTCATGACGGAGTACAGCATTTTTATGCCGTACATGGGCGACTATTATCAGAACACGCCCGAATGGTCTCAGGCGCGTACCGCATGGTGGCAGATGCTTGCGAAGGTCGGAGAGGGAGCCGATATTGCAGAAGCGGTAAAAGACTTTCCTTCGCCGAAGTGATCAGAAGAAAAACAAGGCTTCCGAGGTTTTTCCCGGAAGCCTTTTTGCTTATCTGTTACATCTTACCTGCAGTTCTTCCCAACGTCTGTCCACTTCTTTCTGAAACTCTGCAATCAGTTCTTCGTTTTCAGGCTTGAACAGGTGGCGGAAGCGGCGCTGGGAGCGAAGGAAGTCTTCGATAGGCAGCTTCGCCTTGGGCTCGTAGCTTAAAATCCATTTTCCGTCCACCACTTCATACAGCGGCCAGTAGCAGGTGTCAACTGCCGCTTTGCAGATATCCATAAGGTCCGAAGGCTCATAGCCCCAGCCTCTCGGACAGGGGGCAAGGACATTCAGGAAAGCGGCGCCCGGCGTGTAGATTGCCTTTTCCGCCTTTGTATGCAAATCCTTAAAGTTATTGGTAAAAGTGGTCTGTCCCACATAGGGGATATGGTGCTCCGCCATAATTGCCGCCAAATCTTTCCGAATTTGCACTTTGCCGTTGGACACTTTTCCGGCAGGCGTGGTGGTGGTATCCGCAAACTGCGGCGTTGCGGAAGAGCGCTGGGTTCCGGTGTTCATGTATGCGCCGTTGTCGTAGCAGACATATACCATGTCATGTCCGCGCTCCATGGCGCCTGACAGGGACTGGAAGCCGATGTCGTAGGTTCCGCCGTCGCCGCCGAAGGTAATGAATTTGTAGTCTTCTTTCACTTTACCCTTTTTCTTTAACACCCTGTACGCAGTCTCCACGCCGGACAGGGTCGCGCCTGCATTTTCAAAGGCATTATGGATATAGCTGTCCTCATATGCAGTGTAGGGATACATAAAAGAAGAAACCTCTAAGCAGCCCGTTGCATTGCCCACGACTGCCTTGTCTCCTTCATGCAGTGCACGCAATACCCCGCGAACCGCCACGGTGCCGCCGCAGCCGGCGCACATCCTGTGTCCCGGAGCCAGCCGCTCCGGTTTATTCATGACTTCTTTAAAATTATATGCCTCCATATTTAACCTCGTTTCTGTGCTGCTTTTATCTCTTACGCAGTCCTATGTATTCGTACATATCCGTTATCTCATGCGTTTCTGCAATCTTTTCCAGATTGGCATAAACCTGACAGAAATCTTCTACCGTGATATCCCTGCCGCCGAGTCCGTAGAGATAGTTTACGGTTTCCGCTTTGCCTTTTGCCTGATAGAGCGCCGCTCTTACTTCTGCGCCCAGAGGGCCGCCCGTGGCAGAGAACATTTCTGACCTATCCAAAATAGCAACTGCTTTAACATGTGCCAGAGCCGCCGCGATTTCTTCTTCGGGGAAGGGGCGGAATACCCTGATTTTCAACAGTCCGACTTTTTTTCCTGTGGTATTTCGGATTTGCTCAATGGCAGCCTTGCATGTGCCTGCCGCAGAACCGATAATGACCACTGCATAATCGGCATCTTCTAAACGATATGATTCAAAGAAACCATACTGCCGTCCGGTCATAGCCTGAAAACGTTCTGCTACCTCTAGAATCACCTTGCGGGCATTTATCATGGCTTCCCGCTGACCGCGTTTGGTCTCCATATAATAGCAGGATACGGCATAGGGTCCCACCGCCAGCGTCTCATTCGGATTTAAAAGATAATGCTTGGGATCCCTTTCGCCCACAAATTCTTTGACCAGATTATCCTCCACCAGCAGAATGTTTTCTACGCCGTGGCTGGTAATAAAGCCATCCTGACATATCATGACCGGAAGCATCACGTCTTTGTGCTCTGCAATCGGGAAGGCTTGCAAGAAATTGTCGTAGGCTTCCTGATTGGACTCTGCATAAATCTGTATCCATCCGCTGTCCCTTGCGCCCATACTGTCGGAATGGTCCGCGTTGATGTTGATAGGACCGGACAGGGCACGGTTTACCAGTGCCAGAACAATCGGCAGGCGGTTGGATGCCGCCACATACAGCTCTTCCCACATCAAAGCAAGGCCGCAGGAAGAGGTAGCTGTAAGCGCCCTTGCGCCCGCTGCGGAAGCCCCGACGGTGGCGCTCATGGAGCTGTGCTCGCTTTCCACCGGAATAAATTCCGTGTCAATTTCCCCGTTCGCAATATAGTTTGCCACATACTGGGGAATTTCCGTGGAGGGCGTGATAGGAAATGCCGGCATGACGTCCGGATTAATCTGTTTGATGGCATAAGCTACCGCTTCATTGCCGGATAAACGTTCTCTGACAGCCATTTATTTTCCCTCCTTCATTGTAATTGCACCAAAGGGGCATACCTTGGCACAAATGCCGCAGCCCTTGCAATGGTCATAATCGAAATCCTTACGTTTTTGGTCGCTGACCGGAATGGAAGAATCCGGACAGACCGGCGTACACAGAAGACATTGTTTGCATTTTTCCTGATTCCACACCGGAGTGGAAGTACGCCATTCACCCGTGCAGAACTCTCTGGAAGTGGCAGCCTCGAAAATTTTGTTGCCCTCCGTGATGTCTTGCCATGGGCTGTTTTCATTTATTCTTTCACTTATCATGAATTTACCCCGCCTTTCTCTGCCTTTGCAATCTCCGCAAATGTAAGTTCCAAAGCTTTCATATTGCCGTCGATGACTTCCGGCTTCTTTGCAAATTTATGTTGGAAAGAGGCCTGCATCTCCTTTAAAAATTCCTCCTGTTTCATGACGCCGGACACTGCCACCACGGCTGCCAGCATAGGGGAATTCGGATAGTTTTTCCCAAGCGCCTGCATGGAAATGGCTTTTGCGTCCAAAGTATAAACCGCACCCTGATAGCCATGCAAAAAGGGAAGCAGTTCCTCTTTTTTCTTTTCCGTATTGATAATGACGGCGCCTTTCTCCTTCAATCCGTGGGTTACGTCGGTGGTCTCCAACAGTCCGTCATCCACCACCACCACATAATCGGGGTCATAAATATTGGAATGAACCGTCACCGGTTCTGTGCTGATACGGTTGTAGGCGGTAATCGGCGCGCCCATGCGCTCCGGACCGTATTCCGGAAAGCCCTGCACAAACTTTCCGACCTTGAATGCCACGTCCGCCAGCAGAAGCGCCGCGGTTTTGGCACCCTGACCGCCACGGCCATGCCATCTGATTTCCATTGTATTTTCCATCTTTTCTCCTATCTGCGTGTCTTGGCACGCGAATATATTTTGCTTTCAAACGTATACTCCCGGCGCGTTTCAAAGAGGGTGACGGGAATCTTAGTGCATAAAAAACGGCCTCTACCGCAAACGGTAGAAGCCTGCTCTTTCTTCTTATCCCATCTACGACATACCAACATATGCGTCCTCTTTTACGGAAGGAACCCGTCAGCATCTACTTGCATACCTGCTTTGGTGCTGCAACTCAGGAGGGATTTTCCATACATCCTACTCGTACCGCTTCTCAGCTTGCGCGGCTCTCTGTGCCTTTCAAAGATATGTACTCACTCCGTCATCGTCTTTTAAAAAGAATCTGTCATCATTTTAATAACGATTCGCAGACTTGTCAACAATTTTCGATGATTTTTTGCAAACAGTCACCTTGACATTTCAATTCCCCGAGTTTATAATCCTATCTATACAAAAGTGAGAACTGAATACGATATGATATGTGTTTGCGAGGGAACTGAACAAGTTGAAAAAGGTTAAGACCTGACCTCTGGACCTGTCGGCTAATACCGGCGTAGGGAAGCAATTTCTTGCGCCGTTTTGCGTTTGAAGGAGCTTTCGATGATTCGGGGCTCTATTTTTGTGGAAAAAAACGGGAGGAATATACATGTCGTTTATGGAAGAAATGGTAAAAGAGAATATTCCCATATGGGATGCCTGTGCGGAGACGCTTTTTGTAAAAGAAATGCAGACGGGAGCGCTGCCGCCGGAAAAAATGAAACAGTACATGATACAGGACAGCATCTATCTGAAACATTATGCCCGCGTCTATGGAAAGGCAATCTATCATTCTGCAAATTTAAAGGATATTCAGATGTATTATTCTGTGTTAAACTTTGTGACAGAGGAAGAGTCACATATCAGATTGGCCTACCTAAAACAGTTTGGATTGACGGACGCGGATATAGAGGCAGGGAAGCCGCTGCCGGAAAATCGGAATTACATTGATTTTTTGTTAAACATAGCGGAGCGGGGGGATATCCTGGAAATACTGATGTCGGTCCTGCCGTGTCTGTTAAGTTACAGCTATGTTTTTCGAAAAATAGCGGCAATGCCGAAAACGGCCGACTCAAGATATTTTGATTTTATACAGGATTATGCGGAGGAGCAATATTTTGAAGACTGCAAAAGCTGGTGTGCGTTCGCGGACGAAAAGTGCAGGGATTTATCAGCGGAAGAAAAAGAAAAACTAAGCGCTGTCTTTCAAAAGGCAAGTCTGCATGAGCTTGCTTTCTGGAAAATGGCATATGGAGAATAGTAATTTGGTTTGGTGCGCAGAGCGGCAGTTTATCAGGAGAGGAGTATTTGTATGAAAACAGGGATTTGTTACGTGGTAGGAGCTGGTGAAAATTATGGTCTGGATTTTATTCCCAAGGAGGCGGATTGCGTCATTGCGGCGGATGCAGGCTTTGCGTCTTTGGAGCAGAAGGGGATAGAGATGGATATGGTGATTGGCGATTTTGACACGCTTTCCTTTGTGCCCGGCCTCCCGAATGTCATCGTTTTAAACAGGGAAAAGGATACCACGGATATGTTGTCCGCCGTGCGCGAGGGCGTCAAGAAGGGATACGAAAGGTTTCATATTTACTGCGGAACCGGCGGGCGGATAGAGCACACCATTGCAAACATGCAGCTTTTAACGGAATTGTCACAAAGTGGAAAGCGCGGGTTTTTATTTGGAAAAGATTACATTATAACCGCTGTGACAAACGGGACGTTAGAGCTGCCGGCACATGCTTCAGGCTTTGTATCCGTGTTTTCTCATTCTGACAGGGCGGAAGGCGTATGCATAGAAGGTTTAAAGTACGAACTGCATGGAGCGGTCCTGACAAATTCGTTTCCGCTTGGCGTCAGCAATGAATTTATCGGCAAAAAAGGAAAGATTTCTGTTGCAAACGGAACCTTGTGGATTGTGTTTCCGATGGAAGCAAAGGAGGCCGCCTTCTGATGAAAACGGTTTTGAGCATTGCCGGTTCCGACTGCAGCGGCGGCGCAGGCATACAGGCGGACTTAAAGACTTTTTCCGCGCACGGCGTTTTCGGGATGAGCGTCATTGTTTCTGTTGTTGCCGAAAATACAAGCAGGGTGATAGATATACAGGATATAACGCCGGACATGATAGGGAAGCAGATAGAGGCAGTCTTTGAGGATATTGAAGTGGACGCCGTCAAAATCGGCATGTTGTCTTCTGTGGCATGTATGGAAGCGGCTGTCGGAAAAATAAAACAGTACAGACCGAAAAATATAGTGGTTGACCCGGTCATGTATGCCAAAAACGGCAGTCCGCTTATGGACGGGGAGGCAGTCGGCACATTGATAAAAAGAGTGATTCCGCTTGCTGATGTTTTGACGCCGAATATTCCGGAGGCCGAAAAAATAACGGGCATGGAAATAGCAACAGTTGAAGATATGAGGGCGGCAGCGGTTAAAATACACGGCATGGGTGCGAAAGCGGTAGTGGTGAAGGGCGGTCATGCCGTTGGAAATGCACTGGACGTCCTTTTTGACGGGAACGAGTTCTTTTATTTTGAAACAGCCCGAATCAATACAAAGAATACACATGGCACAGGCTGCACTTTTTCATCGGCGATTGCGTCAGGTCTGGCAAAAGGCATGAGCGTGCAGGAGGCGGTAAAAGGGGCGAAAGCGTATGTGACAACGGCAATTGCACACTCCCTTTCCATTGGAAAGGGCAATGGTCCGACACACCATTTTTACGACTTATACAGGCACGGATTATGCGAACGGGCAGGAGGCGGCATATGACTTATGATTACTCGCTCTATCTGGTCACGGACCGTATGTGTATGAGCGCTGCAACCTTAAGGGAAGCGGTGGAGCAGGCAGTCCTGGGCGGATGTACCATGGTGCAGCTTCGCGAAAACCATATTTCTTCACGGGATTTTTATGATACGGCAAAAGAAATAAAAGAGATAACGGATACCTATGATATCCCCTTGATTATCAATAACAGGATAGACATAGCGCTTGCGGTTGACGCGGCGGGCGTGCACATTGGGCAGAGCGACATACCGTCGTCAGTTGCAAGAAAGCTGATTGGGCGGGAGAAGCTGCTTGGTGTGTCGGCGTCGTCTTTGCGTGAGGCATTACAGGCGCAGAGCGATGGCGCCGATTATCTGGGGGTGGGCGCCATGTTTCCGACAAAGACGAAGTACGACGCAAAAATCGTGTCCATGGAGGAATGGCAGGCAATCCGGCAGGCAGTTACCATCCCCATCGTGGTAATCGGCGGAATCGGGAAAGAAAATGCGGCAGTGTTCTTGCAATCCGGCGCGGACGGCATAGCGGCTGCCTCGGCAATCTTGGCGCAGCCGGATATCCGGCGGGCAGCGGCAGAATTAAAGAGGGAAAGAATATTGTAGAAATGTTTGCGGCATTGTTACGGTTACAAATTCATGTCATAATACAAACAAGGTTAGCCTGATAAAAGTAAAGCGAGGAAAAAGGAACGATGAAAAATAATGAATTTGTGACCAAATGGGTAATTGATACCGTAAAGGAAAAGTATGCGGATGACATTGCGCTGGTGATCTCCCATACCACACTGCGAATGGATGATAGTGAGCCGGCTGTCAGTTATTTTGTGCCAATCACAAAGCGGGGAAATGAGCTTGCTCGCACTTTCATTTTAAACGGTGAAGGGTTTGATGTGTGGGGGATTCCCTGGGAGCGTCTCGAGCAGTTTGCCGAACTTGAGGAATACAATATAACGGTGCTTGCAGACAGCGAAATTCTGTATGCAAAGGATGATGAGTGGGCACAGCGTTTTGAAATGCTCAAAGCAAGACAGCGCAGCAATCTTGCAGATGCATCAAAGATGCGAGGCTGTGCGTTGAAAGCATATGCGCAGGCAAAAGAATTGTATATGGAAATGCTTTTTACGAAGCGAAGTGATATTCGCATGTTGGCCGGATATGTGTTAGATTATCTGGCGCGCGCCATTGCTTTCAGCCAGCACATTTATTTTAAAAAGTCCCAGATCGCACAGCTTGAGGAATTGCAGCAATTAGCTAAAGCGGGAAAAGTGCCGGAAGGATTTTGTGAACTGTATGTAAGCGTCATCAAAGAGAATGACGGGATAAAGCAGAGAGAAACATGTCATAAGGCAATTCAGATTGTGAGTGAATATTTGGAAGAAGTTTATCCCAATAATACTTTGAAAGAACACAATTATCAGGATTTGGCGGACTGGTATGCAGAATTGTCTTATACATGGCTCAGGCTTCGGCATTATGCGGCAGCCGATGATTTTGTTAAGGTCTATATGTGGGGCATATTCTTACAAAGCGAGCTTAACAGCGTATGCGAAGATTTCTGTCTGGAAAAGCCGGAGCTTATGGAATGTTATGATTACGGGAATCTTGATGCATTTATCAGCCGTGCCGATGAACTGGAAAAATGGATACGCAAAGAAATTGAGGCAGGCGGCGGCGTCATTTATGAATACGACAGCAAGGAAGACTTTTTGAATGAAAACTCATAAAAATGCGCGGGATATCCTTCCGGACAGACTTTTGAGGGAGCTGCAGGAGTATATATCCGGCGAAACCCTGTATATTCCCAAAGCACAGGAAAAGAAACCCTGGGGCGAAACGTCAGGGGCACGAAGTTATTACAAACAGCGCAATGCAGAGATACGCAAAAAGCATGCAGGCGGAAGTAAAATAGAGGACCTCTGTGAAGAATATCATCTATCTTGTGACTCAATACGCAAAATAATATATGCGGAAGAACTTTAATTTTGCCTCCGCCTCCGTTGGCTTATATTCTATAAAATACCTTTCAGGCAGAAAGTAAAAGCAGCACTGCAAGAATAGCTGCAGGCACCGTTACGGTATCATATTCGCTGGGAGAGCAAACTTCCGTTATCGCTCCGACGATTGCTCCGGCAAAAATCGGAAATAGTGATTTCCAGAATGGGAAATGGCAGTACAAAAGAAAGACCGCAAGACCGCATATCAGAGATACCAGAAACATGGCCGCAGTCCCTTCCCATGACTTTTTTCCGTCGGCGGGTTTCAGATGTACTTTGTGTTTTCCGAATGGAATGCCGACCAGGGCAGCAGCGGCATCCCCTGTTCCCCACATGAGAATGGCTGTGGCTGCATCATATGGTTTGCCAAAGATTCCCCATGCCACAGCCGTAACAACGGCAAACATAAAGAACAGCATCAAGAGACTGTTTTTAATCTCTCCGGGTTTCTTTTGGACAAACAGGTTATGAAACCAACTTTCTTTTTCAAGAATAGCAAGCACCGGGTAAAGAAGCACAGCAATCAGGCAGGAGGTTAAAGACGCCGCCTGCCAGCTTTCGGCAACGATAATCATAAATGTGGTACAGCTGAACGCTACCAGGTGCAGTAGTTTCCTGAACACAAATTGCGGAACTTTGGTAAAGAACCTGATTGCTAAAAGGATTGCTATGCAGGGAAGAATATACATGATAAACTTCTCAAGGCACCGCAGTATCATGGCGGCAATCGTAATTTTCGATATGATTGACCAGTAATTTAACAGCAGCATAGCAGCACCGAGTACAGTAAGCACTGCTCCCGTCACCAGTCCAACCGTACGGTTTTTTACTCGGTTGGCAAACCGTGCGGAGACCAAAGAAGCTGCAGTCGCAACAACAATACATATCAGCAGGACATTCCAGCGCTCCAGAATAATTGCCGGGTGGATAAGGATATGACTGACTGATGCAATAAGCGCCGTAAAAGTCATAATAAAAGTGCTTGTTCCGACCGCAGTTTTCAGTTCCATGCTTAAGAATGCAGTAAAAACGACCAGCATCATCATACCGCCGCCTGTTCCTACAAAACCCGTTCCGAATCCAATGGTCAAACCGAAAAAAAGGGATATGGCTACGCCTTTTAAGTCAAGCTTCTCGCCCTTACCCGCTGTATTTTCCCGTGACGTGTCCGGTTTTATCAGAAAACGGATACCGATGAAAAATGTCAGAAACAGCGTAAAACTGCCTAATACCACATTTCCTGCAAGCCACGCCACGTAACTGCCCACTGTGCTCATGGTGAGGATGCATGTCAGCATGATCCAGCCGCGTTTCAGGTCGATATTTTTATGCTTTCCGTATGTAATTGTTGTCACTGCCGAGCCAAGAATATCTGATGCAAGAGCAATGGCAGTAGCCTGATAGGCACCGTTTTCTCCGCCAAAGCTTGGACAAAGCACAATCAGTATCGGCACCATCACGGTTGCTGCTGACAGTCCCGCAAGACCTGTTCCGATTCCTGCCCCAAGTGCTGCAAGAATATACCATATGTATTCCATAGACTTTTCCTTTCCAACTTCTAATCACTTATTATCCGATATAAACCGCTGCAGAAGCGCCATCCAATGACAAGGATTCTTTGCCATGCGCAGTTTCTTTAAAAAGAGTCCCATCTTCCAATGTATAGGTAATGGTATGGTATTTCGTTGTCCTAACGCCATAAGGGATATAGAGCCATTTTAATTTTGAGGCTTTCTCTATCCTCAATTCCTGCGGCGTGCTTGTGATGCCTTCAGGATTGTATACGAGCAGCCGTTCAGACTGATCAAATTGCATTTCCAGTATTTCACCGTCATAATGGGTGCGCACAATCTTGTGGCAGTTATCGTAAGGTCTGCCGAACCAGTCGCCATAAAAGCACAGGCTGCCGCCTTTTGTTAAAATTTGCAAATCTTTGCAGGGGCGAACAATGTGCAAGCGCTTCTTTACGATTTCCTCTGCTTCTTTGATGGCGTCCAAATACGTTTTGACGAGCCGGATTTTCCGATGGTTTATATTTAAGTGGTAATCTGTATTCTGCGACTCAATCACACCGGCAATTTCACTCCCTAAGTATATTCGGCATGGCGTAACAGGGCCGTAGCCGTATTCACATTCGAGGTACATGCTTCTCTTGCAGCATGGGCATATGACAGTGAAATTAGCACATGCTTCGATTGAAAACGCTGTATCGCAGTAAATACATTCTAAATCTTTTGTCATGGTTTTCTCCCATTTTAGCTGTGCGGGCGGATTACAAGTTGTTTCTCAGCCACGCTACGGACTCTCGCAATGCCTCCACCGTTTTGGTTTCTATTACGCACCGGCACCCACATTCTCTTGCGATACCAAGTCTTTGCGCCAGGTCGATTTCACCGGTGCCCAAGGTCCGATGGTTTTTGCGGCCAAGCCCGTCATGGATATGAAAATGGTGCAGCCTGTCCTTGTGCTGCATAAGAAACGGTTCGTCCACATTATCACAGGTATGGGAATGTCCGATATCCCATGTCAGTGCAAACATACTGCTTTGCAGGAGATAGTCGATTGCCTCTTTTTCAAAGTCCTGATAGCCGTCCGTGTTCTCGATACATATTTTAATACCGGAGTTCCCTGCTGTTTTTTCACATAGTTCACGAAAACGGCGGATTGCCGCCATATATTCGCTGCGGTACTCTTCAAAAAGCCATACCCGTCTGTCAGGCAGGGTAATATAGACGCCGGAGTGCATGTGCATATTTAAAAGCGGCGCGCCGATTTTTTGCGCCACGCGCAAAGTCCGTTCTACCGTTTCCAGATAAGCATCTGCCACAAGGCGGTTGAAATCGCATACATTCAGATTTTCGTCCAGATGAATCGTGTAATAGAGGTAATGGCGTTCTGCCAAGTCTTTCAGATAGTCCGTTTCCTCCAACTGCGGCACCTGATACATGGGGAAATTCATGTTCAGTTCAATAAACTGCAGATCAAGCTCTTTGCACAGGGCAGCAGTTTCCTCCAGATTTTTGTTTTCAATCAATGTCGGCATACCGAAGTCCATAGGTACCTCCTTTTTCTATTGGATATCCTTCAAAACTTCTATTCTTCTTTTCTGCGCTTTTTCCGTTGTGGGGCAGTTCTTCATATCATATCCGTGCATGGTCTGTTTTGTTTCATATAATGTTACAGGAACTCCATGTTCCATCAGTTTCCTTGCAAAATCGACTCCTTCATCATGTAAACAGTCGTATTCTGCGGTTTCCAGATAGGTAGGAGGCATATTGCGCAAGTCTGCTCTTTCGCTTGGTGAAATATAAGGATGCTCCCCTAAATAATAGCTCCACATTCTTTTCGTTAGTCTGGAATTCCACATAGGGGTATCTGTATAGACTTTCATGGATTGCGTATTCATCCGTTTGTCTAACAGAGGGTAAATAAGCATTTGATAACAGGGCTTCACCAAATTTTTCTGTAGAGCTTTTAAAGTGACGTCAACAGCCAGACACCCGCCTGCGGAATCTCCGCCGACAATAATCTTGTTTGTATCTATTTTTAAACGAGCAGCATTTTTCACAATCCATTGATAGGCACGAAAGCAGTCATGTAACGGAACAGGATATTTATATTTGGGGGAAAGCCTGTAATCAACATACACTACCTTACAATTACTTTCTGCAGCAAACCGCCGGCACAAATGATAATGGCAGGAAGACCCCTTAAAAGCAAAACCGCCTCCATGCATATACAAAAGCACTTTATCCGTCGTGGTCCTGACAGGGTAAAAAATGTACAAAGCGATGTGACTGCCATCGGCTGTCTTAAGCCGCTTTTTTGCTATTTTTACTTCTGCGTCACTTTTCAGTATTTTGGGAACAAGCCCCAATACGAAAGAGGATATTGGAAATAAAGCCCTGTGAAATGGCGGGGTAAATTTCGCAAATATGCCATATTCTGGACTGATGTTATATTTTTTCATTTTTTTACCTTCGCTAATCTTGCCAAAGCATTTTAGTGTATTATATCATGAAAGAGTAAATTTAGCTATTTCTGATGCTTGATTTTATTGCTTTTAAAGCGGTCAGCCTATATAATAAAATTATCTATAGTCGGGAGAAAGGAAATATGATATGTATTGTTACAATTTAAAAATATCCATATTTAGTAAAGATACGCATCTGGAAGAAATTATTCGCAGCATCTGTCCGTTAGCGGGTTTTAAGCATGAAATTGAGAGTTCTGATATCGATGACATTTCCCGACTGCCGGAAAGTGATATTTTGGTGTGGGACTTGTCCGGCAGGCCGTCTGCGCTGCGGGAAAGCGGCAAGGTAAATAAGGCGCTGATTTTCTGTGCCGATGCAGATTCGATAAAAAATTTTGATATGACAGAATTAGGGGCAGCAGATGACTTTTGGGAAAGACCGCTTCACTATGACCGGATAGCCGTTCGTTTCCGTCATTTGCTGGAAAAGATAAAATTGGCAGAGGATTTGTATCTTTCCAATACTTGCTTAAGTGCAATAACGGATAACATTCCGGATATGTTATGGATTAAGACCCTGGATGGAACGCACACTTTTGTCAACAATGAATTCTGCTCTATTGTAGGGAAAACCAAGAAAGATGTTACAGGGCGGGACCACTGCTATATCTGGGGTGTTTCTCCGGATGATCCGAATAGCGGAGCTGATATATGCAGACAGACAGAGGAGGCTGTAATTGCGAAAGGGCATAGGATGCAGTTCACAGAGCAGGTAAAGGGACAAAAAGGGATGCGCCAGTTCATCACCTTCAAATCACCGCTTTATGACAGAAACCATAATGTTCTCGGAACGGTAGGGTATGGACATGATATCACCGAACTGGAAAATATGTATACGGAAAATAAAATCCTTTTAAACAGTATGCCATATGCGGTTCTTATCCGGGATAAGGGCGGAAAAATTTCAGAAGTCAATCCAAAATTTGAGGAAACCTTTAACATTCGCAAGGAAGATGTGATTGGTACATTCTATAATGATTGGGCAGAGTGCACATTTCGGTCGGAACGAATGTTAAACGAAGAAGGATTCAAAGAAGCTGTTACCAAGTCACCAAATAATGACAAGAAGGTAATGGAACTTCGACAAGACAATATTTGTGATTTCTTAGGTAATGTGACCGGTCAGATATGCATTTTCCGGGATGTAACGATAGAACGGCAGTTGGAAGCACAAATCGTGCAAAATGCCAATACGGATTTTTTGACCGGATTATACAATAGACGTTATCTTTACGAATATGTTCAGGAGCATTGTATAGGAAAGAAACTCAGTCTTTTGAGTGTGGATTTGGATCATTTTAAGGATGTCAATGATACTTATGGACATCACACAGGGGACGAGGCGCTGATGATTACCTCCCGTTTGCTGCAGGAGTGTTTTCCGAATGATTTGGTTGTGCGCATGGGCGGTGATGAATTTTTGATTCTCCGGATAGGAAGCTGTTCCATTCAGGAACTGGAACAGGATGCCCAAACGCTGCTGGATAAATTATACAGTACCTATGCAGCTTCAGAAAACCTTCGCATGCTGTCAGCCAGTGTCGGTATCACACAAAGCCATGACAGTCAGGGGGATATCGATATGCTTCTCAGACAAAGCGATATCGCACTTTATCAGGCAAAGGAAAATGGACGTGGGCGTTATTGGGTCTATGATAAAGGGGAAGGTTGAATCAAAATGGAAAATCGTTACATTTTTCAAAGTCCTATCGGTATATTGAAAATTTGTGAGGAAGACGGCAGCCTGACGAGGCTCTGCCTGCAGCGGGAGGATACGGACAGTATGCTCCCGCTGCAGAATTTTGCGAAACATTCGGATTTACTGTACGAGGCATACACGCAGCTCAATGAATATTTTGCGGGAAAGCGGGTGAAATTTGACCTGCCGTTAAAGGGGAAAGGAACAATGTTTCAGCAGCGTGTATGGCAGGAGCTGCAGAAAATACCTTACGGCGAAACAAGGAGTTATGAGGATATTGCCGTCGGGATTGGAAACCCTAAGGCGGTTCGCGCAGTGGGGCAGGCGAACGGCAGAAATCCGATTATAATTATAGTGCCCTGCCACAGGGTGATTCATAAAAATGGAAGTATTGACGGATTTGCCTACGGCACAGAGGTGAAAAGATTTCTTTTGGATTTGGAGAGCGGCAAGGGCTGATTGGCATGAAAAAAGAAACGGGAGTAAATTTTGTTTTGTGAGGTGGGAAGGGAGGAAGCTGTGGACAGCAAAAATATTTCTGAAATATTTCAGGATTTTACACACTGTATCCCTCAAAAAATAGAGCGTTGCGCAGTTGGAATCGGAAACCAGGTTTACATTGTTACATGTGATAATATAAAATATGTCTTCAGGTGCAGCACGGAAGAAAACGCATATACAGATACGATTTACTGGCTCAACGAATTATCTGCACTGAACATTTCGGCTCCCAAAGTACTGTTGAATGGAAGGTGCGGGAATTATCATTATCTTATTTTAAATTTTATTGAAGGAAAAGATATAGGATTGGTATATTCCGGACTGACGAAGTCCGAAAAAAGAAAAATAGCAAGAGATGTAATCGATATGCAGAACAAAGTGGCGCAATTGACGCTAAAGCATATTGACGGAAATTGGTCATGGATACGGTATATAGATGAAATGCTTGACAGGGCGAGGGTGAGAATCGGAAAAAACGGGTATTTTGACATTGAAAAAGTGGAGCGGTTAAAATCAGAAAAAGATGTTTTGAAAGGCTATTTTCTAAATATCAGACCGATTGCATATTTGGACGATATCAGTACTAAAAATCTACTCATTCATAATGGGCATGTATCGGGAGTCATTGATATTGACTGGATGGGAGTCGGAGATTCGCTTACCTTTATTGCACTTACCTATATAGCCCTGCTGAATATGAAGATGGAAACAGATTATGTGGATTATCTTTTGGAATATAAAAAGGTAAGTACCTTGGAAAAGAAAGCTTTTTTGTTTTATTCTCTGTTATTCTGCGTGGATTTTATGGGAGAGCGGGGAACGCAGTTTTTGGACAAAGTAATAGAAGTGAATGAGGAAATTGTAAACAGGCTGAATCAGATATATGATGCTTTATGGGGACAATGGTGTTTTGAAGTAGGAGATAAGGACGGATGAAATTAAAAAATATATTGATTGTTGTGAAAGACATTGAAAAGTCAAAGCAGTTTTATCATGACTTGTTTGGTCTCGACATGGTACTGGACAATGAAGGCAATATGATTTTAACGGAAGGTCTTGTCCTTCAGGACGAAAAAATCTGGAAAGGTTTTCTTGAAAAAGATATTATTCCAAAGAGCAATTCCTGCGAACTGTATTTTGAAGAACGAGATATAGATGCGTTTGTTCAAAAACTTGAAAAGCTGTATCCTTCGGTTCAATATGTCAACAGGCTCATGACCCATAACTGGGGACAGAAGGTAGTTCGCTTTTATGATTTGGATGGCAATTTGATTGAGGTGGGAACACCGATGTAAGGAGAAAAAGGAAAAGATGAAAAACTTAAATCCGGAAGTAGAAAAGATTATCATAGAACGTTTTGGCAAAGACAGCGTGATTGCACTGGCAACCATGGAAAACGGACTGCCGCATGTCCGCTATGTGAACGGATATTATGAAGACGGGGCTTTTTATGTCATTACCCATGCGCTTTCCGCCAAAATGCAGCAGATAGAGAAAAATCCGAATGTGGCGATAGCGGGCGAGTGGTTTACGGCACATGGAACGGGCAGCAGTCTTGGGTATTTCGGCAAGGCGGAAAATGCTGCAATGGCAGAAAAATTAAGAACCGTGTTTGCGGAATGGATTGACAACGGGCACACGGATTTTAGCGATATCAATACCTGTATTCTTTGCATTACGCTGACAGACGGGGTTCTGCTCTCACATGGAACGAGATATGATGTTGATTTCAGGTCTTCATAACGAGGAGGCGCTTTTTCGGAGCCACTTTTCGGAAGTATAGGAGGAGAAGGAGAAATGAACATTGAACTTGTAAGATTAACCGGTGAATATAAGGAACAGCTATTTGAAATGCTGACAGAATGGAAGAACGATATTATCGTAAATCACACAGATATGTCTCCATGGAAAATATGGGCAAATGATTTTCAGGATTTTGACAATTACCTGAAAAATCTTGATACAAAGGAAGGGACTGGAAACGGCTGGGTTCCTGATACAACTCTGTTTTGTCTCGATAAGGACAGAAATATTTTTGTAGGTGCCGTCAATATTCGCCACTATTTAAATGATGAACTTTTGGCGTTAGACGAGTGTAAAAAACTTGGTATCGACAAGGTTTTGATGTGCTGTGACAAGGATAACATCGGTTCGGCGAAATCCATCTTTCGTAATGGCGGCGTATTGGAAAATGAAGTGGAAGAAGATGGACATATCACGCAGCGTTATTGGATTCAGTTATAATGCAGCGAATGGAGGAAAACATGAGCGCACTGGTAGAAATACGGGACGTATGTAAAATATACAACCCGGGTGAAAACGAAGTAAGAGCTTTGGATCATGTAAATGTCTCTGTCGAGGAGGGAGAGTTTGTCGCAATCATAGGGCAGTCGGGTTCGGGCAAATCGACTCTGATGAACATTTTAGGCTGTCTTGATGTGCCGACGAGCGGGACCTATATGCTGCATGGGCAGGATGTATCGGGATTTTCCGACAATGAGCTGTCGGATGTCCGTAACAGGGAAATCGGTTTTATTTTTCAGGGCTTTAACCTGATTCAAAATCTGACGGCGCTGGAAAATGTGGAGCTGCCGTTGATTTACAGGGGCGTGCCGAGAGGCAAAAGGCTTGCTTTGGCGAAGGAGGCGCTTGCCGGTGTCGGGCTGGCGGGGCGCATGGAGCATAAGCCCGCGGAAATGTCGGGCGGACAGCAGCAGAGAGTGGCAATCGCGCGGGCAATTGCACAGGCTCCGCCTGTAATACTGGCGGATGAGCCGACGGGTAATCTGGATTCTGGTTCCACGAAGGAAATCATGGAAATCATGAAAACGCTTCACAAGGAGGGCAGAACCGTCATTCTGATTACCCACGACAACGAGATTGCGGCGCAGGCAGAGCGGATTATTAAAATAAAGGACGGGCATATTGAGTCGGATTCGGCAATAGATGGCGGAAAGCGAAGGGAGCAAGAATGAAAAAAGAAAAAAGAGAACTGACGCCTGCGGAAAAGAAGCGCAGGGGTAAAAAAATAAGGAAATGGGTTGTGCTTGCATTGCTGGCTGTGATAGTGGTTTTTGTCGTCTTTTTCCGTCAGGGCCAAGAAGGCGGACAGAATATGGTTTTCGCAGAGAAGCCTGTCAGGGGCGATATCGAGGAAGAGGTCAGTCTTAGCGGAACGGTGGAGAGTGAGGAGGTTAAGGTCTACTTTGCACCCGCAAGCGGACGGATTGCAGATGTTTTTGCAAGCGCAGGTGAGGAAGTGACAGCGGGCGATGTGCTGATAGGCTATGATATGGAAAGCATGCAGGAGGCGCTGGAAGAGGCGAGGCTTCAGTATATGGCGGGCAACAGCAGCTACAACGGCGCGCTTTATAATGACAGGGACGCGCAGACGAAGTTAAACGAGGCAGAAACCAACCTTGCCATTTTGGAGCAGCAGATAAAGGATGCGGAGAGTTATGTGAAGCAGCTCAATAAGCAGCTTGTCAACATCCAGACGGGCAATGCCGATAAACTGGCGGTTGAAAATATGAATCTGCAGAAGCAGTTAATCCTGCTGCAAAAGGACCCGCTGGAAAATGAAGATGCCATCGTGCAGGTGCAGATTGCGCTGCAGGCAAATCAGTATGCGACGCAGAGCCTCGGCAATTCCGACGCGGAGAAATCCTTGAAGGAGGGCATAGAAGCGGAAGAGGAACGTCTTGCGACACTGCGTGAGTACAAGGCGGAAATGGAGGCGCAGAAGCAGCAGGCGGAGGCGGCGCTGGTCAACCGGTATCAGAAGGAGAATCTTTCTGCGACGGAGGAGCTGAACCTGCTTGCCTATGAGAATATGCAGGCGGATTTTGCCGCAGCACAAAGCGGCATTACGGCTGATTTTAATGGTATTGTTATGGAGATAGGCGTCGTAGAGGGAGCCACAGTGCCGGAGGGCACGCAGCTTCTGACACTGGCGGACAGTGAAAAAATTAAGGTGGTAGTGTATATTACCCGTTATGATTTGGAAAAAATTGAAGTGGGGCAGCAGGCGGATGTCACGATAAACGGCAGTGTTTATGAAGGCAGCGTTGCAAAAATAGACCGCATGGCAACCGTAAATGCATCAGGAAATGCGACTGTGCGGGCGGAAATCCATATTGAAAACCCCGACGACAAAATATATCTGGGACTTGAGGCAAAGGCAGTGATACATACGAACAGTTCTTCGGATGCGCTGTTAATTCCGCTGGAGGCACTGAATGCGGACAGAAACGGCGATTTTGTGTACATAGAGGAAAATGGAATTGCAGTCAGAAGACCTGTTGTGACGGGGATTTCTTCCGATGAGTACATTGAGGTAAAAGAAGGACTGAGTGAAACGGACAATGTGATTACTGCTTCCTACAACGGTGCAGGCATAGAGGAAGGGATGCAGGTCTATGTACTGACGCAGGATACGGCAGAGTAAAAAGAAGGCGTAAAAGAGCGCAGATGGGAGCTGTTATGGCACAGATTTGGGAATACATAAAAATTGCCCTGATGAACATAAAAAGCAACAAGGGGCGCTCCATACTCACGATGCTGGGCATTATCATCGGCATCGCTTCCGTTATTATGATTATTTCCATCGGAACGGGGATTAAGTCAAATATCAACGAGGAATTGAACGCCATGGCGGGAGGACAGATTGCCGTATATTCCTATGGCGACAACGAGGCAGGCGTGGTAGTGGAGTTTGACAATGAGGATTTGGAGGCTTTAGAGGAGAAGGTGCATAACATCAAAGCGGTTACGCCGCTCTGGGGCCTGAACGGTACGGTGTCAGGAAGAAAAGGCAGCTTTAGCTGTGATGTTCGTTTTGGAAGCAGCGGATTGGAGTACACAAGCAGCGACCCGATTATAAGGGGCAGATATTTTTCCGACAATGATTATTATGCGGCGAACAGGGTGTGCGTGATAACGGAGGGCAGTGCAAGAAAGCTGTTTGGCACGACCAATGTAATCGGCATGACGCTGGAAGTCAATCTGTATGGAGTAACACAGGAGATGACGATTGTCGGAATCAGGCAGGACTCCGCGGCAGTGATGGTAACGATGTTTGATGACGCCACGATTAGTATAGAAGCGCCGCTTTCCGTGGTGGAAAACGCTTACGGTTTTTATGCGGATACCTTTGACAGCATTATGATAATCAGCGACGATGCAAAGAATGCATCACAGGTGGCAAGGGACGCTGTTGCGCTGTTGGAGAGGCGGCACAATGTGCGGGGGATGAATGCTATCCAATTGGAAAATTTTAATGATTTTATGAGCGAAATGAATGATATTTTAAGTTATGTGACAGCGTTTGTGGTATTGGTAGCCGCAATCTCCCTGCTGGTAGGCGGCATAGGGGTTATGAATATCATGTTGGTTTCCGTGACGGAGCGCACAAGGGAAATCGGTATCCGGAAAGCGCTGGGAGCAAGGACCGGCTCTATTCTTCTGCAGTTTTTGTCAGAATCTGCCATTATTACCCTCTGCGGCGGACTGATAGGCATCACGATAGGTATTTTAGGCGCGTGCAGCGTCTGCTCCATGCTGGGCTTTGCGGCGAAGGTGCAGCTTTCCGTGATTTTGGGCGCTTCTGCCTTTTCTTCGGCGGTAGGAATCTTTTTTGGCATTTATCCTGCCAGAAAGGCGGCGCAGTTAAGTCCGATAGAAGCGCTGCGCCACGAGTAGAAAATTTTATATTTATGAAACGCAACCAAACCATCATAAAATCCTACTTATGGGATGAAAGGTATTTCCGGAGTACTTTTAAAAAGCACGAATTTGTGCCTGCTGACCGGCAGGGCACGGAAAGGAAGCAATATGATGGACGACAAGGAAATTATAGCAATGTACTGGAAGCGGGACGAAGCCGCAATACGGGAAACTGATGTAAAGTACGGAAAGTTGTGCAGCTATGTGGCAAAGCATATTCTTCTCAGTTTGGAGGACTGTGAGGAATGTGTCAATGACACGTATCTGGCGTGCTGGAATGAGATTCCGCCCAAGCAGCCGGATAAGTTTTCTGCATTTGTCAGTCGGATTACAAGGAATCTGGCTTTGAACCGGTTTGATTATCTGACTGCGGAAAAGCGAAACCCGAAGGCGGTATGCTCGTTAGAGGAGCTGGAGGAGTGCGTCTCGGGCACAAACACGGTGGAGTCCGAACTGATGGAAAAAGAGATTGAAATGGCTGTCAGCGATTTTTTGTGGAAACAGGAGGAAGAAAAGAGAAATATTTTTATACGCCGTTACTGGTATTTTGATTCGATAGAGGAAATCAGCAGGCAGATAGGATTTCCGGCAGGCAAAATTAAGTCCGTCCTGTTTCGTATGCGCGGAAAACTGAGAGCACACTTGGAAAAGGAGGGTATTGCAGTATGAATAGCAGAAAACTGGCAGATAGAATTGGAAATATTGACGAACGCCTTGTGCAGCAGGCACAGAATCTTCCGAACTACGGGATAAGGCGCAGGAACAGGGTGATAAAAAGAATTGCAACGTGTGCAGCCACGCTTGTACTGATGGTGTGCAGCTTTGCGGCAGGAATGGCTGTATCCGCAAAAGAACCCGCAGTGGAGCCGGGTCAAGATTCGGCTCAGGAGACTGTTTTTTTGGAGGAAATCGGTTTGACGCTTATCCTGCCTGACGAGTGGAAGGACAATTATGCGGTAGAAGTAGGTGAGATGGAGGGCGGGTATGTATATACCTTTTATGACAGCACGATTCACGGGCAGGGCGGCGAATGGTCGGACTTCGGAATTCTCTTTTGGATTGGAGCGTACGGCGACAGAGCGATGACGGCAGAGGAGCTGGAACAGGAGAATGTGTTCGACGGCGCGATTCCTTATCGGTATTTGTTCTCCAACAAGAACACCAATTATATTTTGGTAGATGTCACGGATGTGCAATGGGATCCGTCCGACCCGGAGGTGGAGCAGCATTATTTTATGCTGATGGAGAGCATCCCTGAAATCCGCTTTATACTGGACAATGTATTATAAAATAAAACCAGAAAAAATGTAACAAATGAAACCTCCTTGGAACTAACCTGATAGAAAGGAGGATAGTCATGGAGTCACTTGATGAAATATATCAAAAGTATTCCCAGAAGGTGTATCTGTTTCTGCTTGGAAAAACGGGAAATGAAAATCTTGCGGAAGAACTGACGCAGGAGACCTTTTTTCAGGCAGTGCAGAGCATCCGGCATTTCAGAGGGCAGAGCAGCGTCCTGACGTGGCTTTGCGGAATTGCACAGAACTTGTGGCTGAAATATCTGCGGGACAACAAAAAGCAGGAAGCCATAGAGGCTGTGGAGGACGCTGTATATGTGCGCGCAGCGGAAAGCGAGCTGATGGTACAGTGGGACAATGTGGAAATCCTGCGAAGGATACATGGCCTTGCAGAACCGATGCGTGAAGTGATGTATCTTAGGCTTGTCGGAAATCTGTCGTTTGCCCAGGTGGGCGAGATACTGGGAAAAAGTGAAAATTGGGCTCGTGTCAATTTCTATCGGGGAAAAAAGAAAATCATGGAGGAGATGAAGCGGGATGAATGAAGAAAAAGTGTGCAGTATGGTGAAGGATTTACTGCCTTTATATGTGGATGGACTTACATCAAAGAAAACGAACGATGCGATAGAGAGCCATATGGAGGCGTGCCAGTCCTGCCAGAATGAGTGCCGCATCTTAAAGGCGGATGCGGGAACGGAAAGCCTGGCAAGGGCAGTTCCGAAAGAGGTAGATTACCTGAAAAAAGTGAGGAAATATCAGAATGCCAATCTGATTATGGGCGCAGTTATCAGCTTTTTCTTCGGCATGTGTCTGCCGCCTGCCATGTTGGTATTGTCCTTTATCAACAGAGGGATACAGGATTATCAACTGGCAAGACTTAAGGTGGCGTGGCATATTGGGCTGTTGAAAATGTTTATCTGGGGCGCGGCCGCCTGTGTGCTGTATCTGCTGTGTATGTTTGTTATCAGAATGGTGATTAGAAGAAAAAGGCGCAGATAGGGTTTTGTCTGCCGAATGCGCCAAAAAGGAGGGCTTTCCATGCTGCGGGTAGCGGTCTGCGATGATGATGAAAAAGCCTTGGGCGAAACCATGGCTATGCTTGAAGATTATAATAAAATCCGGCTGCAGGCGGACGGCTACCGAAGCGGGAAGGCCCTTTTGGCGGCGGGGAAAAAGTATGATATCCTGCTGCTCGACATCGATATGGCGGACATGGACGGCATTGAGACGGCGAAGCGGATCAGAGAGACGGACAGGGATGTAAAGTTGATTTATATCACCAATTACAGCGATTACACGATTTTTGCCTTTGCCGTGCACGCCTTTGCCTATCTGCTCAAGCCGCTGAAAAAGGAGGAGTTGTACGCGCAGCTTGACGAGGCGTGCGCCTATGGCTTCTCCCGGCAGGAGCCGGAACTGGAGTTTCAGGCGAAGGAGGGCATTGTCCATGTCAAACCGACCCAAATCCTATGCTTTGAGTACTGTGAGCGGCAGGTGCTTTTACATACGGAAAAGCGTATCTGGCATTTGAAGAGAAAAATTACGGAAGTGGCGGAGGAGATGGAGCCATATGGTTTTGCCATGCCTCATAAGAGCTTTGTGGTGAATTTGTATGCGGTTGAGAGAATCCATGGCTATGAGCTTACGCTGACGGACGGGCGCAGGATTCCCCTGTCGCAAAAGAAAGCCGTGCAGTTTCGGGGAGCGTTGAATCAGTATCTTGCGGAGGAAAGGGGGATGCACAGTTGGAAATCTTAGTCTACCTGGTACTTCCCTGCGTGGGCAGTATTTTTCTTATCAGTTCCATGTTTTACGGCGCTTACCGGATTGCGGGACAGCCGAAGTTGTCAGGAGGGCGTCTGGGTCTTATGGCAGCTTATACGGCAGTCGCTGTAGCGTGTTCTCTGCTGGGAAGCACTTGGGTAAATCTTGCCTTTGGCATTTTGTTTCCTTTTGCGGCAATGTGGATTCTGAAAGCTTCCAAATCCTGCCTTGTGCCGTATTTTATTTTGGTCGTGGCGGTTTTTCTGACGGACGTTGTCGTGGTTACGGGCTATGAAATGTTGATAGTCCGTGGGATTTTATTTCTCAATTCTACAGAGCTTTTGTACATTCTGTTGATGGTACTGGACAGAATGATGGAGTTTATGGTAATCTGCCTGATTGCTGTGGTGGCAGGGAAGAGGACGGGAAGGCATATTACGGTGCGGCAGGTGGTATTGTCCATTCTGCTGCCATTGTTCTCTATATTTAATATGTATTGCATGGTGTATTTGATGCAGATTTATATGGTGGAGGGCTCTGTGATTCTTCTGCTGATAAATCTGTTGCTGCTCATTGGTCTGAACATTTATTTCTGCGTGCTGGTCGATGTGATGAGCGAGAATCACAAGCTGGAGAGTGAGAAGAATTTCTACCGCAGGCAGTCGGAAATACAGTACCGTTACTATGCGCGGGAGGAGGAAAAGTACGAGGAGTCCCGAAAGCTGATTCACGATATCCGCAACCACATTCTTGCCATGGAGGAATTGTACGACAGTGAAAAGGCGGAAGCGGCGGCGCACTATGCCGGTGATATCCATCAAATGCTGAATGACCTTGGGCAGAAATATTACACCTCGGAAAAACTTTTAAATATTATCCTCAACGACAAAGTGCGGCAGATGCAGCGCGCAGGAATCAGGGAGGATATCAAGGTGGGCGAGTTGTCCCTGGATTTTATGCGGGATATGGACGTCACCGCGTTGTTTGCCAATCTGCTGGATAATGCAATTGCCGCGGCGGCAGAAAGCCGGGAAGGCTTTGTGAAACTGCGGATAAACAATGTGCGGCAGTTTGTGTCCATTACAGTGGAAAACAGCAGTGATAGAGAGCCGGTAAGGACAAAAAACGGATTCCGCTCGGGAAAGGAAGGCCATGAAGGCGTAGGGATAAGGAGCATTAGGCGGACAGTGGATCAATACGGGGGCGACGTGCAGTTTGACTGGCAGGAGGGCGTGTTTACCGCAAAAGTGCTGCTGGCAGCAGAATAATGTGCGAAGAAGTTTATAACAGACTGTATCTTAGGAGCAATATGCCTTACCTTAGGTAAAGCATATTGCTTTTTCTATGGAGGAAACCTAAAATGAGGGTAAGTAAAAAATAGGTGAGTTTTGTAAACGCCTAAATCATACCGTGCAGAAGGAGGCGGGAATATGCTGGCAGCGGGACTGCTGTTTGGAAGTTTTATATGCTTTGTGCTGCCCATCGGGGGCGCAGTCATGCTGATGCGCAGAAAGAAAGGCGCAGGAAAAGCGTTTCTTTTCGGGATGCTGGCGTTCATCGTAAGCCAGCCATTACTCCGCCTGCCGCTTTTGCAGATTGTGCTGCCGCAGTACGCATGGTTTGCCGTTTTGCAGCTAAACCCGTGGCGTTACGGCTTGTTTCTGGGGCTGACGGCAGGATTGTTTGAAGAAACTGCAAGGTGGATAGCTATCCGCTTTTTCTTCAAAGAAAAAACAAATATAGAGCACGGTCTGGCTTTCGGACTGGGACACGGCGGTGTGGAAGCCATGCTGTTTGTGGGTCTTCAGTTTGTATATATGCTGTTTTTGATGATTATGGGCAAAGGAGCACTGCTCCCCGTCGGCGCAGGAACGGTTTTTGTCAGCAGCCTGGAACGACTGTCCGCCATCCTGTTTCACATAGGAGCGTCCCTTCTGGTGATGTATGGCGTCAGAAGAAAAAAAGCAAGATATCTTGTTGCTGCCATTTTACTTCACACACTGCTCGATGCTCCAATCGTCATTCTGCAGGCAGTGTTTGGAGTGGGCGTAGCGGGAATTGAGGCATATGCTGCGCTATTAGCAGTCATTACGCTGGTTGCAGGAATTTGGTGCTATCAAACGCCTAAAAAGTATGAATAGGTGATTGCGAAACGCAGTGGCTATGCTGTTGTCATTGTGCATATTGTACATTCCAACGCAGACTCGCTCTCGCTCCAAGCTTACCGTAGCGGTACGTAAGCTGCCAAAGGACGGCAGCTAAGTACCGACGGTAAGCAAAGGTCTGCTTATGGAATGTACAATATGCACAATTCGCAACCGGCAAGTATGAGTTTTGCAATTACCTAAAGAATATATATAGCTGATTGCGAAATACTTTCTGCAAGTGCGGAAGTGTTTAAAGTAGGCAAAAAACGTCTCCAAAGCAGTGGCAAGTCCCCTTATTTTGTCTATATGGAATATTTCCTGTGGCTTGCAAGGAAGTCTCGTCTTTGCCTGTTTCGAATTGTGTATATGGTATATTCCATAAGCAGACCCTTGCCAGTCGTCGGTACTTAGCTGCCGTCCTTTGGCAGCTTATGTACCGCTACGGCTGGCTCGGAGCGAGAGCGTGTCTGCGTTGGAATATACCATATACACAATGACACTTGCCGCATAACGAATTTCGCAATCACTTAAAAACATAAAGATTGAAAGGAACGAGGATACGATGAAAGAAAACGTAAAAAGAATTGTAAACAGAAGTTTCGCAGCAATACTGGCGGCAGCGCTGCTTCTTACGCTTGCAGCCTGCAGCGGCACAAAACTCCCCGATGGTTTTGACGAAAAAACCGTAAAAGAGGCTGCCACAAAATTTCTCGACTATCTGACTGCCGGGGAGTATGACAGCGGCATGGATATGATGAGTGAAGTCATGACGGCAGCCTTGTCGAAGGAGGATTTGACTGCCATTATGGAAGATTTAGACAGACAGGCGGGAGCCTTCAAGGAGTATAAAAGCATTGCAGTGGTGGGGCAGACCTCTCAGGGCGTCGAATACGCGACAGCGGTTGTCGTGGCTTCCTATGAAAAGCGGAATGTGACATACACAGTGGTGTTCAATATGGATATGGAAATTGACGGCTTCTATTTGAGATAGGCAGAAAGGGAGGGTATCATGTTATATGCGTTTTTGATATGGATTGCGATGTCAGCCTGCTTTGTTATTATGGGCATTTATAACTTTTTCTCTAAAAAGAAGTCGGCGTTCAGCTTCTGGGCAAATGCGAAAGTGTTTGAAGTAACTGATGTAAAGGCGTATAACCGCGCACTGGGAAAACTATGGTGCGTATTTGGCGTTGTGTTTGCCTTTTTGGGACTGCCACTCTTATATGAGCAGAATTCTCCATACATTCTGCTTACCATACTGGGAGCTATGCTGGAGGCAATTGCAGCAATGGTGGTCTATGTGACTGTGATAGAAAAAAAGTACCGCAGAAAATAGTCCGGAACATACGAAGGTGCTTGTCGGTTTTCCACGACAGTAGTATAATGCGCTTATCTGACAAGTGCAGGGGGAGAAAAGGATCAGACTTCTCCTGGCTTATATGCGTGTGGAAACACATAGACAGGAGCGGACATGAGCGATAAAATAGCAGCACCCTGCAATGAGAAGGCGCAGGATTGTGTAAAAAGAGTCATGCAGTACCTTTCTGATATCACCTATCATCAGATTATCACAGGACAGCACACACAGACGATGGAGCAGGAAGAGCTTCATTATATTGAAACAATAACAGGAAAGCAGCCCGCGCTTTTGGGATTCGAGCTGCTTTCTTATTCGCCTAATATCAACTATATGGATACCGATGCCGAATGTATGAAGGAAGTGACGGAGAACTACGGAACCTTAAAAAGGGCATGGGAATGGGCGGAGGCAAAGGGGCTTATTACCTTTACCTGGCACTGGTTTTCGCCTTTAGGAGGCCGTGCCAAGTCTTTTTTTGCGGAAAATACGGATTTTGATGCTTCCAAGGCGGTTATCAGCGGAACGCCTGAAAACAGGGCGTTTCTCTCTGATTTGGATGTGATGGCAGGCCTGCTCCGCCCTTTTGCGGATAAAGGTGTTCCCATTTTGTGGAGACCTTTTCATGAAGGAGACGGCAACTGGTTCTGGTGGGGTGTAAAAGGTGCAGATACCGTAAAGAAGCTCTACCGTCTGATGTATGAGCGCTACACCACGGTGCATGGACTTCACAATCTTATCTGGGTGTGGAATGCGCCCAAAGCAGAATATTATCCGGGCGACGATGTTGTGGATATTATTTCAAGGGATATGTATCCGGAAGCACACACGCACACAAGCCAGAGTGAAAGCTATTATGATTTGATAAAGATTACCGATATGCCAAAGCTGGTGATTATAGGCGAGACGGGAACGCTTCCCTCCGCAAAGGCCATCGCTGAGGAAGGGGTTGGCTGGGCGAGTTATATGACGTGGTCCCATGAGTTCTGTACAAGCGAGAAATACAATACTAATTCAGTGCTGTGCGAGCTATATGCCAGTCCTCATGCAGTGACAAAGGAAACTCTTCCCATCTTATATTAAGATACAATCCAATGATAAGTGTTGTCAGAACTGCCGATTGTATGATATACTGAAACATATATTTTGTATATGTCACGTGTTTCTTATAAAAAACGCTGGCAGGGAAGGTTGAGGAAGCGTATGGCAAAAGAAAAATCGTCGTTGGTTTTTACGAACGACAAATGTATTGGATGTAATAAATGTATCAGCGTGTGCAGCTGCACGGGGGCATGTGTATCCCATGAGGTAGACGGGGCAAACAGGATTGATGTGGATGGGAATAGATGTGTTGCCTGCGGAGCCTGCTTTGATGTATGCGAGCATGGTGCCAGAGAGTATAGTGACGATACGGAGCGTTTTTTTGAGGATTTGAAGCGCGGCGAGAAAATCTCGATTCTGATTGCGCCCGCCTTTAAAGCAAATTATCCGCAGGACTATGAGCGGGTGCTCGGCGGGTTGAAACAGTTGGGTGTAAACCGTATGATAAGCGTATCCTTTGGCGCCGATATCACCACATGGGGATACTTGAATTATGTACAGAAATATAATTTCCTGGGCGGCATCTCACAGCCTTGTCCGGCGGTGGTCGGCTATATCGAGCGCAACTTGCCGGAGCTTCTGCCGAAGCTGTTTCCTGTACAGAGTCCCATGATGTGTGCGGCTATCTATGCGAGAAAGGAAATGGGCGTTACAGACAAGCTTGCGTTTATCAGTCCCTGTATCGCGAAAAAGATGGAAATTGACGACCCCAACAACAAAGGGGTGGTTACGTACAATGTGACTTTCAACCACTTGATGAAGTATGTAAAGGAAAATCAGGTTTACGGAGCACTCCAGTCCGATGAAATTGAATATGGATTAGGTTCCATCTATCCCATGCCGGGCGGTCTCAAGGAGAATGTTTACTGGTTCTTGGGAGAGAGTGTGTTTATCCGCCAGATAGAAGGCGAAAAGCACATGTATCATTATCTGGAGCACAATAAAAATAAGATTGCGGCAAATAAAACCAAGTATCTCTTTATCGATGCGTTGAACTGTTCTTCCGGCTGTATTTACGGAACGGGCTGTGATCCTGAGAAATCCGGCAATGACGACGTGTTGGAAGCGCTTCTGGAAATCAGGGAGTCTTCCAAAAAAGCAGGTTCAAAAAGCGCATGGGCGAAGAAACTTTCACCTGAAAAGCGCCTGAAAAAGCTGAACAGCCAGTTTAAAAACCTGAAGTTGGAGGATTATCTGCGCAGCTATACGGACCGTTCTGCTGAGTGTGCTTACAAGCATCCGACGGAAGCAGAGCGTGATGCCATCTTTAAGGAGATGAACAAAAATACGACGGCAGAGCGTCATATCAACTGCTCCTGCTGTGGCTATGACTCTTGTGAGCAGATGGCGGACGCTATTTTCAATGGCTTCAATCAAAAGACAAATTGTATTTATTACATAAAGAAAGAAGTGGAAGAGCAGAAGGCGACGGCGGAGGAACTGGCTGACCAGTTGACGGCAGACAAGCAGCTCATTCAGGAACAGAAGGAATTGATACTCCAGACGCTTAAGGAAATCAACTCGGAATTTGATACTTTATATCGGTCGGTTGACGATATGGCAAAGGGAAATGAAAACAATGCGTCGGACAGCGCTGAGATTTCGGCGGATATCAAGGATGTGACAGCATTCTGTGAATCCCTGTCGCGTTCTATGGACGAAATCAGCGATTTCCTGCGGGAACTTTCACAAAATAATGATGAGGTTGTCAGCATTGCTTCGCAGACGAATCTGCTTGCGCTCAACGCTAATATTGAAGCGGCGCGCGCAGGTGAGGCGGGCAGAGGATTTGCCGTTGTAGCGGATGAAATCAACAAACTTGCCAGCGAATCAAGGGAAACTGCGACCCGCAGCAATTCCAGCCAGGACAAAATCATGAACTCAGTCAGCAGTATTATTGCGGATACGCGAAAGCTTTTGGATACCGTTGACGGTGTCAACGGAAGGACCCAGACGCTTGCGGCTGCGGCACAGGAGATTTCCGCTTCTGTCAGCATGGTTCTGGGTACGGCAAATAAAATCAGGGAGAAGTTGAAGGTGCTTGGAACGCAATACTAAAAAGAGAAAAGCGCCTGCGGCTTCCGGTGGTAAAACGCTTTATAATGGAGGATACCATGCATTATAATTGTCTGCTTGTGGACGATGAAACGGAACTGGCCGCAATGACATGTGAATATTTTAATATGTTTGACACCTCCTGCGCATTTGTGACGAATGTGCAGGAGTGTCTTGCTTTTTTAGAGCAGAATACGGTGGATGTTCTGCTGCTGGATATCAATTTATCTGAAGAAAGCGGTTTTACCCTCTGCAAACGCCTGCGGGAGCAGACCGATATGCCGATACTGTTTATCAGCGCAAGGCAGAGTGATGACGATGTGCTGATTGCACTCAACATAGGCGGCGACGATTACATTAAGAAGCCGTATTCACTGAGCGTACTGCTTGCCAAGGTGAAAGTGATCTTAAATCGGATGCAGCGCGGCAGGGAAGCGGAGCAGGCTGCGGCTGCGCAAAGAGATGCAGAGACAGCGCATGTGCGGAGCGGCGCAGACGAGGGCGGCGCGGGGCTGTATCTGTCCGAAGAGACGCTTTCTGCTGTGTTGCGCGGCAAAAGGGTGCAGCTTAAGGCGAAGGAGTTTGCACTGCTCAAATGCCTTTATGACAACCGGAACAAAATCGTGACGAAAGAAAACCTGTTTCTGGTAGTATGGGGTGCCGAGTGCTATGGCGACGGCACACTCAATGTGCATATCCGTAAGCTTCGGGAAAAGCTGGAGGAAAATCCGAGTGAGCCTAAATTGATTCAGACGGTGTGGGGCGTCGGGTACATGCTTTCTGTCACTGACTGACGGCAAAAAGAGGTTCAGCGATTGGTTATCAGTTTGAAAATGGACGAGGGATATTAAGTTGAAAATCAAATATCTTATCTTAGGTCATGCTGCCATGACAGTATGTTTTCTGTTTCTGCTTTTGTCAGTCTTTTCCAAATTCCGATATGCGGCATTGGATACTTTATATTATAACGAAAAGCTGCAAATGCTGACCGAGTGTGTAGGAGAACAGGGGAGAAGCAGTGCGGAGGAAGCATTTGGCTGCAGGCTTCTCTACTTTACCGATATGGATTACAAGGAACAGATGAATATGCTGCTTCAGTCGGGGGCAGTTATACTGGACTATTATGAGAACGGGGAAATCGTGGGAAAAGCGGCATGGAACGATAGGGCTGCTTCATGGGAGCAGGAGCAAAAGGCGCTTCTTTCAACGAGCATACTTTTTCTTTTTCTGTTTTTTGCTGCGGGCTGTCTGTTGATTTTTGTGGTATGGTACCGGTATGTCCGTCCTTTTATACGCCTTAAGGCATTTGCGGCACAGATTGCAAAGGGCAATCTGGACTTTCCGCTGCCGATGGAGAAGCACAATGTTTTTGGCGCGTTTACGGAGAGCTTTGACATTATGCGGGAGGAGTTAAAGCGCGCCAGAGAGAGTGAGTACCGTGCCAATAAGAGCAAGAAGGAACTGACGGCGGGGTTGTCCCACGATATGAAGACGCCGCTCGCCACGATAAAGGCAGCGTGCGAGGTGATACAGGTCAAGGAAAAGAATCCGGACACCTTAGAAAAGGTAGCAGTTATTGCCGCAAAGGCAGAGATGATGGAAAAACTGACGGACAATATGCTGAAAGCCACGCTTGAGGAGCTTGAGGTGCTGCGGGTGGAACCGTCCGAGGAAAGCTCGCCCGTCATTGTGGATATGATTGCCGAACTGCGCTATTATGGGGAGATAAGGCTGTGCAATGAAATGCCGGAGTGCCTTGTCCTTATTGATAAGATGAGACTCTCCCAGGTGATAGATAATATTGTCAGCAATGCGTTTAAATATGCAGAAGGCGCTGTGACAGTTTCTTTTAAAGAGGCTGACGGCGGACTGTATATCCTGATTCGAGACAGAGGAAAAGGCGTTCCGGAGGAAGAACTTGCCCTGCTGTGCGAAAAATTTTACCGTGGCAGCAACGCACAGGGACAGGAGGGCGCAGGACTTGGTCTGTATCTCGCCAAAATGTTTATGGAGCGCATGGGCGGCGGTATGGAGTGCGGCAATGACGAGGGATTTTTTGTGAGGCTGTATGTGAAAAAGGCGGGGTGATGGAAGAGTAAAATGCCTTATTGACTTCATGATGTACCACTGTTATAATATGCTTAACAAGAGAGCCGAAAGCTGGTGTACACCTAGCCGCCGGCAGAGTATATTGCTAAAGGATAAGCGCCTTACTTTGTCAGAGCAGGGGCGCTTATTTTTTGCGTTTTGTAATAGTTACAACAAGAGTTATAACAGCGCAAAGCATAATTACAAAAGTGAATAGATCGCTATATGTAACCATTGGCACCAGCTCCCTTCCGTTAATGTCCGGCAACTGGCATATCGCCCCTTTCGGCTCCCTAATTAGACACACTATTTATTTGGTTTGGTTGGATTGTATCAATCAATGTTATAGATATATGCTGCATAAAAGCAACACAAGATAATACAGAATAAATAAAGAACACATATATGTTATCACAGGTCTGCAAAAAAGGAAAGTGGTTTTTCTGAACATTTTATCAAAATATTAATTTGTACATTTAAGAATCAGTTAAGAAATAGACAGGAATCAGGTTAAGACTTTTCACACCTTGCATTTTATAATGAGGATGTCTGGAGGGATATAATGATGGAAACAATACTTACGGTCAAAGACCTATGCAAAACATTTTCAAATGGAAGTGTGCAGCAGCACGTGCTGAAAAACCTGAATCTGACGGTGGAAAAGGGGGAGTTTGCGGTTATTATGGGAAACTCCGGCTCCGGCAAGAGCACACTTTTGTATGCATTGTCGGGAATGGACCGGCCTACGCTGGGAAGCATTTCCTATCAGGGAGAAGAAATTTCAAAGTACGCAAATGACAAACTTGCAATTTTCAGAAGGAAGCATTGTGGCTTTGTATTTCAGCAGAATTATTTAAACGATACCATGAGCATTATGGATAATGTGCTGGTGAGCGGATTTTTGTCAGGACGCGGCAGGAAGGAGGTTGCAGAAAAGGCGAAGGAGCTGCTTTTGGAAGTGGGGCTTTCGGAAGATGCTTTTTCCAAGTTTCCGACGCAGCTTTCCGGCGGCGAGCAGCAGCGGGCGGCAATGGTGCGCGGCATCATCAACTCGCCGGAGATACTTTTTGCCGATGAGCCGACCGGCGCACTGAATTCGCAGAACACGAAGCGTATTCTGGATATTTTAACAAAAATTCATGAAAACGGGCAGACAATTGTGATGGTGACGCACGATATGAAGGCGGCAAGGCGCGGAAGCAGGGTGTTGTATTTAAAGGATGGTGTGATTACGGGAGAACTGCGGCTTGGCGATTACAAAAGCGGCGATAAGGAAAGGCATGACAGGCTGAAAAAGTTTCTTGAGGAGATGGGGTGGTAAGTATGGGTTCCTTGTGGTTTATTGCGAAAAATAATATGAAAAAAAGGAAGGGCGATGCCATTGTACTGCTTTTTCTGATGGCACTTGCGGCGCTGCTTCTGTACGTGAGCATATCGGTGCTGACGGGAACGGAAAAGGTAATCCATGAGGCATATGAAGCCATGCATACGCCCGACTGGTTTTATATGACAAATATAGACTGTGAAGAACGCCTGACTGCGCTGGTTGCGGAGTTGGAAGAGGTGGAGGAGTTTGAAACGGGGGACAGCCTCTACGTGATGGGCGGAAAATACAGGAAGGATTTGGAAACGGAAGCGGATGAATATGCTTTTCTTTTGGGCACTATGGAGGAGGAAAGAACAATTGGGAAAATACCGGTTGTAGAAAATCCTTCCTACGACGACATTTTGCTGCCCTATTATTTAAAATACAGCGAGGGTTATGAAGTCGGAGATTTTATCTATTTGCAGTTATACGAAAAGGAATACCGATTTTGTGTGGCCGGTTTTGTGAACGACCCGTTATTTGCAAATCCGCTCAATATCAGTGTCTATAGCTGCTATATCACGGATGCGTGCATGAAGGATATATTGAAGGAAGAGCCTGCGCTTGCCGGATGCAGGCAGCGCCAATATAGGGCGCGGCTTGTGGAAAACAGTGATTTATGGGAATTTGAGAAAGAGGTATCCATGATTCTGACAAAGGAAATTCCGGAGCTTGCAGATGGTATGAATCTGGGGATGAACTGGACTGCCATGAGTCACGGCGTATCCATTATGTCCAATATCGGCATGGGTATTATTCTGCTGTTTTCCATACTTCTGCTGGTGGTGGCGGTGATTATTATAAGGTTTTCCGTGCAAAACTTTGTGGAGTTAAATCTGAAAAATATCGGAATACTGAAAGCGTCGGGCTACACATCCCGGCAGCTAAGGGCGGCATTGCTTTTGGAAATGGCAGCGCTTGCCTTTTTCGGAAGTATTCTCGGACTTTTGGCAGGTTTTTTTTGCGGCCGTTTTATCGGCAGTCTGGAGGGTATGATGCTGGGGCTTAACTGGAAGTTTACTTTTGCGCCGAAGGCAGCAGGTATCTCGCTGCTGGCGGTGTCGGGCGCTGTCAGTTTAACCGCGCTTTTATCAGGCAGGGTATACAGAAAAGTCACGGTGCTTGACGCGCTGCGCGGCGGCGTTCACACGCACAATTTTAAGAAAAATTATTTCCCGCTCCATGCCTGCAGACTGCCGCAAAGCATTGCCCTTGCAGGAAAGAATATATTGGGGGAAAAACGAAAAAATTTGTCCGTGCTCTGTATTGTCGCGCTACAGACGCTTGTGGCGATAATCGGCTTTGGTCTGTATCAGAATTTTGCGGTGAGTCCGGAAAAGCTTATGAAGATGAGCGGTACGGAGGTGGGGGATGTCTATGTGACAGGGGAAAATTTGGACGAGGCGGGCAGCCGGATAGAGGGCTGGGAGGAAGCAGGAAAGGTGATTTATTACAATAATTGCCCCGTCCAGCTCTATAGCGGTGATGCGCAAATCGGTCTGACCTGTGATATTTACAGAACACCGCAGGATATCAATAATGAGTGGCTGGTCGAGGGGCGGCTTCCTGTGTATGACAATGAAATTGTGCTGACAGCGATAGTGGCTGAGCAGCTTTCTGTCGGCGTGGGCGATGTGATTTATGTGGAGGGAGGCGGTGAGCGCAAGGACTACATAATTTCGGGAGTGGACCAGAAATTCAACAATGCCGGAATCAAGGCAATGATGACGTGGGAAGGCGCAGAGCGCCTGAATGGAGAAACGGCGGCAGTGGTTCTGAATCTGTATCTGAAGGAGGGTGTGTCTTTTTCTGATATACAGGAAAAATTGTCAGAAGAATTTCCGGATTTGGATGTTTCCGAAGGAGCAAAGATGATAGAAGTTTCCATGGCTACGATTCGGTCTGCCATGCAGCTTATCTGTCTTATCTTTGTGGCAATCACGGTTGTGGTGGTCATTATGGTAGAGCTTCTTTTGGTGAAATCCAAAATTACAAAGGAGCGGAAGAACTATGGTATCAATAAGGCGCTTGGGTATACGACTGCGCAGCTTATCGGGCATACGCTGCTTGTCAATATGCCGGTAATATTTGCAGGGTCTGTTTTGGGAATTGTGCTGGGAAGAGGAATGATAAACCCGCTCACGTCTGCATTTCTCTCCGGATTTGGCATCAAAGAATGTGAGATGACCATTGCTCCGGTATGGTTTTTGATTACGGTTGCCGGAATTGTGGCAGTCGCAGCAATTTCCTGTTTTATCAGTGCAGTAAGGATACGTCGGATAGAGCCGGTGAAGATGCTTTCGGAGGATTAAATATCTGATATAAATCCCTGACTTTTGTTGCGCTTCGGAAAAAAATCGGGTATGATAATAAAAAAGGCAGTACAAAAGAGGGATAACATATCATGTGGGGAAAAATAGCGTTATGGGCAGCGGTTTTCTGGATGGGAGCCATTGCGGGAAATATGGATTCTGTCACCAGACAGGGTGAAGCCATGCGGGAAGCATGGGAGATGCAGGAAAGTGTTTTGACAGAGAGCTGCCGTACTTGGTTAGTGCGCAGCTCTTTTTCCAGTGTGCCGTATTTTCGGGATGATACCGGAAAGCTTCTGCAGGAGGAGGACGGATATCTTTACAGCTATTGGGGCGGCGTGCTGGCACGGTATGATGTGGATACGCTGGAACGGGAAGTGCTGTATGAGGCGGCTTCCGAGCAGAACGGCAGGCTGTTTTGCATGGACGGGGCGTATATTTATTTTTTGGAAATACCGGATATCAGTCCCTATGGAAAAAAGAGCATTCTGTACCGCGTAAAAAAGGACGGGACAGGGCTTACGGTGCTGGATGAAAATGTGCCGGACGCGGGTATGTATGGTGGAGGGGCAGGCTGTTATCAGGAATATACGGCGATGGACATAGAGAAAGATGTCCTATACCTGATGCATGACGAAATCGTAGTCTGCTACCGGATAAAGCCGGAGGGCGGCGTGGAGCAGATAGATATGGCGGACACTTTGTATGGCATGGTGCCGGAAGGGTTCCGTACGCCTAATACAAGCGGTAACTATTTTTCTTACTGGAACCTGCCATCAATTCCTTACTGCGCGGGAAATTTCGGATATTTCTTTGCCTGCAGCGAGGAATATGGGTGGTTAATCCGTGTGGATGCAAAAAGCGGAATCGTGGAAAACGTGACGGCCGGTCTGCCGGAAAGCCTGCGTTATTACGACCATGTGCAGCTTACCCATAATTCATTGTTTTACAGTATTGACCAAAAGATCTGGATGAGGCGCGGGCTGGAAAGTGAAAGTGAATGGGAAAAATGGTATGAGTCCGATCAGGAACTTCGTTTTTGCAGCTACGACGAAAGCGGCGTGTATTTTGAAGCGTGGACGGAAGGAGAAACAGAGGAGCAATCAGGTGTGTGGTCGCTTTACCGGATAAATTGGGAAGGAGAGCGTACCTGCCTCTTTTCCATGGAGGGCGAAAAATATTTTTCAGAATATCCCATGGGATTTCCGCTGAAGCGCTTTTTGGTGCTTGGAGATTACTTGTACTATTTCGATGTGGCGGAACAGGGCGAGGGCATATACAGACTGCTGCTTGCAGAGGCGGAACGGGGAGCGGACGTCCGGCCGCAACTGGTATGCATATACAAGGAGAATAAAACGAATGAAATCGGCTATATAGAGAGCGTAAAAACGGGACCGAAGGACGATGTGATTGCCCTGCCGACGCAGTTTGACAAGCTGTACTTGTATGAGAGGACAGATGCAGACAAAAAAATCAATGCATTTTTAAAAAAGCTGTATCGGGAGCAAGAGGCGGCTCTTGCGGAAGAAAATAAGGCATTTTGCGAGGATTTTGAGGCGGAATGGGAAGATTTACAGGGAATATGGGAAGGCTGGTTTGCAAAAGACAACCCGGATATGGAAGAGCAGGAGCAGAAGAGGGCGATTGCGGAGGAAAGCACTGTAGAGATAAGCGTATCCATATCTTATGTGAGTGAAACGTATCTTGTGGTGGATATATCAGAATATTCTTACTGGTTTCCGGGCGCGCACGGCATGTATTGGGATGAATATTATGTGTTTGACAGAAGGACGGGAGAGCGCATTACCCTTTTGGACTTCGTTGATAATACGGAGGAAGAAGTTGAAGAGCTCGTTTCTGCCTATCTGGAGCTGTGCGGTCTGCCCTCGGATGCCGAGGGAGTTGCACAGGAGAAGGAGCGTTTTTTCCTGACGGCGGAGGGGATTGGCATACATTACGACGTCTACGAGCTTTCCAGTTATGCGAGCGGCGCGCAGGATATTATCATTCCTTATGCAGAATTTCGAATCAGAGAGGGAATGACACCATAAAGAGGGAGTATACAGATGAAAAAGACAATGATTTGGATAACTGCCTGTCTGTTGGCAGCAGCAGTCACAGCCTGCACAAAACCTTCCGGAGAAAATAAGGGAGATGCTTCCTTGACAGAAAACAGCGGTATAGGAACGCTGCCCGATGCAGAAGGTGTCGGTGCAGAGGGAACGGATTTGGAAGAAGAGGAGCCGGTCTTTGGCGGCGTGCCGTATTTCCAGGACGATACGGGAAGGCTTGTGCAGTCTGAGGACGGATATTTTTACGGCTACTGGGGCGGGACGCTGGCGCGGTATGATGTGGACACGCTGGAAAGGACGGTGCTGTATGAGGCGGGTTCTGAACAGCGGGGCGGACTGTTCTGTATCTATGGGGATTATGTCTATTTTTTAGAGGTGCCTGAAATCAGTCCTTTTGGGAAAAAGATACTGCTGTACAGGGTAAAGAAGGACGGAACGGACCTTACGCTGTTAGATGAGAATGTGCCCGATGCCGGAGAACTTTACGACGGATATGAATACGAAAGTTATCTGGGCATGGATATTTATGAGGACATTCTGTATCTGATGAGCGGAAAAACCGTAACCTGTTACCGGCTGGATGATGCAGGCGGCGTGGAGCTGACTGATATTACCGACACGCTCTATGGGACAATCACGTCCATACCGCAGGGCTATTATGCATCGAGGTCGGACTACTATCCCGACAGGTATACCGTTCCCTACTGTGCAAGAAATTTCGGGTTTATCATTGCCTGCAGCGAGGAGGGCGGTTTGGGCCGCGTTGCGGTGGACAGCGGGGAATGGGAAGAAATTGCATTGCCTGAGGGCTGTACGGCAGGGGTAAATTCGTTGTATCTGACAAATGAAGCCATGTACTTAAACAAGGATGATACACTGTGGCTGCGCCGCAGCATGGAAAAGGGAAGCGATTGGGAGCTGTGGTATGAGGCGCAGCAGAAGCTTTATTTCTGTGGTTATGACGAAGAGGGGCTTTATTTTGTAGAACCGTCCTATGAAGAAGGGACGCAGGTGCGGAATGGGGCGGCGCTCTGCCATATAACGTGGGACGGCAGGCGGGAGGAAGTGCTTGCTTCTGTTTTGGGTAACAAAGAGGCGGCAGGACAGCGGCCGCGGGGATTTTATGCTTATCACGATTTCTGGGTATCCGGAGATTATTTCTACTATTTTGCAGCGGCAGACGGGGGCGATGGCATCTACAGGACGCAGTTTACACAGGCGGCGTCAGAGGAACCGCAGCTTGTCGCCATTTACCGGAAGGACAAAATGGCCGGAACTGCTTATATAGAGCGTACAGAGGTAAAAGCGGAGGGTGATATTCTTGCCCTGCCGGCGCAGTTTGATAAACTGTATCTGTATGAAGAGACGGAGGCAGACAAAAAAATCAATGCTTTTTTAGCGGATTTATATGAGGAGTACGAAACATATTTAGAGGGAGAAAATGAGGAGTTCTGCGCGGAAATCAGAGAGGATTGGGAATGGCTGGGGAAGTGGGTGCCGGAAGAACTGGCAGATGCGGAGGAACTTGTGCAGATGCAGGACATTGCGGAGTGCAGCTATGATAATATCAGAGTGTCCATTTCCTATATCGATGAAAAATATCTTGTGCTCGGTCTGATGGAAGACTCTTACTGGTTTCCGGGTGCGCACGGCATGTACTGGTACAAATGTTATGTGTTTGACAGGGAGACCGGAGAGCGGCTGGCAATTACCGATTTGGTGGACAATACGGAGGAAGAAATCATGGCAATCGCGGCGGAGTATGCGGAGATGATTGGAAGACCGTATCACGAGGGACAGGAGCAGACTGCGCTGGAGCCGGATCGTTTCTTTTTGACGGGAGATGGGATTGGCTTAAGCTATGATGTCTATGAACTGGCTTCCTATGCGGAGGGCGCGACGGATATCGTCATTCCCTTTGAGGAATTTCGGATGAAGGAAGGGTTCTAAAGAGACGCTTTCATTGACGGATGGAAGGGGTTGACGGTTATGGAACTGACAAAAGGGCTGCAGGATCTGCTTCGTGCAGACTGCGAAAAAATAGGCGAAGGGAAGATTTGCGATGTTTACCGGAAATGCTTTCGAAGCACATGGGAGACCACGCTTTCCATGGAGGAGGACGGAAGCGCGTTTGTGATTACCGGAGATATCGGGGCGATGTGGCTTCGGGACAGCTCCATGCAGGTGCTGCCGTATTTCAGGGCGCTTTCTGACGAGGCGGTGGAGCGGGCGCTCCGTGGGCTGATTGGGAAGCAGGCAAAGCTGATTCTGACGGACGCCTATGCCAATGCGTTTAACAAAAACGGCGATTACAGCTGTTACAGCCGAGACAAAACAGAGATGGGAGCCTTTATCTGGGAGCGGAAATACGAGGTAGATTCGCTCGCCTTTCCCATTATGCTGCTTGTAAAATATATTACGGCGACGGGACGGCAGGATATTTTGACAAAGGAAGTGCTGGCGGCACTTGACAGGGTATTGGAGGTCTGGGAGACGGAGCAGCGCCATGAAGCCTCGCCCTATACTTTTGAGCGCGACAGTGATTTGGAGACAGAAACGTTACAGAATCAGGGAAGAGGGACGCCCACAGCCTATACGGGCATGACCTGGTCGGGGTTTCGGCCCAGCGACGACGCCTGCCGCTATCACTATCTTGTTCCCTCTAATATGCTGGCGGTCAGCGCGTTAAGGCGGCTGTGCACTTTGCCGGTGGGGAAAGAAACCATCTGCAGGGCAAAGAAGCTGGCGGAGGAGATGGAAAAGGGCATTTATCAATATGGTATTTTTGACCATCCGCAATTTGGAGAAATATTTGCCTATGAGACGGACGGGCTTGGACATTACAACCTGATGGACGACGCCAATGTGCCGAGTCTGCTGGCGGCGCCGTGGTTTGGTTTTTGCAAAAGGGACGACGCCCTGTATCAGAATACGAGGCGGTTTATCTTAAGCAGCAGTAACCCCTATTATTATAAGGGGAGCGCGGCGGAAGGCGTGGGCAGTCCGCATACGCCCGCAGGTTACGTCTGGCATATTGCCATTGCCATAAGGGGACTGACGGCAGAAAGCCGCGAGGAACAAAAAAACATGCTCGATATGCTGATTCATACAACGGCGGGAACGGACTATATGCATGAGGGCGTGGATGCCAATGCGCCCGAGCGCTATACGCGCCCTTGGTTTGCGTGGGCAAATTCCATGTTCTGTCTGCTGGCGGAGGCGTATTTTCATTTATAAAAACAGAAGAATGAATGGCTTGACAAAACTGTCTAATGCTGTTAGACTATAACTGTCTAATAGGAGTAGACAGTTTTTTGCTTGGGAAAATAAGGAGGTTGCTATGGAGCAGTATAAGCTGGGGGAAATGGAGAGCAGGTTTGCGGAACTGATTTGGGAAAACGCCCCGATTGCATCGGGAGAGCTGGCAAAGTTGTGTGAGAAGGCTTTTGACTGGAAGCGGACGACGGCGTACACCATGTTAAAGAGACTGTGTGAGAGAGGCTTGTTTGCCAATGAAAACGGTACAGTTACCGTGCGGATGGAAAAAGAGGAATTTGAGGCGGTGCAGGGAGAGCGGTTTATCAAAGAAACCTTTGCAGGCTCGCTTCCCCGTTTTCTGGCGGCATTTTCCCGAAGAAACAAACTGAGTGAAAAGGAAATTGCAGAACTGAAAAAACTGATTGAAGAATACGAGGCATAAAGGGAGGGAAGCGAGAATGAGTACACAGATGCTGGAAAAGTGTTTTGTTGGAATTTTAAATATGAGTCTGACGGCGTGTATTATCATACCGGTTGTGATAGCGCTCAGATTTTTGCTGCGAAAGGCGCCGAAGCTTTTTTCCTATATCCTTTGGTCGGTGGTGCTTTTCAGACTGATTTGCCCGGTTTCCTTTTCGGCGGCATTTTCTCTGCTTGGAGCATTGGATGCGCCGAAGACGGAGAGAGGACAGATTTCCTATATTTCCGTCAGCACGGCGGAAATGCCTGCCGCTATCGTAAACCAGCCGATTCCTGTGACAGATACTATGCCGGACGGGGCGGTTTTAGTAAAAACGCCTGCCGCCGATCCGATGAAAATGATGGTCGCAGTTGGTACGTGGATTTGGATTGCGGGCGTATCGGCGTTATTTTTATATAGTGTGGCAACGCTGGTAAAGCTGAAGAGAAAGTTGAAAACCGCAAGATATGAGCGGGACAATATTTATATTGCAGAAAATCTGGCAACGCCGTTTGTCTGCGGCTTTTTTGCACCGAAGATCTATCTGCCTGCTGCTTTGGAGGGAGAGGAGAAGGCGTATATTCTGATGCATGAGCAGATACACATAAGGCGGGGCGATCATATCGTCAAGATTCTGGGATATCTGGCGCTTTGTGTGCACTGGTTCAATCCTCTTGTGTGGGCGGCATTCTTCTTGAGCGGCAGGGATATGGAAATGTCCTGCGATGAGGCGGTCATCCGCAAGATGGGCAGCGGTGTGAAGAAGGAATATTCTGCTTCCCTGCTGAATCTTGCCACGGGCAGGCGGATTGTCGGCGGCGTGCCGCTGGCGTTCGGCGAAGGGGATACGGGCGGCAGAATCAAAAATGTGCTCGGATATAAAAAACCGGCGACGGTGCTGATAGGTACAGCAGCGGTAGTGCTTGTGGCGGCAGCGGCAGTATTGCTTGCCAATCCCCGTAAAATCTCCGCTTCCGAAGGTGCAGAGCCGGCAAGTGACGGGGAACTGATGGAGGTGTTGTATGGCGTTGTCGGAGAATATGACGGCAGATATGTGGTAACCGTTCCGGTGGTCGGCGTGGTAGAGCTGAACGCGGATAAGATTGAGACCTATTTTGAGCCCGGTGAGGACGGGCAGGATTTGCGTGCCGGGGATTTGGTAGAAATTAAATTTGCTGCGGGTGCGGATGTGCAGGTGCTGGAGACCTATCCGGCGCAATTCACCCAGCCTGTGGAGCATGTTTATATTATGCAGCGTGGGTTGGCACTCTCCTATGTGGGAGAGGACCGTTACCGTATTTCCTTTCCCATCGGGGGGCCGCAGGTGAGAGGCGGAGAGGACGTGGAGGCAGGAGATATGCTGCAAATCTACAGGACGGACGAGTACGGGGAAAATGAAGTGCCATGGCGCATGGTGCCGGTTCTGGAGGTGAATAAAGAGAAGAATCAGGCTTCGATAGAGCTTTCCACAGAGGATACACGGGTATTTCTTACAGAGCTTAACCGAACCATTTCCCGTGTTTATATCAAAACGCAGGATAGTGCGGTGAGGATAGACGGAGAGGGGAACGCAGAAACAGGCGGCAGTCCCGAGGAGGAGCAGACGCCCGGGGTGAACGCAGAGGGCTTTTACGAGGCGGTGATTCTTGGATTGGCAGAGGGGGAGCCGCATGCGGTTACCACATATGCACTGTATGAGGGTTATGAAAGCCGGATTTTTAATGTGGAAGAAGGAGATGAACCGCTTGTCTTTTCCGACGACTGTGTTTATCTAGTGAATACGGCTATGGAAAGCGTACACTACGAGGAGGTGTCCTACGAGGAGTTTGTGGACACTATGGTAAAGTGGGAAGATGGTTTTCAATGGGATCTTGTGCAGCTCACCTTGCGGGATAATCTGATTGTGGAAGCTGTGCAGAATAATGCCTACAAGAAATACGGATTCTCTTATTTGCCCAAGATTCCTGATCACGGCTATCAGGATATGCTGGAGATTGCGGGCGAAGATATGCTGGAACAGTATTATACGCTGGCGGGCACGGAAACATTTGATGTGGCGGATAGCGATGGTGACGAGCAGATAGAAATCTATACCGGCAATATCGGGGACGGTAACAGCGGGCTGGTGCTGTTTCGGAATGCGGAGGGCAGTCTGCTCTATTCTGAATTTGCGCATCAGGCGCGCGCAGCCTGGAACAATGTTTATCTGGGAGAGATAGACGGCACGGGCTTTATTATGAATCTGTGGATAGAGGACAGGGATGATTACGGCGGATACTCCTACTGTGTATACAGGCTTTCCGCAGAGGGAGAAATCTTGCAGATAGCGGGTTCTTCTTTTGACTGGGGGCTTAGGATGGAATATCAGGACGAATTATTTCAGGAATGGCTGGAGCCTCTTACGTACTATCTTGAGCACAGTCACCTGATTCTGAGCAGTCAGGAGGGAGAGCTGCGGACGGAGCAGGTGTCGGAAGCGGATGTGTATAATTATGAAACTTTGAATCTGAAAGGCAGACAAATAGGTTGAAAGAAAAACTTTTTATTGAAATTTTAAATATGAGTTTGACGGCGTGCATCATTATACCGGTTGTGATAGCGCTCAGATTTTTGCTGCGAAAGGCGCCGAAGTTTTTTTCCTACATCCTTTGGGCGGTGGTGCTTTTCAGGCTGATTTGTCCGTTTTCTTTCTCAGCGGCATTTTCCCTGCTTGGGGCGCTGGACGCACCGAAGACGGAGAGCGGACAGATTACTTATATATCTGTTGATATTGCTTCCATACCTGCTGATACAAAAGACGTGCAGATGCCGGTGGCAAGTCCCGTGCCGGGCGGAGTCGCTTTGGAGAAGGCGCCTGCGGCAGAGCCGATGGTATCCGCGGTTACAATCGGGTCATGGATTTGGATGGTGGGCGTATTAGCTCTGCTTATCTATAGTGTGGTAACGCTGGTAAAGCTCAAGAGAAAGTTGAAGGGTGCCGGACATGAGCGGGACAATATTTATATTGCAGAAAATCTGACAACGCCTTTTGTCTGCGGTTTTCTGGCACCGAAGATTTACCTGCCCTCCGCGCTGGAAGGGGAGGAAAAGGCGTATATTCTGCTGCATGAGCAGATACACATAAGGCGGGGCGACCATATTGTCAAGCTTCTGGGGTATCTGGCGCTTTGCCTGCACTGGTTCAATCCCCTTGTGTGGGCGGCATTTTTCTTAAGCGGCAGGGATATGGAAATGTCCTGCGATGAGGCGGTCATCCGTAAGATGGGCATCGGCGTGAAAAAGGAATATTCTGCTTCCCTGCTGAATCTTGCCACGGGCAGGCGGATTATCGGCGGCGTGCCGCTGGCGTTCGGCGAAGGCGATACGGGCGGCAGAATCAAAAATGTGCTTGGCTACAAGAAACCTGCGGCGGCACTGATTTGTGCGGCAGTCATCGTGATTGCGGCTGCGGCGGCAGTACTGCTTGCCAATCCCCGGAAAATTTCCGCTTCCGAAGGCGCAGGGATGACAGGAGGAGTGGAGCAGACTGTGAAGGAGGCACTGCATGGCGCTGCCGGAGAATATGACGGCACCGGACCGGAAAATGAGGCGGACAATGCAGGACAGGAAGGCGGAGAAGCAGCCGACGGCCGTCAGGAAGAGCCTGAGACCGGTACGCTGGAAATCAGGATGTTGTCAGAAAAAGAACCGAAAACAATTACCGCATATGCTCTGCAAAAAGATGATGGAGAGTGGATTGTCTATCATGGATATGAAGACGGAATAGGGCCTCTTGTGTTTGCAGAGGACTGCATTTATAAAGTGAATACGTCTATGGAAACCATAGACTACAAGGAGGTTTCTTACAAGGAATTTATGGATTTCCTTGAAATAGAGGATTTTCGTTTCTCTATCCGGATTACGTTTGTGGACAATGTGATTGTGGAAGCTGCGAAGATAAGCATATACGAGGAGTACGGCATTTCTTATGCGGCAAAGATTTCTTATGGTAGTGCTTATCAGTATTTGCAGGAAGTTGCGGGCGAAGATATGCTGGAGCAGTATTATACACTGGTGAGTACGGAAACCTTTGATGTGTCAGATAGTGACGGCGACGAGCAGATAGAAGTTTATACCGGCGATATCGGGGAGGGTAACAGCGGACTGGTGTTGTTTAGGAATGCGGATGGCAGTCTGCTCTATTCTGAACTTGTGTATGATAACCACCTGAACAGTAGGGACAATGTTTATCTGGGAGAGATAGACGGTACGGGCTTTATTATGGACATGCACATATCTGACGATGCTCTTTTTGGGGTGGACTATAGCTACCATGTGTACAGGCTTTCCGCAGAGGGAGAAATCCTGCAAATAGCGGGTTCCGGCTTTGCCTGGGGGCCATATTGGGAATATCAGGACGAATTATTTAAAGAATGGGTAGAGCCCCTGACATATTATCTGGAGCACAGCCATTTGATTCTGAGCCATCAGGTGGGAGAGTTACGGACGGAGCAGGTGTCGGAGGCTGACAAGTACAATTATGAGACCTTGAACCTAAAAGACAGAAATTCGGAGAGAATGCCATGAAAAAATGCTATTTTCTGTTGCTGATGTTGTGGTGTGTTCTGTTTTTGGCAGGCTGCGGACATAAGGAGAGTGGCGTGCAGGGCGCGCCGACAGATACAGAACCCGCCGATACAGGAGCGGCGGCCTCTGCTTCAGGACAGGCAGAGTATTATGATATTTATGCAGAGCCGCAGACCATTTTTGCATGGGAGGAGAGTGTGGAGGAGTCGCCTTTATCCGATTCGGGCATGCGTTTTTGCGGCATGCAGTTTTATCGGGGCGAACCGGTACAACTCTGGGAAAAGTGTTGCTATGATGCAGGAAAGTATGTGTATTCTGATGTTTATCTGTACAGAACTGACGGAAGCAGCGAATTGTTATGGCAGACTTCTTTGCACTTTATTTATAAGGTATATTTGGACGAGGAAGGGAATGGTTACTGCTGGGGAGATACTTATAAGGATGGGGGAGGGGCACTGTCGGAAGTAGAACGTTCCACTCTTGTCAAGTATCTTGCGAATGGGGAAATTCTCTTTACAAGGGAATGGGAGGACGGCAGTTCTGTGGCGGATATCTGCAGCCTGCCGGACGGCAGAGCATACCTGATTTTGGAGGATGCACGGGCGCGACACCTGTTGGAACTTGACCCTGCTACCGGACTTACGGAAGAAGTAAAACAGGTCAGACTGCTGAGCAGTGGAGGACAGGTGTTGGGAGCAGGAAGCAGTACGCTGCTTCTGTATAATGAGGGTGGTCTTTTCAGTAATAATGAAATTACAGAATTAAACATGATGGATGGAACGGAAAACAGCATCTTTTCTTTTGAGGGAACCTCTTATAATGGTTATGGCATGGCGCAGTGGGATTTCAGGATGATGGAGGACGGAAGCGCAGAGATTCTTTATGCAGATTTTTGGGGTGAGACAGCCATATGGGACAGGCTGCAGATAAAAGAGGTGGAAAAAATCCCGATCGTCATCAGGGGCGGTCTTGCGACCGAGGGCTGGATTGCCGGACAGGCAGCTCTGTTTAATGCGCAGAATGATACCTACCATGTGATAGTGGAAAGCAGCAAGCTGAGCGACATGGCTGATTATGCAAGATTAACCAGTGTGCAGATTGCCACGGGAGAAGGCCCCGATATTGTGTGCGGGGATTTGCTGGAGGATTATCTTGTCGGCATTTTGGAAAAGGGTGCCTTGGAGGATTTAAGTCCTTATATAGCAGAGAGCGGTATCAGGGAGGAGGATTATTTTCCTTTTACCTTCAATTTCTGGCGGGAGGACGGCAGAACATACGGAATCTGTCCCAGATTTCCCGGCGGGGAAGGGGTGGAAATTGATGAAGAGGTTCTGGGCGGACGCGTAGAGCCCGATATCCACACGTTGGTGGATGCTCTGCTTTCCCGGCAGGAAGAGGCGGTATATCTGCCAAACTATGGTTCGCAGAGGCTGCTGGAGGTCTTTTTAGGAGGGACGGAAACCCTGTGGGGGGCAGTGGACTGGGAGCAGGGAACCTGTGATTTTAGCGGAGAACTGTTTCGGAATATACTGGAGATTGCAAAGCGGTATGACGGCAGAAGAGGAGGGCTCCCCAGTCTGGCGCAGGATCTGGACCACAGTGTTTCGGACATTTTCTTTTTTCATGGTCCGGCGGAGCAGGAAGAAAGCGGAATGGTATTGGTGGGCGTTCTCTTTGACGATGGCTGTCATCTGGCACTTTCCTCTTTCTCAGCGCTGGCAATCAACGCAAATTCTGCCCACAAGGAAGGCGCATGGGAATTTATCTGTTTTCTTTTGGGAGAGGATGCACAGAATACTTATGCTGTGAATGGCAATATTCCTGCTTTGCAAAGCGCTTTTGATTTGATGATTGACGGACAGAAAGAAAAGGTTGCAGGTGATAATCAAATCATCATAGCCATTACAGAGGCCGGGGCAAACGGCGTCACGGGTGCACAGTGGGCGGAGGTCTATGACGAAGAGGATATTACGGAGGAGAAAATAGAGGCATATAAAAAAATGCTGGAGGGAGCGTGTCCATACCCTATCCGCACCTTACCCATCCTCGATATTATTCAAGAGGAAGCGGCATACTATTTTAACGGCAGCAAAAGCCTGGATGAGGTATGCGGAATTATAGAGAACAGGGTGCAGTTATATTTAAACGAGAGTCGTTGAATTTGAAATTGCCAGTCAACTGAATTTATTATATAATATATGCATATTAGGTTCGGAATGAGTGAAAACGAAGTGTAATCATTGCAGGACAGGAGGCTGGTATATGAATGTAAAAGAAATTGTGCGGAAAATGACACTCGAAGAAAAAGCAGGGCTCTGCTCCGGCGCGGACTTCTGGCGTACCAAGGCGGTGGAACGGCTAGAGGTGCCGCAGATGATGGTGAGCGACGGACCGCACGGGCTGCGCAAGCAGGAGGAGACTGCAGATCATCTGGGACTGGACGAGAGCGTCAAGGCGGTATGCTTTCCGGCAGGCTGCGCCACTGCCGCTTCGTTTGACAGAAAGCTGCTGCGGACTTTGGGGGAGACGCTTGGAAAGGAATGTCAGGCGGAAGGAATCGGCGTGTTGTTAGGACCTGCGGTCAACATCAAACGTTCCCCGCTTTGCGGCAGAAATTTTGAATATTTTTCCGAGGACCCTTATCTTGCAGGACAGATGGCGTCGAGTTACGTCAAAGGCGTGCAGAGCAAAGGCGTCGGAACCAGCATCAAGCATTTTCTTGCAAACAATCAGGAGCACAGGCGTATGAGCTCCAGCAGCGAGGCGGACGAAAGAACGCTGCGTGAGATCTATATGCCGGCGTTTGAAGAAGCGGTAAAGAAGGCAAAGCCGTGGACCGTGATGTGCTCCTACAATCGGATAAACGGTGTGTATGCGGCGCAGAATAAAAAGTATCTGACGGATGTGCTGCGCGGCGAATGGGGCTTTGACGGTTTTGTGGTCAGCGACTGGGGCGCGGTAAACGACAGGGCTGCGGATCTGGATGCAGGCCTTGATTTGGAGATGCCGTCCTCTTTTGGCATTAACGATAAAAAAATTGTGGAAGCAGTGGAAAAAGGCGAGCTTTCTGAGGAAGTGCTTGACAAAGCAGTGGAGCGCATTTTATCCATCGTGGATAGAAGCGTGGAAAACCGGAAGGAAGGCACAACTTACGACAAGGAAGAGGACCACAGGCTGGCGCGCAGGATTGCGGCGGAGAGCATGGTGCTCTTGAAAAATGACGGTGTCCTGCCTCTGCGAAAGGGCGCGAGGATTGCCTTTATCGGCGAGTTTGCGGAAAAGCCCAGGTTCCAGGGGGGAGGCAGCTCCCACATTAATACCTTTAAAACGGAATCGGCATGGGAGATGGCGGACAGGTCCCATGTGATTTATGCGCAGGGTTACAGCATAAAGCAGAATAAATTGGATGATACGCTGCTCTCTGAGGCGATTCGGGCGGCTGCGCTTGCCGAAACCGCAGTGGTTTTTGCAGGGCTTCCGGATGCCTTTGAGTCAGAAGGGTTTGACCGTACCCATATGCGTCTGCCGGAATATCAGAACGAGCTGATAGAAGCAATATGCAAAGCCAATCCCAACACGGTGGTGGTGCTGCACAATGGTTCCCCCGTTGAGATGCCGTGGATACATAAGGTAAAAGGCGTTTTAGAGACCTATCTGGGCGGTCAGGCCGTGGGCGGTGCCGTGGTTGATGTGCTTTACGGAGACGTCAATCCCAGCGGAAGGCTGCCGGAGACGCTGCCTTTAAAGCTGGAGGACAATCCTTCTTACATTTTCTACATCGGAGAGGGCGACAAGGTGGAATATCGGGAGGGCGTCTTTGTAGGCTACCGGTATTATGACAAAAAGAAAATGGAAGTGCTTTTCCCCTTTGGACATGGTCTTTCCTACACGAGCTTCCAGTTTTCCAATCTGAAACTTTCCAAGAAGCGGATGGATGATACGGAAGAACTGCAGGTGACTGTTGAGGTGAAAAATACGGGGCGCTGTGCAGGCAAAGAAGTCGTGCAGCTCTATGTGGCGGCGCCGGAAGACGGGGATGTTATCCGTCCTGTCAGGGAGCTTAAGGGTTTTGAGAAGGTGGAGCTTGCGCCCGGGGAAAGAAAAACCGTTTCCTTCAGGCTGGGCAAGCGTGCTTTTGCTTACTATGATGCGGAAATATCGGATTTCAGGGTTCCGACCGGGGAATACCGGATAGAGATTGGAAAGTCGTCACGGGATATCTGTCTTTCGGAGGAGGTAACGGTAAGGGATACCTCAGGCAAATGGCAGCCCATCACCATGGATACTACCATTGGCGATATCATGAAGCTCTCAGGTGCAAAGGAAATTGTGGAGGAAATGATAGAGCGGATGGGAATCGCGGATTCCGGAAACGATGGCAATCTGGGCGAAGGAACGGCGGACATGGCGGAGGCCATGCTGCGTTATATGCCGCTGCGTTCGGCGCTTTCCTTCTCCGGCGGAGAGGTAACGTTAGAACAGGTGGAAGAGATTCTGGATAGGTTAAATAAGCTGCAGAACTGACAAAAACACGGGGCAGTCGGGAAATTCCGGCTGCCCTGTCTGATTTTCACGCAATTTTTCTCACTTTCTTTATACTTTCTTAATTGACTATTTCCATGGAAAAAAATACAATAAAAGGCAGTATTGTGTATGATAGGAAAGGAATGGCATTTCATGGGAAAGATTTTTAAGTATCTGAAAGAATCCTGGGGAGCGGTGATTGTGATCCTGCTGCTTTTGCTTGTGCAGGCGTACTGCGATTTACAGCTTCCCCAATACACCTCGGGTATTGTGGACGTAGGCATCGGACAGGGCGGCATTGCCTATGCGGCTCCCGAAAAAATACGAGAGGAGACTTACGCCAATCTGCAGCTCTTTATGACAGAAGAGGAAAAAGCAGTGTGCGATGCAGCCTATGAACCGGCAGCGGGTGGAACCCTTGTATTGACTGCAAAGGGAGAAGCGCGTCTTGCAGAAATTGACAGTAAAATGGGGCTCCCCATGGTGCTGCTGTCTTATTTAGAGAGCGAAGGTGCAGAGTATGATATAGACACGCTGCGCGCTATGCGGGAGAGCGGCATGATAAGCGAGGAGCAGATATTGGCGGTCAGGGAGCAGGCGCTTGCGGGAATGGGCGAGATGGGAGATTCCGTGATTTCTGCAAGGGCGGTGCTGTTTGTACAGGCGGAATATGAGGCGATGGGCATCGATACCGGCAAGGTGCAGACAAATTACCTGTGGAAGACAGGGCTGAAGATGCTTGGGCTTTCTTTGCTGATGATGGCAGCGGCCATACTTATCGGTCTTTTGGCGTCGCGGACGGCAGCAAGGACCGGACGGAATCTGCGCAGCCGTGTGTATAACAAGGTGGTCGCTTTTTCCAGCGCAGAGATGGATAAATTTTCAACGGCATCCTTGATTACGAGGAGCACCAATGATATCCAGCAGGTGCAGATGGTAATTGTCATGTTGCTGCGCATGGTGCTGTATGCGCCCATTATCGGTATCGGCGGCGTGATGAAGGTGGCATCGACGGGAACCGGCATGGGCTGGATTATCGGCGTCGCTGTGGGAAGCATCATGGCGTTGGTTCTGGTGCTGATGTTGGTTGCCATGCCGAAATTTAAGAAAATGCAGTCTTTGGTGGACCGTGTCAATCTTGTTTCCAGGGAAATCCTGACAGGTATACCGGTCATCAGGGCTTTCAGCCGTGAAACCTATGAGGAAAAGCGGTTTGATAAGGCAAATAAGGATTTGATGGAAACACAGCTTTTTACCGGAAGGGTTATGAATTTTATGATGCCGGTCATGATGCTGATTATGAACGGTATCTCTATTATGATCGTATGGTTTGGCGGACATGGAATTGATGCCGGCAATCTGCAGGTGGGCGAAATGCTGGCGTTCATTACTTACACCATGCAGATTGTGATGTCCTTCCTGATGCTCACCATGATTTCCATTATGCTGCCCCGTGCAGGAGTTGCCGCAGGGCGAATCGAGGAAGTTCTGACAACGGAGGTTACGATTCATGACAAAGGGACGGTGCAGGATGAAAAACTGCAGGAGGTAAGAGGAGAGGTTACGTTTGAGGATGTCTGCTTCAAATATCCGGGGGCGGAGGAAAATGCGCTGCATCACTTAAGCTTTACGGCGAAGCCCGGGCAGACGACGGCGATTATCGGAAGTACGGGCTGCGGCAAATCGACGCTCTTAAACCTGATTCCCCGTTTTTATGATGTGACGGAAGGCCGTATTACCTTAGACGGCGTGGATATACGGGATATTTCCCAGAAGAAGCTGCGCAGCATCTTAGGGTATGTGCCGCAGAAGGGCGTCTTGTTTTCGGGAGATATTGCTTCCAATATCAAATTCGGCGGCGATGACATCACGGAAGAAAAGATGAAGGAGTCGGCGCAGATAGCGCAGGCTGTTGAATTTATTGAGAGCAAGCCGGAAGGTTACGGCAGTCCGATTGCACAGGGCGGTACCAATGTATCGGGCGGGCAGAAGCAGCGTCTTTCGATTGCAAGGGCAATTGCCAAGAGCCCCAAGGTCTTTTTGTTTGACGACAGTTTTTCAGCACTGGACTATAAGACGGACGTGGTGCTCAGAAAGGCATTGAACGAAAAAATTTCCGATGCCACGGTAATCATTGTAGCGCAGCGTATCAGTACGATTCTGCATGCGGATCAAATTATTGTGCTGGACAACGGCAGTATTGTAGGACTTGGAACCCATGAAGAATTGCTGGAAAGCTGTGAAACCTACAGGGAGATTGCGAAATCCCAGCTTTCGGAAAAGGAACTGAAGGGAGGTAAGCAGGCATGAGTGAACAGGACAACAATGTAAAAAGACCGCCAAGGCGCGGTCCTCACGGCCCTCACGGTCCCATGATGCCGGGGGAAAAAGCGAAGGATTTTAAAGGCACTTTGAAGAAGCTGCTGGCTTATATGGGTCGGTATAAAATTGCGATCGTGTTTGTCATGATATTTGCCGTGGGCGGCACCGTATTCAATATTGCAGGCCCCAAGGTCTTAAGCCGCGCGACGACGGCGCTCTTTGAAGGACTGATGGCAAAAATCGGCGGCACGGGCGGCATTGATTTTGCGCGGATTGCGAGAATCCTGTTGTTTGTGCTGGGACTGTACGTTATCAGCGCACTGCTTACCTTTATACAGGGGTATATTATGACGGGCGTATCCCAGAAGCTCTGCTACCGTTTCAGGCGGGAGATTTCGGAAAAAATCAACCGGATGCCCATGGCATATTTTGAGTCCAAGACGGTGGGTGAGGTGCTTTCAAGAATCACAAATGATGTGGATACTTTAGGACAGAGCTTAAGCCAGAGTATCACGACATTAATTACTTCCGTGACAACCCTGATCGGCGTGCTGGTTATGATGTTGTCCATCAGTCCGCTGATGACACTGATTGCTCTTGTGATTCTGCCCATTTCCGGTACGCTTATCGGTATTGTGGTGAAACATTCCCAGAAGTATTTCGTGGCGCAGCAGACTTATCTCGGCAAAATCAACGGACAGATTGAGGAAACCTATGGCGGACACAATATCGTGAAGGCTTTCAACAGGGAGGAGGCTTCCCTGAAGGAATTTAAGGAGACAAACGATGCTCTTTACCGCTCTGCGTGGAAATCCCAGTTTATTTCCGGCATGATGCATCCCATTATGGTCTTTGTCGGCAACTTAGGATATGTGGCGGTTGCGGTCAGCGGCAGTATACTGGCGATTCGCGGGGTGATTGATGTCGGGGAGATTCAGGCGTTCATCCAGTATGTGAAGAACTTTACGCAGCCCATTACACAGCTTGCACAGGTATCCAACCTGTTACAGTCCATGGCGGCGTCCGCAGAAAGAGTATTTGAATTCTTAAATGAAGCGGAGGAGGATATGCAGGCGGAAAATGCGGTGAAGCTTTCCAAGATGGAAGGTGCGGTTGCGTTCTCGCATGTACAGTTTGGCTACAATCCGGATAAGGTTATCATCAAGGACTTTTCCTGCGATGTAAAGCCCGGTCAGATGGTAGCAATCGTAGGACCTACCGGCGCGGGCAAGACCACCATGGTAAAGCTGCTGATGCGTTTTTACGATGTAAACAAAGGCTCTATCTGTGTGGACGGACACAATGTCAAGGATTTTAACCGCAGCGAGCTTAGGGAAAACTTCGGCATGGTACTGCAGGACACGTGGCTGTTCAAGGGAACCATCATGGAGAATATCCGTTACGGCAGACTGGACGCCACGGACGAGGAAGTCATAGAGGCGGCAAAGGCAGCGCATGCGCACCGCTTTATCCAGACGCTTCCCGGCGGCTACCAGATGGAGCTGAACGAGGAGGCAAGCAATGTATCACAGGGACAGAAGCAGCTTTTGACGATTGCAAGGGCGATTCTGGCGGACAATCCGATACTGATTCTGGACGAGGCGACAAGCTCTGTCGATACCAGAACGGAAATCCGGATACAGAAGGCGATGAACAACCTGATGAAGGGAAGAACCAGCTTCGTGATTGCCCACAGGCTTTCCACCATAAAGGACGCGGACGTCATTCTGGTGATGAAGGACGGCGACATTGTGGAGCAGGGAAACCACGAGGAGCTGCTCGCAAAGGACGGCTTCTATGCTTCGCTGTACAACTCGCAGTTTGAGGAAGCGACTGCCTGATGAAACGAAAAGCATAAAAGAAACCGTCCGTAGAACCGGCTGACTGATTGCAAAGAATCAGGACATAGGTTTTACGGACGGTTTTTTGTTGTTGGATTTATGATAAAAAGATGTTCCTTAAAGTTCTCATGTTAAATGCGCTTTTCCAGAACCAATCCATCATACGCTTTGCCATCTACGACATAGGTTCCCTTCTCTCGTTTTACTTCCGAAAAACCCAGTTTTCCGGCACATCCCAGCATCCGCGCGTTACCGCTCCATGTTTCCAGGAAAAACCGATGTTCTCCCAGACTGCGGAAATACTCCATAAAAGCAGTCAAAGCCTTTCCGCCGATTCCTCTGCCCCAGAAAGACATTTCACAGATTTCAATACCAAGTCCCCGGATGGAGCGGTTCTCTTCCGCGTTTTTGCACTGATCGATAGATTCCCAGGGAGTGGGTTCAAAATTTTCGTCCAGATAGTAGGAGGACACCGTACCGATATGCTGCCCCGCCACTTCAATCTCAAACCGCCATCGGATTGCATTCTCAGACAAGCCGGACATAACATCGAGCATATCCGCACGCAGTTCATCGGGGTCTACAGGCTCCAGCGTCATCCAGGGAGTGTCAGAATAAAACCAAGCGGTATCAGTGTTTGTCCAGCGAACTTCATCTTCCACATCAGAAAGCTGATAATCTCGCAGGATAACCTCATCAAAAGAAATTTTCATATCGTTTCTCCTTCTGAAAAGACACTCAAAATAGTCAATCTCCAAGTCGTCGCGTTTTGACTTACCAGTCCGCATTATATCACGGTCAACCTTTCGTTTCAAGCGGCAGCCGGTGAAATCGCCAGGATCTGAATCCATCAACACGAAAGGTAAGAGGGATAAATGTTTGAAATCCTTGCATATTCATGCTAATATGATTATACTACTACCGCTTCATGTGAGCGGGCAGGGAAAACAGGGATTGATGGAGGGATTATGGGCGCAGAACTTGTCAGCACGCTGGGTATATACAACGTCATACGAAGGGCAATGGGCTGTATGGACAGCAAGCTGCTTCTGCACGGGGAAATCACGGGCTATATTTTTTATAATATGCTGAAAGCGGACGGAAGCTATACGGATGTGGAACTGGCAGAGTACACGCTCTTGGGGATACTGCATGACATCGGCTTGCTTAAGACCGGCTATAAAGGCGATGTGGTGACCTGCGAAACGACGAATGTATGGGCGCACTCCATATACGGTTACTTGTTTTTAAAATACCTTTCTCCGGTAGATGATATGGCGGAAATTGTGCTTTATCACCACCTGCCGTATTACCTGCATCAACATATCAAGAGTAAGCGGCTGAAAGAAACGGAATTTCTGGCGCTTGCAGATAAAATGGACGTATTCATGCGCATGGAAGGTCATGGCATGGAGAAGGATTACTTTGTAAAACAGAGTAATATACAGTTTTCTACGCGTGCCATGGAGCTTTTTCAGGCGGCACAGTCCAAGTTCAATTTCATGGAAAAAATGAAGACGGATGCATACCAGCAGGAGCTGGCAAGCCTTTTTGACGGGGTAAACTTAAATGAGAAGAAAAAGAAGGGCTTCCTCGAGATGCTTGTGTATGCCATCGATTTCAGAAGCCAGCAGACCGTCATCCATACGATGGCGACCAAGAACTTTGCGCTGTCAATCGGCAGGCTGCTTCGGGTATCGACCACGGATTTGCAGATCCTTTACTATGGTGCGCTTTTACATGATATCGGCAAGATTGTGATACCTCTCTCCATTTTAGAGGCGCCGAGACGCCTGACGGACGAAGAGATGCGGGTTATGAAAGCGCATGTGGTGATTTCCGACAAGATATTAAGAGGGGTTCTTGACGACAGGATTGTGGATGTTGCCGCCAAGCATCATGAGAAACTTGACGGAACGGGGTATCCCGCAGGGATTGGGGCGGAAGAGCTTTCGCAGCTTGAAAGAACCGCGGCGGTAGCGGATATTTTGAGCGCGCTCTACGGAAAGAGGAGCTACAAGGATTCCTTTCCCGCGGAGAAAATAAAAGGTATCCTGACTTCGGATGCAGAAAACGGAAAGATATGCAGCCAGATAGTACAGGTAGTTATAGGCAATTTTGATGCCATTATACGGGACTACGAAAAGGAGCGCGATGTGACCATGGAACGTTACATGGAAATCAACGAGCAGTACGAAAATATTTACGAGAAGTTTAAAAGCTTTGATATGTGAGCTTTTATTCCTCCAACTATCGATGCCAGCGTCCGGAAGCGCCGCAGGGAAGGACAAGTCCGCTTTCTGACACAGGCAGTCCGATTTCCGCTGCCTCTACCGTGCCGCCGAAACGTTTTCCCACCGTCATGTTCAGCAGGTAGGAGAGTACGGCGGGCTGAAGTCCCGTGGTGTAGGAATTCAGCAGGAAAAACAGCGGTTCATCGGATAATATCTGAACCGTCAGTTCAAGAAAGTGCCAAATGCTGTCTTCCATTTTCCAGATTTCGCCTTTGGGTCCCCGCCCGTAAGAGGGAGGATCCATGATGATGGCGTCGTATTTGCTGCCGCGCCGGATTTCCCGCTCCACAAACTTCATGCAGTCGTCCACCAGCCAGCGGATTGGTGCGTCTGAAAGAGAGGAGGCTGCCGCGTTTTCCTTTGCCCAGCCAACCATGCCCTTTGCGGCGTCAACATGGGTGACCTGTGCGCCTGCTTCTGCGGCGGCAAGGGTAGCGCCTCCCGTGTAGGCGAAAAGATTCAGTACACGGATGGGCTTTTTGGCGTTTCGAATTAATTCGGAAAACCAGTCCCAGTTGACCGCCTGCTCCGGGAAAAGGCCGGTATGTTTAAAGCTGAAGGGTTTTAAGTTGAAGGTCAGATTCCGGTAGCGGATAGCCCACTCGTCCGGCAAATCAATAAATTCCCATTCGCCGCCGCCCTTCTGGCTGCGGTGGTAATGCGCGTTTTTCTTTTTCCAGCCTTTATGTGAGTGAGGCGTGTCCCAGATGACCTGTGGGTCAGGGCGGACCAGTATGTATTTGCCCCAGCGTTCCAGCTTTTCTCCCGAAGAGGTGTCCAGTACTTCATAATCCTTCCAATTATCTGCAATCCACATATGATAAAGTCCTTTTCTTCCTATTATAATAATGTAGAACCGTGTCGGACGGCCGCTTAAGTAAATATACAACAATATGGACAGAAATACAATGTGAAGTTATGGCGTTTGTTTTGACTTCTCCGGGGAAATTTGATAGAATGAGTTAAAAATTTGTAAATATAACGGGGCGGTTATGCTATTTAATTCTTATATTTTTATTTTTTTGTTCCTGCCCATTTCGCTGCTTGGCTGGTATGGGCTGAATAAATTGAAAAAATATCATATGGCGCAAATTTTTCTGATTGCTATGTCGCTTTGGTTTTATGCGTATTTTAACATAAATTACCTTGCTGTGATTTTGCTGAGCTGTGCGGTAAACTACCTGTTCAGCTTTCTTCTTACAAAGACGGAAAAGCCTGCGTTTTATAAGGCGGTACTGACAGCGGGATGTATTGTGAATATCGGGATTCTCGGTGTGTTTAAATATTACGACTTTTTCATCGGGAATCTAAACGCTGTATTTCGTGCGGATTTTACCTATAAACATATTATTCTGCCGCTTGGAATCAGTTTTTTTACATTTCAGCAGCTTTCTTTTGTGATAGACAGGTGCAAGGGCAGGGCGCCCCATTACGGTCTGTCCGATTATTTGAATTTTGTGACTTTTTTTCCACAACTGATAGCCGGTCCGATTGTTTTGCACTCAGAAATCGTTCCCCAGTTCAAAGACATCCAAAAGCGCAAATTTGCGGTGGAGGATTTTGCGCAGGGCATCTGCTATTTTGTTTTTGGGCTGTCTAAAAAAGTACTGCTGGCGGATACGCTGGCAAAAGCCGTCAATTATGGATTTTCGGAAATTGCAAAGCTGGATACGCCGGCCGCGGTTATGATTGTGGTCTCTTATCTACTTGAACTATATTTTGATTTCAGCGGTTACTGCGACATGGCGATTGGAATCGGCCGGATGTTCCGAATCCGGATACCGGATAATTTTAACGCGCCGTATAAGTCCGCTTCCGTGAGAGAGTTCTGGAAAAGATGGCATATGACACTGGGCAGATTTTTTACGCAGTATGTCTACATCCCGCTGGGAGGAAGCCGGAAGGGCACTTTCAGAACCATCCTTAATACCATGATCGTTTTTATTTTGAGCGGTCTGTGGCATGGCGCGGACTGGAGCTTTGTCCTGTGGGGCTTTCTGCATGGCGTGGGCGCTTCCGTCAATGTGATATACGACAGAGTTGTCAAAAATCGAAAGAAAGAAAAGATGGAAGAGATTGGAAAAGGCAGTTTTTTACACAGACTGCGCCGCTTTGGCTGTCAGGTGATTACATTTGCATTTATGTGCCTTACCATTGTGTTTTTCAGAAGCGATTCCGTTGCAGACGGTCTGCTTTATATGAAGCGGCTGTTTTCCGGAGACAGTTATCATTTTGTGTACTATATTGCCAATGAATTATCCTATGCAGAGTTATATATTCCGACAAAGATCATTTCGATGAAGTTTCCCGCTTTTCTCTGGAACTTTCATACGTATGTCTACCTTGCCATTCTGGCCTTAAGCCTGTTTCTGGCTTTGGGAAAGACGACAAAGGAACGTCTGGAGAACAGAAAGCTGACCGCCGCGTTTTCATGGAAAATGACGATTCTGTTTGTGTGGTCGGTGATTTCACTTACGGGAGTCAGTACCTTTTTGTATTTTAATTTTTAGGAGAGCCGCTATGGAGAAAAAATTTATCAGGCGCTTTTTTATACAGTCCATATCGTTTTTCCTGCTGATTGCGGCGGTAGTCATTTTGACAGACCCGTTTTACCACTATCATGCGCCGGCGGCAGGGCTCAAGGCGGTCATCAACAGGGCGGAATACCAGTGTATCGGGACAATAAGGAATTTTAAATATGACGGGCTTATGCTCGGTTCTTCGATGGCGGAGAATTACAATAACCGGTGGCTTGACGAGGCGTTTGGCTGCACGACGATTAAGGGAATCAAGAGTGCGGCGTCCACAGCGGATTTGCTGTACTATTTAGAGGAAGCGTATCAGAACCATGAGCTCAGGTATGTGTTCTACAATCTGGATTTGTCTGCCCTGAGTGCAGGACCGGAGCATCATTTTGCCGGAGCAGGGATGCCGCTTTATCTGTACAACAACAATATTTTGGATGATGTCAATTACCTGTTTAATAAGGATGTACTCTTTGAATCTATTCCGTATCAGATTGCGATGTCCATGCAGCAGGATTATGACGAGGGGACGAGCTACAACTGGGCGCAGTATAAAACCTTTTCCCAAGAAGACGCGCTGCTTCATTATGAACGTCCGCCTGTCTCGGATGCGGCAGGGTTTGGGGCAGACAGGCAGGAAGCCATTGATGCCAATATATCGCTTCTTGCACAGATGGCAGAAGCGCACCCCGAGACGGAGTTTTATTTTTTCTATCCGCCGTATTCCCTGCTGTGGTGGGATTCCGAGAACAGGGCAGGCAGACTGGAAGAGCATTTTTATGCCGTGGGCAGGACGGCGGAAGTGTTGACGACATTTGAAAATGTACATTTATACAATTTTCTGGCGGCGGAGGATATTGTCTGCAATCTGGATCTTTATATGGATTCCATGCATTTTTCGGCCGATATCAACCAGTGGATTGTGAATCAGCTTAACGGCAGCGAGTATCTTTTGACAGAGCAGAACTATGAAGAAAAGCTGGAACAGCTTGGCAGACTGGTTGAAAGATTGATAGAATATGATATTCTCGCATATTTTCCGGAAAACTGATGGAAATTGGCGGGAGAGAAGGAAAAATTTAAATTGTATGTAAAAAAATACAATTTTTCTCAAAAACCCCTTGCAATCCTGAAAAATACCATGTATACTAATCCTTGCTGTGACATGATAGCGATGAAACGCGAGGTTGCTGCCAATGGTAATGCCGGATGGCAGGTTTTCCGTGGAGCGAATGTCAAGTTAGGAAACTGACGACAAGTCACTGTACAGACAATAATGTCTGCCACAAGGCAGAAACAACCGTGAGAAACGAAGGAAAACAGATATGATGTGTCTGTAATCAGGATACACACGGGAGAGTGTACAGTCACCGCTTGTCGTACTTAAAGTAAAAGTGCGAAAAGGAGGCGACTTTTTTTATGGCAACAAGTCAAGTAATGAGAATTACACTGAAAGCTTATGATCATCAGTTGGTTGATGCATCTGCCAAGAAAATCATCGAAACAGTTAAGAAGAACGGTTCTCAGGTGAGCGGACCGGTACCCCTTCCTACTAAGAAAGAAGTGGTTACTATCTTAAGGGCAGTGCATAAGTACAAGGATTCCCGCGAGCAGTTCGAGCAGAGAACCCACAAGAGACTGATTGATATCATTGCACCGACCCAGAAGACGGTTGATGCGTTGCAGAGATTGGAAATGCCTGCGGGCGTTTACATTGATATCAAGATGAAAACCAAATAATTTCTCTTGATAAGACCAAACAATATCCCCTACTAGTATGGACGCGCGCTGCGTCCCGCTGTAGAACAAACAGGAGGAAAACATGAAAAAAGCAATTTTGGCAACAAAAGTCGGAATGACTCAAATCTTCAATGAAGACGGCGTACTTGTTCCTGTAACGGTACTTCAGGCAGGTCCCTGTGTAGTAACGCAGGTTAAGACGGTCGAGAACGACGGTTACAGCGCTGTACAGGTAGGCTTCGTTGATAAGAAGGACAGAATTATCAACAAGGATGCAAGCGGCAAAAAAGAGATTATCCATGTACATGGCACACCTAAGGCTCTGCAGGGACATTTCAAAAAAGCCGGCGTAACATCCAAGAGATATCTCAGGGAATTTAAGTTTGAAAACGCAGAGGAATATGCACTTGGCGCAGAGATTAAGGCAGATATCTTTGCCGCAGGCGACAAGGTGGACGCTTCCGCTATTTCAAAGGGTAAAGGATTCCAGGGTGCTATCAAGAGATTCGGACAGCACAGAGGACCTATGGCGCACGGCTCCAAATTCCATCGTCATCAGGGTTCCAACGGCGCCTGCTCCTCTCCCAGCCGCGTGTTTAAGGGAAAAGGAATGCCCGGACATATGGGTTGCGTAAAAGTAACGGTTCAGAATCTGGAAGTAGTAAGAGTGGATGCTGAGAAAAACTTACTTTTAGTAAAAGGTGCGGTACCCGGACCTAAGAAGGCTTTAGTGACAATCAAAGAAACCGTTAAGGTGGAAGCTTAACACGGGTCTAGATGAAAGGAGGACTTAACAGAGATGGCAAACGTATCTGTTTTTAACATGGAAGGCAAGGAAGTCGGCACAATCGAATTGAGCGATGCCGTTTTCGGCGCCAAGATAAATGAGCATTTAGTTCACATGGCAGTCGTACAGCACCTTGCAAATAAACGTCAGGGAACGCAGAAAGCAAAGACTCGTTCCGAGGTATCCGGCGGCGGAAGAAAGCCCTGGAGACAGAAAGGAACCGGTCATGCAAGACAGGGTTCCATCAGAGCACCGCAGTGGAAGGGCGGCGGCGTGGTATTCGCTCCCGTACCGAGAGATTATTCTTTCAAGTTAAACAAGAAAGAAAAGAGAGCTGCATTGACATCTGTTCTGACCAGCAAAGTGAATGACAACAAGCTTATCGTGGTTGACGAGCTGCAGTTTGATGAAATCAAGACCAAAAAGTTTAAGGCAGTTATGGATAACCTGAATGCAGGCAAAGCACTGGTTGTGTTATCAAAGGATAATATCACCGACGACCGTTACAAAAACGTAGTTTTTTCCGCAAGGAATCTTCCTGAGGTAAAAACGGCGATGACAAACACCATCAACGTATATGATGTGGTGAATGCTGACAAGCTGGTGATAACCAAGGCTGCTGTTGAAAAGATTGAGGAGGTATACGGTAATGGCGGACATTAAATATTATGACGTAATCCTCAAACCGGTTATCACTGAAAAGAGTATGGCTGGTATGGGCGAGAAGAAATATACTTTTCTGGTTCATCCGGAAGCAAACAAGTCACAGATCAAGGAAGCTGTTGAAAAAATGTTCGATGGCGCCAAGGTGAAAAAAGTAAACACCATGAACTGCGAAGGCAAGACCAAGAGACGCGGCATGACCTATGGAAAGACCGCCAAGACCAAAAAAGCCATCGTACAGCTCACGGACGACAGCAAGGATATCGAGATTTTTGCCGGTTTATAAAATTGGCTGAATATCCGGCAGGTTAAGGTATGCGGCGCAGGGCGCTGCGCAAATAATCACAAGTAAAGGAGATACAACAATGGGAATTAAGACATATAACCCATATACACCTTCCAGAAGAAATATGACGGGATCTGATTTCTCTGAGATTACGAAGAAGACTCCCGAGAAATCCCTTTGCGTATCATTGGCAAAGAATTCCGGACGTAACAATCAGGGTAAGATTACCGTAAGACACCGCGGAGGCGGTTCCAGAAGAAAGTACAGAATCATTGATTTCAAGAGAAACAAAGACGGTATTCCCGCAACTGTAATCGGTATCGAGTATGATCCTAACAGGACAGCGAACATCGCATTAATCTGTTATGCAGACGGACAGAAGGCATACATTCTTGCACCCGAAGGCCTGACAGACGGCATGAAGGTAATGAACGGTGCCACAGCGGAAGTAAGAGTAGGCAACTGCCTTCCTTTATCCGAGATTCCGGTAGGTACCCAGTTACACAATATTGAATTATATCCCGGCAGAGGCGGACAGCTCGTTCGTTCTGCAGGCAACAGCGCACAGCTCATGGCAAAAGAAGGAAAGTATGCGACTCTGAGACTTCCTTCCGGCGAAATGAGAATGGTTCCTCTGGTATGCAGGGCAACAGTAGGTGTTGTAGGCAATGCTGACCACAATCTGATTAATATCGGTAAAGCAGGACGTAAGCGCCATATGGGTATTCGTCCTACAGTCCGTGGTTCCGTTATGAACCCCAACGACCATCCTCATGGCGGTGGTGAAGGCAAGACCGGTATCGGACGTCCGGGTCCCAGCACACCTTGGGGCAAGCCCGCACTCGGCTTGAAGACTCGTAAGAAGAAAAACAAGTCCAATAAGCTGATTGTGAGAAGAAGAGACGGCAAGGCTATCAAATAGTTAAGGAGGAAAGACAATGTCTAGATCACTGAAAAAAGGACCGTTCGCTGACGCAAGCTTACTGAAAAAGGTAGACGCCATGAATGCATCGGGACAGAAGCAGGTTATCAAAACCTGGTCCCGCCGCTCTACAATATTCCCCTCTTTTGTGGGTCATACATTTGCAGTACATGACGGCAGAAAGCACGTTCCTGTATATGTAACAGAAGATATGGTAGGACACAAGCTTGGTGAGTTTGTCGCAACCAGAACCTTCAGGGGACATGGAAAAGACGAAAAGAAATCCAAGGTAAGATAAACGGAGAGTTTAGGGCGCTGCCCGAACGACAAGTTGAAAGGAGGACAATTCTATGGCTAAAGGACATAGAAGTCAAATTAAGAGAGAAAGAAATGCTCAGAAAGATACAAGACCTTCTGCAAAGTTATCTTACGCAAGGGTTTCTGTTCAGAAGGCATGTTTCGTACTGGATGCCATCAGAGGCAAGGATGTACAGACTGCGCTTGCAGTTCTGACTTACAATCCCAGATATGCTTCCGGCGTTATAAAGAAGCTGTTAGAGTCAGCGCTTGCGAACGCTGAGAATAACAACGGCCTCAATCCTTCAAACCTGTATATTGCAGAGTGCTTTGCAAACAAAGGACCTACAATGAAGAGAGTAAGACCCAGGGCACAGGGCCGGGCTTACAGGATTGAAAAGCAGATGAGCCACATTACCATCGTTTTGGACGAGAAGAAGTAGGAAGGAAGGGAGCTTAGTATTTATGGGACAGAAAGTTAATCCTCACGGCCTTAGAGTCGGTGTTATTAAAGATTGGGATTCCAAATGGTACGCTGAAGCAGAATTCGCTGACTATTTAGTTGAAGATTATAACATCAGAAAGTACCTGAAAAAGAAATTATATGCTGCCGGTGTTTCCAAGATTGAGATTGAAAGAGCATCCGACAGGGTTAAGGTTGTGATTTACACAGCAAAGCCCGGCGTTGTAATCGGCAAGGGCGGTGCAGAAATCGAAGTAACCAAGAATGAGCTTGCAAAGCTTACAGACAAGAAGGTTCTTGTTGATATCAAGGAAATCAAGAGACCCGACAAGGATGCACAGCTTGTTGCAGAGAATATCGCGCAGCAGCTTGAAAACCGTGTATCCTTCAGACGTGCAATGAAGTCCTGCATGGGCAGAACCATGAAGGCCGGTGCACTGGGAATCAAGACCTCCTGCTCAGGACGTCTGGGTGGTGCTGATATGGCTCGTACCGAGTTTTACAGCGAGGGAACTATTCCTCTTCAGACTTTGAGAGCAGATATTGATTACGGCTTCGCTGAGGCTGACACCACATACGGCAAGGTTGGCGTTAAGGTATGGATATACAAAGGCGAAGTTCTTCCCACTAAAAACAAGGAAGGGAGCGAGAAATAGTTATGTTAATGCCTAAGAGAGTAAAACGTCGTAAACAATTCCGTGGCAGTATGGCAGGCAAGGCTTTAAGAGGCAACACGCTTACTTATGGCGAGTACGGTCTGGTAGCTACAGAGCCCTGCTGGATTAAGTCAAACCAGATAGAGGCAGCCCGTATTGCACTGACACGTTATACAAAGCGTACCGGTAAAGTCTGGATCAAGATTTTCCCGGACAAACCGGTTACGGCAAAGCCGGCAGAAACACGTATGGGTTCCGGTAAGGGTTCCCTGGAATACTGGGTAGCAGTTGTGAAACCTGGACGTGTAATGTTTGAGATCGCAGGAGTTCCCGAGGAAGCTGCAAAAGAAGCATTACGTCTTGCAATGCACAAACTCCCTTGTAAGTGTAAGATTGTTTCTAAAGCAGATTTGGAAGGCGGTGTGTCAAATGAAAACGAGTAAGTATGTAGAAGATTTAAGAAATAAATCAGAAGCAGAATTGGCAAACGAATTAGTCGCTGCTAAAAAAGAACTTTTCAATTTGAGATTCCAGAACGCAACGAACCAGTTGGATAATACGGCCAGAATCAAAGAAGTAAGAAAGAACATTGCCCGTATCCAGACCATTATGACACAGAAGGCAAATGCTTAATATTGGAGCGTTCCTTATCATTTCAGATAGCCCGCAGGGCGGGCGGAATTTCAGAAAGGAGATTTAACCGTGGAAAGAAATTTGAGAAAAACACGTACCGGCAAAGTGGTAAGCAATAAAATGGATAAGACAATCGTTGTTGCTATCGAGAACCGTGTAAAGCATCCTCTTTACAAGAAAATCGTAAAGGATACTTACAAATTGAAGGCACATGATGAGAACAACGAATGTAATATCGGCGATACCGTTAAGGTAATGGAGACAAGACCTTTGTCCAAGGATAAAAGATGGAGACTTGTTGAAATCGTTGAGAGAGCGAAATAAATCGGCTCGCGAAATAATCGTACGGTTACTATATTGGAAGGAGAATAAATATGGTTCAGCAGGAGAGCAGACTGAAAGTTGCTGATAACACAGGCGCCAAGGAACTTCTCTGCATCAGGGTTATGGGCGGCTCAACAAGAAGATATGCACAGATTGGCGATATTATAGTTGCCTCTGTTAAAGATGCAACACCAGGCGGCGTTGTAAAGAAGGGCGATGTGGTAAAGGCTGTTGTCGTTCGTACCGTGAAAGGCGCACGCCGTAAAGACGGTTCTTACATCAAATTTGATGAAAATGCTGCCGTAATTATCAAAGATGACAAGACACCGAGAGGAACTCGTATCTTTGGACCGGTAGCTAGAGAGCTTCGTGAGAAACAGTTCATGAAAATTGTTTCCCTCGCTCCCGAAGTATTATAAGGAGGTACTGCATGGCTACGTTAAAAATCAAAAAGGGTGATACCGTTAAAGTAATCACCGGTAAGGATAATGGCAAGGAAGGCAAGGTTATTGCCATTGACAGAAAGAACAATAAAGTTATCGTAGAAGGCGTAAACATGATTACAAAGCATGCAAAGCCTTCACAGGCAAATCCCAACGGCGGAATTCTGCAGAAGGAAGCACCGCTTGATTTGTCCAACGTTATGTACGTTCATAAAGGAAAAGCAACCAGAATCGGTTTCAAGGTAGAAAACGGAAAGAAAGTACGTTTTGCTAAATCAACCGGTGAAGTGATTGACTAACAGCAGGGAAGGAGGAAATAAACGTGAGCAGACTGAAAGATTTGTATAAAGACGAAATCGTTGCAGCAATGACTAAGAAGTTTGGCTACAAGAATATGATGGAAGTTCCCAAGCTTGACAAAATTGTTGTCAACATGGGCGTTGGCGAAGCGAAGGAAAACGCAAAGGTTCTGGAAAGCGCTGTAAAGGATATGGAGACCATCACCGGTCAGAAAGCAGTCCTGACAAAGGCAAAGAATTCCGTAGCTAACTTCAAAATCCGTGAAGGTATGTCAATCGGCTGTAAAACAACCCTGCGCGGCGAGAAGATGTATGAGTTTTTAGACCGCCTGGTAAATCTGGCGTTACCCCGTGTACGTGACTTCAGAGGCGTAAATCCCAATGCATTTGACGGAAGAGGTAACTATGCACTTGGTATCAAGGAACAGATTATCTTCCCTGAAATCGAATATGATAAGATTGACAAAGTAAGAGGTATGGATATCATTTTCGTAACAACTGCAAAAACAGACGAAGAGGCACGTGAATTGCTGAGATTATTCAACATGCCTTTCGCTAAATAACAGGAGGTAAATTCATGGCTAAGACATCTTTGAAATTAAAACAGCAGCGTAAACCCAAGTTCTCCACAAGAGCTTATACGCGCTGCAAGATTTGCGGTCGCCCTCATTCTGTTTTGAGAAAATATGGAATTTGCAGAATTTGCTTCCGCGAACTGGCATATAAGGGACAGATTCCCGGAGTGAAGAAAGCCAGTTGGTAAAGGCAAAAAGAAATTCTAAGTCAGCAGAATACGCTGACTAAGAATTGCTATGTTTTGCCTATAAGAGAATTTGCTTCGCAAATTCTCCGGTGAAAAAAATTTTTTGGTAAAGAGCAAATTCTATGATGAGAAAGCAAATTCTCGAGAAGAAAAGAGCATGATTCAAGTCAAGAGTAGATAAGGAGGAAACTAGATCATGACAATGAGCGATCCTATTGCAGATATGCTTACAAGAATCCGTAATGCAAATACTGCAAAGCATGATACAGTAGATGTTCCTGCTTCCAAAATGAAACTGGCTATCGCACAGATTTTACTGGAAGAGGGTTATATCAAAAAATATGATGTGATTGATGACGGAGCATTCAAGACCATCCGCATCACCATCAAATATGGTGCGGACAAGAACGACAGAATTATTTCCGGTATCAAGAGAATCAGTAAGCCCGGTCTTCGTGTATATGCCGGCAAGGACGAACTGCCCAAGGTATTAGGCGGTCTCGGTATTGCCATCATTTCTACAAACCAGGGTGTAATCACTGACAAGAAGGCAAGAGAGCTGCAGGTTGGCGGCGAAGTTTTGGCCTTTGTTTGGTAAAAAGGTAAAAAGATTTTCTAAGTCAGCAAAGAACGCTGACTAACAAAATCTAAGTTTTACCTATGAGAGAGTTTGCGGTGCAAATTCTCCGTAGTAAGGAGTAAATTCTCCGTGGTAACGAGTAGTAAGCAAGCAAAATAATAGGAGGTACGGGCATGTCACGTATAGGTAGAATGCCAATCGCGATTCCTGCAGGTGTAACTGTAGAAGTTGCAGAAAATAACAAAGTGACCGTAAAGGGTCCCAAGGGTACTCTGGAAAGAGTGCTTCCCCACGAGATGGAAATCAAAGTGGAAGGTGCGGAAATAACCGTAGCAAGACCGAATGATTTAAAGAAGATGAAATCCCTTCACGGATTGACCAGAACGCTGATTCACAACATGGTTGTGGGCGTTACCGAAGGATACCAGAAGAAGCTTGAGGTAAACGGCGTTGGTTACAGGGCAGCAAAGGCAGGTAAGGTTCTGACCTTATCCTTAGGCTACTCTCATCCGGTAGAGATGACGGATCCGGAAGGAATTGAAACCGTTCTGGAAGGACAGAATGTAATTATCGTTAAGGGCATTGATAAAGAAAAAGTTGGCCAATTCGCAGCTGAAATCAGAGATAAGAGAAGACCTGAGCCTTACAAGGGTAAGGGAATCAAATATGCTGATGAAACGATCAGACGTAAAGTTGGTAAGACTGGTAAGAAATAACAGATAAGGAGAGTATGAAAATGGTTAGAAAAGAATCAAGACAAGAAGTTCGTGTGAAAAAGCACAAGAGAATTCGTAACCGTTTCAGCGGTACTGCTGAAAGACCGCGTCTGGCTGTGTTCAGAAGCAATAATCATATGTATGCTCAAATTATCGACGATACCGTTGGCAACACCTTGGTTGCTGCTTCTACCCTTGAAAAAGAGGTAAAGGCTGAAATCGAAAAGACCAATAACGTTGATGCGGCAGCATATTTGGGAACGGTCATTGCAAAGAGAGCAATGGAAAAAGGTATTACAGAAGTAGTCTTTGACAGAGGCGGCTTTATATATCAGGGAAAAATCGCAGCATTAGCTGAAGCAGCCAGAGAAGCTGGCCTGCAATTCTAGGAAAGGAAGAAAGAAACCATGAAACATGCAATCATTGATGCTAGTCAGTTGGAATTAACTGAAAAAGTTGTTACAATCAAACGTGTAACTAAGGTTGTAAAGGGTGGTCGTAACTTCCGTTTCACAGCTTTGGTAGTTGTTGGCGATGGTAACGGTCATGTAGGCGCCGGTCTTGGAAAGGCAACGGAAATTCCCGAAGCAATCCGCAAGGGAAAAGAGGATGCAATCAAGCATCTTGTAAACGTTGCATTAGACGACAGCAACAGTATTACACATGATTTTATCGGTAAATACGGTTCTGCAAGCGTACTTTTGAAGAGAGCTCCTGAAGGTACCGGTATTATTGCAGGCGGTCCTGCGCGTGTTGTATGCGAGCTTGCCGGCATTAAGAATATCCGTACCAAGTCTTTAGGCTCCAACAATAAGCAGAATGTAGTTCTTGCAACCATTACGGGCTTGAGCAAGTTGAAGTCTCCGGAAGAAGTAGCGAAAAACCGCGGTAAAGCCGTAGACGAGGTTATGGCTTAAAGCGAAAGGTTTCGTTTTAGGGCTTGAAAGGAGAGAAAAGACGATGGCAGAAAAGAATGGAAAGATGTTAAAAATCACTTTGGTTAAATCCACTATCGGAGCTGTTCCCAAGAACAAGGCTACGGCAATATCCATGGGCTTGAGAAAGTTGAACAAGTCCGTTATCCTGCCGGACAATGCAGCCACAAGAGGACAGATTCGTCAGATTAGTCATTTGATTAAAGTAGAAGAAGTAGAAGCATAAAGAGATAAGGAGGTGTAAATATGAGTACAGAGCACTCATTGGAATTATCGAATTTAAGACCTGCAGAAGGCTCAAAGCATAGCAATAATTTCAGAAGAGGCCGTGGGCATGGTTCAGGCAACGGTAAGACCGCCGGCAAGGGCCACAAGGGACAGAAAGCTCGTTCCGGAGCACCCAGAGTTGGTTTCGAAGGTGGACAGATGCCTTTGTACAGACGTATTCCCAAGAGAGGTTTTACGCCTAGAAATCAGAAAGAAATCGTGATTGTAAATATAGGACAGCTCGAGCAGTTCGAGGAAGGCAGTCTTGTGGATATCAATACATTGCTGGAAGCAGGTATTATAAAAGCAAGAAAAGACGGCGTGAAGGTTCTTGCAAAAGGAAAATTAACCAAAAAGCTTGATGTAAGAGTTGACATGTTTAGTAAGGCTGCGGAAGAAAAGATCAAGGCGCTTGGTGGAACAGCAGAGGAGATGTAATATGCTTACAACCCTTAAGAATGCATTTAAAATAAAAGAAATAAGGCAGAAGTTGTTTTTTACGTTCGTCATGATGGTTGTGATTCGTATCGGATCACAGCTTCCCGTGCCGGGCGTAAACAGCGCTTATTTTAAGAGCTTTTTCGAGCAGAATGCCGGAGGTGCTTTGGACTTTTTTGATGCCATTACCGGCGGTTCTTTCAGCAGTATGTCATTGCTGGCGCTGGGTATCAATCCTTACATTACTTCCTCCATCATCATGCAGCTTCTGACGATTGCAATCCCGAAACTGGAGGAGATGCAGAAGGACGGCGAGGATGGCAGAAAGAAAATTGCTTCCATCACCAGATTTGTCACGGTTGCATTGGCGCTGATTCAGGGAACCGCAATGTCAGTCGGATTCGGCAGACAGGGGCTCTTGGTAAACTTCAATGCATTGAGCGTCATTACGGCGGTAGCGGCAATGACGGCAGGAAGTGCATTTTTGATGTGGATTGGCGAGAGAATTACGGAAAACGGCGTAGGAAACGGTATTTCCATTGTCTTGGTAATCAATATTATTTCCCGTGTGCCGGCAGATTTGAAGAACCTGTTTGCGCAGTTTGTGAAAGGAAAACCTTTTGCTACACAAGCTCTGGCAATCGCTATTATTTTAGCCATTATTATTGTAATGGTGGTTTTGGTAATCTTTTTAAATGGCGGTACACGTAAAATTCCCGTACAGTATGCGCAGAAGGTGCAGGGAAGAAAGATGGTGGGAGGACAATCCTCCAGTATTCCCTTAAAGGTGAATACGGCGGGTGTTATCCCGATTATCTTTGCACAGTCCCTTATGCAGTTTCCGGGTATCATATGCTCCTTTGTGGGCTATGAAGGAACCGGCGTTTGGAGAGAAATCTTGAACGGACTGAATTCCTCCAACTGGTGCAATCCGAAGGCGCCGATTTATTCCATCGGACTGCTTGTCTATATTGTACTGGTTATCTTCTTTGCCTATTTCTATACGTCCATTACCTTCAATCCCTTGATGGTTGCGGACAATATGAAGAAGCAGGGCGGATTTATTCCGGGTATCAGACCCGGCAAACCTACCAGTGATTATCTGACGAAGGTATTGAACTATATTATCTTTATCGGCGCGGTAGGATTGACCGTTATCGGCGTGCTGCCCTATATATTCAATGGGCTTTTCAAGGCGAGTGTTTCCTTTGGCGGAACCAGTTTGATTATTATCGTAAGCGTTGTGCTTGAGACGATGAAGCAGATTGAGTCACAGATGCTTGTGCGTAATTACAAAGGCTTCTTGAATGATTAATTGCCTGAAGGTAAGCAGAGTATCCGGAGAAGTCTTTTTCTCCGGATACTTTTTACATTATCTTATTGCCAACAGGCTGAAATAACGGTAAAATGTTACTATTGAATAATTTGGAAGAGAGGTATGGTATCTTATGAAAATTATTATGTTGGGTGCACCGGGTGCGGGAAAAGGCACGCAGGCTAAGATGATTGCTGATAAATATCAGATCCCCCATATTTCAACGGGAGATATTTTCCGTGCCAATATCAAAAACGGAACAGAGCTGGGTATGGAAGCAAAGAAGTATATGGATCAGGGACTGCTGGTTCCTGATGAGCTTACCGTCAAAATCCTGCTTGACAGAGTAGCGCAGCCGGACTGTGAGAACGGCTATGTACTGGACGGGTTTCCGAGGACCATTCCGCAGGCGGAAGTGCTTGATAAGGCGCTTGTGGAACTGGGAGATGCGATTGACTATGCAATCAATGTAGATGTACCGGATGAGAATATCATCAACAGAATGTCGGGCAGACGTGCCTGCCTTTCCTGTGGCGCTACGTATCATATCGTGCACATTCCGCCCAAGACGGAAGGCGTGTGTGACAAGTGCGGACAGCCGCTTGTGCTGCGCGATGACGACAAGCCGGAAACCGTAAAGAACAGGCTGAATGTATACCATGAGCAGACACAGCCCCTGATTGATTTCTACAGTGCAAAGGGCGTGCTCAGAACCGTGGACGGTACAGTGGATATGCAGGATGTATTTAATGCCATTGTGGAGATTTTGAAAGATGCCGGTAACAATTAAATCTGCAGAAGAAATCGAACTGATGAGAGAGTCCTGCCGGCTGCTTGCCCAGGTGCACAATGAACTGGGCAATGCAATCCGGCCCGGGATGTCCACGATGGACATTGATATTTTAGGCGATTCTCTCATCAGAAAAATGGGTTGTATCCCCAATTTTAAAAATTATAACGGATATCCCGCCTCTATCTGCACATCAGTCAATAACGAGGTGGTGCACGGTATTCCCAGCAAAAAAAGGATTCTGGAGGAAGGCGATATTATCAGCCTGGATGCGGGACTGATTTACAAGGGCTATCATTCCGATGCGGCGAGAACCCATGCAGTCGGGCAGATTTCACCGGAAGCGCAGAAGCTGATTGACGTGACGCGCCAAAGCTTCTTTGAGGGTATAAAGAAGGCAAAGGCAGGCAATCATTTACATGATATTTCCAATGCCATTGATGCCTATGTGTCCCAGTTCGGATACGGAATTGTCAGGGATTTGGTCGGACACGGTATCGGCAGAAAGCTGCATGAGGCGCCGGAAATCCCCAATTTTGCCCAAAAGAGAAAGGGTATAAAGCTCTGCGCCGGTATGACGCTTGCCATAGAGCCCATGATTAACATGGGTAGGGCGGATGTCTGCTGGCTGGATGACGACTGGACAGTGGTGACGGAGGATGATTCCCTGTCGGCGCATTATGAAAACACGATTCTGATTACGGACGGAGAGCCCGAGATACTGACGCTTTGATGACCGGAAGGTGAAAAGAAAAGGAGTATATTTATGATAGGTATGCTGGCATTTTCCAAAGCCGGTCATGATAAGCAGGCGGTTTATATGATAACGGGCGAAGAAGCGGAATATGTTTATGTAAGCGACGGGAAACGCAGGCCGATAGAAAACCCCAAGAGGAAAAACAAGAAGCATTTACAGCTTGTTAAAAAGGGCTTCGATACCTCTGTGGGGGAACGGATAAAGAGTGGATTGCCGGTGCGCAATGAAGAAATTAAAAAAGTAATAAAAGATTTTATGTGCAAGGAGGACGCAGATGTCTAAAGCGGATGTAATTGAAATTGAAGGAACGGTTGTGGAAAAACTGCCCAATACCATGTTTCAGGTAGAACTGGAAAACGGTCACAGGGTTCTGGCGCATATCAGCGGTAAGCTGAGGCAGAATTTTATCCGTATCCTTCCGGGAGATAAGGTAACATTGGAGTTATCCCCCTATGATTTGTCCAAGGGGCGTATTATTTGGAGAGATAAGTAAAAATCCTTAAAAAAACACTTGTAAATAAAGGAACTACATGCTATAATGTAAAACGGTCTTTTTTGAAAGGAGGGTTTAACGTGAAGGTTAGATCATCAGTAAAACCGATTTGCGAAAAGTGCAAAATCATTAAAAGAAAAGGACGTATCAGAGTAATCTGTGAGAATCCGAAACACAAACAGAGACAAGGATAATCACCGGCTTAAATTCAGAAATTTAAGTATGTGAGTTCTTGTCCCATTATTGTATGCGGCTGAAAGTGCACCTTCAGGCTCTTTTTGTCTTTCCGGCAAAATCCGCCAGGGCGGACGGCGCTGGTCAGAGGCCGAAGGGTGCAGTTTATATATAATGGAAGAGCTTACGGGAGATTACTTGTTGATACCATGGCAGAATAACGCCGTGGAAAGGTCGGAGGACTGTCCGATTGGGTGAAAGCCCCAGTCAACTTAGTAATGAAAAGAAAATGGAGGAAACGTAAATGGCTCGTATCGCAGGTGTAGACTTACCCAGAGAGAAGCGCGTGGAAATTGGCCTGACTTATATCTATGGTATCGGCAGGGCAAGCTCCAATAAGATTTTGGCAGAGGCAGGAGTAAATCCTGATACCCGTGTCAGAGAATTAACAGATGATGAAGTAAAGAAAATCAGCGAAGCAATCGAGAAGCTGGATGTTATGGTGGAAGGTGATTTAAAGAGAGAGATCGCCCTGAACATCAAGAGATTACAGGAAATCGGCTGCTACCGCGGCGTTCGTCATCGTAAAGGCCTTCCGGTTCGCGGTCAGAAAACAAAGACCAATGCGAGAACTCGCAAGGGACCAAAGCGAACTGTGGCAAATAAGAAGAAATAACAGGATTGCATGACGTTCGCTTGGCGAACCGTGTCAAACAAGAAGAAGTAACTCTTAATTTAAGAAAACTTGTGGAACTGCAAACAATTTTGAGAAAGTAGGTTAGTTTAAATGGCTAAGAAAGTAACAGCTAATAAGAAAGTCGTTAAAAAGCGCGTAAAGAAAAACGTTGAACGTGGACAGGCACATATTCAGTCTTCTTTTAACAACACAATTGTTACATTGACAGACAATGAAGGCAATGCGTTGAGCTGGGCAAGTGCCGGTGGTCTTGGTTTTAGAGGTTCAAGGAAATCTACTCCGTATGCAGCACAGATGGCAGCAGAGACTGCAACCAAGGCTGCGCTGGTTCATGGCTTAAAGACCGTAGATGTATTTGTAAAAGGACCCGGTTCAGGCCGTGAGGCAGCAATCCGTGCATTGCAGGCATGTGGTCTGGAGGTTACAAGTATCCGTGACGTAACACCTGTACCTCATAATGGATGCCGTCCTCCCAAGAGACGCCGCGTCTAAGTGTGAAAAGTTATTCTAAGGCGTCGAAGGACGCCGCCTAAGAATAACTATATTTCACACCGAAGAATTTCCCCAGGGGGAAATTCTTCCTTAAAAGTTCAAATAACTCGTTGGAAGAAAGCATTTGGTTTAGGCTGGATGCTGTAAACAATAATTGGGGCAGAGGTCCCGCAGAAAGGAATATGAACAATGGCAGTAAATAGAGTACCCGTACTGAAAAGATGCAGAAGCTTAGGCTTGGAGCCGGCATATCTGGGTTATGACAAGAAGTCCAACAGAACCAATGCCAGAGCAGGCAAGAAGATGAGCGAATATGGTCTGCAGTTAAGAGAGAAGCAGAAAGCAAAATTCATCTATGGCGTTCTGGAGAAGCCTTTCAGAAACTACTATGAAAAGGCAGACAGAATGAAGGGCATGACCGGTGAGAATCTGATGGTTCTTCTGGAGAGAAGACTGGATAGCGTAGTCTTCAGAATGGGCTTTGCAAGAACCAGAAGGGAAGCAAGACAGATTGTCGGACACAAGCATGTGCTGGTAAACGGCAAGAGAATCCAGATACCTTCTTACCTGATTAAGGCAGGGGATGTAATCGAAATCAGAGAAAAATCCAGATCTCTGCAGAGATATAAGGATATTCTTGAAGTAACTGCAGGCAGACTGACTCCGGAGTGGATGGATGTAGATATCGAGAACCTGAAGGGAACTATAAAAGCACTTCCTACCAGAGAACAGATTGATGTTCCCGTAAATGAGATGCTTATTGTCGAGTTGTACTCCAAATAAGCCGTGATGAGATAGTTCATAAAGGAGGGTATTTGCAGTGTTTGATTTTGAGAGACCTAATATCGAGGTTGCTGAAATTTCTGAAGACAAAAAGTATGGCAGATTTGTGATTGAGCCTTTGGAAAGAGGCTACGGTATCACGCTTGGTAACTCTCTTCGGAGAATTATGCTGTCTTCTTTACCCGGCGCGGCAGTCAGTCAGGTCAAGATAGAAGGCGTATTACATGAGTTCAGCTCTATTCCCGGCGTTAAGGAAGATGTGACTGAAATTATCATGAATATCAAGAGCCTTGCTATTCGAAACACGAGTGACACCAATGAGCCGAAAACTGCATATATCGAGTATGATGGCGAAGGCATTGTAAGGGCGTCCGACATTCAGGCAGATCAGGATATTGAAATTTTAAATCCTGATTTGGTTATTGCGACTTTGTGTGGCGGCAAGGAAACAAAGCTTTATATGGAGCTGACCATTACAAAGGGCAGAGGCTATATCAGTGCAGATAAGAACAAAAATGAAGATTTGCCTATCGGCGTGATTGCAATTGATTCTATCTATACTCCGGTGGAAAGAGTAAATGTTACGGTAGAAAATACCCGTGTCGGTCAGATTACAGACTATGACAAGCTTACTTTGGATGTATATACCAATGGTACGCTTGTTCCGGATGAGGCGGTAAGTCTGGCGGCAAAAGTACTTAGCGAGCATTTAAGCCTGTTCATTGATTTGTCCGAAAATGCCAAGACTGCAGAAGTCATGGTAGAAAAAGAGGATGATGAGAAAGAAAAGGTGCTGGAGATGAGTATTGATGAACTGGAACTTTCTGTTCGTTCCTTCAACTGCTTAAAGAGAGCAGGAATCAATACGGTTGAAGAGCTTACCAACAAGACCTCCGAAGACATGATGAAGGTTCGTAATCTGGGCCGCAAGTCTTTAGAGGAAGTGCTTGCAAAATTAAAAGAATTAGGGCTTCAGCTCAATTCAAGTGATGAATAAATGTGAATACAGCCTGTGGTAAAACCAAAGAGTGCACAGGCGTATATCATGAGTGGCATTAGAAATTGTATTCGGCAAGTAAGACCAAGGAGCATGGCCGGATGCACCATGAAATGAGAAAGGATTTAAGAAAATGGCAAAGTACAGAAAACTTGGCAGAAACAGCAGCCAGAGAAAAGCATTACTGAGAAATCAGGTTACAGCACTCCTGTACAGGGGTAAAATCGTTACCACTGAAGCAAAGGCAAAGGAAGTACGCAAGATTGCAGAGGGTCTGATTGCACTGGCTGTAAAGGAGAAGGATAACTTCGAGACCGTGAAGGTAACTGCAAAGGTTCCCCGCAAGGACAAGGATGGCAAGAGAGTAAAACAAATCGTAGATAAGGATACCGGAAAGGTACTTTCCGAGACCCATCGCGATAAAGAAGGCAAAATCCTGAGAATCGAAAACGGTGTTACCGTTACCGTATATGATGAAGTAGAGAAAGAAATCAAGAAGGATATGCCCTCCAGACTGCATGCAAGACATCAGATGTTAAAGGTGCTGAACCCTGTAACCGAGGTTCCCACCACCAATGCAGGCAAGAAGAAAAATACCAAGGAAGTTGATATGGTAGCAAAGCTGTTTGATGAAATTGCGCCTAAGTATGTAGGCCGCAACGGCGGATATACCAGAATCATCAAGATCGGACAGCGTAAGGGCGACGGCGCTCTGGAAGTTGTTTTAGAGCTGGTATAGTGAAAAGCAGAGTTGTTGAAGCGGTAAGCTGAAAGTGGAAAGAGTCCCGAAAGGGGGCTCTTTCTTGTTGTATACGGAGAGTTTTGCAAAGGCGCATAGGGGCAGGTTATGGTGCAAGTCACGCCGGCGGCGGAGCGGTATGCCTGTTCAGACGCGCTCTCGCTCGAATAAAAACGCAGCGGACGCTAGGCTCGAAAGAACCTCGCCAAGCGCCGGCGTTTTTATACGGTCTGAACAGGCATACCGCTCCGCTGCCGGCTGAATGCAGCCATTCCCCAAAATGGCGGTTTTGCTGCAAAGGCAGTGTGGTACGTATACAACAATAGATTCGCTGCATAAGACGCCTGGCGGCGCCGACTCGTCCATATACTTGCCATTGCTACGTTCTTTTCATTCACTCCGCGGCGAGTTTACAACGCCGCGCGCGCTTTCGGCAGGTAACAGCCCGGACAGCAGGGTACTCCCGAGGAGCCCGTTAAGAAACGTCAGTACTTGGCGAGGTATTTTCGAGCCTAGTACTGCTACGTTTCTTTTCGAGCGAGAGCGTGGCTCCGCGGGAGTACCCTGCTGTACGAGCGTCACTTGCAGAAAACGTCCCACCCGTCGTAACCTCACCGCTCCTAAAACTTTCGTAAAAAATTTTGTGAAATATGTAGAAAGAATATTCATCTTAGATTATAATAGAAACAAAGTAAACAGATGGGAGGGGACGTTACAATGAAAATCCAATCTAAAATTTTAATGGTTGCTTTGCTGCCGCTTGCTGCATTGGGGGTTATCATCGTGTTGCTCAGCAATGCGCGGATTAACAATGTGGTTTCCGGTACGATAGAAAGCGCTCTGAAAAGTGCCGCTGTCTCCGTGCGGGACACGCTGGACTATGTAGACGAGGGCGACTATGGAATGGACAGGAATAACAAGTTCTGCAAGGGAGAGTTTAACATCACCAGAAGTCCGGAACTTGTGGATAATATCAAAGAAGCAGCGGATATTGATATTACTATATTTTATGGTAACATTCGTTATATGACGTCTATAGTTGACGAAAAAGGAAACCGTATGGTTGGCACAAGAGCAGGCGACGAAGTAGTGCGGGAGGTCATAGAGAATGGAAATGAATATTTTTCAAAGGATGTAGATATTTATGGCGTAAAGTATTATGGCTATTATCTGCCTTTGTATGATAGTCATGAGAATGCTGTGGGTATGGTGTTTGCAGGAATTCCGCAGGCGGATGCCAAGGCACAGATTCTGAGTATCTTAAGTCTGATTGTCGGGATTGTGCTTGCCACCGCAGTGATTGCCGGCGTATTTCTTGTTTTTATTGTGCGCAAGCTGGTGTTGGCATTGCGGAAGGGTTCGGATGCGTTGGAGTATGTGGCGCAGGGTAATTTGAATGTGGAGCTTGACCAGGCGATACTGAGGAGAAAGGACGAAATCGGCAATATTACCAGAGCGATTATGCGTCTGAAAGAGGAACTTTCCGGTACGATTGCTGTGATTAAGGCGCAGAGTGATGAATTAAATGGGGCGGCTTCCTATCTGCAGAACAGGACGGCGGAAACCTCCGATTCGCTGTCACAGGTGGAACGCGCAGTCGGTGAGGTTGCGGAAGGAGCGACCAATCAGGCAGAGGAGACACAGAACGCAACGGATAATGTTGTCCATATGGGGCATATGGTAGAAGAGACGGCCAATGAAGCGGACGAAATGAATCAGAGCGCGCAGAACATGCGTAAACTGGGACAGGAAGCATTCGACACTTTACATGAGCTGCAGCGCATCAATGACGAGGCAAGAGAATCTATCGATGTGATTTATGAGCAGACCAATACCACCAATCAGTCGGCGCAAAAGATTAAGGAAGCGACGAACTTGATTACTTCCATCGCAGAAGAGACCAATCTGCTTTCCCTCAATGCTTCTATCGAGGCGGCAAGGGCAGGCGAACAGGGACGTGGATTTGCAGTGGTTGCTTCCCAGATTCAAAAGCTTGCGGAGCAGTCCAATGAGTCTGCAAAACAGATTGAAGATATTATATCTGCTTTGATTGCTGATTCCGACAAATCTGTAGAAACCATGAATGTTGTCAGAGGCATTATGGACAAGCAGAACAAGAATGTTGTCAGGACGGACGAGTGCTTTAGTGAAGTTATGAAGGGCATTGAAAATTCGATTGAAACGATAGTCGGAATTGCGGATAAAGCGGAAAAGATGAATGACGCCAAAATAAGCGTGGTGGATTCGGTACAGAATCTGACATCCATAGCGGAAGAAAATGCCGCAAGCACAGAGGAAACCTCTGCTTCCATTATAGAGATTGCCAATGCCGTTTCCGATATTTCGGCGCGTGCAGAGCAGTTGAAACAGATTGCTGACAAGATGGATGAGAGCATGGCAATATTTAAACTGTAAACGCCAAATAATAAAGACAAAGCAGCCGCCTAAAACAAAAGGCGGCTGTTTTTGACTAATCAATTGTCTTCTGAAAATGCTGGTAATCCTTGCTGGAATTCCAGTTTCCGCCCCATGTGAAGCCGTGTTCTAAAAAGAGGCGGCAGCACAGGTCGTCGGCGTCAATCTTATAGGGAAAATTCTGCGTGCGGTCGGCATAGACTTCGCTGCTTTCCGGTGAAATTATCTGACCGCCGTCTTTTGTAAAGCGGATATAGGGGTTATAAAAAGGGTTCACATCTATGGCAAGTCCCAAAGCATGTTTGGAAAGCTTGTCCGTATCGTCTATATTGCGGTAATTGAAGCAGGAGGTATTGTTTGCCACCATGGAGGTCGTATCGTCCGCGTCATAATAGTCTATCAGCACCACTTTCTCAAGCTGATATTCTGCTGCATACAGCTCGTAGAAGATTTCCACCAAATCCTGTGCGATGGCGCTGTTACAGATTAATTCGCCTTCTGAAGTTTCTCCGTCAAAATTATAATGCAGAATGTGCACATAGTTTAAATCTGTCAGGCTGATTTGGGCGGAGCCGTCAGACGGATAGGAACTGCCGGTTATATAAGCAATCAGATTTTCGGACAAGGGCTCGTAGTAAAAATCCGGCTTGTAGGTGACGCGCTCAGGGCTCTCTGTGCCGCCGTTGCCGGTAAGTCCGTCTTCGGAAACCGTCCATGCGGGAAGATTATCTTTCGCAGTATCATCATCGCTGTCCGTGTCCTTACCGCCTGCAGCAGCGAGACTGTCACCGCCATCGTCCTGACCGCTGGCGGGTTCTGTTGGATTGCCATCGTCCTGACCGCCTGCAGGTTCTGTCAAATCGCCGTTATCCGCATTTTCCTGCGGTGTATTTTCGTTGCCCGAAACGAAGTCGGTCTGTAAAGAGGGATTGGCCTCCCCGTACTGGGCGAGGGTTTGTCCGCTCCGGCCGAAGGTGCGCGCCAGAAAGGTGAAAAATAATAGAACGACAAGCAGCAGGCCGCTGTATTTCAAAAGCACTCTCTTTCCTTCAGGAGTCAGCTTTGGCAGTTCTGCAATCCATTTTTTAAGTGAAAAATTTTTAGGCAGTTTCTTCATAAAATCCTCATTTCCGTGCGGCAGTATTGGAAAACGGTCTGTCCACACACGATAAGTGTATCATTATCCGGCTATTTTGTAAAATGGTTGTATTTCCCTAAAAAGTTTAGTACAATAGAAGGCGCGCAGGTATCCCACAGGGAATCTGACCGGCGCCATGTCTGAAAACATGGAGGATTGCTATGAGTATTATAAAGACGGATAAGCTTGTATTTGAATATATCAGGCGGGATGAGGATGGCAATGTGGAAGGTATCACCCGTGCGGTGGATGAAGTGACCCTGAAGATTAAGCAGGGTGACTTTATTGCTATTTTAGGGCATAATGGCTCAGGAAAGTCCACGCTTGCAAAGCATATGAACGCGATACTCTATCCCACGGAGGGCAGCATATGGGTGGACGGCAGGGACACGAGGGACGAGTCGGAGATCTGGAATATCAGACAGACGGCGGGGATGGTCTTTCAGAACCCCGACAACCAGATAATCGGGCAGGTGGTAGAGGAGGACGTAGGCTTCGGCCCGGAAAATATGGGTGTTCCCACCGCTGAAATCTGGGAGAGGGTGGAGGAGAGCCTGAAAGCCGTCGGCATGTACGAATTCCGCAAGTACTCGCCCAACAAGCTGTCGGGCGGACAAAAACAGCGGGTTTCCATTGCGGGCGTGCTGGCAATGCATCCGAAGTGTATTGTGCTGGATGAACCTACCGCCATGCTCGACCCCAACGGCAGAAAAGAGGTAATACGTGCAGTGCGCGCGCTGAATGATGTGGAAAATGTGACGGTTATTCTGATTACGCACTATATGGAGGAAATCATTCACGCGGACAGTGTATTTGTCATGGATAAGGGAAAAATAGCCATGCAGGGCACGCCGAAGGAGATTTTCTCCAAGGTGGAGGAACTGAAAGCGCTCAGGCTTGATGTGCCGCAGGTTACGCTTTTGGCTTATGAGTTGCAGAAAAAAGGAATTGCGCTGCCGGACGGGATTCTCAGCATAGAAGAGTTGACGGACGAAATTAGAAAATACCGCCGCGGCCACGGAGAAAGGAGGTAGTCATGCCGATTATACTAGATCATGTAAGCCATGTTTACGGCGATGATACTACCCTTGCCGTGAAAGCGCTGGACGATGTCAGCCTGGTGATACCGGACGGGCAGTTTATCGGTCTGATTGGACATACCGGTTCGGGAAAGTCCACGCTGGTGCAGCATTTAAACGGACTGCTCCGCGCGACGTCAGGAAACATTTATTTTAACGGGCAGGATATAGACGACGAAGATTTTAACAAGAAGGAACTGCGCAGCAAAGTGGGGCTGGTATTCCAGTATCCCGAGCATCAGCTTTTTGAGGTTGATGTGTTTTCCGATGTATGCTTTGGGCCCAAAAATCTGGGGCTGTCAAAGAAGGAGACGGAGCTGAGGGCATATGAAGCCTTGAAAAAAGTGGGGCTTCCCGACGAGTGTTTTTACCAGTCGCCCTTTGACCTTTCGGGAGGACAGAAGAGAAGAGTGGCAATTGCGGGCGTGCTTGCCATGAAGCCCGAGGTGCTGATATTAGACGAGCCGACCGCGGGTTTAGACCCGAAGGGCAGGGAAGAAATACTGGGACAGATATGCAAATTAAAGGAAGAGAGCAATATTACGGTCATTCTGGTGTCACACAGTATGGAAGATGTGGCGGAGTATGTGGATCGTATTCTGGTGATGAACCATGGCAGCATCATGTATGATGATGTGCCGAAGGAGGTATTTAAGCATTATAAGGAGCTGGAGGAGGTAGGGCTTGCCGCGCCGCAGGTGACTTATATCATGCACAATTTGAAAGAAGCGGGTCTTAGTGTGGACGAGAACGCCACAACCATAAAGGAGGCCGCGGAGGAGGTTTTCCGCGCGCTGACGGAAAGGACACGGTTACTGTAATGCTCAGGGATATTACGTTAGGACAATACTATCAGACGGAATCCGTCATACACAGGCTTGACCCGCGCGTAAAGCTGGCCGGCACTGTTGTTTTCATTATATCATTGTTTTGTTTTCACAATATATGGGGGTATCTGTGCGCGGCGCTGTTTCTGTTTGCCGTTGTGAAGCTGTCAAAGGTGCCCTTTAAATTTATGATAAAGGGTATGCGTTCCATTATGTTTCTGCTGTTGATAACAGTGGTGTTTAATTTATTTTTGACGCCCGGGGAAACGGTACTGACTATCTGGAAGCTGCATATCACAAAGGAAGGTATCCGGATTGCCGTGTTTATGGTAATCAGACTGACCATGCTGATTATCGGCTCTTCTCTGATGACGCTGACGACGACGCCCAACAACCTGACGGACGGCATGGAGAAGGCGCTCAGCCCGTTAAAGCTGTTCCGCCTGCCGGTGCATGAAATCGCCATGATAATGTCCATCGCGCTCCGTTTTATTCCGATTTTGATGGAAGAGACGGACAAAATCATGAAAGCGCAGATAGCCAGAGGCGCGGATTTTGAGAGCGGCAATATATTTAAGAAGGCAAAGGCGATGGTGCCGCTTTTGGTGCCGCTGTTTATCTCGGCATTCCGCCGCGCCAACGATTTGGCGATGGCAATGGAGGCGCGCTGTTACAGAGGCGGCGAAGGCAGAACCAAGATGAAGCCGCTTATCTACAAAAAGCGGGATGCGGCGGCTTATCTGCTCTTGTTTGTATATCTGGCAGGCAGCATTGTGGTGGACAGAGTGCCCAATATGATAGCGAAAACGCCTGTGGAAGAGCAGGCAGTTACGACAGAGGGTGCGCTTTCGGAAGTTGATTTGTCCGATTTTGGTGGTCTGGACAACATACAGGATTAAGGAATCAGGGAGAAAAAGAATTGAAACGCTTTATGCTGACTGTCGCATATGACGGCACTGCTTATGCAGGATTTCAGGTGCAAAAAAACTGCCCGACCATAGAAGGGGAACTGAATCGCGCCTTGAGCGGGCTGCTGCGGGAGGATATCCGTGTCATCGGGGCAAGCAGGACCGATTCCGGCGTCCATGCCCTCTGCAACGTAGCAGTATTCGATTCCGACACAACGATTCCGGCAGAGAAGCTTGCCTATGCCCTAAACGCGAGACTGCCGGAGGATATCAGGATTCAGAAGTCCGAGGAGACAGCGCCGGATTTTCATCCAAGGCACTGCGAGAGCAGAAAAACCTACGAATACCGGATTACGAGAGGAGAGTTCCCCATACCGGTAAAAAGGCTTTATTCCTGCTTTACCTATCATGCTTTGGACGTGGACAAAATGCGGGAGGCTGCGCTGTATCTGATTGGAGAGCATGATTTTAAAAGCTTCTGCGCGGCGGCAGCCGTGGTGGAAAGTACGGTGCGGACCATTTACTCCGTCGAGGTAGCGGAGGAGGGCACAGACGTCGTTATCCGCATCTGCGGAAACGGCTTTTTGTATAATATGGTGCGGATTATAGCGGGAACGCTGATGGAAGTCGGGCGCGGAAGGTGGTCGCCCGAAGCGGTAAAAGAAGCGCTTGCAGCGTGTGACAGAACCAAAGCCGGACCCACAGCGCCGGCCTGTGGACTTATGCTGGTAAAATATGAATTTTTTAGTTGACAGGTTCGGTTTCATATAATATAATATATCACTGTGGCGGTGTATCAAAATGTGGAACCAAAGCCCCGGTGACACAGGAGAGAATCGCAGAGACGGAGATGTTTTGAAGGGTTTTATGAGGCAGCCGGACATCTGCCGGGTAAGATTCCCGAGAAGCAAAAGAAGGATTCTCAAAAACAACAGGACGGAACACCTGTGGTTTTTGGATTTTACCATGTATGGAGGAAATATCATGAAAACATTTATGGCTAGTCCAGCTACAATTGATAGAAAATGGTATGTAGTAGACGCTACAGACATGACATTGGGACGTCTGGCATCTGAGGTTGCCAAGGTTCTGAGAGGAAAAAATAAGCCGACTTTCACACCTCATATGGATACCGGCGATTATGTTATTATTGTCAATGCAGAGAAGATTAAGGTAACAGGTAAGAAGCTTGACCAGAAGATTTACTACAGCCACTCCGATTATGTGGGCGGCATGAAAGAGACTACATTACGTGATAAATTAGCTAAGAAACCCGAGCAGGTTGTAGAGCTTGCAGTTAAGGGCATGCTTCCCAAAGGACCTTTAGGCAGACAGATGTATACCAAGCTGCATGTATACGCAGGACCTGAGCACAAGCACGAAGCGCAGAAGCCTGAAGTATTGACATTCTAACGGGACTGAAAGGAGGAAATAAAAATGGCTAAATCAGAAAGATACTACGGTACAGGTAGAAGAAAAAAATCCATTGCAAGAGTATACTTAATGCCTGGAACAGGCAAGGTTACAATAAATAAAAGAGATATTGACGAATATTTCGGACTGGAGACCTTAAAGGTTATCGTTCGTCAGCCTCTGGTAGCTACAGAGACTGTTGGCAAGTTCGACATTCTGGTAAATGTATGCGGCGGCGGTACAACAGGCCAGGCCGGTGCAATCCGTCACGGTGTTGCAAGAGCGCTTTGTCAGGCAGATGCGGACTACAGACCTGTCCTCAAGAAGGAAGGCTTCTTAACCCGTGATCCTCGTATGAAAGAGCGTAAGAAATACGGTCTCAAAGCAGCTCGTAGAGCACCGCAGTTCTCCAAGCGTTAATTTCACAACAAATAAGAGATTTTATGAAACCCTTGAAAATCTGGTATTTTCAAGGGTTTTCCATATGTCTTTTTATATCGGTATTTACCTCTGCAGAATGAGTTCAATAATTTGTAATAATTTTTCTTTGTCTGACTCCATGAAATATAGATAATCCATTACGTTAGGATATTGGGATATAAGGCAAATGCTGCGGTAATCCTCAATAACACTTTTTTCAAGTTCATTCAATGGATACTCATTAAGGATTATGTTTAGTTCTTCATTTTGAGCAGAAATCCATTCGGTGTAAATGACATCTGCATGCTTGGAAAGAAAGTCCTCTTCTTTGATATAACCGTTTGTCTCACAACAGAAGTGATTTACATTTACTTCTGTTCCGGACATATTGAAATCGATTAATCCGACAAAGTGATTCTTTTCTACCAATATATTTGACGGATTCAAATCGCCTTGTATTACGCATCTCGGTAAATGTTTGTAAATTGCCTGTATTTTTTCCCTTTTTTGTGTATTAAAAGCAACCACTCTGTTTGCAAGGCCGCTCTCACCTATATTTATGAGCGCATCAACCAATGTGTTTAAGTTTTCCTGTTTTTCATCTATGTCCGTATCTAATGGCGCAAGGTCAATCAAACTCCACATGGAATTTGTGGGAGCCAAATCTGTATCCGAATATTGGGCTGACAAAGCGCCGATTGATTTTAATACCTCGGTTCGTACCTGAGTGTGGTCGCATTCACTTTCTTCTTCTGTTGCATAGTTGAGATAGTTCGACACATAGCATACATGTTCTCCGTAATTTGTGAGATAGGTACCATATTTGCTTTTATATAACAGGGGAGTTAATACGCCTATTGTACGATAACGCTCACATAATCTGGATATGGACTGCAACCGTTCCTCAGTAATTGTTGCATTGTTGATTCTCAGTACATATTTATTATCGATTATGACATTCAATCTGTAATCGTCGAGATTTGTTGAATCTATTACCTTGTATTCATTAACGGAACAAATCCCATAACAATTCAATATTTCCAAAATTTCCTGCTTTTGCATCCTTTTTCTCCTCCCGTATTTTTATTGACATTAAAAGATAAGGCATACAACATTCATACCATTTGTCTGGTTCATTAACGGCAATTTGTTCTTGAGTTTAGCCGAGGATTATGCTATATTATAGATACAAAAGAGGAAACAACCGCCCACAAAGTGGTTGACCTCCGAGTATAGCTATATAAGCCTACCTGTACCGTCAAGTAACAAGGTAGGCTTATTTATTTGCGCTTGTTGTTCCTATCAATGTAGGCAAGCAGTGCAACAAGAAACGTTCCGAAAAGAATTAACAATGTTAAAACTTCGTATGTACTCATATACACCACCTCCCTTCTTTTTCAAGATTGGGAGGTCGCCACCCTGCAACACGATTGTTCCTCTCTGAGATTTTAACATATTATTTCTTTTGTGACAATTTCTTTTTTAAATTTCATTTCTTTTTGGCTTTATCAAATAAGCAGGTTATCCGCATTTAGGACATTCTTCTTAACATTTAAAAACATTTAGGTTATAATATGACTTAAGAGCTCTGCAACACGAATGGTGATTATTATGGTACATGCAATTTCGGAAATTATAATAATAGTACTGCTGGCGATATTGGGGCTGTTCCATAGTAAAGCACCGGTATTTTTTATTATGACGGCAGCGGCACTTGTCATACTGATTGCATACCGGTCAGTTTGTGAAGAAAAAGAGAAAAGCATTATGATAGCTGCCTCGGTTTTTATGGCGGTGTTTGCGATATTGTCAGGGAGTTTTTCGGGTTTCCTGGTTTTCTTTTTTCTGAAGGATGTAAAAGTTTCTACGCGTGTATGTATCGGAACGCTGTCGTTTATCTTTGTACAACTGGTGATTTACCAAAACATGCCCATTGCGATGTGTATGCTGCTCACGATTTTTTTGGTATTTGCGTTTTTGTTTTTAGGCTTTTTATACAGTATCATGGAGCAGACTGAAAAGAGACAAATAAAAGAAAATGAGAGAGTGCTGGCTTCTAATATCAGCGAAATGCATGAGAGGCGGTTAAACAAACAACTGTTAAGGCAAAAGTATTTGGACGAAAGAAATGCAAGGCTGCTTGAAAGGGAAAATATCAGCAGAAATATTCACAATAGCGTAGGACATTCCATAACGGCTGCTATTATGACATTAGATGCTGCCGATATGCTTTATGATATAAAACCGGAGGAAGCAAGAAAGAAGATGCAGGATGCAAACGATAGAATCCGTGACAGTCTTGCGTCTATCAGAAGAGCAGTCAGGGTACTGGATGATGACAATGCAGAGCTTACAGCAGGAGAACTGAAATCCCAGTTAGATATGATTATTACGGAATTTGGGATGGACACGGGCATAGAGATTCATCAGAATGATAGGGAAATGGCAGACGATATAAAGCTGCCGCATGATTATGTGGTATTCCTGACCGGGGTATTGCAGGAAGCCTTGACCAACGGTGTAAAGCACGGCGATGCAAGTGAGTTTATGGTTACGCTTTCGGGGGATTCGGCGCATGTAAAGCTTGCGGTATCGGATAACGGTTATAGTGATTTCAGTGATTTCAATTGCAAGCAAAAAATCGAAAACGGTTTTGGCTTAAAAAAGATGATTGCATATGCAGAAAAATGTGGTGGAAAAACAAAACTGGAAAATCAGAATGGATTTAAATTGATGGTGGAACTGCCTGTCGGATTTGGAGAATAAGCAGAATGGAAATGTATAAAGTATTGTTGGTGGATGATGAGAAGCTTTTGCTGGACAGTCTGGAGATTATATTGTCACTGAATGGCATGGAGATAATCGGTAAGGCAAGTGACGGAAGAGGAGCTTTGCAAATACTGGAGGAAAAAGCTGCGGACTGTGATATCGCGCTTGTGGACCTCAATATGAAGGGTATGGGCGGCATAGAGCTTATCAAGATTATGAAAGAAAAGTTTGCGCAAGTTAAAATTCTGGTTCTTACGACTTTTTATGACGACAAGTATATTACGGAGGCAATAGCGGGCGGCGCGGATGGATATCTGTTGAAGGATAGCGGAAAGGATGCAATTCTGGGCGCCGTGACGCAGATTCTGAGCGGCGTTACGGTATTAGACCAGCAGGTTATGGCGCATTTGGCAGAGCTTATGGCAGCCAATTCCGAAAGAAGAAAGAAGGAAGCGATAGAGGGAAGCAAGGAAGACAACGCTGGTGATATTGCAGCAGAGCTGACGGGCAGAGAAAAAGAGATATGCGCGCTTATGGTGGAAGGGCTGACAAACAGACAGATTGCGGACAAGCTATACATATCGGAGGGTACGGTTAAAAACTATATTTCCAATATCTATGACAAAACCGGAATTCATGACAGAGTGAAGCTGGTTGTGGAATTGAAAAGATGATTTTGATTTGGACTGCGGTCATATATCAATATGACTGCAGTCACTTTTTTTATTTTGCCAGGCAGGATAAAATAAAGTAACAAAAATAAGGAGGCTTTGCATGAAAAGTAAACTATCCGCATTAAAATTTGTGCGAAACAATAAAAAGCAGGTATGGGTTATGCTTGTGGCACTGTCGCTGACATTTATGACGATGTACCTTATTAATTTCCTGCTTTTGACAACACAGGAGAGTTTTAAGGCATTATTTTTAGAGCAGCCCAAAAGAATTGCTTTTGTCAAGCTCAGTATTGAGACAATGGGCGTAGACCGTGATTCCTGTTCATCCGACGAGGAATTAAATCAAAAGATTAACGAGACAAGAAACCGCATCATGGATAAGTTGAAGGCGCATGAAGGAATAAGCGACGTCATATACACGCAATGCTTATATGCCAATTATCAAGGCATAGTCGGTGGTATGGGATATGACTTTCCGCTTTTAGAAGAGAGCCAGATTCCGGGCTTTTTGGAGCACATGAATGCAAAACTGATAGATGGCAGAATGCCGGAGGGGGCCGGTGAGATTCTTGTGGATAAAAAAGTTTTTCATAATAAGAAAATGGAAATCGGGGGATATTTCAATGAATCCACCTATGGGAAGGTATTTAAGGTGGTAGGCGTGCTTGACTCGGATAATCTTATCTGTGTGGGAACGCCGCAGGGATACACCAATTCCGGATGGTATATGGTTATTTTGTGTGATGAAGCAAATGCAGATATGGCTAAGGTACTACACGATATTGGGATTGAAACGACAGAATATGATACCCTTTACGACGCTGTGGATTCGGCAGATATGTATCAGAAAGAGGTAACGAACCAACTGGATGTAGCGATTCTTGCAATTCTGGTTGTGGTAATGATTTTTCTGGCAATCTCAATCCTTGTGGCATATGTCTCTTTTATGCGGAGCAGGGTAAATGAATACTGCCTCTATGCATCCATAGGATTTTCCAGAAGAGATATTTATGGCATGATGATGAGGGAAATCGGCGCTATCTTTGGAATCAGCATCGTGATAGGGGCAGTAGTCACAATTGGAATTATGGTTCTTATCGGTCATTTTATGTTAGACAGTTTGGGGCTTGTCTACCGCTATTTTTATCCGGAACACCTGCTTCGCCTTTTTGCAGCATTTCTGGCAATTGTGGGATTTTTACAAATACCAATCATAGTGACCATAAATAATATAAAGACAATGGATAAGATGGAAGAATAGGAGAGAGAGTAAATATGTTTGAAATAAAAAATGTAAGTATGATATATGATATGAATTCGGATGATAAGATGTATGCGCTGGATGATTTTAACCTAAAACTTCCGGACACGGGACTTGTCGGCGTTATCGGACCTTCCGGAAGCGGAAAGAGCACGCTTATGTACGTGATGTCCACCCTGAAAGCTCCTACAGAGGGAAGTATCGTTTACAATGGTCAGGAGCTTACCGAATTTTCCAACAGACAGAGGGAAAATGTGCGAAGAAATGAATTCGGGTTTGTGTTCCAGAAGCATTATCTGGTGCCTTATATGACTGCGTTGGATAATGTAATCGTTGCTGCGACCGGTGAAAAAAATGAGGTAAAAGAGAAGGCAGCAGAGTATCTGAAAGCCTTGGGGATAAAGGAAAGAGAATTTGGCAAACGCCCGTCAAAGCTTTCCGGCGGACAGTGTCAGCGGGTTGCCATTGCAAGAGCCATGATGAATAATCCGAAGGTGATTTTTGCAGATGAACCAACTGCCTCCCTGGATCACGAAAATGCATTTAATGTGATGAAGATACTCAAGAAGTATGCGGAAGAAAGGCTGGTTATTGTCGTAACGCATGACAGATCCATTTTATCGGATGTGGATATACTGGTTGAGATGTGGGATGGAAAATTGAGCAATGTTGTGCAGTAGGAAGCGGAAAGGTAAGCAGTTGAGGTTGAAAGAAAAGATGAATAAAATAAATCCATTTTCAGCAATTTATTATATGAAAGAGAACAAAGGCAGAGCCTTTCTCGGTATTTTTATGATGATTCTTGCCACTCTTATGTTTCTGGCGGGCAACTATATTCATTCGGCAATATATACCTATGAAAAGGAATTTACATACTCTGATAAGATTGTATGGGCAAGCCTGCAGAGTACGGACGAGGAATATCAGGATTTTTTCGCGTTCCGGCAAATGGTGGAAGAGGATGAAAAATTAAAGTATGTGGATGTGACTGTCTATGGCTTCTCCGGTATGCAGCATGGTACGGTACTGGGTCTTGAAGTGGGCGGCTGGTCTTATGTATTCAATTCCAAAAGCGATATGGAAAAGGTGTTTGCCCATTTGGGGATTGAAGGGGATTTTTCGAATTGTAAGCATAACAGTATGATTATCAGTCAGGATTTTGCAAATAACAGAGGAATCAAGCTGGGCGATACGCTTGACCACAGCTTTGACGAAAGCCTGAATCGAACTTACACAGTGGACGCAATCATTGATGACGGAAGCTTCTGCATCTTTTATATTTATGAGGACGACGATAGTTTAGGGCGCCTTTATATATACAGCGACGTGATGGAGGGGGAGGAACTGTACAGCTATGTAAAAAATCTTGCCGGAGATAAGAATGTGCAGATAGCGCAATCTGAGCGAAGCGCGGTGCTGCCGCAGTTTGATATGTTTTATGCGATTTTTTATGCCGTAGATATTCTGATTGCAGTTGTGCTGGCGGTTACAATCAATTCCGTTATAACAGGGCAGTATCTGAAAAGAACCTATGAATTTGGTATTTACAGGGCGTTGGGCAGAAGCAGAAAAGAAGTGAAGAAAAAGGTGGCGGCAGAGATACTGTTCATGAATATCATTGCCTGTATCGTGGGCGGAGCGGCAATTCTTTTATTTACCTATATGATAAATGAATTGGTTTATAGGAAAACAGGTCTGCATTTGCTGTTTTTCTCAAAAACAGGTCTGATAGGATTTGTTTTGTGTGATGTTCTGATGGCGGTTCCCCTGATTTTGTCTAAAGGGAGATTGATGAGTAAAGCAGATGTGACGGAATTTTAAATAGCATAAGGTATGAAAAAAGCCCGCGAATATCGGATTCGGGGCTTTTTTCATATGATAAGTATAGTTGCCGTCGTTGAAAACGGAGAAATTCCAAACTGCCTACGAAATCTTGCTGTAACTCTTGGCAATCGTCATTTCTATTTCGACTTCTTCTACCACTCCGTTGTCGTCAAAGCGTATCGTATAGGAGTACTGCCCGTCCTCATAAATAAGGGAGCCGTAGGAAGTTTCGCGGGGTGCTTTAAATGCCTGCATGGCTGCTTTTACTTCGTCAGAGTTCATGCCATAGAAATTGATTCCGTTTACCAAAACATTGTTTACAGCCCAATAAGATTTTTCCTCTGAATTCATATAGAAACTCATCTTATATATAGTGGCTCCTGTATAAGTGACTTCCTCCCTCGAGGGATTATAGATATAAAGGTAAGCATAGGTCTCACCGTCTTTTTTGGCGGACCAAAGGTCTGACATCCAGCTATTGGCGGGCATTTTGCCAATGGGAATAGCATTTCCGGCAAGAGTACACTCAAAACCCTGCGGCAGATTGTAAGGAGTGGATTCGCCGAGCGTAATCTCTTTTCCGTCAAACGTCAGCACAGGGGGCGTTCCCTTTTCCCCACAGGCGGAAAGGCATGCGGCCATCATCATAAGTACACAGGCGCAAATCAAAATTCGTTTTTTCATCTTAATATCCTCCATGTTACATTGTTCCGTGAACAGGCGCACAAACAGAATATGATACGCCTGCAGAATTTATGATAGCAGTTTCGGAAAATAAATGCAACAGTCTTTTCATAGCAGACGCGATGGTGTATACTGAGTAAAACAAAAAGAAAGGAAGAGTTTTATGCGGAGTGTAGACCAAAAAGAATTCTTAGGCGGGCAGGGAACCGTCCATTTTGACCATATACTGGAAGCGGGGGAGATGCACGGCATGAACCGCGTGTACGCGAAGGTGACGCTGCAGAAGGGCTGTTCCGTCGGCTATCATGTACATCAGGGCGACGGAGAGGACTATTATGTCATCAAGGGGACGGCGACCATCGACGACAACCATGAGCGGACGCTGACGCTGAAGGAGGGAGAGCATTTCTTTACACCGTCCGGCAAAGGACACAGCCTGATGAATCTGGAAGAGGAAGAACTGCAGGTGATGGCGCTTATCATCTATGATTCATGGCAGGAAGCGCGTGGATAAAGGGATGTCTGAAAAAGGTTTTGCGTATTTCAGGCGGGACGATTTGCATTGACAGGAAGTGGTAAAACAGATAAACTATGTTCCATAACGATTAGTATCTATTATGACAAATGAAGGAGGATACGGCATGAACAAGTATGCAGGAACACAGACAGAAAAAAATCTGGAGACAGCATTTGCGGGGGAATCCCAGGCGAGGAATAAGTACACTTATTTTGCTTCCGTGGCAAAAAAGGAAGGATATGAGCAGATTTCTTCTCTGTTTTTAAAGACCGCTGACAATGAAAAAGAACATGCAAAAATGTGGTTCAAGGAACTGAGCGGCATCGGCAGCACAACCGAAAATCTGGCGGCAGCTGCAGAAGGCGAAAACCATGAATGGACGGATATGTATGAGGAATTTGCCAAGACGGCTGAAAGTGAAGGATTTCCGGAGCTTGCCGAAAAATTCCGTCTGGTTGGTGCCATCGAAAAGCATCATGAGGAGAGATACCGCGCCCTGCTTAAAAATATAGAGACGGCAAAAGTGTTTGAAAAGAGCGAAGTGAAGGTGTGGGAGTGCCGCAACTGCGGACATATCGTGGTAGGCACAAAAGCGCCTGAGGTATGCCCGACCTGTAATCATCCGCAGAGCTATTTTGAAGTAAGCGCGGAAAACTATTAAAAAGAATGGAACAAAGCTGCCGTGGGAGACTGCGGCAGCTTTGCATTTTCATGATTTCTGCTTCGTCATTCCGAGAAAAAACCGTAAAACAGGTACTCTCTTTACCATTTCATATATCAAAAATGTTACAACGAACGAAATCAATACAATCAATAAAAACTGCCCGGCAACACCAACAGGTAATTGCAAGATGAAAAAACCTGCCACGACCAGAACCGGCATGTGGAGAATGTAAACAGGGAAAGAGGCCCGGGTAAAATAATTGCTGAGCCGGTTATGAAAGTTCAGCTTTGTCTGTCCTATGCCGAGTAATGTTATAATTCCCATCCAGCCAAAGAAGATATAGAGCCCGGTCATCCAGATGGCTCTGAGATTTTCAAAACAGTACAGATAGGTGTACAGACTGCCTGACAGGATGCAAATTACCAAACTCACATACCGATATTGCTTTAGTTTTTGCAGAATGCTTTCTTCTGAAAGGATATAGTATCCGAACAAAAACAATATCATAAATTGCCCTAAGCTTTTCCCGCCGATATTCAGGATATATTGGCAAAGCCACTCCGGTACAAACAGCAAAATAAGAAAGAAATAGGAAATACTGCCAACTTTGAACTTCGGCAAACACTTCTTTTGTAAGAGAATAATGAGAAGTGCTGCTAAAGAAATGACAAACAAATACAGTAAAAACCAAAGATGTCCGGGAGTAAAGCCTCCATGATATCCTGTCAAATCGGTTTCCTTTGTGAAAAACAATCCATACTGCTGCCAGTAAGTGCCTGTATACCCATTGAAGAACACTTCCGCAGTATAGGTCATGACGGGAATAAGTACAAGCAGTCCGAAGAAAAAAGGAATGAGTAATTTTTTCGTCCGCTCCACGATAAATTGCTTGTTTGTCCTTTTTTGAAGAGCATATTTACAGCTCATGCCTGCAATGGTAAATAAAAAGGTCATATACCACGGATACACGGCAGTTGCAAACGCATAAAGAGCGGTGTTTGTGTGCGACCATATGTAAAACCCGCTGTATTCGCCGCCACTCCAAATCTGTGCAGCGTGGAATGGAAAAAGCAGCAGAATTGCCAGCCATCTTAAATTATCTATGTAATATTTTCTCTCCATTCACATACCTCGGATCAATTTCAAATTGTATTGCTACTATAATATCACACTCGCATGTATATTTCTATCGAATATCCACTAAATCTTTTCTACGGAATTTCTTCCACGGAAGAATTTCCGTTAGGTCCCCTTGACAAACGCCATAAAATCCATTATCCTTACATGGTAGTTTAACGGTTTAAAGTGTCATAGTGCAAAGTGCACATTGGCAGAGAAGAAAAAGCAAAACACGGTAAGAAACAGGAGGAACGGAAAAATGAGTCGCAGCAGACAGGGGTCATTAGTGTCTTTCCGCCCCGACATCAAGGTAGTGGACTGTACCTTGCGGGACGGCGGACTGGTCAATAATTTTGCATTTACAGATGAGTTTGTCAAGGATTTGTATCTGGCAAACATAAAGGCGGGCGTCGATTATATGGAATTCGGATATAAGGCATCTGCCGAAATTTTCGATCCCGCAAACTTCGGAAAGTGGAAGTTCTGTAAGGAGCAGGATATCCGCAGCGTTGTGGGTGACAACAAGACGGATATGAAAATTTCTGTTATGGCGGATGTGGGAAGAACCGATTTCAAAAAGGATATTCTGAACAAAAAAGACAGTGTTATCGACTTAATCCGTGTGGCAACCTATATCAACGCCATTCCGGCAGCAATAGAAATGTTAGAGGACGCCAAAAAGAAGGGCTACGAGACGACTGTAAATATCATGGCGGTATCCAAGGTAAATGATGATGAGCTGGACGGCGGGCTGGAACTTTTGGGACAGAGCAGTGTGGACACCATCTATCTGGTGGACAGCTTCGGCGCTTTTTATCCCGAGCAGATAGAGCGTCTCTGCGATAAATATCTGAATGTGGCGGCGAAGTACAACAAAAAGATCGGCATACACGCACACAACAACCAGCAGCTTGCGTTTGCCAATACCATCGAAGCGCTTACCATGGGAGCAAGCTATCTGGACGCAACCGTAAGCGGCATGGGCAGAGGCGCAGGCAACTGCTATATGGAGCTTTTGCTGAGCTTTTTGCGCAATCCCAAGTACAATAAGATTGCTATTATGAACTTTGTGGAAAAGCATATGCAGAAGCTGAAGGACGAGGGTGCGGTATGGGGGTATGACATTCCCTACCTTCTGACCGGAATGCTGAACAGCCATCCTTCCTCTGCGATTCAGTTTATCAAGGAAAAAAGAACGGACTACGCAATGTTTTATCAGGATCTGATTGACAACGTGCTGTAGTCTGGATAAAGTTTTTCCCTGATTCTGCCGATATATAAAGAATCAAAGCATTTGGCAAATGGAATTGCCGGCAAGCTTATAAAAATTGCTTTTATCAAGGAGGATAACGGCATGGGAATCATGAGCATAGGAAGCTCCAATACGACGAGAATAAAGCTTACGGATGGAAAGGGTAACCATGTAGGCACCATTTCCGTGACAAAGCCGAGTACAAAGAAAAAGAAGCGCCTACAGTATAATTTCAGGGAAATTTCCAATCGGATTTTACAGACAAAAACCTCCGGCACTGCGAGCAGGGTGCTTGTGAGCGCACGCTCCAAGGTCGCCATGCTGGCGCGGATGGTGAGAAACCCTGATTATGACGAGAAAGAGCTGGAGCAGGCGCTGATACATGCCAAGAAAATGGAGCGGATAGCCAAAAAGCGGATGAAGCACTTGCAGCAGGAAGAAAAAGCCGAAAGGACAGGTTCCTGCTCCGATGATTTGGATGCATACGAGGAAGCCAAAGCGAGTGCAGAGGCGGAGGCAGAAGCGGAAAGCGAGCAGCAGGACGAAGAGATGGAAGCGCTTATGCAGGAATATCAGGCGTCTATGCAATCCATGGAGGAGTCCATGGAGAAGTCCATGGAGAAGTCCATGGAGGAGCTTACGAATGAGATGATGGCAGAAGGTCTTGATGAGCTTTCGGATGAACTGGGGCTGTCTGTGCAAAAGAATATGAGTCCCGAGGATTTGGAGCGGCTTAAGAAGAAGCACAGGGCAGACGAACTCAAGGAAATTACAGAAGCGGATTTGAAGTACTTAAAGGCGCTGTTTGACAAGCTGGCAAAGGAAAAAAGTGAGGCTTCAAGCGGTGTTTCCTTACAGATTTCAGGTATGGAGATGCCGGTGGAGACGGCAGAAGCGCCCGTGACGGTAGAAGGCGCTAATCTTGATGTCTCCGTATAATATATGAAATGATATATGACAGGATTCTGGCGACAGATTCCTGTCATTTTCTTTTGGAATTACAAATTTCACGTCGTTGACAGCAATTTTTACCAATGATATAATTTACTTATAAATTTTTTTGGATAATATGACGTAAAGTCAACTGTAAGCCGGAAGGGGTATGAAAATGTTTTACACAGTAGGAGAAATGGCAAAAAAGATGCAGATAGCGCCTTCCACGCTGCGTTACTATGACAAGGAGGGGCTTTTGCCTTTTGTGGAACGCTCTGACGGCGGGATTCGGATGTTTAAGGAGTCGGATTTGGAGTGGCTTGCCCTGATAGAATGTCTGAAAAAGACGGGAATGTCGATTAAAGATATCAAGAGTTTTGTGGATTTATATGTGGAGGGAGATGCGTCAATTGACAGGCGGCTGGAGTTGATAAAGAAGCAGCGGCAGGCCGTGCTGGGGCAGATTGAGCAGCTTCAGGAAATGATAAAAGTGCTTGACTATAAGTGCTGGTATTATGAGGAAGCGCAGAAGGCAGGCACATGTGCGGTACATAATGACAGAGAGAAGGGCTGAAATTTCAGGCAGTCCGGCGCGGAAGAAAATAGTTTCTGAAACAGGAGGAAACGGGAATGAAAGCATACAACCATCTGTATACGTCACTTTCTTTTTTTGAAGAATATCTGGACAGCATACAACTGGACAAAAATGGGAAGTGCCTTGTCAGGATTCACAGCAGCATTCATACGGCCGAGGAGATGCAGCAGCTTGCAGAGGATATCAAGCGGCTTTTACCCAATGCGGTTATTATCGGCTGCAGCACATCAAAGGTAATCTGCGAGGGTGATATCGTGTCCGATGCATGTCTGGTTTCCATCACAGAGGTGGAGAACAGCGAATTGCGGCTGGGTATGTTTAGCTGCAAGGATTCGGCAGGAGCGGACAGGCCGGGAGAGTCGCTGTGCAGGGAAGTGGCGGATGCGCTGTTAAAGGACGGCGAAGAACTGATGCTGGTATTTTTCCCGGTGACATACTACAGGACTGCTAAATTTGTCTGGCATATGAATAACCGGTATCCGGCGCTTAAGATGATAGGCGGCGTTGCCTATGTTGAGGCGGGTGTGCAGGAGACGGATGGCAGGGCGTATGTTCTGGCGGGCACGCAGGTGTCTTCCAACGATATGGCTGCGGTTGTGATAAGCGGTTCTGCCCTGTCCGTGTATGAAAATGCCATTTGCGGTGTGGAGAGTGTAGGGAAAAGCTACGAAGTGACCAAGGTGCATGAGCATTATCTGGATGAGATAGAGGGCGAGGATGCTGCCGGCTGGTATGAAAATCTGCTTGGTGTGGAGGAACTGAAAAGGGATCCGCTTCTGGCAGGCATATTCCCTTTGGTTCGGGAGGATTTTTCACAGATTGCCTATAATCTGATTTATGAGCCTTTCGAGATACTGCCGGAGCCATGGAAATCAGAACAACGCAGCCGGCTCAATTTCTTTACGGAGCTTGCGCCCGGAATGAAATTTTTCCTGAGTTATTTTGACCCGCAGAAGATTGTCAGCCAGTTGAGTGAAGTATACAAGGATTTAAGAGAGAAGCCGGTGGAGGCGATGTTTGCCTATGAGTGCCTCTCAAGGAGCTGGATACTGCATGACTGTGCAAAATGGGAGGTCAGCCAGTTTTTTACCACAAATATGAGCGGCGCCATGCTGTCCGGTGAAATTATCAATATAGGCGGCAAAAATACATATGCCAACTCCACCTTTGTGGTTGCCGGACTCTCAGAGAATCCGGATGCAAGGCTGGTTTTGAAGAGTAAGTCTTTACGGAATACTTCGGTATTGCAGCACAACAATGTGCAGATGATAAATTACCTGCTGAAGATGGGAAATAAGCAGCTTAACAAACAGTTGAGTGACCAGCAGGAAAAGATGAAGCAGGCGATGTTTTACTGCTCGGAGCTGGGCCTGGACAACCAGACGCAGTATCTGTTTGACTGCGAGAGCATCAATCTGGACAAGATTGCGATTTTCACCTTGAAGAATGAGAGAATTATGCGGCTGTTTATGGGAAACGGCATGTTTATGGACGAGCTGAAGGGTCTGTACGAGGATGTAGGAAAGAGGTTCTTTGGAAAGAAACTGCATTTTTACAGCTATGGCGACTGTTCCCTGCTGATTGCAGCAGAGAACCATATGGGGGATGAAGCGTTTATTTCCTGCATGAAGGAAGTGTTCGATTATTTAAATGGCGTCAGCTATAAGGATTTTGTGTTCTCCTATCAGGGCGCGGTGGTTCTGCGGGAGCGGGAGCCGCTGCAGAAGGCGGAGGCGGCGCTCCAGTATGGCATTAAAAACAAAATCCCCTTTGTGCTCTACAGCGAGATGCCGGGTGAAGTGCTCAGCGTGAAAGAGGAGATGCATATGCTGCAGACGCTGCGTGAAGCCTTGGTGCAGGATAGAGTCGTTCCTTATTTCCAGGCAATTCATGACAACCGCACCGGAAAGGTCGGCATGTATGAGGCGTTGCTGCGTATTCAGGATGCGCAGGGCAATATTTATCAGCCGGGACGCTGTCTGCCCGTGGCAAAGGATTACAATCTCTACGAATCCATGTCCATCATCATGATTAGAAAAGTGATGGAGATGTTCCTTGACAAGGATATTGCCGTGACTGTAAATCTCAATGTGCAGGACATCTATGACAGGGATATGCTGCGTATGATATTCCACTATCTGAAGGAAGCGAAGCATCCCGAAAACTTTATCTTTGAGCTGGTGGAGAGCGAGGAAATCAGGGATTATCAGTTTATTAAGCAGTTTGCGGACAGCGTGCATGAGTATGGCGCAAGGATTGCCATTGATGACTTCGGAAGCGGCTTTTCCAATATGCTGCATATTATACGGATAGACGCTGATATTTTGAAAATAGACGGAGAAATTATCAAGGAGATCTGCTGCGATAAAAACTGTCGTGAGTTTGTTGAGCTGATAAACGATTGGTGTACAAGGCAGGGCAAAGAGGTAGTGGGCGAGTATGTGGAAAACGAGGCAATCCAGAAGGTGATGGAGGAAATCGGCATAGCGTATTCGCAGGGCTTCTACTTTGCAAGGCCGCAGCCGTGGAAAGAGGAAATATGATAGCTTTAATTGTAGCGTATACAAAAAACAGAGTGATTGGCAATAAAGGCAGGATTCCATGGCGGATTAAAGGGGAGCAGCGGCGTTTCCGCGAACTGACGACGGGCAATGTCGTCATCATGGGGCGCAAATCCTACGAGGAAATCGGGCGCCCTCTGCCAAACCGTTTTACGGTGGTGGTGTCGAATACGGCAAGCTTTGAGGCGGAAAATTGTACCACGGCTTCTTCGTTAGAGCAGGCGGTGGAAAAAGCAAAGAGCCTGCAGCCGGGGAAGCACATCTATATTTCCGGCGGTGCAGGGCTGTATGGGGAAGCCATTGCACTTGTGGAAAAAATGTACATTACGGAAATAGAGGCGGAAATAGAGGGCGATACCTTCTTTCCTGCATTTGATGAAACGCAGTTTACAAAGGAAATTGACGAGAGGGTGGAAGGAGAAATTCCTTTTACCTATGTAACGTATACGAGGAAGGATTGAAATTGTGACAAAAGTATTTATTGACGGCAGCGAGGGGACGACGGGGCTTCGGATTAACGAGCGTTTTGCAGGCAGGGAGGATATCAGCCTGCTTACCATAGCGCCTGAGCTGCGAAAGGATTTGAACGAGCGGAAACGCCTGATAAATGAGTCCGACATTACCTTTTTATGTCTGCCGGACGACGCAGCAAGGGAGGCTGTTTCCCTTGTGGAAAATGAGAATGTAAGAATCATCGATGCATCCACTGCCCACCGGACCCAAAATGGCTGGGCATATGGCTTTCCCGAACTTGCGCCTGCGTTTCGGGAAGCGGTGCGAACCGGAAAGAGAGTGGCCGTGCCGGGCTGCTACGCATCCGGCTTTATTGCGATGGTGTATCCGCTGATACAGGAGGGGATTATAGCGGCGGACTATCCCGTCTCTGCATTTGCCATGTCCGGCTACAGCGGCGCGGGCAAAAAGACCATTGCGGAATATGAAAAGGAAGGGCGTTCGTCAGAGCTTGACGCGCCCAGAGAATATGCGCTCAGTCAGCAGCACAAGCATCTGAGGGAGATGAAGGCGGTCACGGGGCTTGCACAGGAGCCCTTGTTTTCCCCTGTTATCTGCGACTATTACAGCGGAATGCTGGTGTCTCTTCCGCTCTATGCAAATTTGCTCTCAAAATGTGCAGGCCCGAAAGAGCTTCACGGCTTTTTGGCGGACTACTATGCGGGTGAGCCCTTTGTCCGTGTAATGCCCTTTGGCGCAGAGGCGGAGAGTAATGGTTTTCTGGCGGCAAATGCAAGGAGCGGCTGGGATGGTATGGAAATCTACGTGACCGGCTGTGAGAACAGAATAGTAGTATCCACGCGCTTTGACAACCTCGGCAAAGGCGCTTCCGGCGCAGCCGTGCAGTGCATGAATCTTATGCTTGGACTGCCGGAGGATACGGGGCTTAAGCTGTAAGAGCCAAAGGGGAAGTCTCACAAACTTTTTTATAAAAAAGATTAAGGTATTTAGATTGGGAGATATTTGCTAAGCTATAGATATAAGATTGGAAAAAGGAGACCGATTTATGGACTATAGTAGAAAAATAGCAGAGCGTTTATGGAATATGCCGGATAAAGGTGAACTGGAAAGCCATCGTGAGGAAACCTTTATGGATGACATTATCCAGAAGAATCATATTGAAAAAGAATTACTCTCTAATCTGGAGGGGATAAAAACCGTATTTGACGGCGGTGCAGGCTGTGGCAGATTTTCCATTCTTCTTGCAAAACAAGGCTGTGAAGTGACACATTTTGACATTTCACAGCCTATGATAGATAAGGCAAAGGAATTGGCGGAGAAAGCAGGCGTTCTTGACAAAATAACCTTTGTAAAAGGGGCGTTAGAGGAGTTGGAGGAGTTCGAAGACAAATCGTTTGATATGGTAATTTCCTTTGATGCACCCATTTCATATACCTATCCGAATCAGGAACATGTTATCAGCGAGTTGGTGCGCATTTGCCGCAAACGTATTATCCTAAGCGTGTCAAGCCGCCTGGGATATCTTCCATACTTGGCAAATCCGATTCAAAAGAACCAATTCATTTTAGATGAAAATTGCAGCGATCCTTTTGTGAAATGGTGCATTGAAAATAAAGCAAATGCAGTTGAATCTTTCCGTTTCAATAAGGAAGCCGTCGGGAAGCTGCGGGCGGATGGGCTTATGGGCGGCGATGATGAAATTGCCGAGTATGAAAAGGGCGGTACACCGTGGTGCATTACCTACACTTTTATGCCCGATGAATTGGAAAATATATTGAAACAGCTTGGGGTAAAAAATATTAAATTGGCAGGCCCCGGCGCATACGCAAGGACACTTCCCAATGAATTACTGGTGAAAATCATGAATGACCCGCAGCAGCGTTTGGAGTTTCTGGATTTTTGTTATTGGTACGATTCCAATCCCTTTGTATGCGGTATGGGAAAGGATAACCTGTTGGCCAAAGGGGAAGTCTCAGGAGAGAGTCATGGAGTACTATAGAGATGAAACAATTACGGTCAGAGATATGGAATATTCTGATGCGGAGATTATCACGGCAGAAGAAATTGCGCAAGGATGGCATGCAGAGGCTTCAAAGTATTATACCCGATTAAAGGATGCCGCAGAGAGGCGTGCAGTTGCGCTGACGGCGGAATATAGGGGAAATGTGGCTGGATATGTGAACGTATATCCCCACAGTACATGGGGGGCGTTTGGCGGAAAGGGATATCCGGAAATTGTCGATTTCGGCGTTCTGGAAAAATACAGACGGCACGGCATTGGCACGAAACTGATGGACGTGGCGGAGGAAATTGCAGCAAAGTATGCCGATACGGTTTATCTGGGAGTGGGACTTCACAGCGGATATGGGAGCGCCCAGAGAATGTATATCAAACGGGGCTATCTGTTCGATGGTTCAGGCGTGTGGTATCAGGACAAGGTTCTGACTCCCTACGCGCCCTGCTGCAATGACGATGATTTGGTCTTATATCTTTCTAAAGAATTAAAAAAATAGCTTATTTGAAAAGGAGAATGAGGAGGAAGTCAACATGATTTGTCTGACTGAAATCAATCAACATAACTGGCCGGCGGCGCTGAACCTGCGGGTGACCCAGGAGCAGCTGAGCTATGTAGCGGACCCGGCGGGCATTCTGGCTCGGGGGTATGCCTATCGGGACTGCCATGCCCGGGTGTGGGGCATCCAGCAAGACGGGGCGCTGGTGGGGCTGGCCATGGTCCGGGAGTTCGATGAGGAGCCTCTGGGCTATGAGCTCCAGCAGTTTTTGGTGGATCATAGGCGCCAGGGCCAGGGTGTGGGCACGGCGGCGCTGGAGCTGGTGCTGGACCGCCTGCGAGCGGAGGGCCGTTGGCCCACGGTTGAGGTGTGCGTCAAAAAGACGGACGCCCCGGCGCTGCGGGTGTACCAAAAGGCAGGGTTTGTGGACTCCGGTTATGTGGATCCAGAGGTGCCGGACGCGGTCAACCTGGTCTGCAAGCTAACCCATGAACTATGACTTGTATGCTGGTGCACCCCGGGAATATTGCCAATTGCTCGATTGAAGTTTCTTTATCCTGAAAGGTGCCGTATCTCAATGCTTCGTCTGAAAGCAGATTTATTGTTTGCGATGGGAAACACACAAGAACTGGAAAAGAAAGAGAATTAAAAAAGGAGCAGCGTTAACATCATGAATTTCTATGAATTAGACCGGCTTTACGAAAGCAAGGCGGATAAGGAAAAAATTTTTGAGGCAATGGAAGAAATGGGGCTTACCGCCACGGAAGAAAACAATAGAACCAGCACGCTTTTGCACATAGCTGCAAAATATGCCGATGCGGTCATCATGAAAAAGCTGCTTGACGCAGGTCTTGAAGCGAATGCCAAAAACAAGTATGGCGAGAATGCATTGTTCAGCCTTGCTGATCCGAATGAACGCTATGGTTTCCTCCCTTCGGATGACAAAAGAACTTGTGCAGACCTGCTCCTGGAAGCCGGAGCCGGCGTTATGGCTCGCAGTGAAGGAGACGGTCAAACGGTATTCACAAGCGCGGGCATGCACGGCCAATGGGAATTGATAGACGCTGCCGTTGCACATGGTTCAAAGCTCTCAAGAACCAACGAAAACGGCGAAAATGTTCTGCACTGTGCGCTGGACTATGCAAAACAGTACAATGATCCGTCCGATGAAACAGAACGTGAAAATCAAGAACGTTATTTTCAGCTTGTGAAAATTCTTTATGACAGCGGCTTTGATATGGATGAAAAGGACGGCTATGGACGCTCTCCCCTGGAATATGCAAAAGACTGTACCGATAAACGGCTTGCCGCTTTGATTGAAGGAACTTATTCTGAGGATACAGACATGGCAGGCTTCACCGGAGGTCTGACACTTCAGGATGCGGTTGAGAGAAAAGATTATGACGCTATTCGGAACATAGCAGCTAACGGTTCTGATCTGAATGAAATTGCCGATGACGGCAAATGGAAAGGACAGACAGCGTTGTCGGCAGCCTGTTCCTACCTTGACGAAAAGGCTGTTGAGCTTCTGTTAGAATTGGGCGCTGACCCTAATTTTAAAAATTCGGACGGTCAGACCTGCTTGTATCAGGTTTTATCTGAAGGTGAAACCATTCATTATGATTTTGTTCAGAGAGAAGATCGGAATACTGTCTGCAAAAAGATTCTTTCTCTCCTGCTGTCCGCCGGTATGGATAAAGACGCCTCTATAAATGACGCCGGAGATACAGCGCTTATTGCTGCCTGCCGCCGTGCAAATCAAAAAGATAAACTTTGTTATAAATTTGCCGCTGCTTTGATTGCGTCAAAATGCAACCTTGACGCTGCCAACCTAAAAGGGCAAAACGCCCTTATGCTTATTTCTTTACAGAACGGATCAGACGCAAACGAGCTTCAGATAGCGCTGTTGGAAGCCGGGGCAAGCGTGGCAGAAAGCGATCAGGACGGAAATACAGCGCTTCACTATGCCGCACGCAATGTAAATGACAGTGTTGCAAAAGAGATGGCTGAAATGCTCTTTGAGTTTGACTTTGCAGACACAGACGCTGTAAATAACGATGGTAAAACAGCTCTTGAAATTGCGACGGAGCAGGATAACGAGCCGCTTGTAAAGCTGATTTTAATGAATTCATAAGGAGGCATCGATTGTTTCCGCCTCAGTTTTTTCTATCAAAGGAAAGCGCAGAAAAGCAGTAAACATGTCGGCGTCGATTTCGATGGAGAAACTGCCGCCGCAGATTTCTGCAAAGCTCTGCACAATGGAGAGACCAAGCCCGCTGCCCTCCGTGGTGCGGGCGGCGTCCGCCCGGACAAAACGTTCTACGATATCGTCCGGCGTAAAGTCAATCTCCCATTTGGAAGTGTTTTTGACTTTGGCGCAGGCTTTTCCGTCCTCAACGAAAAGCATAACATATACTCTGGAATTCTCAAGGGAGTACTGTAAGGCGTTTACAAAAAGGTTCTGGAAAATGCGGTACAGTTTTTCCCCGTCTGATTCTATCAGCATCGGTTCTTCTGAAATTATGGTTTTAAAGGTAAGGCTGCTTGCCGCTATGCGTTCTTCCATATCAGCAAGGGTCTGGCGTACCAGTTTGACTAAATCAAGAGTGCGTTTTTCTACCGGCAGATTGCCGCTGGTCGCCTTGGAAAGATCGAAAACGTCCTGGACCATGCTTTTTAAGCGGTATGCCTTGGAGCGAAGGGAAGCGGCGTAACCGGCTGCATTTTCATTTAGCTGCTCTTCACAGAGAAGGTCGGCGTAATTGATGATGGAAGTCAGCGGTGTTTTTAAGTCATGGGATACATTGGTAAGCAGCTCCACACGCAGTTTGTTGGAGCGGTTTTTTTGTTCCACCATTTTGTCTATGCCGTCTTCCAGACTGTTGATATCCTCTGCCGTATTCGCAAGCAGAGAACCCTTTGGCAGAGTGAAGGGAGCGGTTTTGAAGCCGTTTTTCAGATCGGAAAGCTTGTCCGTAACAGATTTCATTTCTCTTGTCAGTTTTCTGGTGCGGAAGTACGCCGGAAAAAGGAAAACTCCTATGAGGCATAAAAGTCCTGCAACAAAGGATAATATATATATGATCTGCATAATCATCTCTGAAATGTGCCCCTGAGAATAAAAATGTTTTGAGGTCAGATATATACGGGGTATTAACAGGATAAACAGGAAGAGTCCCAGTGCAAACAAAATGAGGGCACTCGCCATCAGAACGGTGCCGATATGCATGGCTTTGCGGTACCAGGGAACACCCTGCGAAAACTCTTTTATATAAAGGGCGAGTTTTACGGAAATAGAGTGCGAAAAGAACCTGTTTTTATTATGCCTTATCTCTGTGTAAAAGAGAAAAAGCAGGATAGCGGCAGACAGCACCGAGAGAATCCAAAACAGGCAGTTCGTATAGGAGGGCACAGTAAGCGCACCAAAATAAAAAGTATAATAGAGTGGCAGAAGCAGCAAAAGCAGAAGCGGAATCAATTTAAATTCCAGCAAAATTTTTCCGGTAAAAGCAGCATAGGAGCGGGCGGCCTCGCGGAAGGCCTTGCGGCTGAAAAGGCACAGCAGGGCGAATAAAAGGGTTATGACGCTGCTGATACACAGGGTAAGCAGAACAAACCTGTAGTTTTCCGCCTGTGTTTGTAGGCCGGACAAAAAAGGACTTCTATGGTACTGGTCCGCTTCCACCGCAATCACAACAATCATTCGGGACAACTCAGTGGAGAGCGGCTGATACAGCATGGAGGAGCGGTATGTATTGATGTGTTCCATTCCTTTTTGTAAATCGCTGAGTTCAATGAGACGGGGTCCATTCCAAAGGTAACAAAGAACTGTGCCGGTGGGAAGTATGATATGATCGTCAGAGTCGGAAAGGACAGCATAGGACATATTGGTGCGTGGCATTTTACCCGGCAGTTGGATGTAATACCGGACCAGCCAGTTTGACTTCTGCAGGTTTGCCTGAAAGAAGATGTTGGCATCGGCGTAGGCACGTCTGGCATAGTAATCAGCTTCGTTCAGTAAAGGTTCGCCTGTGTGATCCCCGACTCCGGCGTTGTAGAGCAGAGCCTGATAGCATATTTCGCCGATATAATCCTTAAATTCCGGCATCTCATAAAATTTCCCACTTAGTATAGGAGAGCCCTCAGTGAGAAACGCTTCGATGGCTTCGTGCCCGATAATGGCAGACATAAGCGTGACGACAAGACCGCCTATAGCAAGCAGCCTGTAACAAAAAGCTCTGATTTTTTTACCTTTTTTCAAATTTGTATCCAATTCCCCACACCACCTTTAAATATTCCGGTTCACTCGGATTGATTTCGATTTTCTCACGGATGCGTCTGATATGCACCATAACAGTATTTTCTCCGTTGTAGACGGAGGGCTCCCCCCAGACGTTTGTATAAATTTCTTCTGCGGAAAAAATACGCCCGGGATGTCTGATAAGAAGCTCGATGATTTTGGTTTCCGTCGAGGTCAGCTTAATGGGTACGTCGTCCGCTGTCAGGGTGTGCGCCGTGAAATTGTAGCACAGCCGCCCGATGGTGACTTCGTCTGTTCCGGAGTAAACGCCGCCCAGTTTCATATAGCGTCTTAGCTGGCTGCGCACGCGGGCAATGACCTCCTTGTAGTTGAAGGGCTTTGTGATATAGTCGTCCGCGCCGATGGAGAGCCCCAGTATTTTGTCAGTGTCCTCCGACTTGGCGGACATAATTAAAATCGGAATATTTCGCTTTTCCCGTATTTTCATAATGGCAGAAAATCCGTCAAGTCTCGGCATCATCACGTCGAGAAGAATCAGATGCACCTTTTCCCTGTTCAGAATGGCGAGCGCCTCCTCGCCGTCGTAAGCCGTGAGTACGGGAAAGCCTTCCTTTTCCAATTGGATTTTCAGTGTGGCGACGATATCCCTGTCATCGTCCACCACCAGAATACGTTCGTTTTCCATAAAATTTCCAATCCTTTAAAATCGTTTGTTTCTTACAGTTTACCACATTCAGCCGTATATTTACATTATATCTGATGCATCTTACAAAAAAACAATGTAAAATCTTACAAATATCTTACAGAAAAAATTTAGAAATGGGGAGTAACTTTTTTTGTAACAGAACGAGATACTAGGTGAAAGCTTTTAAAACTGGGAAAGGAGAACGCGATGGGAGATAGGTTTTGCGAGAAAACGGACAATGAGCTGATGGAACTGGCGGCAGGGGACGACAGGGATGCGTTTGCGGCGCTGGTGATGCGCTATTACCATGAGTCTCTGCGATGGCTGACGAGTCGTCTGCAGGATTCGGAGACGGCGCAGGATATTGCACAGGACTGTTTTGCGGATATCTGGGCGGCGCGGCGGCGTTACCGGATGGACTTTTCTTTTCGAACCTATCTCTATGCGGTAATGAAGAACAAGGTAACGGATCACAGAAGAAAAGCCGGAAGGGAAATGGCGGAACCTGATGCGGACGAAAAAGAGAAAATATCGCCGCAAGGAAGCCCGGAGGAGGCATTTTTAAAAAAGGAGTGGAAGAACGAAATGGCAGAGTGGATTATAGCGCTTCCGCCGGAACAGAAAAGGGCGCTTTTATTGTATGCAGCGGAGGGCATGAGTTATCAGGAGATTGCGGACAAGATGCAGAAAAGCGTGCTGCAGGTGAAGAGCGCGATACACCGTGCCAGAAAAACACTGCGGAAAAGGAGGGATAGCAGATGAGCGGCAGAGAAGAGGAATTTATGGCGGGCGTCTGGGAAAAGGCGGAGGAAAAGGAGCAGGCGGTTCGGGCAGCCAAGGTGCTGTTGTCAGAAACGGAAAAGCCGGATTTTGCGGGTTTTATGAAAGACACATTTGTGAACATCGGCGTAAAGCAGTTGTATGCGGGTATGGCGGATGTTATCAGTATTGCGTTTGTGATAACCGTGCTGTCTGTGTATCTGCTGGTGAAGGTTATGCTGGACAAGGGAGAAAGCATTTATGCGGCGGCATTTTGCAGCGCGCCCCTTTTGTATGCGGGTATCTTTGCGCTCACTTGGATGAAGGAGCGGGGAAGTGGCTGCTATGAGCTGCAAATGTCCTGTAAGTACACTTTTTTTCATGTGCTTGCCGCGCGGATGCTTGGAGAATGTTTTCTGGGCTTTGTTTTTAACGGTATGTATGCATTTGCGCTGGCACTGCGGTATCAGGTGGACGGCATACGGCTGTTTGCGGTTTCCTTCAGCTCCCTTATGCTGTTTTCCCTGTTGTTTGCCGCAGGGTTGTTGTGGGGCAGGGGAATCAGGAGTGCGCTATGCTGCTGTGGCGGCTGGTTTCTGATAAATTTCCTTTTCCTGTTCTTTGCACCGGCTGTTTACGGGAGGCTGTTACAGGAGCTTCCGGTGCTTTTGTTTATCGGCGTGGGCGTATGCGGCATGTGTCTGCATATCAGGCAGCTTATGTCCATCACAGCCCCGTCCTTCAGAAAGACTAACTATTAAAAGTCAAGTTCTCAAAGGAAATTTTATGAATGGATTGCTGAGAAGCATTTCAGATACAG
>JAIDHX010000037.1 GCA_029053015.1 Lachnospiraceae bacterium
GTTTCCACGTCACTGGCGGAGACAGAAGATACAAAGATTATCGGCGGCGGCGATTCTGCAGCAGCAGTCAACCAGTTAGGCTTCGGCGACAAGATGTCCCATATTTCCACAGGCGGCGGCGCTTCCCTTGAATTCCTTGAGGGCAAGGAGCTTCCCGGCGTGGTTGCAGCCGACGATAAATAAAGAAAGTGAGATAATGAAAATGGCAAGAAGAAAAATCATTGCCGGCAACTGGAAGATGAACATGACGCCCAGTGAAGCCGTGGCATTAATCGAAAAGTTAAAGCCGCTGACAGCGACGGATAAAGCAGACGTAGTATTCTGCGTGCCTGCCATCGATATCATTCCCGCTGTGGAAGCAGTAAAGGGAAGCAATATCGAAATCGGTGCAGAAAATATGTATTTTGAGGAGAAAGGTGCATATACGGGCGAAATTTCTCCCGCCATGCTCACCGATGCCGGCGTAAAGTATGTTATCATCGGACATTCCGAGAGAAGAGAATATTTCGCAGAGACGGACGAGACCGTCAATAAGAAGGTGTTAAAGGCATTTGAACACGGTCTGACGCCGATTATCTGCTGCGGCGAGTCCCTGACACAGAGAGAGCAGGGCATCACGATTGACTGGATACGCCAGCAGATCAAGATTGCGTTCCTTAATGTGACTGCAGAGCAGGCAAAGAAAGCGGTTATCGCTTACGAGCCTATTTGGGCAATCGGAACGGGCAAGGTGGCAACCACCGAGCAGGCGCAGGAGGTATGCGCTGCAATCCGTGACTGCATCGGAGAAGTTTACGATGAGGCGACTGCGGAAGCAATCCGTATCCAGTACGGCGGCTCAGTATCCGCGGCGAGCGCTCCCGAGCTTTTTGCACAGCCCGACATTGACGGCGGTCTGGTAGGCGGCGCTTCACTCAAGGAAGATTTTGGCGCGATTGTGAATTATTAATTTGCTTCGCAAATGAATAATCATGAACTATTGATTTGCAGATATTGGTTTTTAAGGGGCTGCCTTACGGCAGTCCCTTTGACGTATTTAAGGGAAGTTGTGTTTGCTATAAACACAAAAATGAGGTATAATGAATAAATGGGAAAAGAAAAGGGATTTTGACAAAAAATGATAAAGCGGCTTGACCGAAAGTGATAAAAGATTTATCATAATTATTAAGAAGTAAACCGTAAAGTACGGAGGGGAAGATAACATGGTCGAATATGGGAGAAGAAAAGTACGTCTGGGCGATGCGCTCGTAAAGGATGGTATGATTAGCGAGGAACAGCTGCAAAAAGCGCTGGAACTCCAAAAGGGAAGCGGCAGAAAGCTGGGCGAGACCCTGATAGATGCCGGAATGGTGACGGAAGAAAATATTGCAAGCGTGCTTAGTAAGCAGCTTGGTTATGCAAGCATAGATTTACAGAATATCTCGATTTCAAAAGATGTATTGGATTTGGTAACGCCTTCCGTATTGAAAAAGAACAGGGTGATCCCCATAGAATATGCGCCCGACAATATGAACATCCTTCGTGTTGCCATGGCAGACCCGCTGGATTTGGACGCGATGGACGATATCTCCATCATCACGGGCTGTCAGGTAGAGCCGCTGGTATCGACGCCCCGAAGCGTCATGCTGGCAATCGACAGATTTTATGGGCAGGCAGAAGTGGCTACCGCTCTGGAGGATTACGCAAGGGAACGTCTGATTGTGGAGGAGGAGGATACCTACAGCGAAGACATTAACAATTCCCCCATCGTTATTCTAGTAAAGGAAATGATAGAGAAAGCGGCAAGACAGCGCGCTTCCGATATTCATATTGAACCGCTTGAGAAAAAAGTCCGGGTGCGTTACCGTATCGACGGTGCACTCTATGAAAAGGGAAGGTATGACGTGCGTATCCTGTCGGCAATGGTGGCGCGTATCAAGATTATCGGCGGCATGGATATCTCGGAAAAAAGAAAGCCGCAGGACGGTAGAATCACACAGATTGTAGACAGAACGGAATATGATATCCGTGTGTCCATTCTTCCTACTGTTTACGGTGAGAAAATCGTTATGCGTCTTGCTTCCAAGAACGCCCTCAACCGCGAGAAGAGCCAGTTAGGCTTGAAACCTGCTGAGATGCAGCAGTTTGACCATATTTTGAAAAATCCGCATGGTATCCTTCTGGTAACAGGACCTACCGGAAGCGGTAAGTCTACCACGCTCTACACAGCGCTCAGTGAGCTGAACACAGAGGATGTAAACATTATCACGGTAGAAGACCCTGTGGAGGCAAATATTGACGGTATCAATCAGGTGCAGACAAACAATAAGGCAAATCTGACTTTTGCCAGCGCGCTGCGCTCTATTCTGCGTCAGGACCCCGATATCATTATGATTGGTGAGATCCGTGACCAGGAGACGGCGGGAATTGCCGTACAGGCGTCCATCACAGGACACCTTGTGGTAAGTACGCTGCATACCAACTCCTCCGCCAGTACCATTACCCGTCTGGCAGACATGGGCGTGGAACCGTATCTGATAGCAGACTCTGTAGTCGGCGTTATCGCACAGCGTCTGGTGAGAAGGCTTTGCCCGAATTGTAAAAAGCCTCGTATTGCAACAGAAGAAGAGAGAGAGATTCTGGGTGTGAAATCAGAGGAGCCGGTACAGATTTATGAGCCGTGCGGCTGCCCGCAGTGTGATAATATGGGGTACAAAGGACGTATCGGTGTGTACGAGATCTTGGAAATGACGCAGGATTTAAAGACAATTATCAGCAAAAACGGTTCCGCAGAGGAAATCAAGGAGCAGGCAATCAAAAACGGCATGCATACGCTGCGTATGAGCGCTTCTGAATACGTACTTTCCGGCATCACTTCGTATAATGAAATGATGAAGGTATCCTTTGATTCTTAATATCCATCATAAAGAACTTGCAGCAGGGCATTGACAGAAGAATTTGTTGGTGCCTTTTGCTTTTTATGAATTTTCCTGAAAAAGAGCACGATATACACACTTTTCGTATATAATAAACTACTTTAAGCAACGAAACGATAAGGAAACGCACAAAAAAATCCATAAAAATAGCGAGATAATGTTGTTTTTTTTGGTGAATAGTGTTAAAATAATTACAATACAAAGTGGGATAATTGTGAAATAAAGGACGAAACTTACTTAAATACAGAACTTAAGGGGGATACCAATGGCAGCTTACGGCTATGAAGCGCTGGATAGGGCCGGCAAGACGATAAAGGGGAGTATTAATGCCGACACCATAGACAAAGCGAAGTCAGAACTGAAGCAGCAGGGCTATACAATTGTGAGCATCAAGGAGCAGAGCCTGCTGACAAGAGATCTTAATATTGAAATCGGGGGATATCCCAAGCCCCGCGATTTGAGCGTGTTCTGCCGGCAGTTTGTCAGTATGACGAGGGCGGGCGTGTCCATTTTAGAGGCGCTCAAGATGCTCTGCGAGCAGACGGAGAATACGCAGCTCAAAAAGGCTGTGGAAGGCGTCCGCGTCAATGTGGAGAAGGGTGAGACGCTGGCTCGTTCCTTCAAGGAATATCCCAAGGTATTTCCCGAACTTATGGTAAATATGGTAGCGGCGGGTGAGTCGTCGGGAAGCATAGATGTCGCCATGGAGCGTATGGCGATTCAGTTTGAAAAAGCAAACAAGACAAGGGCTTTGGTGAAGAAGGCCATGATGTACCCGATGATTGTCTGTATTGTGGCAGTTGCAGTGGTAGTTGTCATGCTGGTAGTCATAATTCCCAGTTATACAGATATGTTTGCAGATTTGGGGACTGATTTGCCGGGTATCACCGTGGCGGTGCAGGCGGCGAGCAATTTCATTATCGGTCGGTGGTACATATTAGTTCCTGTTATAATCGGTGTTGCGGTTGCGTTGAAGATGTTTAGCAAAACAGACATGGGAAAGCATGTGTTCCATGGGATGCAGCTTAAAATTCCGGCACTGAAGAACCTGAAGGTAAAGCAGGCGTCTTCCCAGATGGCACGTACCATGAGTACCCTGCTTGCGGCAGGCGTTCCCTTGATTGAGGCGGTGGAAATCGTGGGCAATACCATGGACAACGTGTATTTCAGAGAAGCACTGGATACCTGTAAAAATGAAATCATCATCGGACAGCCGTTGTCACGCCCTCTGGAAGAAACAGGATTGTTTCCGCCCATGGTATACCATATGATTCGTATCGGCGAGGAATCCGGTAACACGGAAGAGATGTTGGAAAAGCTGGCGGATTATTATGATGAAGAGGTAGAAATGGCGGTGCAGACCTTGATGGCGGCGATGGAGCCTCTGATCATTGTCGTACTTGCCGCTATAGTAGGTGTGCTGATTGCAGCATGTATGGCGCCTATGCTCTCCATGTACGGCGCGATGGAGAATCTGTAAACTTGAATTAAATGCCGTTTAGTAGGGACGCGGCGTTTAAGATAAATATTAAAAGAGTAAAAGGAGACGAATTTTATGAAAAAGGACAACAAAGGTTTTTCATTGGTGGAGTTGATTATCGTTATCGCCATCATGGCAGTGCTGATTGGTATTTTGGCACCTACGTACATGAGATTTGTACAGCGTTCAAAAGTTAGCACCGATATCACCAATGCACAGGAAATGGCAACAGCTATCAACACCGCAATCACTGACGGCGTTACCATCGGCGGAATTAACAATGGTACATCTACATCTGCAAATGCAGCCGTTACAGGTCTTCCTGGATTTACGACTGTTCCCGCATCAAAGGTAGATGCAGGTTATACCTGGGTAGTAACCTGGGATACAACAGATGGCGTTACTTCCATTACATTGGGCGGAGACCAGATTTATCCGGATCCTACAGATTATCATGCAACCAACGACTAATTTGATATCTGAAAGGACACTCCCATGCTAGAATCAATCCCTACGTCGCTGAAAATCTTTTTTTACATAATCGTATTCCTCTACGGAATCGTCATCGGCAGTTTCATTGATGTATGCATCTGCCGGATTCCGCAGAAGGAGAGTATTGTAAAGGTACGTTCCCACTGCGAGAGTTGTGGCTACCAGTTGAAATGGTATGATTTGGTACCAGTTTTCAGTTACCTTTGCCTGGGAGGAAAATGTCGCAAATGCAAAGAGAAAATCTCCGTTTGGCACCCCCTCTTGGAGGTGTCAAACGGGCTTCTCTACATTTTGATTTTTACTGTCTGCAAAATAAGCGTAGAATCCCTACTCTACTGCTTGGCAGGCAGTGCGCTGTTAGCGCTTTCCGTGATTGATTTTAAAACCTGTGAGATTCCGGTAGGCTTCAATATCTTTATCGGCGTACTTGGAGTCATCAGGGTGTTGACAGACTTGTCAAACTGGTATTTGTATGTAATTGGATTCGCTGCGGTCAGCGCCTTTTTGTACCTATTATACGTATTGTCAAAGGGCAGGGCGATAGGCGGCGGCGATATCAAACTGATGGCGGCGTGCGGGCTGCTTATCGGTTGGAAATTGATTATTTTGGCTTTTTTAATCGGGTGTATTGTGGGCTCAGTCGTCCATATCATCCGTATGAAGGTTTCGGGGGAGGGGCATGTGCTTGCCATGGGACCTTACTTATCCATTGGGGTTTTAATCGCAGCCCTGTGGGGGAATATGTTCCTAAACTGGTATTTTAGTGTTCTGCTTTGATACCGTCTGTATGGTTTTGCAGCTATCCGTACAGAAGTTGGGAAAGAAGGAATTTGAAAGGGGTATTTATGGCTAAGATACTAAGCATTGAAGTCGGATATGCACTGACAAGAATATGCGAGATGGATTATCGGAGTAAGAATCCGAAGGTATATAAATATTTTAACGTGCCGACGCCGCAGGGCGCCATAAGCGATGGTTTTCTGGCGGACAACGAAGACTTTGTTGCCGTGATTAAGGATGCTCTTGCAGAGCATAAGGTAAAGACAAAACAAGTAGTGTTTTCCATTACTTCCAGTAAGATTGCGACAAGGGAAGTGATGGTGCCTATGGTAAAGGCAAGTCAGATGGACGCGATGGTAAAAGCAAATGCATCTGACTATTTTCCGATTGATTTGACAGAATATGAACTCGCCCACCTAATCTTAGGTGTGGAGAAGGGTGAAGATAAAACAGACCGCTATAAAGTGTTGGTGATGGCGGCAGGAAAAAGCCTGATAGCAGGTTATGAGCGGTTTGCCGCACAGTTGGGCTTACGCCTGACAGCGCTCGACTATGCAGGCAGCAGTGTCTATCAGCTCATGAAAGCAGAATGCAGCGAAGACACGGAGATGATTATTAAGATAGAGGAGCGTTCCACGAATGCCCTTGTTATCAGTAACCAGAGTCTGGTACTGCAGCGTAATATTGTCTACGGCATTGATGAGGCGGTGCAGATTCTCGGACACGGTTCCGAACACGGCGAAGTGGGTTACAGAGAGGTACTGGAGCTTCTCAGGAGAAAGACTTGTATCAAGGTGGCGTTAAGTCCCGAGACCAGAATCATAGAGGCGGATGACGATATAGATAATAATCCGAGAATTGCCGAAGCCAAGAGACGGCTGACGGAATCTCTGGCGCCGTTTGTAGGCAATGTGGCGAGAGTCGTGGATTTATACAATTCCAAAAATGTGGATAATCCGATTAAGCGTGTCAGGATTGTGGGACTGGGCGGCGATATCAGCGGCCTTTCCAAGCTCTTTACCAATGAGCTTGGCATCCAGACTACCGTAATGGGTGATCTGGAATATATGGATTTGAGCCGTGCAGAGGGAGAGGGCAGCCCCGGTCTGTATGTAGCATGTTTCGGCGCAGCGATTGCACCGGTAGGCTTTATCAATGAAGATAAGAAAAAACAGGATGCACAGGCGACGAATTACCGCAACGTGGCAATTCTGTCAGGTATTTTCTTTGTGTTGGCATCGGCGGCGCTCTGTGCGCTTTCCATCATGCGGTACAATGACGCAAAGTCGGAGCAGCAGCGCCTTGCAAGACTGGAGGCGGAATACGGTCCGGCAGAGGCTGTCTACAATACTTATAATCAGATTCAGATTGTGTATAAGGAAGTGGAGAACGGCCTCAAGGTGACGAGTGGTCCCAACGACAATCTGATTGCTTTTTTGGAGGAACTGGAGCAGAAGCTTCCGGCAACCGCAGAGTTGACAGAGTTTTCTTCCAATGAAGAACAGGCTGTGCTTACCATAATGGTGGAAGACAAGGAACAGGCAGCAAAAATTATTCAGACTCTGCGTGCATTTGACTGTGTGATGGATGTATCCATCGGCTCTGTGGACAGAGAGGATGTCGAGAAAGCGGCGGCAGAAGCAGCAGAGGATGTCGAGGAACTGGGTGAACCCAGAGTGCTTTTCAGCATTATATGTACCTATTACCCGACTATCATTGAAGATGTATCGCAGACACAGACACCGCAGACATCACAGCCTGTCGATGACGACCTGAGTGCATTAGAGTAAGGGGGAGCGGATATGAAAAATACAACGGCAAAACAGGCAATGACTTATGTGATGGCATTGGGCTTTTTGTTGCTCCTTGCAGTATACTTTCTGGTATATAAGTCCTACAATGACAAGGCGGAAACCTTGGAAAAAGCGAATGCAGCAAAGCAGCAGCGTGTCAATGAACTGAAGGTATTTTACGATAATCTTTCTATATATAATGCGGAAATAGCGCAGTATCAGGAACAGATTGCCGCATGGCTGGATGAATTCCCGTCGAATGTACTGGAAGAGGACATCATTGTGCTGGCGCTTGATACAGAGAAAACAGCGGTTTTGGACTATACCAATATCAACATAGGCGGCAGGGAACCACTCCGGACGATTCCGGCGGCTACCATGCAGCTTGCCAAGATGGAAAATCTGACGCAGGACGTTATCTTTGTGGAGAGAACAGTCGGTTATGTCAACGTAACGGATTATTTCAACTTAAAGAAATGTGTGGAGACCATCAACAACAGTGCAAACAGGCTGACCATCAGCAATATTACATATGGTAAAAATGTAGAGACCGGCGAACTGGAGGGAACGATTGAAGTGACCTTTTATTACGTTCATGGAACCGGCAAGGAATATGAGCCGCAGGATCTGAAAGAGTATGAGAGCGGTCTTGCAAATCTGTTCGGCACGACTACGATAGTGGATGAGCCGGAGAGCGAAGAAGGTGTTGAGGAATAATGCGAAACAGTGGAAGTCAAAGAAAGCGAAAACTGAATAACAAAGGATTGAGTCTGGTTGAAGTTATGGTGGGGATTGTTATCCTTGGAATAGTGACCGGACCGTTGCTTCACAGCTTTGTTTCTGCATTGCGGTATAACCAGCGTGCAAAGGAGAGGCAGCGTACTACAACGGCAGCACAGAGTATCATGGAGGGTTTTAAAGCGTATGATATGGAAGAACTGTGCTGGCAGTTTTCCGGCGACCCCGCACATCCTTTCAGAGTGATAGCAAATTTGGACAGCACTACGGGTGTTGTCTCGGAAGAAGCGCTGAGTGACAGGAACGGTGACGGCGCTCCCGATACCAGCATCTTGCCGCAGGCGGATGGAACATTGGCGTTTGAACCGGCTTCAGATGGGCATTATGCTTTTGTCATGGAGAATATTTCCTTTAAACTGGATGACAGCGATGTGGCAAAGCTGTATGATGCGAGAGTGGAGGTTCGTCCGAAAGCGCCACTGCCGGATGCAGGTTTTGACGGGACGCAGAGTATGGCTGCTTTTGAGGATATAAACGGCTATTTGGATGCGATTTACAAACCGCAGGCCAATCGCGATCAGCTTGCTTATACGCTGATACTGAATAAACTGCTCGACAAGTTAAATGAGAAAGATGAGAGTGAGCAGGATTTTATGCTTGAAGATCTGGATACCAGCAAGCTCCGTGTAGATAAGGAAACGACAGTTAAAATAGAATCTCCGGCGGCGGGCGTTTGTGTGGTTACGGTGACGACGGTATATCAGTACGATGCGCGCCATTATCCTTATGAGGATGCCGATGGCGATGAGCAGGAACTGGGATTCCATGGAAATTTAGGTGTTGACGGCGATGATGATTCGGCTGTAATATATATTGATGAGATATATAATAATACCCAGACCGCAGCAGACGGGGCGCGTCTGGAAAAAGTATATCTGTATTATTACCCTGCTTACAGAGATGTTGCCGGTGTGAAGATAAGTTCTGAGACGATTGTTTTGCAGAATGATTCCGGCGAGGCGAAGGATATCTATTTAATTAAACAGGTAAACGGTACTTTGTCAAACATCCGGCTGAATAACTGTGAGAACAGTTATACGCCTACTGTAACGGGATCGGGCAGCACCATTAACTTGTATCATAATTTGAATACGAATCTTGCCGGCGGCGGTACCGTTGCTTCAGTGAGTATAAGCGGTGTGACAGAAATGACGCAGATGGTGGAAAACAATCCTGACTATCTGCTGTATGAGGTAGTTGTGTCGGTGTATGAAGAAGGTGCGGCAGCAAATGGATTTCCGGCGGAGTCATGTCTGTTGGAGTTCAATGGTTCTATGAACAAGTAGCGGTCGGGGAGGAATGGTTTTATGCATAAAGGTGTGAAAAACAAACCTGCAAAATTGAATAATACCGGCTCTGCCATCGTAACGGTAATTGTGGTTGTGACTTTTATCAGTATTCTGGCGACGACCATTTTGTATATGTCCGGCATGAATTTTTTTATGAAGATGACGGATTTGCGGACAAAGGAAAGCTTTTACGATGGGGAAATGGCGCTTGAGGAAATAAAAGCGGCTTTGATGGCAGAGGCATCCAAGGCATGTGAGGAAGCTTACACGAAGGTAGTCATTAACTATGCGGCAACTGACGGTGCGACAAGGTATTCTTTGTTCCAAAATGAATTTCTGAATACTTTGGAGGCAAATTGGCAGGCGAAGACCCATAATGCGGCTGATCCGTCGGCTCCTTTTTCGTATGAAACCGTGTTACAGGAAATTGTAGATGAAAAGTACCGGAGCGGAATCAGCCTTGAAGCTAGTATTTTGAATGCAGGAAGTCTGGAGGTTCACGGGGATGAGGGATATGCCCTTATCAGGGGTGTAACACTGCAGTATACGGATGCAGATGGATATACCACCGTAATTTCTACGGATTATCTGATCATGACACCCAAGCTGAACTGGGGTGTTGATGGTTCAAAAACGGAATGGGCATCCGGCGAAGGTGCGGCACAGTTGGTTCGCAGCGATATAGATATGTCGGAATATGTACAATATTATAATTGGGTGAAGAAGTAAGAAATAAAATTTACTGCTTGCAATATGCGGGGGTATATGTATGAAAAAGGATAACAGAGGATTATCCATGGTGGAAATGATTATAGTGGTTGCGATATTGGCGACGGTTACAGGAACAGTCTTTTTGGGGATTGGCTTTATAACCGGCAAGCCGGCAGAGAAGTGTGCAAACAAGCTGCTTTCTCTTATGCAGCGCAATCGGATTACAACCATGGGAAAGTTGGAAGCCAGACTGGAAATCTACATAAAAGATGATTGTCTGTGTGTAAAAGAGGTTGTTCAGACAGATGGTGCTGCGGGACCGAAAGTGACGGAAAACAAGATTGGAGAAGCAGGTGTGGAGGTAACTTACCGTTTGGCGGGCGAGTCCACCTATCGGACGCTCGGAGACGAGAGTTCGCCGCTTATCATCAGTTATGACCGCAGCAGTGGTGCGTTCAGGGATTTAAGCCTTATGGGTTCGAGTTGGGCAGGCAGATACTGCGAGGAAATTAAAATTGAAAAAGCCAATAAGGTTAAGATATTAAAACTGGTCACCAGGACCGGAAAAATAACAATGGAGTAAAAGGGATTGATTTGAACCTATTGTAGAAAGAGAGGTTCAGGAAAGGTATGGGAGGAATTATGCGCATACTACAAAGATGGAGAAAAGGAAAGCGGGACAACAGAGGTTTGTCGTTGGTAGAGCTGATGTGTGCCATTGCCATTCTGGGGCTGATTGGCGCAACCATAAGCGGCGTTATGATTGTAAGCGCCCAGAGTTACCAGCGGGGAGCCGGAGATATTGAACTGCAGCAGGAGGCACAGATTGCGGTCAACCAGATAGGTGATTTGGTCATTGATACGACCGCACAGGTAACCGCTACAGCAGATGGCAGTTCTATCACCATTGATAAGGATACCAGCCGTTACGTGATTACACACAATGCGGCAACCAGTGAACTGCTATATTCTGAATATGTTGTCAATGGCGATGGCTCTCTTTCGGTGGTTGCGGAGAACCAGCTTATGGCAGAGAATGTTACGGTGTTTAAGGCGGATGTGGCTGACTTCAGTGATTACGGTATTCTTCGTCTGAGGATGGAGCTTGTAAAAGGCGACAGAAGCTATGCGGCCGATTTCACCATAACAGCCCGTAACGGACAGCTTTCGGTAAGCGAAGTGACGGCGGCTGCAACCATTGTGACGGAGACGGAACTGGTTTTGGAGCCAAATCAGGTATACGAACTGAATGCAACTGTGATGGGCACTGCTGACGGCAGAGTGGTATGGGAATTGACAAATAACACAGATGTCAACACTTATGTGCTGGAGCATCCGGACGGAACGATTCGGCTGCATGTGGGAAACGATGAAACAGCAGACACGATGATGCTGATGGTGCGGACCGTTGCGACAAACGGTGTTTCTCCTTTGGCACAGCTTGCAATACCGGTACGTGTCAGAAGGGTCAATGATGTTTCCGTAAGTGGTACATTGACAAGCGGAGTGCCTTATAAGACAGGCGCAACCTACAGGGTTACGGCGAATGTTGCAGGCACTAACCTGTCGAGACTGTTAGGTTTGGCGTGCGATATGGATTATGTGAATCCTTACCGCCTCACATGGAGTTATACGTTACTTGATTCAAGCGGCAGTGTGGTCAGTGATATTGAAAACTATGTTGAGTGGGCGGAAGACAGCACGCTTTCCAATACAACGATTACGCTGAAGCAGGATTTGGATAGTATGACGCTGGCTGTTACGGCGGTGGCGATGCATCCCGACGGAACCAATAAAACGACAATTGCTTACGGCCACGAAGAGGATACATGGACGCTTTCCAGCGGCTTGAGAGTGGTAATGGAAGGCGAGTGGAGACGTGGCGGTAATTCCCGTATGCTGCTGCAAAATGTTGATGAGAGTAATCTGATTACGCATGAGGATGGTACTACCTGGCTGGCAAATTATGCAGCGGTTAAGATGAAATGGTATCGGTACAACAGTTTGGGCTGGGAATATTTGACTGAGCAGAGCAACCAGGGAACATGGGGGTCCGACCAGGATACAGATGCCGGTATTATCTCGAATTTTGCAACAGGAAGCCCGCTGATATTATTTGAGTATTTACAGCATGACCGATACTCTTATAGCTGCCCGTATTATATGAATCCGGGTGCAAATTATGATTATGGAATTTCAAAGATAAAGGTGGAGATTGACTTTGGCGGATATCAGACCGGTGAAGGCATTTTCAATATTCAGGATATCGCCATAGAATACCGTAATTCCCGTCCGGATGACCCGGAGGATTCATGGAGTCCGGAGACAGGCGCTCATGTTGTATATGTGACGCCGGAGGATACCACGGATATTTATACTTCCTATTTCCATCTGCTGCATGGCTGGGATGATGATTTTGCCAATAATCAGGGATATTATTTATATAACCGTTTTGTCGGCGTTATCAAGGATGAGCCCGGTTACTTGAATGATGTATGCTATGATTTGACGTTCGTAGATGCGTCGGGAGTGCCTTTTAGGAGGTCAAATGGAGAAGTTACCAGTTCATACTATGACCCCACTGCTCCGAATCCTTGGGGAGGAATTGGAGCCGATGTGCCGATAGTTTGTCATCAGGTTAATCCAAATTATCTGAGGCTTAGTGATATGCATGACCAGATCAGCACCGGAAGCAGCGGAAATTATACCATTTCAGCAAAGATAACGCAGGAAGAAAAGAATCGGTTCTGTGTAGAGGGTGGTACGGTTATTAAGGAAATTTATGAGTACAATTATTCCTTTGGCACAGACTGGTGGAAATGGATGGATGATTTAGTAAAAGCCAGATTTGAAGCGGTTGACGGCTGCGATGGTATTCTGGAGTTCCACTTTATGCCGGCAAATGTGCAGATTACCAATCATGCAGGAAATGCACCGGCAGTCAGGTATTGCCCGAGAGCCGGAGAACCGGGACTGAATGCAGGCGGATATTATTATATCAACGCAACTTCCCGCTATAAGGTGAATGGTAGTCAGGCGGAATATCAGGTTAATAATGGCGGCAGCTGGGCTACCCAGTATACGCTGACATGGAATGGCAGTAAGTGGTGCGATTAAGCAGCATGCCTGCGCCATACATCTATAATATAGAAGAATAACGAATAAAAACCAGCCCCATAAGTTAGAATGAAAATCTAATTTATGGGGCTGGTTTTGTTTTAGTATACTTGTATTATTGTCTAATTCTATCAAAAATTGTTAATTTGTAAACTATAATTAGAAAAAACAAATTTTAACTTGCGCATAACAGCTTTTTGGTGTATAGTGATACCCGATTATTGTTAAAATGCGTTTGGGGGAAATCAAATGGCAAAATATCTGGTTATTGTGGAATCACCTGCCAAGGTGAAGACAATTAAAAAATTTCTGGGCAGCAATTACGAGGTGGCGGCGAGCAACGGACATGTGCGGGACTTGCCGAAAAGCCAGCTTGGCATTGATGTGGAGCACGATTATGAGCCAAAGTATATTACTATCAGGGGGAAAGGGGATATACTGGCAAAGCTGCGCAAGGAAGTGAAGAAAGCGGAGAAAATCTATCTGGCAACCGACCCTGACCGTGAGGGGGAAGCAATTTCATGGCATCTTTATCACGCGCTGAAGCTTGAAAATAAAAAGACCTACAGGATAACTTTCAATGAGATTACCAAAAATGCAGTGAAGGAATCTTTGAAAAATGCGAGAGAAATCAACATGGATTTGGTGGACGCGCAGCAGGCGCGCCGCTGCCTTGACAGAATGGTGGGGTATCGGATTTCCCCGCTTTTGTGGGCAAAGGTAAAGCGCGGGCTTTCCGCAGGAAGGGTGCAGTCCGTGGCTTTGCGCATGATCTGTGACAGGGAAGAGGAGATTGACGCTTTTATACCGGAGGAATACTGGACGCTTGCGGCTTCTTTTACGATAAAGGGCGAAAAAAAGCCGCTTGTAGCCAAGTACTATGGCGAGGGAGACAAAAAGGCAGTTATTTCATCAAAAGAAGAACTGGATGCAGTGAAGGCTTCTCTGGAAGGCGTAACCTATCAGGTGAAGGAGGTAAAGAAGGGAGAGCGAATCAAGAAAGCGCCGCTTCCCTTTACGACATCAACCTTACAGCAGGAGGCGAGCAAGGTTCTGAACTTTTCTACACAGAAGACCATGCGGCTGGCACAGCAGCTTTATGAAGGTGTGGAAATCAAAGGCGAGGGCACCATTGGTCTGATTACGTATCTGCGTACGGATTCCACCCGTGTGTCCGAAGAAGCGGAACGTATGGCGAAGGAATATATTGACGAGGTATACGGAACCGAGTATGCGGGGGAAGGGACGGACAGGAAAACGGGCCAGAAGATACAGGACGCCCATGAGGCAATCCGGCCTACCAGAATTTCCCTGACGCCTTCTGTGGTGAAAGCAGAGCTTCCCCGCGATTTGTTCAGGCTTTACCAGCTTATCTGGAAGCGTTTTACGGCAAGCCGTATGCAGCCGGCAAAATATCACACAGTTTCGGTCAAAATCGGAGGGGGCAGTCATATATTTACAGTAGCGGCTTCCCAGCTTTATTTTGACGGCTTTATGAGCGTCTATACGCAGGAGGAAGAGCAGGAGGCGGAAGACCGCATTACGGTGGACTTGGATAAGGATACGCCTCTTACCCATGCGGGTTTTGAAGAAAAGCAGCATTTTACCCAGCCGCCGGCACATTTTACGGAAGCTTCCCTGGTTCGTGCACTGGAGGAACAGGGAATCGGGCGACCCAGCACCTATGCGCCGACAATCACTACCATTCTTGCCAGACGGTATGTCATAAAGGAAAACAAGAATCTTTATGTAACGGAACTGGGAGAGGTTGTCAACAACATGATGAAGGAAGCGTTTCCGACGATTGTGGACGTCAACTTTACCGCCAACTTAGAGGCGCTTTTAGATGGCGTGGAGGAGGGCGGCATCAATTGGAAAACAGTGGTTTCCAATTTCTATCCTGATTTGGACGAGGCGGTGAAGGCTGCGGAAAAGGAGCTTTCCGAGGTGGAGATAGCCGACGAAGAATCCGATGAGGAGTGCGAAAACTGCGGCAGGCGCATGGTAATCAAATATGGTCCCCACGGTAAGTTCTTGGCGTGTCCGGGCTTTCCTGAGTGCCGCAACACAAAGCCTTATTTTGAAAAAATCGGAGTGGCATGTCCTAAATGCGGCAAAGATATCGTCATAAAAAAGACAAAAAAGGGCAGAAGGTATTATGGCTGCATAGACAATCCGGAGTGCGACTTCATGGTATGGCAGAAGCCGTCCGGTGTCAAATGTGAAAAGTGCGGTTCCGTGATGCTGGAAAAAGGAAACAAGCTGGTGTGTTCTAATGAGCAGTGCGGGCATATTATGGTAAAAGAGCCTGCAAAAGCATAAAAGGATAAACTGTTACGAAAGAATATAAAATTGTGAAAATTGACTGTATTTTCATTGAAAATCCGATTTGTGTGTGGTAAAATAGGAATGAATTTTGAAACTGAGTTCATTTTAGCATTATCTGGGGGGAGGCGTACCGCAGATAACGGAGGAATCTGAATGAGTAGTGTACAGTTGTTAGACAAAACCCGAAAGATTGGGAAACTATTGCACAATAACAATTCCAGCAAGGTGGTTTTCAATGATATCTGCAAGGTTATGCGTGAGATTGTAAACTCCAATGTACTGGTCATCAGCAAAAAGGGCAAGGTGCTGGGGGTAGGGAAACTCGACAGCATAGAGTCCATAGAAGAGCTGATTGATGAGAATGTGGGCGGTTTTATCGATTCCATGCTGAATGAGCGTCTTTTGGCTGTGCTTTCTACCAAGGAAAACGTCAACCTGCAGACACTGGGGTTTGAGCGGACGGACACCAAAAAGTTTCAGGCAATTATAACGCCGATCGAGATTGCGGGAGAACGTCTGGGAACGCTTTTCTTTTACAAGTGTAATGAGCAGTATGACATTGACGATATCATACTCTGTGAATATGGCTCCACTGTGGTTGGGCTGGAAATGCTGCGCGCGGTCAATGAAGAAAGCGCTGAAGAGGACAGGAAAATCGCAGTAGTGCGTTCCGCAATTTCTACCTTGTCATTTTCCGAGATGGAAGCGATTATCCACATTTTTGACGAGCTGAACGGCATGGAGGGGATTCTGGTTGCAAGCAAGATTGCCGACAGGGTCGGGATTACCCGCTCAGTGATTGTAAATGCCCTGCGGAAGTTTGAAAGTGCCGGAGTCATTGAGTCGCGTTCCTCGGGGATGAAGGGAACGTATATCAAAGTGCTGAATGATGTGGTGTTTGATGAAATAGAAGGGTTAAAGAAGCAGAATCACAGGCAGCATCGGTAACTTCATACATAATGCCAAACGGATTTTGGATTTTTAAGGAAGACGGATTACAGTAGATAAAAGGATTTATTGAAGTTATCAATAAGTCCTTTTTATATTCAAATGGGAATGGAAAAAGGTTACTATAGAAAAAACTCGTAAAAATACTTGTCTTTTTCGACAAATAATTTATAATAGAATAGAGTGATTTAAGTCTGCCCTCAGGCAGAGAAGGAAGGAGCAGTATATGATAAATACCAATGCATTTGATTATATTAATGTGCTTGATAAGGCGGCCGACGCTGCATGGCTCCGTCATAATGCTATTTCTAACAACATAGCCAATGACGATACACCCGGCTATAAGCGGCAGGACGTTGCATTCGAAAGCGAACTGAAAAAGGCATTGGGGAGAAGCAGCGACACTTCCCGAATGGATCAGCGGGTGGCAGCAATCAGGACCTCTCAGTTAAAGCCGCGCACTTATACGGATTTGACAGGCTATTCCTACCGGCTTGACGGCAACAATGTCGATATTGAGACGGAAAATGTAATGCTGGCGGAAAACCAAATAAAATATCAGGGGCTGCTTGACAGCATTACACAGGAGTTTCTGAATCTGCAGATGGTAATGAAGTAAGCCGGCAGATTGATAAAGGATTGGAGAAACAGGTATAGAAGGGAGATATAGATATGGGTATGTTTACCGCTTTTAACATTAATGCATCCGGTCTTACCGCGCAGCGTTACAGGATGGACATTATTTCAGAGAATGTGGCAAATGCCAATACCACCCGAACGGAGGATGGCACCCCCTACAGGAGAAAGGTGGTTACCTTTGAGGAAAAGGGAGCCGGAATCTCTTTTGGCAGTGTGTTTAAAACCGCGAGAAACCGCTACACGGGAAATGGTGTAAAGGTAAGCGCGGTGCACGAGGATACATGGAGCGAGATGAAGATGGTGTATGATCCGTCTCATCCGGACGCAGACGAAAACGGGTATGTGTTATATCCCAACGTCAATATTATTACAGAGATGACAAATTTAATCGATGCCAGCCGCTCTTATGAAGCGAACTCTACAGCCTTTACCGCAAGCAAATCCATAGCGATGAAGGGGCTTCAGGTAGGGCAGTCATCATAAAGACTGACCTCGATATTTTTCATGCATAAAACCGCCGTATAGAGGCGGAACATTAAGAAAAGTACTTCTGGGAGGATATATGGATATTTCAATAACACCGGCAGGTATGGGCGCTGAAAGTATAGTGCAGAATGCAAAGGGCATTGGGTTGAATTCTTCCTACGGAATGGTAGGAAGGGTAAGAGCAGAGGATAGCCTGTCAGCAGACGGAACTATGTTTGAAGCGCTCCTGAATACGGCAATCAGCAATATCAAGACGACAAACAGTTACCTCTCCGATGCAGAGAATGAAAAGATAAAGTTTGCGCTCGGCGAGACGGAAAACACGCATGATTTGACCATAGCCATGCAGAAAGCTTCTACGGCGCTGCAGTATACTGTTGCCATCAGGGACAGACTGCTGGAGGCCTACAAAGAAATTATGAATATGCAGATTTAAGGCACCGCCTTGAAATCTTGCGGCTTAAGGAGAAAAAATCATGCCGGATAAAATCAAAGAAATTTTGGATAAGGTCTTGGCGTGGTGGAACAAATTCACTACGAAGCAGAAGACGATTATTATCGGTATTACCGCAGTGGTGATATTTACCTTTGTAATATTGATATCTGCGTTTACAAAACCGCGGTACATACAATGGCAGCAGTGCTCTACTACTGCGGAGTCTGCGGAGATTATAGAGATTCTGGAAAGCAACAATGTGTTATATCAGGTGTCCAATGACGGTCTGAGCATCAAGGTAAAATCGACGCAGGTGTCCATAGCCAATCTGGCTTTGGGTGCAGCGGGGTATGTACCGGACGATTATTCTTTCAAAGATGCAATGTCAGGTGGATTTTCCACGACACAGACGACCATGGACAGACAGTGGCTGCGTTACATGGAGGGGAAGCTGGCAAAGGATATTGCCGCGATGGATTCCGTGAAAAGCGCGGTTGTCACACTGAACATTCCGCAGAACACAGGAACCCTTGTAGATTCAGGTGAGGAGGCTTCCGCCTGGATTCAGTTGACGCTTAAGGATAAGTTTACCTCGGAGCAGGCGGCGACCGTAGCGCGTGCCGTTGCGACAGGCTTAGGAAACCGTTCTACGGCAAATATTACGATTGTGGATAATAACGCCAATCTGTTGTTCTCCGGCGAGGAGGATTACTCAACGGCGGGCGTTGCAAACAATATGATGGAGCTGCGCGCACAGGCAGAGACGAAGGTGGGGGCGGATGTCAAGAGAGTGCTGATAGGCTCCCAGCAGTTTGATATGATAGAAGTGGCGTGCCGGCTGAACATTGATTTTGCAGAATACCAGAAAACCGTACATGAGTATTATGCCAATGCCGGCAGGGAAGAAGGGCAGCTGGCGCACAGGGAACAGTATGAGGATTCGAATAACAGCGGCAACGGCGGACTTCCCGGGACGGATTCCAACGACGAGATTACGTATCAGTTCCAGAGCGGTACCAATTCGGAGAGTTCATCCAGCCAGATTTTGGAGGATTTTCTGCCAAATGAATTTATCAGCGTAGAAAATCTGCCACCGGGCGTTATCAATTACAGCAGTTCTTCCCTTGCGCTGACGGCGATTACTTACCGTACCCTGCGGGAAGAGGACGCCAAAAACAGAGGGCTTTTGGACGGTATTTCATGGGAGGAATATAAAGCGACCCACAGTGCGGATACCAAGCTTGAGGTTGACGAGGATTTCTACCTCATCGTTGCCAATGCGACGGGAATTCCGGCGGAAAACATTACCATACTGGCTTACGAGCGTCCGCAGTTTATCGACAAAGTGGGCATAGCAGTCAGTGCGACTGACATATTATCCATTGTTCTTATCATCATTATTCTGGCGCTGCTTGCTTTTGTGGTAATCAGAAGCATGGCCGGCAGAAGGGAGACCGAGCAGGAAGAGGAGCTTTCCGTGGAGAATCTGCTCCAGTCCACGCCTGAACAGAGTCTGGAGGATATTGAAGTAGAGACCAAGTCCGAGACCAGAAAGATGATAGAAAAATTTGTGGACGAGAATCCGGAGGCGGTTGCCAATCTTTTGCGCAACTGGCTGAACGAGGATTGGGGATAGCGTAGGGATAAGGCAGAAAGCATAAAAGAAAGGGATGGTGTCTGACATGGCAAGAGCATCAGGGGAGGAGAAACTGGGCGGACTGCAGAAGGCAGCCATATTGTTGATTTCTCTGGGACCGGAACGTTCGGCAGGCGTGTTCAAGCATTTGAAAGAGGAAGAGATTGAAGAGCTGACTCTTGAAATTGCCAACACCCGAAGCATAACGCCGCAGACGAAGGAATCGGTTATCAATGAATTTTATGAAGTGTGCCTGGCGCAGCAGTATATCGCAGAGGGCGGCATTTCTTATGCAAAAGAGCTTTTGGAAAATGCACTCGGCAACGACAAGGCGATGGAGGTTATCAGTAAGCTGACGGCGTCTCTGCAGGTAAAGCCTTTCGAGTTTGTGCGTAAGACGGAGCCTTCACAGCTTCTTAACTTTATACAAGATGAACATCCGCAGACGATTGCCCTGATTTTATCCTATCTGTCTCCGGGACAGGCGGCGCAGATTATTTCGGCGCTTGCTCCTGAAAGACAGGCGGATGTGGCAAAGCGTATTGCGACGATGGACCGTACCAGTCCGGACGTGATAAAGGAAGTGGAAAAGGTTCTGGAATCCAAGCTGTCCTCACTGGTAAATCAGGATTACACCATTGTCGGCGGTGTGGATTCGGTAGTGGAAATCCTCAACACCGTGGACCGCGGAACAGAAAAGCATATTATGGAAACGCTGGAAATCGAAGAACCGGAACTGGCAGACGAAATCAGGAAAAAGATGTTCGTATTCGAAGATATCCTGCTTTTGGACGACAGAGCGATTCAGAGAGTGCTGCGTGATGTGGATAACAATGACCTGGCGGTTGCGTTAAAGAATGCAAACGAGCAGGTGCAGGGCGCTGTATTCAACAACCTGTCCAAGCGCCTTGCTGTCATGATAAAAGAAGATATGGAATTTATGGGTCCGGTACGTATGAAGGACGTAGAGGAAGCCCAGCAGAAGATTGTAAATATTATCAGAAAACTGGAAGATGCAGGCGAGATTGTAATTTCCAGAGGCGGAGGAGACGAGATAGTTGTCTAATTTATACAAGAGCGCGGGCATATCTTTGGTTGTGGATGCGCCCCGTGTAATTGACAGTAATGCGCTTGTTGAAGCATTGGCAGCTGAGCAGCCCCCTGCCGCTAAGGTTGACGGGGGAAAAAGGACAGTTCCCCTGCCGGCGGATAAAGATGGGTTTTCGCAGGGACTTTCCGCAGAGATTCTTGACAGTTTGACAGGAGTATCAGAGGATGAGTCGGAAGCAGGGGAGATGGCAGCGGACGGGCAGGAAGAAGCCGCGCTGCAAGGTGGACAGATTTTAAAAGAGGCACAGCAGCAGGCAGAGCGCCTTGCGGAAGAAATGAGGCAGCAGGCGCAGTTTGAGATTGAGAATATGAAAAAAGAAGCCGCCGACAGACTGGCGGTGGAGAAAGAAAAGATTCTGCTCGAGACAAGGGAACTGGGATATCAGGACGGACTTGAAAAGGGAAAGAAAGAGACTGAAGCGGTAAAGCGTGAGCTGGAGGAAGAAGGAAAAAGGCTCAGAGCGCAGTATGATTCCCTTGTGGAGCAGCTGGAGCCGCAGTTTATTGATACATTATGCGGCATTTATGAGCATATTTTCCATGTGGAGCTTTCGGGTTACAGGGACATTATCGTGCATCTGATTGCGGACACTCTGCGGAAGACGGATGGTGCAAAGAATTATATTGTCCATGTGTCAAAGGAGGATTATCCTTACGTCAGCATGCAGAAAAAGCAGCTTGTGGCAGGAGCAGGCTCTTCTGTTTTGGAAGTAGTGGAGGACATTACCCTTTCCAAAAATCAGGCGCTGATAGAAACCGACGGCGGTATTTTTGACTGCAGTCTGGGAACACAGCTTGAGGAGCTTGGCAAAAAGCTGCGGCTTTTATCCTATGAAAAACCTGTTGGAGAATGATTGTGCAGACATTAACGGTAGATTTTCCTAAATATCAAAAACTGAAGGAAGAAAATTATTTTCATAAGCTAGGCAAGGTAGTGAACGTGGTGGGGCTGACCGTAGAATCGGCAGGACCGGATGCAAGACTGGGTGATATATGTTCCATTTTCCCTGAGGGCGAGGCTGTCAAGCCGGTTATGGCGGAGGTTGTGGGCTTTAAGGATAAAAAGACGCTTCTCATGCCCTATGAGGCAGTGGAAGGCATCGGTTTAAACTGTCTGGTGCAGAATATGGGCGTTCCCCTGAGCGTGGAAGTCAGCGACGATATGCTGGGCAGGACACTCGACGGACTCGGCAGACCTACGGATGGCGCGCCACTTCCGCGGAGCAGAAGCTACCCTGTGGAGGCAATGCCGCCGGACCCGATGAGCAGGGCGATTATTGACGAGGTTCTTACCCTCGGCGTCAAGGCGGTGGACGGACTCCTGACCGTGGGAAAGGGTCAGAGAATCGGTATTTTTGCCGGCTCTGGTGTTGGTAAGTCAACCCTTATGGGTATGTTTGCGAGGAATACAAAGGCGGATATCAATGTCATCGCGCTGATTGGAGAGCGGGGCAGAGAGGTTCGGGAGTTTATAGAAAGAGATTTGGGCGAGGAGGGTATGCGCCGCTCCGTAGTCGTGGTAGCAACCTCGGATAAGCCCGCACTGGAACGAAATAAGGCAGCCAAGACGGCGACTGCTATTGCAGAATATTTTAGAGACAAGGGCAAGGATGTTCTTCTGATGATGGATTCCCTTACCCGTTTTTCTATGGCACAAAGAGAAATCGGACTGGCGAGCGGGGAGCCTCCTGTGTCAAGGGGATACCCACCCAGTGTGTACTCAGAGATGCCAAAGCTTTTGGAGCGCGCGGGCAGAGCCAGCAAGGGCTCCATCACCGGTCTTTACACGGTGCTGGTGGACGGCGATGACTTCAATGAGCCGATTACGGACACTGCGCGAAGCATTTTGGACGGACATATTGTGCTTGACAGAAAGCTGGGGCATAAGAATCATTATCCGGCCATCGATGTGCTGCAAAGTATTTCGAGGTGTATGAGCCAGATTGTAGACAAGGATCACAAAAAACTCGCCAGCAAGTTAAAGACCGTTCTTGCCACTTACAATGAGGCGGAGGATTTGATTAATATAGGCGCTTACAAGGCGGGCAGCAATCCGGCGATTGATATGGCAATCCAGAAGATTGACGCGGTGAATGGTTTTCTGTGTCAGGATGTGGATGAAAAATTTGATTACGGACAGACCTATGAGATGTTAAAACAGTTGTTTGAGGAAGCGTAAAGGATAGGGTAAAATGGCAAGGTTCAGATATCGGATGCAGAGCCTTCTGGATGTCAAGTCAAAGCTGGAAACGCAGGCAAAGCAGGAATTTGCGGCGGCAAAGATGGCGCTTGACATTGAAAACGAAAGACTTGAGGCACTAAAGGAGCGCAAAGCTTCTTATGAGGCAGAGGCGCAGGCTCTTTTAAACGGCACGCTTAAGGTGCAGGAAATCAGGGACAATAAGTCGGCCATCTTAAAGATGGAGGATTACATCGTAATCCAGAAGAAGCAGATTCGGGCGGCTGAGGCAAAGGTAGAGGCGGCAAGGCAGAAGCTGACAGGGCTTATGCAGGAAAGAAAGATGCATGAAAAGCTGAAAGAACATGCTTTTGAAGCCTTTTTGGAAGAAGAGAAGAAGCAGGAAGGCAAGGAAGTTGACGAACTGACCAGTTATACATACGGACAACGAATACGCGAAAAGGAAAAGCAGAGCGGTTCCATATAACGTGAATCGGAAGGGCGGATAGTTATGGCAAAAGGTGCAGATTCCTACGCAGTGGAAAAAAAGAAGCTGCAGGATGAAAAGAAAAAACTGAAATCAGAACAGAAAAACCATAAAAAAGAGGCAAAGAAGCGGGCAAAAGAGATTGCGGCACAGGAGGCCGAGCTTTCTGAAGACGAGGAGGGCGGCGGTATTTTTACCTTTCTTGCCACGCTTGCCATTATCGCCGTGTGGATTGGGATTGTGTGCGTCGTCATCAAGCTGGATGTGGGCGGTTTTGGCTCCAATGTGTTAAGGCCCCTCTTAAAGGACGTGCCGGTGGTGAACAAGATACTGCCTGAAGAGAAAAAGGGAACGCCGTCGCAGTCCGGCAGCAATTGGAGTTCCGACAGTGAGAAAGACGAGCAGATTCGCAATCTGGAACTGGAAATACAGCGCCTTCAGACGGAAAATCTGCAGAAGGATGAGCTGATAGCCAATCTGCAGGCGGAAAATGCGCGCCTGAAAAGCTTTGAGGATATGCAGACCGAGTTTCAGCGCGTCAAGACGGAGTTTTTCGAGAATGTAATATATGCAGAAAACGGTCCCGGACCGGAGGCGTACAAGGAATATTATGAAGCCATGGACCCGGCGACGGCGGAATATCTGTATAAGCAGGTAGTAGCGCAGCTTGAAGAAGACAGGGATATTGTGGAGGCGGCAGAGACCTTTGCCGCGATGAAACCTGCCCAGGCGGCAAAGGTTTGTGAGGAAATGGCGACGACTGACATGAATCTGGTGGCGCGTATTCTGAGCACCATGAGCACAGAGGACAGGGGAAAGATTTTGGGAGTGATGGATGCGGAAGTGGCGGCAAAACTCTTCAAAATAATGGTTCCGTAGGCTTAAGCCGTTTAGGCTTTTGACCGATATATTAAGCAGGTATGACAGTACCTTGAAAACTAAAGAGAGGAGGAATGTAAATGACAAGCACACCTGTAAGTGCAAGTACAAAAGTCCCTTTTGTGGGAAGTCCCACGGCCGGCGTACAGGCAGGAAATGATGTAACAAACACCTTTTCCAATATGCTGAAGAGCCAGAAAAGCGATGTGAAAGCGTCGAAGCCGGAAGGTGCAACCCGCACACAGGTAAAAGGACGTAATGACAGGGTTTCTGAAAAGGAAATTTCTGACAGCGGGAATGACAATGAAAAACTGTCGCCCGAAGAAGAAGCAGAACAGGCGGAAAAAGCGGCTGAGGCTGCGGCCGGTATTATGTTAGTGCAGACGGCTGAGACACTGGGCATTACAGAAGAGGAAGTGCAGGATCTACTCACCGGGCTTGACATGAGCGAAATGGATTTGCTGAATCCGGAAGGGCTCAAGGCAGTGGTTCTGGAAGCGGCAGGAGAAACGGATGCATGCAGCTTTATGACCAACGAGGAGCTTATGGCGGACTTGAAGGAACTGCAGGGTTCTCTTACAGAGGTAACGGCACAGGTTTCTGAGATGACAGGCCTTGATGCGACGGAAGTGGAAGCACTTTTTGAAAACGCCGGTATGCAGGAAGTACAGGCAGCTCTTAGCGAAGCAGTAGCAGAGCCGGAGATTCCTGTCGATGCAAAAGCAGAGCCGGAGCCTGTAGAAGAAAGCAGTGAGGTACATACGGAGCAGAGCTTTGTAAAGAGCAGCAGTACCGAAGAGGATGGTGCGGAAATTATGCTGGAGAGAAGTCTTGCAGCGAAAGAATCGGACAGAGGAGAGGAAAAGCCTTTATCCGGAGAGACACCGCAGAATCCATTCATGCAGAATGTACAGGTTCACACAGCACAGGAGATGGTGCAGACGTCGGAAGCGGCAGTAAGTTTCGAACCGGATACAGCGCTTATTATGAACCAGATTACCGATTACATGAAAGCGCAGGTATCGGAAGGCATGTCCGAACTGGAAATGCAGCTTCATCCCGAAAGCCTTGGAAATCTGCACGTACGGCTTATTGCCAAAGAAGGTATGCTGACGGCACAGTTTACGGCACAGAACGATGCGGTGAAGGCGACGCTGGAAAGCCAGATGATTCAGCTTCAGGAAACTTTTGAGGAGCAGGGCGTCAAGGTGGAGGCAATCGAGGTTATGGTGGCAAGCCATAAGTTCGACAGAAACTTAAGCCAGAACAGCGGACAGCAGGAGGGCGCATCAGACAGACAGCCCGCAAAAGCGAAGGTCAGAAGGCTGAACTTAAATGACGAAGCCATAGCGGAAGAGAGCCTTGATGCGGAGGAACAGCTTGCAGCAGAAATGATGCGGCAGAATGGCGGCACAGTAGATTACATGGCGTAAAAGAAAGGAGTGACGAGTATGAGTTTAGTAGCACCGGTAAAAGACGGACAATTATTGACAAACGGCTTGACAGCAGCGGAAAAGAAAAAGGCAGATGCTGAGGCAAAAACTTCCAAAGAAGCCAGTTCCATGGATAAGGATTCTTTCTTACAGCTTTTGGTAGCGCAGATGAAATATCAGGATCCGCTGGAACCTACTTCAAACACAGAGTATATTGCACAGTATGCGCAGTTCTCACAGGTAGAGTCCTTACAGAATATGAGCCAGAATATGGATTTACAGAGAGCAAGCTCACTGGTAGGACAGATGGTTTATGTGAAGACCACAAATGATTCGGGCGTTACCGATTATGTATACGGCAAGGTTGATTATGTTACCTATCAGGGCAATAAGCCTTACTTGTATATCAACGAAAAGAGTTATCCGCTTGAAGATTTGGAGACCATTGTGGAGCCCGAATACTACGAGGCTTACAATCTTGCTACAGAGCTGGTTACCGGAATCAACAGACTGCCTAAGCTTGGACTGGTGGATTTGGGCAATGCGTCTAAGATTGACGAGCTGAACGAGATTTACACCAATATGACAGACTACCAGAAGACCTTTGTTGCAAAAGAAAAGGTTGAGGCACTGGAGAAATATGTTGCCAAGATTGACGAACTGAGAAAGCTGGCAGCGGAAGCAAATAAAGAACCGGAAGAGGTAGAGGAGCCGGAAGAGACGGAAGGCACGGAGAGCGAAGAAGCATAATGCTTTCGGTGTAAACACAGGGAGGTGGCCGTATGAAGGTACAAAACGGCAGTTTTCTCTCGATAGAGCAGCTTCAGGATAAATACTTAAGGCAGAATGTCAGAACGGACGGCGCAAACAAGGAAGAAGCGCTTTCCTTTAAAGAGGTCCTTGACAGAAAGCAGACGGCTGTGACAGCCGGAGCGGCAAGCCTTAAATTTTCCAAGCATGCGCAGAGCAGATTGTCCGACAGACACATTGAACTGACAAACGGACAGATGGAGCGCCTGCATGACGGAGCAAAAAAAGCGGGAGAAAAAGGCATACAGGATTCATTGGTAATAGTGGATGGTCTGGCGTTCATCGTCAATATCCCCAACAAAACAGTGGTGACGGCAATGGACAGCGCAGATACACAGGATAGTATTTTTACAAATATAGACGGAGCGGTTATTATGTAGCCGGACCTTTGGAGGCAGCAGTTTCCTGACTGACAGAAGGAAACAGGCGCTTCGTCTTAAGACAGGAGGTCATTTTTACTATGATGAGATCACTTTTTTCTGGCGTGTCAGGTTTAAAGACACATCAGACCAGAATGGACGTTATCGGTAACAACATTGCAAACGTAAACACGACAGCTTACAAATCAAGCTCCATGGTGTTCAGCGAGCTTATCAGCCAGACAACGCGGAAGGCATCCGGACCCAATGCGGCAACCGGAGCGGGTGGTGTCAACGCGAGACAGATTGGTCTCGGTGTAATGGGAGCCGCTATCAACATGAATATCACCGGACAGGGTGCAGCACAGTCCACAGGCAACCCGTTTGATATTATGATCAGCGGCAGCGCTTTCTTTATTGTAAGCGACGGTAACAATAATTTCTTTACCAGAGACGGTTCTTTCTATGTGGATGCAGGCGGTAATCTTGCCATGACCAGCAACGGTTATAACGTTATGGGCTGGCAGGTAGACCCGGAGACCATGAACATCAAGCAGGATACGGTATCCGCGCTTCGCATTATGAGCCAGGTGAATATGACTTATCCGCCTGAGGCAACCAGCCAGGCATATGTGGGCGGTATCATCGATAAGTTTGATACGGATGTAACCAGCAGCTCCGGTAAGGCAATCAACTTAAACTTCTATGATGCCCTGGGCTATGACTACACCGCAAAGCTGGTTATCAAGCAGTCTTCCGCGACAAATGAATACAGTATTGAGTTGGATAAGATTTTGGATGCGGCAGGCAATGAAATCGACATCACAGGTGCGGGCTTCGGTTCTGCAACCAACCAGAAGGTGAACAATTCGATCGTGCTTGACAATACGGCGTACAAGTGGAATGGCAATGAATTGCAGACGGCGAGCGGCACATCTGTATGTAACCTTGCAGCTATATTTGATGCTGCGTCAACAGCAGACAATCCGGTGTTTAAGACGGACGAGGACACAACGGCAGCGCTGGAAGAACTGGCAAAGGCATACGGCTATGAAGGAAAGCTCGATGATTTTATGAATCTGACAGTTGAATTACAGCCTAATGAGGAGAATGGTGCGACTGCAACCTTTACCGGCGGCAGATTCACGGTAAAGCAGTTGTTCTATAACCAGCTTAACAATACAAAGCCCAATCTTCTTACATCGGCGAATGAAATTGCCAATGCGCCTGCAAACTGGGGACTTGATGCCTTTGACACAACAGGACGTAACTTTGACGGCGCCGTGCTGGTATATGATGACGGCAATCTGGGCGGTGAGAAGGGACATTTTGCCGGCGTAAACGGACAGCCTACGAACCAGACGGTTACGTTGGGGCTTTCCGCGCTTGGCGGCAATTTCTCCGATATTGTAATTGACTTTTCAACAAGCTCCATGTTTGATAACAACGGTACCTGTACCGTGGGCGCTACACCGGGCGACTTGAAGGGTCTTGGAATGGGACGTAAGCTGGGTGACATGAGCGGCATTTCCATTCAGCAGGACGGTATGATTTATGCGGCATACGACAATGGTATGACGAGGCTTTTGGGACAGATTGCAGTTGCGGAATTCGCAAATGCTTCCGGTCTTGAAAGAGCAGGTGAAAACCTGTATTCTGCAACTTTAAACTCCGGTCAGTTTGACGGCATTGGCAAGAATATTACAGCCAACGGCGGCAAGATGACAACAGGACAGTTGGAAATGAGTAATGTTGACTTGTCTGCAGAGTTTACGGAAATGATTACCACACAGAGAGGTTTCCAGGCAAACAGCCGAATCATTACGGTTTCGGATACACTTCTGGAAGAATTGACCAATCTGAAGAGATAATAGCAATTAAATAATGGCGGTAAAGGGGAAGGTTCTGCTTCCCCTTTGCCGCGTTGTGCGTAGTGGAAGAAAGTTTGTGAGGGGAGTATCCAGTATATGATAGAAATCACGAAAATGAATGGGCAGAAAATTTTAATCAATCCCGATTTGATAGAAATGGTAGAAGAAACGCCGGATACAGTCATGACTCTTACCACCGGCAAAAAAATTATTGTAAAAGAAAGTAGACAAACGGTGAAAAATCTAGTAGAATTATACAGAAAGGACATTTCTGTGTAGTGGTGTGAATTTTTCAATTGTTCATACAAATGAAACAGAATGAATGGCAGGTGAAGTTTTGTGGATATTGCAACAATATTAGGCTTGGTTGTATGTTTTGCTATGGTTCTTGTGGGCGTTGCGACCAGTGGTGGTTTGCAGGCTTTGCCAAGTTACGTTGATATACCCTCTGTAGCAATTACTTTCGGAGGCGCTTTTTCAGCAGTTTTGGCAGCCAATACCATACAGAGCTTTTTGAGCGGTCTTAAGAGTTTTACCCTGGCGCTCAAGGTGCCGAAGAACAATACAGCAGAGATGATAAACAACATTATAAATCTGTCCAATGTAGCGAGAAAGGAAGGTTTGCTTTCTTTGGAGGAGGCTGCCGGTGAATTGGATGATGAATTCCTCAAAAAAGGAATTCTTCTTATTGTAGACGGTACGGATCCGGAATTGGTGCGTGCCATCATGGAAACAGAACTGGTCAGCATGGACAGCCGCCATAAGGCGAGAATCGGATTTTGGGATAATGTAGGTTCCATGGGACCTGCCTGGGGTATGATTGGTACTTTGGTAGGTCTTGTTAATATGTTAAATAACATGGAAGATGCTTCCTCCATCGGACCGAATATGGCGACAGCGTTGATTACCACACTGTATGGTTCCTTGCTTGCAAACTGGATTTGCGGGCCGATTTCCAACAAGCTGAAAGCGCAGAATGATATGGAGATGATGCAGAAGGAGATTATGATAGAAGGCCTTCTCTCCATACAGGCGGGCGAAAATCCCCGTGTTATTGAAGAAAAACTGAAGTCCTTCATGGCTCCTGACGAGCGCAAGAGTCCGGATGATAACGGAGGTGAGGTAGATGGCTAAGCGTAAAGAGGAAGTGCCGCCGCCAGGGTCCCCGGCGTGGATGGCTACCTTTGGCGATTTGATGAATCTGCTTCTGTGCTTTTATGTGCTTCTTTTTTCCATGTCAACGATAGATGCCGACAAACTGAAGGCGATTGCAGAGTCTTTCAGCCAGACCTTTTCCATATTTTCCGGCGGCGCGACTGCCATCGGAGACGGTATGCTTGTCAGCAATGGCGTGAGTCAGTTAAACGAGCTGGATGAATATATCAACAGCACGGGCAAGACAGCGGACGCGGAAGGCGACGAGTTTGAAGACCCGGTCGAGTCCGATACCATTGCAGAGGCGTTAAAGCAGATGGAAGCGCAGCAGCTCGCAGAGTCGGAGCAGCTCGCTGAGAAAATAGAAGAGAGCGTCTCGGAAAATAATCTGGATGGCGCGATTGATATTGATTTTACGTCGCAGTATGTAGAGCTTACCTTAAAGGGAGCGGTACTCTTTGATTCCGGTAAAGCGGAGATTCGCTCGGATGCAGAGCCGGTGCTGGATAAAGTCGGGGTTATACTCGAAAGGTACGCCGAAAGCGTTATTGAGATTGAAGGACACACGGACAATGTGCCTTTTAACGGAGGCAGATATGCTGACAACAGCGAATTGAGCTGTGCAAGGGCATTATCCGTATTTAATTATTTCCTGGATACGACAAATCTGGATCCGGCGATGATAAAGTATGCTGGCAGGGGCGAGTATGTGCCGATAGCTGACAATTCCACCGAAGAGGGGCGTGCAAAGAACCGAAGGGTGGTAATCCGTATCTATAACAATTTGAGTTATTACCAATAAAAGAAAGGACAGACAGGTGTCATGAAAAAGAATTTAATGTCAATCTTAATACTTGCTCTGCTGGTGGTAAATATTGTTCTGACGGCGATTATGATGTTCAGTGTGACGGGGGCGATGAAGAGTACCACGGCATTGGTGGGCAGGATCGCGGCAGTTCTTGATTTGGAGCTGAATCTTGGCACGGATGAAAAAACGTTGTCCATTCAGGACAGTGTGCCGTACAATATTGCAGAGGCCATGACGATTCTCTTAAAGACCGGTGAGGATGGCAAACAGCATTATGTGCAGATAGCAGTATCGATTCAGATGGATAAGACACACAAGGATTACAAAAAATATTCCGCGACAATGGTGGAAAATGAGAGTATACTAAAAGGAGAAATTCTGGAGGTGGTATCTTCCTATACATTGGAAGAATTCCAAAATGATACCACCGGAGTCCAAAATGAGATACTGGCAAGACTGCGCAGGCTGTATAACTCCGATTTCATCTATAAAGTCGTATTCAGCGATGTGAAGGTGATGTAAGTGTCAGCAGCAAAGAACACTGATTACTCCATGCAACTACGGAATTATGGCTTGAAAACAGGAGGTGGGCTTGATGAGTGAGGTGTTGTCCCAAAGTGAAATAGACAACCTGTTCGCGGCTCTTTCTACCGGAGAACTGGATGTAGAACAAATCCAGGAAAAAGAAGAAAAGCAGACGAGAGTTTACGACTTTCGTCGTCCGGCAAAGTTCTCTAAGGAACATCTCAGAACCCTTGAAATTATTTTTGAACATTACGGAAGACTGCTGGCCACAAATCTGCCGATTTACATGCGGAAAAGTGTGCAGATAGACGTGGCGAGCTCGGAGGCTATGACCTTTTCAGAGTTTTTTAACGCGCTGTCAACGCCGGTTATTATGGGGATTGGCAGTCTGGAGCCTCTTCCGGGTAACATTATTATAGATTTATCGCCCAATTTAGGGTATGCTATTATTGACCGCATGCTTGGCGGAGAGGGCGGAACGCTTGAGAAGAACAGGGATTTCACCCGAATAGAGCGGATTATTATTGAAAAGATTCTGGTTGTGTGCATGCAGCATATGCGGGAGCCGTGGAAAAACGTAATGGATATCAATCCCATGCTGGAGCGGCTGGAAACCAATCCGCAGTTTGTGCAGATTATTTCGCCGAACGATATGGTAGCGTTGGTTACGCTCGATGTTAAAATCGGCGACATACAGGGCTTTATGAATATGTGTCTTCCGTATTTTACGCTGGAAGACATTATGGATAGGCTGAATACGAGATACTGGTATGCAAATCTGCAGGAAATGAAGAACGAAGATTATGAAGAACACATAGAATCTCTGATTCGCAGGGTAGATATACCGATAAAGGCGATTTTAGGCAACAGTACGGTTTCTGTCAATGATTTTGTAAATCTGCAGGTAGGGGACGTTATCCGGCTGGATTCCCGTGTGGACAGTGAATTGTCCGTCTATGTGGGGAATATCAGAAAGTTTACCGCTTTGCCGGGTGCCAGCAAGGATAATTATGCGGTCAGAGTAATGTCGGTAATCAGAGAGGGGGAGTAAAACATGAATGATATGTTGTCCCAGGACGAAATAAATGCCTTATTAAACGGAATGGATTTGTCAGATAGTGCAGGCGCTGATTCGACAGGCTCGGCGGGTGGAAGTAGTGCTCCACCCATAGATGAGAGTCTTTTGACAGACGTGGAAAAGGATGCCGTAGGCGAGGTTGCCAATATCAGCATGGGTTCGTCGGCAACCACCTTGTATTCGCTGGTAAACCAAAAGGTAAATATAACGACGCCGACGGTTTCCATGGCAAATTGGGACACGGTTCTGGCGGAATATGAAAAGCCTTGTGTTTTTATTCAAATTAAATATACAGAAGGACTTGACGGTACGAATATTCTCGTATTGAAGGAACGGGATGTTAAAATCATCACCGACCTGATGATGGGAGGAGACGGCAGCAATACAGAAGGAGAATTGGGCGAACTGCATTTGAGTGCGATTTCCGAAGCCATGAACCAGATGATGGGTTCCTCTGCAACCTCTCTTTCTACCATGCTTGGCATGACGATCGATATCAGTCCGCCGGAGGCAAGCCGCGTAGACTTAACGGAGTACCATAATGGAAGTGATATTTCTCCCTTTTTAGGAGGCACTTTTGTTAAGGTATCCTTCCAAATGCAAATCGGGGATTTAGTAGACAGTAATATCATGCAGCTATATCCGGTTGATTTTGCCAAGAAAATTGTAGAAACCTTTATGTCTGAGCAAATGGGAGGGGCATCGGCGAGTGCTCCGTCACCCGCACCCGAACCGGCGCCTGCAGCAGCTCCGAGCAGCGCACCTGTACAGCCTGCGCCACAGCCCGCTATGGGAATGGATCCGCAGGCGGCGATGGGAATGAATCCCATGTACGGAATGCCCATGCAGGGGATGCCGATGCAAGGAATGCCCATGCAGGGAATGGCTCCCATGGGAATGAATCCAATGGGGATGAATCCCATGTATATGCAGCCGCCGATGGGAATGCCGCAGCAGAGTGTAAATGTACAGCCGGCGCAATTCCAAAGTTTTGCTGCAGATACAGCGTCTGTTGCCGGAGCGGAGAACATAGGATTGATTATGGATGTTCCCCTGAAGGTTACGGCAGAGCTTGGAAGAACCACAAAATCCATTGCTGAAATACTTGATTTTTCGCCTGGAACAATCATTGAACTGGATCGTATCGCAGGAGAGCCGATAGATGTTCTGGTAAACGGTAAATTTGTAGCCAGAGGTGAAGTAATCGTAATTGAAGAAAGCTTTGGTATCAGAGTAACGGAAATTATCAAGTAATGATAAAAAGCATATAAGGAGAAAACATATGGCAAACAATATTTTAATCTGTGACGATGCAGCGTTTATGCGAATGATGATTAAGGACATTTTAACCAAGAATGGTTATAATGTGGTTGGCGAAGCAGAAAATGGTGCAAAAGGTGTTGAAAAGTACAATGAACTGCATCCCGATCTGGTATTGATGGATATTACCATGCCGGAAATGGACGGCATTGCTGCATTAAAGGGCATCAAAGCGGCAGACGCCAATGCAAAAGTTATTATGTGTTCGGCAATGGGTCAGCAGGCGATGGTTATTGAATCCATTCAGGCAGGTGCCAAGGATTTCATTGTAAAGCCTTTCCAGGCGGATCGTGTGCTGGAAGCCGTTAAGAAGGTTATAGGCTGATGCCTGCTGCCGGAATGGGCGCTGTAAACAGGGTTTCTGAGCTGATTACGGTACTTATCATTTTTGTTTTGGTGCTGGCGCTCACTTTGCTTGTGACAAAATGGCTTGCCGGCTACCAGAAGGGACAGCGTTCGGGAAGCAATATAGAGATTGTGGATACCTGTCCCGCCGGAAACGGCAAATATATCCAGATAGTCAGGCTGGGGGAAACCTATGTGGCAGTTGCCGTGTGTAAGGATTCCGTCACCTTGCTTGCTACGGTTCCGAAAGAACAGCTTGTGCTTCCTGAGGCAGGCGGCAGTTCTACACTAAAGTTCAGGGAGCTTTTCCACAAGGCAAGGGCAGCTTATCCGGATGCAGAACAGGCAGACGGAGAAAAAGCGGCGGGGGAAGAAACTGACGGACAAGAATTACCGAAAGAAGAGTAGGCTGAACGTGAAAAGACTGAAATCTGTATTAACCGCAATAACATTGAGAAAAGTGATATGCCTGCTGGTTACGGTAGGCATATTGTGTATTATTCCCGCAGCGTCCGTAAACGCCTCTTCGACAGGAGAGGGGCTGACCGGGCAGACAGGGGATTCTACCGTGATTAATCCGTCGGGAACGGCGGAAAATCAGGATGATTTACAAAATTTGAATATAGTAAACAGAATAGAAATAGAGTACAATAATGGTAATGGGCAGTTAAATGGAGCCCTGCGGATACTGCTGATACTGACGATGATAGCACTGGCGCCGATTTTGCTTATCTGCATGACTTGTTTTACCAGAATTATTATTGTGCTTCATTTTACGCGTGCTGCTTTAAACACGCAGACGGCACCGCCCAATCAGGTCCTGATGGGGCTGGCGCTTTTTCTCACGTTTTTTGTTATGTCACCCACAATTGCCAGCATTTATACCAATGCGTACCTGCCCCTGGATGAAGGGAGGCTGACGCAGGAGGAGGCAATTGAGGCGGCAATACAGCCCATGCGGCAGTTTATGTATAATTCAACGCAGAAAAAAGATGTGGAGCTGTTTATGAGTATTGCGAGACAGGACTGGGACGGCAATCTGGAAAATATACCGCTGCCGGTACTGATTCCGAGTTATATGCTCAGCGAATTGAGAGAAGCATTTTTCTTTGGTTTTTTGATTTATATACCATTTATCGTCATAGATATGGTGGTGGCGTCGGCCCTGATGAGTATGGGTATGATGATGCTGCCGCCTACAACGATTTCCATGCCTTTTAAGATACTTCTGTTTGTGATGGCTGACGGATGGGGACTGATTATAGGTGAGTTGATGAAGACCTTTACGAGGTAACAGATATCCGGAGGGGAAAGGAGCGGACGGATGAGTGTAGAAGTTGTAACGGAAATAGCGAATAAAGCATTATATCTGATTATCAGAGCGGCACTTCCGATTCTGTTGGTATCGCTGGCGGTCGGACTGATTATCAGTATTTTTCAGACGGTTACCTCTATACAGGAGCAGACACTGACCTTTGTTCCCAAGATTATCTGTGTGTTTTTGGCAATTATGATTTTTGGAAAGTGGATTATCACCATGATTGTGGAGTATATGTATGAATTGTGGGATTTCTCTTCCTATATTGTCAGGTAGGACAGCTCATGATTAGTTTATCTTTCTCTTTTTTGGATTTGGAATTTTTCCTGCTGATATTGGTAAGGGTTTCCTGCTTTGTGTTTGTGGCTCCCTTTTTCAGCATGAACCATACGCCGGCAAGGGCGAGGATAGCGCTCTCTGTTTTTACGGCAGCGTTGCTTTACACTACTTTGACGCCTGCCGATGCGGTGGTGTATGATACGGTTATGGAATACGCGCTCATTGTTGTGCGAGAGGGCGTAACGGGGCTTTTGATAGGCTTTTCCGCCAATATATGTATGGCGATTGTGAACCTTGCGGGCGCAATTACGGATATGGAAATCGGATTGTCCATGGTGACGCTGATGGACCCCGCCACAAGGGAGCAGAGCAGCGTAACAGGCGTGTTTTACCAGTATGTCATTATGCTGATACTGATAATCAGCGGCATGTACCGCTATCTCTTCGGCGCGCTGGCGGATTCCTTTCTGTTGATACCGGTAAATGGAGCGGTGTTAAAAGGTGAAAATCTGGTTTCTGCCGTGCTCATGTTTTTGGGTGACTACATTACCATCGGTTTTCGGATATGTCTTCCGGTGTTTTGTACCATATTGCTGCTCAATGCTGTTTTGGGAATACTGGCAAAGGTGTCACCGCAGCTCAACATGTTCTCTGTCGGCATACAGTTTAAGGTGCTTGCCGGTCTGGGCGTCATGCTTCTTACAGCAAGCCTGATGTCGGGGGCAGCAGATTTTGTTTTCAGGGAAATCAAGAAAGTGACCGTCTCTTTTGTGGAGGGTATGATGTGATTTTGCAATATAATCTGCAGTTTTTTGCCAAGGAAGGACCCGGCGGGGAGAAGACGGAGCCGGCAACCGAGAAAAAACTGAATGATGCCAGAAAAGAAGGACAGGTTGCCAAAAGTAAGGAAATAGGCAACGCGGTAAGCCTGCTTGCCCTGTTTATGATTATGAAGCTGTGGGTTGGACACATGGGACTGCAGTTTATGCAGATTTTTACCGATGTGTACCAGAGAATTCCGGGCGCGACAGCCAACTGGAACGGGTATCTGCCGGAAAACGATATGCTTGTCATCTTCCAGCATATGATGCTGCAAATTTTATATATTGTAGCGCCAATCTTTGCGATTGCGTTCATTATTGCTTTTCTCAGTGATGTGGTGCAGGTAAAGTGGCAGATAACGGGGAAGCCGCTGAAACCGAAGTTCAGCAAAATCAGTCCGATAAGCGGATTCAAACGAATTTTTTCCGCTAATTCCTTAGTGGAGCTGCTGAAATCCATTATCAAGATCGTAGTGGTGGCGTATGTTGCCTACAGCTATCTGCAGGATAAATGGCAGTATCTCTATTTTTTGTATGACATGACGCTTTTACAGGCGATACAGTTTATCGGACAGCTTGTGACGGACTTAGGGCTGCGGATCACGATTGTGTATATCCTGATTGCAGCGGCAGATTATATTTACCAGCGATTTAAGTTTTCGCAGGATATGAAGATGACAAAGCAGGAAGTGAAGGACGAATATAAGCAGCAGGAAGGTGATCCGCAGATAAAGGGTAAGATTCGTCAGAGGATGCAGGAAGCATCCAGACGGCGTATGATGCAGAGCCTGCCGCAGGCAGATGTAGTCATTACCAACCCGACCCATTATGCGGTGGCAATCAAGTACGATCCGGAAGTGGTGGATGCACCGATCGTGATTGCAAAAGGTGAGGATTATCTTGCCAGAAAAATTAAGGAAATTGCAAAAGAAAATAACGTTGAAATTGTGGAGAACAAACCGCTTGCCCGAATGTTGTATGCAAATGTCGAAGTAGGGCAGGCAGTGCCGCCGGAGCTGTATCAGGCAGTGGCGGAAGTGCTGGCGTTTGTATACCACTTACAAGGCAAAGTATAAAAGGAATGAAGTTGCACTAAGGCTGTAAAATACACAGCCTAAGAGCAACTAAGTCATTCCTCGAAGAATCGCGAAGCGATTCTTCATAGAGAATTGAGGAAAGTTAAAAACGGTAAAGGAGGTGAGGAACGTGAACTTGAAGATGAGAAGAACGGACGCCATAGTAGCGATTTATGTGCTGGTGGCATTTGTTATGTTTATCGTTCCTCTTCCTGCAATACTTCTGGACGTCTTTATGGCGTTTAATATGGCAGTGGCGTTTACCATTTTGTTTGTCTGTATGTTTGCCAAGGAAGTGCTGGATTTGTCTTACTTCCCCACGATTTTGCTGTTTACTACCATTTTCAGGATTGCCATGAACGTGTCTTCCACCAGACTGATTCTCACCACGGGTGAGGCAGGCAATGTGGTACGGACCTTTGGAGAGTTCGTGGGCGGCGGCGATTTGATTGTCGGTGCGATTATCTTTATCATTTTGATTATGATTCAGTTCCTCGTTATCAACAAAGGTTCTGAGCGTGTGGCTGAAGTAACGGCTCGTTTCACTCTGGACGCTATGCCCGGTAAGCAGATGGCGATTGACGCCGACTTAAATACCGGAGCCATTGATGACAGGGAAGCAAAAATCCGGCGTGACAAGATACAGCAGGAATCCAGCTTCTTCGGTTCCATGGACGGTGCCGTAAAGTATGTAAAGGGAGATGCGGTTGCGGGCCTTTTGCTGACGGCAATTAACGTGATTGGTGGTATTGCGATGGGCGTGACGCGCAGCGGGATGGACTTTGGCGCTGCTGTGCAGCAGTACGGCGTGCTTACCATCGGTGATGGTCTGGTGAGCCAGATTCCTTCCCTTCTGATATCTCTGTCAACCGGTGTATTGGTGACCAAGGGCGGCAAGGAAGCCGATTTTGGACCGATTATCCTAAAGCAGCTTTTCGGCGTTCCCAAGGTTATGTACATTGTGGGAGCGACTTTGGCGTTTCTGGGTATTGTGACAGATTTGAATACCATACTCTTTCTGGGAATGGGACTGATATTCATTGTGGGAGGCAGGATCATTGCCGGCAATCTGGAGACGGCGGAAATAGAGGCACAGGTCGATACGGACGAGGTGGCGGCGGAGGAAATCCGACAGCCGGAGAATGTAAACAGCCTGTTGCAGGTGGATCCCATTGAACTGGAATTCGGATACGGCATCATTCCCCTCGCCGATGTTAATCAGGGCGGCGACCTTCTGGACCGTGTGGTTATGATTAGACGGCAGATTGCATTGGAGCTTGGTACCGTGGTGCCGATTATCCGTCTGCGTGACAATATACAGCTCAATCCCAACCAGTACATTATCAAGATTAAAGGCATACAGGTCAGCGAGGGCGAGATACTGTTTGACCATTATATGGCGATGAATCCGGGATATGTGGAAGAGGAAATCACAGGTATTCCCACCTTTGAACCATCCTTCCATCTGCCGGCCATCTGGATAACGGAGGGGCAGCGGGAGCGTGCAGAGAGCTTGGGCTATACGGTAGTAGACCCGCCTTCCATTATTGCAACGCATCTGACGGAAATTATCAGGCAGCATATTGATGAACTGCTGACCAGACAGGATGTACAGAACTTGATCAACAACCTGAAAGAAACCAATCCTTCCCTTGTGGAAGAGCTGGTACCCAAGCAGCTTGGTCTTGGCGAGATACAAAAAGTATTGCAGAACCTGCTTAAGGAAGGTATTTCCATCAGGGATTTGCTTACAGTCTTTGAAACACTTGCCGACTATGCGCCGACCACGCGGGATACCGATATCCTGACGGAGTATGTGCGCCAGAGCTTAAAGCGCGCAATCTCAGGCAAGTATTTCCCGCCCCATGAGACGACGAATGTGGTTACTCTCGATCCCAAGGTGGAGCAGGAAATTATGAACAGCATAAAACAGACGGAGCAGGGAGCTTACTTAAACCTTGACCCTGAAAAGACAAAGCGGGTTATGGCATCTGTGGGCAGCGAGCTTCAGAAGTTGGAAAATCTGGGCAAGAGTCCTATCATTATAACCTCGCCCATTGTCAGAATGTATTTTAAACGTCTGACGGAAGATTACTATAGAGATTTGATAGTGGTATCGTACAATGAGATTGAGTCCAATGTAGAACTGCAATCTGTAGGGATGGTGACAGCGTAATGATAATTAAGAAATTTCAGGGAAAAACAGAAGCGGAAGCGACGGAGCTTGCGAAAAAAGAGCTGGGCGACGGTGTTGTCGTCATGAATGTGAGAAGCGTTAAGCCGAAGGGTTTTTTTGCTTCGTTCAAAAAGCCCATAACAGAGGTGACGGTAGCGCTCGAGGAGGAAAGAGAAAAATTTGTTCCTGCGAAGAAAGAGGCGGAGAAGCCTTCTGACGGAGTGCTGCAAAGGAATACGCCGATCACGGGGGCATGGCAGAAGGAAAGTTCCGGCATCTATCGGCGGGACACGGCGGAAATCGGAGCGATCGAGGAGAAGCTTGACAGTCTGCAGACATTGCTGGTGCAGCAGTTCAAGAATCCGCAGCAGGAGAAAGCCGAAGTTTACGAGGATGCGCAGGAAGAAGCCAAAGCGTCGGCAAAGGAGCCGGAGGAAGAAAAGAATCCGGAGCTTGCCAAGTTTTTAAAGCTGCTTTACAACGTCATGCTGGAAAATGAGGTAGACGAAAAATATGTCAATCAGATTATGGAGGAAATAGAAAAGGTACATAAGCCCAATATGCCCTTTGACTATGCGCTGGCAAATGCATATCAGAGGATGGTGCTGAAGTTTGGGCCTGCAGAGGAAATTGTACCGGCAAAGTCGGGTCCTAAGGCGGTATTCTTTATCGGACCGACCGGCGTAGGCAAGACGACCACCATTGCAAAGATTGCTTCCAAATTTACGGTAGAGGATAAAAAGCGCGTGGCGCTTCTGACAACGGATACCTTCAGGATTGCCGCGGCGGAGCAGCTCAGAACCTATGCCAGTATTCTGGAAGCACCGTTTCGGGTTATCTACACCATGCAGGAGTTAGAGGATGCAATCCATGACTTTAAGGACTATGACTATATCCTGATAGATACAACGGGGCATTCCCATCAGAACGAAGAGCAGAAAGCAGCTATGAAGGAGCTGGTACACTGCGTAGACGGCATAGTGGAAAAGGAGATATTTTTGGTACTCAGTGCGACGACAAAGTACCGCGATCTTGTGAGTATTGCTGACAGCTATAAGGATGTGGCGGGTTATAAGCTTATTTTCACAAAGCTGGATGAAACCTCTGCATTTGGCAATATTCTGAATTTAAAGTTCCATACGGGTGCAAGTCTTTCTTATGTGACTTGTGGACAAAATGTGCCGGAAGATATAGAGAAATTCAATCCGCAGAAGACGGTGAAGAGTCTTTTAAGCGGAAGAACGTAAGAGGCTGTGGCAAATAAGAGGGGAGCTGACAGCAGGACACGACAGGAGGAAGTATATGGATCAGGCTGAGCAGTTGCGGAATATCATAAAAGCAGAAAATGTGCAGCGTCCTATGGCGAGAGTTCTTACTGTGACCAGCGGCAAGGGCGGCGTGGGAAAATCGAATACAGCAATTAATCTTGCCATTCAGTTCCGTAAGCAGGGACAGCGGGTTATCATTTTGGATGCAGATTTTGGACTGGCTAACATAGAAATTATGTTTGGAACGGTTCCGAAGCACAATCTCTGCGATTTGATTTATCAGGGCAAGAGCATCAGGGAAATCATTACATGGGGACCGATGGATGTGGGCTTTGTCTCAGGTGGTTCGGGAATTGTGGGAATGTCAAACCTAAGCAGGGATTATCTGGCATATATTATAAAGAATCTGACGGAGCTTGATGCGATTGCTGATATTATTATTGTAGATACCGGAGCTGGGATTGCGGATGCGGTGTTGGAGTTTTTGGTGGCAAGCGGTGAAATTCTGCTTATCACAACGCCGGAGCCAACCTCGATTACGGATTCCTACTCACTTTTAAAGGCATTAAACCGGCATCCACGTTTTTCACGGGAGCATACGCTTGTAAAAATGATTGCCAACCGGGTGGAGGAAGAGGAGGAAGGAGAGATTGTTTTCAATAAACTGAATGCAGTCGTATCCAGATATTTGAATATGTCGTTTTCTTATCTGGGAGCGGTTCCGCAGGACAGCCGGCTTGCAAAAGCAGTGATGCAGCAGGTTCCGGTTTCACAGCAGAATCCGAATGCGAAATCCAGCATTGCGTATGAGAGCATTGCGGCAAAGCTGATGAACAAGGAGGCTATCGCCAGAAAACGGGGAATGGCAGCGTTCTTTTCACATATTGTAAACGGCAAAAAGTAAAAGGGAGGAAGACTATGCTTTCAAAATTTATTACACCGGGCTGCAAGATAGAGCTGCAGGCGGTCAATCGGGTAAACGAGGAGGATAAGGAAAACGCAAAAAAGGTCTATACCAGTAAGGTATATGACATCATATCGGAAGACAGAATGGAAATTGCCATGCCGATGGAGCAGACTAAACTGATTCTGCTTCCGGTGGACGGGGAATACGATATTGTTTTTTACGGAAACAATATTTTGTACCAGTGTTTCGCGAGAATTATCGATCGGTATAAGAGCAACAATTCCTATATTCTGGTGGTGGAGATGACAAGCAATCTGCGCAAGTTCCAGCGCAGGGAGTATTATCGGTTCAGCTGCGCCCTTGAAATGTGTGCAAGGCCGCTTGTGGAGGAAGAGGTAAAAGCAGTAGAGCAGAAGGAGGCATATTTACTTACGCCGGGGCTTCCCCTAAAGCGAAGCGTGATTGTGGACATCAGCGGCGGCGGACTCAGGTTTATGAGCGATCAGCAGTACGAGCCGGGAAGTCTGATTTACTGCAACTACCATCTTGTGAGTGAAAAAGAAAATACGGAATGTGAAATCGTAGGGAAAATTCTCAGCGCAAAAGAGGTTGAAAATAAGAAGGGTACATACGAGCACAGAGTACAATATGTCAATATGGGGGCTGGCGACAGAGAGAAAATCATCAAATATATTTTTGAAGAGGAAAGAAAAAATCTTCGTCGTGAGAAGGGATAACATAATTTATGAAAAAAATCCTTGTAGTTGATGACTCTGCACTCATGAGAAGGGTGCTGTGTGATATAATCGATAGTGATGAGAGATTTCATGTTGAAGATCGTGCAACCAATGGACTGGAGGCATTTGATTTACTCAGCCGTAAGACCTATGATGCCGTCGTCTTAGACGTCAATATGCCGAAGATGGGCGGAATCGAGCTGTTAAGGGAATTGCAGAAATTCAAAATATCCGCAAGGGTAATGATGGCAAGTACGGCGACCAGCGAGGGCGCAAAAGTGACTTTGGATGCACTGGAGCTGGGAGCGGTTGATTTTATTCACAAGCCGGTCAGCGCCGGTGACTGCCGTGGTGCGGATTTTAAGGAACATCTGCTGAAAACCCTTGCGGTGGTGTCTGATTCCGCTGTGGGTATGCCCGTACAGAGAGCAGCGAAACCGTTTAGGCGGGAGCCGGCGGCAGTACCTGTTACAAAACCGGAAGCACCTGCAAGGGTATCCACCGGTGTGACAGGAAAGAAGCTTGTTGCAATCGCAAGTTCTACCGGAGGGCCAAAGGCGTTGCAGTCCGTGATTCCACGTCTGCCAAAGGATTTACAGGCTCCGGTTTTATTGGTGCAGCATATGCCGAAGGGCTTTACCGCATCGCTGGCGGAGCGTCTCAACTCCTTAAGCGAGATTACGGTGCGGGAGGCAGCGGAAGGCGACGTGCTGGAAAACGGCTGCGTCTATCTTTCCATGGGGGGCAGTCATTTAACCGTAGCTGTAAACGCGGCGGGCAGATATGTGATTCATTACACGGATGAGCCGCCCAGAGAGGGAGTGAGGCCGTGCGCCAACTATATGTATGAATCGCTGGGAGATAGTCGTTTTGACGAAATAGTCTGTGTAGTCATGACGGGAATGGGCGCGGATGGCACGCAGGGAATCTCGAATCTGAAAAACAACAAGAAAATACATGTAATTGCACAGGAACAGAGTACCTGCGTCGTATACGGGATGCCCAAGAGCATTGTGACGGCAGGGCTCGCCGACCAAATTGTACCGCTCGAACAAATCGCACAGGCGATAACCGCAAAGGTGGGGGGAAAGTAAAATGGATGTAAGTCAATATTTGGAAATCTTCCTTGATGAAACAACAGAACATTTACAGAATCTGAACACACAGATACTGGAATTAGAGCAGGACTCGGAAAATATGGATACGATCAATGAAATTTTCCGTGCCGCCCATTCCCTGAAGGGAATGGCAGGAACCATGGGCTATAAGCGTATGCAGAATTTGACCCATGATATGGAAAATGTGTTTTCTGAGGTCAGGAATGGCAGCATAAAGGTGAAAGCCAATATGATTGACATTCTGTTTCAGTGTCTGGATGCCTTGGAGGAGTATACTACAAACATCAGAGAAAGCGGCGATGAAGGAACAAATGACAATGAGCCGCTGATAAAGATGCTGGGCGACATACTCAATAAAAAGGCAGCAGGCGAAAGTGAAGCAACGGCAGAGCCGGCAGTGAAATCTGCTGACGATAGCGACGGCAGGAAATGGCTGGAAATCAATTTAAACAGCACCGATAAAATGGTGATTGGAGAAGCGCAGAAACAGGGCAAGATGGTATACGGCGTTACAGTCAGTATACAGGAAAGCTGTCTTTTGAAGGCGGCCAGGGCGTTTCTGGTATTCAAGGCAGTGGAAGAGCTGGGTGAAATTATTGTATCCAATCCGTCCGCGCAGGATATCGAAGACGAACGCTTTGATTTGGATTTCTCCCTGATTATGATTACGGAAGCAGATGTGGATAAGGTGACTGCCGCAATCAGCAATGTTTCCGAGATAGAGTCGGTTCTGGCAGAGAATCTGGACCTTTCTGTTATGCAGCTTGACGAGGAGAGCAGAGAAGCAGAAGAGCATAAAGAAAATATGCGCAAGGAAACAGAGAAGAGCGAGGAGAGCACGGCAGTAGCGCCTGTGGCGACACAGGTGCAGCAGGCAGCCCAGACAGCTCCCGCGCCCGCAGCGGCTGCGGCAAAACAGCCGGCAGCGGCGAAGCAGTCCGGCGGCAAGCCGGTCGTAAACCGCACTGTGCGTGTGGATATTGAAAAGCTCGATGTGCTGATGAATCTGGTGAGCGAGCTGATTATTGCGAAGAATTCACTTGTCGCTGCGTCAGAGGCGACGATGGCACAAAACAGTGGTACGGCGCAGAGCGGTATCAACGAACAGATTGAATATTTGGAGAGTGTTACGACGAACCTGCATGAATCTGTTATGAAGGTTCGAATGGTGCCGATAGAAAGCGTGGTAAATAAATTCCCCCGCATGATTCGTGATTTAACCAAGAAGCTCAATAAAAAAATGGAGCTCTATATGTCCGGTGAGGAGACAGAACTGGATCGTACCGTGGTGGATGAAATCGGAGACCCCTTGATGCATCTGCTCAGAAATTCCGCGGATCATGGTTTGGAGTCTGCGGAGGTGCGTGCCCAGAGAGGCAAGCCGGAGGTGGGTTCCATCTGGCTGGATGCTTATCAGGATGGCAATAACGTTGTTATTGAGGTGCGGGACGATGGTAATGGTATCGACACGGAGAGCGTGAAGAGAAAAGCCATCGAGCGCGGACAGATCACACCGGAGCAGGCGCTCAATATGTCTGAAAAGGAAATTATTGATTTGCTTTTCCTGCCGAGTTTCTCTACAGCGGAGAAGGTGACGGATGTATCCGGAAGGGGCGTTGGGCTTGACGTCGTGAAGAGCAAGATAGAAGCGCTGAGCGGCGAGGTTGAGGTAAAGAGCAGGCTCGGAGAGGGCAGTACATGGATTATCCGTCTGCCGCTTACACTTGCCATTATTCAGGCTCTTATGGTGGAAATCGGCGGAGAAAAATATGCCATTTCACTCGGCTCTATTCAGACGATAGAGGATGTCATGCCGGAGGATATTAAACTTGTACAAAATAAGGAAGTTATCCATTTAAGAGGAAGCGTGATTCCGCTTATCAGGCTGGATAAAGAGCTTGATGTGACCAGTACAAGGGCACCGGAAGAAAATCTGACGGTCATTATCGTGAAGAAGGGTGATAAGACGGCGGGCTTTGTAGTGGATGAACTGCAGGGACAGCAGGAAATTGTTATTAAGTCCATGGGTAAATACATTGACAATAAGTGCAAGCTGATAAGCGGCGCAACCATTCTGGGTGATGGAGAAGTTGCCCTGATTCTGGATGCGAATGCCTTAATCTGAGGAGGGACAGAGAATGGAAGATTTAATAATTGCAAGTGAAACAGCGCAGTACATTGTCATCAGGTTGGGACAGGAGCAGTATGGCATCGATATCCGCTACATCGATAATATCGTGAGGATGCAGCACATTACGAGAGTGCCGAAGCTGGCAGCATACTTAAAAGGCGTTATCAATCTGCGCGGCGAGGTGATTCCCATTATGAGTCTCAGACTGAAGATGGGACTTCCCGCAGATGAAGAGAGCAAGTCGGCAAGAATTATCATTGTAAAGCTGGAACAGTATGGTACCATCGGCATGATCGTAGACGAGGTCAGAGAAGTGGTGACACTGGACCTGGACACTCAGGTTGAAAAAATGGCATACGATAAGGAAGACAAGAATAACTTCATTCAGGGTGTCGGAAAGTATGAAGGCGGTCTGATTTCCCTATTAGATTTGAATATTGTAGCGCAGGAAAAATAGGCAGAGTTTAACAGAAGGAGATATGCATTTTATGGCAGATATGAGTTTGGATCATGTAACTCAGAATTATATGGATGTATTAAGGGAAATCGGTAACATCGGTGCAGGAAATGCCATGACGGCATTATCTCAGATGCTGCAGTGTAAGGTGGATATGCAGGTGCCGCAGGTCAGGCTTCTGGAGTTTCATGAGGTCGGCGCCATGATGGGCGGCGAAGAGCAGTTGATGGTCGGCGTTTACCTTGCTGTAGAGGGAGACATCACGGGCAGCATCATGTTTCTGGTAAGAACTGACAGCGCAAAGCATCTGATAAATAAGCTGATGATGGGATTGGCAAGCGAGGGCGATGAACTCAACGAGATGGAGATTTCCGCCATGAAGGAAATTTCCAATATCATCACGGGCGCTTACCTCAATTCACTGTCAACGCTGACAAATCTAAAGATATATCCCTCGCCGCCGGATCTGGCGCTTGATATGGCTGGAGCTATTTTAAGCGTGCCGGCTATAGAATTCGGTATTATGGGAGATAAAATACTTTTAATTCAGTCGCAGTTTTATGATGATGTGGAAATAGACGGTTATTTTATCTTGATTCCGGATTTGGAATCTTATGAGAAGATATTATCTGCACTGGGGATGGTGTAGATGTTGAACAAATAAGATTGAACCGAGGTAATTTACTTATGAGCGAGATAATAAAGGTGGGAATGGCTGATTTGAAGGTCTGCAGCAGCCCGAACGGATTGACGACTTTGGGACTTGGCTCTTGTGTTGGAATTGCAATCAGGGATCCAATCACCAAAATCGGCGGGCTAGCACATATTATGTTGCCGGACAGTACGGCTATCCGGGGTGGGCAACTGAATATTCCTAAGTTCGCGGATACGGGAATTACAGAACTGGTACGGCAGATGGAAATGTTGGGTGCAAAAAGAAACCGGATGGTGGCAAAACTGGCAGGCGGAGCCATGATGTTTACTTTTCAGAACAAAACAGACTTGGTTCGCGTCGGTGACAGAAATGTAGAGGCTTCAAGACAGAAGCTGGCAGAATTGCAGATTCCGGTTTTGGTTGCAGATACCGGTGCAAACTATGGACGTACCGTCATATTTTATCCGGAGACAGGAGATTATGTAATCAAGGCGGTTGGAAAACCGGAGAAAGTGATTTAGGAGCAGACTGGAAATATGAACAGAAAAAAAATGCCATTGGTGTTGATGCTGACAGCCGGCGCGGTTACCTGCATTATTACATTTATAATGAAGTACCCTATTATCTGGAAGCTGGTGGCGCTGCTTTCGGTTCTCCTCATCTTTTATGGATTGGGGACCATACTGAAATGGGTCTTGGACACATTTGAAAAGCAGAATGAAAAGGCGGCTTTAGACGAGGGAGAAGTAATCGCAAAGGAAACAGAGGAAGGTAAGGAAGAAAACTCCGACAAGGGAAACGAGTAGACTGCATGTGAAGAACGGAATTAGGAGGATGCCATGGACGAAGCGGGAAGAAAGCGGCTTTGGGACGACTATGACAGAACAAGGGCGCCCGAAATCAGGGAAAAAATCATATTGGAATATGCGCCTTTGGTAAAGCTGGTGGCAGGGCGTCTGAGCATGTATCTCGGCTACAATGTGGAGTATGAGGATTTGGTGAGCTATGGCATTTTCGGACTGATAGACGCCATAGACAAATTCGACAACATGAAGGAAGTAAAATTTGAGACCTATGCGAGCCTGCGTATACGGGGAGCCATACTGGACCAGATTCGTAAGATGGACTGGATTCCCAGGACAATCCGGCAGAAACAGAAAAAAATAGAAGCGGTCATGAAAGAGATCGAGCTTTTAAAAGGCAGGGAAGCAACGGATGAGGAGATTGCGGCTAAGCTTGGCATTACGGAGGATGAATATCTGGAATGGCAGTCCCAGATGAAAATCACAAACGTGGTCTCTTTAAACGAGTATATGGAACAGGGAAGCGAGGTGCCGTTTGAAGGCAACCGCCATAATACGGCACGATTTGAAGGACCGGAGGAAAGCATAGAGAAGGAAGAATTGAAGAAGGTGCTGGAGGAAACACTGGAGATTCTGACGGAAAAGGAGAAAAAGGTAATACTGCTTTACTATTATGAAGAATTGACACTCAAGGAAATCAGCAATATTCTTGAGGTCTCTGAGTCCCGCATTTCCCAGCTTCACACACGGGCACTTCAGAAGATGAAAGACAAAATGGGAGTCTACATGGGGATTTTTAACAGATAAAAGAGGGCTGATATGTGGCGTGGAGGCGATTGATAGATAGATGAGGAGAAGTGCATGGCGAACGGTTATTTCAGGCTGGTTAAAAATGGCTTAGGGTTTGGCTTACAAATAGTAGTACCCAAAGGCGGCGGCGAACAGGTTAAAATAGGAGAAGTTACGGATTATCTCGCACAGCAGGGGATAAGTTGTGATCTTCCGGTATTAAAGGATGCGCTGGGGCGGGATTGGAATTCGGTTATGCCCCTGGGCAGCGGAGAATGTCCTCCTGTCAATATGCGTTACAAGCTTTCGATAGAAGAGGAAAATATGAGAGCCGTTATCAGGCTCTATCCCCCGTCGGAAACAGGAAAAGTCCTGACTGCGCAGGATGTTTTGGGAGATTTGGCCGGCAAGCAGATTAAATTTGGCGTGAAGGCGGAAAATATAGAGGCGGCAATTGCAAATAACGTCTACTGCACGGATATTGTAGTGGCGGAGGGACAGGCGCCCCGTGAGGGAAAGGATGCGGTCATAGAGTATTATTTTAATGCAGATTCGAAGGCAAGACCGACATTGAAGGAAGATGGAAGCGTGGATTTCTTCCATCTGAATACCATAAGCCACTGCATAGCAGGTGATACGCTGGCACGTCTGATTCCTGCCGATTTGGGAGAAAACGGAACCAATATTATGGGGGTTGTCATAAAGCCCCGCACGGTAAAGAATCTTCTGTTAAAGTACGGTAAGAACGTGGAGCTTGCAGAGGATAAGCTTACTCTGAAGGCGCAGGTGAGCGGACACGTTATACTGGAAGACGATAGAGTTGTTGTATCCAATGTGCTGGAACTGGAAAGCGTGGATATGTCTACCGGCAATATCGAATATGACGGCAGTGTCACTGTGACCGGCAATGTGCTGGCGAATTTTTCTGTCAAGGCAAAAGGCAATATTGTCGTGAACGGTCTGGTGGAGAGCGCGTATCTGGAGGCCACCGGCGATATCATCATTGCCCGCGGCATGGCCGGCATGGGCAAGGGTGAACTGAAGGCGGGCGGCAATATCGTGGCAAAGTATTTTGAGAGTGCGAAAGTAAGCGCAGACGGATACATTACGGCTGAGTCTATTATGCACAGCACGGTAATGGCGGGCAAAGAAATCACGGTAGATGGCAAACGCGGCTTTATTGCAGGCGGGCGTACCTGTGCAACCAATCTGATTAAGGCGAAAACCTTTGGCTCGACGATGGGGACATCGACGGTTTTGGAGGTGGGCGCGGATCCGGCGGTAAAGATACGTTATGCGGAACTGCAGAAGACGATTGGGGAACTGAACAAAATGATAGAAAGTTTAGACCCGATTATTGCCACTTATATACAGAAACGGAAGCAGGGCGTGAAGCTTTCAATGGAACAGCTTCAATATCTGGCGTCTGTGGTCAAAACAAAAGAGCAGAAGCTTCCGGAGCTTAAGAAAGCGAAAAAGGAACTGGAAGCGCTGGCAGAGATTATCGACCAGCAGGCGCGTGCGCAGGTAGTGGTGCAGGAGAAGGCATATCCCGGCGTGAAGGTGGTAATTGGCGATGTGTCCATGGTAGTGCAGAAGGAACAGCAGTACTGCCGCTTTGTGAAGCAGCAGGGAGACGTCAGAGTGGTAGGTATGTAAAGGAGGTTCAGAATGGCATTAGGTGCGATTGAGTTGGGAACGATAGCGAGGTCGCAGGACTACACGGCGCTGAAGCAGAACGAGGATAACAGGGGGATTACGCAGCAGGGCAACCTGATGCAGGAAATGCATCGGGAAACTGACATCAAGACGAGACAGGTCGTGCAGAGCGATGATGCGGACTGGCAGCAAAAAAAGTTTGATTCAAAAGAAAAAGGGAGCAACAACTACGCGGGAGACGGCGGCAGAAACCGGAAGAAGAAGGCGGATGTGGACGGACGCGTGGTGTGCAAGGATAAGAAAAGTTTTGATATAAAGATTTAAGGAGAAACACAAATGGGCACAATGGAAATAATCCTGCTTATCGCAGGGGGCATCATTTTTGTACTTAGCTTTTTTATTCCTACAGGCAAGGAAGCTGACGCCGGCACCAAGAAATTGGTAAAGGAAGAAGTAAAAAGTGTGGTAGCGCAGGAAATGGATGAAGTCAAGGAACGGATAGAAGATATTGTGGACGAGACAGTTGACTATGCGGTAGAGAAGACGGAACGTTCTCTGGAGCGGGTTTCAAATGAAAAAATTATGGCAGTCAATGAATATTCAGATACCGTTTTGGAAGACATCAATAAGAACCACCAAGAGGTTATGTTCTTATATGACATGCTCAATGATAAGCATGAAAATATAAAATCAACAGTCAGCAAAATAGAACAAACTGTCAAAGAGGCAGAAGCAGTGGGAGGACAGTTCTCTGTACAGGGAATGTCTGCTGAAGAAGGCAAAGAAGCGGATTTGGCGGAAGAAACACCGGAAGAGTCGCAAAAAGAGGATATCAGTTTTATAGATGGCAGCTCGGAGAAGGAAAATCAGAATGGGAGAATACTTGAATTGCACAATGCCGGTAAATCCAATGTCGAGATAGCAAAAGAATTAGGGCTTGGCGTTGGAGAAGTGAAGCTGGTAATTGATTTGTTCAAGTAAATGTAATGTATTGATAGGGAGCAAAATATGATGAAACTGAAATATTATCTGCGCGGCCTTGGAATCGGAATACTGGTGACGGTTCTGCTTACGACTGTTGCAGCAGGAAAACGCGGAACGATGACGGACGAAGAAATCAAGGCGAGGGCGCGCGAATTGGGGATGTCAGAGAGTATGGTGCTTGCAGATATGCAGGGAGGTTCTACGTCAGGCGAGGGCGATAAGACGCCGGAGGCAACTGTTGAGCCGGATAAGACGCCGGATGCAACGGCAACGCCGACGCCAACACCTACGCCTACGCCGACAGCAACGCCGGCGGAGACAGAAACACCGACACCAACGCCGACGGCAACACCCACACCCACACCAACGCCGACTCCGACACCTACGCCCACACCTACGCCGACACCAACCCCGACGCCTACTCCTACTCCTACTCCAACCCCTACCCCGACTCCAACGCCTACAAAGACGCCGGAATCGGAGGATACCATTACCATCGTGATCAGTTCGGGACAGAGTTCAGGGGCAGTCAGCAAGACGCTTGCCGACGCAGGACTGGTGAAGGATGCAAAGGAATATGACAAATATCTCTGTGCAAACGGTTATGACAAGAAAATCAGAGCCGGCAGTTATGAGATTCCGAAGGGAGCTTCCGACGAGGAAATTGCACTGATTATAACGAGAAGCAACTAAATGATAAACGCCGGATTGTGCGGAAATGTTGTGATGAATTTTAAGGGAAACCCTTGCACTTGGGTTTCCCTTATGTTATACTTTAAACGTTGTGACTATAAAACACGTATGCCTATTTACGGTTGGTGCCGCAAAAGTAAGGCGGATAGCTGTGGAGCCGTCTGTATTTTAACGCAGATACAGCGGAAAAGCATGCGGAAGTACAAACCAAATGGAGGTAAGAATATGAGCGTTATTTCAATGAAGCAGTTGTTAGAAGCAGGTGTTCATTTCGGACATCAGACCAGAAGATGGAATCCTAAGATGGCTCCCTACATTTTCACGGAGAGAAACGGAATCCACATTATCGATTTGCAGAAATCTGTAGGCAAGGTTGACGAGGCTTACAAGGCAATTTCTGAGATTGCTGCACAGGGCGGTACCATTCTTTTTGTGGGAACCAAGAAGCAGGCACAGGATGCTGTTAAGACAGAGGCTGAGAGATGCGGCATGTACTATGTAAACGAGAGATGGCTGGGCGGTATGCTGACCAACTTCAAGACGATTCAGTCCCGTGTTGAGAGACTGCGTGCGATTGAGACCATGTCCGAGGACGGTACTTTTGACGTGCTTCCCAAGAAGGAAGTAATTGCACTGCGCAAAGAGTGGGAGAAGCTTGAAAAGAACCTTGGCGGTATCAAGAATATGACCAGAATTCCGGATGCTATCTTTGTTGTAGACCCGAAGAAGGAGAGAATCTGCGTACAGGAAGCACATTCCTTAGGTATTACCCTTTTAGGCATCGGTGACACCAACTGTGACCCTGAAGAACTGGATTATATCATCCCGGGCAATGATGATGCGATCAGAGCAGTGAAGCTGATTGTTTCCAAGATGGCAGACGCTGTTATCGAGGCAAATCAGGGTGAGGCAGTTTACACAGAAGAGGAAGTAGCTGCTGTTTCTGAGGAAGCAGATATTGAAGAGATTGCAGAAGCTGCCGAGGAAGCAGTAGAAGCTGAATAAAGTTCCGGCAGGTGTGCCGCAGGGCGGCATGTGGAAAGCGTATGATACGAGAAAGGATTTGGTGAATATATATGGCAGATATCACGGCAGCAATGGTAAAAGAACTGCGTGAGATGACCGGCGCAGGCATGATGGATTGCAAGAAGGCTCTGAATGAGACGAACGGCAATATGGACGAGGCAGTTGAATACCTCAGAAAGAACGGACAGGCTAAGGCAGAGAAGAAGGCCGGAAGAATCGCAGCAGAAGGTCTTTGCATGGTTGTGAAAGAAGGAGATACCACAGCAGCAGTTGTAGAAGTAAACTCCGAGACGGATTTCGTGGCAAAAAATGCAGACTTCCAGGCTTATGTGACAGCAGTTGCCAATCAGGCACTTGCTTCCAATGCAGCAGATATGGATGCATTTATGGCAGAAGCATGGAATGCTGATACAAGCAAGACCGTAAAGGAAGCTTTGGTAGAAAAGATTGCGATTATCGGCGAAAATCTGAACATCAGAAGATTTGAAAAGGTAGTAGCAGCAAACGGCTGTGTTGTTTCCTACGTACACGGCGGCGGACGTATCGGCGTTATTGTAGAGGCTGATACCGATGTGGTAAACGATGCAGTCAAGGAGGCCATGACAAACATTGCAATGCAGGTAGCTGCGCTGTCTCCGAAGTATGTTTCCACAGATGAGGTTTCCGAGGAATACAAGGAGCATGAGAAGGAAATTCTCATGGCGCAGATTGCAGCAGACCCCAAGATGGCAGGAAAGCCGGAAAAGGTTATCGAAGGCGCAGTGATGGGCCGTCTGAACAAAGAGCTGAAAGAAGTATGTCTGCTTGAGCAGGTTTATGTAAAGGCAGAAGACGGCAAGCAGACCGTATCCCAGTACCTTGCACAGGTTGCAAAGGAAAACGGCGCAAAGCTTTCCGTAAAGCGTTTCGTTCGCTTCGAGACCGGCGAAGGTATCGAGAAGAAGGAAGAGAACTTCGCTGAAGAAGTGAAGAAGCAGATGGGACAGTAATTCCGTTCTATAGAATTTTAAAGCAGAAAAGAAAGGGCTTCGGAGCAATCTGAGGCCCTTTTTATTTATTTCATGTGGAATAGAAATAGCGGTTGACATTTTTTGTCAACTGCTATATACTTTGATAAGCAAATAGTTTGATATTCAAAGTATTTGATAGTCAAACTATTTGAACATCAAAAGAAATAGAATGAGGGAAAAATATGAAGACCAGAATCACAGAGCTTTTGGGAATTGAGTATCCAATCCTGCAGGGCGGGATGGCATGGGTAGCGGAGCACAGGCTTGCGGCTGCGGTATCGGAAGCAGGAGGCCTTGGCATTATCGGGGCTGCCAGCGCACCGGCGGAGATCGTGCGGGAAGAAATCAGAAAAGCGAGGGAACTGACAAAAAAGCCAATCGGTGTCAATATCATGCTGATGAATCCCAATGCACCTGAGGTGGCAAAGGTAGTGCTGGAGGAAGGCGTAAAGGTAGTGACGACGGGCGCCGGCAATCCGGCAAAGTTTATGGATGCCTTTAAAGAAGGCGGTGTCAAAGTGATTCCGGTGGTAGCGAGCGTTGCCATGGCGAAAATGATGGAGCGCTGCGGCGCGTCGGCAGTTGTGGCAGAAGGCACGGAATCCGGCGGACATATCGGACAGACCACTACCATGTGTCTGGTTCCGCAGGTAGTGGATGCGGTACAGATTCCCGTGATTGCGGCAGGCGGCATTGGCGATGGCAGAGGCTTTGCAGCGGCGTGTATGCTGGGCGCTGAGGCGGTGCAGATGGGAACCAGGTTTGTCGTGGCAAAGGAGTCCATTGTCCATGCAAACTACAAGGAAAAAGTAATCAAGGCAAAGGATATCGATTCGGAGGTCACAGGTCTGAGCACGGGGCATCCGGTGCGCCAAATCCGTAATCAAATGTCAAGAGAGTATCTACGTCTGGAAAAAGAAGGCGCGGAGCTTGCAGAACTGGAGCAGTTGACATTGGGCTCCCTTCGCAGGGCGGTCATGGACGGCGACACTGTGAGCGGTACGCTGATGGCAGGGCAGATCGCGGGGCTCGTGAAAAAAGAGCAGTCCTGTAAGGAAATCATAGAAGAGATTATGCAGGAAGCGGCACAGCTTTTGCGTTTGACGGAAAAATAAAATACGCGCAATGAAGCAAGCGCAGAAATGAGGATGAAAATGAGCAAAATTGTATTCATGTTCCCGGGACAGGGAGCGCAGTATGCAGGAATGGGAAAGGATTTTTACGAGAAAGAAAAGACGGCAAGGGAAATTTTTGAGAAAGCCAGCCATATCACGGGGCTGGACATTCCGGCAATCTGTTTTGAGGAAAATGAAAAGCTTTCCGTCACGGAGTATACCCAGATTGCCATGGTGACGGTAGAAATTGCCATTTTAAAAGTATTGGAGGAGCGTGGCATCCGCCCGCAGGCAGCGGCGGGTCTAAGTCTCGGCGAGTACGGGGCGATTGTGGCGGCAGGCGTTATGCAGGCTGACACGGCGTTGGCAATCGTGAGAAGAAGAGGCGTGTACATGCAGGAGGCAGTTCCCACGGGCGGCGCAATGGCGGCTGTGCTGGGGCTTTCCACAGATGTGATTGAAGAAACCTGCGAGCAGACGGAAGGTATTGTTTCCATCGCCAACTACAACTGCCCGGGACAGATTGTGATTACCGGAGAAGCGGATGCAGTGCGCAGGGCAGGAGAAGCATTGCAGCAGAAGGGCGCAAAGAGGGTGGTTCCTTTAAATGTCAGCGGACCGTTCCATTCCCAAATGCTTACGGGAGCGGGCGAAAGGCTGCGGAAGGACCTTGAGCGGGCGCAGCTTCTTGAATTCTCCATTCCCTATGTGGCAAACCTGACAGCAGATTACGTGCGTTCCACGGAGCCTGTCAGGGAACTTTTGGAAAAACAGATTTCATCTCCTGTAAGATGGCAGCAGTCGGTGGAAAGGCTGTTGGCAGACGGATTCGATACCTTTGTGGAAATCGGACCCGGCAGGACGCTGAGCAGTTTTGTGAAAAAAATCAACAGAGAGGTCACGGTTTTAAATGTGGATAAGTATGAAGACCTTGACAAATGTATGGAGGTACTGAAAAATGCCTGATAAGAAGGTAGCGCTTGTCACAGGAGCCGGCAGGGGAATCGGAAGAGCGATTGCACTGGCGCTGGCAGAAAAAGATATGTTTGTCATTGTAAACTATAACGGCTCCGCGGCAAAAGCCCAGGAGACGGTGGAGGAAATCAGACAGGCCGGCGGGGAAGCAGTGAGCGTTGCCTGTGATGTGTCGGATTTTAACGCCTGTGGGGAAATGATAACGGCATTGGTGAAGGAATATGGGCATATTGATATTTTGGTGAACAATGCAGGGATCACAAGGGATAACCTGCTGATGAAAATGTCGGAGGAGGATTTTGACAAGGTCATTTCCGTCAATCTGAAGGGCTGTTTTAACACCATCAAGCATCTGTCCAGACAGCTTTTAAAGCAGAAGAGCGGAAAAATTATTAACATTTCCTCCGTTACCGGCGTGATGGGCAATGCGGGACAGGCAAATTACTGCGCGTCCAAGGCAGGGGTCATCGGACTGACCAAGAGTGCGGCAAGAGAGCTGGGAAGCCGCGGTATCACGGTAAATGCAGTGGCGCCTGGGTTCATTGAGACGGAAATGACGGAAAGCCTTCCGGAGACGGTAAAGACGGCTTTGACGGAACAGATTTTATTGAAGAGAACCGGAACGGCAAAGGAAGTGGCCGAAGTGGTCGCTTTTCTGGCGTCGGATGCGGCGGGTTATATTACCGGACAGGTCATATCCGTGGATGGCGGAATGGCAGTATAGAGCATAGGAGAAGGGAGCAGAGTTGATATGAGCAGACGAGTAGTAGTGACCGGAATGGGAGCCATTACCCCAATCGGGCTTAATGTAAAGGACTTTTTTGAATCTGTAAAGGCAGGACGGCATGGATTTGGCACTATCACAAGATTTGACAGCACAGATTATAAATGCCATGTAGCGGCGGAGCTGAAGGGATTTGACGCCAAGAATTATATGGATTTTAAGGCGGCGAAGCGTATGGAGGCTTTCAGCCAGTACGCGGTAGCGGCGGCGCAGGAGGCAGTTTCGGATGCGGGGCTTTCCATGGAACAGGAAGACCCTTACCGCGTGGGCTGTTCGGTAGGATCCGGAATCGGAAGCCTGCAGGCGATAGAAAGGGAGCATGAGAAGCTGTTAAACAAGGGTCCGTCCAAAATCAACCCGCTTCTTGTACCGCTTATGATTTCCAATATGGCAGCGGGGAATGTGTCCATCCAATTTGGGCTTAAGGGTAAAAACATCAATGTGGTGACGGCGTGTGCGACAGGCACTAACTCCATCGGAGAGGCATTCCGCAGCATCCAGTACGGAGATGCGGATGTTATGCTGGCCGGCGGAACAGAGAGCGCAGTGACGCCCCTTGGCATAGGCGGTTTCTGCGCGCTGACGGCGCTCAGCACGGTGGATGACCCCGATCGTTGTTCCCTTCCTTTTGACAAAAACAGGAGCGGCTTTGTCATGGGAGAAGGCGCGGGCATTGTGGTTCTTGAAGAACTGGAGCATGCGAAAAAGCGGGGCGCCCATATTTATGCCGAGGTGCTGGGCTATGGCTGTACCGGCGACGCATATCATATCACCTCACCGGCCGAGGACGGCAGCGGCGCGGCACGTGCCATGGAAAATGCCATAGCGGACGGCGGACTTGTGCCGGAGGACATTACGTATATCAATGCGCACGGAACCGCGACCCATCACAACGACCTGTTTGAGACAAGAGCCATCAAACTGGCATTTGGCGACCATGCGAAGAAGCTTCGCATCAATTCCACCAAATCCATGATAGGGCATCTGCTTGGCGCGGCAGGCGCGGTTGAATTTATCACTTGTGTGAAAGAGATGGAAGAGGGCTTTATCCACAGGACGGTGGGATATGAAACACCGGACGAAGAACTGGATTTGAATTACTGTAAAGAGGCTTACAAAGAGGAAATTCCTTATGCGCTCAGCAACTCTCTCGGGTTTGGCGGGCATAACGCAAGTATATTGATTGGAAAATACCAACAGTAGAGAAGAAAGGAACAGGTATCAAAATGTCTGTATTATCTACAAAGGAAATTATGGAAATTATACCGCACAGGCAGCCTTTTATGCTGCTTGATACGGTGGAGGAGCTGACACCGGGGATACGGGCGGTGGCAAAAAAATGCGTTTCTTACAACGAACCGTATTTTAAAGGGCATTTTCCCCAGGAACCCGTCATGCCCGGCGTGCTGATTATAGAAGCGTTGGCGCAGACAGGAGCGGTCGCGGCTTTAAGCCTTACGGAAAACAAAGGAAAGACGGCATACTTTGCAGGTATCAATGCGGCAAAATTTAAGGGAAAAGTAGTGCCCGGGGATGTCCTGATGCTGGAAACGGAAATCATCAGACAGAAAGGCCCCATTGGCGTTGCTAAAGCGATTGCAACTGTCGATGGCAAAATTGTGGCGCAGGCGGAAATCACCTTTGCCATGTCATAAGTTGTGTCAGATTCGGAGAGATATGATTTTGGAGGTGGAATATGTCAGAAATATGGCGTAACAGAAAATATATATCCATTTACAAAAACAAGAAAAAGGATAAAGTAAGGCGCTTTCCGCTGATAGGCTGGAAAACAGCGCCGAAAGAAAGCAAAAGCGCGGAAAATCCCCAGGAAGAAAGAAAAATGGTGGTATGTCCGTCCTGCGGGAGAGAACTGGACAGGGCGGATGTGGTAGTCAATCAGTATATTTGTACCGTCTGCGGAGGCTATTTCCGTGTCAGGACGAACAATCGAATCCGCATGGTGTGCGACAGAAGCACCTTTACCGAGTGGTTTGCGGAAGTAGAAGGCGGCAATCCTCTGCATTTTCCGGACTATGAAGAGAAATTGGCTGAGGTAAGGGAAAAAACCGGACTTCGGGAGGGCGTCACTGTCGGAGAGGGAGCAATCTACGGAGAAAGGGCAGTGATAGGGATATGCGACGCAAGGTTTCTCATGGGGAGCATGGGACACGCGGTGGGCGAAAAAATTGCCCTTGCCGTTGAGCGAGCCACGCGGGAACGGCTTCCCGTCATTATTTTCTGTTGTTCCGGAGGCGCTCGTATGCAGGAGGGAATGGTTTCCCTGATGCAGATGGCGAAAACAGCAGCGGCAATCAAAAAGCACGCGGACGCGGGGCTTTTGTATGTGACGGTGCTGACTGACCCTACCACCGGCGGCGTGACGGCAAGCTTTGCCATGTTAGGCGACATTATTCTGGCGGAACCGGGGGCGCTTATCGGCTTTGCGGGTCCGAGGGTGATAGAGCAGACCATTGGGCAGAGGCTGCCGAAGGGCTTTCAGCGCGCGGAATTTCAGGTAGAGCATGGTTTTGTGGACCGCGTGGTGGAAAGAGACGATTTAAAAAAGGTGCTGTATGAAATCTTAAAGTCTCACAGGGTTTCCATGGAAAACAGTACTTTCAGCGGGTTTACAGAGGAAATCGAAAGCTTTGTGCCCACCGAGCCGGACAGGGAGAAAATGGCAACGACACCTTTTAAAACACCATGGGAAAAGGTGAAAGAGGCAAGGAGCATAGACCGGCCTTCCGTCCTTACGTATATCGATCTTATTTTCAAAGATTTTGTAGAACTGCACGGAGACAGGAATTATGGAGATGACAAGGCTGTCGTCGGAGGAATTGCCACGCTTTATGGGCAGCCGGTTACGGTTATCGGCATACAGAAAGGCAACAGCGTCGATGAATGTGCCATGCGCAATTATGGTATGGCATCGCCGGAGGGCTACCGCAAGGCGCTCAGGCTGATGAAGCAGGCGGAGAAGTTTCACCGCCCGATCATCTGTTTCCTCAACACTTCCGGCGCGTATCCGGGCATGGAGGCGGAGGAAAGAGGGCAGGGAGAAGCGATTGCAAGAAATCTCTTTGAGATGGCCTCGCTGCAGGTGCCGGTGCTGTCTGTTTTGATAGGAGAAGGCGGAAGCGGCGGCGCACTTGGCCTCGCTGTGGGCAATGAAGTGTGGATGCTGGAAAATTCCACCTACTCCGTACTCTCACCGGAGGGCTTTGCCGCCATCTTGTGGAAGGATAGAAGCAGGGCAGAGGAAGCGGCGGAGCTGATGGGAATTACGGCGGACGAATTAAAGCGGCTTTCCGTGATTGAAACCATTGTTCCGGAATATGGAAGCGCTGATGCCTCTACTGTGGAGGATATTGCCGGCTTTATGAAGGAAAAGATGGTAGAATTTTTGAGGAAATTTGACGGAATGGACGGAGCGGCGATAGCGGAAGACAGGTACCGGCGGTTTCGGAAATTTTAAAACTGCGGCGGACAGATAAAACGAATTTGAGGAGGAATACCATGCCGGCAAGAATCATAGGAACAGGAAGCGCGCTTCCGAAAAAGGCTGTAAGCAACGGGGAACTGGAAAGGCTGATGGATACCACGGACGAGTGGATAAGGAGCCGTACAGGGATAGAAAACAGATATATTGCGGTGGAGGAAACCACAACCTCCATGGCGGTGGAAGCGGCAAAGCGTGCCCTGGAAAATGCGGGAATCGGAGCGGAGGAGCTGGATTTGATTATCGTGGGCACCATATCGGGGGATATGTGCTTTCCCTCTACGGCGTGCCAGCTGCAGGATGCGCTTTCAGCCGTTCATGCAACAGCATTCGATATCAATGCCGCCTGCGCGGGATTTTTATTCGGGCTTACGATTGCAGAGGCATATATAAAGGCCGGTATGGCGCGTACAGCGTTGGTTGTGGGCGCAGAAACGCTTTCCAAGATGATGGACTGGAGTGACAGAAGCACATGCGTTTTGTTTGGAGACGGTGCGGGCGCTGCCGTGGTAAGAAATGAAGAGACAGGCATCGACGGCATTGTACAGGGCTCTGACGGCGCGAGAGGCAGCGCGCTTGTCTGCGAAAACAGACCTGTGAACAATCCCTTTATACAAAACGAAAACCGGCTGGATTATGCAAAAATGGATGGGCAGGCAGTCTACAAATTTGCCGTGAAAACCGTACCGCAGACAATAACGGAGGTTTTGGAAAAAACAAAAACGGAGGCAGGGCAGATAAAATATTTTCTGTTGCATCAGGCAAATATGCGGATTATTGAATCGGTTGCAAAAAAATTAAACCAGCCGATTGAAAAATTTCCTACAAACCTGCAGGAGTGCGGAAATATTTCTGCGGGAAGCGTTCCCATTCTGCTGGATTTTGTGAATCGGGAAGGAAAACTGGAAAGAGGCGATAAAATCATTCTTGCCGGTTTTGGCGCAGGGCTCACATGGGGAGCGGCAGTTGTGACATGGTAATAAAAAATTTCTGCGTGAAATGGAGCGGATATGGAATTGGATAATATATTAAATACATTGCTGATTAAGTTATTTCATGATATTATGAATATTGAAGAAGGGGTATTGATTTCCGGAGAGTTTACGGACATTACCATCAAGGATATGCACGTAATAGAAGCAATCGGGCGGGGAGAGCCAAAGCCAAGCTCCGTTGTCGCGAAAAGTCTTTCTATTACGATGGGGACGCTTACCAAATCCATCGACCGCCTTGCCAGAACCGGATATGTGCTGCGGGAGAGAAGCGACGAGGATAAGCGGCTGGTGCTTTTATCCCTGACAGAGCGGGGCATAAAGGCCGATGAGCGTCATCAGAAGTTTCATGAGGACATGATTCGGGCGGCGCTGGCGCAGTTTGACGAGAAAGAGACGCAGATTCTTTTGGAATCACTGGGCGGGCTGGCGGATTATTTTGCGGGTCAGAAAAAGAGCGCGGCTATGGAAAAGGCGGACTTATTATGACAGAGAGAAGAGATAAGGTAAATTACTATTTGGATTTGGCCGAGGTGGTTGCACAGAGGGGAACCTGTCTGCGAAGGCGATACGGGGCAGTGATTGTAAAGAATGATGAGGTGATATCCACCGGTTATACAGGGGCTCCGAGAGGGCGCAAAAACTGTACCGATGTGGGTGAGTGTATCCGCCAGAAGATGAATATCCCCCGCGGCGAGCGCTACGAATTGTGCAGGAGCGTGCATGCGGAGGCAAATGCGATTATCAGCGCGGCAAGAGACCAGATGATAGGCAGCACGCTGTACTTATCAGGGACAGAGGTGGAAACGGGTGAGATTGTCAGGAATTCCTGCAGCTGCTCCATGTGTAAAAGAATGATCATCAATGCCGGCATCGAAAGTGTCTATATACGGGATACAAGAGAAACCTACCGGAAAATTGACGTGAAGGACTGGATTGAAAACGACGATTCCTTAGATGGGCAGATGGGATATTGAGAAGGCCTCGGAGAAGAAACGGCGGATAGAATTTAAAATATAATTTTTGAGGGAGCGGCAATGAAACGAACTTGTGTACAGTGCGGAAACGAATTTGAACTTACAAATTCAGAAGTGGATTTTTACAAGAAAAAGAATCTGAGTCTGCCGAAAAGGTGTCAGGCGTGCAGGGAAAAGAACAAACAACAGAATGGTAAGACGCAAATGCGGCAGCCGTCTCCGGCAGGCGGCAGCAGGCCTGCATCGGGAAGCCCTTCTGGCAGCGGCAAGGGTATTATGACAGCAGTTGCCGGAATCATGCTTCTGCTTGTGGTGTTCTTCTTCCTGAGGCAGACCGGCATACTGTCCGATGTAAAAGACAATCCTTCTACTGTGGCAGGTCTTCAGACGGCAGGACCGACGCCGGAAGGGACGGTTACAAGCCCGCCGGAGGAAACGACAACTCCGTCATCTGAATTGGCTGCCGGTGATGTACAGACGGAACAGCCATCGACAACGCCGGAAGCAGCCGTTACGAATCCGCCGGAAGAAGTGACAACACCGTCACCTGAACCGACGGCGGAAGCACAGCCGGAAGAAGCGGTTTATACCTTCCGCTCAGAAAAGCTTTTGCTTGACCATTACAAAAAGCATGGTATTGATATGGGCTTTGATTCCGCGGAAGCATATGAAGCTGCGGCAAATGAGGTGATTCACAATCCGGATGCGTTACATAAACTGGAAGCGGAGGACGGCGACGACATCTATTATCTGGAAGAGACAAACGAGTTTGTCGTTGTATCCACGGACGGCTATATCAGAACTTATTTTAATCCCGACAAAGGAATCGACTATTATAACAGGCAGTGATTGAAATGACGGAAAAGGAGAGGGTATGCAAAGCAGGTGGGCTTTTACATATCCTCTTTTTGACAAGTGAAAACGGGAGGTATATTTATGGGAGTATGGAACCCTTGGCGTGGTTGTCATAGATACAGTACAGGCTGTAAATATTGCTATATCCATAAAGGGGATTATAAAAGGGGAATTGATACAAATATTGTTATGAAAACAGAAAAATTTTACGCCCCTATTGAAAAAACAAAAAATGGAGCTTATAAAATGAAATCCGGTCAAACGGTTTATGTGTGCTTTTCATCAGATTTCTTAATAGAGGACGCTGATAAGTGGCGTACTGAATGTTGGGAAATGATACGGGAACGCTCCGACTTACATTTTCTTTTTCTGACAAAGCGGATTGAAAGATTTTTGGATTGTATTCCGCACGATTGGAAAGATGGGTACGACAATGTTACGGTTGGCTGCACGATTGAAAATCAAGAAAACGCAGATTACCGCCTGGGCATTTTTTCCGGACTGCCTATTAAACACAAAAATATCATTTGCCAGCCGCTACTTGAAAACATCACTCTCTCTGACTATTTACACGATATAGAATTGGTTGTTGTCGGCGGGGAGTCTGACAAAAATGCAAGACCGCTTAACTATGACTGGGTATTGCAGATACGGCAGCAATGTATTTCCCATAACGTACATTTTGAGTTTCGGCAGTGTGGGACACATTTTATCAAGGACGGAAAAAGCTACACGTTATCTACTCGTGATTTATGCAGTCAAGCGAGAAAAGCAAATATCAATTATTGAATAGCGCCTCTCTTTTTTGTGCAAGGATAGAGAGGAAAAATGTAAGGATAAGTCTTATAATGAAGGAAAGCGGAGTTCGGGTTTCCCGTAAAGCACAATATGTGCGGATAAGGAGGTATCTCATGGAATGGGCCGACAGATTAAACCAAAGCATGAATTATATTGAGGAACACTTGACAGGCGAAATTGACTATGAACAGCTTGGGCGGATTGCCTGCTGCTCCACCTATCACTATCAGAGGATGTTTACTTATATGGCGGGTATCACTCTGGCAGAGTATATCCGAAGAAGAAAAATGTCTTTAGCGGCGGTAGACTTGCAGGGGGGAGATGAACGGATTATTGATATTGCAGAGAAGTATGGCTACCGTTCCCCGACCGCATTTAACAGAGCGTTTCAGTCTTTTCATGGGATAGCCCCCTCGTCTGTGAAAGACGAGGGCGTATCTGTGAAATCTTTTTCCCCCATTGTGTTTAGAATTGCTGTGAAAGGAGCGACAGAAATGAATTATAGAATTGAAACAAAAGAAGCATTCCGCATTATTGGCGTATCTGCACCGCTTGATAAGGAAATCGAAAATAACTTTATGGTTGTGCCTAAGATGTGGCAGGAGGCGTCTGTAAATGGAACAATACAGAAATTGGCAGGAATGATGGATACGCCGCCAATGGGACTTTTGGGCGTGAGTGCCTGCAATGATGAAGAACAATGGAAATATTTTATTGCCGTTTCCAGTACAAAAACAAGTGGTGAGTTTGAAGAATATACCGTTCCTGCGTCCACTTGGGCAATCTTTTCCGGAACGGGTACAAACCAGTCAATACAGGAATTGGAGCAGCGGATTATAACAGAGTGGCTTCCGACCTCCGGATATGAATATGCCAACGCCCCCGATATTGAGGTTTACTTAAATCCGGACCCACAGAACGCACAATATGAGGTATGGATACCCGTAAGAGTCCGCCCATGAGGGGCGAACCGGAAAAAGGCATAACGGAGGGACTTATGGACGAGAAATATAATATGTTTATGGAAACAGTTGATGAGCGTTTCCGCAGCTTTGTAGACCAAATCAACGAGTATCTGACAGAAAACGGCTGTAAATGTGATATAAAATTGCAAAAAAGCGGCTATGTTGTGTCCTATGTGTTAAACAGCAGCAAAAGGACTTTGGCAACATTCGTATCCCGAAAAACGGGAATGAAGCTCCGCATTTATCCCGAACATATAGGGGAATACCAGAGCTTTCTTGATACACTGCCCGAAAAGATAAAAAAGGAAATCAAGAAAGCGTCCGTCTGCAAACGGCTTATTAATCCCGATGACTGTAATCCGAAATGTATAATGGGATATACCTTTGTATTGGATGGTGAGCAGTATCAGAAATGCCGTTACATGGCGTTTCAGCCTACATTGAGTGAGGAAAACAATCCGTACATAAAGCAGTTTTTAGAGAAAGAATTGCGGGCAGATACATAGCTGAACAACAAAGCGACAAATCCCGGTTTGTCGCTTTGATTGGCAATTTAGCAGTAAAGTTGGTTTTGCGGCGAGTCACGCCCGTACAGCAGGCTATTCCCAAGGAGCCGCGCTCCCGCTCGAAAAGAAACTTTTATCGCAAAAGCGCAGTTACATCTTCTGTAATCTTGATATTTCTATCGCTGAGAATCTCCCATATCGGTTTTTCAGTATGCTCTCCGGCAAAATACCTCCGTGCACAGTTCAGAACCGTTTGCACGTCCTGACTCTTTTCCATCGCATCATAAGCCTGGTCATAGATGCTCATGTCATATTTTTGAACGGCATCATCATCCAACATAACCTGAAACAGATGGAGATTGCTTTGTACCTCCTCCGGCTCATCCCCCCAGTCATATTCATACAGGCGCCTGACATTTTCCAGATTGTCATAAAAATAATTACACTGTAAACGGCTTATAGCATCGGGGAACTCTGTTCTTCTGATGAATTCAAATGCGCCTTCTACAGACCATTTGGCATAATCTGACCACTCCCGTAGCCTGAATTTTCTAAGCACTGCACAAAAATACTTTCCATTGAGAACCATTCCGTAGAAACTGTCCGCACTATGCTCAAGCGCCTGAACAAATGGCTCGGCAAGATTTACAATCTTCTGATGATCCACTTCCAAAGCATCCCCAGACCTTAACGTCTCGCTCATGTGATAAGCCTTCATTATACTCCCTCCGATAAACTTTGATTGCCGCTCTGATTATATCACAGCCAAGTCTTTGTATCAATCCGCGATTACTAAGACCGTTAGCCCCGCCCTAACACCCCAAAAAGTAAAAGGGATTTACCCAAATGCTGTTTGGCGGAAATATCCTTTAGCATCGTTCAGCCGTCAGCGGAGCCCCATGCCTGTGCAGACCATATAAAAACGCCGGCACTTAGGCGTCGTTCTTTGGCGCCTTATGTACCGCTGCGTTTTTATTTGAGCGAGAGCGCGTCTGCACAGGCATAGTCTCCGCTGACGGCGTGACTTGCCACCCCTTTTCCCGCCATACACCCCCGCCTTTTTGTCAATCTTCGTCGAACTTTTGTTGTATTTGCCCCCTCAATGTGATACATTATGTAGCAGGGGAAAATTGGAAAAATATGGAAATAAGGTGACGACAGATGACAAGGGAGTATGAAAATAGGGACGTATACACGGCGCTGCAGGAGCGTCTGAAGCTGATATTTGAGGAGTTTGACAATATTTATATCTCTTTTTCGGGAGGGAAGGACAGCGGACTGCTTCTCAATCTGGTCTTAGATTACCGGCGGGAGCATTTCCCGGACAAAAAAATCGGTGTTTTTCATCAGGATTTTGAGGCGCAGTACACGGTGACGACGGAATATATTGAGAGAACCTTTGAGCGTATCAAAGGGGAGGTGGAGCCTTACTGGGTCTGCCTGCCCATGGCGACCAGAACGGCGCTCAGCAGTTATGAGATGTACTGGTATCCCTGGGACGATACCAAAAAGGAGTGCTGGGTAAGGGACTTGCCCAAAAAGGAATATGTGATTCATCAAGGCAATAATCCGATTTCCACGTACCGCTACCGCATGCATCAGGAGGATTTGGCAAAGCAGTTCGGCAGATGGTACAAGATGTCCCATGGCGATAAAAAGACAGTGTGTCTGTTGGGAATACGTGCGGAGGAATCGCTGCAGAGATACAGCGGTTTTTTAAACAAAAAATATGGGTATAACGGCGAGTGCTGGATCAGCAGGCAGTTTAAAGACGTATGGTGTGCTTCTCCGCTGTACGACTGGGCGTTGAGTGACGTCTGGCATGCAAATTATCATTTTAATTATGACTATAACCACCTGTATGATTTGTACTATATGGCAGGGCTTACTCCCGCGCAGATGCGTGTGGCTTCGCCCTTCAACGATTATTCCAAGGATTCCCTGAATCTGTACCGCGTGATAGATCCTGAAATATGGGTCAAGCTTGTCGGGCGGGTAAAAGGCGCCAATTTTGCCAATATATACGGCAAATCCAAGGCAATGGGATATCGCAATGTGACGCTGCCGGAAGGCCATACATGGGAGTCCTACACCAGATTTCTGCTGGATACCCTGCCGCCCAGACTGCGCAACAATTATATCAAGAAATTCAATACCTCCATTGAGTTCTGGCACAAGACGGGCGGAGGCCTGGATGAGGACACCATCCGTGAACTGATGGAACATGGTTATCAGATAAAGAGAAACGGAGTTTCTAATTATACATTGAACAAAAAATCTCGTATTGTGTTTGTCGGTAAAATTCCTGATGACACGGACGATATCAAATCGACGAAGGATATTCCGAGCTGGAAGAGGATGTGCTACTGCATCCTGAAAAACGACCATATCTGCAGGTTTATGGGCTTCGGATTGACAAAACAGCAGCAGAACCGCATCGATATGATACGGCGAAAATATAAGAGTATAGAAGAGGTGGAGTATGGCGTTTAAAAGTCCTGTTTACAATGTTATCCCGGTGCCGATTGAAAAAATAAAGGCAAATAATTACAATCCCAATTCTATAGCGCCGCCGGAAATGAAGCTTTTATATGAGAGCATTAAGGCGGATGGCTATACCATGCCGATCGTCTGCTATTATGTGAAAGCGCAGGACGTGTATATCATTGTGGACGGCTTTCACCGATACCGCATTATGCTGGAACATTCCGATATTTATGAAAGAGAGGGCGGCAGGCTGCCGGTTTCCGTAATCGATAAGCCAATTGACCAGAGGATGGCAAGTACAATCAGGCACAACAGGGCAAGAGGAAGCCATGATGTGGAGCTGATGAGCAATATTGTGAAGGATTTGCACGAGCTTGGCCGATCCGATGCGTGGATTTCCAAACATCTCGGCATGGACAAGGATGAAATCCTGCGCCTTAAGCAGATTACCGGACTTGCGGCGCTGTTTAAGGACGTACAATTCGGAAAAGCATGGAAGCCGGTGGAGGAAGAGTGACAGACGCCCGGGCAAAGAAAAATGCGGGGCAACCTTGATTAGAGCGGGGGGAAATGTTATACTAATAATATCTAAATAAAGATGTGTGACAGATATATAAGGACTGTAAAATTTGTGGAGCGAGGAATATATCGTGAAGGGAAAAACAAATAAAACAATAGTGATGAGTCTGGCATGCGTATTATTTTTGTGTATTTGTGTCTTTATCGGAATAGCCGGATTTATGGGCAATAAGAGCGAAACGGCAATCACGGATATCGGCGATATTTACATGTTTGAGATGAATAAACAGATGCAGCAGAAGTTTGACGCCATCATCAAACTGCGCATATCTCAGATAAGAGGAGTCATGCGGCGTACGCCGGCAGAGGAATGTGTATACGGGGAAAAGATGTTTGAGGAACTGGCGGGCAGTGCCGGAATCATGGAGTTTTCTTTTTTGGGAATCTATGGGGAGGACGGAAACTGTGAGGTGGTTTGCGGCTCGCCTGTAGAGTTTGCTGACGAGCAGGAGTTCTGGGAATCACTGGAGGACAGCGGTGACTGTGTGACCAACGGCATTTCGGCGGGGGGTGAGAGACTGCTTCTTTTAGGCTGCGAAGCATACTATCCCATGCAGGATGGAAAGACCAGTATCGCGCTGGTGGCGGGAATCCCTATGAGCTATCTGGAAGAGGCGCTGGTGCTGGACGGTGACGATGCGCTGATGTATTCCCATATTATCCACAATGACGGCAGTTTTGTGGTCAGAAGCGGCGAAGCATACAAGAACAGCTATTTTGACCGTATCAGAGCGGAGTTTCAGGCATATGGCGGCAAGACGCCGGAGCAGTACGAGCAGGAACTGATGGCGGCAATATCCAGAAATGAGGATTATTTCAGCGTTATTCTGATTGACGGGGAGCGCGGGCATATCTACAGCTCGCCGCTGGCAAATACCCAGTGGTATCTGGTGAGTATTATGCCAAACGGAGCGCTGGACAGCGCGATTGCGCATTTGGGCAATCAGCGTTCTCTTACCATGCTGCTTTCCTGCTGCGCAGTATTGGCCGGCATTATCTTTATGTTTGTCCTGTATCATGCAACGTTAAAGAAGCAGATGATAGCGCTGAAAGATGCCGAAAACGAAGCAAACAGGGCAAATAAGGCAAAGAGTGAGTTCCTTTCCAACATGAGTCATGATATCCGTACGCCTATGAACGGCATTGTAGGAATGACGACGATTGCCTTGGGCAACATAGAGGATACACAGAAGGTGCAGGAATGTCTGCGGAAAATTTCATTGTCAAGCAGGCATTTGCTCGGGCTGATTAATGATGTGCTGGATATGTCAAAGATAGAGAGCGGCAAGCTGTCGCTGAATCCGGAGAAGATATCCCTGCGTGATACGATGGAAAATATTGTCAATATCGTGCAGCCGCAGATTAAGGCAAGAGCGCAGCATTTTGACGTTTTTATACAGGAGATTACATGCGAGGAAGTGTACTGTGACAGCGTGCGTCTGAACCAGGTGCTGATTAATCTGCTGTCCAATGCGATGAAATTTACACCGGAGGGCGGAAGAATCAATGTTTATTTAAGGCAGGAGCCGTCTCCTGTGGGGGAGGGTTTTATCAGATGCCATTTTAGGGTGAAAGACAGCGGCATCGGCATGGATCCGGAGTTTCAGAAAACCATTTTTGATACTTTCACGAGAGCGCAGAATTCACAGGTGCATAAAATAGAGGGAACCGGTCTCGGCATGGCAATTACGAAAGCAATTGTGGATGCCATGAAGGGCAGCATTGAACTGACAAGCGCACCTGGAAAGGGAAGTGAGTTCCATATCACGCTGGATTTGGAAAAAGCGCTTGTGCAGGAGGAGGATATGCTGCTTCCGCCCTGGAAGATACTGGTGGTTGACAATAACGAAGAACTATGCTGCAGTACGGTCTCTACCCTGAAGGAAATGGGTGCCGAAGCGGAATATGTACTGTCCGGTGAAGCGGCCGTAGCCATGGTGGAGAAATGCCGCGAGGCAGATAATGATTACCGGATTATTCTTTTGGATTGGAAGATGCCCGGCATGGACGGTATGCAGACAGCGCGTGCGATAAGGGAGCGAGTTGGCGAGAATGTGAAGATTCTCATTATTTCCGCGTACGACTGGAGCGATATTGAGGAGGAAGCGGGAAAAGCAGGTGTACAGGGCTTTATTTCCAAGCCGCTGTTTAAGTCAAACTTATATCTGGCTCTAAGCCGCCATCTGGGCGGAGAATCCGTGGAAGAAAAGGCGCCGGAGGCAGAGCAGGTGCAGTTTACCGATAAACGTATTCTTTTGGCGGAAGATAATGATTTGAACTGGGAAATTGCCGAAGAGCTTTTGTCAGAAGCGGGATTTGAACTGGAGAGGGCGGAAAACGGGCAGATATGCGTTGACATGTTTGAAAAATCAGAGGTTGGATACTATGATATTGTGCTGATGGATATTCGTATGCCGGTGATGAACGGTTATGAGGCGGCAAAGGCGATCAGAGCGCTTGAGCGCGCAGATGCCGGTCTGCCCATCATAGCCATGACGGCGGATGCTTTTTCCGATGATATCCAGCGCTGTCTTGCCTGCGGCATGAATGCGCATATTGCAAAACCGATCGACGTGGGACAGGTGATGCAGCAGATGGAAAAGTATTTATCCTGAAAAATTTATATGCAAGTTTTTTCGGGTGTGATATAATAGTTACAAAGTCTATACATAGAAAAGGAGAGCCACCATGCTTGTTACATTAATTCCTTTATTTGATGAGAATATGGCGGTCAGCGCGTATTCCCTCTTTTCCCAGAAAAAGAATTATTTTCTGAATCCGAGTCTCTTAGGAGCGGGCTTTCACGACGGGGCGGCCTATGTAGACGGTCTGGAGCTCATACAAAGTATGGGAATTGAAACCTTGTCTGCGGATAAGGAGGTTTTTATACCGGTTGGAAATATCTCTATATTTTCCGATATCAGCGGACAGTGTGATGCGCCTCACGAGAGGCTGGTGCTTCTGATTGATAACACGATTCCGCCTGAGGAGTCATATATCCGCAGGCTGCGGGAGCTGAAGGCGGACGGCTATAAGCTTGCAATGCGTAAGCTTGAGGTGGCAAAGTTTGAAGCGTACAGGGAAATTATGCTGCTGATGGACTACATGCTTCTTGACCACAAGAAAATCGACATCAGCAAGGCAAAGATTTATTTTGGCAAGATTTATCCCAACATTAAGCTGTGTGCCGGCAATATTGAAAGCATGGAAATCTTTGATCAGTTAAAAGAAGACGGCGGATATCAGTTATATGAGGGTAAGTTTTTCAGAATGCCCATCAACAAGGGCGAACATGAGGTATCTCCGCTGAAGGTCAACTACATCCATCTGCTGAACATGGTGAACAGTCCCGATTTCGAGTTGACAGAGGCGGCGGATGTTATCGGAAGGGATACTGCGCTTGTCATATCCTTGCTTAAAATGGTAAACAGAATGACTGTAAACTCACAAATCACCTCCATTCGCCATGCGGCAGCCATGCTGGGAGAAAGGGAGCTGAGGAAGTGGCTGACAACAGCGGTAGCAGGAGAGCTTTACACGGATAAGCCCAACGAAATCACAAGATTATCCCTGCTTCGCGCAAGATTTGCGGAAAACCTCGCACCTGCGTTTGCGCTTGCTATCCAGTCGTCAGAGCTGTTTTTGATGGGGCTGTTTTCCGTACTGGATGTTATTCTGGATATTCCGATGTCGGAAGCGCTTGACATTGTCAAGGTATCCAAGAATATCAGAAATGCCCTGATTGACAAAAAGGGTCCCTTTGCACTGGTGCAGGAATTTATCACACAATATGAGAATGCAAACTGGCAGGAAGTTTCCCGTCTGATGATTCTGCACAACATTGACATGCAGCAGGTATACGATGCGTACGTCAACTCCCTCAAGTGGTATCGCGAGATGGTATACGGGAATGAAGAATCGGAAGCCGTACAATAAAAACGGCAGGGAAAGGAAATCATAGCTATGGGAGTAAAGAAATTTTTACAAAGACTGCGAAATTATAACATAAAAACGAAATTAAGCCGTATATTCCGCGTTATTATTTTTGTTTTTTTGGTCAGCACCATTATGGGCGTGGCAGGACTGTTTGTGGTGGATACCATGCTGTCAAGAATCATATCCGTTGCCATACTGATTGTATTGAGCGGCTTTGGCATAGCGCTTACCGCCGTATTGGGCAAGGCGCTGTCTGCAGAGCTGGTCATGCCGATTAAAGAGTTGGAAAATGCGGCGATACAGCTTGCGGCGGGAAAGTTTGATTTTGAATTGTCTTATGAGGGCAAGGACGAACTGGGCGTTGTATCAGAAAAGTTCCGGGTGACGAGGCAGACCTTGGACAATGTTGTCTCGGATTTGAATTATATCATCGGAGAGTTTGCCGTCGGCAACTTTGACGTTCATTCCAAACAGAAAGCGTCCTATGTGGGCGATTTCCAGCTTATCATGGAACAGCTTGTAAAAACGGTGCGTCAAATCAGTGATACGCTGCGTTCTGTCAATGAGGCATCCGAGCAGGTGGCGAACGGTGCGGTACAGCTTGCAGACAGTTCACAGGACATCGCACAGGGCGCTTCCGAACAGGCTGCGGCGGTAGAAGAACTGCTTGCCACGGTGACAGAGGTTACGGAACAGGTAACGGAAAACACCAAAACGACCGACAGGGTGCACGGCAAGGCGAAACAGGTCGGCGGGGAGGCAGAAATCAGCAGAAAGAAGATGGAAGAGCTGACGAGCGCTATGCAGCGGATTTCAGAGACTTCCAAAGAGATAGAGAATGTTATTTTAGAGATAGACGGCATCGCAGAGCAGACGAATCTGCTTTCCTTAAATGCGTCCATAGAGGCGGCGCGTGCAGGCGAGGCAGGCAAGGGTTTTGCTGTTGTGGCGGAACAGATTAGAAAGCTTGCGGAGGACAGTTCTGCTTCGGCAGAGGCTTCCAAGAAGCTTTTGGAGAATTCCCTGCGCGAGGTGGACAGCGGCAACCGTATTACCTCTGAAACGGCGGAATCATTGAACAATGTAATTAATGAGCTGAAAGCAATTATTAAAGATGTGGACGGCATCCGTATCGCATCCGACAGGCAGGCGGCATCCGTAAAGGAAATTGAAAAGGGTGTGGATCAGATTAACGAAGTTATCCAGACGAACTCTGCGGCTTCCGAAGAGGCATCCGCAACCAGCCAGGAACTGTCAGCAGAAGCGCAGACATTAGATGAGCTTGTAGGGCGTTTCAAGCTGCGGGCGGCAGGTATATAAAACAGAAAAAGAGGATTTTAAGTATGTCAGGCATTGACCAGAGTAAAATACGCAATTTTTGTATTGTTGCCCATATTGATCATGGAAAGTCCACGCTTGCCGACAGGATTATCGAGCATACCGGTCTTTTGACAAGCCGGGAAATGCAGGCGCAGGTGCTGGATAATATGGAATTGGAGCGTGAGAGAGGCATTACCATAAAAGCGCAGGCAGTGCGTACCGTTTATCGGGCTCTGGACGGGGAGGAATATATTTTCAACCTGATTGATACGCCGGGGCATGTAGATTTCAATTATGAAGTGAGCCGTTCTCTGGCGGCGTGCGACGGTGCTATTCTGGTGGTGGACGCAGCGCAGGGGATAGAAGCCCAGACACTTGCCAATGTTTATCTTGCATTGGATCATGACTTGGATGTATTTCCGGTTATCAACAAAATCGACCTTCCCAGTGCACAGCCGGAGAAGGTGATTGCAGAGATAGAGGATGTTATCGGAATAGAGGCGCAGGATGCGCCTCTGATTTCTGCTAAGAACGGAATCGGCATTGAAGAGGTATTGGAGGCTGTGGTGCATAAAATTCCGGCGCCGCAGGGCGATGCAGATGCGCCGCTAAAAGCGCTTATCTTTGATTCTGTTTACGATTCCTACAAGGGCGTTATTGTGTTTGTCCGGATAAAGGAAGGCTGTGTAAAGAAAGGCACGCATATCCGCATGATGGCGACCGGAGCCACGGAAGAGGTCGTGGAGGTAGGGTATTTCGGCGCAGGGCAGTTTATTCCCTGTGACGAGCTTTCCGCAGGAATGGTGGGATATATCACCGCATCTATCAAAAATGTGAAGGATACCGCAGTCGGCGACACGGTCACAGGTGCGGACAATCCCTGTGCAGAGCCGCTGCCGGGCTACAAAAAGGTCAATTCTATGGTGTACTGCGGCATGTATCCGGCTGACGGGGCAAAATATCCGGATTTGCGTGATGCGCTGGAAAAGCTGAAGCTGAACGACGCCTCCCTGCACTATGAGCCGGAGACCTCCATTGCCCTTGGATTTGGCTTCCGCTGTGGTTTTCTGGGATTGCTTCATCTGGAAATCATTCAGGAGAGGCTGGAGAGAGAGTACAATCTGGATTTGGTGACGACAGCGCCGGGCGTTGTATATAAGGTGCACTGTACCAATGGGGACGTCATAGAGCTGACGAATCCTTCCAATCTGCCTGATCCGTCCGTGATTGAATTTATGGAGGAGCCGATTGTAAGCGCGGAAATCATGGTCACCACGGAATTTATCGGTTCGATTATGGAGCTTTGTCAGGAGAGGCGCGGGCGGTATCTCGGCATGGAGTACCTGGAGGAGACAAGGGCGCTTCTCAGGTATGATTTGCCTTTAAATGAGATTATTTACGACTTTTTTGACGCATTGAAATCCCGTTCCAGAGGCTATGCTTCTTTTGACTATGATTTGAAGGGCTATGAGCAGTCCCGTTTGGTAAAGCTGGATATTCTGATTAACAGGGAAGAGGTGGACGCCCTTTCCTTTATCGTGCATGCGGACAGCGCCTATGAGCGCGGACGGAAGATGTGCGAAAAACTGAAGGACGAAATTCCGCGCCATCTGTTTGAGATTCCGATTCAGGCGGCGGTGGGCGGTAAAATCATTGCGAGGGAAACCGTCAAGGCGATGCGCAAGGATGTGCTTGCCAAGTGTTATGGCGGCGATATCACCCGTAAGAAAAAGCTTTTGGAAAAACAGAAGGAAGGCAAGAAGCGGATGCGCCAGATTGGAAATGTGGAGGTTCCGCAAAAAGCATTTATGAGCGTTCTGAAGCTCGATGACAGAAAATAATCTATGAAGAAGCCTATCAGTATCTATATTCATATTCCGTTTTGTATCAAAAAATGTAATTACTGCGATTTTCTTTCTGCACCGACGGACAGCCGGACGCAGGAAGAATATTTGCGCGCTCTGGAAGAGGAAATACAAAAACAGGCAGAGTATTACAGGGACTATGCGGTGAAGACGATCTATATCGGAGGGGGAACCCCGACAGCGGTTCCTTACGAAAAACTCTGCCATATGCTGCGGGTGCTGCGGAACGCTTTTTCTGTGGAAAAAGGGGCGGAGGTATCCATGGAGGCGAATCCCGGGACAGTGGATGGGGAGGCGCTTTTTGGTTATCGGGAGGCGGGAATCAACCGACTCAGCATGGGCCTGCAGTCAGCAAGCGACAAAGAACTTGCACTGCTTGGCAGGATACACAGCTATGCGGATTTTCTGGAAAGCTACGAACTGGCGCAGAAAGCGGGTTTTTGTAATATCAATGTCGATTTGATGGCGGCGCTGCCAAAACAAAAGGTGGAGGATTATGCGGATACGGTAAAAAAGGTGCTTGCCCTTACGCCGGTGCCCACCCATATTTCTGCCTACAGTCTGATCATTGAAGAGGGAACGCCCTTTTACGAAAGATATGGAGCAGAGTGGGAGCGTATGGCACACACAGGAGAAGCACAGGCGCATCTGCCCACCGAGGAGGAGGAGCGGGAAATGTACCGGCTGACCGAGCGGCTGCTTTCAGAAGCCGGTTATCACCGGTATGAAATTTCCAATTACAGCCTGTCAGGATATGAATGTATTCACAATAAAGTATACTGGCAGCGGGGCGATTATGTGGGATTTGGACTGGGTGCAGCTTCCATGGTGGGGAATGTCCGGTTTCGCAACACGCCGGATTTACAAGTGTACATGGAGCGGAAGGAAAAGATAGTGGAGCGGGCACAGCTTACCGTGAAGGAGCAGATGGAGGAGTTTATGTTTCTGGGGCTGCGCCTTGTGGAAGGTGTGGATAGAAATATGTTTCAGGAAAACTTCGGTGTTTCCATGGAAGAGGTATATGGAAAAGTGATTGCGGAAAATGCGGGGAAGGGGCTGCTTACGGACGGGGACAGGATAGCCCTGACGGCAAAGGGTGCGGACTTGGGCAATTATGTGTCGGCACAGTTCTTGCAGTAGGAAAAGCACAAGAAGCTTCCAAAGCACATAGAATATAATAAATCTGCTTTTGGGGGCTGTCTTGAAGACATTTAAGAAACCGCTGTCGTCAGAAGAAGAAGCCTGTTATATTCGCTTGATGCAAAAGGGAAGCAGTGAGGAAGCCGAAATCGCCAAGGGGGTTCTGATTGAGCGGAATCTGAGGCTGGTAGCGCATATTGCCAAAAAATATCAGAATGTGGAAGAGGACATGGAGGATTTGATTTCCATCGGTACCATCGGGCTGATAAAGGCAGTAGAAACTTTTGATGCGGGGAAGGGAAGACTTGCTACCTATGCCTGCCGCTGTATAGACAATGAACTTTTGATGATGCTTCGGGCAAGAAAGAAAACGGCGAGAGAGGTTTCTCTTTATGAGCCGATAGGAACCGATAAGGAAGGAAATGAAATCAATCTTCTGGATGTGATTGAAGGACAGCAGATTGAGGTGGTTGACAGGATTGCCTTGTATGAGGATTTACAGAAATTGTTCAGTCTCCTAGACGAGTGCCTGACAGACAGGGAGAAAGAAATATTGTTTCTGCGGTACGGAATCAGTACGGGAGCGGAGGTAACGCAGAGTGAAATAGGGAAAAAACTGGGGATTTCCCGCAGTTATGTAAGCAGGATAGAAAAGAAAGCTTTGATGAAACTTAGGGAAGCGTTTGAAAGAAAAACAGAGAAATGACGGAAAGTATTGAAAAGTAAATTTATTGTGTGATATACTTTTTATATTGCAGGTATTGTCCGGTGCAAAAGCGACGCGTTTTTGCACCGAAATCTAAAAAACTACCTTGGACAAGTGGTAGCGGAAGAGGAGAAAATATATGCCTAATGTAAGAGAAATATTAGAAGAAGCAAAAGCGGCGGGAGCGTCAGATGTACATATTACAGTAGGGATTCCACCCAAGATAAGGGTAAACGGCAAGCTGATTACGCTGACGCAGTATAACCGGCTTCTGCCTGCTGACACGCTGGATATGCTGTTAAATATTATGACGGAAACCCAGCGCAACCGTTTTGAGGAGAAGGGCGAATACGATATGTCCTTTTCCATACCTGATTTGGGAAGATACCGTGTCAATGCGTACAAGCAGCGTGGCAGTGTGGCGCTTGCGTTCAGACTTGTAGGCACGAAGGTGCCTGCGCCGGAAGAACTGGGCGTGCCGGCTTCCGTTATCGATTTATATCAGAGAAAAAGAGGGTTGATCCTGGTTACCGGACCGACAGGAAGCGGTAAATCTACGACGCTTGCGGCAATTATTGATAAAATCAACAACTGCAGGGATGCGCATGTCATTACGCTGGAGGACCCGATAGAGTATCTGCATCAGCACAAAATGGCGATGGTAAACCAGAGAGAAATCGGTTTGGATTCCGAAAATTATGCCAATGCCCTGCGTGCAGCGCTCCGTGAAGACCCCGATGTCATTCTGGTGGGCGAGATGAGAGATTTTGAGACTATCAGCGTGGCGATTACCGCAGCGGAGACAGGACACCTTGTGCTGTCAACCCTGCATACCATCGGAGCGGCGAGCACGGTAGACCGTGTTATCGACGTATTTCCGCCCCATCAGCAGCAGCAGATCAGAGTGCAGTTTTCCAATGTACTGGAGGCAGTTATATCCCAGCAGCTTGTCCCTACCATAGACGGCAGGGGACGTGTGGCTGCATTTGAGGTAATGCATGCCAACCATGCTGTCCGCAATCTGATTCGTGAGGGCAAGTCCCATCAGCTTACATCCGTTATGCAGACAAACCGTAAGCTGGGCATGATGACCATGGACGAAGCGCTTCAGCAGCTTTACTTTGCGGGTCGTATCAGCCGCGAAATGGCAATCCAGTTTGCCCAGGACCCCGACAACATGGAAAACAAAATTTAATGATTCACTTCCTATCATTCGTTATCCAGCCGGGCGGGCTTGCCCCCGCAAGCCCACCCGCAGCTATATATTTTTCTGTACCAATTTATGTTCTGAAACAATATCTACTATGAGTCAAAATTTTCATCTTTTATATAACTTCAAGTAATTCTAGTGCAGCATCATTAAAAAATCCAATAACAATGCAATAATACAAAAATAGGTAATTGCGAAATATCTTCTGCAAGTGACGGAAATGTTCAATATAGACAAAAACAGGCTCCTAAGCAGTGGCAGGTCGCCCTTATTTTGTCTATATTGCCCATTTCCTGTAGATTGCAAGAATATTTTGCAGGCACCTTTTGACCTTTATTGGGTAATCGTGAAATTCACACTTGCCGATTTCGAATTGTGCACATGGTATATTCCATAAGCAGACCCTTGCTTACCGTCGGTACTTAGCGAGGTTTTTTCGAGCTTAGTACCGCTACGGTAAGCTTGGAGCGAGAGCGAGTCTGCGTTGGAATATACCATGTGTACAATGACAACGGTATAGTTTCTGCGTTTCGCAATTACCTAAATACAAAAACACAGAAAGGAGTACTTTTATGTTTAGTGCAGTCAACACAGGAGGAATCCGCGGAATGGACGCCTATCCGGTGCGCGTGGAAGTGGATCTGTCAAGAGGCCTTCCATGCTTTGAGCTGGTGGGCAGCGCGGGCAATGAAGTCAAAGAAGCGAGGGAAAGGGTACAGATTGCCTTGAAAAACGAGGGAGTGGCGCTTCCGGTATCCAAAATAACCGTCAATCTCTCTCCGGCAGACATCAGAAAGGAGGGGACAGGGTACGATTTGCCGATTGCAGCAGGTCTGCTGGCATGCATGGGTATGTTTCCTGCGTCTGCTTTTCAGAATACCGCTTTTTTGGGAGAACTTGCCCTGAATGGGGAGGTGCGGCGGATAAACGGTGTGCTTCCGATTGTGATTGCACTTAAGAAGGCGGGCATCGACATCTTTCTGGTGCCTGCGGCAAATGCGGGGGAATGTGCGGCAGTTCCGGGCATCCGGACGGTGGGACTAAAAAGTGTAAGGGAGCTGATTGACTATCTGAAAGCAGACGAGGCAGAGCGGTGCAGATGTTTTCCACCTTATACAAAGTGGAAAACAGAGAAAGCAGAGGCCGGAAAGAAGGACTTTGCACAGGTATGCGGGCAGGAAAGCGCTAAGCGGGCGGCGGAAGTGGCTGCCGCGGGATTTCACCATCTGATGCTGGCCGGCGCGCCGGGGACGGGAAAGACCATGATTGCAGAACGGATTCCGGGAATTCTGCCGCCGATGTCGGAAGAAGAAAAGCTGGAGGTGTCTGCCATCTACAGCATTGCAGGAAAGCTGGAATCGGAAGGGCTGATGGAAAACCGCCCGTTTCTTGCGCCGCACCATACCGTATCGCCGCAGGCGATGGCGGGAGGCGGGCGAATTCCGCGCCCCGGGCTTTTGTCCCTGGCGCATCGCGGCATCCTGTTTTTAGATGAGATGCCGGAGTTTTCTTCCGCCGTTCTGGAGGTGCTCCGCCAGCCCATGGAGGAAAGAAGAGTGCATATTGACAGAAGTCACGGCTCTTATACCTATCCGGCGGATTTTATGCTGGTGTGCGCCATGAATCCCTGCCCCTGCGGTTACTTTCCGGATAGAAACCGCTGTAACTGTTCGCCGGCAGATATCCGGCGTTATCTGGGACGGATATCCGGTCCGATTTTAGATCGGATTGACATGATAACGGAAGCAGCGCCCGTTGCGGTGAAAGATTTGTATGAGGCAAAGGCGGGGGAAGATACCGATACCATCAGGCAGCGGGTTCTGCAGGCGCGGGAAAGGCAGCAGTTCCGCTATCGGGGAAGCCGTTACCGCTTTAACGGGGAACTTCCCGGGAGCGAGGTAAAAAAGTACTGTTTTCCGACTTTTGACGGGCAGCGTTTTCTGGAGCAGATGGAAGAAGCAGGGCAGATTAGCGCCAGAGCCTTTCACAAGATACTGCGGCTTGCGCGGACGACTGCCGATTTGGCGGGCAGTGAGGAAATCGGGCAGGCGCATTTGGCGGAGGCTATTTGTTACAACAGCGGAAGAAGGCGCTTCTGGAACCAAATGGCAATGTAACAAAAGGTCATAAACGAAATAGTGGCGCAGGAAGGAGACATATTTGCAAAAGAAAGAGGAAATACAGGCACAGCAGCCGTTTGCCCACTGGTTAAACCGTGTAGAGGGAATCGGCGGCGCATGGGCGAGGCGGCTGGTTGAAGTTTTCGGAACTCCTGAAGAAGTGTATCGTGCAAGTGAAAAAAGTCTTTTGGCAGTGGTCGGGAGCAGCCGGCTGGAAGAATTATTAAAGGCGCAGAAGAATGAGGTATACGAAGCGTATGAAAGTATGGAGAGGGATAACATTGTGTTTATACCCTGTTATCATCCTGATTATCCGAAGCGGCTTTTACAGATTCCGGACAGTCCCTTTGGCGTCTACGTAAAGGGAAGGGTACTGAAGGACTGTGAGCGAAGCGTGGCAATCGTCGGAGCAAGAAACTGCTCGGCGTATGGCAGGTATGTGGCGGATGCGTTTGCGAGAGAGCTTGCCAAGGAGGGAGTGGCGGTGATAAGCGGCATGGCAAAGGGGATTGACGGAGTGGCGCAGAACGGCGCGCTTGCCGCCGGAGGCAGAACCTATGCCGTGCTGGGCTGCGGCGTGGATATTTGTTATCCGGCGTCCCATGAAAGGCTTTATGAGGAAATCTGCAGAACGGGAGGGGTTCTGTCCACTTATCCGCCCAAAACGGCACCGACGCCGAAACTCTTTCCGCCGCGTAACCGGATTATCAGCGGACTTTCCGACGCTGTTCTGGTGGTGGAGGCAAGACAGAAGAGCGGAACGCTGATAACTGTGGATATGGCGTTGGAGCAGGGACGTGAGGTCTATGTGGTGCCCGGGCGGATAACGGACAGGCTGAGCGACGGCTGTAACCGACTGCTTTTGCAGGGGGCGGGCATGGCGATTTCTCCGGCACAGATGATAAAAGAACTTTCGGAAACCGTGTGGAGAAGCTGTCCGCAAGAGGCGCAGGATGGGGCAGATTCCCGGGTGAAAGACGTGGCGGCAGGAAACACAGAGACAGGAATTACAGCGGCAGAAAAATACAGCGGGCAGGAAAAAGCGCTGCTTTCTTTGCTTGATTTTTATCCCATATCCATGGAACAGATATACATCATGGCACAGAATGAGAAACTCTTGTGCGGACTTAAGCTGCCGCAGCTTATGGAGCTTCTCTTAAAGCTTATCGCAAGAGGCATGGTAGCGGATGAGGGCGGCTATTACGGGTTGAAAAAACCGATATAAGCGTTGTCCGTGGGTGAAAAATGTTATATAATGACAGGGATGAAAGAAATCGGGAATCAAGCAAGCAGGAGGAAAAGGGAAAATGAAAGAACTGATGGATTTGGTAAAGGAATTAAGCTTTGTACGGGTGGCCGGAAGCGCAGAAGAGAAAAAGGCGGCAGAGCTGATTGTGAGGGAAATTGACGGAATTGCAGAGGAAGCGAAAAAAGAACTGCATGGAGAATATATGACGTTCACCATTCCGGATGCGAAGGTAAAAAAGTGTTCTGTATGGGCCGCCGGGCGGGAAATTTCATGTATGCCTTTTTTGCGCTCAGGCAATATTGACAGAGAGTGTGAGCTGGTCTATCTGGATGGCGCTTCCGAGATTGATTTTGCCGGAGTCGGGAATTTAGAAGGCAAGGCGGTGCTGCTGAATAAACTCGTGAAAGAGGATGTCTATAAACGTCTGGTGGAGCATAATGCGTCGGCATTTTTGACTTTACAGGGAAAGTATTATTTTTCGGAGAAGGAGGCTTCTCTGTATCCTAAAAGACTGCGGGAGCATTTCAGCAGGAATGGAGTCATACCGGGATTTATGATAACGGCGGCAGACGCTCTTTGGCTGATACAGGAGGAAGTGGGTAAGGTGCGGCTGACGCTGGAGCAGGAGAATGTAGAACCGGAAAGCCGGAATATATCGGTGGTAATAGAAGGTACTGATTTGAAAGAGGAAAGCATTGTGCTCACAGCACATTATGACTCTGTTCCCGTAGGTACGGGTGCCTGGGATAATGCCACCGGTGCGGTGGCGCTTCTGGCAATACTGAAGCATTTTGCGGTGAATCCGCCCAGAAGGACATTGCGGTTTTTATGGTGTGGAAGCGAGGAATTGGGGCTTTTGGGCTCCAAAGCATATGTGGAGCAGCAAAAAGAGCTGCTTGACGGGATTAAATTCTGTTTCAATTTTGATATGTGCGGCACAGCTTTGGGTGCAAACAGCATTATGGTTACGGGAGAAAAGGAACTGCAGACATTTGTGGAGCAGTATTGTAAAATAACAGGTTATTCTGCAGACGTAGAGGCAGGTGTTCACTCCAGCGATTCGGCTCCTTTTTGTGATCATGATATTCCGGCGGTGGGACTGAGCAGAGGGACGTCCACAGCGGAGATTCATACTATACATGACCTGCTTCCGACACTTAGCGAAAAGGCAATGCGCAAAAATGTGGCGTTTGCAGTTCGAATGATTGGCGATGTGGCAAATGCGGCAGTGCTGCCCGTCAAAAAAGGAATGTCGGAGGAGATGAAGAAGGAATTGGATGAATATTTCCACCGTGAGAAGGAGAAAGAGTCCAAATAAAAAGGAAAGGCGCGGTATCGGCATGACAAGAGAACATACAAGAACAGTCAAAATAGGAAATTGTATCATCGGCGGCGGCAATCCGGTGCTGATTCAGTCCATGACCAACACGCCGACACAGGATGCAGCGGCTACGGTGGCGCAGATAAAAAGGCTTACCGAGGCGGGCTGTGAGATTGTGCGGTGTACGGTGCCGGACATGGAGGCGGCAAAAGCGCTTTCCGAGATAAAAAAGCAGATTACCATTCCTCTGGTAGCGGATATCCATTTTGACTATAAAATGGCGATTGCCGCAATGGAAAACGGCGCGGATAAAATCAGGATTAACCCGGGCAATATCGGCAGCAGGGAAAACGTGCTTGCCGTGGTGAATACGGCAAAAGAAAGAGAGATTCCAATCCGAATCGGCGTAAACAGCGGCTCTTTAGAGAAGCCGCTTCTCGAAAAATACGGCGGCGTGACGGCGGAAGGTATTGTGGAGAGCGCGCTGGATAAGGTACATATGATAGAGGATATGGGGTATGACAATCTGGTTATCAGCATCAAGTCCTCCGATGTACTGATGTGTGTAAAGGCGCACGAGCTGCTCGCCCGGCAGACAGACTATCCGCTCCATGTGGGCATCACGGAGGCGGGGACGCTCTGGTCGGGCAATATCAAATCGGGCATTGGGCTTGGCATCATCCTGTATCAGGGCATCGGCGATACCGTGCGGGTCTCTTTGAGCGGCGATCCGGTGGAGGAGATTAAGTCGGCAAAGCTTCTGCTGCGGACACTTGGGCTTAGGAAGGGCGGAATCGAAGTGGTATCCTGTCCTACCTGCGGCAGAACGAAAATAGATTTAATCAGCCTGGCAAATCAGGTGGAAACCATGGCGGCGGCGTATCCCTACGATATCAAGGTGGCGGTTATGGGCTGTGTGGTGAACGGACCAGGAGAGGCCAGAGAGGCCGATTTGGGAATTGCAGGAGGCATCGGGGAAGGTCTTTTGATAAAAAAAGGCGAAATCATAAGAAAGGTGCCGGAAGGAGAGCTGCTTGCCGCCTTAAAGGGCGAGCTGGATAATTGGAGCGTATCATAGATGGGTAAGACATTTTTTGAAGTATTTCCGACGCTTGCGCTGGATGTGCAGGTAAAACAGCAGATGGAGCAGGTGGAGGTGGAAAAGATTACGTCCACCTCGCGCAGGGATTTTCTGCGCATTTATATCTGCAGCAGCCATTTGATTCAAAAGGAAATCATACTGAAGCTGGAACGGGAAATCAAAGAACAGCTTTTTAAAAAGGCTGCCATGACAATCAAAATATATGAGAAGTTTCAGCTTTCCGTCCAGTATACGCCGGAGAAGTTTTTTGATGTATATCAGGAAAGCATCTTGATGGAGCTCAAGGAGTACGACCATATTCTGTATAACGCCGTAAAAGGAGCAGAGATTCTCTTTGACAGGGAGGGAATTGTCGCGATTACGGTCAAGGATACCGTGCTGGTGCGCAGCAAATCGGAGGAGCTTGTGCGGATTCTGGAAAAGATATTCAATGACCGCGCAGGTTTTGCGGTGACAGTGCAGCTTTCCTACAAGGAAGCCGAGACAGGGAAGTATGAAAAAGAGGATGAACAGAAAATCGCCATGGAGGTGGCGGTCATTTCTGCGCGGTTAAACGGAAGCGGAAAAGTCGTGCAGGCAGAAGCGCAGGCTTTCCCTGAAGCGGACGAAGCAAAGGCCGGCGGCGAGGAATTTGCCAAAGCGGAAACGGGTGTGTTGTCTGAGAAAGGTGCGGAGTTAAAAGGCGGCAGGGGAAAGTCGGCAGCAGGCATGGGCGGAAAGAGGCAGTGGGAAGGAAAACGGCCGGATGCAAAACAGGAGAAAGGACAGGGTGTCAAAAGCGCTTACAAGCGTTCTGACAATCCGGACGTGCTCTATGGCAGGGACTTTGATGAGGAAGCCATTAAAATCGAAGATATCATCGGTGAGATGGGTGAAGTGGTTATCCGCGGCAAAATAGCCAATTTTGACAAGCGGGATATCCGGAACGAAAAGACAATTCTCTTTTTTGACGTGACGGATTTTACGGATACCCTGACGGTAAAGCTGTTTGTGGCGACGGAGAATGTGCCGGAAATCAGCGCTGTGTTAAAACCGGGGAGCTTTGTCAAAATCAAGGGCATTGCCATGATGGACAAATTTGACCATGAACTGACTATAGGTTCTATTGCGGGCATCAAAAAGATTCCCGATTTTACGGTGAGCAGGGTGGACACTTCCACGAAAAAAAGGGTGGAGCTTCACTGTCACACCAAAATGAGCGACATGGACGGGGTTTCGGAGGCGAAGGATATTGTAAAGCGGGCATACAAGTGGGGACATCCCGCCATTGCCATCACGGACCATGGCGTTGTGCAAGGCTTTACGGACGCAAATCATGTCTGGGACGATTTGTGGAAGGAAGAAAAGGGGAAAAGAAAAGAGCGCGGGGAAAAAGCGGATAAGCAGGATTTCTTTAAGGTCATATACGGTGTGGAAGCGTATATTGTGGACGACTTAAAGGAAATTGTGACCGGAGACAAAGGACAGGGGCTTGATGAAACCTATGTGGTATTTGATATCGAGACCACAGGTTTTTCCCCAATCAACAACAGGATTATTGAAATTGGCGCGGTAAAGGTGCGGGACGGAGAAATTCTGGACAGGTATTCCACATTTGTCAATCCGGATGTGCCGATTCCCTTTGAAATAGAAAAACTGACCAGTATCAATGATGCCATGGTGATGGATGCGCCTAAGATAGAAGAGGTGCTGCCACAGTTTCTTGCGTTCTGCGAGGGTACGGTCATGGTGGCGCATAATGCGTCCTTTGACATGAGCTTTATCAGGGAAAACGCGGCAAGGCAGGGATTTCCCACTGATTTTACCTATGTGGACACGATGGTGATTTCCCGCGTGCTTCTGCCGAATCAGAACAAGCACACGCTGGATGCGCTGTGCAAAACATTCCAGGTTTCGCTGGAAAACCATCACAGGGCTGTGGACGACGCGGAGGCAACCGCCCATATTTTCCTGAAATTCATGGAGATGCTCGCGGAGGAGAAGATAAGTACCTTGCAGGAGCTTAATACCTTTGCGCGTCCTTCCGTGGAGAATATCAGCCGTCTGCATCCTTACCACTGCATTATTTTGGCAAAGAACGATTTGGGGCGGATTAATCTGTACAGGCTGGTGTCCATGTCCCATTTAAAGTATTTTAGCAGGCAGCCCAAGGTGCCGAAGAGTGAAATTTTGAAGCTGCGGGACGGGTTGATTATCGGAAGCGCCTGTGAAGCGGGAGAGTTGTACCGCGCCCTGCTGGAAGGAAGGGGCGATTCGGAGATTGCCGGTATCGTGGGATTTTACGACTATCTGGAAATACAGCCTTTGGGCAACAACCGCTTTATGATAGAGTCGGAGAAGCATCCGAATATCCAGTCAGAGGAAGATCTGATGGAAATGAACCGAAAGATAGTAAGACTGGGAGAACAGTTTCATAAGCCGGTAGTGGCAACCTGTGACGTACATTTTCTGGATCCGGAGGACGAGGTGTACCGTCGTATCATTATGGCGGGAAAGGGCTTTGAAGATGCAGACAATCAGGCGCCGCTCTATTTGCGGACGACGGAGGAGATGCTGTCGGAGTTTGCCTATCTGGGCAGCGATAAGGCGGAGGAGGTGGTCATCACCAACACCAACCGGATTGCGGACATGATAGAGACCATAGCGCCGGTGCGTCCCGACAAGTGTGCGCCGGTGATTCCCGATTCTGATAAGACGCTGAAGGCAATCTGCTATAATAAGGCGCATGAACTCTATGGGGAGAAACTGCCCAAAATCGTGGAGGAACGTCTGGAAAAGGAACTGCACTCCATTATCACCAACGGCTTTGCCGTGATGTATATTATTGCGCAGAAGCTGGTTTGGAAATCGGTGGAGGACGGCTATCTGGTGGGTTCGAGAGGTTCCGTCGGCTCTTCGCTGGTTGCTTTCATGGCGGGGATTACGGAGGTAAATTCCCTAAGCGCCCATTACCGTTGCGGGAAATGCCATTACTATGATTTTGACTCGCCCGAGATAAAAGCTGCCGCGGGAAACGCAGGCTGCGATCTGCCGGATAAAATCTGTCCGGTCTGCGGGGAAAAGCTGATAAAGGATGGTTTTGATATTCCCTTTGAAACCTTCTTGGGATTTAAGGGAGATAAAGAGCCGGATATCGACCTCAATTTTTCCGGCGAATACCAGAGTAAGGCGCATAAGTATACGGAAGTTATTTTCGGCGCGGGGCAGACCTACCGTGCCGGTACGATAGCGACACTGGCGGACAAGACGGCTTTCGGTTATGTGAAAAACTATTATGAGGAGAGGGGCATCCACAAGCGCACCAGTGAAATCAACCGGATTACAACCGGCTGCACGGGCATCCGCAGAAGCACGGGACAGCATCCGGGCGGTATTATTGTGCTTCCGGTGGGGCAGGACATCAATTCCTTTACGCCTGTACAGCATCCGGCGAATGATACCACCACGGATATTGTGACGACGCATTTTGACTACCATTCCATCGACCATAATCTGCTCAAGCTTGACATACTCGGACACGATGATCCGACCATGATTCGTATGTTGCAGGATTTGACGGGCATTGACCCGACACAAATTCCGCTGGATGATAAGGCGGTTATGTCCCTGTTCCAGAATACTTCCGCTTTGGGGATTACGCCGGAGCAGATAAGCGGCTGTCCGGTGGGCTCGCTGGGGATTCCTGAGTTTGGCACAGAATTTGTCATCCAGATGCTTCTTGACACCAAGCCCAAGCAGCTCTCGGATTTGATTCGAATTTCAGGACTGGGTCATGGTACGGATGTGTGGCTGGGCAATGCGCAGGATTTGATTTTAGGCGGACAGGCGACGATTTCAACCGCTATCTGCTGTCGTGATGATATTATGATTTACCTGATTAATCAGGGCGTGGAAAGCTCCCTTGCCTTTACCATTATGGAGAGCGTCAGAAAGGGAAAGGGGCTGAAGCCGGAGTGGGAAGCAGCGATGAAGGAAAAGGATGTGCCGGACTGGTACATTGCCTCCTGCAAGAAAATCAAGTATATGTTTCCCAAGGCACATGCGGCGGCATATGTGATGATGGCGTGGAGAATTGCTTACTGCAAAATCAACTATCCGCTGGCTTATTATGCGGCATATTTCAGTATCCGCGCCAAGGCGTTTTCCTACGAGCTGATGTGTCAGGGACAGCGCCATCTCGAGACCATTATGGCGGATTATAAGAGGCGGAGTGATACGCTCTCCAACAAGGAAAAGGACGCCTATGGCGATATGAAGATTGTGCAGGAGATGTACGCGCGCGGTTTTGAGTTTGTGCCGATTGATATTTTCAGCGCACAGTCAAGGCTTTTCCAGATTGTGGACGGGAAGCTGATGCCTTCCTTAAACAGCATAGACGGTCTGGGAGAAAAGGCGGCGGACGCCATTGTGGAGGCGGCTAAAGAAGGTCCTTTCTTAAGCAAGGATGATTTCAGACAGCGCACCAAAGTGAGTAAGACGATAATCGACATGATGGACAGTCTGGGGATTTTGGGAGAACTGCCGGAATCCAACCAAATCAGCATATTTGATTTTGTTTAAAATTTTTTTAAAAAGTACTTGCATTATTTGGTGTTTTATATTAATATGAATAAGCGTCATCGAAATACATGACCGTGGCTCGTTGGTCAAGCGGTTAAGACGCCGCCCTCTCACGGCGGAAACAGGGGTTCGATTCCCCTACGAGCTGCTGACTGTTTTTAACAGCCCAACCCCTATGAAACGCTGTAAATGCCGAATATGTGAGCATTTCAGCGTTTTTGTGTTTCTCAGGTTTTTCAATGGACATCAGTCATAAATTATGATATACTGTGCAATGTACAAATGCTAAACACCTGAATCATACATTTAGAAAGGCGGTAATATTATGGCATTGACAAACGATGATTTACAGGCAATAGCAACGTTGCTGCAGCCTATCAACAACAGGCTCGATAAAATCGAATCCGATGTATCAGCATTAAAAGCCGGTCAGTTAGAGCTTAAAAAAGAGGCAGGAGAGATCAAGCATAAAGTCAACGATACTTACACACTTGCACTTGACGCATGGGGGCAAAGCACAGAGAACAGAGTGCTGCTTGAAAGCAGTCATTTAGTATAGGCTTCTGCTTGGATCGTTTATAACACGAGTACACAAGTAACTGCAATCATGATAAATCATAATCAAGGTGTAAAGTCAAACAATCATCACGGCTCTACACCTTTTTTGATGACAGTTTAAATAAACATTTAAAAATAGGTTAAGGATGAAAAAAGTTTGATGGTGTGAATAGTGAAGGAGTGAGAATAATATGCGGATAGGAACAGGGTATGACGTACATCGACTGGTGGAAGGACGCAAGTTAATCATGGGCGGTGTGGAAATACCACATGAAAAAGGCTTGCAGGGACATTCGGATGCGGATGTATTGCTGCATGCGATTATGGATGCCCTGCTTGGGGCGGCGGCAATGGGAGATATCGGAAAGCATTTCCCGGATACGGATTCGGAGTATGAGGGGATTTCTTCGCTGGAGCTGTTAAGACGGGTAGGAGAACTGTTGGAAGAACATTGTTTTCTGATAGAAAATATCGATGCCACCATTATCGCGCAGGCGCCGAAAATGCGTCCCTATATTGACCGCATGTGTGAAAATATAGCGGGTGCGCTGGGGATAGAGACGGAACAGGTAAATATAAAGGCAACCACGGAGGAAGGCCTTGGCTTTACAGGTGCAAAAGAGGGTATCTCTGCGCAGGCAGTCTGCATGTTAAACAGCCCGAGAGAGTTATGGGCACAGGATGTGACCACGCAAAGCGCAGGGAGACAGTCCGGAGACTGCGCGGGATGTTCAGGGTGCACAGGGTGTTCAGGACGCTCAGAAGCGCCCGGCAGCGCAAATCCGGTTGACAAAACGCAAGGATAGTTTTATCCTTTTTTCGAAGGCTTTATCGCAATTTGCCGGTGGTATATACGGCTTACGCGGATAGCCGGGAGTAGGCAGGAGGTATGTATGGAAAACAGAATGGAAATTTATAATTCGCTGACAAAGAAGGTGGAGCGTTTTGTGCCGAATGAGGACGGGAAGGTGGGCATGTACACCTGCGGACCTACGGTGTATCATTTTGCGCATATTGGAAATTTAAGAAGCTACATCATGGAAGATATACTGGAAAAAACACTGCGGTATCTGGGCTATGATGTAAAGCGGGTCATGAATATCACGGACGTCGGGCACCTTTCGGGCGATTCCGATGATGGGGAAGACAAGATGCTGGCAGGAGCGCGGCGTGAGCATAAATCGGTGATGGAAATAGCGGCGTTTTATACCGAAGCTTTTTTTGAGGACTGCAGAAAGCTGCAAATTAAGCGTCCTGATGTGGTGGAGCCTGCAACCGGCTGTATCAAAGAATTTATCCACATGGTGCAGGTGCTTTTGGAAAAGGGATATGCCTATGAAATGGGAGGTAATGTCTACTTTGATACCTCAAAGCTGGAAAATTATCATGTGTTCTCGGGACAGACGGAGGAAGAGCTTCTGGTAGGCGTGCGCGATGATGTGGAGGAGGATACCAACAAAAAGAACAAGAGCGATTTTGTGCTCTGGTTTACCAAGTCAAAGTTTGACGCGCAGGAGCTGAAGTGGGAGAGTCCATGGGGCATGGGATATCCGGGCTGGCATATAGAGTGCTCCAGCATCGGCATCAAGCATTTGGGAGAATATATGGATATCCACTGTGGCGGCGTGGACAATATTTTTCCTCACCACACCAATGAAATTGCCCAAAGCGAAGCTTATCTTGGCCACAAATGGTGCAATTACTGGTTCCATGTGCATCATCTCAACGACAAAACAGGAAAGATGAGCAAATCCAAGGGAGAATTTCTGACGGTTTCTCTGTTGGAGGAAAAAGGCTACAACCCGTTGGTATACAGGCTGTTTTGCTTACAGTCCCATTACCGTAAGCCCCTTACCTTCTCCTATGAGGCGCTGGATAACATGACGGCGGCCTACAATAAGCTGGTGAAGCGGATTGCTGATTTAAAAGAGGAGGGAGAGGTTGAACAGGATAAGTATGCAGCGTATAAAAAACGTTTTGCGGACGCGCTCTGTGACGACCTTAACACCGCTATGGCAATTACGGTGCTGTACGATATGCTGAAGGAAGATATGACGGATAAAACAAAGCATGCACTGGCGGAGAGCTTTGAGGAGGTGCTTTCCCTGGGGCTGTTTGACAGCAAAGAGGAGAAAGAGGATCCGGAACTGGAGCGCTATGTGCTGGAACGCATTGAGGAGAGAAAAGCGGCTAAGAAGGCAAAGGATTTTGCAACGGCAGATGCGATTCGGGCGGAACTGCTTTCCAAAGGCATTGTACTGGAAGACACCAGAGAAGGGGTAAAATGGAAGAAGGCGTAAATTTGCTTGGAAAAATAAAGGAAGCCTTTGCCGTGAAGGAGATGGACATCAGAAGCTATTCGCCGCTTACATTCGCTTATGTCGGCGATGCCGTCTATGATTTGATCATCAGGACGGTGGCAGTGGGACGTGCTAACAAGGCGGTAAGTGCGCTGCATAAAAAAACGAGCAGCATTGTAAAGGCAAAGACGCAGTCCGATATCATAGAAGTCATGATGCCGCATCTGACGGAGGAGGAAAGAGAGATATACAAAAGAGGGCGCAATGCGAAGCCCCATACGATGGCCAAAAATGCCAGCGTATCCGACTACAGAAGGGCGACGGGGTTTGAGGCGCTAATCGGTTATCTGTATCTTGACGGAAAGTTTGACAGGATTCTCGAGCTGGTAAAGGAAGGACTTGCCGCGCTTGACATAGCGCTGTAACAGTTTAGCGGATACCGCAGGGTACCAACAGAAAACAGGAGACATTTACATGGGTTATGAAGAATTTACCATAGAAGGCAGAAATGCCGTGATAGAGGCTTACCGTTCAGGCAGGACGATTGATAAGCTGTATCTGCTGGATGGCTGTCAGGACGGACCGGTCATGACAATAAAAAGAGAGGCAAAGAAAAAGGGAACGCCGGTAAAATTTGTGACAAAGGAACGTCTGGATCAGATTTCGGAGACCGGAAAGCATCAGGGAGTGATTGCATTTGCTGCGGCATATACCTATGCTGAGGTGGAGGACATTCTGGAGGCGGCAAGAGAAAAAGGGGAGGCGCCTTTTCTCTTTTTGCTGGACAATATAGAGGATCCGCACAATCTCGGCGCGATTATCAGGACGGCAAACCTGGCGGGCGCGCATGGCATTATCATTCCCAAAAACCGTGCGGTGGGGCTGACGGCAACCGTGGCAAAGACGTCTGCGGGCGCCATTAATTACACGCCTGTCGCGCGAGTGACCAATCTGCCCCGTACCATAGAAGAGTTAAAAAAAGAGGGCATTTGGTTTGTGTGCGCGGATATGGACGGCACCCGGATGTATGATTTGGATTTAAAAGGCGCCATAGGCGTGGTAATCGGCAGCGAGGGAGAAGGCGTAGGCAGGCTGACAAAGGAAAAATGCGATATGACAGCGGCGATTCCCATGAAGGGGAATATTGACTCCCTGAATGCTTCCGTGGCGGCAGGCATACTGGCATATGAAATTGTGAGACAGAGGCTGAAAGGATGATGCAGGAGAAAAAATATCACATGCCGGATTTGGAGCAGGCGACGGATGAGGAACTGATAGTCAGGCTGCGTGACGGAGAACAGCAGATTACGGATTATATCATGGAAAAGTACAAGAATCTTGTCAGAAGCAAAGCGGGCTCCATGTATATTTTGGGTGCAGACAGGGATGACTTGATACAGGAGGGCATGATTGGGCTGTTTAAGGCAATCCGTGATTTTGACAGCGGCAGGGATGCCAGCTTCTTTACCTTTGCAGAGCTCTGTATCAGCAGGCAGATGTATTCGGCAGTACAGGCGGCGGGCAGGATGAAGCATATTCCGTTGAATTCCTATATATCCCTGTATGGAAACGGCACGGAGCATGGAGAGGAAGAAGAAGGGATACAGGGCATACTGGCGGATCATGGCTTAAACCCTGAGGATTTTGTCATTGATAAGGAAAATGTGGAGCAGCTTGAAAAGCGGATGGAGCAGGAGCTGAGCAGTTTCGAAAAGCAGGTGCTGGATTTGTATATCACCGGAATGAGCTACAGCCAGATAGCCAGAGTTTTGGGGCGTGATGAAAAATCGACGGATAACGCACTGCAGCGGCTGAAAAGCAAAATAAAAAAAATGATATTAGAATAAAAAAATTGCATTTTGTCTATACAAAAATGAAAAAGAGTGTGATATAATCACAAAGTAGTTCCCCTATAAGAATTTTAGTTGGAGATGATATTATGCAGCCGGAGTATACAAAAGTAAAAGTGCATAACGAGATTGAATTCTGTGAGACGGCCGATATGGAAGTCAAGCAGAAGATAGAGCGAGTTTTACTGCACAATCGTATTTCTTACTACATAAAATGGTATAAGCAGGGATTTCTGAGGCGTAACAGAAATATCTGCATCTTCTGCATTAACGACAGCGCCAGAGAAGAGGCGGAACAATTGGTCCGTGCACTGGAAGAAGGGATAGAAGACAAAGTGCGTTTCCTGATGCGCAGGACGGAAGAAAGTTTTTTTTAAAAAAACAGGTAAAGCGGCCTATTTCACTATAAAAAGTGAAGTAGGCTGTTTATTCGTGACAATATATGCTTATGAGGAGAAAAGGAGAAAATTATGGAAGCGTATTATGTGTTTAAGGATTTGGCGATTATCATTTTTTTTGCTAAATTCTTTGGGATTGTGGCAAGAAAACTGAAAGCACCGCAGGTAGTGGGAGAGATTGTGGCGGGACTGTTGATCGGACCGGGGATTTTGGGACTGGTACAGCAGTCTGATTTTCTGCTTGATATGGCGGAAATCGGCGTGGTGCTCCTCATGTTTTCAGCGGGACTGGAAACGAATTTGAAGGAGCTTTTGAAAACAGGACCGAAAGCGCTTCTGATAGCCTGTGCAGGCGTCTTTGTGCCGCTTTTTTGCGGTGCGCTGCTCTATATGGGATTTTACGGGACGGCGCCGTGGGGCTCGGAAGATTTTTATAAAGCGGTATTTGTCGGCGTTATTCTGACGGCAACCTCCGTCAGCATAACGGTAGAAACCCTGAAGGAAATGGGGAGACTGAAAGGAAAGGTAGGGACGACCATTTTAAGCGCCGCTATCATTGACGACGTAATCGGTATCATTGTGCTCACCTTTGTCATCGGATTTAAGAATCCCGACTCCAATCCCGGCAAAGTCGTGCTGAACACAGTACTCTTTTTTGTGTTTGCGATTATCGTCGGCATTGTCATCTACAAACTGATAAAGTTTCTGGATAACAGGTATCCCCATACGCGGCGTATTCCCATCATCGGCCTTACCTTGTGTCTTGCCTTTGCCTATATCGCGGAGAAGTATTTCGGCATAGCGGATATCACAGGCGCTTACGTTGCCGGCATTATTCTCTGCTCGATCAGGGATTCGGAATATATTGCGGAAAAAATGGATATTAATTCTTACATGATATTCGGACCGGTATTCTTTGCCAGCATAGGGCTGAAAACCAATCTGGATAACATGACAGGTTCCATTCTTCTTTTCTCGGTATGCTTTGTTATCGTAGGATTGACAACGAAGATCATCGGCTGTGGGCTGATGTCCCGTCTCTGCGGCTTTAAGGGACTGGAATGTGTCAAGATTGGCGTGGGCATGATGACGAGAGGAGAAGTGGCGCTGATTGTGGCGCAGAAGGGACTTTCAGTGGGACTGCTGACACCGGTGTATTTCGCATCCGTTATCCTGCTGATTATTGTATCCAGCATTTCGACGCCCATTATTTTAAAGCTTTTGTACAGCAAGACGCCTGAAGAAGCGTAGAAAATTAATATTCTTTTTATAAAAGCTGTATTGACATTGTATTCAGCGGTGCATATAATCAAGACAGAAAACCGACCGGTCGGTCATATTTTCCGTGGTTCCGAAAACGGGATAAAGGGAGATGTACGGCCGGTATTCTATTGAAAAAGAAACAGGAGAGAATGGACAGATGATATCCAGATTCAGTGTTAAAAAACCGTATACCGTATTGGTGGGCGTAGTGCTTGCCCTTGTGCTGGGCGTGGTGTCCTTTACCAGAATGACGGCGGATTTGCTGCCGAGCATCACACTTCCCTATGTCATTGTCATGACAACCTATGTGGGGGCGAGTCCGGAAACCGTGGAAACAGTTGTGACAAAGCCGGTGGAGGCTTCCATGGCTACTGTCAGCAATATTGAGAGTATAAATTCCATATCCAATGAAAATTATTCCATGGTGATTCTGGAATTTGCACAGACGGCGGATATGGATTCCGTTTCGCTGGAAATCAGGGAGAAGCTGGATCAGATAAGCGGCTACTGGCAGGACGATTTGATTGGAAACCCGATTATCATGAAGCTGAACCCTGACATGATGCCTGTTATGATAGCGGCAGCAGGATTAGAAGGGAAGAGTGTTGCGGAGGTCAGCCGCTACATTCAGGATGTCATTGTTCCCGAACTGGAAAGCATAGAAGGGGTTGCCTCGGTAAGCACCACCGGTCTGATTGAGGAAAATGTCAATGTCATTATCCGGCAGGACAAGGTAGATGAGGTAAATGCGCGGATTCGTGCGGCTATCGACTCGCAGCTTGACGAAGCGGGGCAGGAGCTTGCGGATGGTAAGGCAGAGCTTTACGGCAGCATGGGCGGAGATTTGGATGACAGTGAAGGAATGGCAGCTAAGATAGAGAAAGCGAAAAGCAGTCTTAGAACCGCTAAAACGGAGCTGGAGGCGTTAAGGGCATCCGCATCGGCAGATCTTACCATGTTAGAACAGATGACGGCGGCACTTTCGCAGTTAGAAAGCGCCGCGGCGATGGCACAGGGTGCGGCAGGGCAGATGGATGCCATGATCGATGGCTTGAAGGCAGGTTATGCGGCAGTGGAAAATGCGGCTTTCGCCTATGGCATGGATGCTGCGGCAAGACAGGCGGCCATCGGCGCTTTTAAAGAAAATACCATGGCGCAGCTATCGGCGGCAGGTCTGCCTGCTGATACGGTAAACGCCATAAATATGCTGGACTGGAGCACGCAGTTTGGAGTAGATGCCGTGTCCGGCAGCAATACAACGGTCTGCGGAATTCTGTATTCCTACAAAGAATCTCTGGAGAGTCTGCCCCGACAGGCGGAGGAGCTTCGGGCAAGCATTGCGGTGAAATCCCTCTGCGCAGTCTACGATGCGCAGGCGACGGCGGCGTATATGGAGAGTCTGCGTGGGCAGCTTTCCGCTTACAACAGTAATCTGGCAAAAATAGAAGAGCAGCTTGAGGCACTGTCTCAGGGAGAATTGGCGCTTGACCAGATAGCAGAGGGCGAACTGCAGCTTGAGGAGGCAAGAAATGAGGCATATGAAAATGCCGATATGGAGCCCGTATTGACAGTGGATACCATTTCGGCGCTTCTTACGGCGCAGAATTTTTCCATGCCGGCAGGCTATGTGACAGAGGAAGGAATTTCCTATCTGGTGAGGGTGGGAGATAAACCGCAGACGGCAGAAGAACTGGCGGCGCTTCCGCTGATGAATCTGCATATGGAAGGGCTGGAGACGATTACGCTCGGAGATGTGGCGGACGTTTTTTATACGGATAATTCCGACGAAGTATACGCCAATATAAACGGCAGCAACGGCGTTATGCTTTCCATACAGAAGCAGACGGGATATTCAACGGGAGAGGTTTCGGATCTGCTGCTTGCACGTTTTAGTGAACTGATGGCGGAAAATCCTGATTTGCATATGACGGCGCTGATGGACCAGGGCATTTATATTGATCTTGTCATGGATACCATTATCAACAATGTGATTTTGGGCGCGCTGCTTGCTATCCTGATTTTGATTCTTTTCTTAAAGGATCTGCGTCCTACCATGGTGGTGGCTTTTTCCATTCCCATCAGCCTTGTGACGGCGATTGTATGTATGTATTTCAGCGGTGTTACCTTAAACATTATTTCCCTCTCCGGACTGGCGCTGGGAATCGGTATGCTTGTGGACAACTCCATTGTTGTCATTGAAAACATATACAGAATGCGGGGAGAAGGAAGAAGTATGCGGGAAGCCGCGACAGAAGGGGCAAAGGAGGTTGCCGGTGCCATTATGGCTTCCACCCTCACGACAATCTGCGTTTTTGCGCCGATTGTATTTACGGAGGGTATCACCAGACAACTCTTTGTGGACATGGGGCTGACGATTGCCTATTCCCTGCTGGCGAGTCTTCTGATTGCGCTGACGGTGGTGCCCGCCATGGCTTCAAAGATTATGAACAAAACCAAAGAGCAGAAGGAAGGAAAGCTGTTCGGCGGTCTTGTGAAGGGCTATGAAAAGCTTTTGCGGTTGTCCTTAAAAGGAAAACCGGTGGTACTGCTGCTTGTGGTTGCTCTGCTTGTGGGAAGTGCACTGGCGGCTGTATCCAACGGTACGGCGTTTATGTCGGACATGGACAGCACACAGCTTACGGTTTCTGTTGCGCTGGGTGAGGAAGCGACGCTTGCGGAGACGGCGGAGGTTACCGACGAGGTCGTGAGGCGTATCATGGAACTGCCCGATGTTCTGGATGTCGGCGCCATGTCCAGCGCTTCCACCATGACGCTGCTGACCGGAGGGTCAGGAAGCAGCAATTCTGCATCCATTTATGTCACTACGACGGAAAAGAAAACCATGACCAGCGAAGAACTGGGTGTGCTGATTGTAGAGAAAACGTCGGATTTGCAGGCGGAAATTACCGTCGATGCATCCAGCATGGATATGTCCGCGCTGGGAGGCAGCGGCATCACCATTCGAGTGGAGGGCCGAGAGCTTGACCGCATACAGGAAATCGCAGGTGAGATTGCAGGTCTTGTGGCGGAGGTGGAGGGTACCACGGAGGTATCCGACGGCATGGAAGAGAGCGGCGAGGAGCTGCGCGTCACCGTGGACAAAGAGGCGGCGATGGCGTATGGTCTGACGGTTGCACAGATTTTTGCGCAGATTTCCGAAAGGCTGGCTGAAAACGGAGCCGCCACGACGCTTGCCGCTTCCGACAAGGATTATGGCGTTTATGTATTGGATGAAGAAAATGAGGCGCTTACCAGAGAACTGTTGAAAGATATGCTGATAGAGGGAACCGATGCGCAGGGGACATGTAAAGTAAAGCTTTCCGAGATAGCGTCATTTGAAATGCGGGAAAGCTTAAGCTCCATCCGCCGTGCTGACCAGACGCGTTATATTGCGGTGTCTGCACAGATAGCCGACGGTTATAATGTGGGGCAGGTGGCCGCTGCGGTGGAGAAAAAACTTGCGGACTATGAACTGCCGGAAGGTTACAGGCTGGTGTTTGCAGGTGAAAATGAAACGATTAACGATGCGATGGAGCAGGTAATGCTCATGCTGGTTCTGGCGCTGGTATTTATGTATCTGATCATGGTGGCGCAGTTCCAGTCCCTGTTATCGCCGTTTATCATTATGTTTACGATTCCGCTTGCCTTTACAGGAGGATTTTTGGGGCTGTTCTTTACAGGCAGCGAGGTCAGTGTCATTGCCCTGATTGGCTTTGTCATGCTGTCAGGTATCATTGTAAATAATGGTATTGTGCTGATTGATTATATGAATCAGCTTAGAGAAAGCGGAATGGAAAAGAAGGAAGCGATTCTGACAGCGGGGCGCACCAGGCTGCGTCCGGTGCTGATGACGGCGCTGACGACAATCCTGGCCCTGTCAACCATGGTATTCAGCCAGGCTATGGGTGCGGAAATGATGCGCCCCATGGCAATTGTGACGATAGGCGGTCTTTTGTATGGCACGCTTTTGACGCTGATTGTCATTCCCTGTGTATACGATATCTTTATCCGCGATAAAAAGGGGAAAGGCAGGGATTTGAAGGGAGATAAATAGCATGGCGAAAATAGCGGGACGAGAATCAGCCGGCCAGCTTCCCCCAAAGGTGATAAAACTGTACGGGGCGGTCATAGAGCTGATTGAAGAGGGCGTCGATATAGGCAGCATGAAGGTGTCCCAGATAACAGAAAGGGCCGGCATTGGAAAAGGTACGGCGTACGACTATTTTGACACAAGGGAAGAAATCATTGTCTATGCGCTTATGTTTTTTATGGAGGAAGCCGCGAGAAATCTGGAACAGGAAATCTGGGGAAAAGAAACTTTTTCCCAGAGGATGGAGCTGTTTATGGATTCTATAGACAGACAGGCAGAGAAAGGCGCCTGCTTGCTGTGTCTGGTCAATTTAATGTTTGAATCCTCTGATTTAGGGCAGTTGTTCCGAAAACTTTTGAATGAGCATAGAAAGGAAGAGGCCTGCCTGCTGTCATCCCTTGAAAGAAGAATCGTGGAAAAAGGGATTGCGGACGGAGAAATCAGAAAGGATTTGCCCACCGCATACATGGCGTATATCCTGATGGCAAAGATGGTCGCCTATGCGTTATATACCGTCCACCATCAGGCGTCGGACAAAAAAAGCGCACAGGGAGAAGCCGTGTTTTTGAAGACGGAAATACCCTGCGAGGAATTCCGCAGATATATTCTGGGTGGGATTCTGGAGGAATTTCAGGCAGAATGAATATGGCGCTTAATTGCCTCAAAACTCTCGGGACTGATATCGTGTTCAATTCGGCACGCGTCCTCGGTGGCGGTCTTTTCATCGACGCCGAGGGCAATCAGCCAGGAGGAGAGCAGTTTGTGGCGCTCGTAGATGGTTTCGGCGATTTGCCTGCCGCTGTCGCTTAAGTAGATATAGCCCTGTTTGGTGACAGTGATATAGTTGTTTTCACGCAGATTTTTCATAGCGACGCTGACGCTGGATTTCTTGAAATTCATCTCCGTCGCAATATCAACAGAGCGGACTACGGGGAGTTTTTCGCTCAGCATCAGTATGGTTTCAAGATAATTTTCGGCAGATTCTCTGATTGTCATAGGCAGCCTTTCTTCGGTTCCTGCGTTTTTGTCCGGCAGAACCGTCTGTTTCCTAATCAGTATAACACAAAAGCAGCAGATAGAAAATGAAATTTTTGTAAATCAAAAAAGCAGGTAGTTGAAATTTTTGATTTACATGGTATGATGATAATGACTGATGAAAGAGGAGAAAAAGGTATGTTGAAAGTAGAAAACCTTTCCTTTTCCGTGACGGAGGAGGGAAGAACAAGAAAAATCATAGATGATGTTTCCTTTTCGGTTTCGCAGGGAGAAATGCTTGTGATTACAGGACCGAACGGAAGCGGTAAGTCCACGCTGGTAAAGCTTTTGATGGGGATTGAAAAAGCGGAAAGCGGAAGCATACGTCTGGAGGGCAGCGAGCTTACGCAGTATGCTATAGATGAGCGGGCAAAGGCCGGGATGGGCTATGCGTTTCAGCAGCCTCCCCGATTTAAAGGCATGACGGTAAAAAAGCTTCTATCGATTGCAGCGGGCGGGAAGCTCTCTGAAAACAACTGCTGTGATTTATTGTCGGGAGTGGGACTGTGCGCAAGGGAATATCTGAACAGGCAGGTGGACGACACGCTCTCAGGCGGAGAGATGAAGCGAATCGAGATAGCGACCGTGCTGGCAAAGCCGCATAAGCTCTGTCTGTTTGACGAACCGGAGGCAGGGATTGACTTGTGGAGCTTCTCCATGCTGGTAAAGCAGTTTGAAAAGATACACAGGGAAAAGAAAGAGAGCATTATTGTCATTTCCCATCAGGAAAAACTGATTAATATGGCGGACCGCATTATGCTGTTAAAAGACGGCAGAATAGAAGCGATTGGCAGCAAGGAAGAAATCGCACCGGCGCTTTTTGCCGGAGGCGGCTTTTTCGGATGCAGCAAGACGGATTGAGCGGCGCAGAAAAGAGGATTTATATGGAAATAGATAAGCTGACACAGCAGGTGCTGGATAAAATTGATGATACCGGTTTTACGCAGGAAGGGGCGTACAACCTGAGATACAACGGCTATGCGCTCTGCCATGGGGATACGGAGCACATTAAGATTAAAAAGAGGGAAGACGGAAACCAGGGGATTAATGTGTATATCAGCGGTGAGGCAAAAGGGGAGACCGTGCATATTCCGGTGGTGATTGCGGCATCCGGCATGACAGATTTGGTGTACAACGATTTTTATGTGGAGGAGGGCGCAGAGGTGACGATTATCGCCGGCTGCGGCATCCACAATTCCGGTTGTGATGACAGCAGGCATGACGGCATCCACACCTTTCATGTGGGCAAAAATGCCAGCGTTCTGTATGCGGAGAAGCATTATGGAGAGGGCGAAGGGGAAGGCGGACGCATCTTAAACCCCGAGACCCGCATTTTTTTGGAGGAAAACGCGGTATTTACACTGGATACGGCGCAGATAAAAGGCGTGGATTCCACTGTGCGCAAGACCTATGTAGAAGCGATGGAAGGGGCAAAGCTCTTCGTCACGGAAAGACTGATGACCCACGACGCGCAGACGGCTGTGTCCGATATGGACGTGGTGTTAAACGGCACGGGCAGCAGCGCGCAGATTGTATCCCGCTCTGTGGCACAGGGCAGTTCCGTGCAGACCTTTCATCCGAAAGCGGTGGGCAACGCGGGATGCCATGCACATATTCAGTGCGATTCCATCATCATGGAACATGCGAAGGTATCTTCCATTCCGGAAATCAATGCCAATCATATTGACGCCGCCATTATCCATGAAGCGGCGATTGGCAGAATCAACAGCGATCAGGTGGTAAAACTTCGAAGCATGGGGCTTAGTGAAGAGGAAGCGGAGAGTGTGATTATCGAGGCTTTTCTAAATTAAGCAGTTTAAATTATTTTTTGCTTTCACCAAAAGCGTATATGTGATATACTTGATAATGTGTGGAGGAAAAAAGGATATGACGGCAGAAAAGGCTGTGCAGCCGGCTGCAAGGCGAAAACGGGTGCAGCGCTTAAAAAGGCTCATAATACTTTCCCTGATGACCGTTATTCTGATGCCCACCGTATTGTGCGTGATTTTATTTAACAGACTGCATATACTTGAAAAACAGATAGAACGTCTGGAGACAGCGGTTGCCGATATGCAGGAGGAGCAGGCCGCTGCCGTACAGGCTGCCGGGACGGATTTTGGCTTTAGCGAAGGAGTAGTGTTTCATCTGGAACTGGTACAGCCGCCGGCAACGGAGGATCCGGGGGAGACCGGTTCCGCAGAAGATGAGCCGGAAGCGGACATGCCGGAGGAAGTGCCTGTCAGAAAAGTGTACCTGACCTTTGACGACGGTCCCAGTTCTAACACCAACAAGATTCTGGATATTCTGGCGCAGTACGATGTCAAAGCGACCTTTTTTGTAGTAGGCAAGGAAGGCGAATGGGCGGAAGATGCATACAAGCGGATTGTGGAAGAGGGTCATACATTGGGAATGCATTCTTATACCCATGTATACCAGTCTATTTATGCATCCGTGGAGGCATATGCGGAGGACTTAAACCGGCTCAAGGATTACTTATATGAAGTGACCGGCGTGGAAAGCCGGTTTGTCAGGTTTCCCGGAGGAAGCTCGAATACGGTGAGTGATATCAGTATGCGGGAGTTTATCACCTATCTGAACGAAGAAGGGATCACTTATTTTGACTGGAACGTATCATCAGGAGACGCCGGAGGCAGGCTGCTTGAACCGGAAGAAATTGTGGCAAACTGTATAAACGGAATGGGAAACAAGAATACAGTCGTTATCCTGATGCACGATGCGGCAGGAAGGCCTACTACGGTAGAGGCGCTGCCGGCACTGATTGAGCGAATACAGGAGATGGAAAATACGGAGCTGTTGCCGATAACAGACGATACATTACCTGTGCAGCATATCAAATCACAAGAAGAAACGGAGGATTGAGAGATGGGATTTTTTTCTGATTTGAAGGAAGACCTGTCACAGGCAGTCAATGAGTTGATGCCTGAAGATGTGCAGCTTGAAGAGGAAGAGGCGCTTGAGGCTGTGACAGAGGCGGAATACGGGGAATTAGAGCAAGTAACGTATGAAGCTGAAACAGAAGAAAATAACGCAGACGCGGCGGAGACAGTATATGATGTGCTCGACGCAGATGTAGAGTATGAAACAGAAGCAGACGCAGCATATGAAACAGAAGAGGTGTATGCAGAAGAGGCGGCCGAAGAGGAACCTGTAACAGAAGAAACAGACGAGAGGGCGCAGCTTGATGCACTTTTGGACAAGGTGGACACCATTGAGATACCTGAGGATATGGATATTACAAAGGTAGAGGATGAAGAGCCGGAAATGGATTTGGAGACCAGTATTAGAGAAGCATTCGGTGAAAAAGAAAACGAAGAAGAAATAATGGGAGGGAACGAAAAGAAAATGGATTATCAGACAAAGAGTGTTGTGGACGAGACCGCTGTGATTACGGCGAGCATGACGATTAACGGTGATATTATTTCAGAGGGTTCGATTGATGTCATCGGAACCATCAACGGAAATATCGATGCGCTGGGCAAACTGAACATTACCGGAACGATCAACGGCAATTCCAAGGCAGCGGAAATTTTTGCGGACAATGCCAAAATCATGGGTGAAGTTGTCAGCGAAGGCTCCGTAAAAATCGGACAGAGTTCTGTTATCATCGGCAATATATCCGCGCAGAGCGCCGTGATTGCAGGTGCAGTAAAGGGCGATATCGATGTACATGGACCGGTTGTGCTGGATACTTCTGCAATTGTAATGGGTAACATCAAATCCAAGGCAGTACAGATTAACAATGGCGCCGTTATCGAAGGTATGTGTTCACAGTGCTATGCTGACGTTAATCCTACAGCATTCTTTGATGAATACAAGAAAAAGGGCAACAAGGATAAGTAATGTATATAAGGAGCATGTTGCATGCGTAGAATATTATTAAAATTAAGCGGGGAGGCACTGGCGGGCAGCAAGCGTACAGGCTTTGACGAGGAAACGGTAAGAAATGTGGCGCTTCAGGTGAAGCAGCTTGTGGATGACGGATATGAAATCGGCATTGTAACGGGAGGCGGAAACTTCTGGAGAGGGCGTTCCAGCGAGAACATTGACAGGACCAAGGCAGACCAGATCGGGATGCTGGCTACGGTTATGAATTGTATCTATGTCTCCGAGATTTTCCGTTCCGTCGGCATGATGACGAATGTATTGACGCCGTTTACTTGCGGTTCTTTTACAAAGCTGTTTTCAAAAGACAGGGCGAACAAATATTTTGCGAAGGGAATGGTAGTCTTTTTTGCGGGAGGAACGGGACATCCCTATTTTTCCACGGATACCGGCGTGGTGCTTCGCGCGGTAGAGGTGGATGCGGATGTGATTCTGCTTGCAAAGTCTATCGACGGTGTGTACGATGCCGATCCTGCGAAGGTACCGGACGCAAAAAAATATGACGAAGTGAGCATAGAGGAAGTGATCGCCAAGAATCTGCAGGTGGTAGATATGACGGCTTCCATTCTTGCCAGGGACAACAAGATGCCTATGTGGGTATTTGGACTGAATGAAGAAAACAGTATTGTGAATACGGTAAAAGGAAAATTTACGGGCACAAAGGTAACGGTTTAAGAATTACCATTTAGCGGGGCGTGCCACGGGAGCGGGCCTTATTCCCGAAGTGTCAGGAAAGGTATGGTATAAAAATGGACGAGAGAATACGCGTTTACGACGAAAAAATGAAAAAGACATATGAATTTCTGGAGACCGATTATGCGGCGCTTCGTGCAGGACGTGCCAATCCGCATGTGCTGGATAAACTGCGGGTGGATTACTATGGTACGCCTACGCCGATTCAGCAGGTAGGCAATATCACGGTTCCCGAAGCCAGAATCATTCAGATTGCGCCGTGGGAAAAGTCACTGATTAAGCCGATTGAAAAGGCAATTATGACTTCCGATATCGGCATTACCCCTTCCAATGACGGTTCCATTATCAGACTGGTATTTCCGGAACTGACGGAGGAGAGAAGAAAGGACCTTGTGAAAGAGGTAAAGAAAAAAGGCGAGGATGCCAAGGTCGCTATCCGCAATATCAGGCGGGACGGCAATGACGCCTTTAAAAAGCTGGCGAAAACCGATATTTCCGAGGACGAAATCAAACAGCTTGAGGACAGCCTCCAGAAGCAGACAGACAAGTATATCAAAGATGTGGATGCATTGATTGATAAGAAGTCCAAAGAAATTATGACGGTATAGAAGGCATGAGAGGGCGGGTCAGTGACCCGCCTTTCAATCGTTTCATGGAAAATGCGGCGGAAGCATATACTAAGAGAGACGGAAGATACAGCCTTGTAAAGGAGGGATGGAGATGTTTTGGACCAGATTCATGAGCAGCGTTGTTCTGGTGGTGATTGCGCTGGTAACTCTCATTATGGGCGGAGAGGTGCTGTGGGCAGTGACTCTTGCCATATCGGTTATCGGGTATATGGAGCTTTGCAGGGCGTCAGGAGTCCATACAAAGGGAAAGTTGAATGCACCGGAGGCAGTGGGGATACTCGGTACAGGCGCTTACTACGCGGCAGTACTGCTGTCTGAGGGCGGACTGTTTCAGCTTATGGCAATTATCGGTGTGTTCATGGGCAGCATGTGTGTCTATGTAGTCACCTTTCCCAAATACCGCTCAGAGCAGATTATGGCAAACTTTTTTGGGTTTGTCTATGCACCGGTCATGCTTTCCTTCCTCTATCTGACAAGGGCGCTTCCTTATGGCGAATATATTGTGTGGCTGATTTTAATCAGCTCCTGGGGCTGCGATACCTGTGCGTATCTGGTGGGTATCTGTATCGGCAAAAAGAAGATATTTCCGCATCTCAGTCCCAAGAAATCTCTCGAGGGCTGTATCGGCGGCGTTGTGGGCGCAGGCCTTATCGGAGCCGCCTTCGGATATTTTTTGATTGAAAAGGCAACGCCGGATCAAAATGTGACGCTTATTATAGCGTTTATCTGTATGATTGGCGCTGTGATGAGCCAGGTCGGAGATTTAGCAGCTTCCGCAATTAAGCGGAATCATGACATCAAAGATTACGGCAGGCTGATTCCCGGTCACGGGGGGATTATGGACAGATTTGACAGCGTCATTGTGACAGCTCCCATGATATACTTTCTGGCGGCGCTGCTGATTAAATAATTGTTTAGCTGTATGGAGTTATACCATGAAGAAAATAGCAATATTGGGTTCTACGGGTTCTATCGGAACCCAGACTTTGGAGATTGTGAGAAAAAATCCTGATTTGCAGGTGGCGGCGCTGGCGGCAGGCAGCAATGTGGAGCTTCTGGAAAAGCAGGTCAGGGAGTTTCATCCTTCCCTTGCGGTCATGTGGAGTGAGCAGGCGGCTGCCGATTTAAAGGAACGTCTTTTAGATGTGGCGGTGAAGGTAGCATGGGGAATGGAGGGGCTGATAGAAGCCGCTGTTCTGGAAGAGTCTGAGGTATTGGTGACGGCAATAGTGGGTATGATTGGAATAAGACCGACGATTGCCGCTATCCGGGCAGGCAAGACGATTGCGCTGGCGAACAAGGAAACCTTAGTCTGCGCGGGTCATTTGATTATGCCGCTGGCAAGGGAAAAAAACGTGTCCATTCTGCCGGTAGACAGCGAGCACAGTGCCATATTCCAGTCCATGCAGGGCGAGCCGAAGCACAGGATATCCAAAATTCTGCTCACTGCCTCGGGAGGCCCATTCAGAGGGAAGACCAGAGCAGAGCTGCAGGATATCAGACCGGAGGCGGCGTTAAAGCATCCGAATTGGAATATGGGAAGAAAAATAACCATAGATTCCGCAACATTGGTAAATAAAGGTCTTGAGGTGATTGAGGCAAAATGGCTTTTTGACGTGTCCCTGTCCCAGATTCAGGTGGTGGTGCATCCCCAGAGTGTGATCCACTCCATGGTGGAGTATGCGGATGGTGGGATTATGGCGCAGCTTGGCACGCCAGACATGAAACTGCCGATTGCTTACGCCCTGTTTTATCCGGACAGAAGACCGCTTGAGGGAAAAAGGCTGGATTTCTATGCATTATCTCAGATTACCTTTGAAAAGCCGGATACGGAGACCTTTAGGGGGCTTGCGCTCGCTTACAGGGCGGCGGAGACGGGCGGCAGTATGCCGACGGTTTTAAATGCTGCCAATGAAAAGGCGGTAGATTTGTTTTTAAGCGGGAAGATTTCTTTCTTACAGATAGCAGATTTAATAGAAGCGTGCATGGCAGCGCATACCGTGATTCCGGCTCCCGGTGTAGAAGAGATACTGGCGGCGGAGCAGGAGACTTATGAGAATATAGAGAAGCAGCTTATAGTCTGGAAGCGCGGGCATGGAGGAATTGACTAGATATGATGACGGTAATATTATTTATTCTGATATTCGGAGTAGTAGTGCTTTCCCATGAATTCGGGCACTTTCTCCTGGCGAAGATGAATGGCATTCATGTGGTGGAATTTGCCATCGGCATGGGACCGACGCTGTTTTCTTTTACGAAAAAGGAAACGAAGTATGCCATTAAGCTGCTCCCCATCGGCGGCGCCTGTATGTTTGAGGGAGAGGACGGACTGGAGACGGAGAACGGCGGCGGGGAAGGTTCTTTTCTGAAAGCGGGCGTATGGGCAAGGATTGCCACGGTGGTGGCAGGCCCGATTTTCAATTTTATTCTTGCTTTTATTGTGGCGGTGATTGTGGTATCCATGTCTGTCACAGATTTGACGGTGCTTTCAGCCGTATCCGAAGGCAGTCCCGCCGAGGCGGCAGGGCTTCGGGAGGGAGACCGGATTGTCAGCCTGAATGGCGAAAGGACCTGCCTGTTTCGGGATATTTATCTGATTACACTGCTCAATAAGGGAACGCCGATAAAGGTGGTTTATGAGCGCGAGGGAGAAAAATTTGAGACAGAGCTTATGCCCGTCTACAGTGAGGCGGATGAAAAATATGTGATGGGCGTCATCGGCGGTGTCTACGAGAAACCGGAAGGTCTTGCCGTATTTCGGGATGCCTGGTATGAAATCCGCTACAGTGTGCGCGCCACTTATAAAAGCCTCGGGCTTTTGCTTACCGGACAGTTCAGCCGCAAGGATGTGGCGGGCCCCGTGGGTATAGCGGTAAACGTGGTGGGGAAAACCTATGAAGAGACAAAGGAATACGGTGTGCAGACGGTAGTACTCAATATGTTGAATATCATCATGCTCCTTTCCGTCAATCTGGGTATTCTGAATCTCCTGCCGATTCCTGCCTTAGACGGCGGGCGTCTGGTGTTTTTGCTGCTTGAGGTTATCAGGAAAAAGCCCATACCGCCCGAGAAGGAAGGGATTGTGCACTTTGTGGGGCTGGTGTTTTTTATGGTGTTGATGGTGGTTGTGCTTTTCAACGATTTGGTTAATATTTTTGGTGCTTAGGACAAACGAGTCCGCGCTTCCTGCGCGGGCTTTTCCTATAGGATTTGCGGTTTTTGCGATAAGTTTTGACTTCTTATTCAAAAACGACTATAATAATGTTAATTGGCTTTGATTTTATTATGACGAAAGAGGTGTTTCTTATGAAGAGATTAGAGGATTATGTGAGAAGTATTCCGGACTTTCCGGAGGAGGGTATCATATTCAGAGACGTTACAAGCGTACTGCAGGATGCGGACGGACTGCAGCTTGCAATTGATACCATGCAGGAAAAAATCAAGGATTTGGATTTTGATGTGGTAGCGGGTGCGGAATCAAGAGGATTTATTTTTGGCACGCCTATTGCATATAATAATCATAAACCCTTTGTGCTGATTCGCAAAAAGGGCAAGCTTCCCTGTGAAACCATTGAAAAAGAGTATGACCTTGAGTATGGGAAGGCAGTCATTGAAATGCACAAGGATTCCATAAAACCGGGACAGAAGGTGCTGATTGTAGACGACCTGATTGCGACGGGCGGAACCACGGAAGCGATGATAAAGCTGATAGAGGAGCTTGGCGGCGAGGTCGTGGGCATGGTATTTCTGATGGAGCTTGCAGGGCTTAAGGGCAGGGAAAGACTGAAAGGCTACCGCATGGAAGCTGCTATTACTTACGAAGGGAAATAGAAAGCTTCCAGGGCGTAAAAACAATTATCCGGTGTAAGGACAAAAATATATGACGGAAGAAAAAAAAGAAATTGTTTTGGAAGAAAGCAAAATCAGCGAATTGAAGGAATTCATGGCACCCGAGGATTTATATCAGGTGCTGGTTCGGCATGTAAAAAAATACCATCCGTCTGACGATATTTCCGCAATCGAAAAAGCGTACAGAGTGGCAAGTGATGCGCATAAAGACCAGAAGCGCAAGTCGGGAGAGCCGTATATCATACACCCGCTGTATGTCGCCATTATCCTGGCAGATTTGGAGATGGACAAAGAGACCATTGTGGCAGGGATTCTGCACGATGTACTGGAAGATACCGTCATGACCGAGGAGCAGATGGCGGAAGTCTTCGGCACAGAGGTCGTACAGCTTGTAGACGGCGTTACAAAGCTGGAAAATATACCCTTGAGCAGCGGAAGCGGTTCAGAGAGCGATGCGAGGCTTGAGATGCAGGCAGAAAACCTGCGAAAGATGTTTCTGGCGATGGCAAAGGATATCAGGGTCATTATCATCAAGCTGGCGGACCGCCTGCACAATATGCGGACGCTGAAATACCAGAAACCGGAAAGCCAGCAGAGGATTGCAAAGGAAACTCTTGAAGTGTATTCTCCGATTGCCCAGAGGCTCGGCATTTCCAAAATCAAGATAGAGTTGGACGACTTATCCTTAAAGTATCTGGAGCCCGAGGCATATTATGATTTGGTAAACAAGATTGCCCTGCGCAAGAGCGTGCGGGAATCTTATATCGCAAGTATTGTGGAGGAAGTTGGCAGGCACATTAAAAATGCAGGAATCAAAGCGGAAATTGACGGGCGCGTTAAGCATTTCTTCAGCATCTACAAGAAGATGAAAAACCAGAATAAGACGCTGGATCAGATTTATGATTTGTTTGCCATCCGTATTATTGTGGACTCTGTGAAGGAATGCTATGCTGCGCTGGGCGTGATTCATGAGATGTATAAGCCGATACCGGGGCGGTTCAAGGACTATATTGCCATGCCAAAGGCAAATATGTACCAGTCTCTGCATACCACTCTGATTGGCGCGACGGGACAGCCCTTTGAAGTACAGATTCGTACCTTCGAGATGCACAAGGCTGCGGAATATGGTATTGCCGCCCATTGGAAATACAAAGAAGCGTCAGACGGCAAAAAGGTGGAAGGGCAGGAAGAGGAAAAGCTTACATGGCTCAGGCAGATTCTGGAATGGCAGAGAGATACCTCTGACAATCGGGAATTTATGAACCTGCTCAAAAATGATTTGGATTTATTTTCCGACAATGTATACTGCTTTACGCCCAGCGGCGATGTCAAGAATCTGCCGGCAGGCTCCACGCCGATCGATTTTGCCTACTGTATTCACAGTGCGGTGGGTAACAGAATGGTGGGCGCAAGGGTAAACGGCAAGCTGGTGACGATAGATTACGAGCTGAAAAACGGTGACAGGGTTGAAATCATCACCTCCCAGAATTCAAAGGGACCCAGCAGAGACTGGCTGAACATTGTCAAGAGCACACAGGCAAAGAATAAAATCAACCAATGGTTCAAGAATGAACTGAAGGAAGATAATATCTTAAAGGGCAGGGAGATGATTGCCAGCTACTGCAAGGCGAGAAACCTTGTGCTGTCCGATTTGTCGAAGCCGGAGTATATGGAGGCGATTCTTCGCAAATACGGCTTCCTGGACTGGGACGCCCTGCTTGCTGCAATCGGGCATGGCGCACTGAAAGAAGGGCAGATTATCAATAAGCTCTTGGAGTATTATGACCGCGACCACAAGAAGGAGATGACCAACGAGGAAGTGCTGGCTTCCATTGCGGAAAACGCACAGATAAACCGGCTGCCGGCAATCAAGTCCAAGAGCGGTATTTCCGTGAAAGGCGTTACCGATGTTTCCGTGCGCTTTTCCAAGTGCTGTTCTCCGGTGCCGGGGGATGAAATTATAGGCTTCGTCACAAGGGGAAGAGGTATTACCATTCACAGGACGGACTGCGTCAATATCCTGAACCTCCCCGAAATTGAGAGGGTAAGGCTGATTGAAGCAGACTGGCAGGAACCTGAAGAGGGAGGCGGCAGTGAGAAATATTTTGCGGAAATCGTGATATATGCCAATAACCGCAACGGGCTTCTGGCGGATATTTCAAAAGCGCTGACAGAGAAAAATATTGACATTCTTTCCATGAATACGCGGACAAACAAGCAGGGTGTGGCAACCATGCAGACCTCCTTCGAAATCGGAAGCAGGGAAGAGTTAAACAGAATTATTGACAAAATCCGGATGATAGAGAGTGTCGTAGATATTGAAAGGACGAGAGGCTGATGGCAGAATTAAAAATAGGGCGCATGGTAATAGGTATGTATGGAACCAACTGTTATCTTGTCTACAGAGAGGGCAGGCAGGAAGCGATAGTTGTGGATCCGGCAGATAAGGGAGAGCAGATTTATGAGGCGCTTCGGGAGAAGGGCTTTACGGTTTCGGGCATCCTCCTGACGCACGGGCATTTTGACCATATATGGGGAACAAAGGCGCTGCGTGAGAAGTCCGGCGCTCCAATCTATGCGCTTGACGCAGAAGCAAAGCTCTGCGAGGATGACGGGCTCAATGTTTCCAGGCAGGCCGGCAGGTCTTATACGGTGGTTCCTGACGTCTATGTGCGGGACGGTGAGGAAGTCTGCATCGCAGACATCACCTGCAAGGTGATTGCGACGCCCGGGCATACGGCGGATAGCTGCTGCTACTATTTTGAAGAAGCCGGCTTTGTAGTCTGTGGTGACACGATATTCTTTGAATCCGTAGGAAGGACGGATTTGCCGACCGGAAGCGGCGGCACATTGGAGCGTTCCATTCGGGAAAGGATTTTTACGCTGCCGGACAGTGTACAGCTCTATCCCGGGCATGGCGACAGCACTACCGTGGAGCATGAGAAAAAGTACAATCCGTTCTTTTAGGAAAATGAAAATAAAAAACGATTCATGAAACTCCTTGTCATATGGCAGGGAGTTTTTCATATGTTTGGCTAAAATTCTTATTTATTTTTTTAACAAATATTTTACTATTGACAATAGTGTGTAACACACAGTATAATATGAAACACAGGATAAAGGAAGGAGAGTGTGCATGGGAGAAATCAATGAAATCCTGCAGGCGTTGACGCAGGAACTGAGGAGAGGAACCATAGTGCTGAGTGTGCTGAGTCAGTTAGACAATCCTGCGTACGGCTACACGCTGGTAAAAAATATGGAGGAGAAAGGCGTCAGGGTAGATACCAACACACTTTATCCTCTGCTTCGGAGGCTGGAAAAGCAGGAGATACTGGTAAGCGAGTGGGAGACTGACGGCAGCAAACCCCGCAAATATTATAAGCGGACAGCGTTCGGTGATGCGGTGTACGAGAGTCTGCGCAGACAGTGGAAGGAAATGACGGAGTGCATGGAGAAGATGCTTGGAGAATAGAAAGGAAGGACAATATGATAGAGAGATATTTATATGATGTGGTGAGAAGGCTGCCTGAAAACCAGAGGAAGGATATTGAGGAAGAACTCAGGACGTTGATTGAGGATATGCTGGAGGAGCGGCAGGCGGGCAGCAGGGAAGAGAACATAAAAGAGGTACTTTCCGAACTGGGGGATCCCGCAAAGCTGGCGATGAAATACAGGGGGGAAGAGGCGCATCTGATAGGCGGGGAGTATTATCCCCTCTACTGTCAGATTTTGAAGCTGGTTTTGATTTGCGTCGGAGTCGGCGTGGCAATATCCACAGTGGTACATTTGGTGGTACAGCTTCCCATACAGAGCGGCGTGGTTGACGGAGTGGTGGATGGTTTCGTGGACGGTTTCCTCTCGCTGGCAAGTCTGCCGGGCGCTTTGCTGGAGGCGTTTGGATTTGTGACACTTGTGTTTTTTATTATGGAGAGGAATCAGGTGAAGCTGCAGAAAAGGGAGCCGTGGAGTCTGGATAATTTGACGCAGATTCCGCATAAAAAGGCAGTAATACCGAAAAGCGACAGTATTGTCGGTGTTTTGGTCGGCGTCTTTATTATGGTTATTTTTATCTGTCTGCCGGAGTGCATCGGTGTATGGTGCAAAAATGCCGATGGGGAGTTAGTGGCAGTCTCCATTTTCAATCTGTCCATATGGAGTAAAGCGCTTCCCTTCTTTATCATCAGCATGCTGGCTGGGATTGTGGATGATTTTGTAAAGCTGATCATCGGGTATTACAACAAAACCGTGATGTATGTCAGCATTGCGTGCAGCCTGATCAGTCTGGCAGCCATGGTGATTCTGTTTAAGGGATACGAAATTTTTAATGTAAACTTCGTGGAGGAACTGTTTTCCATAACGGGCGAGACATTTTCCGAAAAATATGATATACTGACATACTGGAAAACAGGCATCGCCGGTGTGGCATTGTCCAATTTCTTTCTTGTATTGATTGGGGCAATGATTCTGATCGATCTTGCGGTGACTGTGTACCGGACTTTGCGATACGGACAGAGAGGAAATGAAAGATAATGTTTGCGGTAGAAATTGGGGAGACAAGGTTTGAATATGATGTACAGGCGCTTGTAAAGGCGTTCTATCCGGAGGAAAATGTGCGGGTCATGACGCCGGACATGGGGGAGGAAAAGCGCGCGGAGGCAGAAAAAGCGCTTCGGCTGAAGGTAGAGTTTTTGCAGGACGGCGCAAGAGTTTCTTTCTTTCTGCCTCCCGCGACGGAAGATAACGACGCAGAGAGAACGGTGGACAAAAGCTATCTATGGCAGGCCGAAGAAGGGGACAGGGAGTCGAAAGCCTATAAGACGGAGTTTAAACGCTTTTTCTATACCACGCTTTCCGAATACACAAAGAAAACGCTGCCATGGGGCAGCCTTACGGGAATCCGCCCGACTAAGATAGCCATGGGACTTTTAGAGAACGGAAAAAGCGGAGAAGAAGTCATTTCTTATATGCAGAAAGAATATTTTGTGAGCAGCAATAAGGCAGAGCTCAGTGTGGAAATTGCGGAGCGGGAAAAGGAGCTTTTGTCCCATATCCACTATGCAGACGGTTACAGTCTGTATATCGGGATTCCTTTTTGTCCTACGACCTGCCTTTACTGTTCCTTCACCTCTTATCCGCTCTGTAAGTTTGAACGGCTGGTGGAGGCCTATATCGACTGCCTGATAAAGGAGCTTCGATGTGTAGGAGAAATGTACCGTGACAGGGTATTGGACAGTGTTTATATCGGCGGCGGTACGCCGACAACCCTAAATCCTGCGCAGCTTGACAGGCTGCTTGCAGCGATTCGGGAGCATTTTGATTTTTCCACGGTACAGGAATTTACCGTGGAGGCAGGCAGGGCGGACAGCATCACGGAGGAGAAGCTTGCGGTACTGAAAAAGCACGGCGTGGGGCGTATCAGTATCAATCCGCAGACCATGAAGGAAGAGACATTAAAGCTGATTGGCAGGCAGGCGACGCCAAAACAGGTGAAGGAAGCCTTTGCCATGGCGCGCGCGGTGGGCGGCTTCAACATCAATATGGACATTATTTTAGGGCTGCCGGGCGAAGGCGAGGCGGATGTGAAAAACACCATAGAGGAAATCACTGCCATGCAGCCGGATTCCCTCACCGTACATTCCCTTGCCATAAAGCGGGCGTCTCACTTAAGCAAGTGGATTTTGGACAATGGCATAGAGAGCTTAAAAAACACCGACAAAACCATGGAGATTGCAGCACAGGGAGCGGCGGGGCTTCACATGCACCCCTATTATCTCTACAGGCAGAAAAATATGTCGGGTAACTTTGAAAATGTGGGCTATGCCACAGAAGGCAATTACGGGCTTTACAACATTCTGATTATGGAGGAAAAACAGACCATCATTGCCTGCGGTGCAGGCAGCATCACCAAGGCAGTCTATCCTGACGGCAGGATAGAGCGCATGGACAATGTAAAAGATGTGACGCTCTACATAGAAAAAATCGATGAAATGATAGAGCGGAAGCAGAAGTTACTTACGGATTATGTGGTTGGATGAGAGATTTTCCGAAATTGCGGAATGATTGCAGAAAAGAATGAGAGGTATAGAGCCAATGATGAATAACAGGGATGAACTTGCATGGGAAGAGGTCAGTACAGAGCATATCATACAGGATGAGTGGATAGATTTCCGGCGGTCGGCATACCGATTTCCTGACGGAACGGTGTTTGAACCGTATTATTCTTACAGCCGCAGGGATTATGTGGTCATTGTGGCGTCTGACTGTAACGGGAACTATATTTGTGTGAGGCAGTTTAGGCAGGGAATAAGAGAGGTTACCACCGAGTTCCCAGCCGGCGGGCTGGAGAGGTCTGACGGAAAGGAATACCGCTCCGGAAAAGGGGATGATCTTTCGGAGGATGCGCTGGTCGCAGCGAAGAGAGAGCTGTTGGAGGAGACGGGATATGCATCGGACGAATGGACACATCTGATCACAATCCCTTCGAATGCAACACTCGCAGACAATTATGCTCATGTATATATGGCAAAAAACTGCAGTAAGGTGGGAGGACAGAATCTGGATGAGATGGAGTTTTTGAATGTGGAACTTCACACAGAACAGGAGATCGGGGAACTGATACACACCGGCAGGTTCCAGCAGGCTGCTCATGTGATGGCATGGCTGTTGGCGAAAGAGGCTTCTGCCAAAGGACGATATTAAATTTTTGGAGGTTGCAGATGGATAACATTATCAAAATTATGGATCATTTTTGGATTATTGAGGAGACCGGCGTCCGGGCGTTTTTATTTGAAGGCGACCAAAAGGCCATGCTGATTGATACCGGATTTGGCACACTGCCGATTCGTGAGATGATCGCAGGGCTGACGGAGCTGCCTGTATTTTTGGTGAACACGCATACGGACAGAGACCACATAGGATGCAACAAAGACTTCAGGCCTGTTTATATGCATCCGGCAGAAATGGATCATTATCGGAATCAATTGCCCGAGGGCTGCCGCATGGAAGATGTGTGTCCGTTATGGGAAGGAGATATCATCGATTTGGGATACTGGAAGTTTGAAGTAATCCTGACGCCCGGCCATACACCGGGAAGCATCATGCTTTTGGAACGTGAAAAGCGGATGCTCATAGCGGGCGACTCGATTCAGGACGGCGATATATATATGTTTGGCGCGGGCCGTAATATGCAGGCATTTCAGTACAGCCTTCAGAAAATGATAAATATGTCAGAGGCATTTGATTCCATCTGGCCCTCCCATGGCAGCTATCCTCTGACTGCGGATATCATTCCGGGTATTTTGCAGGGAGCACAGGATCTGATGGCAGGTAAAACGGAGGGACAGGAACCGCCCCGGCCTATGCCGTGTAAAAGGTATGTTTGTGATGTGGTAAGTTTTCTGTATTAGTCTGCGGGAAATATTTGAAAGATGGAGTGTCAGGATGACCTTACAACAGTTAAAATATGTGGTGGCAGTGGCAGAAGCCGGAACCATTACAGAGGCGGCGGACAGGCTGTATATCTCCCAGCCCAGCCTTACCAATGCCATTCATGAATTGGAAAAAGAAATGCATGTTCAAATCTTCAACCGGACAAACAAAGGCATCAGTCTTTCGAAAGAGGGAGAGTCCTTTTTGGGATATGCCAGACAGGTGTTGGAGCAGGCGGCGGTTTTAGAGGATAAATATAAGGGCAGCAGCGGTGGGAAAAAGCAATTTTGCGTTTCTACACAGCATTATTCCTTTGCTGTCAATGCTTTTGTGGATTTAATCAAGGAATACGGGCAGGAAGAATATGATTTCAGTCTGCGGGAGACGCAGACCTATGAAATTATCGAGGATGTGGGGCGGATGAGGAGCGAAATCGGCATCCTGTTTCTGAACAGTTTTAATGAAACCGTCATCCGTAAAATCCTGAAGGCGAATGATTTGGAATTTCATCCGCTTTTCATCGCAGAACCCCATGTATTTATCAGCAGAAAACATCCGCTTGCAGGGAGAGCGGTTATTACAAACGAAGAGCTGGAGCCTTACCCCTATCTGTCCTTTGAGCAGGGAGAGCACAATTCTTTTTATTTTTCGGAGGAGATTTTTTCTGTTTTTGAGCGGAAGAAAAATATACGTGTGCGGGACAGGGCAACTTTGTTTAATCTTTTAATCGGACTAAACGGCTATACGGTATGCAGCGGTGTCATAGACAGAAACCTGAACGGTGAAGATATCATCGCTGTTCCTTTGGCACAGGACGGGAACGCTGAAAGCGCTGCCATGCATATTGGATATATTATCCATAGCAGGGGAGTACTCAGCAGACTGGGACAGACATATCTGGAGGCATTACAGCAATATATAGTGCATTAGGTGAGGAGCCTTTGTCATAGTTTTAAACTATGACAAAGGCTCTTTTTTAAATATTATACACGTTCTTTCGGATAAATTATAATGAAAACGCTATTACAAATTATTTTATTCGGAGGATATTATGCAGACATCAGTAATCGGATTTCCCAGAATCGGGACTTTAAGGGAATTAAAGTTTGCTTCTGAGAAATATTTCAGGAAGGAAATTGACACGACAGAGCTTTTAGAGACTGCAAAAAAATTGCGGGAAACGCATTGGAATACGCAGAAAAAGGCGGGAATTGATTATATTTCCGGCAATGATTTTTCTCATTACGACATGCTGTTAGATACGGCAGTACTGTTTGACATTGTGCCAAAACGCTATCAGGAATTAAGGCTGTCAAAACTGGATACTTATTTTGCCATGGCGCGCGGTTATCAGGGATCTTCGGGAGACGTAAAGGCGCTGGCAATGAAAAAATGGTTCAATACCAATTATCATTACATTGTGCCCGAGCTGGAGGACGATACTGTGATTGGACTTACGGGAAATAAGCTGTGGGAGGAATATGCGGAGGCCAAAGCGCTTGGCGTGGAAACAAAGCCGGTTGTGATTGGCGCGTACACGCTGCTAAAGCTGTGCCGGTGTACGGGAAGCAAAAAGGCGGATGATTATGTAGACGCCCTTATCTGCGGATATCAAAAGCTGCTGCAAAAATGCGGGGAGCACCAAATGGCATGGGTGCAGTTTGACGAACCGGCGCTTGTGCAGGATATGAACGAGGCAGATATAGCGCGCTTTTGCAAAATGTATGAAGGTATCCTGCCGTCCGCAAGGCAGTGTAATGTATTGCTGCAGACTTATTTCGGCGATGTCAGGGACATTTATGCTGACCTGATAAAGCTGCCATTTGCAGGGATTGGGCTTGATTTTGTGGAAGGAAAAGAAACTTACAATTTAATCGAAAAATATGGTTTCCCGCAGGATAAGATTTTGTTTGCGGGATTGGTAAACGGAAAAAACATTTGGAAAAATCGTTATAAAAACACGTTGCAAACTTTGGACAACCTGCGCGGGAAGGGCATTCAGACTGTATTGTCAACGTCCTGTTCCCTGCTGCATGTGCCCTATACCTTACGTCATGAAAAGAAACTGGCGCCGGAATACCTTTCTCATTTTTCCTTTGCAGAGGAAAAACTGACGGAACTGGCAGAATTGAAAACACTTGCCGAATGTGGGGACTACAGCGCCAATGCCATTTATCAGCGCAATGAAATGCTTTTTGCGGAAAGCAGAAACTGCGAAAATGCGGAAGTGAAAGAACGCCTTTCCAAAGTAACAGACAGTGATTATATGCGGCTGCCAAAGCGGAGTGAGCGGCAGAAATTGCAGAAAAAAATACTTGCGCTGCCGGAATTTCCTACCACAACCATCGGTTCTTTCCCGCAGACGCCGGATGTAAAAGCAAACCGCTCTGCTTACCGCAGGGGTGAAATATCGGAGCAGGAATATGTAGCATTTAACCGGAAAAAAATTGCCGAGAGCATTGCCTGGCAGGAAGAAATCGGGTTGGATGTACTGGTTCACGGAGAATATGAGAGAAATGACATGGTGGAGTATTTTGGGGAAGCGCTGGGCGGTTTTCTGTTTACGGAGAAGGCATGGGTGCAGTCCTACGGTACCCGCTGCGTAAAACCGCCCATTGTCTGGGGCGATGTATACAGGGAGAAGCCGATAACGGTGGAATGGTCCGTCTATGCACAGTCTCAGACAGAAAAAATGATGAAGGGAATGTTGACGGGTCCCGTTACCATATTGAACTGGTCGTTCCCGCGGGAGGATATTTCCGTAAAAGAGTCGATTTCCCAGATTGCGCTGGCAATTCGGGATGAAGTGCTGGATTTGGAGAAAAACGGAATCCGCATCATACAGATAGACGAGGCGGCGCTTCGGGAGAAGCTGCCCCTCAGAAAATCTGACTGGCAGAAAGAGTATCTGGATTTTGCAATTCCTGCTTTCCGTCTGACGCACAGCGGCGTGAAGCCGGAAACGCAGATTCACACACATATGTGCTACAGCGAGTTTACCGATATTATTCCGGCGATAGACGCCATGGATGCCGATGTTATTACTTTTGAAGCGTCCCGCTCGGATTTGCAGATATTGGATTCTCTGCGGGAACATCATTTTGAGACGGAGGTCGGTCCCGGCGTGTATGACATCCACTCCCCAAGAGTGCCGTCTGTGGAGGAGATTACAGCGGCGCTGCAGGTTATGCTCACCAAAATCGACAGAGAAAAATTGTGGATAAATCCCGACTGCGGATTAAAAACGAGAGCTATGCCGGAAACGGATGCAAGCCTCAGAAATTTAGTGGAGGCGGCAAAACAGGTAAGGAGCTTTGTACCATAAAATGGTGCAGAAATGAGGGAAATATGAAAGTATCAGATATATACGGAAGCAAAAGTTTCCGGAGTCAAAATAAGAAAAGCCTGTCCTTTGAGATTTATCCGCCAAAGAAGGACAGCAGTCTGAAAAACATTGATGAAACATTGGCGGTTCTTTGTGAATTAAAACCGGACTATATCAGCGTAACCTTTGGTGCGGGAGGCAGTGCAAACTGCAGCCGCACCATAGAACTTGCCAGAAAAATCAAATATGAATACCATGTGGAGCCCGTGGTACATTTAACCTGTCTTCATTATGACAAGGCGGAAATCGATGCATTTATAAAAGCGCTGCATGCAGAAGGAATCCAGAATATCCTTGCCCTCAGAGGAGACAGAAGGGCAGACCTTTTGGAAAAACAGGATTTCAAACATGCTTCCGATTTAATTACGTATTTAAAACAAAAGGGGGATTTTTGTCTTTTGGGCGCCTGTTATCCGGAATGCCATCTGGAATCAGACAACAGGGTGAGTGAGATAAAATACATAAAGGAAAAGGTAAATGCGGGCGCTGAAGTGCTGCTGTCGCAGTTGTTTTTTGACAATGAAATGTTTTTCCGGTTTCTTGAGGACTGCCGGATTGCAGAAGTCAATGTGCCGGTGATTCCGGGTATTATTCCGGTCATAAACGCTTCTCAGATAAAAAGAATGGTAACCACATGCGGCGCAACCGTTCCGGAACGTTTTCGGAAGATTATAGACAAATATGAAAATAACAGGGAGGCACTGTTTGATGCGGGAATGGCATATGCTTTAAGCCAGATTATTGATTTGCTGGTGAGCGATATAGAAGGGATCCATTTGTATACCATGAATAACCCGCTTGTCGCAAGAAAGATATGCGAAGGCATACGCAATATCATATAAGAAATACCGGCTTTGGCAGAAAGAACCCCGCCGTTTGGCAGAGAGAATATTTTATGCTTGAAATAACGGGGGAATCAGTGTAAAATCTTGTAAGAAAAGAAAGACGCGCGGCACGAAAAGCGGCGTCCTCTTTTCAAAACAGAAAATGCCGTTTGTACGGCAGAATGAGAGGATTTATGGCACTGAAAAAGAAACCGGTCAACGGCATGAGGGATATTCTGCCTGCGGAGATGCAAATCAGGGACTATGTGACAGGCGTGATAAAGGATACCTACAGAAGCTTTGGCTTTACGCCGATAGAGACGCCCTGTGTGGAAGACATTGCGAACTTAAGCAGCAAGCAGGGCGGGGAAAATGAAAAACTGATATTCAAGATTTTAAAGAGGGGAGAAAAGTTAAAGCTTGCGGAAGCGGAAAAGGAAAACGATTTGACGGACAGCGGGCTGCGCTATGATTTGACGGTGCCGCTGGTTCGTTTTTATTCCAACAATGCCGCCAGCCTGCCCAATCCCTTTAAGGCGCTGCAGATAGGCAATGTGTGGCGGGCGGACAGGCCGCAGAGAGGACGCTACCGTCAGTTTATGCAGTGTGACATCGATATTCTGGGGGAGGCTTCCAACCTTGCGGAGATAGAGCTGATACTGGCGACGACCACGACGCTCAGCAGGCTTGGCTTTGACAATTTCCAGATTCGGATAAACGACAGGCGGATACTGAAGGCGATGGCGGCATATGCAGGTTTTTCTGAGGATGTGTATGACAGTGTGTTTATCACGCTGGATAAAATGGACAAGATCGGCATAGACGGCGTGAAGGAAGAGCTTTTGCAGGAAGGCTTTTCTGCGGCAGTCTGTGAGAAGTATCTGGAGTTGTTCGAAAAGGTGCGGGGGACGGAGGACGGCGTCCTGTACTTAAAGGAGCTGCTTGGAGACTATCTGGAAAAAGAGGTTATGGATTCCTTTTCGGAAATCATAGACAGCGTAAACGCCAACAAAGAAGATACGTTTGCGTTGGTATTTGACCCCACGCTGGTGCGGGGAATGGGCTATTATACCGGCACTATTTTTGAAATCGCAATGCCGGAATTCGGCGGAAGCTGCGGCGGCGGTGGAAGATATGATGAGATGGTGGGCAAATTTACCGGCAGTAACGTGCCTGCCTGCGGTTTTTCCATCGGCTTTGAGAGAATCGTCCTGCTGCTTACGGAAAAGGGCTTTCAGGTGCCGGAGACATTGAAAAAGACAGCCTTTCTGATTGAAAAAGGCGTTGCGGGCGATATGCTGAACGAGGTGATTGCCGAGGCGAACGCGGAGCGGAAAAAGGGCAGGCAGGTGCTGACGGTCCGCATGAACAAGAACAAGAAATTCCAAAAGGAGCAGCTTATGGCAGAGGGCTATGAGGAATTTAAGGAATTTTATAAAAATCCGCTGAAATAGGGAGGTAAATATATGTCTGAGACAATGAAGGGATTAAAACGTACGCACCGCTGCGGCGAACTGTCCGCCGCCAATGTGGGAGAAAATGTTACCGTCATGGGCTGGGTGCAGAAGCAGAGAAACAAGGGTGGAATCATATTTGTGGATTTGCGTGACCGTGCCGGGATTTTGCAGGTGATTTTTGAGGAGAGCGACTGTGGAACGGAGAATTTTGCAAAGGCGGAAAAGCTGCGCAGTGAATTCGTGATTGCCGTGACGGGACGCGTGGAGAAGAGAGCCGCTGCCGCCAATGAAAATCTGGCGACGGGGGAGATTGAGGTACGCGCAGAGTCCCTGCGGATTCTGTCCGAGGCGGAAACGCCGCCCTTCCCCATAGAAGCTGAGAGCAAGACGAAGGAGGAACTTCGCCTGAAATACCGCTATCTTGATTTGCGCAGACCTGAACTGCAGAGGAATCTGATGCTGCGCAGTCAGATTACGACTACCATCAGGAGCTTTCTGACAGGAGAAGGCTTTCTGGAGATTGAGACGCCCATGCTGACCAAATCCACGCCGGAGGGCGCAAGGGATTATCTGGTGCCGAGCCGCGTGCATCCCGGGAATTTTTATGCGCTGCCGCAGTCTCCCCAGATATTTAAGCAGCTTTTGATGTGTTCCGGCTATGACCGTTATTTCCAGATCGCAAGATGTTTTCGAGATGAGGATTTGCGCGCTGACAGACAACCCGAGTTTACGCAGGTGGATATGGAGCTTTCCTTTGTCGATGTGGACGATGTTATCGACGCGACGGAGAGAATGGTACAGCGGGTATGCCGCGATGCCATCGGCGTAGAGGTAAATCTGCCGATGAAGCGTATGACTTGGAAGGAAGCAATGGAGCGTTTTGGTTCAGACAAGCCGGATACCCGCTTTGGCATGGAACTGAATGATGTGTCCGAAGTGGTAAAGGGCTGCGGTTTCGGCGTATTTACGGGCGCACTGGAAAACGGCGGTTCTGTGCGCGGCATCAACGTGAAGGGACAGGCAGAAATGCCCCGAAAGAAAATAGATGCCCTGACGGAGTTTGCCAAGGGTTACGGTGCAAAGGGACTTGCCTATTTGTCCGTACAGCCCGACGGTACTTATAAATCTTCCTTTGCCAAATTTATGACTGAAGAGGAGCTTTCCGCGCTTGTGAGCGCCATGAAGGGCGAAAAGGGCGACTTACTCTTATTTGCGGCGGATAAAAATAATATTGTATACAGTGTGCTGGGTGCGCTGCGTGTGGAACTGGCAAAGCAGCTTGAACTGATAGACAACAGCAGGTTTGACTTTTTGTGGGTAACGGAGTTCCCGCTTTTAGAGTGGAGCGAGGAGGAAAACCGTTTTGTTGCCATGCATCATCCTTTTACCATGCCCATGGAAGAGGATTTGCCCCTTATCGACACGGATCCCGGCAAGGTTCGCGCCAAGGCATATGACATCGTGTTAAACGGCGTGGAACTGGGCGGCGGCAGCGTGAGAATTTTCCAGCCCGATGTACAGGAAAAGATGTTTGAGGCGCTGGGCTTCACAAAGGAATCGGCGTATGAGCGTTTCGGCTTTTTGATTAATGCGTTTAAGTACGGCGTACCGCCCCATGCAGGGCTGGCAATCGGTCTGGACCGCTTTGTCATGCTGCTGGTAAAGGCGGATAATATAAGGGAGGTTATCGCCTTCCCCAAGGTGAAGGACGCTTCCTGCCTGATGAGCGAAGCGCCGAATGTGGTGGATGACATTCAGCTTGAGGAACTTAAAATCAGACTGGATGTGAAAGAGGACGAAGAAACGTGCTGAAGCTGTATTTGATGGAGGCAGAGCCGTTATTTGCTGCAGAGAACCGCGCACGGGCGCAGGCGCTTGTGGAGAAAGAGAGAAGCAGGCGGGCGGCAGACGGGAAGCAGGAGAGCGCACAGGCATTAAGCCTTGCGGCAGGACTGCTCCTTGCCTATGCGGTTTTGCAGGCGGAGAAGCAGGCGGCGGGCGGCAAAGCCTTGTGTGAATGTAAGGAAGAAAAAATAAATCCGGTGTATGTGTCCGTGGAGGAAGCGATAGCCGAATTGCAGGGCAGAAAGCCGGTAGAAATAGTGAAAGCCCCGGGAGGAAAGCCATCGCTTCCAGATTCCCGGGGGCTTTTCTTTAACCTGTCCCATTCCGGCGCATATGCGGCATGCGCCATTTCCGACAGGGAGGTGGGGCTGGATATCCAGCAGTGCAAAAAGGCGGTTAGGCCCGCTGTTTTGGACCGGGTTCTGCATGAAATGGAAAAAGATTGTTGCGCCGGATTGTCCGAAGAAGAGAAAGCGGCTTTCTTTTTCAGGATTTGGGCGGCGAAGGAGGCGTATGTAAAATGTACGGGGGAAGGACTTGCCAAAAGATTTTCAGCGCTTCTTGCCGACTGGGAGAGCGGCAGCGTGACTGATACGGAGAAAGGCATAAGAAGAAAGCTTTATTCGGCAGAAGCGCCTGCCGGATATATAATTGCCGTTTGTACGGAGATTAAAATTTAACAAAAAAGTACGACAGATTTTACCTGTTCCTGCATATACTTATAGCATGATCGTTTGAACCGCCGTTGGCGTGCAGACAGGAATATGAAGGAATTGTGTAAATGATGGAAACAAAGAAAGAAGCAGCCGATGAGGAGCTTTTGCGGCTGCAGAAGGAAATGGAGCAGATACGCTTCCGGTATCTCTATGAGAGCGCAGTGCGAAGCGTGATGGAGATTACAAGGCGGGAGGCTGTCGGACTGGAAAATGCTTTTAACCGTGAAATTTTAAGCAGTTTAAGCGGCAGAATCAAAACGCCGGAGAGTATAGAGAGAAAGCTGGAAAAAAAGGGATGTAAGGTAAATCTGGAAACGGCAAGGACAAAACTTAACGATATAGCGGGCGTCAGGGCTGCCTGCTTTTTCCTGGATGACGTGTATGAGCTGGCAAAGCGGTTGAAGAGACAGGACGGATTTCGCGTGCTTAAGGAGAAAAATTATATTGAAAACCCTAAGGCAAGCGGCTATAAAAGTCTGCACCTGATTGTGGAGGTACCGGTGCCAGTGCCTGAGGAAAAAGCAGTAAAGCAGGGCGGCAGTGCTTCGGAACCGGTCAGGGTGGAGGTGCAGCTCCGCACGCTGGCAATGGATTTCTGGGCGCGGCTGGATCACAGACTCTGCTACAAAAAAGATGTAAAGGCGGCAAAAAATGTCCAGAAGGACTTGCGTAAGTATGCGGAAATCATTGCAAGGGTGGATGTGCAGATGCTGAGCCTCAGAAACAGAATCGATGCCATATAGAAGATTTCGTTACGAAAATCGGTTATTTTGATACAAGTCCATTCCATTGAAAGTCGGGATGCGGGTATAATTGAGAAAGCAAAGAAATTTTTGCAGCACGTGCGCAGTATGCACGGCGATTTTCAATTTGGAAGGGCAGGATTATCTTATGACAGTTTCATCGGTAAGTTTTCAGAATGTGATTGACAGGATGAGCCGGATCAGCTCTCTGAACGTAAGAAACAATACGACTGTCAGCAGAAACACATCTGTAGGGAAGAGCGCCGGTACGCAGAAAAGCGCGCCCACCCAAAAAACGACAGGTATAACGGGGAGCAGAAGTGCCCAGCGGACAGGAAACAGCAGTCTGCGTGTAAGCAATGCGCAGAAGACGGGAGCCGGATTCAGAAAGATTGCAGAAAAGCTGCAGAACACTGACTGGAGCCGTGATTACAGGTTTTCTAAAAAAAAGGAGCTGCAGAATAACGTGCGCACCTTTGCGGAGGAGTACAACAAGCTTTTGTCAGGCGTGAAAAACGTATCGGACGGCGCAGGCGGTACTTACGGCAGCAGATTTACGCAGTTACTGCGGGACAATAAAGAGGCGCTTTCCGGGATAGGCTTGGAATTGGGGACGGACGGTACGCTTTCCGTCAACAGCAAAACCTTAAAAAAGGCAAAGGCGGACGATTTTGAAGCCGTATTTAAAGGCGCGGACAGCGTTGCGGGGAAAGCGGCGGTAAACAGCATATATGCGGAGGCGCAGAGCATGCTCTCCGGTGTGGGAAAGCTGTACGGCTACGGTTCGCCATACGGGACATACGGTTTGGGAGCTCTTGGGACATATGGTTTGGGTAACCTTGGAGCATACGGTCTGGGTGCGCTTGGCGCATATGGGCTTGGCAGTGCGGACTTAAGTTCCATGGCGATTGGTAATTACGGGCTTCAGAACGGCTCTATTTTAAGCTATGGTCTCGGCGGATACGGGTACGGCGCATATGGCTATGGTACATCGGGCTTAAACAGCCTTTATGCGGCACTGTCTTCTTATGCCGGCAGATATATCGATACGCAGTTGTAAAATATAAGGGCGGCTCTGCCGCACGGGAGGCGGCAAATGATAAAAATTTCGGTTGTCGATGACGATGCATTATTCGGGAAAAATGTGACCGGATTGATAGAAGAATGTGCGCCGGAGCATGTCAAGACAGCTTTTTTTCAGAGTGGCAGGGCATTTTTGGAACAGGGGGCCGATACGGATATTCTGTTTCTGGACATTTCCATGCCGGATATGAGCGGAATGGAACTGGCGCTTGCGCTGAAGGAAAAGAGGAAGCGCCCTGTGGTGGTCTTTCTGACCGGGATGCCGGAATATGTCTATGATGCGTTTGAGGCGGAAGCGGCAGGCTATCTGTTAAAGCCGGTGGAGAAGGACAAGCTGAAGCAGGTTTTAAACAGGGTTGTAGGGCGGATTCATGAGACGGAAAAGGAAGGTTCTCTTCTCATTAAAAACGGGGGAGTGGTGCACAAAGTTGTGCCGGAGGATATTCTGTATGTGGAAAATCAGGGGCGGAAGCTGGTTTTTCACACGAAAGAGGGCATGTTTTCCTGCTATGGAAAGATGGAAGAATATGAAAAGCGGCTTCCCGCTTACTTTTTCAGATGCCACAGAGGATATTTGATATCTTTGAAAGAAGTGTCTTCCTATGACAGGATATCTGTGGTATTATCAAACGGAGAAACGGTGCTTATGGCAAAACAGAGATATGAGGCCTTTTTACAGGCCGTCGTAGACTGGCTGAAATAGGGAGAGTGTATGGTGATAGATTTGCTTAGCAGCGGACTTAGCGTCGGCTGCTTTTTGTTTTTCATATGGGGGCTGATAAAGCCAAAGAGCCGGTATGTAAATGGTCTTGTTGTGTTTATATGCTGTCTGGGCGTGGTTGTGGGAATAGGAAATCGGCTGGATAATCTGCTTTTGATAGGCGGACTGTTTGTTTTGCTCACTCTTTTTTATGAGGGGAGTCTGCAGATAAAACTGTATCTGGCGGCGGCCTATGTTTCCATACGAGAGCTGGTTCGTTTTACGATTTTTTATTTGATGAATTCCTTTGCGAACGGCATAGTCCAGACCTATGTAAATGACTTTGAAAACGGAATCATCGGGGTAGAAGAGCTTGAGCGTAAGCTGGACTTTGTGTCGCAGATATACTCATTGTTTTTCTTCACCGTACTTAATCTTATCTGCATTGGCTTTTTTTACTTGTATAAAAAGCAGCTTCTGCGTGGAGAAGGCCTGCGTCGGCTGAGCAGAACGGCGCTGCTTTATCTGGCGGTTCCGGCGCTGACAGGTTATGTCTACTGCATTTTGTTCCGAAATGTTCAGTATATAGCGCGAAGCGATGAAATTCTGATACTTGAAGATGAATTTCCCATTATACGGCTGCTGGTTCCGCTGGGAAGTCTGCTCTGCCTGGGAGCTGTCTATTCGTCTGCGCTTCTTCTGAAGAAAACAGAAGCGGCATTTCAAAAGGAAAAGGAGGCGCAGATTTATAAAAACCGTCTGCGTGACATGGAGCAGCATATCAGGGATATGGAGCGGATGTACGGCGACGTCAAGAGCATGCGCCATGATTTGAAAAATTATGTGGCCGACATGCAGCTTCTGGCGGGGCAGGAGAAGACGGACGGGGCGGCTTTCCACGAGTATCTGCAGGCGATTGAGGACAGAATGGACAGGTTTTCCTTTGCCTATACCACGGGAAATCCCATCACCGATGTAGTGGTGAACCGGCAGCTTGTGCCGGCAAAGGAGTCGGGCGTCCGCGTGGAATGTGAGTTTTGCTTTCCGCAGTCGGGAGGCTTAGAGGCGTTTGATGTAAGCATCCTGTTAAACAATGCGCTGGAAAATGCCGTGGAGGCGTGCGGAGGAGAGGGAGAAATCCACCTTGTATCAAAGCGGCAAGGGCGGCTGTTTCTGATTTCCGTAAGCAATACCTGTAAGACGGAAATAGTGTGGAAGGACGGCATGCCGGTGAGCACAAAACAGGATAACGGTATCCATGGCTCCATCCATGGTCAGGGACTTAAAAATATAGAAAAAACAGCGCAAAGGTATGGCGGAACCATACAGCTTCATACAGAAGACGGTATGTTTTTTCTGGAGATACTGCTTCAGCTTTCGGAGGAAAACGCGCAGTAAGGGGCGCGTGTGGCATGATTCGGCGGAACACAGCATAAAATAAGGAAAACAAAGAAGAGGAGCGGCAGTATGGCGGCGACAATTCTTCTCGATGCCGGACATGGCGGCTGGCACAACGGCGCTGTATTTGAAGGACGCCGGGAAAAGGACGATGTGCTTGCGCTGACCCTTGCAGTTGGCAGGATTTTAGAGGATAACGGCTTAAATGTGCTCTATACGCGGACAAATGACACCTACATTTCGCCTGAGGAGCGCGCAAACACGGCAAATGAGACAGACGCGGACTATTTTGTTTCCATACACAGAAATGCGAGTCCCTATTTCGGACAGTATTCCGGCGCGGAAACGCTTGTTTATAACCGGTATGGGGCGGCAGCGCAGATGGCGGCGGCCATCAACAGGAACTTGGAGGGTGTGGGATTTATCAATCAGGGAGTCAACGAGGGAAAGAATCTGATTGTGTTGAACCGCACACAGATGCCGGCTTTGCTGGTGGAGGCAGGCTTCATCAATACACCGGCGGACAATTATCTGTTTGACACCAAATTTAACGAGATAGCGCAGGCAATTGCGGATGGAATCCTGGAAACGACAGCAAATACCGTGGAGGCATAGCTTTCACGGTATTTTACTATATTTATTTGGGATTTTTGCACAGAATTCATTTATGGCATTGCTATTTGCAGGGCATCTGTTGTAAAATGTCAAATGTGGACATAATTCGTTGAGGAACAAGAGAGGGAGTAACGATGGATTTTTTTAACATATTGACTATGGTTGGCGGAATTGCCCTGTTTTTATACGGTATCAACCTGATGGGCGATGGGCTGTCAAAGGCTTCCGGAGGACGCCTGGAGGGCATTCTGGAAAAACTCACCAATACGCCTATAAAGGCTGTGCTGGTGGGCGCGGGCGTGACCGCAGTGATTCAGTCCTCTGCCGCCACGACGGTTATGGTGGTCGGATTTGTCAATTCCGGCATTATGAGGCTGGAGCAGGCAGTCAACGTGATTATCGGCGCCAATGTGGGCACTACGATAACGGCGTGGATTTTAAGTCTTTCCGGTATTGAAAGCGAAAGCTTTGTTGTACAGCTTTTGAAGCCGGCTTCTTTTGCGCCGATACTTGCCATTATCGGCGTTGCCCTGGTATCTTTTTCCAAAAAGAACAGGAGAAAGGACATCGGTTCCATTATGGCGGGCTTTGGTATTCTGATGATCGGTATGGATACCATGAGCGAGGCAGTAAAACCGTTAGCGGAAATTCCGGAATTCGGCAGGGTGCTGACGATGTTTTCCAATCCCATCTTAGGTATGCTGGTAGGTCTGATACTGACCGCGGTGATTCAAAGTTCTTCCGCGTCGATTGGTATTCTGCAGGCGCTGTGTAAAACGGGCTCCGTCAGCGGTGCGACGGCAATACCGGTTATTATGGGGCAGAATGTCGGCTCCTGTATTACCGCGTTGATTTCCAGCGTGGGAGCGAGCAGGGATGCGAGGCGTGCCGCGCTGCTGCATCTGTATTACAATATAGCAAAGACTTCGCTTTTTATGGTAGTATTTTACACAGCAGATTCGTTCCTTCACTTTGCGTTTATGGACAAGCCGATTTCCGCATTGGGCGTTGCAGTGGTACATTCCGCCTTCAATATTGCGGCATGTATTGTCCTGCTTCCTTTTTCAAAGCTGTTGGTAAAGCTTGTTTACCTTACGGTTCCGGACAGGGCGAAAGCCGAGCTGCTTTCACCGGAGGAAACGGAACTGCGTACCCTCGACCCGCGTTTTCTGGATACGCCCGGTCTTGCCGTTGAGCGGAGCAGGCATGTGGCGATTACCATGGCGCGCTATGCCCAAAGGTCCATCGATATGGCGATGGGTCTGCTGAAGCAGTACGACAAGGAAACGGCGGCAGAGGTGGAACAGATAGAGAATCAGGTTGACCGGTTTGAAGATGAACTGGGCACCTACCTTGTCAGGCTGAGCAGCAAGGATTTGTCTGAACGGGACAGCAGGATGCTGTCGGTGCTGCTGCACTGCATCGGGGATTTTGAGCGGATTTCGGACCATGCGCTGAATATCAAGCAGGCGGCGGACGAAATGGCGGACAAAAAGCTGGAGTTTTCGGATAAGGCGACAGAGGAAATAGAAGTGTTTTCTAAAGCGGTCGGCGAGATACTGGAGCTTTCCGTCAGTGCCTTCGAGACAGAAAATATGGAACGGGCAAAGCTCGTAGAACCGCTTGAGGAGGTTATCGACCAGCTCAACAATGAAATCAAGAAGCGGCACGTAAAGCGGCTGCGGAAGGGAAAATGTACGATAGAGCTGGGCTTTGTGCTTACGGATATCACCACCAATTATGAAAGAATAGCGGACCATTGCTCCAATATCGCAGTGTGCCTGCTGCAGGTGAGCGAGGGCAGCTTTGAGACGCATGGATACTTGGACAGTCTGAAGGAGGAAGACAATATTGCGTTCAAGGGCAAGATGCTTGCGTACAGGGAGAAATATATGCTGCCGTAAGATTATGACAGAAAACAGATATGGTTATAAAAACAGAAGTCGTTATGAAACGGCTGCTGTTTTTTTCTCTTTCAAAGGATATCGTTTTGCTCTGTTTCTCTAGCTGTGTTCTGTACAGCTTGCGTGTTCTGTACAGCCTGCGTGTTCTCGGCCTCTGTGTCTTTTTCATCCTGTGAATCTTCAGTCCGGTCAGCCTCTTCCTTTTTGGGGAGCGTCAGCAGCACGTGGGAGATTCGGTTCTGGTCGATTCCCTTGACCTGCAGGGTAGTGCCGTCCTCTAAGGTGACGGCTTCTTCGTCCTCCGGCAGGCGGTCAAGCTGGCCGATGATAATGCCGCCGATGGAATCATAGTCGTCAGAATTCAAGTCGGTGCCGAGAACATCGTTGATATCGGACAGGTTCATGCTGCCTTCTATCAGGTAGACATTTTCTTCTATTTTCTGTATCAGCTCTTTTTCGTCTTCGTCGTATTCGTCTCTGATTTCGCCTACCAGCTCTTCCAATAAATCTTCCAGAGTTATCATGCCGACCGTTGAGCCGTATTCATTTAACACAAAGGCAACGTGCATGGATTTCTCGCGCATTTCCAACAGTAAATCAGCCGTCTTTTTGTATTCATAGGTGTAATAGGCCTCGCGGATAAGAGGCGCAAGCTGAAAGTCATTGCCGTCCGCGAGGAAAAAGTCCTTGATATTGACGAATCCCAGCATGCTGTCCTTATCTTCCTGATAGACAGGGAGGCGGGTGTACATGGATTCTTTAAAGATGGAAAGCAGTTCGTCATAGGTGCCGTCCGAGCTGATTGTCTCCATATTGACACGGGGAATCATGATATCCTTGGCACAGGTGTCGGAAAATTCAAATACATTATAGATAAGCTTGCGCTCTTCCGTCTCAATTTCGCCGTCCTCGTGGCTGACGTCTACATAAGTCTTCAACTCATTTTCTGTAATGGTCTCTTTTTTGGACGAATCAATATGTAAAAGCTTGAGAATGCCGCCGGCGATGGCGTCCACGATGAAGATAACGGGCGTCATCAGCTTTATCATATAATAGATGGTGCGGGAGTAGGCGAGAGAAATTTTTTCCGAATTCAGGCTTGCCCATGTTTTGGGAACAATCTCGCCGACAAGCAGTATGACAAAAGTAAGGATGCCCGTAAATACGCCTATATACGCGCTAAAGCCAAGTTTGATAACCAATGTGGTAGTGAGAGAGGATGCGCTCAGATTGACGATGTTGTTGCCAATCAGGATGGCATTCAGCATTTTGCTGTACCGGTCCAGTATTTTGTTGACGATGGCTGCGCGTTTGACACCTTCTTCCTCCAGGGTGCGCATCTTGACACGGTTTACCGTGGTCAGCGCAGTTTCCGCGGAAGAAAAGAAAGCGGATAAGATAACCAGAATAAAAAGAACTATCAGTTGTATGACACCAGAGGTATCCAAAAAAAACCACTCCTTTGTTAAAAAATTGTTCGATGAATGAAATCATACAATATTCATCCGTATATTGTCAAGTTATGAGCCGTACAAACATATAATTTCACAGGAAGTTTAGAATGTATGGAAAGGAGAAGGAAATATGGAGAGAGAAAGAAATGCAAAGAGAGAGCTGACCGGCGGAATACCGGTACTGTTTTTGCTGAAATGTCTTTTGATTTCCTACATACTGACAGGCGGGCTGCTTATGCTTCTGGCGCTTTTGGTTTACCGGTTCAGCCTGTCGGAAAAATTAGTGTCGATTGTCATTATCGGCATATACATAGGAGCCACGTTTTTTGCAGGCTTTCTTGCGGGGAAAAAGCTGAAGGCCAAGAAGTATCTGTGGGGGCTTTTGGTGGGCAGTCTCTACTTTATTGTGCTGGTAGTGCTGTCCCTTGTAGTAAATCATTCTTTTAAGGATGTAGCAACCAATTTCTTTACGGTACTGGTTATGTGCGCAGGCAGCGGTATGCTGGGAGGCATGCTGAGCTGAAGGCAGCGATTTTTACTTTTTATAAAAAAACTCTTTTACAAACAGGAAATATATGTTATACTACACAAATAAACGTGTAATGAAACGAAAAGCGTTTACGAAGGCTGTAAGAAAGGAATGACAATTCATATGAAGCATATTAAAACATTAAGCACAAGAGATTTAAAGGAATCCATGAAAAAGGGCGGCTGCGGTGAGTGCCAGACTTCATGCCAGTCCGCATGCAAGACCTCCTGTACAGTAGGAAACCAGAGTTGCGAAAAGCTTAAGTAAATATTTTGCAGGATGTAGTGGACAAAAAGCAGCGATTTGCGTCGCTGCTTCATTTATGTATGAAGGAAGCAGTGACTGTAAAAAGCAGGAGGTATAAAAGTGATACACCAGTACAAAAGCAATGGATTTAACATTGTAATGGATATAAACAGCGGTTCCGTTCATGTGGTGGACGATATCGTCTATGACATGATTTCCCTGATAGAGCCGCTTGTGGAAGAGGGAATCAAGGACGCTGATTTGATTAAGGCGGCGGTCATCAACTGCGCCAATCTGCCGTATCCCGAGGAAGAAATCACGGAGGCGGTGGCGGAGGTGCTGGAGCTTGAAAAACAGGGACAGCTCTTTGCGCAGGATGTATATGCGGACTATATTTTTGATTTTAAAAAGCGGGAGACGGTGGTAAAGGCGCTCTGCCTGCACATCGCGCACGACTGTAATCTTGCCTGCGAGTACTGCTTTGCCGGAGAGGGCGAATACCATGGAAGAAGGGCGCTGATGAGCCTTGAGGTCGGCAAAAAGGCGTTGGATTTTCTGGTGGCAAATTCTGGAAACCGCGTCAATCTGGAGGTGGATTTTTTCGGCGGCGAGCCTACGATGAACTGGCAGGTGGTGAAGGATTTGGTGGAATACGGCAGAAGCCTTGAAGAGCCGCACCACAAAAAATTCCGGTTTACCCTGACCACAAACGGGGTACTCTTAAATGATGAGATTCTGGAATTTGCCAACAGGGAAATGTCCAATATTGTCTTAAGTATTGACGGGCGCAAAGAGGTCAATGATAAAATGCGTCCTTTCCGTGGCGGACAGGGAAGCTATGACACCATTGTTCCCAAGTTCTTAAAGGTTGCGGAGAGCCGGAATCAGACCAATTATTATGTGAGGGGCACCTATACGCATGGAAATCTGGACTTTTCAAAGGATGTGCTGCATCTGGCGGATTTGGGCTTCGAGCAGATTTCGGTAGAGCCTGTGGTGGCAGAGGCGAAGGACTGGTACGCCATCAAGGAAGAAGATATTCCCGTATTGAAGGAAGAATATGACAAGCTGGCGGTAGAGCTTATCAAAAGAAGGAAAGAGGGAAGAGGGTTCAATTTCTTCCATTTTATGATAGATTTGGAAGGCGGTCCCTGTGTGGCAAAGCGTCTTTCGGGCTGCGGTTCGGGAACGGAGTACCTGGCGGTGACGCCCTGGGGAGATTTGTATCCCTGCCATCAGTTTGTGGGACAGGAAGCCTTTCTGATGGGCAATGTGTACGACGGCATTGTCAACACGGCGCTCAGAGATGAATTTAAGTGCTGTAATGTCTATGCAAAGGAAAAATGTAAAAAGTGTTTTGCCAAGTTCTACTGCAGCGGCGGCTGTGCAGCCAATTCTTACAATTTTCACGGCAATATCAACGATGCTTACGACATTGGCTGTGAGCTGCAGCGCAAACGCATTGAGTGTGCGGTCATGATAAAAGCGGCTTTGGCAGAAGGAGAGGAGTAATATGAACAAGAACAGAGCGATCATTATCCTGCTGGTGTTTTTCCTTGCGCTTGCGGGAGTTACCTATGTGGACTTCAAGGGCGTTGACGAGGAGGGAACGGCTTCCGCTTCCGATATTACGCTCGGACTGGATTTGGCGGGCGGCGTGAGCATCACCTATCAGGTAGTGGGTGAGGAAGCGCCAAGCGCGACGGACATGAGTGATACGATAAACAAGCTGCAGCAGCGTGTGTTTACCTACAGCACGGAGGCTTTGGTTTATCAGGAGGGGAGCGACAGAATCAACATCGAAATCCCCGGAGTATCGGACGCCAACAAGATTTTGGAGGAATTGGGAAGACCCGGCACGCTGTACTTTATCTATGAGCGCGGCAGTGACGGCACACTAAATTATACGCAGAATTATGAGACAGATGAAGATGGCAATTATTATTTCCGTTATTCGCTGAATAAAACCATGGAAGAGCTTGAGGCGGACGGCTCCATTGCGCTCTACGGCACGGATGTGGCGGATGCACAGGCGGGAACCACAAGGGATACCATGCAGAACAGCGTGTTCTGTGTTGAGCTGACCATGACAGCGGAAGGAAGGCAGAAGTTTGCGGACGCAACCACAAGGGCGGCGGCAAGCGGAGAAACGATCGCCATCTACTACGACGGTGTTTTCTTAAGCGTGCCCACTGTTGCCAGACCGCTTACGGAAGGCGCGGCGCAGATTACCGGCAATTTTACTTATGAGAGTGCCTCCAGGCTTGCTTCCCAGATTCGAATCGGCGGACTGAAGCTGGAACTGAAGGAGCTCCATTCCAAGGTGGTGGGCGCGCAGCTTGGCTCGGAAGCCATCTCCACCAGCTTAAAGGCGGGTGCAATCGGACTCGTTGTGGTAGCGGTATTTATGATTGTCATTTACTTTTTCATGGGACTTGCCGCATCACTTTCCCTGCTTTTGTATACGGCGCTTATGGTGCTTCTGTTAAACGGATTCGGCATGACGCTGACGCTGCCCGGCATTGCGGGTATGATTCTTTCCATCGGCATGGCGGTGGATGCAAACGTGATTATATTTGCCCGTATCAGGGAAGAGCTTGCTGACGGCATGACGGTGAAGGCGGCTGTAAAGATTGGCTTTGACAAGGCGTTTTCCGCTATCATCGACGGAAATGTGACGACACTGATTGCGGCGGCAGTGCTTTGGATTTTGGGATCCGGCTCCATCAGAGGGTTTGCCCAGACTTTGGTGCTGGGTATTGCGCTTTCCATGTTTACGGCGCTCTTTGTGACGAGATGGCTGCTCAGGGCGTTCTATGCGCTTGGTTTCAATAAGGAAAAAATGTACGGTGTGGCTAAGCCGCACAAACCGATCGACGTTGTCGGAAAGAAGGGGATTTTCTTCGCCATTTCTCTGGTTTTGATTGTGGGCGGCTTTGTGGTTATGATTGTCAACAAGGTAAGCACGGGTACTGCTTTAAATTACGGCCTGGATTTTGTGGGAGGCACTTCTATCACGGTTCCATTTAACAAGCAGATGACCTTGGCGGAGATAGAAGCGCAGGTCATTCCGAAGCTTGAGGCAATTGCCGGCAGCGCTGTGCAGCCCCAGCCGGTGAAGGGAACAAATGAAGTGGTGTTCAAGAGCAGTGCGCTGGAAACGGAACAGAGAAAGCAGGTGGAGGCATTTTTCCTGCAGGAATTTGATGTAATGAAGGAGAATGTTGATATGGATACCATCAGCTCTACGATTTCCGACGAGATGAAGCGGGATACGGTTCTGGCGGTCTGCATTGCCATTGTATGTATGCTGATTTATATCCGGATACGATTCAAAGATATCCGTTTTGGCGCAGGCGGCGTGCTGGCGCTTATGCATGACGTTTTGGTGGTGCTGGCGTTCTATGCCGTGACAAAGGTGTCCGTGGGCAGTACCTTTATCGCCTGTATGCTGACCATTGTAGGATACTCCATCAACGCCACGATTGTTATTTTCGACAGAGCGCGGGAGAATCAGGCAGTTATGGGCAGCAGGAGTGATCTGAAGGAAATTATGAACGCAAGTATCACTCAGACGATGTCCCGAAGCATATTTACCTCGCTGACTACTTTTATCATGGTGGCGGCGCTGTATCTGCTCGGCGTTACGGCGATTAAGGAATTTGCACTGCCTCTTATGGTGGGCATTGTGTGCGGCACTTATTCTTCCATCTTTATAGCGGGAAGCCTGTACTATGTGCTGCGGAAAATATTCCCTAAGAAAGAAAGTACAAACGAATGATGGAAAAATGGTTTGTTGCGGCGAAGAAAGCAGATTTTAACGCATGGAGCAAAAAATTTAATATCAGCCCTGTTACGGCAAGAATTATCCGTAACAGGGATATTTTTTCGGAGGAAGAGGCGGAAAGGTATTTAAACGGCACCTTCCTCGACATGTATCCGCCGGAGCTCATGGTGGACATGGAGGAAGCGGCGGCTGTCATAGAGAGAAAAATCCGCAGCGGGGAAAAACTGCGGGTCATCGGCGACTATGATGTGGATGGTATTATGGCTTCCCATATTCTGACAAAGGGTTTACAGGCATTGGCGGCAGAAGTGGACACGGTGATTCCCCATCGGATCAGGGATGGCTACGGGTTGAATGAGCAGTTGATTGAGGACGCCTTTTCGGACGGCATCCGCACCATCATTACCTGTGACAACGGCATTGCTGCCGCGCAGCAGATTGCGCTTGCCGTTTCCAAAGAAATGACGGTAGTGGTGACGGACCACCATGAAGTGCCTTATGTGGAGGAGAATGGACAGCGCACGGAGCTTCTGCCGCCGGCGGCTGCAGTGGTGGACCCGAAGCGGGAGGACTGTACCTATCCTTACAAAAATATCTGCGGTGCAGTAGTGGCATACAAGCTGATTGCGCTTTTATACAGGCGCGCGGATTTGGAACCTGTAAAAAAACAGGCGCTTTTGGACGAATTTCTGCAGCTCGCCGCAGTGGCGACGGTCTGTGATGTGATGGAGCTTTTGGACGAAAACCGCATTATTGTGAAGGAAGGTTTAAAACGCATGCAGACTCACCCGTGCGAGGGAATCCGCGCGCTGTTAGAGGTAAACGGCATAGAGCAGAAGAAGTTGTCCGCCTACCACCTGGGCTTTGTCATCGGCCCCTGTTTAAATGCAACGGGCAGGCTGGATACGGCATCGCGCGCGCTGGCGCTTCTTTCGGCGTCTGACAGAAGGAGCGCGGTACAGGCGGCGGAAGAACTGAAAGAGATGAACGACAGCAGAAAGCTGATGACGCTTGCAGGGCTGGAAAAGGCAGTCGCCTACGTGGAAGAAAACGGCATAGAGCAGGACAAGGTTTTCGTGGTATATCTGCCGGATTGTCATGAAAGCCTTGCGGGAATCGTGGCGGGAAGGCTGCGGGAAAAGTATGGAAAGCCGGTATTTGTCCTGACGAGGGCGGAGGAAGGCGTAAAGGGCTCGGGACGCTCCGTGGACGGGTATGACATGTATGCTTCCATGAACGCCTGCAAAGCGCTTTTTACCAAGTTTGGCGGACATAAAATGGCGGCGGGGCTGTCCATGCGCGAGGAGGATATTCCCACGCTGCGAAGACAGTTAAACGAAAACTGCGGCCTGACGGAAGAAGATTTTGTCGAGAAAGTGCATATTGATGTGCCCATGCCGCTTGCTTACGCCAATCAGAAACTGGCGGAGGAGCTGCAGATACTGGAGCCCTTTGGAACGGCGAATCCCAAACCGCTCTTTGCTTGCAAGGAGGTTCATTTCCATTCGGGAAAAAAGATGGGAGCGAAGGAAAACTTTGCCCGCTATGGGGTGGAGCACGAAGGAAAGCATTATGAAGTGGTGTATTTCGGCGGACTGGAGAAGTTTCATGCATTTCTGAATGAAAAATTCGGGGAGGGCGCTGACGAAGCCTTGTATAGAGGCGGCTGCGACTATTGTCTGTCCATGACATACCAGCTTGGAATAAACAGCTACAGGGGAAGAAGCGAGATACAGATTTTAATGCAGCATTTTTGTTAAAAGGATAGGAGATATTTTGAAATCTTTTATTTTGTTTTTATACTTTTTTCCTATTTTAGACACAGAATGAACACATTTTGCAGGTAATATGGATTTAGATAGTTGATGAACTCACTATCTCCCCCCCTCATAAGAAAATGCGAGAAACCCGGTACCCCCCGGGTTTCTTTGCGTTCAGAATATGGTATGTGTCTGCTGCAGGTTTATGGGTGATGAAAAAACGGTAGCGCGGCGAAAGGGGATATGCTATCATAAATGCGGAGGTGAGATTTTTATGTTATGTCGTATGCGAATTGATTTAAGCATTTTACTCTGTACAAGGTCTGATGGCAGGACGAAGCCTGTACAGAGGTAACAAATCATTTTTGTGAAAATTTTCGTCCGCATTGGATTTTGTACTTACTTATAGAAAGCTTGTAACTGTCAACAATAATAAAACCTATAAGGAGAAAAATTCAATGAACAGTCGTTTTAAAAAATATATTATTTTCTGGCTGAGCCAGTCGGTTTCACAGTTGGGAAGCGCAATGACGGGGTTTGCCCTGATTTTATGGGCGTATACGAAGAGCAACTCGGCATTGACGGTTTCGCTGATGTCATTTTGCAGCTATGTCCCCTATATTATTGTCAGCTTATTTGCAGGCAGTTTTGTGGACAGCCACAGCAAGAAGAAAATCATGCTGACGGCAGATAGCGCTGCCGCGGTCTGTACCGTGGGCGTTTTTCTGCTCTATCTCGGAGATGGACTGCAGATATGGCATATTTATCTGGTAAATAGCATCATCGGTTTTATGAATGCGTTTCAATCGCCTGCTTCGGCGGTTGCCATCGGCAGGATTGTGCCGAAGGAAAAGCTGGCAAATGTCAGCGGGATGAATTCTTTTTCCGGCAATCTGATATCTGTGCTGACGCCTGTGCTTGCGGCCTTCCTTTTTGCCTTAAAGGGTCTGCGCCTGATTCTGATGATAGATTTGTGCAGCTTTGTACTGGCTTTTCTGGTCCTGCTTCTGGTTATTTCCGTTCCGGAGACAGAGAATGAGACAACCAAAAGAAAATCCGTATTTGCCGGCTGTCGGGACGGTTTTTCTTTCCTGCTGCAGAACAGGGGCATTTTTGTCGTGATACTGACTATGGCGCTGATTAATTTTTTTTCCAGGCTGACCTATGAGAATATTCTGTCACCGATGATTCTTTCCAGAAGCGACGGCGACAGCGCGGTACTTGGAATCGTGAATGCCGTCATGGGGCTCGGCGGAATTGTGGGCGGCATTATCGTGTCGGCGGGGAAATTGTCAAAGGACAATGTAAAGATGATATATATATCTGCCGCCCTTTCCTTCCTGCTCGGCGATTTGCTGATGGGAATCGGACAGAGCCCTTTTATGTGGGCTGTTGCAGGACTGGCGGCAAGTCTGCCGATTCCGTTTATCAATGCCGGACAGAATGTGATATTATACAAAAAGGTGCCGGATGAGATGCAGGGCAGGGTATTTGCAGTCCGCAATGCGATTCAGTACAGTACCATTCCCGTGGGGATTCTGTTAGGCGGTTTCCTTGCGGATTATGTGTTTGAGCCGTATATGATGACGGACAGCCCGGTGGCTTCCTTTCTGCATATGCTGGTAGGCGAGGGCGCGGGAAGCGGAATGGCGGTTATGTTTTTGTGCACCGGAATCTGCGGCAGCCTGTTCAGTTATTTGTCCTATCGAAGAAAAGAAATACAGGATTTGCGCTAAACGCCATCCGCAAATTTAGGTGGTAAAAACGTTCTGATTGGAGTAAAATAGTAATAATTGCGCAGGACTGCCCGGCAATAAGCACACTTTTTTGCTTTGAAGGCGGTCGGAATGAGGTTTGATGGAACTTGCGTCATTGTTGAAAGGACTGGAGTTTACCTGCGTAAGAGGAAATCCGGAAACGAAAGTGACCGGAATTGTGTACGATTCCAAAAAAGTAAAGAAAGGCTGTCTTTTTGTCTGCATAAAAGGGACACATTTTGACAGCCATGACTGTGCCGCAGAAGTGGTGGAGAGCGGCGCGTCAGTGCTGGTGGTGGAAAGAGAAGATGCGCTTGAGGACATGGCGTTTTCAGGCGGGCAGGAAGTTACCGTTATCAAGGTGCCGGACACCCGTTATGCCATGGCCCATATCGCGGCGGCGTGGTTCGGGCATCCGGCAGACAGGCTTAAGGTTATCGGCATCACGGGTACAAAGGGAAAGACCACAACGACTTACCTTGTGAAATCTATTTTGGAGAGCGCGGGTTATAAGGTCGGTCTCATAGGTACCATCGAGACGGTAATCGGTGATTTGCACATTCCGGCAGGCAATACAACGCCGGAATCCTGTCTGTTACAGGAGTATTTCAGCAAAATGGCGGATGCCGGCTGCGATGCGGTGGTGATGGAGGTATCCTCGCAGGGACTGAAGCTTCACCGCACGCAGGGCTTTGTGTTTGACTATGGTATTTTCACCAATTTGGAACCGGACCATATCGGTGCGGGAGAACATGCGGATTTTGCAGAGTATATGGCATGTAAAAGCCTGTTGTTCAGACAGTGCAGAATCGGCATTGTAAACGGCGATGATGTCCACTGGCAGGAGGTGACCGCAGGGCATACCTGTCTGTTGGAACGCTTTGGGTTACAGGCGGACAATGATTTGCGTGCGGGCAGCCTGCGGCTGGTAAAAAAGCCCGGGGAGCTTGGAGTTGCTTTTACCGTTACGGGGCTTCTCCATATGGAAGCGGAGGTGGCGACACCGGGACGCTTCAGCGTCTATAATGCGCTTGCCGCCATTGCCATCTGCCGCCACTTTGGCGTATCCTGCGAGAATATACGACAGGCGCTGCTTACGGCAAGAGTGAAGGGCAGAATTGAAATGATAAAGGTATCGGATGCGTTTACCGTGCTGATTGACTATGCGCACAATGCCATGAGCCTGGAGAGCCTGCTTTTAGCGCTGCGGGAGTATGAGCCGCACAGACTGATTTGTCTCTTTGGCTGCGGCGGCAACCGCTCTAAACTGCGGCGGTTTGAGATGGGAGAGGTCAGCGGAAGGCTGGCGGATCTGACAATCATTACTTCGGATAATCCCCGATATGAAGAGCCGCGTGATATCATAGAGGATATTAAAACCGGGATTGCGGGAAGCGGAGGGAATTATATCGTGATAGAGGAGCGGAGGGAAGCGATTGCCTATGCCATCAGGCATGGAGAGCCGGACGATATTATTGTGCTTGCCGGAAAAGGGCATGAGGATTATCAGGAAATCAGAGGAAAGAAATATCCCATGGACGAGAGGGTGCTGATTGCGGATATACTGCAGCAGTATGCGGGGGAAAGGATATAAGTATTTTGGACGAAAGATATGCGGATATTATTATAGATATTGCACATGAGAAGGTGGATCGCCCTTTTCAGTACCGGATTCCCGAAGCCCTTAGAGAGCAGGTTGCGGAAGGGAGCTGCGTCAGGGTGCCCTTTGGCGCGGGCAACCGGCTGCGGAAGGGTTATGTGGTGGCAGTGAAGGATACGGCGGAGTTTGAACCTTCGAAGATCAAAGAGATTGACAGTGTGGAAACGGGCGGTGTTTCCGTGGAAGGAAGGCAGATTCTTCTCGCGGCATTCCTGAAAAGAAATTATGGTTCGACCATGATTCAGGCGTTGAAAACAGTGCTTCCCGCCAAAGTGTCCGTCAGGGCGCTGGAGCAAAAAAGCGTGCGCCTTGCCATAGGGCGCGATGAGGCTAAGGAGACGCTTTTGGTGCTTGAAAAAAAGCATCAGACGGCAAGGGCGCGTCTTTTAAAAGAGCTGCTTTCCGTAGACTGCCTGCCCTATGCACTTGTGACGGGAAAGCTGAATGTCAGCAGTGCCGCCATAAAGGCGCTGGCAGAACAGCATATCGTATCGGTGGATACGGAGAAGAAGCTGCGCAACCCCATCCGAATACAGGCGGAAGGCGCAGATAAAAAGCGATTAAGCCCTGCACAGCAAAGTGCCGTGGACACGGTACTTTCCGATTTTGATGCAGGCATACACAAAACCTATCTGCTGCACGGCATAACGGGGAGCGGAAAGACTGAGGTTTATATGCATCTGATAGAGGGCGTGCTAAAACGCGGCAGGCAGGCCATTGTGCTGATACCGGAAATCGCCCTGACCTACCAGACGCTTATGCGGTTTTACAGCCGTTTCGGCGACAGGGTATCCGTGATGAATTCCACGTTGTCCGCGGGCGAGAAATATGACCAGTGCGAGAGGGCAAAGCGGGGAGAAATTGATATTATTATCGGTCCCCGCTCGGCTTTGTTTACACCGTTTCCCAATATAGGGCTGATTGTCATGGACGAGGAGCACGAGAACAGCTACAAGAGCGAAAGTTCTCCGAAGTACCATGCGAGGGAGACGGCGGAGGAAGTGGCGCGGATGCACGGGGCGAGCGTGGTGCTCGGCTCGGCAACGCCTTCTCTGGAAGCGTCCTACAGGGCAGAGCGGGGAGAGTACACAAAGCTTTCCCTGACGGAAAGGCTGACAGGCGGGCAGCTTCCCGTTGTTCATGTGGTGGATTTGCGGAAGGAGTTAAAAGAAGGAAACCGCTCTATTTTCAGCAGAAAGCTGCAGGAACTGCTTGACGACAGGCTGGCAAAAAAGCAGCAGAGTATGCTTTTCATCAACAGAAGAGGGTACGCCGGTTTTGTTTCCTGCCGTGCCTGCGGGCACGTGATGAAATGTCCGCACTGCTCCGTGTCGCTGTCAGAGCACAAAGGCGGCAGGCTGATTTGCCACTACTGCGGCTATGGGGAGCCTGCGGTCCGAAGCTGTCCAATCTGTAAATCGCCTTATATATCGGGATTCCGGGCAGGAACGCAGCAGATTGAAGAAAAGCTGAAGGAATTGTATCCAAAGGCGCGGGTGCTCCGCATGGATGCGGATACGACGAAGCAAAAGGAAAGCTACGAAAAGATACTTGCCGCCTTTGCGGGCGGGGAAGCGGATATTTTAATCGGCACACAGATGATTGTGAAAGGCCATGATTTCCCGAATGTAACGCTGGTCGGCGTGCTGGCGGCAGACTTGTCGCTGTCTGTCGGGGACTACCGCGCCGCGGAACGCACCTTCCAGCTTCTGGTGCAGGCGGCGGGCAGAGCCGGAAGAGGCGTACTGTCCGGAGAGGTCGTGATACAGACCTACCAGCCTGACAATGCAGCCATTGTCCATGCGGCGGCGCAGGATTACAAAGGATTTTACGAAGAAGAAATCCTGTACAGAGAGTTGCTGCGGTATCCGCCGGTCTGCAATATGATGGCGGTACAGATATTTGCCAAGGAAGAAAAAGCAGGGGAAGAACTGGCAAAAAAACTCGCCGAACTGGCGGAAAGTTTTCAGGATACGGCGCAGCGGGCGGACAGGCGGCTTTTGGTGATTGGACCGGCTCCGGCGGCTGTCGGCAGGGTAAATGATATTTTTCGCTTTGTATTCTATGTAAAATATGAAAATTATGATACACTAGTTGAGGTAAAGGATAAAATAGAGGAACAGGCGGCGTCCATGCAGTTAAAAAACGAGATGCTGCAGATTGATTTTAATCCTGTCAATGCATTTTAAGCGATGCTTAGGAGAAGACCGGACAGAAAGGGAAGGATAAGAAAATGGCACTGAGAAATATCAGAGAGATTGGAGACGCGGTATTAACCAAAACCTGCAAGGAGGTAAAGGAGATGACGCCGCGGACGAAGGAATTGATTGAGGATATGCTGGACACCATGTATGAGGCGGACGGCGTCGGACTGGCTGCGCCGCAGGTGGGCGTACTGAAGAGAATTGTGGTAATCGACGTGACCGGCGAAGACCCCTATGTGATGATAAATCCGCGTATTGTCGAGATGAGTGGAGAGCAGACAGGGCAGGAAGGATGCTTAAGTGTACCCGGCAAATGCGGGATTGTAACCCGTCCGAATTATGTGAAGGCGGTGGCCCTCGATATCGATATGAAGCCCTATGAGGTGGAGGGAACAGAGCTTCTGGCGCGTGCCATCTGCCATGAACTGGATCATTTGGACGGACATCTCTATGTGGAAAAGGCAGAAGGCGGACTGCGTGACTTGGGAGAGCCGGTAGAGGAGGAAGAAGACGAGGAATGAAAATCATATTTTTTGGAACGCCGGATTTTGCGGCAGGCGCCCTGCAGGCATTGTTAGACAGCGGACATACTGTGGCGGCTGTGGTGACGCAGCCTGACAAGGCAAAGGGACGGAGCAAAACGCCTGTGTATTCTCCGGTAAAGGAATGTGCCGTAAAAGCAGGCATTCCGGTCTTGCAGCCGGCGCGGGTCAAGTCGCCCGATTCGGTGGAGGCGCTTAGAGCTTACGAGGCGGACGTCTTTATTGTAGCGGCGTTTGGACAGATATTGTCGAAGGAAATTCTCGACATGCCGCGGTTGGGCTGCCTGAATATCCATGCTTCGCTGCTTCCGGCATACCGCGGGGCAAGTCCCATCCAATGGGCGGTGATAAACGGAGAGGAAAAAACCGGAGTCACCATCATGCAGATGGATGAAGGGGTGGATACAGGAGATATTTTATACCAGAAGGAAATAAAGCTTGACGAAAAGGAGACGGGAGAGTCCCTCTTTGAAAAGCTTGCGGTGCTGGGCGCAGAAGCCATTATAGAAGCACTGGAGCTTCTTCCCGCAGGAAAGCTTGTGAGGGTGGCGCAGTGTGAGGAGAAGGCGACGCATACCGGCATGATTCACAAGGACATGGGGGAAATCGACTGGAGCATGAGCGCAGAGAGGCTGGAAAGACTTGTGCGGGGATTAAATTCCTGGCCGAGCGCTTTTACCTTCTGGGAGGGGAAACAGCTTAAAATATGGGAGAGTGACGTCTGTAAGGATGAGGAGCTTTCAGAAGAAGCAGAGTATGAAAAGAAAGCAGCGGCGGGAACTGTCATCAAGGTGGAAAAGAACCGTTTTGCCGTCAAGTGCGGCGAGGGCGCGCTCTGGATACTGTCACTCCAGTTAGAGGGAAAGAAGCGGATGCGCACGCTGGATTTCCTTCTCGGCAATGGAATCAAACAGGGAAGTGTTTTCGAAGGGAGGTAGAATATGCCATACTACTATTCTTACTATTTTGAACCTACCTATCTGTTGGTGATACTGGGCGCTCTGTTCTGTATGCTGACCAGTGTATGGGTAAACAGCGCCATGAAAAAATACCACAGAGAGGGGAACACAAGAGGGCTTACCGGTGCGGCGGCAGCAGAGAGAATACTGCGGGATGCGGGGCTCTATGATGTACGGGTGGAATGTCTGTCCAAGGGTTCGGGCGACCATTACGACCCGAGGACAAGGACGGTACGCCTTTCCTATGAAAATTATAACTACGCGACGGTGACGGCTGTGGCGGTAGCGGCACATGAGTGCGGACATGCCAAACAGCATCAGGAGGGATATGCGCCGCTTAAGCTGCGCACGGCGATGGCGCCTGCCGTTTCCATAGCCAATTATGTCGGCATGCCCCTTATTTTTCTGGGGATCTTTTTAAGTTTTAACCAGACTTTAATCAATATCGGCATATGGGTGTTTGCAATTGCCGTGGCATTTCAACTGATTACCCTGCCGGTAGAGTTTAATGCTTCCGCAAGGGCGCTGCAGAACATAGAAATCAGCGGTCTGCTTTCGGCTGCGGAGCAGCCCGGGGCGAAGAAAGTGCTGACGGCGGCAGCGATGACCTATGTGGCAGGTGCGGCGGCAGCGCTTTTACAGATGCTGCGTCTGATCATTTTATTTGGCGGCAACCGGCGGAATGATTAGCGTGAGAATATGGGAAAGGTAAGAGAATGGCGGAAAATATAAGGGAAATTGTGCTGGACATGCTCATGGAGGAGGAAAAAGGAGAAGTCTACTCACACAGGCTTGTCTTTGATGTACTCGCAAAGTACGACTATCTGACGGCACAGGAAAAGGCTTTTATCAAGCGGGTATTCGAGGGTACCATCGAGCGGCGGATAGAGTTGGATTACAGGCTGAATCAGGTGGCGAGTGTACCGGTAAAAAAGATGAAGCCGCTTATCCGCAATCTGCTGCGTATGAGCGCCTATCAGATATTTTATATGGATGGCGTGCCGGATGCAGCGGCGGTCAATGAAGCCGTGAAGCTGGCACAAAAAAGAAAGTTTGTCAGCCTGAAAGGGTTTGTCAATGGTGTGCTGAGAAAGCTTGCCGCCATGGGAGAAGCAGGGCTTCCTTCGGAGGAGCAAGAGCCGAAAGCCTTTCTTTCCGTGGCTTTTTCCATGCCGGAATGGATAGTGGAACATTTTTTGAACCTGTACGATTACGAAGAAACCAAAGCGTTTTTTGCAGCACTTTTAGAGGTGCGTCCCGTCACAATCCGGTTTGCGGCACGGCTTACCGAAGAGGAGCGGGAAGCGCTGATACAGAGATGGAGTGAGAAAGGTGTTAAGGTATCACGCCACCCCCATGTAAAACAGGCATATTATCTGGAAAACTGCGACAATATCGTTTATCTGCCCGGCTTTTCGGAGGGGAAGTTTACGGTGCAGGATGCCAGCTCCATGCTGGCAGTTGCCGCCGCTGGCATAAAGGCCGGCGACACTGTGATAGACGTATGCGCGGCGCCCGGCGGAAAGGCTATGCTTGCTGCGGAATATGCAGGTGCAGGCGGCAGGGTGGAAGCGCGGGATATCACGGAGGGCAAAATTGCAAAAATTGCAGAAAATATTGCCCGCATGAAGCCGGACAACATAAGCGTGAAGGTGTGGGACGCCTCCGTTTTTGACGAAACGGCAGAAGAAAGCGCAGATGTGGTGCTGGCGGATGTTCCCTGCTCGGGGCTGGGCGTTATGGGCAAAAAGCGGGATATTAAGTACAGGCAGAGCAAAGAATCGCTGTCGGAGCTGGCAGTGCTGCAGAAGGCAATTGTCAGGCAGGCGGCTTCCTATGTGAAGCCGGGCGGGATTCTGCTATACAGCACCTGTACCATAAACCCTGCCGAAAATGAGGAAATGGCTGATTTTATCTGTAAAGAGCTTGGGTTTTCGCCGGAGTCGATAGAAGCGTATCTGCCGGATATACCAGAAAAAGAAACGGCAAAGCAGGGGTATATACAGCTTTTGCCGCAGCGCCATAACACGGACGGATTCTTTTTTGCCCGTCTGAGAAAACGGAAAAAGTAATGAAAGGAACTCAAATTTTGAAGGAAAAGAAGGATATCAAGTCCATGACGCTTTCTGAGCTTACGGCGGAAATGGATGCGCTCTCGGAAAAGTCTTTTCGGGCAAAGCAGTGTTACGAGTGGATGCATGGAAAGCTGGCGTGCAGTTTTTCTGAAATGACGAATCTGTCCAAGGATTTTAGAGAAAAATGTGGGAACAATTATGAGTATACGGTTGCCGAAGCGGCGGATGTAAGGGAGTCTAAGGTGGACGGGACGAAAAAGTTTCTGTTCCGGTTTGCGGACGGCAATATGGTAGAAAGCGTTTGGATGCAGTACAAGCACGGCAATTCCGTCTGTATCTCATCGCAGGCGGGCTGCCGCATGGGATGTAAGTTCTGCGCCTCCACACTGGACGGACTGGTGCGGAATCTTTCCCCTTCGGAAATGCTGGAGCAGGTGTATGCCATAACCAGGCTGACGGGTGAGCGGGTTTCCAATGTGGTGGTGATGGGAACGGGAGAGCCTTTGGACAATTACGACAATCTGCTCCGTTTTATCCGGCTTCTTTCGGATGAAAACGGGCTGCATATCAGCCAGAGGAATATCACGGTATCCACCTGCGGGCTTGTGCCGGAGATGTACAGGCTTGCGGACGAGGGGCTGCAGATTACGCTGGCACTTTCCCTTCATGCGACGACGGACGAAAAGAGGAAGAGCCTCATGCCGATTGCCAACCGCTACAGCATAAATGAACTGATGAAGGCATGTGACTATTATGCAAAAAAGACGGGCAGGCGGATTAGCTTTGAGTACAGCCTGATAGACGGCGTCAACGACACCGGGGAGGACGCGGAGCTGCTTTTGGCGCTGGCAAAGCACCGTCTCTGCCATGTCAACCTGATTCCGGTAAACCCCATTAAGGAGCGGAATTTTACCCGTTCGGACACAAAGAAAATCGAAGCATTTAAAAATAAACTTGAAAAAAACAAAATAAATGTTACTATAAGAAGAGAAATGGGGCGGGACATTGACGGTGCCTGCGGACAACTTCGAAGAAGTCACATATTATTGCAAGGAGAATGACGGTGCTAAAAACGTTTTCCATTACTGACATAGGAAAGAAAAGAAAACTGAATCAGGATTATGTTTATACATCCGAGCGGACTGTAGGAAACCTGCCGAATCTTTTCATTGTGGCGGACGGCATGGGAGGGCATAACGCAGGCGATTATGCATCCAAGTTTACGGTGGAAACCATTGTGGAAGAAATCAGGACGGCCACGGAGAAAAATCCGGAAGAGATATTAAAGAGGGCGATAGAAACCGCCAACGGCAAGGTGCTTCGGATGGCAGGCGAAAATCCGGAACTGGAAGGCATGGGAACCACTGTGGTTGCGGCCACCTGCATAGGCGAAGAGCTGCATGTCGCCAATGTGGGGGATTCGCGGCTCTATGTGATCGGCGAAAAGATTACGCAGGTTACGAGGGACCATTCCCTTGTGGAAGAGATGATACGGATGGGTGGAATCGACAGGCAGTCCGCCAGAAACCACCCTGACAAAAATATTATTACAAGAGCGATAGGGGCGGAAGACTATATTGACATTGACTTTTTTCATGTCAGCCTGTCAAGGGGAGATATTGTGCTGATGTGCTCGGACGGCCTGACCAATATGCTGGAAGACGAAGAAATCCGTATGATTTTAGACGGACAGAGGGACATTGTGGAAAAAGCAGAGCAGCTGGTTAAGGCGGCCAACAACAACGGCGGCAAGGATAATATAACTGTAGTGCTTATCGAGCCGTTTGCAGAATAGTTGAGGAGTGAAGCAGTATCACAGGCGAAGCTTGCGATATGCATAGGAGTAAACATGATTAAAATCGGAATGATGATTGGAGAACGCTACGAAATACTGGAAAAAATCGGAACCGGCGGCATGTCGGACGTATATAAGGCGAAGTGTCACAAGCTGAACCGTTTCGTGGCGGTAAAGGTGCTGAAGCAGGAATTTTCGGAAAATGCCAATTTTGTATCCAAGTTCCGCGTGGAGGCGCAGGCGGCAGCAGGACTTATGCATCCCAATATTGTGAATGTATATGACGTCGGCGAAGAAAATGGTATTCACTACATTGTGATGGAACTGGTTGAGGGAATTACCCTGAAAAAATATATTGAGAAGAAGGCAAGGCTGTCCTACAAGGAGGCAGTCAGCATTGCCATTCAGGTGTCCATGGGCATAGAGGCGGCTCACAACAACCATATCATTCACAGGGACATCAAGCCGCAGAATGTCATTATCTCCAAGGAGGGAAAGGTAAAGGTAACGGATTTCGGCATTGCAAAAGCAGCGACCAGCAATACCATAACCTCCAATGTGATGGGTTCCGTCCACTATACATCCCCCGAGCAGGCGAGGGGCGGCTACAGTGATGAGAAGAGCGATATCTATTCGTTAGGTATCACCATGTTTGAGATGCTGACGGGGCGCGTGCCCTTTAACGGAGAGACCACGGTGGCAATTGCCATTAAGCATATTCAGGAGGAAATACCAAGTCCCAAGGATTTTGTGCCTGAGATTCCGGCAGGTGTGGAGTTGATTGTCTTAAAATGCTGCCAGAAAAGTCCGGACAGAAGATATCAGTCGATGGCGGAACTGATAGAGGATTTGAAGCAGTCTCTCATCAATCCGGAGGATACTTTTGTTGTGTTTAACGATCCGGACGAAGATGCAGCGACGAGATTCATTTCCGAAAATGAAATGGCGCAGATAAAACGGCAATCGGAGCGCAGGGATTACATGGAAGAAACCCTGCGGTTAAAGAGCGATACAGAGGAGATAGAGGAAGACGAGTATCCGGAGGAGGATTACGAGGACGGCTATGACCCGAAGATGGAGAGAATCACCACGATTCTTGCCGTGGTGGCGGGGCTTATCATCTGTTGTGTGATTATCTATTTTGTGGGAAAGATTACCGGTATCTTCGGATTCGGCAAGGATGAACCGGGGACGCCGTCAACGGAACCGACTACTGTAGAGACTGAAATGGTACCTATGATAAAGGTTTCGGGGATGTCTGTTGCGGAAGCGCAGAAGGAACTTCGTGACATGGGGCTTTTGACTGAACTGAGCTATGTGGAGTCAGAGGCATATGAGCAGAATATTGTAATCAGTGCGGATATCACGGAGGGAACCTCCGTGAAGAAGGGGACCACGGTAACGCTTACGGTCAGCGCGGGCACGGAGGGCAGAGAGGTTCCAAATGTCACGGGACTGTCCTATGAGGAAGCTGCCAACCAGCTTGTGACACAGGGCTTTACAGTCAACAGGACGGAGAGTTATTCTGCCGATGTGGAAAAGGGCAATGTTATTACCCAGAGTCCGGTAAGCGGGAAAGCGCCAATCGGTTCCGTGGTAACGGTAAATGTCAGTATGGGGCAGGAGGACAACAAGGTCAGAGTGCCTGATTTGATGGGAAAGACGGAGGACGAAGCGACGTTCATGCTGATTGAAGCAGGACTTGCCGTGACGACAGGAGAGGTCTACTCCAGTGAGTATGAGGCAGGGCAGGTATGTTACCAAAGCTATTCCTATGGTTCGTATGTGAATCCCGGAACGACTGTGGAAATCAAGATAAGCCTTGGTTCTGAGTCCGTCACGTACAAATATAATGCGAGTATAGAGGGACCATCCCTGGAGGAGGCTCCGGATTATGTTCCGGGAACTTCGGTGGGTGTGACAATCGTGGCAGACAATGGCAAGGTGCTTTTGGATACCACCACGACCACCTTCCCCTTAGCGGCAAACCACAATGGAATTCCTTCCCCGAGGGGCACCATTACCTTTACTTACACAGTGACGGCGCCGAGCACGACCACCACCAACGAGGCGGGGGAGACAATTACGGTGCCCGGAGCCACCGAGACCAGAACCTTTACGCGTGCGGTAGAGTTTGTGAAAGAATAAGAGGAATGTCAGAACCGGTATGCAGGGAAAAATAGTAAAAGGAATTGCGGGCTTCTATTATGTGCATGTAGAGGGCGAAGGCGTCTATGAATGTAAGGCGAGAGGCATTTTCCGCAAAGACAATGTAAAACCGTTGGTCGGTGATGATGTGGAAATAGATGTTTTGCAGGAGGAGGGGCGGAAAGGAAACATTATGGCGCTGCTCCCCAGAAAAAACGAGCTGGTGCGCCCGAATGTGGCGAATATCGATCAAGCGCTTATCATCTTTTCCATGGCAAAGCCTGCGCCCAGCTTAAATCTTCTGGACCGTTTTCTGGTTATGATGCGGCAGAAGGATTTGCCCTGCATTATCTGCTTTAACAAAAAGGACATTGCAGAAAGCGGGGAAGTGGAGAAGCTGAAAAGCGCCTACGAAAACTGCGGCAGCAGTGTGCTTTTTGTGAGCGCAAAGGAGAAAGAAGGCATCGAAGCGCTTTGGGCGCTCTTGGAGAAAAAGACGACAACTGTGGCAGGGCCGAGCGGCGTCGGCAAATCTTCTCTGGTCAACTGCCTGCACAAATCATCCGTCATGGAAACCGGAGAAATCAGTGAAAAGATTGAGCGGGGAAAGCATACGACGAGGCATGCTGAACTGCTTTTTTCGGAAGACGGCACCTATTTGATGGATACGCCGGGTTTCAGCTCCCTGTCGCTTTTTGACATGGAGAAGGAAGAACTCTCCGGTTATTATCCTGAATTTGCACCATACACGGACAAATGCCGCTTCCGCGGCTGCGTACATATAAGCGAGCCGGTGTGCGGCGTAAAAGAGGCGCTTGCGGAAGAGCGAATCAGCAGAGTGCGCTATGAGAATTATGTGATGCTGTTTGAGGAATTGAAGAATAGAAGGAAATAAAGCGGATGTCAGCAAGTCACGCCACCACCAGCTTAATTTGCCGTAAAACTAATTGCATATATCAAAACAGCTTAGGAGGGTGATACAATGTTTGAAACAGTCAGTCAAATCATTAAGAGTAATTTTGGCTGCTGCGCCGGGGAAATAAGAAAATTTGAAAATGTTACGAACAATTTTGTATATTCCTTTACTGTATCAGACAAGCATTATATTTTAAAATTATACAGAAGCACGGACTGGCCCGAAGACGGCAAAGTTCAATTTGTAAATCAAATTTTGAGGCAGAATAACATTCCCTGTGCCGAGCTGATCGCATATAGTCGAAATGATCAAATATACCCGGACGGTTATTTGATAGAGCAGGAGGTACAAGGAACAGCGGCTGATAAACAAGTGCTTGACAGGGAGCAGGAAACCACGCTTTACGTCAAATTGGCGGAAATGGTGTCTTCCATTCACAATATAAAAATAAAAAACTTCGGATATATAGGCAGCGGTATTGCCTGTTATGAAAGTATGACAGCTTTCTTTGAGGACGAATTTGACAGGTTAGATGACGGATTAAAAGAAACGATTTCAGAAACACAGTTCAGAAAATTGAAAGAAAAATTTTTAGGTACCATGCGTGATTTTGAAGATTTACCGTCCGTCCTTTGTCATGGTGATTTGTCAAAGAAAAATATAATGGTGCAGGATAATGGCGAAATACTGCTTATCGACTGGGACGATGCGATGGCGTTCAACTGGATGGCAGATATATCCCGATTGACGTTTTGGATGAAACTGCAGTATAACGAGCAGGATTATGTACTGTTCAGAAATACATTTTTGAAACATTATCGGACTGCTTACCGCAAATCTGAATTCGTTTCTTTTGAAAGCGCGTTCCATATCTATAACGCTTTGGATTCTCTGCTCTTTTCTAAAAGCATCGGGGATAAAGAAATGGAAAATCGTTTGAAAAGCTATCTTGACAGCTTGGATTTACAATAGGAGGCAGATGGCGGCGTGAACATTTTAAGAACAAGCTCTGAGGATGAAATGATTTTAGAATATTTAAAGACTGAGTATCATTCCGAGAGATTTTCAGAACACATCAAAAAAGTTATGAAGGAGCTCTCGCTGGATGAAAGCATAATATTATCCGGAGACTTGCATAACACAAATGAAAATATCGCAAGAAAAAAGCTGCTCGGAGGATTTCGGGGATACGGCTTAAATCGCGAATTATTCGAAAATTTTCCGAACGACATTCAATGGAGTGTATGCAATTTTGTGAGCGATGATTTTAGTAAAATCAGATACATCGATTACAGTTACTGGAATGAATTATCGAAAGGAACCCATTCGCCTTTGATGGCTGCACAGACGATTCAAAGCGGAATTGAAATATATAACCAGAGCAATGCGGGTTTTCTCAAAGCCGCGGAATTTATAAAAAGCGGAGGAGCATTTTTAAGACCGATTTTACTGACATCAGATTTAGAACATTTTGTTATTGTCGAGGGACATTTTAGAATAACAGCCTTTGCATTGGTGCCCGAATATTTTCATAATATTGAATGTTTTGTGGGAAAATGCAGCGGCGATGATTTGGAAAAATGGATGTAGCAACAGCAGAAGCGGCGGGGCTATGTGGCGTGAATAACGCTGCTGTTTAAGGAGTTGAAGAATAGAAGGAAATAAAGCGGAGGACTGGAAATGGGGAAAAAGAGGCTTTTAGGAGTCGTGGCTATAGTTATCTGTGGTGTTATTTGTTTAGGGCAGCATGTTTTATGTTAAAACCGAAGCGGGAAGATACTTTGAAATTTGTGAAGGAGAACGTAACACCTGCAAATATGCAGTGTGTTGACTATGAAGTCAATCTTGGTACAAATGTTGGCGGCGCAACCATAATCGCGGAGTTATGGCAGAATGGTGCCTGTACAGAGAGTTTGCCTGTCGTTTTAAATAGTCAGAATTCACAACTGCAAATATCTTTTTTGGTGGATGGCTTTGGAACAAATGAGGGTGTGCAGGGACTGAACATACAAATCGGTATGGATGATCAGGCTGATTCCGCGTTGGCATTTTTTGAACTTCCGTCACAAGTCATAGGATATTCTTTTGCTGCTTATGAGGATAAAGAAATAATCAAAGTGCATGCAGGAGAGGAACATATTTTGGCAGCAATGGAATTTGATGTGGGGGATGGTGTTGAAAGTATTGATTGTGTCTCGCTGTTGGATGAGCCGGAAAGACTAACATCTGATTCCTGTCTGCTGATAGTGCGTGCGACATTTACGGAGAACTGATTAAGGTGGAAGTTTTTGAAGTATTCAGCGGTAGTGCACAGATATATAGGTGCGCTGCCATCGTGACTTGTAGCAAAACTAATTGCCATATTAATAATTTTTTAAGGTTGATGAATAAAGAAAGGACAGGTCATGGGAAAATGCCTTGTCCTTTCTACGTATCTGACGATTTTGCTGTGGTTTTGCAAAGAGGTATTCCGTTTGAAATGAAGCTGCCGCAGACGGCACCGCTTAATTACGGTTCTCTTACCAGAGAACAGTTTGATGCGGAAATGGAAAAAGGCATGGCTGATGTAAAAGTGGGCAGAATTTATGCGGCAGGGCAAACTCTGCGGATCATGAAAACGATTCGTTCCCTTGAAGAAATGCCTATGCGTCATCAACTTTATGGAGAAGAACCGTGGCATAGTCGGGGAATCCGATTTTTGCCTGTAGATAATTATCTGATATTCTATCTGCCGGAAGGACCTCAGAATACAGTAAAATATGGGGTGTTTCTGGCAGAATAACTGAAATTCTGTCTTTTCTTAGAACTTGACACATCAATAAGGTTTAAATATAATTTGGCATAGGTTAAGCAATCGAGTTTTGTGATCATAGGGAGGTTATCTATGTGGTTTAGTATACTGATTTTTGGGGGGATGTTTGCAATTGCAATTCCTCTGTTTGCAATTATATCTATTATTTTGTTTATCTGGGACGGTATACGTGCAAAGCGAGAAGAAACAGGCAGAAAAACATATATTATAGTTATGTTCATCATTAGTATGGCGCTCATCGCTTTGGTGGTAGTAGGCTGGATTCTGCTTTATATCCTTGGCATACTTTTTATGAGGAGTATGTAAAAATGAGTGATCGTAAATTCATAAGAATATTGATTATTATTATTTTGATAGGAATCGTTATTACAGTTGCACATTCGATCTATATTTGCTATGCCTACCGGAATTCTTCGATCATACAATTTATAGCAAAGGAGCTGTGGTTGTGAAAAAAATAATTGTAATTCTTATGACAGTTTTTCTGTTTGTTGGCGTAAATGCTTTCTTGTACATAACGATCACAAGCCGGCTTGCAAATAATTTCAGTGGAACAGGACAGCTTAAAATGGTCGATGTTGCACAATTTCTGCCCTTTGAGGAGGAATCAGAGCTTGCAAGAACCGGCTCATCTCTGAAATTTGAAAAGGAAGATGATTTACCGGTTTTAGATGGAGCGGCAGCTCTTGTGCCTGTTTACGCATCTGTGATAGAGAATTGCTACCCCGAAGGAACTGTTACCTACGAGGGTGGAGTGTTTTCTGACGATAACTACTACGGTGAAAACTTTGCGCCTGACAGCGTAATGCAGTATCAGAACACGATCAGAGGATTTGATGCGCTTGTTGACGGCTCGGTTGATTTGTTTTTTACAGCTCATCCATCCAAAGAACAAATGTTGTCAGCACAAGAAAAGGGTGTTGAAATCGAAATCGTGCCGATAGGGTTAGAAGCATTTGTTTTCTTTGTCAACAAAGATAATCCTGTGGACGGACTTACATCGGAACAGATACGCTCTATCTACAGAGGAGAGATCACAA
>JAIDHX010000038.1 GCA_029053015.1 Lachnospiraceae bacterium
CTTGCCGGACTCTGCGCCAAAAATGCAATCTGCAGCCGTCAAAAACCTTGAAAATTCTGAATATACATTATACAATACAAATAAATACTTGTGAAAAATCAGCCGTTCGTCGGCAGAATGAGAGGACGCTATGTATCAGGACAACAAAATCTGGATTGGAAGCGCAGGTAACAAAAAAGTATACATTTACCCCAAAATGGCAAACCGCCACGGCATGATAGCCGGAGCCACCGGAACCGGAAAAACCGTTTCTCTGAAGGTATTGGCAGAATCCTTCAGCAACTGCGGCGTGCCTGTTTTTATGGCAGATGTAAAAGGCGATTTGTCCGGCATCTGCATGGATGGTGTTGAAAATGAAAGTATTGCGCGGCGCATCGATGCGCTGGGACTTATGGAAGAAGGCTTCTTTTTCCGCGGCTGCCCGACTGCCTTTTGGGATATCTACGGCGAAAAAGGGCTTCCTTTGAGAACCACCATCTCCGAAATGGGACCTCTGCTTCTCGCAAAAATCATGGGACTGAATGATACGCAGTCCGCCATTCTCTCCATCGTCTTTAAGATTGCCGATGACGAAGAGCTTCTGTTAATTGATACCAAGGATTTGCGTTCCATGTTACAGTATGTAGGAGAAAACGCAAAAGAGTACACCCTGCGGTACGGCAATATTTCCACCGCCAGCCTCGGCGCCATCGCCAGAGCACTCACCACGCTGGAAAGCGAAGGCGGCGAACTGTTCTTCGGAGAACCGGCGCTCAATATCGGCGACTGGTTCTGCACGGATACAAGCGGACGCGGCACCATACAGATACTGGACTGCCAAAGACTGATAAATAATCCGACCATGTACTCTACCTTTATGCTCTGGCTGATGTCCGAGTTGTTTGAAGTTCTGCCTGAAGCAGGCGATTTGGAAAAACCGAAAATGGTATTCTTCTTTGACGAAGCACACCTTTTATTTGACAACGCTTCCAAAGAGCTTTTGGGCAAGGTGGAACAGGTTGTGAAGCTGATCCGCTCCAAGGGCGTTGGCATCTATTTTATCACGCAGAACCCTAAGGATATCCCGAACGGCGTATTGAGCCAGCTCGGCAATAAAATCCAGCATGCACTTCACGCTTACACACCGAGCGAGCAGAAAGCGGCAAAGGCATGTTCACAGTCCTTCCGTGAAAATCCCGAATTCAATACCTATGAAACCCTGCTGCAGCTTGGCATTGGAGAAGCTTTGGTATCCGTACTGGACGAAAGCGGTATTCCTACCATGGTGGAGCGCTGCACCATCCTTCCCCCGCAAAGCATGATGAGCCCCTTGGACGATGCAGAACGGCAAAAGCTGATACAGAACCACCTTTTATATGTCCGCTATTCACGGACAGAAGACCGTGATTCCGCCTATGAATTTTTACAGCGGAAATTCCTTGCCGATGCGGAAAGTGCACAGATGGCAAAGGAAACGGCTGCCGCCGAAAAGCAGCGTTTAAGAGAAGAGGCCGCTGCCAAAAAAGCAGCGGAAAAGAAAGAGGCCGCAAAGGACAAACGGGTTAAGTCTGCTGCCAAAAATGTTGCAAGCAGCGCGGCCGGTACTATCGGACGGGAAATCGGCAACTCCGTAGGCTCCTCCATTGGTGGTAAATTCGGCAAAAAGCTGGGCGGCAATCTTGGCGCTTCTTTGGGGCGCAATCTCCTCGGCACATTATTCGGAAGATAATAATAGAAACAAACAGGGCACAGCATTTTCCTTTGCTGTGCCCTTCATTTATGATAATGTTACTGCCGTATATTGCCTACTGCCTTACTGCTTCCGCCAACTCGCCGCCCTCAATCATGCCAATCATAAGCTGCACAATCTCCGCATTGAGCTGCGTTCCTGCAATTCTCCGAAGCTCTGCCAAAATATCGTCCTTCTTCAGTCTCTCGCGATAGGGTCTGGTGGAATTCATGGTATCGAAGGTGTCCGCCACCGCAATAATCTGTGCAATCTTCGGAATTTCTTCTCCTTTTTTCCCAAACGGGTATCCATGTCCATCTATGCGCTCATGATGATAACCCGCTCCCAGCGAAAGTTCCGGCGAAATTTCAATCTTCTTTAAGATATCATAGCCATTTTTCGCATGCTGTTTCATAATTGTGTATTCTTCGTCGGTCAGCTCCTGCGGCTTGTTTAAGATATCGTCCGGAATCGTGATTTTTCCGATATCATGCAGCAGGGCAATGTCGTAAATTTCCGAGACTTTATCATTGTCGTAGCCCAGTTTTTCTGCAAGCTTTGCCGCATATTTTGCCACACGGAAAGAATGTCCTTTGGTATATTTGTCTTTTAAATCGATGCAGGTTGCAAACGCCTGAATCATCTGATTTTTGAAAATCTTATTTTCCTTCTGCTTCACCATCAGCTTTCCGGTTTTACGACGGGTGTAAACCACTGCAAATACGGAAACCAGAATCACAGCAGACATAAAGAGCAGCGCCCAGAAGATACCCCTTTCATGGAGCCGCTTTTCCTTAATTAACGTCACGGAAATGGTGTTGACCTCCTTGCCCGTCATGGTGTCAATCACCGAAAAATGGAATATGTATTTTCCGCCGCTCAGATTGGTGTAACTGACCGGCTGCATCTCCCGACGGGACGCGGACGCCGTCTCTTTATCGAATCCCTCCAGATAGTAACTCAGTCTCGGATTTTGAAGCGAGTAAGTAAGTGCATATGCATGTATGGTAAGACGCCTGCAGTCAGAAGGAATCTGCACGGTTTCCCCATCCCGCAGCGCAATTACCTGCCCGTCCGCTTCCACAAAGGGTATGGACAGTTTTATCGCCTCATCCCCTGTCTGCTTTTCATAGATATTGATACAGCTCACGCCGCGCGAACCCGAAATATACAACACTCCGTCCTCCGACAAATGGCTCCACGAGTTAGCCGTTGCCACGCAGGGCAGTCCGCAGCTCATATCATAAAAGAGATACTCCGGTTCCTCGTCCTGCAGCATTTGCTCGCCGCTTACCACATAGATGCCGCTGCTGCTCAAAACCCAGATACCGCCGTTATTATCAAAGTATAAATCAAAATTATTAGAATATGGGAAATTAGACAACGTATAAATCTGCCCGTCCTTCATATAGGATATGGAGTTGCTGGTAATAATCCAATACAAGGAACGCTCAGGATCCTTTTTCATCCGCAGAATGATTTCCGACCGCAGTCCGTCCTCCATGCCCAGATTATAGACCTCTTTGCCGTCAACCACATAGATGCCGTTGCCATCGCTCCCCAAATATATCCTGCCGTTATCATCCTCACAAATTGTCAGAATTTCTGTGTTGATGATGCCGTCCGCTTCATCATAGGTGTCAGTCACCTTTCCGTCTTTGATTAGATGCACCCCGCCGTTGGTTGCCGCTGCAATCGTACCATCCGACAGTTCACTTACCGTGCGGACCCGGTCCGAGTTCAGACCGGATTCTTTGTTGTAAATATCATAGGCGCCGTCCCCGTGATAGCAGATTAACCCAAGCTCACTGTAACTGCACAGCCACAGATTGCCTGCGCTATCCTCTTTGATACAGCGAATTCGGATTCCTTCCAGCAATTCCGTCATCACATTTTCTTTCTGTTGGTAATTTTCATCCAGCAGACGCAGACCGGAATCCGTTCCGATATACAAATCTCCCTGATAAATACAGGTAGAATTTACCACCTCGTTCTTTAAACCCGCAATTCTGCTGATGTCCGTAAAACGGTTGCCCACCAGCTTCATAACGCCCTGCCTCGAGGAGACAAACCAACGGTTTCCCTCATAGTCCACCATCATCTCATCAACTGAATTGTCCATCGGAACATCCTGAAGCTCACTATACCGGCCGTTTTCGTCAAAATAACCGATTCCGTTATCCGCACAAATCCATAACCTTTCCGAAGACTCCGGATAAATCGCATTGATATTGACCTGCGGCGAAACGGAAAGCGTCTGGTAATTTTCCATGCCGTCCCGCATATTTCCATATATTACCGTGGATTCTTCCGTTCCCAGATAGACAAAACCCGCTTCGCCCGGCACAGGGCAGATACAGGATATCACGCCCATTCCAAGCTCCTGTCCTTTGTAAAATGCGGCAACTTTAAGTCCTTTCAGATAAAAAAAGTCACCTTTCAAGGTACAGCCATAAACCGTACCGTCGTCTGCCCGCCTTATCTCGCAGATATATTCTGTATTGATGCGGTCGTCGTCTATCACATGCAGCGCACCCTGCCTGTCAATGTAAACCATCCCCTGCGTTGTTGCAAAGATAATATTGCCTTCTCCGTCCTCGGCAATGGATCTGACCGACAGGGAAGGCAGCCCCTCGCTTTTCCCAAAAAAGCTGAATTCGCCTTCTTCATGCAGCACGATGCCGCTGTCATTTGTTCCGATCCACAGCCTATCCTTGGAATCCACATACAGGCTCACCACGCTTGCAATCCCCACAGAAGAATCGAAGCGGTAAAAATCATTTCCATCATAGCGTATCAGCCCACTGTAACTCCCGACCCAGATAAAACCATCCTGTGACTGTACGATGGCATTCGCCTCCGATGTCGGCAATCCGTTGCTGTTGTTATACAGAACAGAAGAATAATCTCTCCCCTCCTGCCCCATTACACTTGTTCTTGGGGTCGCCGCCTCGCATACTGTGCTCAGAAAGAAAAGCATGGCAAATAACGGCAGGGTAATACGGCTTATTTTTATCAGATGTCGCATAGCGCCTCCTTGTTCTGACAGATTTCTACAAGTTCTCTAATGGTTTCATTATACTTAGTTATAGCATAAAAATCAATCTTTCGTTTTATGCGGGGTGGAATGGGGGTGGGGCGAGTCACGCCGGAGGTGGAGCCCAATGTCTGTGCAGACGCGCTCTCGCTCGGATAAAAACACAGCGGTACTAGGCTCGAAAAAACCTCGCCAAGTGCCGGTGTTTTTATACGGTCTGCACAGACATAGGGCTCCACCTCCGGCTGGCCATCGCAAAAGGACACTTTCCACCCACTAAAACTCTCGCTAAAGGGGCAGCATGGCAAGCCTGCGGCAGAAGGGGACGTTACTCCACCCACTCCGCGGCGAGTTTACACCGCCGCTTACAGCATGGCAACAGCCCGAACCGCAAGCAATTCCCGAAGGAGCCCTTTAAGAAACGTCAGTGCTTAGCGAGGTACTTTCGAGCTTAGCACTGCTACGTTTCTTGCTGAGCGAGAGCGCGGCTCCTTGGGAATTGCTTGCGGTTCGGGCGTCCCTCGCTGCACCCCCCTGTTCAACCGCCCCAAAAAAGCGCCCCTTAGCTCGGGCGCCTCTTTGTCTTAAATCCGAATATCCATTGGTCTGTACAACTGCTTCAGTTCTTCCTGCTTCTGCATATCTATGCCGCCCTGCTGCAAAGCCTGCTCCTCCGGCGGCAGTTCCGTGAGCGCCTCCAGATTCTCTGTTTCTTCCGCAATCGCTTCGTCCATCGTTTCCGGCATGGCATCCTGCAGCTCTTCCAGCGCTTCTGCGGCTTCGTCCAGAATTTCTTCCAGCATACCGTCGCCATCTTCGATACCCAGCGCTTCCTTCGCCATATCTTCTCTTCTTTCTTCCGGTGTCTTCGGCTCGGTTTTTTCCAGGCCTTCTGCAATCTTCTTTCCGACTTCTTCTGCCTCGTCAAGGACGTGGAACATCTGCTCCCTGTTGTAGGATGCTTTGGCCGCGGCAATCTCATCTTCGTAGGTATGGAGCATATCCAGCTTTTTCGCAATATCTTCTATGCTGTTGCATTTCATGCCTTTCAGGCTATCTTTCCGCCCCTCCCAAAAAGAGATTTCATCATCGGTCTTCTGCCTGCGCTGTGCCTTTTCCTGCCCGCTCTTTAATCCAGTCCCGCTCAGCATAGGGAGATTCCCCATATAAAATGACTTTACTTTATAGTTTGCAGGCGCTCCTGCGCTTCCTCCTAAACTTGAAATGTTCATACGCAACCCTCTAACCCCAAAAACTGTACTTGCTGGCAGCCGCCGTCTGGCTTAAGCTTCCTGCCGCAGTGTACTGATTGGAAACACTCTTCACATTGGCTTCTGCATTGTCCGAAATTTTCCCCGCCAAAAATGCAACTCTGGATACAAAATTTCCCGATTTGCCAAGTACCTTTTCAATCTCTGCCGGATCCGCCTGTTTCAGTTTATTCTTATCAAGGCTCATCGTGCCGTCCTTCGACAACGTGATACCAATCGCCTTTAACGCCTCGCTGTTCTTCTCAGCTTCATCCTGCAGGCTCTTGCAATAGAAATTCTCCATTGTTCCTGCAACGGCGCGCAAAGTCTTCAGCGTGTCATTATAGCCGTTCAGAAAATCTGCAATTTTGTCGTAAAGCGCTTCCTTTCCCTCTTCCATATCCGCCTTTGCAAATACAGAATCTTCAGCATTTGAAACAAGGTCTGCCGCACTCTTGGAAAGTTTGCCCGACGCATTTTCCACCTTCTCATAACTGCTCTTCTGTGCAGCGGAAACACTCTTTCCCTTATTTTTATTTAACGTACTTAACAGGTTCTTTTCCGAACTGTTTCCATTCACATAGTTTAAAAGCGAATTTCCATTAACCGGAAGCCCTGCCTTCTGTGCCGAATCGTTCAACATCTTTGTTGTTACTCTCATTAAAAATCCCTCCTGCCTGTCAACATCTGTCAGTATAATTTTATTATCGGACAAAAATAGGAAAACGTTAAAAAAATGTAATGAGCAGGCGATAAAATGTAATAAAAAGACGGGCAATGAACACGCCATCCTTTGCCCGTCTCTTAATTTTACCTATTCTTTTTAACAGCGGAAGTTGAAATTCTGTCCTACCAGTCTCTCATAATCCGTCTGCGCAGAGTCGCTCATCGCCTCATAGACAGTATCGTCAACCTTTCTCAGCAGATCCTCAACAGAGGACGCCGACACCGTAACCAAGTCCTTTTCAGACTCAACTTTTTCAGAACGCTTTTCGGCCAGCTTTTCAGCTTTCTTTTCTTCGGCTGCCTTTTTCTCTTTCCTCTTTGCGTCTACTTTCTTCTGCTCCGCCTTTTTTGCCCCGCTCGCCTTTATCCTGTCGCGCTGTGCTGCAAGAGACTTGTCAACCACCGCAAAGAATGAAGCGTTGCCGCCATCGTTAATCTGCATACCAAACGCCTTGACGCCGGGCTTATTGGCAAGCTGACTTTGAAGCTGCGGAAGCTTCACTGCCGCGTTACTGATAATGCCTTCGTACTGCTTGCGGAAGTTCTCATCTGACGCCATTCTTTCCACTTTTTCCTCGTCAATCAGAACCACCATTCTGTGCGGGTTGGCATAACTGCCGGCCTGCGCCTTAGCCGCTGCCTTCATGTCCTTGCTAACCAGCACAAAATCCATGTTGGAGTATTTTTTCTTTAACTCCTCATAATACTTCTGTCCTTTTTCGCTCAATTCCGGCTTTCCTATCGTCTTGCCGTAATTTGCGTTCTTTTTCTGTGCGCCGGAAGTCTGATACACTTCGCCTGTCTGCACGTTGTTTTCAACCTGCGCTATTGTTCCCATATCGTTTCCTCCTTGACCTTTGTTACGCGAAATCCATTTCGCCTATACAGACTATATCGGCAGAAAGGCAAGATTCCTTATAGCATATTGCTGAATGTCCTTTAAATTTTCATTTTTAGCAAAATCCAGTTAATGTTCATTTTATAAATCTGCCATAATAAATCAAAAACTATTTATTTCTTCTGTGGGAATACTGGTATGCATCCAATGGAAGTCTGCGTAATTCTTTCATAATGTACTCAGCACCTGAATTGTTAGTGACATTTGGACAGTTAATTGAAATGTTGTCTATATGCACCATATTTTGCTCCGGATTTGTATTGTTTAAAACATGGGAATAATCCATATTAGGAAGGTTTATCATTGCACTGAGGGGCTGCTGCATAAGACTCTGGAAATTGAAATCTGAAGGCTGCATATTTCTGATTCGTTCAAACAATGCACTCATTCCTTCACTCTGTACAGGTTCTATATTACCCGTGTCAAGCATTGCCCTCGTTTCTTCCGTATTTTTGACAACTTCGCCGCCTTCCATGGGAATCAGAGTTGGCTTTGTCACAAGTGCAACATTGCCGTCATTGTCAATGAAGGTTTCTGTTCCGTCCTCACCTACAAGGTTAAGGCCTTTCCTTGCATGGTCTGTGCCGGAAGCGTATCTTTTCGCATAGGATAAGTTGTTAACGGCAATGCCTTTACTTTTATCCATGGGAATCGTTTTTTTCTTTAAGGAAGTAAAAAGTGTTTCTGTTGCATTGGCTAAGCCTTCGCTTATTGTCTTGGCTATGGTTTCCAATGTTTGTTCAAACGAGCCGCTATTACCGTCTTTATTTGCATCACTATCCTTGTCGTCTGTATCTGGATTACCTACATTTCTACCTGTGGTACTGCCTGCTTCGGCTTCTGCTCTGATCCTTGCCGCATTGACGGCTGCATCAGCCTGTGCCTGCTGCAGCGCAATATACTGTTCTGTGAAGCTCTGTAAAGTATCAAGCCTTCCTTTCAGGATATCGCGTTCCCATTCAGACCCCATGATTTCAGCCGCAAGGAGTTTATCCTGCTGTTTCTGGTACACATCTGAGATTTCGTTCCATTTGCTCTTATAGGCTTCCAATGCGTCAATCTGGTTATCGAGGCTCTTTGTTGCATTTTCCATTTCCTCTTTGAGCAATTCTATCTGTGTTTCCAGTTGGGAAATGTTCATTTGGAATTCCTTGTCTGCCAAATCGTCTTCAGCGTCACGGACCGCGTCCATGTCTGCCGCATAGACAAACTGGCTGCCATCGTACACTTTATTTACACGCTGGTTCCTTGCACGCTCTGCCTCATACTGTGCTTTTTCGAGGTCAATCTGTTTCTGGCGCGCATCATTTGCCTTGTTTAAGGCGTCGATTTCTTCCTGTATGGCATCGATTCTTACCTGATAGGAGTTTTCGATGGCTTCTCTCTGGTCTTTTAGCTTGTCAATCTCGTCATCAATTCTGTCTGTGACAGCATTTACCACCCTGTCATAAAGGGAAAGCTGATGGTTATACATGCTTTCAAGGGCATCGTAATATTCTTCCGCCTTGATTTTGCCGTCACGGTAATAGTCCTTAATGATCTTCCTGCGCTTGTCTGTGTATTCCTGAAAGGTAATGACGTTTGCCACAAGCTGTTTTTCGAGAAGGTCGGTTTCTTTGTCAAGAACGTTTTTCCAGTCTTTCTCTGCCTGTTTGGCGGCGGAAGAGGAGGCTGATGATTTACCGCCATCAGGTGTTTTGAATTCTATGCCTACAGGGTCTAGTTCAAAGTTATTGACTTCATCTTCAAATTGTTTTTCGGCCGTTTTCATTCTGAACCAAGTGTCAGCCATGTCTTTTAGCGCTGCTACTTTATCCAATCCCGTTTCTGCCATATTGAAGTTTTCCCTGGCATTTTCATATTCATCCTTAAGCGCTGCAAATTCAGACAAATATGTTGTGGCAATGCCGGCAGCTTTTGCAAGAGCCATTACATTATTGATGTCTGTCTCAGTATCAAGAAGAGTGCCGTTTACAAGAAGCTTCTTTAACTGTAATGCCGCAAGCGCACTGCCACAGTGGCCAGCTTCAACCTGTTCTGCTACAAATGCCAGTACTTCACTGTCTGTTGCTTCACTTAATTCTTTGCTGTTCCGTGCAAGATATTCCTTTGACAGAGCAAGCTCTTCATTCTTAAGTGTTAAGGCCTCTGCCACAACTGTTTCCGCATTGACAACACCCATCTGTTCAAGCTGTTTCTCGATTGCATTGGCTGTCTCATCATTTAGCTGTTCTAATATGTCTGTGCTGTAGAGGTATGCAGTGGCCAGGTCATTGAAGGCTTGCTTTACTTCAGCCTCAGAACCGCCATTCATAAGAGTGTCAAAGAATGATTCTAACTGGGCAGGGTCAAAGGTAACACCAATTTCTTCTCCTATTTCTGCAAATGATTTGCGCAGGCTTTCCAGCGTAGAAAAGTCTACGGAATCAGGGGAGAATATTACATTCCCGTTGTCGTCAGTCTGGAATATTTCATTGTAGATTTTGCCCAGTTCTGTGAACTGTGGTTCTAATTGCGTTGCAATCGTGGAAATGGAAGAGGAGATGGTTGGAACTAATGTGTCATCTTCAAAGTCTGCAAATGCTGACGCTAAATATTTCTCCATTGCCTCTTCTTTTGTTTCAGATTCTTCTAGGCACTGATTCCAAAAGGCAATTTCGTCCTGTGTGTTAATGGAGTTTTCTTCTGCAAAGGCTTCCAATGCTGCTCGTTCTTGTTTAAATAGTTCTTTTTCTTCCTGTGTGACTGGCATGCGCGTGCCATACTGAGGGTTTACACCACTAAACTTTTCGGTTGCTTTCAGCATGACCGCGTTGTAGTTACGTGCTATGGTGTCTACATCTTCAAAGCCAAAACGAATTTTTAATTCCAGTTCATCTTCATCAAGTGCTTCTGCAATACATCCTATGTACTGGTCTACGACTTCCTTCGCCTGTCGGGGAGACAGTTCTGATAAATTCTCCGTAAACAACCCGACAAGTGCGTTACGGACTTCCGGGTTAGTCTTGATAGTATTCACAATATCAGCAACATAAATGCCAACATCTTCTTTTTTTGCGAATCCGCTGGCAATGCGTTCATTAATGCTGTTTACGATGATGGAAGCTGCGTTTTGAGACTGTTCATCAAGGGAAGCATAGTCTGCATTGGTCATCAGATAGGCATTTGCAAGTGTCTGGACATTTTTCAAGGCAGAGTCCATTTCAGCCTGATAGGTTTGGGCAAGTACTCTTGCCTGTTTTTTTGCTTTTTCAAACTCTTCGTCTGTTACATCAGCGGTAATGCCCAAAGTATAATATATGTAATTTCCATATCCGATAGCTCGTTCAATATCAGAGAGAGCGTCAATCTGTTCACGTGTTTCTGAGTCTGTTATTTTTTTGATGTTTCTGTAGACGTCAGCGAACAATCCAAAAGGTTCTTCTGACAGTTCATCAGAAAGAGCGCCAATCTGTTCATGTGTTTCTGAGTCTGTTATTCTTTTAATCCTTCTGTATGTCTCAGCATCCATTTCAGAAAGTGCTTTTAACTGTTCGATTGCTTCTCGTGTAGAAATATATCCACCAACTTTAACTTTGCCAATATCAAAAAATTCATCCCAAAACCCAGTTTCCTGCAAGTTTTGAAAGTTCGTGATAATATCATTTCCATTAGAATCCTTACCCGATACAATCAGCATATTATATGCTTCCTGTTGTGCAGCCTTATATGCATCCCTTAATCCTTCTACATTGCCTTTAAGTGATAAAATAGCATTGCCTTCGCTTGTGTAACCTTGTATAAGGCTAGGGAACATGTCTGCAATCCGGTTTACAATCTTATTGTACTCAGCATATTCATCTGTTGTCAGGGATACACTTTCTCCAAGATTGTTTACGCCTTTTGATAAGGTTTCATATTTGTCTGCAAGTTCTTCAACTGTTTGTGCGTTGCTGTTTGCCTCATCTAAGGCAGACTGATAGGATGACATTAGATTGTCTACTCGTTCTTTACAGTGTTCGGCAGAATGAATAATGTTATCTGCCAATTCAAAAATTTTCTGTAGTGCAAAACCAATCCCGAAACTAATTGCTGCATTTAACAGCAAGGTTTTCAATCTTAAGGCATCTGTCGACACGCCGGCAGCTTGGAGATGGGATTTGTACCCTTCCAACGAGGCGGGAGCATCTGTGGAACATGTGGACAGGTATTCTTTTAGCTGGGCATTGTTTTGGACAACAGATTCGTTAAAATCATTAATATCTGTATGGCCGTTATGCAATTCCTTATTCCACCTAGCTATAGCCCCTTCCGCTTCCGAAAAATGGTTCTTCATGTTTTTTATCGCGGTAAAGTCTATGCCAAACAGATTCCCCTGCAAATCAACCTTCTTTTTATCGCTGTTCCATATCTGGGTGATACCATAATCCTTATTCTTCAAAACCATTGCCGAATGCAAGGCGGTAAGCATGACGGGTATTTCGCCAACTTTATCCACCAATGTCTCGGCGCCCTGAATCAGCCTGTCAAAGAAGGATATGCCTTCAATGACTGCCTGCTTATTTGTCAGTGTATTGACAAAGCTGTCAAAACTGTTTTGCAGGCGGTTCAGGGAACCTTCCCATGAATCAGCCGTCTTTTCAGCATCTGCAGCCAGAGAACCGGTTCCTTCGGCATACTGCTGTATCATGGATTCATAGGTATCCCACCGACGGAGCAGCGCATCCAACTGTGTCGCATCGGCCCCGCCGCCAACAGAACTAAGCAGATTGTTTCTGCGGCTGTCTGTTTCCTCAAGCTTGTTGTATGCAATGGATAATTCCCTGAGCACTTCCATCGGGTCGCGAAGCGAGACCATTCCGTTTTTGGTTTCTTTTAACTTAACATTCAAATCATTGCAGGCGGCTTCATATCTTGCAAGTCCTTCTGCGTCAATGCCTGCGTCCGCGTCAGATACCTGCCTGATATAGAGCAGAATATCTTTAAATGCCTTTGCCACTTCGGCGCCGCTCTGATGCGTTGCGGCAATCATGGTTGCCAGAGCGGCAGCAGTTTCTTCCACGCTGATTCCCAAAGAAGTGGCGGTTGCGCCGGCAGCGGACATGGCTTCCGATAATTCGGTCATGTTGACGGCATTGTGATTTGAGATATAATACATGCCGTCTAACACCTTTGTCAGTTCTGAAACAGAACCGTTCATTTTATATGCTTCGTCAGTTGCCATAATCATCCGGTTTGCCAGTTCGGCAGTCATATTGCCGGCGCTTTGTACAGCCAGCGATAATGCAGCAATGCTTTCTGCGTTTTTGTAACCGGCACGGGAAGCTTCTTGTACGCCCGATAAATACTCCATTGCAGTCCTGCCGTATTTACTCGCGACATCAAAAGAATGATTTCCAATGTCGTTTAAATCCTGTCCGGACAGTTTATCGTTGATTTTGCTGATTTCTGTCAGAATCGTGTCAATGCTTTTCAGGGTATTCAGCGACTTCTTAAAATTACTGACCGCCATGGAAGTAAGCCCCAGAAAACCGCTTATTTTCTTGATATGGGACAGCATGGACTTGATTTTATCGGCAGTGCTTTTGGTGGCATATCCTGTGGCACGTACCTCAGACTCATAAAGCCGGAAGGCGTCCGTGGCTTCCTGTAAGGTTTCCTTATCGTTTATGGAATCGATAAGTTCCCTGATTCTTTGGCTTTCTGCGGTAAGGGCGCCTGATTCCTGAATTTTTGTGTTTTTATTAAGGAACGTGGTCAAATCGTTATTCAATTTTTCTTTCTTCGCTTCGAAATTGACAAATACCGGGGTTCGCTCAGCAAACGCCTTCACGTCTGCCACGACTTTTCGGAGTTTCAGCTTGGTTTTGCCGGCGTCCACCTTTAATGCATCAATTTCTTTGAACGTTACGTTCTGCAGGCTTTTATCCATTTCACGTTTCAGGTTCCTGCTGTCGATTTTTCCCTTCAGCTTTACATGGTTCAGTTTTGCGCCCAAATCCTTGAGCCACTGGTTCAGCTCTTTTTTGGTCTCTCCTTTGGCAAATGTCCCCGTAATCCTTAACATGTTGATGGTTTTCTGGATCTGGCGGATATCTGCATTAATCTGTTTCTTTGTTTTTGCCTGTTCAAGGCTTCCTGTAAGTTTCAAAATAAATTCATTACTGTTGCTCAAGTTTTTTTCCTCCTGGTTCTAATATAATTTTTAATATAATAAAAGAGAGGTCATCGAAATAACCTCTCTTTTATATGCCATGTGATTCAGTTGTTCATTCCTTTATTTGGGGTGATGGCTGCATTGCAGATCTGCTTTGCGTTGGCACAATTAAAATTCCTTTTTGCATCTGTTGCATACCCTTTTTACGTTTCCGCTGCCTAAAAAGCCCGTCAGAATCGAGTAACCCCGGTTTAATAAGGTAAACTCGTTGCATCCGCACCGGGGACAGAATACAGTGGCTGCTTTTTTAGGTTCCGCAAAAGCGTCGGGTACATAAGTGCGCAGTATTTCCTTGGCTTTTTCAGAACTGCCCGCTGAATCTCTGGGCGGTGCTTTGAATTCTTGAATAAGTTCAAATTCCTCTGGATGCAGGGGTGGTTTATCCCATAAAGCATAACCACCAAATTCAATGTCTTTATAATACCACCATGTAATCCAGTCCGGATGTTCTTCCGCACCCTGTAATTCCTCCCCGCACATGGGACAGGTATCACAATTGCCCTGTTTTCCCATCAGAAACATCTTATTGAAGGTAGTGCCGCATTTCGGGCATTTTACATTGTCGTTTTCCATAATTGAATCCCTCTCGTTCTTTTTATCATTTTTAAAGTCTCTTTCCAACACTGATATATACGCAGCAAAAATCACCCATAAAGCGCACAAAATCAAGGAAAAATGGAAATTTCTATTTCGGGACATAAAAGATTTTTATGCCATCATCATCAAAATTCCTTTTTGCATCTGTTGCATACTCTCTTTACGCTTCCGCTTCCTAAAAAGCCTGTCAGAATCGAGTAACCCCGGTTTAATAAGGTAAACTCGTTGCAGCCGCACCGGGGACAGAATACAGTGGCTGCTTTTTCGGGTTCTTCAAAAGCATCGGGTACATAGGTACGTAATATTTCTTTGGCTTTTGCAGAACTGCCCGCTGAATCTCTGGGCGGTGCTTTGAATTCTTGAATAAGTTCAAATTTCTCTGGATGCAGGGGTGGTTTATCCCATAGACTAAGATCACCATACTCAATGTCTTTATAATACCACCATGTAATCCAGTCAGGGTGTTCATCCACATCCTGTAATTCCGCGCCGCACATGGGACAGGTATCACAATTGCCCTGTTTTCCCATCAGGAACATCTTATTAAAGGTAGTGCCGCATTTCGGGCATTTTACATTGTCGTTTTCCATAATCGAATCCCTCTCGTTCTTTTATTTTATAATTATAGCAATAACAAAGTACCGGTGCAACAGAAAACCACAAACTGCAAAATCCTGCTATCCGACCGATTGCGCGGTCTCTGTCAAAGAAGTTTTTCCCTATTGATATATATGAAGCAAAAATCACCCGTAAAGCGCGCAAAATCAAAGAAAAGTGGAAATTTCTATTTCGTGACATAAAACTCGCTGCTTCCGCACCGGGGACAGAATCATCAACCAAAAAAGGAGCTCCTTTGTCGCCAAATGAAGCTCCCTCTAACGGACTGCCGTCACATCAGTTCATTCCCAGTTTTTGTGTGAAATACACTTCGCCTATACAGACTATATCGGCAGAAATATTATTTTCTTTATCCTTGTTCTGCAGAATTGGTAATAAAACCTTCTGCTTCCTCTTTCAGTTCTATTGCCGCCTCCTTGTTTTTACGGCTTTCATTGCAAATATTATCAACGGCTCCGGAAATCACCACCACACTGTCAGCGGCATTTTGGATTCCGGCCGCGCTTTCTTCTGCTGACACTGCGATACTTCCGATGTTTTCCGCCACCATGCCAATCTGCTGATTGATGTGATTGACACTGTTTTGCACCGTATCCATTATTTCCATCACAACATCTGCATCATCAGAATAACGAACCGACATCATCTCAAAATTTTTATAATTTTCCGTTACCTCCGTATCCACAAAAGCAACCATCTCCTCGCTGCATGTGCACAAAGACTGTACCGCCGAAATAACACTGCTGTTCAGACTCTGTATGGCACTGGCATTCTGCCGGCTGTTGTCCGCCAGCACACGTATTTCGTCGGCAACTACAGCAAAGCCTTTTCCTGCTTCCCCTGCCCTTGCAGCCTCGATGGCGGCATTTAACGCCAGCAGATTAGTCTTTGAGGCAATCGCCAGAATTTCTTTTGTAAACTCATTTACTTTACTGATGTTCCGGCTTCCCTCAATGCTCGCTTTCATAGTTGACTTAATCGTCCCTGCAACGTCGTCTGCCCTCGTCCTGCTCTCCATTATTTTTGTCCGTATATATTCGGCTCTTTCCTTCAGTTCTTTGGCAAAGTCTGTCCCCTGCTTCATTTCGTCGCTGATACTGCCGGTCTCACCCGAAACTGCCTGCATTTTGCCCTGCATTTGGTTGACCAGTGCCGAAACCTCTTCACTGCCTGCTGAAAGCTCCTCCATGGCTGCAGATAAATCACTGATTTTACCGGTTGCATCTGCCAGTGATACCTCCGTCCGGCTGGCCGCATTTCCCATATATTCCGTATTTTTCTGGATATTGGAAGTTATTTTGCCAAAAGCTCCCAGAAGCTGGTTCACACTCTCCTTCAGATACCCGATTTCATCTTTCCTTTTAACCGGAAAGCGTTCTGTCAGGTCCCCTTTTCCTTCGGATACTGTCCGCGCAATCTGCTGCATCCTGCTGCTCATCTGCTTTATCGGCTTTAATACTTCTCTGTGAATCAAAAAAATAGAACTTACAACACACATTATACAGACAATCGACACAATTCCATTGCTGAACCCGGCAAGCCGAATACTGCTCTCAGAATTTGATTGCGCCGCTTCCATACTCCTATGAAAGGCTTCTTCCAATTCCGCGCACAATTGTTCCTGCCCCAAAATGGCAACAAGCGCATCCGTCCCTAAGTATTGCTTGATTCCCGCAAAATCATGGTCTTTTCTCAAGTCACTGCAGTGCTGCATATGGGCAAGCAATGACCTGCAGCCGTTTATGTAATTATCATACAATGCAATCAAATCGTCATCCCCTGTTTTCCGGCTATGTTCTTTTAATTCTTCAAGCAATTTGGTTACCGCAGCCATCTCCAAATCCATTGATCCATAAATATCGCCCGCAATTGCAAGATCCTCATCAGAGCTGCCCGCCAGAATATTGACATACTTTTGTATCATCTCAACCTTCTTTTCAACAGTTCCGTATAACGCCTGCATTTCTACGTAAACCTCATTCATGTTAGATACTGTTCTTTCAATCCGGTTTAAGTTTACCTTAGAAAAAATGGTATTAAATAACACCGCACCCAAAATAACGGACATACTTACCATAATTTTAAACTGATTTGACATACTCCTCCTCATACCTCTGCCCGTCCCTTCTTTTTCTTCATCTTGTACATTTCTCTGTCAGCCTCTTCCATCAGCCTGTCAAGCTTAAACTCTTTTGTAATAAGAACAGACCGAAATCCAATACTAACACTCATCTCATATGGTTTTTCATGCTGTCTTGCATACGCGTTTAAATTCAGATTTAATTTATCTATATAATCAGCAAATTCATCTCCTTTCGCAAGCTCTCCCAAAACAACAAACTCATCTCCCCCATACCGCATAATGAGCTGTCCTTCCTTTTTCAAGTTTTTCAGATGTCCGGCAACAGACTTAATGTAAAAATCCCCTTCCTCATGTCCATAGCCGTCATTTACTTTTTTCAATTTGTTGATGTCTGCAAACAGTATGCCAATCGGTGTGTTATGACTCCTGCATGCTTCAAGAAGCCTGTTCGCATAATGAAAAAAGCCGGCCCTGTTATAAAGCTGCGTCAAGTTATCCAACATCCATACACGATTCAATACCTTTACAAGTCTCTTCAACTCGCCTTGTTTACGGATATTCTCAAGGGCATTTGACATATTCATAATCCAATTCTGAAACTGTACGCTATTAAACGGAAGTTCGCTGCCACACATAACGCAATACCCAAGGCAGTTTCTTCTAAAATGAACCGGCGCAACGATACACGCCTTTCCCTTCAGCTTTTCCTTACATATCGCCGGCAGAATTTCCTTACTGGAAAAATAAGAGTATTCTGTAAAGCACCCTTCCTCATACGCAATGGGAACATACATCCGCTCTGCATAATCCGTTCTGATTTTATAGTCGTATTCCGTTTTGTCTTTTTCCGTTTCTTCTTCACAAAGACATAAATAAACAAAAGTAAAATCAAACTGCACAATATAATTCTTTAAACATTCACAGAAATCCTGTAAATTATCGCAGTCATTTAAACCTGTCCCCATGCTTTTATTGATTTCCGCCATGTTGACAGATTCTATCTTATGCTTTACGTTTTTCATCTGCACTTCAGAAAGCTTCCGGCTTTCCCGCTCCGGACAGCCGCAGCTTCCCCTGTAACAGCATTTCACACGAAATTTACGTTTTTGTACCATGCTGCCTTCCGCCAGGCTTTTACATGCCTCATACCCGATTTGCATCTGCGGCTTTTCTATCGTTGTAATAGCAGGCGCCAAATCAGCAGCATCGGAAATATGGTCATACCCCGTCAGCAGTATATCCTTTCCGATTTGGATATTATGGCTATGTAGTTCCAGATAAACGCCCAGCGCCATATCGTCATTTGCACATACAATCGCATCCGGCAGCTTCCTTCCGTCCTCTGTCAGCTGCTCTACAAGTCTTTTGCCGCTGTCCATCCAGTAATTCCCATAATAAATATTATTTTCGTCCAGCAGCAATCCATGTTCATTCGCAGCTTCCATAGCGCCCTTTAATCTTTCTTCGCTTTCCGGATTCTGCCTTGGTCCGGAAAGATAGCAAATATTTTTGACGCCATGTACTTCTATCAAGTGTGTTACCATTTCCCGCATGGCTTCCCTGTTGTCAACATAAAACACAGACATTCCGGAAACAGTATTATCAATACTGATTGCAGGCGTTTTTGCAGCTCTGATTTTCTCCGTAATCTCGTCTGCAACCTTCTCGTTCTGAATGGTATCCCTTACAAAAATAATGCCGTCATACTGCGTTAAATCCGGCAGGTTAAAAATCTGATATTCTCCCATTCCGTACTCCGACTGCCTATAAATATCCCCATTACAGGTAAATACATAAATACTGATATTTTGCTCATCGGCATACTTCATAATTCCTCTCAGGAGACGCTTTTGCATTTCATATGCAATGCCGCCAACCAGTACCGCAATTTTCATAATTATACCCCCGCATATAGCGCGCATACAAAATCGTATATTCCATGTGTCAACAGATGGCTTTCACCATTCGGCAATATTACCTTTGCTTTTGCATTAAAGGGAATTTCAAAATGATACCGAACCCCCTCTTTCACATCATAATGCCACTCACTCACATAGGTTCCGCACACAGATTCCCATGTCCCCTTTACGAAAGAAAACCTTGCATCCGGCATCGGTCTGATTTGCATGCTGATATCCTGCGACATATCAGGACAAAATCCGCACATATAACGGTACATCCAATCCGCAATGCTTCCGTAGGCATAGTGGTTGAGGCTGTTCATTCCCGTTCCGCTAATCATGCCTGTTTCATCCAAAGAATTCCATCTCTCCCAGACTGTAGTAGCGCCCAGCTTGACCTCATGAAGCCAGCCGGGATACTCTTCATTCAAAAGTAAATCGTACGCCATTCCGTTGAGTCCGTTTTCCGATAATGCCGGACACAGCACCGGTGTTCCGACAAATCCGGTATTGAGATGCCCGCTATTTTCCCGAATCAGCTGCGCCAAAGTGTCCTTCAGCTTTTCTCTCGCATTTTCCGGATACAATCCTATGTAAAGCAGAAAAGCGCACGCTGTCTGCGTTGCATCTATGCGCAGCTCGCCATCTTCCGCAAAATAATATTTGATAAAAGCTGTTTTGATGCTGCCGGCAAGTTCCCTGTATTCTGCTTCTTCTTCAAGCTCCAGAACTTTGGCAGCCTTTGCCAGCGTCAATACCGACTGATAGTAGCAGGCAGAAGCCAAAAATCCACAATCCGTTTTTCCAATCGGGTTTCTGATGTCTCCATTGTCCAACGCCAGCCAGTCGCCCAACTGCCTGTCGTTCTGCCATAAATCCGGCGTTTCGTTTTCCTTCGCCCTTCCGCGGACATATGCAACCCACTCCTTCATCATCGGATACTGCTCCCGCAGCAAGGCAGCATCGCCATAATACTGGTACAATGTCCACGGCAGCATGGTAGCTGCATCTCCCCAGATACAGACTCCGCCATCCAGATAAAACGGGTTTGTGTTATCCCTGACCGGAACCTTAGGCCTGGGTGCAAAGAAAGGAACCGCGCCCTTCATCAGCCTCTGCTCCAGATACAGGCTTCTCGTGTAGTGTCTGAAAAATGCGGCGCTGTCCATATGAAAGCATGCCGTGCGGGCAAAAATATTAGCGTCGCCCGTCCAACCCATACGCTCATCTCTTTGCGGACAGTCTGTAGGAATATCCAGAAAATTACACTTCTGGGAGCGCAGCGTATTTTCAAACAGCTTGTTGACGTTTGCATCGGAAGTTTCTATTCTGCCCGTTTCCGCGATATCCGACATGATACGGTATGCCCGAAAAGTAAGTTCTTCTTCTCTTTCCAGTCCTTCCACCTTAACATAGCGGAAGCCATAATAGGTAAAATGAGGGCGCACTGTTTTCTCACTTCCGTCTGAAGTATAGACAAATTCTGCTTTTGCTGTCCGCAGGTTTTCCCGATAAAAGCCCTGCTCCTGTAGTACTTCTCCGTACTGAAACCGAATTTGCTGCCCTTTTTTCAGTTTTCCCGAAAACTCTGTCCAGCCGGTAATGCTTTCTCCAAAATCAAGCAGTAAATAGCCGTCCTTATGCCATATTTTTGATATAGGATCAAACTCCCGTACCTTGCGGATGGGAGGATTGGATCTCGCTGTCAGAAGAGACTTATCATCCTGCAATACCTCCACCGTTAAAGGCATCGTCTCCGCCGTATCATCCTGCCACTCTCCATCATAAATACCATTCTCCGCAATATGACTCTCACACGCCTTCCAGCTCTCATCCGTGTAAAGGTGCTCCATTTCACCGGATTCATATTGCATATATATTTCCGCAATACACTTCTTTCTGTCCCCATATAAATTCTTATATACGTCGTCAAAACCAAAGCGCCCCTTATACCAGCCTTCTCCCAACAGTATTTCTACGCGGTTTTCACCTGCTTTCAAAAATTCCGTAATGTCAAAGGTCTGATATTCCAGCAACAGGTCATAAGAATGATAACCGGGAAGCAGATACTCGTCCCCCACCTTTTTTCCGTTTATGCTCACTTCATAGAGCCCTGCCCCAAAGGCATAAAGTCTGACACATTGGGGTCTGTCCGTTACAGAAAAATCCCGATACAGAATCGGCATTTGGGTATTCTCTCCTGCTGCCGCAATCCATTTGGCCTCCCATTTTTCTGAAATTTTTGCCGTCTCAAACCATGCTGTTCCGCTCTCTGCTTTTTCTCCGACTTCTGTCTGTATAAACACCTTCCAGAAATAACGCTTTCTCGGTTTTAGCTGTAAATCCACCGTCAATTGACACTGTCTGAATCCGCACATAACGCCACTGTCATATATCAGTCGGTACATATCCTCATCTTCTGCAACAAGCAGTCTCACCTCATCAGAAAAGCTTTCCCTGGTTTCCTCTACCCGCCATGAAAACGTCAGATAAGGGAAATCATAGCCAAGCGGATTTTCCAGATGATTGACTTTTAAATGCTCTATTTTCATGTTGAAATCTCCCCATATTTCTCAATAAGCAAGTTCCGGTCTTCCGCAAAAGGGGTCTACGGGATTCTTTCCCTTAAAACTGCTTTCTCCGGTTATCTTCCCGATAACTGCCCTCAGGACAAATTCATTGTTGGAATAGCAGTTGATATAGGTCTTTATCATCGGCACATCCAGCAAGTGATAGGGATTTGCCACGCTGATAAACAGAACCGGAACCTCCCCCACAAACCATGGTACATTATTGCCCTGTCCCCAGAAGGTGTACCAGTTTAACCGGCTTGTCGTCTTATTACTTGCATTTTCCACATTGCCGATGTAAATAACCAAATCGTACTTTTCTTTAAATGTCTTTACATTATCAACGCCTTTTTCAAAATTCTCTTTTTCATACACTGTAACCTGAAATTGCCTCTTTTCCAATTCTTCCTTCACCTGAGACAACACACGCTCATTAGACGGAAAATCTCCCAGAATCTCAAGTAAAACCCTTTTATACTTTGAGGCGCTCACAGGAAGCAGCTTTTGCGTGTCCTTTACCAGTGTAATTGATTCATCCGCCAATTCCTCTGCCCACTCCACATGCTGCTTGTTTCGCAGTATACTGAGGCTTTCCGCATCAGGAACCAATGTGCCTGCCGCACTCTTTTCCGGAAGCTTAAGCGCCGCCTTCAAGGCAAGTATTCTTCTGTTTGCCTCCGTCAGACGTTTTTCAGAAAGCAGTCCGTTTCTGTATCCCGCCATCATAAACTCATAATCCTCTGCCAAATCCTTATTAAATAAAAACATATCGCAGCCACTTTCAATGGCAAGCGGAACTGCCTTCTCTCTTTCCATAGCAGATGTAAAGCCCACCATCGGTGTTGCATCACTAATGACCAATCCATTAAATCCGAGTTTTTCCCGCAACAGCTTATGGAGCAGCTCCTTTGATAAGGAAGCCGGAATCACCTGCCCCCTGCTCTGCGGATTATAATATTCCTGATAGGCAGGCAGCGCGATATGTCCCGCCATAACCGTCAGTGCGCCCTCTGCAATCAGTTCCTTGTACACTCTTCCATAGGTCTCATCCCACTCTTCCATTGAAAGGCTGTTCACGGAAGTAAGAAGATGCTGATCCCTCTCGTCCACGCCGTCTCCCGGGAAATGCTTCAGCGATACCGCAACCTGACACTCCGTTGCCGCGCGCATATACTCTCTGGCAAACGCAAGGACTGTATCCGGGTTATCCCCGTAGGTTCTTACATTTGTGATGGGATTGTGATAATTTCTATCAATGTCCACCACGGGAGCAAACGCCCAGTTAATCCCAATTGCAGCAGCTTCCGTACAGGCAATTTTTCCAAGCCTGTAGGCATACTTTACATCTCCCGCAGCCGCACATGCCATCTGCTTTCCATAAGGAGTGCCGTCCGTAGCTGCCCCGTCTCCTCCCGCTTCAAGATTGGAAGGAATCAACAGCGGAATACGGGAATGTGCCTGCGCATAGGCAAAAGTCTTTCTCATTTCTTCCCCTGCGCCGTCGCGGAAAAACAATCCTCCTATATGAAAATTTATCAATTCATCCAAATACTCAGGGTCAGTTGAATATCCGATCGGGCAAAACAACTGTCCGATTTTTTCCTCCAGCCTCATTTGACTCAGGGTTTTTTCTACCCATGCAATATGCGCGTCATCTAAATAAAAAGGTGCTTTCTTTAAGTCCATAATTTTCCTCTCATTCTGCCTCCCAATTGCGGCTTATTAAAAATCAGCCAAAGGATTTTCTCCCCGGCTGATATTTCAAACAATTTTAAGCAAATCGCCAAAGGAACTAATTGCATAGGTAACATCTTTACTGGCTGCTGCCTCTCCTATGCCCGCGCTGTCAAAGCCCCCGTTTTTGGCTGCTTCGATTCCTGCCTTCGCATCCTCTACCACCAGACATTTATCCGGCTCTATATGTAAAAACTCTGCTGCCTTCAGAAATACTTCCGGATTCGGTTTTGACTTTGCAATATTGGTCCCATCACTGACTGCTTCAAAGTAATCTTTAAGCCCTAAACGCCCCAGTATTAATTTTGCGTTTCTGCTGGAAGAGCCGATTGCCAGTTTTAATCCCTTCCCTCTAAGCTGCTCCAGCGTTTCCCATACCTCACCGGACAAATCTGCAGCCGTCATTTCACCAAGCAAATTTACATACCGTTCATTTTTTTCTGCCGCCAGTTTTTCTTTCTCCGCGTCAGAAAAGGTTCTGCTGCTTCCTTCCAGAATTATTTCCAGACTTTCCATACGGCTGACTCCGCGCAGCCGGTTGTTTATCTCTTCGTCAAAATGAATGTTTAAATCATCCGCCATTTGCTTCCATGCCAGATAATGATATTTATCTGTATGGCAAATCACACCGTCCAAATCAAAAATAACTGCCTGATATTTCATTTCAGCCTCCGATACCACCTATTTGGTTTTCTTTTTCAAATGCTTCTTCAGCATAACCAGTTCGATTACTTTATTTTCATTATTCAAATAAATCAGAAAGACTACCAGTATCAGCGCCGTTACAATCTGCTGAATGGAAGAATCTACATTCAGCCTTGCATACATCAGGGAAATAAACGCCGTGGTAACTGCCCCCAGCAGATAACCAATTTTTTCATTGCAGAATCTTCCGATAAACCCGCCTATAAACATAGGCAGAAATGCGGTAAACATAACGCCAATCGAACCAAAATTCAGCGCCATCTGGATGGTACCGGTATTGGTTGCACTGATGAAACCAACTACACCCATAAGTGCACCTGCAATGACATAACAGCCGACCGCATTGGGGATTTCTTTGATTCCCATATTGACAGACACCTTCTGCCCCGACAGAAGTGCCTTGTAATCATAACCAAACTGCGTATAGTCGAAGACAAAGATAAAGAAGAATAACCCGCCCAAAATGACAAGTGCATAGTGAAGAACACTGGGAAAGCTTGTCAATTCTTTATTTGCCACGAACGATACACCATAACCGTTTGTAACCGCAAACGCCAGTCCTTCATAAAAAAGCGCTACACCAAGCGATACAATAATCGGCGGAAGCTTTACAATGACATAAATGCCTCCCGATAAGAGCCCCAGCACAGCTCCGGCCACAATAGATATCACCAGCATAGCTGCACTCGGCAATCCTTTTGATGTACATATGGAGGCGCTGATTACGGAGGAAAGCAGCGCAATGGAACCGATGGAAAAATCAAATCTTCCACTGTTCAGGTTCAAGGACAGCGCAAAGGTCGTCAGCATAACGGAAGCTGTTGCCCTGAAAAACAGAATCCAGTTTCCTTTTGTCTCAAATAATTTTACGCCATTTGCACTGCAAAGCAAAAACACAAGCAAAAGCGTTCCTGCCGGAATGACGGCAATTTTTACGATTCTTTTAAAAATATCCATACCCTTTGTCTTCATATTTCCAAGTCCTCTTTGCATGTTTTCTGTGCCTTTGCTTCTTTATCCGGCTGCCGGCGCTTTTTCATGTTTGCACCGGCAGCCCGATTATGCAGGCAAATCCATTTTTTACTTCATCTTCTGAATTTCTTCAAAGCTGTACTGGCTGACAAATTTTTCAAATGCCGCATAATCTGCCGTCAGCAAGGTATCCAGTAATTCTTTTGTATATGCGGGAGAATCCACACTGCTGTCTACTGCATAATAGTTGTTAAATTCCTCCGCGCTTGTAGCTATCCAGTAACCCTGGCTTAATGCAAGTGCATTTCCTTCCGATGTGCGTATCGGTGAACCAAGTGCTGCCCTGTAGGAAGCGATAAAGATAGGTCCTATGCTCGCAGAAAACTTTCCAGCAAGATAATCCAGCATACCAGCCTCCATTGCCTCGCCGTAACTACTTGCATAAGCATCCACGCTGGCAATCAGGACATCTGTTCCGGCAGCGGCTGTTCCAAAGAAATCGGAACCGTTTCCTACTGCAAGAATCACTTCCAGTCCCGGTGTCTGCGCCATCTGTGCGCATTTTCCAAACCATGCATCGTCCATATCATATCCGCCTACATAGCCGGAAATATTGATATTTCCGATTTCTCCCGTCGTTACTTCGCCGTCTGCAAAAATCTGTCCGATAATGGACATTTTATCCGTTGCTCCCTTGTAATTTGCGCCTTCTCCGCCGGCTTCAACCATCGCCGTCAGCATACCGGCTGCACGGTAAATATGCATTTCCGTATAATATGGAATAGCGCCGCCAAAAATTGCGAAATTTGTCTTTCCCTGATCGAGATAATACTTTGCCATGTTATAACCGGTTTCAAATTCAACATCAAGGGAAGGTCCTATAGCGCCTACATAATGCTCGTAAGTCTTGTAGGTCTCATACTCTTCCTCTGTCAGCGTGCCGGTTGCAACGGCATAATATACGCCTGCATCCTCGCACTGTTGAATCTGTGCAGCACGGTCAAAGGACGAAAACGATATAATCACCTGACAGTTATTGGTGATAAAGGTATCGATTGCAGAGGTTTCTCCTGCTGCATCCGTAAGCTCGTCAGAGTATATCAGTTCCACATTATACTGCCCCTGAATATATTCCGTGTAATAGGTGCGGAAAGCAAGCGCCTCTGCGCTCGTTGCATCCGAAACCAGAATACCCATTTTTATGGTTTTACTCATATCCAGCCCGGTATTTCCGCCTCCCGTTCCTCCTTTGTTTTCATCACCGCAACCCGTCAGTAGAGATACCGATAGAACTGCTGCCAACAATAACGCTAAAAACTTTTTCATTGTAATGCCTCCTTTTTTATTTTTATGTATTAAGTGTACACACTGAATACCAAACTCATCATCTGGGGAGCATTTTCCCCCTCTGGTCACTGGTTGCCAAAAATACCACCAGAATAAAGATTGCCGCTTTTACCATCTGCCCGATTCCGGAATTTAAGTTGAACATCACCATAATCTGACTAAGAATCGTCATGGAAAAAGCACCTATGACTGCGGCATAAATTTTACTCCTTGCACCTCCCGATACCGGCATCCCGCCAAATACAATGGCGATAATTACATTCATTCCCACACTGGAAGCAGTGTTTCGGGTAAGCGTCGGCGCATAGACGATGGAAAGAAATGCCCCAAGTCCTACCCCGATGCCCGACATTGCAAAGGCTATCACCGCCATTTTCTTTTCTGAAATACCGCTCAGCTTTGCGCAAATCGGATTGCCTCCCTGAAATTTCTGCATCCTGCCAATCTTTGTAAAGCTGAAAATGAAAATACACAGCAACAGATAAATGACTAACACGATTATTTTAAATGTTGTGGTGTTAAGCGCCTTGACTGCTGCCGCCGGAACTGCAATTTCAGAACCGGTTCCATTGATTTTAATCAGCACCAGCACCAAGGCATTCAACACGCTCAGCATAGCAATTGTTGTGACAAACACCGGCAGATTAAACACCGAGGCAAGCACGGAATTAAACAAGCCAACCAATACCGCCACTCCCACACAGACAAAGAGCATTGCTGCCAGACTCCCTGTCTTGTTATATATCATGCCGCCGATCAGGGCGCTTACTGCGACAGAGGCGCCAAGGCTGATATCAAAGGAGCCTAAGGTGTAGATAAAAATTGCTCCTGTTGCAACCACTGCAACTACGACGGATTGATTAAAAATGCTTTTCAAGCCATAAGAAATATTGATATCCCGCATTTTTCCAAGTATCAGAAAAGCGGCAAACAGCACAAGCAGTCCAAAAAGAGGAGTCAGTGTTGTGATATACTTTTTCACATTGTTCTTTTTCATTCTACATTCCTCCTAAATCATGTACTGGATAATATCCGCTTCGCTAAGCGTTTCGCTTCTCTCAAACTCTTTCTTTATCTCGCCGTCCTTCATAATAACCAGACGGTCAGCCATTCCGATTAATTCCGTCATTTCCTCAGATATGATGACAATGGATTTACCTTCCTTTTTCATACGGTACATCAACTGGTACATCGCCTGCTTGACACCGATATCAACCCCTCTGGTAGGGCAGTCAAGAATTAATATCTCGCTCCCTCTTCCAATCCATTTTCCAAATACTACCTTCTGTTTATTTCCGCCGGATAAAGCCGATACATACTGATCCATCTGTGCGCACTTTACACTCAGATTGTCAATCTGCTCATTGACATATTTCTTTTCCCTGCTTGGAAGAAGCAGAAAATGTTGTATTGCAAAACGGTCAAGACCACCTATTGCAATGTTGTCACGAATGCTGGCATTCAGGCACAACGATTCGGTATCTCTGTCCTTTGCTGCGTAACCAACCTGCTGCCGCATAGCGTCTGCTTCATCTTTCAACTCTTTATTTTTTACAATCACTTTACCTGACGACGGTTTTACGGCACCGAACAGCACTTTTCCGAGTGTGTGCATACCGCAATGGGAAAGACCGCCAATTCCCAGTATCTCGCCCTTATGTACCTGCAGGTTAAAGTGCCTGAGCTGGTTCCCCAACTCTGCATCCCTGACCTCCATAACAACTTCTTCGCTATAACTGCCGTCATAATCGCTTCGGTAATAATCTCCCTGCATTTCCCGTCCTATCATGCTGGTCTTAATCGAATCCTCGTCAAAGTCCTCTTTTGCAAACGTCACAATAATTTTTCCGTCTCTTAATACCGTAAGCGAATCACATACATTCATGATTTCATCTAAGTCATGCGAAATAAAAACGACCGCTTTATTTTCTTCCTTCATCTGCTCCATGATTTTGTAGATGATGTCACGTCCAATCTGAGACAGAGCTGTTGTCGTTTCATCTACCACCAGAATTTCCGGCTTCTTTATCATGATTTTGGCGATTTCTATGAGCTTGCGGTCCTGCATATCCAGACCTGCCGTCAACTGTTCCGCCCTGATATGGGAAGCGCCGATTGCATCCAGCGCCCCCTGTGCTTCCCGCAGCATTTCTTTTCGATTAACTACTCCCCACTTTTTCTCTTTTCCCCAAACCTTAAAGCGGTTTGTCTCTCCCAGAAAAATATTTTCTGCAACGCTGATTCCCGAAACTGTTCCGCTTTCCTGCACAATCATGCCGATTCCTTTTTCCAGAGCCCACAGCATGGAATGGGGCTCCCACTTCTGGTTTTTAAAAACCATTTCCCCCTTGTCGGCCTTCTGCATACCGGAAAGAATAGAAGTCACCGTAGACTTTCCTGAACCGTTTTCCCCAATCAATCCCAGAATTTCACCCCGCCTGATTTCAATACTGACATCATTTAAGGCGATTGTGGAACCAAACCGTTTATCCATATGCTTTATTTCAGCAATCACTTCTTTTCCCATAACGCTTCTGTCCTTTCCGTTTGTTTATAGTTTCATTATAGGTTTATCCTCTTTCTTTTCAATTGTTTGAATAGACCAATATAATTGACTTTTTTATAAACTAATGTTATAATTCATACATATTTATTGATTATATTTGACATTTCATGATGGGATTGTTTATTTCTAAATGCGAGGTGCAAGCGAATGGATTACGAGACACTAAAAAGTGAGATTTATAAATTGAATGAGGAAGAATCGTTTTACCGGAAATATTACTACGCCAGACAACAGGAATATTCTTTGGAAAAATTTCTCTCCCAGCTTGACATGAACATGGTATACGAAAAGCATCTGCTTGTTCCCGAAATCGCTGATACCATCCCGCCACGCTTTGAAGATTCTTTTTTCTTTAATATGAACAATCACTCCTCCATCATCACCATGCGGCATAACCGATACAGTCCGGCGATTGTCCATGAACACACTTTTTTTGAACTGATTTATGTCTATGATGGAAAATGTGCACAAACTATCAGTAACAACAATCTGGCTTTGCAGGCAGGCGATATCTGCATTGTCCCACCCGGCATCAAGCATTCCATCGGTGTGTTTGACGACAGCATCGTCTTAAACTGCCTGATTCGAAAGAGTACTCTGCACAATATATTTTTTAACTTTTTAAGCAATCCCAACATTCTTACCGCATTTTTCCTGAATAACATATATTCAGAAAACGGAAATGATTACATTATCTTTCACACCGGAAGCGACTTTGAAATCCAGCGTGGTTTTCTGTACATGTATTGGGAATCCGTCAATCAGGATCTGTATTGGGAGCAAATGATTCCGAATACCTTAATGTTGATTTTCGGACTTCTGATACGCAATTATGAGAAAAGCATTGAGGTTCCCACCTTTACCCAGAAAGCCGATGTACAGCGTTTTGCCCTGCTTCAGTATATACAAAGTAATTTTGCCGCTGTGACTTTGGAACAGATTGCCGCCAAATTTCACTATACGCCGGAGTACACTTCCCGCCTGATAAAATCTACTACCGGTAAAACTTTTACGCAGATTTTGCAGCAGGTGCGTTTAGAAAAGGCGCAGGTATTGCTTCAGGATACCAATCTTTCCATTGCCAACATTGCCAATCAGATTGGTTACGAGACGCCGGAACATTTCATTCGTATCTTTAAGAAACAAATGCATTTGACGCCCACAGAATATCGCAGAAAAGGAATTATTATTTAAGCAAAAATACCTGCCGTGGTTTTATCCACAGGCAGGTATCTTCGTTTAATTACATTATATCAGCGACTCATACAGCTTCGTGATATCTTCTACACTGGTTTCCTTCGGATTACCGGGTCTGCACGCATCATCGTAAGCAGACTGTGCAAGGAACGGAATATCCTCTCTCTTCACAATTTCCTTTAAGTCAGCGGGAATTCCCACATCCGCGGACAATTTTTTAACCGCATCGACTGCCGCTTTTCTGTACTCTTCCTGCGACATGGAGTCCACATCCTTGACGCCCATCGCTCTTGCAATTTCACGATATTTCTCACCGGTTGCCTCCGCATTGTATTCCATAACCGTAGGCAGAATGATGGCATTCGCCACACCGTGCGGCGTATCGTACAGTGCGCCAAGCGGATGCGCCATGGAATGTACAATACCAAGACCTACGTTGGAGAAGCCCATTCCCGCAACATACTGTCCAAGCGCCATATCCGCCCTTCCCTCAGGCGTATTCTCTACGGCTCCCCTCAAGGAACGCGAAATGATTTCTATTGCTTTTAAGTGGAACATATCAGACAATTCCCATGCTCCGGCTGTAATATAGCCCTCGATGGCATGTGTCAGTGCGTCCATACCCGTCGCCGCCGTTAGGCCCTTCGGCATGGTTGACATCATATCCGGATCAACAAACGCAACCACCGGAATGTCCTTAGGGTCAACGCAGACCATTTTACGGTTCTTTGCCGCATCCGTGATAACATAATTGATAGTTACCTCTGCAGCCGTTCCTGCTGTGGTCGGAACTGCAAAAATGGGAACAGATTTGTTTTTGGTGGGCGCTACTCCCTCAAGGCTTACCACATCTGCAAATTCAGGATTATTTATAATAATACCGATTGCCTTTGCCGTGTCCATGGAAGAACCGCCGCCGACTGCTACCAGATAATCTGCGCCGGACTTTTTGAACGCTTCCACACCATTCTGTACATTTTCAATCGTCGGATTGGGCTTGATATCAGAGTAAATCTCATAGTCAAGCTTTGCATCAGAAAGCACCTCAAATACCTTCTTTGTCACGCCGAACTTAATCAAATCCGGGTCAGAGCACACAAATGCCTTTTTGAATCCCCTTCCTTTTGCTTCCGTTGCAATTTCCGAAATCGCGCCGGCTCCGTGGTAGGATGTCTCGTTGAGTACAAATCTGTTTGCCATAATACTTCTCCTTTAAATTTATATTTTATTTTTTACTTCTCATATAAAAATTTCTCCGGCAGCGTCACCTTAAAATCCTTCGCCAGCTTTCTGAAATCGTCCGGTAAAATGGTCTGCCGTTTGTTTGGCTGCATGGACAAAAGCTTTACCAGAATCTCAGCCGCCTTCTCAATGGTATGCATAAGCCCAAATGTCAAATCAAAATCCTCGCCTGCAGCAAACAAGCCGTGATGCGCCCAGACTGCCGCATCATATTCCTTCATCAGACGGCTGGTCTCCACTGCAATCTCCCTGCCGCCCGGCACCATCCATGGCACAACACCGATTCCACCGGGAAATACCACGGGACATTCCGTCGCCATTTCCCATAACTCCCTTGTAAATACCTCATCTGACAGCGGCAGCACAAAGGTAAGGGCAATCACATTTGTGGTGTGAGCATGGTAAATAACCCGATACCTTCCGCCCGTCAATTCCTTTTTCACCTCATGATTCATCAGATGGGTTGGCAGTTCGGAGGTGGGTCTGCCGCCATTCACAAGCCCCCATATAATTCGGTAGTTTTCCCCTTTTTCATCCAGTTCAATCATACAGATAGAATCTTCCGGCTTGATAATAACATTTCTGAAATACTTTCCGCTTCCCGTCACTAAAAAGTACTCGCCGGCAAGCTTCGGTACTGATGTGCCGATCGGCTGCCAGTCCCTGACGCTGAAATTTTCCTTTACACTCTCCACTTCTTCCGGCTTTACGCGGTAGGACAGGTTGCCGCCATTCCTCTCATGCCAGCCCTGCTCCCAACCGTCATTTGCCATTCTGATAAAGCCTTGTACAAATTCTGCTTCCAAGAATTTCATTTCAATATCCGTTCCTTTCTTAAAATTATAAATTGTCCTTACCGCTTCCGCAACACTTCCTCATCGTACTTTTTCACGGTTTCAAGCCAGCTCTTGTCCGCTGTTACACCGCAGCGCTCGCAATATTCTGTCCAAACTGCCCCAAAGGGATAGTTTTTCAGTTCTTCCTGCCATACCATCAGCTCTGTCATACGGTTTTCATCCTGCAGCCTTGCAAGCATATCGTTCGGCGTACAAAGAGCGCCAAGCAGCGCCTTCTGCCAGCTTCTGAAGCCGACTACCCATGCCGCTATCCGGTTGATACTTGCATCAAAATAATCAAGCGCCATGTAGACACGGTTCAAGGCATTGCAGCGTACAATTTCTTTTGCCATCTCCTTCGTTTCGTCATCAAAAAGCACTACATGGTCGCTGTCCCAGCGCACCGGTCTCGTGATATGCAGTGCAATTTCAGGATAAAAGCACAAAAGCGCCGGAATCTTGTCGGACACAAACTCAGTTGGATGGTAATGCCCGTTGTCCATCAGCGGAAGACAGCCCTCATGCGTTGCCGCAAAACTCAAGGTAAATTCTGCACTGCCAGCCGTATAGGACTCCACGCCAATGCCAAACACCTTGGATTCCACACAGGGCTTCACCAACTTCTTGTCATAAGGCTCCGCTAAAATCTGCTCAATGGAATCCTTGTAGCGCATACGGGGCGCCATTCGGTCCGCCGGAATGTCCTTATAGCCATCGCCCGTCCAGATATTCATGACACAGGGCGTTCCCGTCTCTTTTGCAAAGTATTCCGATATGCGGATACATGCCTTACCGTGCTCTATCCAGAACCTTCTTGTCTCCTCGTCCGGACTTGAGAGCGTCAGACCATCCTTTATTCTATCATGAGAAAAGAAGGTTGGATTAAAATCAATTCCCATGTTTCTTTCTTTTGCAAATGCCACCCATTTTGCAAAATGCTTCGGTGCAAGTTCATTGCGGTCTGCATGTTCTCCCTCTTCAAAAATAGCATAGCTTGCATGCAGATTCAGTTTTTTCTTTCCCGGCATCAAGGAAAGCGCCATATCCATGTCCTGCATAAGCTGCTCCGGCGTCTTTGCCTTTCCGGGGTAATTTCCTGTGGTCTGGATGCCGCCGGTCAGGGGACCCTCATGGTCGAAGCCCGTCACGTCGTCTCCCTGCCAGCAGTGCAGGGAAACCGGAATTTCCTTTAATTTTTCCATGGCGGCGTCGGTGTCCACCCCAATTGCCGCATACATCTCTTTCGCTGCCTGATAAGTTTCTTTTTGATTCATTTTTGCTCTTCCTTTCTTTATTTTTGATGAATGTTTTCGGAAAACAAGATCGTAATTATTCATTTTAGGGAGTATACTGCACGATGGGGAAGGACTGCCCGATTACATGCCTTGCCTCCTGTAAATCCGCCAGTTCACCCGCTGCTATCATCTGCGCTGCTATATTTCCGATTGCGGTCGCCTCCACGGGCCCCGCATAGACGGTTCTTCCTGTCGCTTTGGCAGTAAGACGGTTTAAATAGTCCGCATTTGCACCGCCGCCCACAATATGAATATTGGAATAGTGTACACCTGTCCTCTCTTCAATTTCCTCTATGGCTTCTGCATAGCATTTTGCAAGACTGTTGTAGATAACCGCAGCCACCTGCGCAATGCCTTCCGGAACCTGCTGTCCCGATTGACGGCATGCCTCCTGCACCTGTTCCGTCATGCTTTTGGGCGCAAGAAAACAATCGTCATTGCAATCCACAATAGAGGCTATTTCACTTTGGGAAGCCATATCACAGATTTCCCCGTAACCCAGATTTCCGCCTATTTCCTTTTTTACGGACTGTATCATCCAAAGCCCCATGATATTTTTCAGATAACGGAAGCGCCCGTCATAGCCGCCCTCGTTTGTCAGGTTGTGCCGTCTGCTCTCAAGAGAACAGTCCGCCGCTGCAAGTTCCGTCCCCATCAGCGACCATGTGCCTGAACTGATGTAGAGCATTTCCTCTCCCTCCTCCGGCACCGCCACCACCGCCGAACCGGTATCATGGGTTGCGGGAAGCACCACCTGGCAATCATAGCCAACCTCTCTTTGAATTTCCTCTCGCAAACTGCCAAGCCTGCTGCCAGGCATCAGGATATCCTGAAAAATCTCTTTGGGATAACCCAGTCTGTTTATCAGTTCATCGTCCCAAGTCTTTGTCATCGGGCTTACCAACTGTGTGGTTGTAGCGTTTGTGTACTCTGACGCCGCCCTGCCCGTAAGAAGAAAATGAAGGTAGTCGGGAATCAGCAAAAGCTTTTTCGCTGCCTTTAACTGTTCCGGCTTTTTCTCTTTTAACGCCATAAGCTGATAAATGGTGTTAAACGGCTGCTTCTGGATTCCCGTTGCCGCATACAGCGCTGCTTCATCCACGCTTTCGTACACCTTTCTATCCATGCCCTTCGTCCTGCCGTCGCGGTAAGCCACCGCATTGCCGATTTTCTTATCAGCCTCGTCAAGGAGCACAAAATCCACCGCCCATGTGTCAATCCCCATGCTCGCAGGTATCTTCCCAAGCTCCCTGCATTTTTTCATGCCGGTAAGGATTTCTGCAAAAAGCCTGTCTGTATCCCACACCAGCTCACCGTCTTTTTCCAACATACCGTTCGGAAAACGATGCACCTCTTCTGTGATGATTTTTCCGTTTTCCTGATGTGCCAGTATATGCCGCCCGCCGGAAGCACCAATATCAACTGCAAGATAATACTTTTTCATTCCATACCCTCCCGTTTTTTTAATTTTATCTAAAAGCCGGCAATAAAAAAAGAACACCTTTTGTTTAAAAAAGTGTCCTTATTTGCCACACGTTACCGCATCCGGTATCTGCGCGGCGTCATACCGTAACGCTTATCAAAAATGCGGTGGAAATAACTGATATTGTCATACCCTACCGCCACGGCGATATCCGCGACGGACATTGCCGTATGCTCCAAGAGATATGCCGCCTGATTCAGCCGTTTTTCCTGTAAAAGTTCCGTGTAGGTCTTTCCCGTTACTTTTTTAATTTCCTTAGAAAGCCAGTAAAAATCATAGTGAAGCTGTCCGGCAAGCTCTGATAACCCACCGTCCCGATAATGCTCTTCAATATAATCCAGCACAGCAATTGCAATCCTCTGCTGCCCGCTTTCTGCGCTCATCTCCATGCGGTCTAAATGATTCATCAACTGAAGAAAAAGGAGACCCATTGTCGCCTGATTGATGCTTCGTCTGTTGGGCTGTCGGTTTTTGACGGACCATATCAGATTTTCCACCAGATTTTGCACCGGAAGAATGTCCGCCACCTTAAAGTGCATATAGCCTGATGTCGCATTTTCACCCTTAAGGCAGTCAATCACAAAATCCCTGAGCTGGTTCTTTTCCTCCCCCATCATCTTAAGGCTGTAGTCAAAAAACTCCGGCAGGATAATAAAATTGATTGCTATGTCATTTTCCCCCGCCGGATATATCTCCTGTACCGCCTTTTGGTTGAGGAACAAAAGCTCGCCCTCCTGTAAAACCACATCGGCGTCATCTATGATGTGGCGGGTGCTGCCCGTACACATATAGATGACTTCGATATAATTATGAGTATGCTTCGGAAAATGCACAAACCGCGTATGGGTTCTCGCCTGAATCAGTTTCCCCGCCTCCAGCAGTTTTCGCGCGTCAACGATATCTTCCCCGGCGGACATATAAATTTCCTTTTCAATTTCCGTCCTGCCCGCCAGAATATTTTCTTCCTCCGGCGTGATTTTTTTAAGCTCTTCCAGTAACTCCGCCGTCATATCAGTTCATTCCCAGTTTTTGTGTAAAATCCGACATTGCCGCTGAAATCTTGAGCTGCTGCGGGCATACGGCTTCACAGCTCTTGCAGCCAATGCAGGCGGAAGGCAGTTTCTCCTTCGGAACCGCCATCAGCGCCATCGGTGCGATAAAACCGCCTCCGGTGAAGCAATGCTCATTATACAATTCAATCAGTTCCGGAATATTCAACCCTTTCGGACAATGGCTCACGCAGTAGTGGCATGCCGTACAGGGCAGGCTGTCTTTCTTTACCATTTCCTCTGCAATGCCAAGCAGGGCTTTCATCTCCTCATCATGTAAGGGCTTATCCGTCTCACAGGTGTGAATATTGTCCTGAAGCTGCTCCATGCTCGACATACCCGAAAGCACCACTTTTACCTCCGGTATCGTCTGCAGGAAACGGAACGCCCACGCCGGTATTCCCTCATCCGGCCGCAACGCCTTCAGTTTTGCCGCATCCGTCTCAGGAAGGGAAGCCAGCCGTCCGCCCCGCAGAGGCTCCATCACCCATACGGGAATTCCGTACTCCTTTAACAATTCCACCTTCGCCTTTGCATCCTGAAAACTCCAGTCCAGCCAGTTGAGCTGAATCTGGCAGAACTCCATATGCTCACCATAGGCATCCAGAAAACGCTTTATAATATTATAGCTTCCGTGTGCCGAAAAACCGAGATGCCGTATGCGGCCGTTCTCCTTCTGCTTCATTAAATATGCAAAGATACCGTATTTCTCGTCCAAATATGCATCGATATTCATCTCGCACACATTGTGGAACAGGTAAAAGTCAAAGTATTCCACACGGCATTTTTCAAGCTGGCGCTCAAATATCTCCTCCACCTTTCCCATGTTGGAGAGATCATAGCCGGGGAATTTTGTCGCAAGATAATAGCTTTCCCGCGGATAACCGCTTAAAATTTTCCCTAAAACCAATTCAGAATTACCGTCATGGTAACCCCAAGCGGTGTCATAATAGTTGATTCCCTTCTCCATCGCGCTGGCAACCATCTCGGCAGCCTTTTCCTCGTCGATTTTAGCATCGTCGCCGTCCACTACCGGCAGACGCATAGCACCCAATCCAAGTGCTGAAAGCTTTAAATCCTGATACTCCTTGTAAAGCATGTTACATTCCTCCTTCTACCTTTTCCTTTTTCATTTTATGAAAATGCACAAGCCCCGTCCTGTTCAAAACCAGCATCAGCGCCGGAATAAAGATAAGCTGCAGGATAATCCCGGGAATCGCGTTTAAAAAAGCGCCCGCCATAAACATTTTCCACGAGAAAGCATTTCCCATAGCACCGAACATCACCACACGGACTACGCCCCATACGATACGCCCGCCTATCATGGCAATAATCAGGGAACGGTATAGGGATACGATGCACTGCCAGCGCGAACGGTTGTAAAGAAATCCGACGATTGCACCGTAAGCCGCCAATTCAAACGCCATGGCAATTCCATTTGGCATGGGCGGCGTTGTAAAAAGCACATAGCGCAGCAGGGGCAGGATAAAACCCACGATACCGCCGTACTGCCATCCGCAAATCAACCCGCACACAAGCACCGGAATATGCATGGGCAGAAGCATATTCCCAATCTGTGGTATCTGTCCTGTGAAAAAGGGCAGTACAATGCCCACCGCCAGCAGCATGGCTGCCAAAACCATTGTCTTTAATTGTTTCTTTCCATTTGTCTGTTCCACAATCTCCTCCATTCCACGCAGTTACAGTCGTGTTTTTTATTGTTTGTACAGATATGATATTGCCTTAAAATAATCCGTCTGTGTTTACGGTAAGACTGCTCCGGTCTTCTATTGCATAATGTGCAAAATACATCTCCTCCAAAGGAATCCACCGTTCCACAAAGGCTTCATATCTGTTTCCCTCCCTCGCTTTCAGCCGTCTTTCCTGCTCCTCTTTGGAACAGGTAAAAAACAGCCGCAGGTCATACTGTCCGGCAAGAAGCGGATGGCTGCAGTAACTGCCCTCCACCACGATAAGGGGCTTCTCCCGCAGTTCCCAAGCCTCTTTGTATTGTCCCTCTCTGCAGCTATAGGGCCGGTAAAAGGCCTGTCGGCCTTCTCTGAGAGGAAGCAGCACTTCTACAAGAAGTCTTTCAAAATCTATATTGCCGCCGGAAACAGACATCCAGTCTGAGGCGCGCCTGTCCATGGGCAGATAGAAATCATCCACATGCACAATATTACAGGAAAAATACTTTTCCAGTAACTCCGCAAAATAGGTCTTGCCACTTCCACAGCGCCCGTCTATTCCGACAACAACAGGTACTTTTGTATGTGCTTTTTTCACAGTGCGAAGCAGCGCCTCGATGCGGTCAACTGCTGAAGCGTAGACTTCATATCCCTTCTCTGTAAGCAGACGCTCCCTCATTTTTCCCCATCCTTTCGCAATGTTATCCTCATTCCGGCCGCCAAAGCTGACCTGTATTTCAATTTTAATACTTAAAGCCCGCTTTAAGTCAAGATTTTTTTGACGCTATGTACCTGTTACCGTTTTCCCCTGCATTCATATACTATTGTAATAGATAAATTTAAAAACAAGGAGAATTGCATCCTATGGCTATCGGCTATTTAAGCATACAGACACGGACAGCCCAGGAAGCCGTACCTTTAAGTGGCGTGCGGATTCAGATTTTAGATGATATGGGCAACACTGTCTATACGCTGACAACTGACGAAAGCGGAGAAACAGAGGCTATGCCCCTGGAAACCGTAGATAAAAGCTTTTCCTTAAATCAGTACTACGCAGGAACGCCCTACGTGAATTACAGCGTGCTTGCACAGGCTGCAGGCTTTAACTCGCTTCTGGTCTCGGATATTCCCATTTTTGACGGGGAAACCGCCTCGCTGCCGATTACGCTGATTCCCATGCAGGAGGCACAGCGCCGTTCGACACAGGCAGAAATCACCATCGGACAGCCCGCCGTCTCCATGCAGGAACAACGCAATCAGGAAGGCTCTACAGCAGCGCCGTATGTACTGCGTCAGGTCGTAATCCCGAACCCTATTACAGTTCATCTCGGCGCACCGAGTGCATCCGCTGCCAATGTACAGGTTTCCTTCCCCGATTATGTCAAAAATGTAGCAAGCAGCGAAATTTACCCTACCTGGCCCGAAACGGCTCTGACTGCCAATATCTACGCCATCATCACCTTTGCGCTGAACCGGATTTATACAGAGTGGTACAGAAGCCGCGGCTACAACTTTGATATCACAAACAGTACCGCCTACGACCAGTATTTTGTATACGGGCGTCCGATTTATGACTCCATCAGCAGAATTGTGGACAGAATTTTCAACCAGTATGTCCGCAGGCAGGGACAGAACGCGCCTTATTTTACTTCCTTCTGCAACGGCACTACTGCTTCCTGTCAGGGGATGTCGCAATGGGGGACGGTTACTCTGGCAAACAGAGGGCTGACGCCCATCGAAATTCTGCGCTCTTATTATCCCGATGATATAGAAATCGCAGAGACCAACATCATAACCGGCGTTCTTTCTTCTTATCCCGGGACGCCCTTAAGAAGCGGCAGCACCGGACTTGATGTGCAGACCATTCAGACTTATCTGAACAGAATCCGCAGGAATTATCCTGCCATTCCCGCTATCACCGACGAAGCGGGTACTTTCGGCGACAGCACAAAAAATGCCGTGACCAGTTTCCAGCGCATTTTCGGGCTTTCGCCTGACGGCATTGTGGGTAAAGCAACATGGTATAAAATTTCCAGTCTGTATACTGCCGTGACAAGGCTCTCCGATTTGGACAGCGAAGGAAACACTCTGGGAATCGGAACCGTTCCTCCCTCCTCAGTGCTGCGGCAGGGTTCCAGAGGACCCGACGTAATTACACTGCAGTATCTTTTAAATGTAATATCCGAATACTATCCAAGTGTTCCCGCACCGGCACAGGACGGCGTATTTGGCAGCGGAACGCAGCAGTCCGTCACTGCATTCCAGCGTGCTATGCAGCTTACGCCCGACGGCATGGTAGGACCTCAAACGTGGCGTGCCTTGTATGAAGTGTATCAGGGCATAGAACAAAATATTCCTTCCATCGGACCGGAAACAGGCTCATTTGAATATACGGTTCGTGCAGGAGACAGTTTATGGCTGATTGCCAATAAATACGGCACTACCGTTGACGCCATCAAACGGCTGAACGGACTGACAAGCGATTTGCTGAACATTGGGCAGGTGTTAAAAATACCCTCTAACCAGAATATGCCTTATATTGAATATACCGTGCGCCCCGGCGACACGCTCTGGATACTTGCCAGAAGATATGAAACTACCGTTGACGCCATCAAGCGGCTGAACGGGCTGACAAGCGATTTGCTGAACGTTGGGCAGATGCTGCGGATTCCCAAAAGTTAATAGGCAAAAAGTCTGCCGACAGCCTCTTGTAAGCTGACGGCAGACTTTTTTATGTAAATTCATAACGAGCAATCAGAAATCCGCCTCCGCAACAAACCGCAGAAACTCGTCTGCCGGAAGAGGCTTGGAGAAATAGTAGCCCTGGATATACTCTATCCCCAGCGCGGCTACTGCTTCCATCTGCTCCTTCGTCTCCACGCCTTCCGATACTATTTCAAGCCCCATATCATGAATCATATGCATGGATGCCTCCATCACAAATTTTGCTTTTTGATTTGCAAAATAAGCCTGACTCATATCCCTGTCAAATTTCACGATGGACACCGGCATATCTACAATATAGTTCAGGTTGCTCTCTCCGTTTCCAAAATCGTCCAAAGAAAATTTCACGCCGTAGTCAATCAGCACCTCCATGTTTTTCAACAGGTTATTTCTACGCCGTATGGAAGCAGATTCCGTAATTTCCAGATTAACACAGGACGGATCCAAATTATGTTTCTCCATAAGCAAAATATAAGTATCCGCCAGGCTGGTATCCTCGCACTGCCTGACTGAAAGATTTACTTCTACATACTTGATTCCATAACGCTCCCTCAGCTGATTTTCCTTGATAAAGATGCAGGTCTTTTCAAACACACGCTCCCCAATCCGGGAAATCAGCCCGTTCTTTTCCGCTATCGGAATAAATTTTCCCGGAGGCACAATGTTCCCGTCCTTGTCGCGGATACGTGCCAGCGCTTCCGCCGAGACAAATTTATGCTCTTTTATAGAATAAATAGGCTGGTAGAACACTTCAATCCTATCTTCTGCAAGCGCCGCCTTAATCATCGCCTCTATTGTTTCCTGTTCTTTGAAATGCGCAATCTTCTCCTCATCCAGAATAATACCGTTTCCTTCCAGTGCTTTCCGCACTTCCACTCTGGAATGACGCAGCAATTGGAAAACCTCCTCCACATTCCGCAGCATCGAGGAATCCGGCAAAAGCACATAGCTGGGCGACACCTGGGCCAGCGCCTCTTCCCGGTTTTCTCCCCATATATTTTCCATATATCTCTTCACATCCTGGAATACTTCCTGCATCCGTTCCCCATCTGCAGTCACCAATATAAGTTCACGTTCCAGGGTTTTAAAGACCTTTACGTCCTTTAATTTTTCCGCATAACGCACCATACTGCAAAGCAGCACACTGACCTGCGAAGAATTATCCTCTTCTGAAGCAACCACTGCGTCGTTTAATGCCAGCAGCAGCGCGGAAAACGGTTCCTGCCTCCTGTACGACTGCTTTGCATACTCTCCCAGCGCATGCGCATTGTAGGCACCCGTTTCTTTGTCAATGCTGGCTTCCGGATTCTCCAGTTCAAAAAACAGAGTCACCACACCAATCACAGAAGCAAAGCCGACCAACAGTAAGCTTGCATTTAAAAACTGCGTCACTGCCGCAACAATCCAGATGAACATCCACATGAGAATTGCCCTTCTTCTTTTGGGGTTTATTTCCTTTCCCTTCACGCCAACCTTATACAAAGTCGCCAAAACAAAGAGAAGCGCAAATATGTAGGTGGCAATACAGCTGGGCCCGTAGGTATAGACAACCACCCCCTCATGATAATAGTAAATCGGCAGAACATATATCAGTACCGTGCCTGTCAGCGCCATTACGGTGTATATACGGTTTCTCTTTCTAAAATCCTCCTTAGCTGCAACAAAATCATTGCCGGAATAAATCAGTCCGCAGTATCCCACCCAAACCAAAGAGACAATATATGTTTTACAAATCATTTCCAATAAAAATACAGGAATCAGTTCACGATAACAGATTGCCACAACGGAGACAATATCCAGGACAAGACAGAAAGACGTCACGCCCATCGTCAACAGGAACAGCTTTTGGGATTCCAGCCCGAGAGGCTTCTGTCTCAAAGAAAAATACCATATTAACATCAGAATCACAACACCACAGCATTGCACTTCTATATTCATATCTTCTACCCCCGGCCCTTCCGCACTTTTGTTATCTTCCGTGCGCGGCATTTTTGTGCTTTATGCTTTATGGTATCTATTATAATACTTCTTTCCTGTTTTGTCTCGGTTTTATTGGAAATCTTTTCTTACTATGCGGAAACCTGATTCTCGTCTGCCACATTCAACTGCTTCCAAAGTCCAATCATGACAACCGCCGTAATGGCAGCCGCAAGAATATCTGCTGCGGGAGCCGCCCAGAAAATACCGGTAACGCCAAGGAACACCGGCACAATCAGAGAGAGTACAATCAGGAACACATCACGGAGCACAGACAAAGGCGCCGCTGCTTTGGCATGGCCGATGGACTGTAGGAAAATAGCACATACCTTCTGCACACATGTCAGTATAATCAGAGAGAGATAAATCCGCAGGCACATAACTGCAAACTGTGTATAAAGCTCTCCGTCAGCACCAAACATACGAATAAACACCTGTGGAATTGCCTCAAATAGTACCGTACATACCAGGCAGACAACAACTGTCCATGTAATAATAAGCTTTAACAGTTCCTTCACACGCCCAAATTTTCTCGCTCCATAATTGTACCCAACAATGGGCTGTGCACCGGCAGCAATACCAATTGCAATGTTTAGCACTATCTGGAACAGCTTCATAATGACAACAAAAGCTGCAAGCGGAATATCCTCACCATAGGCTGACACGGCACCGTAACGCACCAACAGGATATTATTGATAACAGTAATGATAACAATGGACAACTGGGTCAAAAGACTTGATGTTCCCAGCGCCATAATTTTCTTTAACTGTGAAAAATCCAGTTGGAAACTGCCTGCAGAAATATGGAAGGTTTTACTTTTTGCCAGATAGACAGCACATATGATAAAACTTACAAACTGCCCTAAAATGGTTGCATATGCCGCCCCCTGAACCCCCATGTCCAAGACAAAAATGGCGAGAGGGTCGCCAATAATATTGATAACTGCACCTACCAACATTGCGCCCATCGCATAACGTGGGCTTCCGTCTGCCCGGATAATGGAAGCAAGTGTATTCTGTACCATGGCAAGCGGCATCATGGCATAAATGATAAATCCGTAATCATGCGCCATGGAGAGATTGGCATCTGTCGCGCCAATCATCTGCAGCAGACTATCTCCGCCAAGATAACTGATTGCAATAATAACGATACCGGACAAAAAAGAACACAAGATGGCATTGCCCACTCCCCTGTGTATTGTCTCCGTTTCATTCCGTCCCAGCGATACGCTCAAATGCGCGGCCGCACCATCGCCGAAAAACAGCGACATACCCCATCCTACAACAGTAATCGGGAAAATAACGCCCGTCGCCGCATTGCCCAGATATCCGACGCCATTGCCGACAAAAATCTGGTCTACAATGTTATAAAGGCATGATATGATAAGGGAAAAGATACACGGAATCGCAAACTTACCCAACAGCTTTCCTACCTTTTCCGTGCCAAGATAATGATTATTTTCCATAAATCCTCCTTTTTTGCGCAAAAAAACACATGCAGCATCCGTACCGTAATCAGATTTACGCGCGGTGCGCTACATGTGTCGTTTATTGCTTTTATTTATTTCCAGAAGATATTTTATCTCTTCGCCCTTTTAAAATCAAAGGACATTTTATACAATCTTTCTCCTCTGCGCATTTGTGAATATTGCCCGCTTTTTACTTTAATTGACTGCCATCTGCGAAAGCATTACCTACTTTCTCACCCAGCTTCAAGTAAGCGTTGTTCACAGGGTCAAAAGAGATTGCCTGCAGTTTTGCAGCATCCACCATGCCGTTTTCTCCAAGGATACTCTCATCAGCGCTGACATTGACAATTTCACCTATGATACAGCCGTCCTCGTTTACCTTTAACAGCTTACATTCCAGCGCCATGGGAAGTTCCTCGATGATCGGTGCATCCACATATTCACTTTTGACGGTATGGAAGCCCGCTTTCTCCAACTTATCCGGCACATCATTGGCGGATACAATTCCCACATAATCTGCTTCTACAACATGCGCCGCATCTGCAAAGCTGACCGTAAATGCCCCTCTCTTCTTGATGTTCTGTGTGGTCTTGTGCCCTTCGCTCAAACAGAGCATAACCTGATTGGAATCATAAATGCCGCCCCACGCCGCATTCATGGCATCTGCCGCTCCCTCCTCATCATAGCTGCCGATAATCAGCACCGGCAAGGGATACATCCACGTTTTCTTTCCGAAATTTTTTCTCATGACAATACCTCCGTTTTTTATTTTTTATATAGGCTTCCCTAAAACAGCTCATCTAACAAAATATAGTATTTCAGTTTCTCCCAATCGGGCTTAACGCCCAACCTCTCAAACAGCATTTCCGGATAGTAGCCGCCATATACTTTTCCCCCGTTGTATTTTCCTTCGAAATTGTGCTTCAAGCTTCTGTAGCAAAGCGCAATATCCTGCCAGCGGTCTGCAACTCCCATTTTTCCCAAATCAATAAAACCCGTGACCCTGTCCCCGTCTGCAAACAAATTCGGCAGGCAGAAATCCCCATGGGAAAACACCAAATCTTCCTCCGGCCGATTATCTTCCAGCCACCGGAGCAGCTCTGCCGGGGAAGCAAACCCATTTTCGCCGAAAGTTTCCGGCTCCACATTATCCAAATCGACCAGTCCGTTTTCCACATTGTACCTTGCCATTGCAAGCTTTACGGAAAGGGAATTGTCACAGGGGCAGTCTGCAATATCCACATTCCACAACATTTGCAGCGCCTTCGTCACAATATCTAAAAGCCTCACAGGATTTTCCATATAAGTCTCATCACAAGCCATTTTTCCGTAAATTCTGGACATGAGACTATATGCTTTTTTGTCCGCAACACAGTATGCCTCTATTCGCGGCACAGGAATCCTGTCCTTCAGCCAGCGGCAGACGCAAACCTCGTTTTCCGTCTCTTCGGAAGCCGCCTGAATTTTCAGCACCATATCATCATACATAAAAACTTGCGAATCCGACATACCTATGTTGTTCTTTTCACAGGGTTTATCCTGTACAATGGATTGTATTTCGTCCGGCAGCCATATTTCTTCCATGTAAAGGGCCCCTCCTTTATTTTATAAAATATATTTTATTTTTTCAACATCTCTTTGATTCCCCGAATATAGTGTCCGTTTGCCATTTCCAAAAGCCCTTTTGCCAGAGATTCGGACATGGCGCCGTCGGAACAAATAACGGCAGCACGCAGGGGACAATCGGTGGCACAGACCATCATCATCTTAAAAGACGGGTCTGAATAGTCTTTCTTTCCGCCGAAGCTTTTTGCGATAATGTTTTCCGTAACCTTATACTGGATTTTCATAATAAAAGAGGAATCCTTCATCTCCAGACAGGAATTGTCCAAAGTAAATTGTCCTTTTTTCGCTTCAGGAACAATTGCGACAGAATGTCCCATCGCTTTTTCCCATTCCTCACGGGACGGATTGCCGGAAAGCGTCTCATACCAGCTTCCCGCCTGCCATTTTGGAGCCTCTAGAGTTTCTCCCGTAACTTCAATAAATCCGCGCAGGCGGATATCCTCTGATGAAGCGGCAAGCAGCACCTCATATCTGCCGCCCGATACCTTCCAGCCGTCCGCCCAAACAGCAAAGCTGCGCTCATCAAGCGTAAATGTAACCTGCCTGCTCTCACCCGGCAAAAGTTCCACACGGACAAAGCCCTTTAATTCTTTGATCGGACGATGGATTCCATTCTGCGGCGGCGTAATATATAGCTGTACCACTTCTGCTCCGGAAACGCTTCCGCTATTTGTGACGGTCGCCGTCACCGTGCGGTCATGGATTTGCAAATCGCTGTAAGTAAACTCTGTATAACTCAGCCCATATCCAAAAGGAAAACGAACGGCAGCACGGGCTTTCTCATAATAGCGATAGCCCACATAAATGCTTTCCCGATATTCCACATTGCGCTTTCCGAAGGTGTCCCGCGATATCACATCTTTATATTGCAGCGGCCAGGTTTCCGTCAGTTTGCCGCCGGGATTTGCTTTTCCGGTGAGCAGATTGGCACAGGCCCGGCCGCCCGCCTGACCGGACAAGCCCATATAGAGAATTGCTTTCACCTCGTCAAACCAAGGCAGTTCCATTGCGCTTCCCCCTAACAGTACCACCACAGTATTGGAATTGGCGGCGGCAACACTTTCAATCATGCGGTTATGACCATCCGGCATTTTCATGTTATCACGGTCAAATCCCTCGGACTCATAACTATCCGGCAGTCCTGCCACAACCACAGCAATTTTTGCCTTTTTCGCCGCTTCAGCCGCTTCCCGCAAAGCCTCCTCCGTTACCTTGCCGTCCGCCTCACAGCAGGCGAAGTAAGGAACCTCCGGCAACGCATCCACAAGGCTCGTCAGCCTGATGGGATTGATATGACTGGAGCCTGCACCCTGATAGCGGAAATTCTTTGCCATATCGCCAATCAAAACCATATCTTCTGCTTTCGCAGGCAGAATATCTCCATCATTTTTCAGCAGTACCGCACCCTGTTCTGCGACTGTGCAGGCAAGTTTGTCATGCGCTTCGGCTTCAAAACTGCCTTCTTTTTTTCTTTCTGCGGAATGAAGCGCCAAGCGGATAATTCGCTCTACTGCTGCATCAATATCTGATTCGGACAGCGTTCCGTTCTTAACTGCTTCCAGCGCATCCTTTTCCATATATTTTGAGCCGCCCGGCATATTGAAATCACACCCGGCCTTGTAGCCCTTTATCCGGTCGTTTAATGCCCCCCAGTCTGTCACCACCATGCCGTCAAAGCCCCATTCGTCACGCAGCACATCGGTGAGCAGCCACTTATTGTCGCTGGCATGAACGCCATTGATTTTATTATAAGAACACATCACGGTTCCGGGTCTGCCCTCTTTCACCGCAGTTTCAAAGGGCGCCAGATAGATTTCGCGCATCGCACGCTCATCCACCTGACTGTCGCCGTTTTGCCGCTTGTACTCCTGATTGTTGACTGCAAAATGCTTCACGCTGGACGAAACGCCCGCGCTCTGCTGTCCCTCTATAAAAGCGGCAGCCATTTTCCCTGCAAAATACGGGTCTTCCGAGAGATACTCAAAATTCCTGCCGCACAGGGGATTGCGCTTGATATTGCACCCCGGGCCTAAAACCACATCAACGCCGTACTTCACGGCTTCCTCGCCGATTGCCCTTCCCTCAGCCGCATAAAGCTCCGGATTCCATGTAGCTCCTGCCGTTACTGCCGTGGGAAAACAAGTTGCAGGACTCGACTCATGTACTCCTATCATATCCGCCTCACCGCTCTGGTAACGCAGCCCATGCGGGCCGTCGGACATGGTAAAAGCCGGGATTCCATATTGCTCCATCTTCTTGGATCTCCAAAAATCCGCACCCGTGCAGAGGCTGATTTTATCCTCCAATGACATTTGGGACAGAATTGCTTTTATATTCATTCTATATCTCCTTCCGGCTATTCTCCCAGCGAATATAGGGATAAGCTTCTTTGGCGTGCATCTGTAAAAGCCTTGATAGCGCTTAAAAACCGCTTTCCATATTTTTTCAGTTTACTCTCTCCCACACCAGAGACCTGCAGCAAATCATGTTCATCCTTAGGCAGCTTCACGCACATATCAATCAGCGTCTTATCATTAAAGATAATGTAGGGCGGCAGTGACTCCTCTCGCGCAATTTCAAGGCGGAGTTTTCGTAATTCCTCAAACAAATCGTAACCCGCAGCCGTAAGAGAATCCGTGTTTTTCCTCCGCGCAGGCTTTTTCTTTTTCTCCGGTTCCTTCTCCTCATAGGTGCGCATAACCACGCGGGCGTTTTCATCTCCGAGCGGCGTAATATCCCCCAGCCTCAGCACACTGTATTTATCCTCCGTCTGATAGAGATATCCTTCCTCCACCATCTGGCTGATCAGACTTCGTATCAAAGCTTCACCCGTATTTTTTAACGCTCCATACGATTTATAATTCACAGTGCCGAGCTCCCGCAGTCTTGCCCTGTCAGCGCCTGCCAGAGTTCCCAGCACGACGGTTAAGCCATATCGTCCCCTTGTCTCCGCCACACACTGTATGACCTGCCTTGCCTCAGCGGTCATATCCACTTCCTTATATTCTCTGTGACAGTTACCGCAATTATCACAGGGCATAGCAGTCTTTTCGCCAAAATAATTTAAAATATAATTCCGCAGACAGCCTGTCGTTCTACAGTATCCCTCCATCGTCTGCAGACGGCGCATATCCCGCTGCTTGACCAGTTCCGCATCTTCATCATCTAAGCCTGAAAAATCCTTCTGCTCCAGAAGAAATTTATTGATGACGATATCCTGTGCTGAGAAAAGCAGAATACACTGCGCCGGTTCACCGTCACGTCCGGCTCGTCCCGCCTCCTGATAATAATTCTCCATGCTCTGCGGCATATTATAATGAATAACATATCTGACATTGGATTTATCAATCCCCATGCCAAATGCATTGGTAGCCACAATTACAGGCGCACGGTCGTATATAAAGTCATCCTGATTTTTCTTTCTGGTTTCATTGTCAATACCCGCATGATATCTGGTAACAGAAACCCCTCTTTTGTACAGCGCTTCAAAAAGATTGTCCACATTTTTTCTGGTTGCACAATAAATAATTCCGCTGTCTTTCGGGTGCTTCTCTATGTAATGGATTACAAAATCCTCTTTCCTTCGTATATTTTCCACACTATAATACAGATTTTCCCTGTCAAAGCCTGTCACGGTCACATTTGGATTTACAAGATTCAGGATACACAAAATATCTTCCTTCACCTCTTCTGTCGCAGTTGCCGTAAACGCACTGACAATCGGTCTCTTCGGAAGATTCTTGATAAAATTCACAATTTTTAAATAACTCGGCCTGAAGTCCTGTCCCCACTGGGAGATACAATGCGCCTCGTCAACCGTTACCATGGAAATATCTGCGTGATATGCAAAATCTATGAAATCATAACTTTCCAGCCGTTCCGGCGCCACATAAATAATCTTGTATGTGCCCTTTGCCGCCAGATTTAACGCTTTTCTAATCTGCGTCTCAGTAAGAGATGAATTAATGAATGCAGCATGGATTCCGGCCTCGTTCAGCGCCTTCACCTGGTCCTGCATAAGAGAAATAAGCGGTGATATTACGATGGTAATTCCTGAGAGCATCAGTGCCGGAACCTGATAACAGATAGACTTGCCCGCGCCCGTCGGCATAATGGCAAGCCCATCGCGCCCTTCTAAAATTGACTCAATGATACCTTCCTGCCCTTCTCTGAAAGAATCATATCCGAAAAAGATTTTTAACGTTTCCTTTGCATTTGCCATATATCGTCCCCTATTTGATTTTCTCTGCCCACTCCGTTTCCTTAAATCCTGTCAGCACCAGCTTTTCATCTACAATAAGCGGACGCTTCACAAGCATTCCATTGGAAGCAAGAAGCTGTAACTGCTCTTCCTCGCTCATAGCCGGAAGCTTATCCTTAAGCTGCAGTTCCTTGTATAAAAGACCGCTTGTATTGAAAAATTTCTTAAGCGGCAGCCCGCTTTTCTCATGCCATTCCTTTAATTCGTCATACGACGGATTATTCTCCACAATATGACGCTCCGTATAGGCAATGTGATTTTCCTCCAGCCATTTTTTAGCCTTTTGGCAAGTTGTACATTTTGGATATTCTATCAATAACATGCTGTCATTCCTCCTTTTATATTCAAATCGTATAACTCATCTCGTGCCACTCTTCGCCGCCCCAGGTTGAATCTGCAATTCCGTGATCGCAAAATCCCATTTTCTCATACATCTTCACCTTCGACTGCAAGCATGTAAGCAGAAGCATTTTTCTGCCATTCTCCCGTTCCCGCCTCAGATATTGAAATACTAATTCCCTTCCCAACCCCTGCCTGCGGTATTGTGGCAGTACATCAAGCCCTAATATCATAATGTTCTTTCCGGTCGGATTATATAAATTTGCATCCGTAAAAAACGCATCTCTGAAAATAGATTCATCTGTGGAAAGACCATTCAAAAAACCGGCCAGCTTACCTGTCTCTTTATCTACCGCAACCAGAAATAATTCCGGAGCCTTTGCAATCCGCTCCTTCATATGCTGCTCCGAGCACGCCTCATTCGGTGGAAAGCAAATCTGTTCAATCTCCACAGCCTGCTCTGCTTCCTCCTGTCGGATATTGCGAAATTCATATTTTTCCGGAATACCCTTTTCTGCAATCATGGTTATCAATTTTTATCACCCATATCCTCTTCCGTTTCAATTAGTACTGCAGTGCAATCATCCAGACTTCCTTTTTCTACAGCTAATGAAACTAATCGGTTGACTTTATCTTTGGAAATCATGCTCTCATCAGTTACTATATCTTCTATTTCATCAATATCCAAAACGTCATGAATTCCATCCGATGTCATAAGAATCTTTCTTGGAAATCCTTTTTCAAAAATATTGTTTACAATAAGCGTATCTGCGAATTTAGGTGTTCCTCCGCCAAAAGCACCCCTTATTTCGCTTTTATTACAATGTTCCGCTATCTCATCCTGACCTTTGTCTAACAACCATTGATATGTAGTCTGATCCGAGGTAACCTGCTTCAAAAAGCTGCCTTGCAGTGCGTATATCCTGGTATTTCCGCAGTGTGCCAACACTACACGATTATTTTCAAAAATAAGTCCTGTTATCGTAGTTGCCATTGACTCGTGACCCGAAATACTTTTGGCATATTCGATGAGTGCATCATTAACAGATAAAAGCCGAGCCTTTATTATTTCATTTGACTCATCTAATGAGAGATCAGATAATTGGTTCATTACGAACAAGGAAGCTTCATCTCCTCCTGCATTACCTCCCACCCCATCACTTATAAAGACTTTCCCTGTAGTATTCATTTTAAGGTCGCCCATTTCGTCATTAACCACCTGAGAGCCAATAAGCGCTGAATCATCACATTTATCTTTTTTGATTCCTCTTTGAATTTTATATGTGATTATCATCGCCATTCCTCCTTAGCATTCGTTCTTTATCATTTCTGATATTTCTTTTAAGTATCTGCAATCCTTCCTTGAAAACGTTCTCTCAGTTATCTCCTCCAGCAATTCAGTTTTATTTTGCATTATACTATTGACATCAATACTTATAGCCGATAGCATTTTCTCTTTCGTATTTATATTCAGACAATATCTTGAAGAAACATCTGCAATACTTGCCAGCACATTCGCATCCTTTTTTGTCCTCGCGCTAATATATGCATTTTCTAATGTGTTATCAGTAATTATGCTTAGCAACGAAACCAAATCATCGGAGGCTTTGTAAGAACCATTTAGATTTGTTATTTCGTGTGTAATTTCCTGCAACGCATTAATCTGGTTCTTAAGTTGCATTTTAATGTTATAGGCTAAATTCTCTGCCTTAGTTTCAAAACAAACTTCAAAGGGCTTGGAAACAACGCGACCAATGAACCAGTATACGATTTGGTCGAAAAACACCGTAAGCAATCTAAAATTGACTCCATCATATTCCCAATAATACGGAGCTTCTGTTTTCCCTAAAATAATCAGTTGAACTACGCCAACACATACTATAATACCTAAGGTTAATGCCGGATTCTTTATTTCCTTTACTCTAACATAACAAATAGTAATACAGAGAATTATGATGCATATAATAGTTGCTATCCAAGGTCCCGGTGTATTCGCTTCACTTAAATACATACTATAAACCAAAACCCAAAAACCGGAAAATAATAACCATAATCCTATTGCAATTATCCACATCATTAATCTTTACTTTCCTTTCATTTATTTACGACACATTCCAATGAATATGGCATATTGACGGTATCAATAGAGGTGATTGTAATCTCGCAATCCGAAAAAAGCTCATGATCAAACATATATCTCGACAAAGGATTTATAAGGAGACTCTCGACAATATTTCCAATTCCACGTCCGCCGTTATCAAGATTATCAATGGCCTTCTGTCGCAAAGTATTTACCGCAGTTTCCGATATTTTCAAGTCAATATTTTTATCCATCTTTAAAGTTCTGATAATCTTTTTAATCTGGGACTGCAGAATTTCTTCGGCAGCACCTTCGCGGATAAAATCAAATACCACAATATTCTCGCCGATTCTATTTAAAATCTCCGGTCTTCCAAGTTGTAATTTAAAATAATCCTCTATCCCTTTTCGTACTTTCTCTTGAACCTGCGCATATGTCATATCTGAAGTGACACTCTGGTATCTTTCACCCCTTTCATTTACTTTGTATATCCCAAGATTACTGGTGAATATAATGATTGTCTCAGAGAAATAGACTGTATTCCCCTGCCCATCAGTCATACGGCCATCTTCCAGAATCTGAAGGAACTTATCAAAAATGGATGGATGCGCCTTTTCAATTTCGTCAAACAAAAGGATTGAAAACGGATTATTCCTTACTGCATTTGTAAGCTGCCCTCCGGCCTCATAACCAACATATCCCGGAGGCGCTCCCAGCAATTTTTGGTCGCTATGTGACTGACCATACTCACTCATATCAAATCTTATGCAACAGCTTTCATCACCAAAAAGCTTTTCAGCTAAAGTTTTTGCCGTCTCTGTTTTACCGGTACCTGTCGGTCCTGCAAAAAACAGAATCCCCTTTGGTTTGCCATGTGAAGAAGACTGTAATCCGGCCATTCCGGTTATAGCTCGCTTTACTACATCAAGTGTTTTTGTCAAGGCATATTCTTGTCCCTTAATACGCTTTTGAAAATCCTCATATGCATTCTTCATTTCTTCATAATTCAGAGAATTCCATGGATTTTCCTTGATTCCAAACTTATAAAGTTCTATCACATCACACATATTTTTAATATGGATTCTCTGGTTTTTACAAAGACGCCGTAACCCATTCAATTCAGTAAATGAAAATCCCTCTGTAAGACCTACAAATCTATCTTGAATCTTTTCTAACTCTTCCGGAAATTCTTCATAATGCGGGTATTCGTCAACATAAATATCTCCTGCAAAAAAGCTCGGAAAATTATCTCCCTTTACAAGCTGCTCGCGCTCTTCTTTAGCAGGTGTCTTTAGCATTACACTTTTTACATTTGGATTATCCAAATAAAACCATGCGGGTACATCATTTACTTTGTTTACTAAAACCACCACAAGATTTTTTAATATTCCCTGCTCTGTTCTTACATCTTTACCTTCAAGGGATGATTGCAGTAATATTGTAAACCCATCTATTTCCGACTGCTCCATATTCGTTGGGTCTGTAATATATCTTGAAGCAAAATCCAAAACAACAACTGTCGCCTCTTCAGATTGCGTAAGCGCAGTTCTAATATATGTTGCTGCTGTATTATTTTTCCCTTTAAATTCCGCCTTGATCGTATCTGCATCAATCGTTCCGCCAACCAATCCGGCAAACCGCTGAACATATCCTTCTTCACAGTTATTGTAAAAGCCACGAATACTATCATAAAAAGCAATGTTCTGATATCCTTGATCCTTAAAATAATAATGTAAGTACTCTGCTAATCTCAATATACTTCCCTTACCAACGCTTCCATCAACAGGATATTGGTAACGATCCAAAACATTACCCTCTAATATGATTATTGGCTTTATCTTACAGAATATATCCAGTTCCCTATGCCATTTAGGTATAAATTCTTCCATCCTATGTTTCCTCCAATCCTTTGTTTTTCGTTATAGTGCTTAGCTTGTCCTCATATTCCGGTAAATGTATTCCAACAGATATGATTCCATCTGATGTTGTAAAATTCTGAATCTTACTATGAGCATGTTTTAAATATTCAATGTATCTTTCTTTAATCGACCTATTCAAATATATAATCCGCTGATTATCTGACCCTTTCAGCATGGCTCCATGATTTTCAGCTTCCACATACGGCCCGTCTATTATCACAGAAATATCTTTCAGTATATCATGGTATCGTCCAACCAGTTCTTCATACTGATATCCGGTATAGACCAAAATGTCATCGCTAATCGAATGCAAATAGGGTAATAACTCTCTTAATGCATCCGATTGAAAAAAAGGATCACCGCCGGTTAACGTAAATCCATCTACTTTACAATTATCACAAATGGTCTTTAAGACTTTGATGATACCTTCTAATGAAATCTTATGCTCATCTTTCTGTTCCCATAGTTCGGGATTACTACAGCTAACACAACGATGCTCGCAGCCGGATAACCAAAGAGCTACTCTGTTTCCCGGTCCCAAGACCTTCACCGGATATAAAATTCTTGCTATATACATGAGCCAATCCTTACCTGGAAATAAGCCGCCTCATCCTGTCTATTTCCATTTTGCATATTTCCGCCAAGACCTATCTCATCACCATCATGAAGTTCCTGTTTTCCCTCCGGTATTTTTATGTTGTTCACGTATGTATAATTCGTTTGACTGATATTTCTTATAAAAAGGCAATTACCTTCCACGATTAACTCGGCGTGTTGTCTGCTCACATATGACTTTGCAGATAGATACTCCTGCATTACTGCTTCGCGCCCTATAATGATTGACTGTTCCGCCAATTCATACGCATATGCGCCATCAAGAGATGCCAATGCAATGTGGTCATCTACTTGCTTCTCTTTATATTCCTCAACAGGAACTACATCCGATATATCCTCTCCACATTTTTCACATTTTCTGGCATTAACCGGATTGTGGGCTCCACAATCACATACTCTGACCATTTTCGCAGCAGTTTCTGCCTGCTCTTTTTTTTCAATACTCTTTTGTTCTATCTCTTCATCTATTACCCGAACATTTGATAAATCGGTTTCACATTGAATACATTCCAGCATTTTGGGTGGATTATGTTTTCCACAGTACGGACATACCTTGTATTTTTCCATAATCATCCTTCCTTATGTAACTGCTTTTCCGCAACAGCCTTCTTCTTTTCTTTTTTATATGTTTCAACCGGACGCTTTAGTTCATAATCAGATGTATTGAATATCTGGGCATATTCTGCGGATGGCGGCAAAATAGATATCCTATTCATCATAACGCCTTTCTCAGCCAGTTTCTTTTCAAGAGCTGCATAATCTGCGCAAAAAGCGTACATATCATCTGCCAAATCTATCGCTTCAGCTTCTGTCGGAATACGATCCTTGGTATCCAAGGCGCCCAATTCCATTGATATCTGCCCTGAATCTGAGAAAGTAACATTCACGGCAGTTCCTTCTTCCAACATATAAAGACCATTTCTGAATTTCTTACCACTCTTTTTCGTGACAGATTTCTCCCCTATCAGCTCGTATCCCATTTCAATCATTGCTTCATCAACTGCAGTACTGATATATTCCTGTTCTTTTTGGCACATCATTATTTGGTGCAATCTCGATATCTCCGACTGCAGTTTTCCGATATTTTCTTCAGAAAAAGCAAAATACTTTGCCGGTTCGCCCGTCTCTGCTGCCAGATAGGAATAATGAGACACAAGCTCTTTAAATTCAGAAATATGGTCTCTATAAAATTCACACTCATGGACGAACGGATATACCTGCATTGAACAAAAATTTTCCAAAAAATCTATGTTTTTTATTTCATCGGCACGCTTTTTTAACAAGGAATACTTTTCTTCTAATTCAGGTATCAGTTCAATAACCTCCGCCTTTTTAAGCGCCTCGTTAATCTTTACAATAAACGGATTGTCTTTTACCTTTCTATTTTTGCCCAATCCCGCAAAAGTCAAATCAAATCCTATCGAAATATCCGCTGATAATTCTCGTTGATAATCAGCAGCTATTTTGCGCACTATGTTTCTTCCAGTTATGTTAAGTTCCTGCATTTGTCCCAGAATTGTCTCCAAACGCCGGTTATCTTTTTTTAAAGACTCCAGAGAATCAAGTGCATTTGTGACCGAAAACAACTTTGCAAGTTCTGATTTTTTTGTTTCCAAAGTTTGAAGCTCTTCTATTCCCATATCAGATTCCATGCATAATCTTCTTAGATCTTCTATAACCGAAGCGATTTCCGATAACTTACCTGAACACCTCTTTTGCAAATCATTCTGTCTATCCCGTTCGATTTTGGTTTCTCTAATGATTCTTTCCCGCTCTTCAATCCTTCTTCTTTGCGCTTCTGTCAGAACATATCTGGCTGTTTTTGGTCCACTCATATCAATACCTTTTCCCTATTTACTAAATTCTTTTCAGCTTCATCAACTGCCCTAATCTTGTAAACTTTTTCTCCACCGTGCTATCTCATACTTCTTACCTAATGCACACAGCCAACTCTCAAATTGAATATCGAGATTATCATTATTATCAATCAGGTCTCGGCATAACTTTTCAAATTCGTCATAAGAACGCTCCATCGCATTCTTTAAAAACTCCGCCAATTCTTCGACGTTTTTGAATTCAACTCCTTTTTTATAAAGGACTTTTCTTCCTGATAACATATATGCAAGCAAATAATAGTTTATTGTTCTCTGCCTGTCATCATTTATAAAAGCACGGTAGGATGACTCTATTGCTTTTACTGCATTTGCCTTTTGCGTATCATTCTCGTCCAGGCAGATTATATACTGCGATAAAACTCCCTTTTGCAATAATTCATCCACAAATGGATGCATCGATGTGTTGTTTTTCCACAATGCTTCAAGCAATTCATTTCCGAGTATCGAAATATCTTCGTATTGCTTTTCTTTCCAGAAAAACCGTGTCATAGTAGAATCTATTTTATAAAGCGTTTTAAAGAAAATGATATCCTCATCTCCTTGTGACACTTCGCCTTCCGCATCCATACAGAACCCGGCAATTTCAGCATCAAATTCTTTGAAATACGCTGACAGCAGGCCCCTAAACAACTGCTTCTTTCCATCATTCCAATGTTCTATAAACGCATCAATCAGTTTTTTCTTATCTGTATATGTTTTTCTCAAAAATTTATACGGTCTGATATCCCCTGATACTGCCGTCGCACCCGTTATTTCTCCCGGAACAGGCTGCTTAATTCCAACACACCACTTTAGGATTTCTTCGTACCCCCAACGCCGATTAGGGTTGGATTTATTCTTTCTATTTGTAATATCCGGATAAGTCAATGCACTAATTAAGACCTTTAATTCGTCCTCCATATCCGTAGGCAGTGGCAATTTCTGCACGGATACAAACTGCTCAATCTCGTCCTGAGTCATCTGAGCATATGGCGTATGTCCACAATACAATTCATATAGAGTTATCCCCAAGGAATAATAATCTGACTCACTTAAAAACAAACTTTTAAATGTCTCCGGCGCTGAGTACTCCGGCGTCATTCCCGTTCTTGTTACAATGACAGTATTTCCATCTTCTCTAATCGAACTGATTCCAAAATCAATAATAGCTACATCCTGACCATTATCCGCCAACATAATGTTTGACGGTTTTAAATCTTTATGAATTATTCCGTTATCATGTAACACCTTTAACCCTTCATTAAGAGCCGGAATAATACTTGTTTTAAGCTGATCATAGGAGAACTTTTTCTTTTCAAGACTTCCGTTTTTGTAGTACGGCAATACCTCGTACGGATACCCATCTATCTCTCCGGTAGCATATACTTTTGCCACATACGGAGAATCAATAGCCTGTAATTTTTCTGTTACCTCTTCCTTGACTGCAACCTTTCGCCTATATATCTTTGCCACATAGCTGCTAATACCATCTGAGCCAATATATAAGTCTGCCTCTCCTGAAGATGTATTCATCTTGGATTGTATTGTGTATTTTCCACACAATGTTTCACCAATAACAACTCTTCCCGAATTCATAATCTGCTCATTGAGTACAGTACTATTGCCTGAGGTCTGTGTGTTCAAAACTGTTGCATTCCGATTTCCATTTAACTGGGTTTTGTCGTTCATCTTTAAATTCTCCATTAATAACCTGTACTTTTCTCTTGAAGCTTAAAATGCTGCGCACATTGAAAAATAAAATAAAACGCAAAGAGCACCACCTTTACAGGTAATGCCCCCATTGGTAAGTAACCCGCAAACCATTTTACAGGTCTAGAATTTTTGACATTCTCTTTGATTAACTACGCCACAGAATTCACTTGTTATCATACTCATTTTAGCGAAATTTGTCAATGAAATCTTCCATTGCAATTTAATTGGCTTTCTTCTTGGATATGTTAAACTGCAGACCCTTTCTGTCCACAATCAGCAATGGGCCTTTATAAATTTTTTCTCAACATAATAATTTCGTCTGTTCTATATTCTTCTTCAAAACCATTTTTCAGGAACAATGCTATTGCAGAATTGTCAATCGCAATGTCATCATACAATATTGTGACGCCGTTTTCTTTTGCCAGACAGCAAAGTAGTTTTAACCCCTGATTCCCAAAACCATTACCCCTATACTCTGCTTTTACTATGACATTCGCCACATACTGTTCCGTTTCTTCATCCAAATGATATGCTATTTCCCCGACAAATCCCCTTTTATCGTCTTTCAGATATCTGTAAAAGCGTTTATTTTCATGATTTACAACCCAATAGTTGTACCAATCCTCCCATGCCTCTTTCGGAAAAGGAATCGTACCTCCCCAAACATGATTATATGACATGGTTTCTTCGTCAGACATCATACTCTGTCGGAACCATAAATCTTCTAATTGGGGTGTATAACCTTGTAACATATTTTTTCTCCTTAAAAATTATTTTAATTTGCTTTTACTCCCCGGCCAGTTTTTCTTAATTGGCCGTCAACGGAATATGATGTTCCGTTTTTATCGCTGACGCCCAACTATATAATGCTTCTGTTTCAAGTCCCTTGCTTCTGCGCAAAATGTAATCAAACCCTTGGCGCACACTTCTTGCGGCATCAATATCTTTTGGATTCTCGGTAAGCCAGCCATTCAACGCCTTTTCACATATATTGATAAGCTCATCATATTTTGATATGGCCGTTTCAAGTGATTCCCTGTCAATCCCGCTAACAGTATGAATACAAAGTTCCAAGAATTGTTTGATGCACATCTTATTCTCATAATGTATGAAAATGTGGGGATACAGACAATCTATCGTTTCCAGATTTTTTTCATTCTCCATCCTGAGCTCATTTCTCCAGTTTTCATATATAATCAGTCCATATCCGACAAGCGGCTGATCGAACTGATGAATTTCATTGCTGAGCAGCCGGTATCCTTCACACAAAGCCTCTTTGCATGCATCTTCAACGCTCACCTTATCCGCCGATGGCTTTATCAGAATAAGCTTTACTTTTTTCTTATACCAGCCCGGAAAGTCATATAACTGCTTAAAAGACATAACAGAATTCTTATCATCATCACCATCCAAAAATGATATCCCTTTCAATACCTTTCCGTTATAGGAAAAACCTGATGCAAGTATTATGTCTTCATATTCTTTGGGCTCAACGACTACCGGATATCCTTTTAATATATTTTCTGTTGCCAGATACATAAGTGTCTCGGCATCATACTGCTCACTGTCATAAACTTCGCAAGACAATCCGTACACTGCCAGACAATTTTTTCCAGGCATTTCCTGTCCCCATGAATAACCAAAGCAGGTGGATGTATACGCAGATTGGAGAATATATTCCGTATCATCATTCATCTGTCGTTTTCTAGAGTCCTTATGACACTCCAATCCCATAAATAACTTAATTGCCGATAAAATTGCAGGCCATGCTATACTTCTGGGCCATTTTCTTCCGGAAAAATCTGCTATTTCATTGTATGGTAATAAAACATGTTCAAAGTTCGCATTAACCGGTATCATGCTTGTCGGCAAAAGAATCTCATCAATCGTCGCGCCCAAAATTTTTGACAGTTCCGCCAGTATGGAGACTTCCGGCATAGTGTGGCCATTCTCCCACTTACTGACGGCCTGCGGACTCACCGAAAGCCTCTGCGCCAATTCCTCCTGTGTTATGCCTTTGTTCTTTCTCAAAAAAGCGATCTGTTTTCCTGCTTTGTAACTATCAAACAAAATTTTCACGTCCTTTCCTCTATATTCTTTTGCGATGAAAGGTTCCGCTTCCTGTTGTAGCCCTCATCGTATCACCTCTCTGAGCATATTATGCCACGACAGAATAGGTAAATCCATAAAGCAGATGTTGACCAAAACAGAATAAAACTCAACTTAAAGTTTAGCAGCAAAACTGCACATAAACTTCCTTGTTGCTGACTTTTTTAAGAAGCTCCTCCACTACCGGCTTTTCATCAATGCTTCAACCAAAATGGCAGCGGAGGAGCGGATGGCTATAGCAAAATCATCTCTGCGAAACTATCAATCCCATATCTGGACAAAACATCTTTTAATCCCTGCCTTACCTCTTCACGGCTGAAATTATGTTCTTCTAAAAATGCATCAGACTTATCGTTTAGATATGAGTAGAACAGTATCGCAATTTCTAAATTCTTTTTATCCCTTTCTTCTGTTATTTCATATATTTTATTTTCTGCCTCGTCTATCCTGCCATCATCTATCATATTCATGAGTGATTCCAGCATCGCTTTATCTTCTGTCTCCTTCAACAAATCTGTGGAGGGAGAGTCTGTATCAATATTAAATAACAACTTTAATATTGCCCTAACCATTTCCTTTATAAGCCGCATAATATAATCTTGTTCAAACAATCTCTATTCTCCTTTCTGCTTTTTAGTGCAGAAAGAATCAATTATTCATACGAACTTTTAATGTAATGATGGTATCTCCTCTGGGGAGTCTAAGCATATATGCCGCAAATATCATGTAAATAATGCAAAGCCAAATTTCAAACCAGATATTGTAAACATTTACACCCTTAACCTGCTTTCTATTCTCAAATACCTGCCTTTCTTCAGAGATTTTTGAATCTTCATCACTTGTTACGGTTGATGATGTAATCTCTCCAAATAAGCCATATGTATTGATTAATCCATTAGGTAAAACTGTTATAGATACGGAAACCGAAAATAGAAAGATAAATAATTTTTTCATAGTCACACTACTTCCCCCAAATATCCAGTCTGTCCAGTATTCCCTGCACATCAATCCCTTGATGTGTTGTATAAATCTGCAGTATCTGATTTGCCAGTTCCGCATCTATCCTGTTTCTCCCGACAATCTCGCTAACCGGCTTGCCCGCATCCATCTGTTTCATAATTCTGCTGATAAGCTTTGCCATATCTTTATCAGGAAGTTTGGCACTGCCAGCCGTAAGCTGTGGTGAGCAGTCAACCTTCTCAAATGAAAAGCTCTTATCTTCTTCGTCAATCGTCAGGATTGCCATGGTAATTTCCTGATGGAACCGCCTCGGTCCGCAGCTGCCCGGATTGAAATAACATACATCCGCTTTGTACTCCTCAGAATATTTATGAGAATGTCCATAAATTACTATATCCTTGTCCGATACATCTTCCTGAATCTGTCTGCGGTTGTGGATGACAAAAATTTTCAATCCAAAAAGCTCCAGCTCTCTGCTGAAAGGTATCTCATCTGCCCAACTATCCTTGTCCGCATTTCCCCTGACAAAATATGTCGTTCCAAGAGATTTGATTTTTTCTGCAGTTTCTTTTGAGGCAATGTCCCCTGCGTGCACAATCAGCTCGCACTCTCTTATTTTTTCTATAATCTCCGGCCGCAATAATGAATGTGTATCGGAAATAACTGCTATCTTATGTTTCGACATACATTTTTCCTCCACCTTTCAAGCACTATAGTAGTAGTGTTTATAGTCCCCTCAAAGAGTATTCACAATTCTTTTTCCATAACCTCATATACAAGAATCACTCCATTATCTACTTCCCATTTTCGATGCTCTATGGTAACATATCCTCGCTTTTCATACAAATGACTTGCCGGTAAGGAGGCATCCAAATACGCTTTTTTATAAATTTCAGATATTTTTTCTTCTAAACAATTCATTATATATGTCCCATAACCCTTACCTTGAAATTCGGGAAGAACATATACTCTTGTTATGTGATTTTCTATATAGCACCCGGTTCCTATAAAGTGTTCTCCATCTTTAAGCAATCCAACAGAACCGCCACAAATATCTTTTTCAATACTCTCAAGATTATGCAATTCGCAAAAGAACTTAACTACCTCTTGCGGATAATACTTTGGATATATGTATTTAATTGTTTTTTGTACAATATCAAACACTATTTGTAAGTCATTTTTTTGAGCCAATATGTATTCCATGTAAAATTCTCCATATCTTCCCGTTTCTCATAATCGCACTTATGTCCGTGTGTCATGAAACGGTGATTGTATCCATAATAATAATTTTTTGACATAATAAAAATTCACATACAGGTGGCAATTCATTACGCTGCACACATCGGAATCGCACCGCACATCTGCTGTGCATTTTGTCAGGTTTTTATCGCTCCATGCCTTTGCTTCAATGCCATATCCTCACGTCCTGTATGTAATCTGTCATTACATGTTTGTAAGGCTTCGCTAGTCCAAAGTTTTAGAGTTTATTCTATGTAAACCGCTCTACCTGCACTTATTGTTTCCACATATCGAAATCCGGCATCATAATATATTTTCTCAGGATATTCCCCGTCAGGCCAATGAAAAACTGTGCGAATACCATGCTCTTTACACCACCTAACATAATGATAAGTTAAAGTTCTTCCTGCACCTACATTACGATGTTGTTTTGACACAAGCACATAGTTTCCACGGCAAATATTTCCATCCATGAGACAGTACAAAAATCCAATTGGTTTTTCATCAAAATACACTACCCAGAGCGCAGTATTAGGATTGCAAAGCGCCCTTTTTACCACTTCGATTTCCCATGGTTCTTCTGCTTCCATAAAAATCTGAACAAATGAATCATCCCACTTCTCTATCTTTCTCACAGCAAGATTTTCATTTGGAATAATTCTATTTTCTTCCATAAGAACCATAAATCGCTGTTCTTCCATCCAGCTATCAAAGCCCGCTAGAGCAAGTTCTTTATTTATTTCCCCAAAATATCCACTATCTAGTGTAGACTGATAAATCGTTGGTTTTATTTCTTTTTCAGTATAAAAAGCAATAACATCCTTTAATATCTTGGACAAATCATCTATTTGATCCCGAAAAATCACTGCATGATTAGAATCATAGGAATCCTTGTTTGTTGTATTATAAAAAAGTATCCCATAGGGCCTCTCTTCATAATCGGTAAAACTTTTAGGAAACATATCTTCTAGCATAAAACATTCTTGTAAATTCATGATAAAGCTTATTCACCCCCGAGCCTTAACCCTTTTAATCGAATCTCATTTAATTGCTTTGCACTAAGCGCACCCTCACGATATAGTAGCAAGTATTCATTTTCAATTGAGCTGTCAAAAATAAGCAGATCGTCTGTATTGATTGTAACACTAACCCCATTTTCATAAAGCTCTTTAATCGGATGTTCCTTGTAGCTCTGCGCATATCCCAGCATTACATTGCTGCTTGGACACACATTAAGCTGTATCCTACTATCTGCAAGAAATCGCATAACTTCTTTCGAATTTACAGCATTTATTCCATGATGGACTTCGTCAAGTCCCAAAATATCAACAGCCCTTCTTATATCCTCGGCTGTTCCGCTTTCCCCAACATGCATCCTTTTAATCAGATGATATTTTTCTGCTTTTCTATATAATGGCAAAAAATCTTCAAAGGGCTTTAGATTTTCCCCGCCACATACATCAATGGATTTGAAATAACCGGAAGAAACATATTGATCAATCCTACTTGCCTCTTCCTCTATATTACATAAAGAAATATATGTTATTTCCGGTTCAAATATAGTATTAGGACAATGTTTCTGATGGAATCCTTCAATTATAACTTTGAACGCATCCATCCCACCAACCAACTCAATCTCAGTCGCCCCAAAATTCATAGCCAACCTTACAATATTATTTCTCCTGGCTTCCTCAAAAGCCCCTTCCCATCTTAGAATGATTCCTTCTCTTCCCGTACTATATGGCTTAATTGATGAAGTAAACCATTCTTGCATACCAGTAAGTCCACCGAACCTTTCAGGGGGATTAGGGAATTCCAGATTTAATTGTTTGCCTAACCAGCTTCGCCTACAGCCTTTCGTGGAATGATTATGAATATCACTCATCGGAACTTTTAAAAGTTTGGTCGTATCACTCTCTACTAAACCCTCATAAAATAATTCATCTTGTAGTATTCTATTTTCGATATCAGTTTGCATTTTCGGAAGTTCCGTAATATTGTGCATATTTATCCGCTTCCTCTCTAGACTTAAATATAACTATATCCTTTTCTCTATAATTATCCAAAAGAGCATAAATTTCCGGTAGTTGCTTTTCTGAAAACTGCTCTATCCATTGCCTAAATCCGCTCTCAAAGGTTTCTTCCGTTTCAACCCATGGAAGGTCCTCTCTCTTCGTACCAATTCTCGCTATGGCACCTTCGAGACATACCTCAGTCGGTAAATCAAATAAAATGATTGTGTCAGCTTTTTTCATTCGAATATCTATCGTTCGCTGATAATTACCATCTATAATCCACTCAGGAAAACGCAAAATCTCCATAAGTTTCATATCAAATTCTTCCGAAGATATTTCTGTCCTGTCAGACTTATGTTTTATCATATCGAGATAAAATAAAGGTAATCCTGATTTGTCTCGTAGTTTCCTCGCAAATGTACTTTTACCAGATCCAGGGCTTCCTATAATCATTATTCTTTTTGTATTCATTTATTCACTCATCTTCCATTAATTTATTTCTTAGCAACTGAGTTTCCTTGCCTGTAATCCCTAAATCCAATAAATACTGTTCAACCGTATTATGCTTTTTTCTCAACATCTCTAAAAATCCATACATTGACTTTTCATTTGCAAACACAATCTCCCTATCAATATCCGGATGTTCTCTCAAGAAAGCTTCTAATCTTTCCATATTGAATTCTCGACTAATTGCATAGTCATATACAATATCCTCATCAGATACACCGGCAATCAATAAAAGAATGGCACTTATAACACCGGTTCGATCCTTACCGGCAGTACAGTGATAAAACACTCCGCTAGGTGAATTCGCGATAGTTTTAAATACATCCTTCATACAATCTGCATGAGCTATTTCCATGTAGGATATCGGCACTTCTGCAAGACTCCTAGGTGGCATCATACCCTCAACAATCGGAAAGTGACAATAATTAAAATCATTATCATGCACAAAAGCTGATGGCTTTGCATTAGCCTCTTCTTCACTCCTTAAATCGATAATTGTGTTTATGCCCCTACTTAATAATAATTCTTTATCACGCATACTTAAGGTATCGCATCTATCACTTCTATATATCCGATCAGCTAATGTATACCTCTTTGTTCCCTGAATTCTGTACATTCCAAGGTCTCTGGTATTCATCGTACTCTCAAGTATTGATCTTGGTGCATTATCCCAAGCATTTATATATCCGTCTATGCCTTCTTTTTGTTTTTCAAGATTATCCAATTCCTGAATACAATATCCCATAGCCTCTGCTATATACTCATCTGTCATGTCTTTTGTAAAGAAAAAGATATCGTCGTCTTCTACCGGAACAAAATACGCATTCATATTTTGGACCAGCCCATCTAAATTGAATTTACATATCTTGTTTATGGATTCTTTTTCAAAATCGGTTGGAATGATAAGATCATTTTTCAGATTATATTTCTGAATAACATAGTAATTTCCTATAGCATAGTCCTTATGAAGTTTCTCTACATTACCTGGTATCATAGGATTCCAGTGATACTTATCATACACAAAATGTCTATAAATTACATCCTGCACAAGATGAAGATAATATCCCAAATACATATCATCTTTCTTCATCAACTCGCCATACATTTTTCTATAACCTTCAAAATCATATGTTTTCTTATGTCCTCCGGCAACAGATATCTTCATATGACTATTTCCGTTATAACCGGCATCCACAAGAACGGATCCTAACTTAAGACGGCTAGGATTATTGAAATGTCTTTTCTTAATTAATTCGCATGTAATAGCATAATGAATAATACTTGATGCCATAAATCAATACCACTCCCCATCTTTCCTCTAAATCATCTTAAAAGCCTTTAACGCCTTCACAATCGCATCCTCTTTTTCCTTCGAACACTGTGGCTGCCTGGCCTCCTCAGACTTAGCCTTACTCTCTGCAGATGTCAAATCCATCTCATCCATATCCAGTGTTACACTCACATGGTGCTTTGCTTCACGAAGTTTGGATAATAAGCATACCGTCTCCACATGCACCGTCCCCCCAAACTGATCCACCGCCCTTACCTTCCGCAATTCATATCCGCCATCACACAGTATCCGTAAGTCGCGCGCCAGCGTGGCGGAGTCGCAGCTTACGTAGACGATACGATCGGGAGCCATTTTGAGCATGGTGGCGAGGCAGGCGGCGTCACAGCCCTTGCGGGGCGGGTCTACTACAATGACGTCGGGATGGCGCATGGCGGCGTTTTCGTCACAGCCGTCCGGGTTATCATAAAAGGCAGGGAGTACTTCTTCTGCTTTTCCCACGAAAAATTCTGCGTTTGTGATATGGTTGCGGCGGGCGTTTTCCTTGGCGTCCTCGATTGCCTGCGGAATCACTTCCACACCACAGACCTGTTTTGCACGAGTTGCCAGAAACAAGGAAATAGTGCCGATTCCACAATACAAATCCCAGACTGTTTCCTGCCCTGTCAGCCCCGCATATTGCAGTGCAAGGCTGTAGAGCTTTTCCGTCTGACGCGGATTTACCTGATAAAAGGAGAGCGGGGAAATGGAAAACTCAAGTTTTTCGCCGGTAAATGCCATATCCGCTTTTGTCATATCCCGCACCCTTATACTGTCCGAAATGCTGTCTTTTCCCCATAGGGTATGGATTTCTTTTCCCATAATGACATTTGTTTTTTCCGTATTGATACTCACTGACACGCTCGTCATGTTTTTAATCTGAGAGAGGCGCGCCAGCAGTTCCTCCTGATGCGGCAGATAGCAGCCTTTCTTCCGGTAATTCAACACCAGACACACCATAATCTCCCCGCTGTCAAAACCGGTGCGGATCAGCACGTGGCGAATCAGCCCTTCTCCGCTTTTTTCATCGTAGGGGCGCACATGAAATTCCCGCATATAGGCAAGAATCGTGTCCAGTATTTCCTTATTTTCTTCTCTTCCCAAAACGCAGTCCGTATTGGCAATAATGGTGTGGGTTCTTCCTGCGTAAAAACCCGCCACAGGATTTCCGTCCTTGTCCTCGCCGATTGGATACTGCGCTTTATTGCGATAGTGGAATGGTTCTTCCATTCCCACAATCGGCTTCATCACACAATCTATTTCGGACTCAGAAAAACCGCCGATACGGAGCAGATTGTTTTTTACCTTATCCTGCTTAAATATAAGCTGTCGCTCATAACTCATCGCCTGAAGCTGGCAGCCGCCGCATTGTCTGTGGAATCGACAGACGGGCTGCACACGAAAAGGAGAAGGTGACAGCACCTTCTCTAATCTTGCATAGGCATAATTCTTTTTATTTTTTACAATTTTAGCTTCTACCGTATCGCCAATGATGGCGTCCTTGATAAACAGAGGAAAACCTTCTACTTTTCCAATGCCTTCCCCTTCCGTCCCCATATCTTCTATTGTCACAATGACCGTATCATTTTTTGTAAAATTCATTGCAATCACCATTTCTACGCATTTTTCGGTGTGAGACTCAATACACTACTCCATCCTCGTCGCCCTCAAATTCGACTCAAACGCACGGTTATAGCCAAGCCAGCCCGTATCCGTGGCACTGCCGAATATTTCCGTCATGGTTTCCAGCTTGGCGTCGGTATTGTCCGCCATATTTAATGCCAGTGCTTCCATCAGCGCCGGTTTTTTCGGAGAGCCATACTCATATTCCCCGTGGTGTGCCAGAATACAGTGCTTCAGTTCAGAGGCGAGCACCGGCGGAAAGCCTTTTATGTTCCGTATTTTTTCCTCCAGCATTTCACAGCCTATGATAATATGGCCGAGAAGCTGTCCGTCGTCCGTATAATCGTTTTCCGGAAAAAGCGAAATTTCTCTGGTTTTTCCTATATCATGGAACATGGCGGCGGGTAAAAGCAGATCCCTCTTTAACAGCGGGTAAGCCGTGCAAAAATAATCGCACAGCTTAGTTACGCTCAAGGTATGCTCCAAAAGACCGCCGACAAATCCGTGATGCATAGTTTTTGCCGCAGAGGATTTACGGAATTTTTTGATAAAATCGGTATCTTCTACAAAGAAAGCCTTTAACAACTGATTCATCCATGGATTCGCAACAGAATCTATCATCTGAAGCAGTTCCTTATACATTTCATCATTGTTTTTACTGCTTACAGGCAGATAATCGGCAGGGTCATACTCGCCCTCCCTGCACACGCGGATTCTCCTCACATTAACCTGCAGGGCGCCCTGAAAATTGTGCACTTCGCCATAGACCTCTATGTAATCCAGAATGTCATATTCTTCAATCCCTGCGCTGTTCGGCTCCCATATCTTTGCATCGATGGTGCCGGTTTTGTCCTGCAAAATCACATTTTCATAGGGCTTTCCATTCTTTGTCATAGCCGACAGCTTGTGCTTGCAAAGATAAATATCCGACATTCTGTCGCCGTCATTATAATCCTTGATATACTTCATTTTAATCCTCTTTTCCCAGCGTAATTTCCATTTCCATCTCCCGATAGCTGTTCTGCGAGAGCCTCTGTACGGTTACTTTTACCGTCTGCCCGGCCTCCAGCCGCAGCAGGGTCGCCGTATAATTGTTAAAGTTTTCAATGCTGCTGTCGCCGATTTCCACAATCACATCTCCGCGCTGAATCCCTGCAAGCATGGCGGGAGAATTCATCTCAACCTCTCTCACGTAAGCGCCATAAGGTACGCCCATCTCCTGATTTGCCTCCGGCGTCACATCCATGCCGCTGATGCCCATATAGACAGGCTCCTTGCCATTTGACATATTTTCTATCAGCTTACGAAGCTCCGAAATACCGATTGCCGTAACCGCATTTTTCATATCGGAATCCACTCTGTCGCTTGTGATAATGCCGACTATCTGCCCCTGCATGTTAAACAGCACGCCTTCGGAATCCGGACTGCCGTATATGTCCGTAGTCAACAGCCTATAATTGGCGTCAACACGGCTCATAATGCTTCCCGAAGCGACAACCATACCATAACCTGCCGAACCGACCATCCCCATGGGAGCGCCCAGCGCCACCACCGGAGTTCCTACCAGATTCCGCAGATTGGAAGAACCCAGCGTCGCTTTCTGCACCAGTTCTTTGGTTTCTTCCGGAATATCCGACAGTTCCACCGAGATAATGGCAAGTCCCGTCTGTTTATCCTCCTGCTTCATCACGGCTTCCGCCCTCGTCCCGTCAGAGAAAGTTACGATAATGCTTTTCGCCTGTTTTATGGTATTCCGGTCCGTCAGGATTAAATATTCCCTTCCATTGCTTTCCACTACCACACCGTAGGTCTGCACTTCACTTTCATAAGTATCGTTCAGCCAGTCCACATCGGAAGTAACACCGGTAACCGTTACCATGGAGTGGGAAAGTTCCGCCGTATAAGCTGACATTGCACTGTAAAGCTGTATATAATGCTTCTCATCCAGCCGTATGTTGTCCAGTATTTTCTGAATCTGCTCCTCGTCCAAAATCACCGATTCCAACGCTTCCTGCAGAGAGGGCGGCTCTTCCTCGACCAGCATATCCTCAGGATCCATCTCATCCGACTCTTCGGGAAATACCACTGTCTGCGGCTTCTCTTCCGGATACAGCCAGTTGCTGAAAACCGGTTCCAGAATCAAAAAAGTGAGGCAGGCAATCAATCCGAAAATAACTGCCATGGATGCGGTAATCACCGTCCTGCGCAGCAGCTTCTTCTTGTTAATCGGCCGCTCCTTGATTTTCTCTATCATAAAATCGGATTGCTGGTTCTGTTTGGAATCCTGCATATTGGCAATTCCTCCATTTCGGCTCCCATCTGCCCGCTTTAGCAGGCACTCAAATCAGGGAGGCTGCATGTTTCGTTCTGCCCTATAGTATATCCGATAGTGAAAAAATTGTAAAGAAAAGAACCGCCGCACCGGCCAAATCTCTAACCGTGCGGCAGTTCTCCAAAATCATCACATCATTCAGGACATGCCTGTTAAAACAGTTTTTTAATGGATGAGGCAACGCCTGAAAGCTTATCAACAGATATCTTTCCTTTTACGCCTTCCACTACCTTCTTTACAACATCGTCAGGCAAATCTACACCAACCAAATCCTCCACAGTCTTGGTCGGATTCTTCTGAAATTTCTCCATCAGAGATTTGTCCTTTGTCACCTTGGCCACAATTCCGTCAATTTTTTCTTTAATATCCATATCTGCTCCACCTTTCCGCCGTCCCATAGGGTATGGCTGTACGTAAAATCATTATCTTTCAAGAAAATCCGCTGTTTTATAAGATATTCTTCAAAGCAGCTAGCGGGAATCGAACCCGTCTCTCCAGCTTGGGAAGCTAGCATTCTACCGATGAACTATAGCTGCGTATCTGAAAGGTATTATACTACACCCTTCAGAAAAAAGCCACAAAAAAGTGAATTTTGTTTTAAACTTTTATTGAGCGTTTGCCACAACATCTGCAAGCTCCCGCAGTTCTTTTTCTACTCTCTCGTCCATCGTGGAGCGGATTGACACTACCGGCTCTACGATATTGATGTCCTTCATTTCCTCCAAAAGCTTACGCATACCCTTTGCCGCCATAGGCGCCCAGGAACCATTTTCCACCAGACCGACTGTCCTTTTCTGGAATCCCTTTGCCTTCAAATGATGTAAAAAGTCTTCCATGCAGGGGAAAATCCCACCGTCATAGGTTGCGCAGCACAATACCATTCTGTCATACCGGAACGCATCCTCAATCACTTCCGCCACATCCTCTCTTGCAAGGTCGGCTGTGACCACCTTTGCAACACCGTTTTCCCGCAGCATATCGGCAAACCTTGCCGCTGCCTGCGCCGTATTGCCGTGAATGGAAGCGAAAGCAACCAGCACGCCTGTATCCTCCGGGCGGTAACTGCTCCATGTATCATATTTTTCGATATAATAAGAAAGGTTTTCTTTTAATACAGGACCATGCAACGGACAAATGATCTGAATGTCCAGCGCTGCCGCCTTCTTTAAAAGCGCCTGCACCATTGCGCCATATTTTCCCACGATATTAAAATAATAGCGCCTTGCCTCACAGGCCCAGTCCTCTTCTGTATCAAGCGCACCAAATTTGCCGAAGCCGTCCGCAGAAAACAATACCTTTTCCGTCTGTTCATAAGTTACCATGACCTCCGGCCAATGCACCATGGGCGCCATAAAAAACTGCAAAGTATGCTGTCCCAGACACAGGGTTTCTCCCTCCGAAACTACTACCTTTTTATCCTCTATATCCAGTTTGAAAAACTGTGGCAGCATGGAAAACGTCTTGGCATTTCCTACCAGCTTCATCTCAGGATATGCAGAGACAATCGCCGCAATGCTGCCGGCATGGTCTGGCTCAAGATGAGAAATCACAAGATAATCCGGCGCACTTCCCGCCAGTTCTTCTTTTACCTGCAAAAGCCATTCGGCCGTTTTTCTCGCATCAACGGTATCCATCAACGCTATCTTCTCATCCATAATCAGGTAAGAATTGTAAGACACGCCGTTTGGCACAATATACTGCGATTCAAACAAATCGATTTCCCTGTCGTTTACCCCTACATAACGAATATCCTTTGTAATCTCTGTCCTGCTCATAAGCCTGTTTTCCTCTCTTCCTTTATTTTTGTAGGTGATTGTGAAACGCAGAAACTTTGCCGTTGTCATTGTACATATGGTATATTCCAACACAGACTCGCTCTCGCTCCAAGCTTACCGTAGCGGTACGTAAGCTGCCAAAATACGGCAGCTAAGTACCGACGGTAAGCAAGGGTCTGCTTATGGAATATACCATATGCACAATTCGAAACTGGCAAATATGAGTTTCACAACTACCTAGTTATCTTTACATCATTCAGTTACAATACCCAACATACTGAGCCCTTGTAGAATATTTTCCTCTTGCAGAGAACCTACGCCGTATGCTACAAGGTTCCCTTCGGCATCGATAAAATATGTGGCGGGTATAGAACTTACATAATAGGCATATGCTGCTTCCTGATTCGTGTCAAAGTAGATAGGAAAAGTATAATCCGCCTGCTGCACATAGTCAAGAGCCGTCTCGACGGTTTCGCGGCTGCCGTCCGTCAAATTCACCATCATAAAGACAACCTCTTCTCCGTAGGTGTCGTACATATTCTGAAAAAAGGGCATCTCGCTTTTGCATGGTCCGCACCAGCTTGCCCAGAAATTCAGAACGACGGGCTTACCCACAAAGTCCGAAAGCTTTACCTCTTCCTCCGCCTCATTCACCACTGTAAAATCAGGGGCTTTCGCGCTGTCATCCGTTGCTGTATTATCACCGCTATTGTCCGTTTTCTCACTGTCAACTGTGTCATTGCTGCCCGCAGCACTGCTATCGGTTCTGCCGCCGGTCTCATCGCTTCTGTCTTCTGTTCCCTGCTGCCCGGTCTCCGGCAAGTCTTCCTCCTTGTCTGTCTTTGTCAACGCATCAGGCCGGTATTTCTCCGCAAGCCCTTTATAGAGGAAAGCGCTTCCTCCCAAAAGCAGTGCCAAAACAATAATGCCAATCACTAATTTTCCATATTTTCTCATTTTTACACCCCTGCATATCCGCTTTAGCGGATCATTGCACCATACTGCCCATCACGGCAAGCAGTCTGCCGAACAGGCCGGTCATCATGCTGATACCTACAATAATCAGAAAAATACCACAGATTCTGTTAATCCACAAGTAATTTCTTTTGATAAACTGAAAAGTTGCCTTCAATCTGTCCAAAAGCAGGGCGCTGGCTAAAAAAGGAATCCCAAGCCCCATGGAATACAGCAGAAGCATAAGAAGACCTTCTGCCATGGTTCCCCTTTCGGATGCCAGCATAAGCGCCGAGCCCAGAAAAGCACCCAGGCAGGGCGTCCAGCCAATCGAAAAAATCATACCGAACAAAAACGTAGACGCTATATTGCCCGGTTTTATCTGTACATCCAGCTTTTTTGTCTTGTTGAGAAATCCAATTTTCAAAATACCGCTGAAGTTAAGGCCAAAAATCACCACAATACCGCCTGTGACCAGGTTCACCGCCGTTTTGTACCTCTGCAGGGCGGCACCCACCGTCCCCATAAAAGCGCCCAGCACTAAAAATACCACCGTGAAACCCGCGATAAATGCAAGCGCATTGCAAAACGTCCGCTTCCTGTTGTTTTCGCCTCCGGCAAAATAGGAAATATACACCGGCAGCATGGGCAGCAGACAGGGCGAAACAAACGTAATAATTCCCTCCAAAAACACAATAAAATATTGCATGTCGTGTCAGATTCCTTTCCCTATTGCAGAGTATTTTTTCCAAAATTAGTTTATAATTTAATGCTTATATTATAAACCGCCGGCCTTTCTTTTACAACATAGATATACCGTGCAAAAAAAGACGCGCTTTTTTGTCAAAACGCGTCTTTTTCTGCTTATGCCATATTTTCTTTTTCGTAATACTGCGCCTGTGCGTGCCAGAGCGCATAATACTTGCCGTCTGTATCGGCAAGCAGTTTCTCATGGCTGCCGCGCTGACAGACTCTGCCCTTGTCAAAAACTGCAATTTCATCGCAGAAACGGCAGGACGCCAGCCTGTGGCTGATATAGATGGCGGTGCGCTCGCCCACAATTTCATTGAATTTGGTATAAACTTCATATTCGGCAACGGGATCCAACGCCGCTGTGGGCTCGTCAAGAATCAGAAATGCCGCATCTTTGTAGAGTGCTCTGGCAATGGCAATTTTCTGTGCCTCGCCGCCGGAAATTTCCACGCCCTCATCGTCAAAATCTTTATAAAGATAGGTCTCCAGTCCATCCTTCATATGGGAAACCCGCTCTCCGACTCCCGCTTCTTGTAAACATGCTTTTGCCTTGTCCGCATCGTAGTCCATTCCCGCCGCCACATTCTGCCCCAACGGAAACGCAAGCAGCTTATAATCCTGAAACACAACTGAGAAAATAGACATATATTCCCTGTAGCTGTATTTTCTGATGTCGATTCCGTTTAACCTTATCTCGCCCTCCGTGGGGTCATACAGCCTGCAAAGCAGTTTGATAAAAGTGGTTTTCCCGGAACCGTTTTCCCCCACCACGGCCAGCTTTTCTCCTACCTTGAATTTCAAGGATACATTTTTGAGCACATCGATCTCCGTATCCGGATACCGAAAGCTGACGTTGCAGAATTCAATTTCATAGTTGCAGTCCCGCCGCTTCTCCGTCGTCAGGCTTCCCTTGTACATATCGTCCGGTATATCCAGAAATTCGAAGGTATCCTGCAAGAAGGCAGCATTCGTGCGCATTTCGCCCAACTGGCGCAGCAGGGTTGCCATTGCCTCATAAAGCAGGGTTACTGCCCCAATATACTGTGTCACTTCCCCCACATCAAATGCACCGGCCCATGCTTTTATGCAGACAAAAAGATAAACCGCACCTATGAATACCCGCCCAACCAAATCAGATGATGCATGGAGAAGTCCGCTGGCACCTCTTGCACTTTTGGCAATCGGTGATTTGAAACCAAAACTTATACCATCGACTTCCTCCAGCTTTTTGTGAAAGAAGGTATCCTGTCTGTAGACACGTATATCAAGCGCTCTGTGGTGCTCATAACCCGCATATCCAAAAAAGCCAAAAGCACGGTTTCCAAATCTCGCCTGTTCAGAATATTTTACCCAATAGTCGTCCGCACGTCTGACAAGTGCAGGGGAAAGCAGCACTGCACCAAGCATTAACCCCAAAAGCAATATGTTTACCAACGGACTGTTGATTATTGCAAGGCCGCCCGCCGTCTTTGATGCCGCCCTTGTAAACAACGGTAATGACAATACTGCCGCACCGACAATACCGACAGTACCATCTATCAGGTATCCATAGCCAACCTGCCACAGCGTCCTGCGCAGTCCCCAGTTTGACCAGTTGTCATTCTGCTGAATCTTGGCAAACAAATCCCTCGTATGGGAACTGTCAAGCGAGGCAAAGTCCATGGAAAGCAGCTTTTCATTATACATGCAGTTTACCCCTTCATAAGCCGTCCATAACAACGCGTCATTCCAATGTGCAAGAACTGCTTTTGCCACCCCAAGGAACACGTTCAGCAGAAGCAGGGACAGAATCAGGGAAAACAGCCTTTCCGAATTTCTTTCTCCTGCCAGTTCCCCGATAATTCTGGCAGAAAACCAAATATTAATGTAAGGCGTGGCGGTATTCATAACACGAGTCAAAATATTAGTAGCAAACATCTGCGGATATTTTTCCCACCAAAGCTTCATGGCGCGGTTATTCAACCGAAAAGCTTCCCGCCACGTCATTTTGTTTTTTTCTTTCTTTTTATTCGGCATTTTCCGCACCTCCTTCCCTATAATACCGGCTCTGTATTTCAAACAGACGGGCATATTCCCCGCCTGCCGCAAGCAGACTCTCATGGGTTCCTTCTTCCCTGATACCGCCGCCATCAAGCAGAATAATCCTATTGCAGAAACGGGTAGAGGCCAGTCTGTGGGAAATATAAACAGAGGTACAGCCGCCTGTCAACTCGTTATATCGCTTGTACATATCGCTTTCCGCCAGCGGGTCCAAAGCCGCCGTCGGCTCATCCAGTACGATAATGGGCGCCTTCTTGTACAGGGCGCGCGCCAGCATCAGCCGCTGGCTCTCTCCGCCGGACAACTCCACAGCCTCCTCATATACCTCTCTGTTCAATAGGGTATCGTATTTCTCCGGCAAAGCTTCTATTTTCTGTTTCAGCCCTGCCTTTTCTATACAATCCACAACTCTTTCTCTGTCTATATCTTCATCCGTCTGTGCCACATTTTCCGCAATACTGCCCGCAATCAAGGAAGAACCCTGAAACACTGCCGCAAAGTGCCTGTAATAACTGCGCCGGTTAAACTTGCGGATATCTTCCCCATTTAAAAGCACTCTGCCATCCGTTGGGTCAAAAAAGCCGCATATTAACTTAATCAGCGTGGTCTTTCCCGCGCCATTTAAGCCCACCACTGCCAGTTTTTCTCCCTTTCCGATTTTCAGGTTTACATGGTGTATCGTATCCTGCTCCGCGGACGGATAACGGAAACTGACATTCTGCAGTTCAATTTCATAAGCGCCGCCTTCTACCGGCTCCGGATTCTCTCCCTCTTCAAACAAAAACGGTTCCTTATACTCCAAAAGCTCCCTGATGCGGGAAATATCCAGACTTTGCTTGTGCAATTCAGCCATACCCGCAAGAATTCCCTCAACCCAGGATGTAAAACCGTTTATCGCAGAAAAATAGAGCAGAAATTCCGCCGCTCCGATACTTCCTCCAAGAACCATGCGAACCAGATAAAAATATGCGACCCCTCCCCGTAAAAAATTCAACATAACATCCAGTATATTTTTTCCCAAATATGTCCTTCCTTTATACAGCAAAAACTTTTTCAACCTGCGCAAAAACTTTTCATACAATCCGGTCAGCCAGTCCTTCATGTCAAAAATACGGACATCCTTCGCTATCGAACTGTCCTGCGACTTCCCGCTGATATAGCCCAACCTGTGATAAATAGGAAGCTGTTCCTTTTCAAGCTTGTACATCTGCCTGTTGAGCAGCAGGGTAAGGCCATAGCCTGCAAATGTTGTCAAAAGTGTCACGGCAATGACTACCATATCGACCCTTACCAACAGACACAAATAGATTACAAATCCCAGAATATTTTTAATTAAACTCTCCAGCGTATGCCAAACCGCCTCAGAAGCCTCCGAATTGGAACTTGTAGCGCGCACCGCCTTTTCCCGCAGATTGATAAATTCCTGCTCCTCCGTATTCGGATAAGAGGTCAGATTTACCTTGTCATGCAGATCACGGATAATGTTCGAGCGCACCGTTATCCTGCCGTAAAGCTGATTTTGCCCCACGTATGCGCTGAGAGCTCCTGTCACTATCAGACCCAGCGTAAAAAGCAGAATCGTCCCCACCAATTTTGAAAGCGGAACTGCCTCCTCAATTCTGCCCAGTATGACGGGCACCACAAAAAGATGAAGCAGACTTTTTGCCACCTCAAGCCCTGCCATAACGCCAATCAAAAGCAGGACGCTCCTGCACCCACGCCACGCGTGGCCAACCATATAACAGGAATTGCTCCACATGCCGTATTTTGCTTTTTCCTTCTCTTTCTTTTCTTTTATCTTGGACTTTTCTTTCATCCGCTCAATATATCCTCCCTGTATCTGCTTTTGTACCCTGACTTTAGCACAAAAAAACCCAAAGCGCGCCATTCGGGGACGAATGGCATACTTTGGGGGATAAAAGTCTATTCCTGCGGCAGCAGTATCTCGGTGGTAAACGCACCTTCTTCGCTATTGCGGCTTAAGTAACCGTGATACCTCTCCACAATGCTGTCTATTCTGACAAGGCCGAAGCCGTGCTCCGAACCTTTTGTGGTGCGGAAGATGCCGCCTGTTTTTTTCAATTTTCCGGATGCCGTCATATTGGTAAAGGACATATACAGCCGCGTCCCCTTCATGTCCATATAGACGCGTATCATGCGCTTTTCCTCCGGAAGCGCCATGCTCGCCTCAATAGCATTGTCAAATAAATTACCGATAATAATGCACAAGTCGATTTCCGCGGTTTTTAACGCCACCGGCACATGCGCCTCCGCAATCACCGGAATCTTTCTTGCGCGCGCCAGTGAAATTTTGCTGTTTAAAATAGCGTCCGTCATGCGGTTTCCCGTCCGGATAACCGTATCCACCGTGGACAAGTCTTCGTCCAGTTCATTCAGATAGCCTTTGAGCGCTTCCAAATCCCCTGCCGCCGCATAACTTTTCATCACCTGTATGTGGTTCCGGTAGTCATGCCGCCAGCCACGCACCTGCCGGTACATATTTTCCACTTCTTCATAGTGTGTCTGAATCAATTCATTTTGATACGCCGAAAGCTGCTTGTTCACATAACGGGAAAGAAATGACATCTTGATACTCCTCTGTCTAAAAATACCGAATCATTGCCTGATTGACTTTATCATACATTCCTTTGGAAAGCGGAATTTCAGCTCCATCATGGAGTATGACCTCCTTCTTGGTCACGCGCCTGATAAACCGCAGATTTACGATGTAGGACCTGCCCGTGCGGCAAAAGCTGTCATCCAGATTTTCCTCCAGCTCATGCAGGGGCTGCTTAACCTCATAATCCTCGCGTCCGTGAATCGTCACATAATTCCGCAGTACTTCCAGATACCGTATTTCGTGCAGGGGAATCCGCACAGTCTCGCCCCGCAGAGTCAAAACCAGCGACTTGCTCAGAGAGGCAAGCCTTTTTGCGGCACGGTCCAGCACAGAGAACAGCTTTTCCTCCGTCACCGGCTTTAAGAGATAGTGAAGCGCCTCCACTTCATATCCATCCTGAATATACTCCATGTAGCCGGTCACGAATACAATCTGCATCTCCTTATTTTCACGGCGCACCTGTCCCGCAAGCTCCACACCGTTCATTTTTTTCATCTCAATGTCGAGCAGCAGTATCTGTGTTTCCTTGTCCGCCTCTTTGAATAAAAATTCCTCTGCGCTCTCAAACTGCTCTATCTGCACCGGCTGCTGCCGGCCTGCCGCCCAGCTTCCGACCATTTCCGCCAGCATGGCGCGCCATGCTGCATCGTCGTCGCATATGCTGATGTGATATCTCATAGTACTTCCACCGCCTGAAATGCCTCGTCCAAATCCTCAATAATATCGTCAATATTTTCCAGTCCGATTGACAGACGGATTGTGTTAGGTCTGATGCCCTGGTCCGCAAGCTCCTCCTCATTCAACTGGGAATGGGTGGTAGAAGCCGGATGAATCACCAGAGACTTTGCATCCGCCACATTGGCAAGCAGACTGAACAACTCCAGATTGTCGATGAATTTTTTCGCTTTCTCCGCATCTCCCTTAATTTCAAATGTAAAGATGGAACCGCCGCCATTAGGGAAATATTTTTTATAAAGCGCCTGCTGTTCTGCATCCGAAGATACCGAAGGATGATGCACCTTCTCCACCTGCGGATGTTTCTCAAGGTATTCCACTACCTTTAAAGCATTCTGCATATGCCTCTCCACCCGCAGCGACAGGGTTTCCAGCCCCTGTAAAAAGAAGAATGCATGGAACGGGGAAAGAGTCGCTCCCGTATCGCGGAGCAGAATGGCGCGAATCTTTGTCACAAACGCCGCCGCGCCTGCCGCTTTGGTAAAGCTTACGCCGTGATAGCTGTCATTCGGCTCTGTGAGGGAAGGAAACTTGCCGCTTGCCTCCCAGTCAAATTTGCCGCTGTCCACAATAACGCCGCCTATCGTCGTCCCATGACCGCCGATAAACTTTGTCGCAGAGTGCACCACGATATCCGCGCCATACTCAATAGGACGCACCAGATAAGGCGTTGCAAAAGTATTGTCCACCACAAGGGGAATTTTATGTGCATGGGCTATCGCTGCCATCCTCTCAATGTCTACCACATCGGAGTTGGGATTCCCCAACGTTTCAATGTGAATCGCCCTTGTATTTTCCTGAATTGCGCTTTCCACCTCATCATAATTGAAAGGGTCTACAAAAGTCGCCGTAATACCATATTCCGGAAGCGTGTGCGCCAGCAGATTGTAGGTTCCGCCGTAAATATTCTTTGCCGCCACAATATGCTCTCCCGCATGCGCAAGATTCTGAAACGTATAGGCAATCGCCGCCGCACCGGAAGCCACCGCCAGCGCTGCCACGCCGCCCTCCAGAGCCGCAATCCTTTTCTCAAAAACATCTTCCGTCGGGTTTGTCAGCCTGCCGTATATATTGCCCGCATCGCTCAAATCAAACCTTGCTGCCGCGTGCTCACAATTTCGAAATACATAAGAAGAAGTCTGGTAAATCGGTACTGCCCTCGCATCCGTCACCGGGTCCGGCTGCTCCTGTCCCACATGAAGCTGCAAAGTCTCAAATTTTACATTTCTTTCCGCTAAAGTTTTTTTACTCATCATTATCCTCTTTTCCGCACTGATCGTTATAAGTTATGATTGTCATCAGATAATTGCGCCCCCTCATGACTAGGAACATTATAGTTTAATTCTGCATATAAGACAAGAATAAACAATAAACTTATACTTTGTATCTATAATTGTGGACTTTTTATGCAAAATGCTCTATAATATATCATAATTCAATAAGATATGATTGAACGATATATTTTGTAGTAATACGCATAGGGGGCAAATAATATGAGTTCAACAAAAAGTACGAAGGATATTCAGATCCATAAGTCTACTACTATAACTAACTTTTCCGCATTCCTCGATTCTTTAATCAATTCTCCGGAACCTACAGACCCTAAACGCGCTGATTTAATTTGTTATTGGCTAAAAGATTTCCAACAATACTTGTCTCAGGAAAAAGAGTTCGATGCAAAGCGAATCAAGTCGTACAAAAGAGGAGACGTCATCAAGGTCAACTTAGGTTTTAATGTAGGAAGCGAACAGGGTGGTTTAAGATATGCCATTGTTTTGGACAACGAAAACCGGCATAATGCAAAAACAATTACCATCATTCCGCTGTCTTCACAAAAAGCAAACAAGCCTATCAATGATCGTGATATCTTTTTAGGACAAGAACTATATAACCGATTAAAAGCGAAATATGATTCTGCTTTTGAAACGCTTACCCAAAGGCGGAAGAGCTGTGACGAAGAAATGGAAACCGTTACTTTGACTCTGGGTATTTTAGAAAAAATACTTGCTAATGCTACAACCACTGCAACGGATCCTTCCGATGAACACGCCTCCATAAAAGAACTTATCGCTGCCCAAACGGAAAAACGAAATCAATTGGGTAAAGAGGAACAACAAATATACGAAGAAGAGCAATCTCTCCAAAAAATTTCTGCCGAACTCCATCGGATGCGAAACGGCAGCGTCGCCAAAATAGAGCAAATTACTACCATCAGTAAACAAAGAATCTATGATCCTAAAAAGAGTGGTGATGTTCTTGACGGAATACGCTTTTCCGACGCCGCCATGGAAAAAATAAATGAAAAATTGAAAGATTTATACATATTTTGATTGACGAAGGCAATATTATAGAATATAATAACTCTGTAATGGTGCAATTTGTACCGTGAACTGAGCCTATAGGGCATTATAAAAGACTGTAGTTATTATCAAAGAAACTCCGCATTGTGCGGAGTTTCTTTCGTTTCTTATTCTCTTTTTTGCAGCCTTACTACTCTTGAATGGAACTTGTATATTCATAATCATTTATTCGTTCCGTTACCTTGTTCTGCTTCAATGTTTCAAGGTCCGCATATCCAACATAAGTATAACCACCGACGCTAAAAGTCTCCGTCGCAAACCACCCCGTGTCAGGCGCTTTGTAAGCATTGATATCCACAGAACAGGTTCCATCCGGCTGAATCTCTATATCTGCGTAATTGATATAGTAATAAAACTCTACCGTCTCCTCCGGATCCGGATTGGTTGCTGTAATCTTGTATATCAGATATAGATAATTTTCAGTCCAATACATTTTATCGCGAGCCCATCCTCCCGCTTCAACCGGCTTTGAGCGGAGAAAATAATTTCCGATATAGGTAACGCTTATCAAATTCTCCGGCTTGCTCCAGTTACTTGCCACATATGCCCGAAATACCTCTTCACCCTTAGCGGACATTGCATCCATGATATCTGCCGGTATCTCTGCAGCATCTGTCGCATAGTGGGGCAGGCCTTCGACCGTATACGTTCTCTCTGTTTCACTGATTACTACACCATAATTCTCTACAAAAGTGTCAACCGAACCGGAAATGGACGCTGTAACCGTGATGGTGTCGCCATTGCTTAAATGATCAGCCTTATCCGCAGTAAATTTTATATATTGAATCTCCTGCTGATCATAATTTGGCGTAATAGTTGCACTTATGTATGGCTCTGTGTTGGAAAAGCTTACTTCCACATAGTCAAAGGGATTAAACTTCCCTGCCTCTTTCAGACCTGATACGGTATATGTAATGTCTGAATAATTCAGTTTGCAGTTGAAGTATTCATTCGCCATTTCATCTTCACAATTCCACTTAAGCGTAATCGTATCGCCATTGCTCAAGTTTTTCGCCTGATCCAGACTTTGGGACACACACATATCCAACAATAATTCCTCTGAAGATTCACCCGACATAAGCACAAGCATCTTCATCTCATTGCTATCCTTGGTGCTCAGTTTAATCTTTCCCGAATAATCCTTCTCAAACGCTTCGTAGTCAAATGTGACAGAGGCAGTTCCAAGTGAATCGTAGCCCTCACACTCAATCGTAATGTACTTGTTCAGATTTACCGTAGTCTTGCCACATCCGGTCAATGCAAACATTGCCACAGCAATCATGCCCAATAATAAAAGACCTTTGATTTTTTTCATGACATTTCTCCTCATTTTTTTCAAAAATATGTCTTAAGTCTATCACTTTTGCATTACAGAATCAATATAAATATAGATTAATTTTCCGAAAATTGTCGAATGGAAGAAAGTGTCAATATTTGGATAAGATTTCTAGATTTTATGGTGTTTCATTTTTCTTACTTGCAGTTTCTTTTTGAGCAATGACTTCATCAATGATTTCTATATAATCTTCATAAAAAGCTTCTATTTCGCCTTCTGAAATTGCTGTATTAAGCACTTTCATAATCAAAAAAAATATTGGTACCAAAATTACAAGTACTATTAGTATTATGCAGACAATAAATATAATTCCCCCTATAATACTGATAATACCTGCTATTAGACTTATTCCATACATATCAATAAAACTACGGATGACCTCTAGACTTTCGCCAAATATATTTCTCCAACTAGCATCTGTTGCTATCGTTGTTATAAGCGCTACACACAAGGGTAGTATAATGCCGTTTGGTATTCCTTTTGCTGATTTTTCAATTCTTCTGCCTCTTTTCAAATATCTATTAAATTCTTTTAATTCATTCAAATCGCTAGTCTTATAACAAGTCATCACATACTCTTTCCAATCTGAATATGTTTTAAACCTTCTTTCTTCGGCAATCTTTTTTTCCTGCCACTTATGTCTCATGCCACCACACAAATATTTGTATATATTGTACTCGTTTTCATAATCATAATTTAGCATTCTTTTCCAATATTCGCGATATGTCTTTCTTTTCCCCATTTCATCGCCTCCCTATTTCCTATCCCTTTACCCCTTAAAGCATTTTCTTAATCTTCTCAATCAACCCCAAATCTGCCGGCAGCCAGTCCACGCTGTCCAGATTGTCCTTTGTCAGCCACCTTGCCGCTTCGTGCTCCTTGAGCTCCAGATTGCCTGATTTCACCATACACCAGAAACAATGCATTGTAAGATGAAACTGCGGATAATCATATTCCACAATATCAATCAGTTCGCCTACCTCAATCTCAGTATCCAGTTCCTCCCTAATTTCACGGATAAGCGCCTGCTGCGGCGTCTCTCCCTCCTCTATTTTTCCACCCGGGAACTCCCAGCCATCCTTAAACTCTCCATAACCGCGCTGAGTGGCAAAAATTTTGTTATTGTGGGTGATGATGGCTGCTACGACTTTGATTGTTTTCATTTTAAATCCATACCTTTGTAAGCTAATTTTTATTATTACCTTTTCTGCAAGTACTCCACAAAATCTATATACATAAATGTGCACATTGTATAACTGTCATAAATGAAGTTTTCAATTTCTTCATATGACGAATTGTCCCTATCTACATAAGCTACATACACAATATGTTTTCATTTCACCAATCAAGTTTTCTCCATGTCTATTATCAAAGCTAAAAAAACAATTATCCTAACACATGAAAACATACAGTAAAAAAACTACTATTGTCACCATTCTTTTTCGAAGCACTTAAAAATACTAAATTACAAATAATAAATTCAATAGGTAGAAAGTCACAACTTGCAACATATTCAAAACTTATAAAGTGCTGATACTTTTGTATAACTCCGGCGAAACAAGAAAATTCTCCACCAATTCCATATATTTATCACAAACTTCTCTATTCTTTTTCATCTGCTTGACAGTACACTCCCATATAATCAGACACTTGATACCTCCAGCCCGCAATTCCTCCTGCACTACAGCATCTCTGCGGATATTTGTATCAAATTTTTTATTCCAAAATTCCACATTACTTTTGGGAATATATGCATATTTACATTTTTCATGCCTGTGCCAGAAGCACCCATGAATGAATATCGCCGTATTGTACTTTTTCAGATAAACATCAGGATGTCCTGATACCTGTTTTGAATTTACCCGATATCGGTATCCTCTGGCAAAAAGCAGTTTTCTGAAATATATTTCCGGCTTTGTGTCCTTTGAGCGGATGGCCGACATATTTTTACTCCGTTGTCCGGATGTTACAGTGTCCATTTGCTTACCTATTCCATTATCTTCATGTTTTCAGGAACAAATCTGTCTATATTTAATCAGTAACTGGCAAAAACACCTTCATTCGTCTCAATTCTTTAAGCAATCCTTCTATCGTCTTTGCCTTGTCTGCCGACTTAATCAGAATCCCCATTTCTATATTCCCCTGCATGCCATGGTAAGATAAATTTGCAGATGACACAAAGCTTGACACTCCATCCACAACAATCATTTTGGCATGAAGCGCCGCCATCTGATCATCTTTAGCCCTGTTATACTCAAACAGACGCAGATATTGCCCTCTATATGACTTCACACGCTGCAACTGTTCCCCATGCTTTTCAACATCATTGACATACAGATTAACATACACGCCAGTAGTACTTTTCTGTATCATACTGTCAAGCATGCCGTCAAAATAATCAGAGATAGAATAGCCCGTAATTGTAATACTTCGACTGGCTTCCGTTATCAAACTTCCAACAACATCCTCCGTCCTTCTGGCTCTCAGCCTGAAACTCGTCGGAGCAGTAATCACCAACTCACACTTATCGCCTGTATTGCGAGAATAGGCTGTACAAACCAGACTGATAATATCCATCATCCCTTTTTCATCAACATTCGGGAAATGCCTGCGAAGTTCCTGCATTGATCTCTCAAATGCAGGAATCTTCGGCCTTTTCATGCATTTCTCAAAATCGTCTATCAAGGTTTCTGCAATAAGATCAATGTTTATATCTGTATCCCACATAATTCTCCAATCAAATCTCTAAAGAATCCCAATTCTTCACGTTCAGGAACCGGAACAACAAGCGCACGGTCGAGCATACGGTTTCCATTTTCACAGGCAGTTTCGGAAATCATTGTACAGGAATGGCATGCCGCCCCATTAATTCTGTCTTTTTGAGGCATATTCATAAAACACTCCGGATCTGTTGTACAGGTCAATGCGTTCTGCAATGCCTCGCGCAAAATAAAAATGAATTTCTCCCAATTGCCCAGTTCTACCAGACCTCCCAATGAGCCCTCCTTATCCGAACTACCGGTATAAATCAGAATTCCACACATTTTTTCACTGCTGTAAATACGCTCCTTCAAGGCAGTAGACGAATATCCCGATTGCATTGCCATTTCCTTAATCAGCAGATGTGCCAACGTATGCAAAAGAACATACTCGCCAGCCCGGTTCCCATGCAGCGTCCATTCTTTTTCCCTGCAGTATTCAGCATAAACCTGTTTATACTTTTCTGATAACCTGTTCACGTCAGGATTCTGTTTCCAGGCATTTACCGTATCACGGTTCAATTCAATAAACACGCCTTCCCCATGTACTTCAACTGCAGGAAGCCAGGCATCTTTTCCTGATCCCTTATTCAACTTACATATATGTTTTGGTTCATTCACCTCCGGTTCCGGGGCTTCCATCCTCATAAAACCAAGCAGAACCATTACCTCACGCAGACGATGAATCTTAACAAGTCTTGAAAACCATCTTTTCAAAGCAGGTTTAACCTGAACATCCTCTGCTTGGAAATATTTGTAGTCACGCTTAAACTCCAAATCATCATGATGGGTAATCGCAGCATACTCCATCTCCTTTATCTCGACAAATTCCTTTATTTTCTCTTTAATTCGAGTATATGCTTTAAGAAATTCATCCTCTGAGAAACGACCCTTAAAATATCGCTCATATGCTTTATGCAACCCTATATCACCAAAATCTGCCTCATATGCCTCAATAGTCTGTAAGTTATTACTTATAATGTCATTAATCGGATCTGTCCATGGCGGGATAGATATGGCACTCCTGATAACCGGGAAATACACATTGGACGCACCACGCTGTGAAGGGATTACCATCTTTTTACATCGCTGATTTCTTGCCCCCGGTCTGTGTGGATGGTGACCACTGCAGGTCAATCCCTCAAAATTTTCTTTTTGCATCGCCCCTGCCATCGTGCGCTTTGCTCCGCAGCTGCACTTAACCAGCATTTCGCTCAGTGAAGATGTGTTGCCTGTTGATATCAATTCCATCCGTCCAGTACCAGCGCAAGCAGTTCCATTATGTACCCACCAAAACCAAGGGAAATCCTCCATATGACCATCCTCACAGGCAAGAATAAATCTGGCAGGATAAGCATCCCATCCACATTCCGGACACTTTGGCCCTTTGTCATGAATATACTTATCCCTGTCAAAGCCATTACGAATGTCAAACAAATGATGGCAATGCTTACACACATGGTAGTATGGAAACGAAACTATGGGAATATCATCCCAGTCACTTGTCTGAGGCGACTTAAAATTATATACGCCAAGATAACTTGCCAAGCGCAGATCAACAATGGTATTCCCCGTATTTTTCCAATAATCAATATCCAACACTGTCACCGAATCATGCAGGGCATCCATAATAGCTCCCGGCCCATATGTAGTAATCAGCTGATTCGGTCGAACTTCACCCAACTTATTCCAGTTCATCAGCCTTCCTCCTTGTTATAATAGTATATGGTTGCAGCTTTTTCCACTTCCCGCATGGAGTTCAGAGTCGGCTTCTCCCGGTCTTTACAATAACTATGATAATAATTCAGCAAGCGATTTCGATTCTCCACTCCCTTATCATTTGTATAGTATGACAAAGGTTTGGTATCCCTGCACAACTCGCGCCATCCCCTGATAAAATCGTCCATTTCTCGCTCTGCTTCCTCACAGACACGGTGATTTACTATCATAACCCTGTCAAGAATTTCTCTCTTCAGTTCCTGAATTTTTTCATCCGGGAACGAAATAATAGCACCTGCGTTTTTGTTGGCAGCCAATTCCTCATGCTGTAAACGCAGCATTCCAACCACCACTGCATGAAGAACCCTGTCCCTTGCCCGGGCTGAAAACGGAGTTGCCGTCGTTCCCTCGACATAACGATACATCTGCGAATGAAACCCTGTAAAATTCTCATAGTGTGACAAATCTCTGGGGCGATATGGATTATATACTGTAATAATCAAACCCGGATATGTACGCCCTACACGGCTGCTTGCCTGTATATATTCAGAATTCTGTTTCGGTTCTCCGGTAATTGTCATCAGTCCCAGCCGGTCAACATCCATACCTACAGCTATCATATTAGTTGCAATAACAACATCATAACAACTTTGCTTGGGCTGTCCTGGTTTATACCCTTCCGTCAACTCCTCCAGAATTTTTGTAATTTCATATGAGGGAATGCGAGAGGTAATTTCTTTCTTCTTTGGCAGAAACCTTCTCAGCTCGTGACCATATCTCTTTTTCAGATTTTCAATTCGACTGGGGATGTCATCATCTAGCAGACGTACTGCGCCTCCCAGTTCTCTGATTGAGTTAAAATAACCAATTAATGTGTAATAAGGATCAACATAGTCTTTATATTCGTCATACTGGGCAAGTTCAAATACTGTCTGAAGAATTATGGCATAAACCCGCAAAAGCGTTGTCTTTACAGATGAACCATTCCCACATATGCCGACATACTGTCTGAACGGTTTCTGCCCAGCCTGAGCCATTTCCAGAATCTTCTCCTCATCATTGATGCCATACGAACACTCTGGCAGCTTGATTTCCGTAATAAAATAAGAACTGCCCATATCAAAGCCATCCGGCGGAAACTGGGCGTAATCTTCACGCCCATACAGACAACGAATCTGCTCTTTTGCATTCTTGATTGTTGCAGTAGAAACAATATACTTGGGCTTTATTTTCTGCCCATCACGATAAAAGGAACACAGCTCCTCAACAAGCTCCTCGTATCCTCCATATATCGTGCCAAGAGGTCCCGTAATCAGATGCAACTCATCCTGAATAATCAGCTCCGGCGGATAGAAAGGTTTAACAGATACCGGCTTAACTTGGGGCCATCCTTTAGTTGCTCTATGATAAGATACGTGTTCTTCTCCCTTTGCGATATAACCACATCTGGAACAGAATCTATCTGCATTGCCAAAAAGTAATCCTGTCTGCTCATTCCATGGTAAAGTGGCAAATTTATCAACTGTGGCGATCACAATCGTTGGACACTTCCGATAGATTTCCTCATCAACCAAGTACACCGGCAAAGACACATCTTTATATTTGTAAAAATGACATCTACTGTTTGAACAGGTTATTTTTACTGTTTTTGACGCAGGATCGATATCATAATCGCTCTCTTTAATCTCTCTCCCACAGCAGGGACATTTTATCAACTGTTTTGTCAGTTTTCTAATAAAGTCACGTTGTTTTTGAGGATCTTCATAGTCACTGAATTTATTGGGAGTAACCTGCCCGCCGACCCAAAATCCGATAGCAAACCTCTGCTTTCCAAACAGATCCGGACGTTTCTCTCTGGTCATTTCCGCTGCAATAACCAATTTGATCAAACGATCACGCTGCTGCGTAGTAAGGAGGCGCAAAGTATATCTTAAAAAGACTGTCACGCCCCCATCCTTTTCATATTCCACTTCATCACTGGCAGTAAGACGACGGTAGGCCATAGTAAATGCAATCAACCCAAGATAAGCCTCTGTTTTTCCTCCTCCTGTTGGAAAATAGAGTAAATCTACGGTCTTGCGCTCCTTTGAATCAGGATAAATAATGCCTGTCAAATTCAGCAATACAAAGGCAATTTGAAAAGGACGCCATTCAGAATGATCCTTTTTCTGATAATCTGTCAGATTGCAGTCAATTCCCTGTCCGCTTTTCTTTGCATATGCGGATATACTTCGCTGCATATACATAACTTGGTTCATAAAACAGAATGCCTGAAATACAATCTGGTTATTCTCAATCAGATTAATCCCCTCATTCATCCTCCGACAGGCATTCTCACATTCTCTGATAATTGAGTTGCCTTTTTCTCTAAATACATCACGGGTCATATATTCATGTCCCCTCAGGCCGTCAATCCATTTTTGATAATCATTCGTCATTCTTCTAAGACGTGCAACGCTTTCTTCCCTGTTTTTCGGCCACATAAGAAACTGCATGGAAAAAGTATGCTCCGGAAAAGTACTGATCTGCGGACTTACATCGTTCATTTCATAATCAGGAATAAATGACGTGCGCACCGCGACAGCATTTTCACTTTCATCTGCTCTGATCCATATTGCAGCGCAGCCACGTCCCCTTGCAAAAACAGGGCGTGTCTCATAATAATATTCATCCTCCAGTTTATTGGAACGACACCTGTATTCAGGCACAAAAATCGGATTCAGATAATCATCGGCAAGCTGAATCTCCACCTGAAACAATACCTGCTCGTATTCCTTCTCTTTCTCCGTTTTGGGTCTGCGGTTATACAAATACACCGAAATCATTTTATTCCCATCACTGACAGGCATTTGGAAAATATGAAGCTGAAGATGTTCATCTTCTTCCAGACACATCTTTCTGGAGCGCTCAAATGATGCAAGATCAATATCAACAACAGCCAGATGCTGTTCCCTGACATAGCGTGAACGTTTTACCTCTTTCTCCACGCCTTCCTTGGTCTCCAAAACCTTCTCCTGGGTCTTTTCATACGATCCCCACTTGATACTGGCAGTTATAACAGATACATCAGCCCCGACATAACAGGTCAATCCACAGGAAGCCTGCTTTTTAAACTTACCCTGAGTCAGTACTTCGGAATCATAATCCTCCTCACCTGTACTGCTGTCTTTTCTATCCTCAGTATAATATTCATTATTCATAAATTCCTGATCATCATATGTTTCATCTTCGCTGAATGATGTATCTGACGGATAGAGCATGCCGGTGATATAGCTGGATGTGGGCACTTCATTCAATACCTCACATTCTTCCTGTGGTCCCATCAAGTCAACTCTCAACGCTTCCAGTATTTTTTCACGGACAGCCGCATGCTTAAAAGAAGCTGTGTTATCTGCCATTTCAATCCTCCTCTACCCTTATAGGAACAGCTTTTCCCACAACATATTTGAATGTATTCCCAATGATAATTTCCTGCCCCGGAACCAGCTTAAAGTGCCAGGGTTTATGGTCCGTATCGACATCCGTTGCACAGGAACACCATTGTATGGCTGATTTCGCTTTATCAATGACATCCGCATCGTCTGTACGGTTAGCCGCTTTGATCTCTATCATGTACTTTGCGTCATCCGTCTCCACAATAAAATCCGGATTATATTGCTTACCAGCCTTATAAAACAGTCCCAGCTGGTTCAGTGGCGGCTTGATAAACCGCAACACTGCATCATCTTCCTCCAGAATCACAGAAAAACGGCGTTCATCATCGCTGTCAAAAGCATTCTGGCTGTAGTATGACTTTTTATATCCCTCAAAAACATATTGCCGGATATTCCTCTTATCACTTATTTCCTTTGTATAATGCAAAACACCATTGTTCTTCCGGATGTTCTTTACACCGCTGCCAAAGACAATCAGATCTTTCTGAACATTATAGAGAAATTCTGTATGTTCCTCCTTCGCGGCGTATATCTGTTTTCTTAAATCTTCCACAATGGCCGTAGCATATCGGCGTACAACCTTCTTTCTGGTCTCAAAGTCACCCTCAATCAATTTAAGATACTGCTCCACCACATCTAGGATATAGTCAGCATCATCAGCACAGAATTCCGGAATTTCATCCAACAAAGCAGCTGCCAGAAAGTTCTCCGGATCATCCTCCATAAGGGCCTCCGCATCTACTGACGACAGAAGCCGGTCGTTTACCACATCATATCGTTCAATTTTAGAAGCGGCAACTTCAAAATCTCCAATGCCCCGGTAAACTGTAATCGGATGAAATTTTACTGTCGAACTGTAGCCTATCGTGATTTTCGGTACGGAAACTGCTACTCTAATCATATCCTCCAGTCGTTTTACAAACTCATCTTTTTTCAATGCAGGGGGCTTTGCTTTCTTTCCTGTTAATTCATGATCTGCACTGCCCGGACTGTCCTGCTCTACAGAACTCCCTTCCGCTGATTTTGATGCATTATCAACATCCCCCATTTCCGTGCCAAACATCTCTGTTAAAGACATTTGTTGAAACTCATCCGCTTTCTCTTTCTTCGGCTCTGCTTTCCTGGCATAAGCCTGCAGATATGCGTTGTACAAAGCTGCCACTGATTGTGAATCCTTCTCACCAAGGTGCTGAAATGATACAATTTGTTCACTCTGCATGGCCGTATCTATAAAAGACAGCTGATAATCATCAAAACTTGTCTGAATTGATACCTGCTTCATATCGGGCAAATCCTCTGTATCAAGGTCACGATGCCGGAACACTGGATTATTCCTCAGATCATCTACAATCTCACGGTAATGCTCATGCGCCACAATATCCAGAGTATCAATCTCCTCAATTCCGGTAATTGAGTCAAAAGGAAGACGCAACCCCCTTCCAATCGTCTGTAGTGCCAGAATATCCGATTTTGCTGCATTCAACGGAATGATTGTAAACAGGTTATTGACATCCCAGCCCTCTTTCAACTTATAGACATGCAGAACAATCTCAATCGGATTGGTATTTTCCTCAATCGTCAGCAGTTTCTGGATGTTTTCCTCTGTCTCCACACTGCCGGTACTGGAATCAATCTGAATGACCTTACCGATATAACGCCCGCCAAAAAACGCATCGGAATCTATTTTTTCCCTCACCTCTCTGGCATGTCCCGTGTCCCTGCAGGCAACCAAAACAATCGGCTTTACCTGTGGAAGATTGTTATCCATGCAGTATTTATATACAATGGATTTTCTTCTCTCATGAAGTCGTATGCCATCTTTCAGCTTCATTTCTTCAATATCAGCATCCGTATATCCTGCTGTATTTGTTCTCCCCATCACAACAGGAATCTTGAGGTATTTCCCGGCTCCCTCAGCCAATCCGTACTCAAAAATAACATTTTTATTGGTATTCTTGGGTGTGGCAGTAAACTCCAGACCCAAAATCGGATTTAGATAGTTAATAGCATTCATTGAAGCAGGCGCATAATAACGGTGTGCCTCGTCCATGCAGATAACCAGATCATCAAAACAGCGCAACACATCCGAAAAAGAACCACCCAGATCCTCATTAAAAACATGGAATTTGAACTGCACATCTCCACGGGTGAAGATTTTGCCAATATTGAAGATAAACAATTGTACTTCCGAAGTTTTCTCCACGAACAGTTCTCCCTGTTCATATTTTACAGGGTAGCTCAGATAATTTTCGCCATCATACACCTTCGGCCTGCCCATTTCAGCTTCCAACCCACGAAACAAATACTTCGGGTGGCTGGGAGCTGATTCTGCCCGGAGTTTGTCATAGATGGTGTTGCCCGGGGCCAGGATCATGAAATGTTTATACCCTTTGGTTTTGTACAAATAATAAATAGCTGCCCCCATCAGTCTGGTTTTTCCAATACCCGTAGCCATCGAAAAGCAGAACGAGGGGAAATCAAACTCTTTTGCCACCTGAATCGTATGAGGATTCTGGCATTGCACGGAAGCAATCTGTTCCGCCTCTGCTTTTGTTGACGTCTTATATTCCAACTGCTCACTGATTTGGGCAAAACAGCGCAAGGCATCACACTGAGGTTCCCGCAGGCTCATGGCCCAGTTTATTCTGTCTACTGTGTTCATTCCTGCACCTCCTCAAAATTACATTTGTTCAGCAGGTCTTTTGGAATCCGTCTGACCTCCACATTGACCGGGAGATTCATATCACTCTGCATTCGCTTACAGTAGATCAATAAAGATTGATGCTCTCCAAGGTTCTTCATCAGTGACTGAATATATTTCATGTTTACAAACTCCATTGTAACATGGATGAAGCGGTTTTCTGAGGAATGGCCATGGAATTCTCCCTCCGGGGCATATGTAAAACCTTCAATCTTGCAGATTGCTTCCGCTACCATGTCAAATGTGTAGGAGGGGTTAATCTGGTATACGGGCAGCTTGGGATTCTTTACGAGCAGTGGCTCCGCTAATTCAAAAAATTTAAACCCTCCTCCTCCGTGCCAGTTTACACTCTTTGATATTCCAGTCTGCTCTCCGTTTACAACATTACACAAACGAATTTGACAATGAGTATATGCATGTTCACCCATTTCAATGCCAATCCATTTTCGTCCCATTTTATGGGCAGTTGCAGCCGTTGTTCCCGAGCCGAGAAAAGAATCCAACACATAATCGCCAGGCTCTGTTGACATATCAATTATGCGCCGAAGTAGCTGTTCTGGTTTTTTGCTCCTCGGAAAATAAACTCCCCCTTCGTTTGCGATATCTGCTTTGGGTATTTCTCCATGTTTCCACAATGTAGTCATCTTCTGTGATTTAGTCATTTTACCTTCCGTCAAGGTAGTTGTATCCTTGAGCCATGAAAGAAGTTCACAGTTAAAATAATAAAGCGTTGTTTCTTCATCTTTATACTTTCCACGACTCGGCACATAATCCACTGAATAAAACTTATTTTTATCAAGCTGCGTAATGATGTCGTTCTGAAATGCATTTTCCTTCTGAACCCTATTCCCACGAAACAAAGTTTCTATATGTTGCGCAAACAATTGTTTGATTTCCTCTTCTCTGTTTTGAGCATCTCGCAAAGAAATTGTTACAATATCCACTCCTGAATGTTCATAAATGCGTACCATTTCACCATTTGACTTAGCTTTAAATTCTTTTATCAGTTTTCGTGTACCAAAATTACTTACAAAGCGATTATATCGTTTGATAATATTAAATCCCACTTCCTCATAACTATAATTTACTTTTTCTGGCAAAATTCCTTTTTTGTATAGTAATATATGTTCAGTTGTATTTACCAGATACCCACCTTGTCCCAATCCAGCTACAGCTGAACGTTCATATGTTATATGTGATACAAAATTTTGCCTTCCAAAAACCTCATCCAACATAACTTTACAATAATGCACCTCTACATCATCTAAATGCATCCAAAGCACTCCATTCTTTTTAAGCAATCGATACATAATAGCAAGTCTGTCATGTATTAAATTAAGCCAAATAGAATGCTCTACATTATCATCATAAAAATCAAATGCTTGTCCTGTATTAAACGGCGGATCAACATAAACACATTGAATTTTTCCACTAAAATCATTTTCCAAAGCACGCAGTGCAAGAAGATTATCCCCATGTATCAGCATGCAACCCGTATCATTATCTCCATATGACTTACTTTCATCCTCCACAAGGATTCTTGGTTCCAATTCCTGTACATCATACTTGCCAACCCAAGTCAATTCAAGCTTTCCTTTTTTCTGCATCTGTATTCCTCCTAAAACCTGACCACAACCTTAACCATCAGCACTGGGGCACCAAGTTTATTTTTCCTTGATTCCATTTGAAGTTCTGCTGCTTGTCTATCTACTGTGCCAGTAAATTCATGAAAACTTTGCAATAATTCCGTTCGGCTCTGCTCCAGATTTTCCATATCCTTTTTCAGGGAAATTTTCGCCTTGAAGTTCTTCTCTTTATCGTACTCTTCATGTACTACCGCAATTTTATCCTCTATCTCCTGAACCCGTATTGTAAAATCATCAAGACGCAATCTACGCCAGTTTTCAATTTTATAATCTTCCCACAACAAAAGTTCACTCATATCTTCCTGTCTTTTGTTTAACAGGTATTTCTCCAGTGCATCCACACAAACCCCCGCTTCCGTGACAAAAGGGCACGGTGACAGATTACTTTCACATACATTTTGCAATAGCTGCACCAATACACTCTCAAGATTTCTGCGAATCCTTAATTGTCTGTCCAATACATACAAAACCGGTTCCAACAGTTTTTGCCCATCATAAAACCCTCCAATCAGAAGGTATCCATGCCCCTGCAGTTCAGCCGGTTTTTTCTTCAGTTCATAAAGCATTGGATATTTCCCGGCAGTATTGCCATTCACACTGTTCCAGTATTCTCTATTCGTAAAATACTCCTGAACATCTTTCATCCGCTGCCTGAAAGCGTTTCTGTGTTCTTCTTCGTTTGTTTTTGAAAGCATGGATCGGAGTTGTAACGCCCTTACGCCCCTTTTCCGTTCCAATTCTTTCTCCAGCCCGGTAAACTCACGGTTAAATTCTTTTTTATTGGAACACTGCTGATAAATCTGGAGAATACGCTTTTCAAAGTTCTCCCCACTTTCCAGCAGACCAATAGCCTTATCGGATGCTCCAAATACACCCTCGAAAAGCTCAAACTTTTGAGCAAGTATCTCATATACGCGCCTGTCTGCAATGTTCTCCGTATTCAGAAGATTAATAACCATCACATCCTGTTTCTGACCATATCTGTGGCATCTTCCAATTCGCTGCTCAATTCTTTGTGGATTCCACGGCAAATCATAATTGATGACTGTGTTGCAAAATTGCAGATTCAATCCTTCCGAACCGGAATCTGTGACCAGCAATATCTGATATTCATCTCGAAATGCTTCTACGATGGCATTCTTGATTTCAATGCTTCTGCCTGCAACAGGCATATTATAATGACGTGATCTCCATGCCCGATATATGTCTTTTGTTGTCTGATCATTCATATTGCCATTAAACAGAAGTATTTTTTCTCCATATCCGCAGGCAGACAGTTCATCAAAAAGATATGCCTGTGTTCGCAATGACTCCGTAAAAACAACAGCTTTATTATGTATACCCTGTTCCGACTGCTTTTGAAACGAGATAATTAGGGCTTTCTTCAATGCATTCAGCTTGGCATTTTGCCGGATGTTTTCAGCCAAAGAAATAATTCCATCAACTTCATCTATCTCCTTTTGGATAAACTCATTGACTTTTTCCCTGTCAAATAATTCTTCCTGTAACGCCTCCTCCGCTTCCTCATAGTCATCATCAAACATATTAAAGAAAGCATCCAGACTTTCATCTACACTCTCTACCCTCTGTGTCTGTTGCAACACAATTAGCCTACTCCGTAATACTTTGAAAGTCTCTGCCACCGCTTGGCTGGAAGATGCAAGGAGTTTACGAATTGCAATTGTTACCAAAGTTCTATTTGAAGCAGGAACTGCATACAATATATCTTTCTTCAGATAATTGTTGACAGCCACATACAAAGCTGCCTCCTGTGGTGATAGCCGGAAATCTACGGTGATCCCGATTCGGCTGCTAAACTGCAGATAATCAACAACTTCACTGCGAAGTGTACGCTGCACAATCGGACTCAACTGGAATTTCAATACGTCATATTCTTCATCACGGATATACCGCCTGCTGAACACACGCTTGTCCAGAAATATTTCTGGATCAATAAACTGCACCAGTCCATACAAATCCCATAAAGAGTTCTGGATAGGGGTAGCTGTAAGCATCAGTTTCGGGATTCCTTTTGTCATCTGCAATATCCGTTCCGCCTGCTTGCTCCCTGCCTTGTGAACATTGCGCAGCTTATGCGCCTCATCAAATATCACCAGATCCCATTTTACATTGCTGAGAAGTGTGGTATTTCCAGCGGCAAAATTATATGATACAATTACAACGCTAAATTCCTTTGAAACCTCTGTATGATAGCTTTCAAGATTCTGCCTGTCCACAATTGCCGCTTCCATAGCAAACTTTTCATACAATTCTATCTGCCATTGTCTGCAAAGACTGGAGGGGATAATCAACAGCATTTTCCTGTAACCACTTTTATGTAAAAACCGCATGACCAGACCAGCTTCAATAGTCTTTCCCAAGCCAACCTCATCTGCCAGAATTGCCCCACCCAACTTTACCGCTTCCACTGCAAACATGAGTGCTTCAATCTGGTGAGGATTCAAATCTATTTTATCATTATCAAGGCAGCTGTATGGACTGGAATCCAACTGTTGTCTTTTGATAATTGCGTATTCATTCAAAAGCGTGTGTTCATCCACACAGATTACCTCCTTCAATTCCTCATTTAATATCTTCCAATATATCCTTCACAATTTTAAAGATATCCCGGAAATTTTCAAACTCCTCTTTTTCGAGCGTTGGAACAACAGTATATGCAAAATCAACTTTTGTATTATCTTTTATCCTAGCATAATACCATTCGCCAACATCAGGAACATTGAGCTCTACCGGTATGCCATTACATAAAAAAGTATTTGTAAACGGCTCAAATTCCAGTTTTTTACCATTTACCTCTTTTTGTAAACTATCCTGTCCAAACAGATATTCAATAGAAAGATTCTTAATCTTCTCTATCTTTTTGAGCATATCATTATTTGCTGGAATTACAAAGGCATATCCTTTTTTATTTTTATGGATTTTCCATGGATTTTCTTTTTCCGTGCCATAGTTTCCATCTAACTTAAACGCTTTTAATCCTGCATCGTCATTGTCAAATAGCCCTATTACGACTTTTGAAGAATCAAATCTCCAAGCACAAAGAGTATTTTTTAAAATTCCGGCACCTGCGATTGCATTTTCTTCTTGATCATCAAGCAAATTGCAACTCTTTATATCAAATGGACATTCATAGTCATACAATTTCTCCCATGCAACTGATAAAATCTTAGCATCTGTCTTTCCTTCTGTTAATAAAACCGGTTTTTTAGAAATTTCCAACTCTGCTTCTAAATCTTTGATTTTATCTTTGATTTTTGCATTCTCTTCAATGATATTTTTATACTCATCATATTGTCGCTGCAATATTCGTATATATCCGAGTTCTTCTTCTAAGGATGGAAGCTGCTCTGCATGTTCAAAATCTAAAATCTTAGTCTCATATAATACCTTAAAACATCTGTATCCCCTTCCTTTGTTTCTATGCCCCAAATCTATAAATGCCGGAGAATGTGTCGTCAACAAAATTAAACTGTTTCTGGCATATACTCTGTAAAAATCTTCTGCCATTTCTCGAGCCATATTAAATTCTAAAGAATTTTCGGGTTCCTCAAACCCCCATACAAAATTTTCACTGGCATTTTGAGCTATATAATTTAAAATACTTGGTATATATCTAACTCTAATACCGTCACCTCTATTTTCCAACGAAACAGTACCGTCTGCCATCCTTGTAATAATATGCAACGTCTTATATAATTCATCTACTTCTGTTGGCGTAGCTATCATTGAATCAACATTTGTTGCTTTCTTGAATTCATCACTTAGCTCTTTCGTAGCTACAACAACATTTTCATATAATGTCGAGAGAGATGATGTAAGTTGCTCATTGCCGGATAATTTCTTTGAATAAACTATATTTTGCAGCTTCTTCAACATTTCGTTAAACAATCTCTGATCCTTGATTGCCGGTACATAAATGTATCTTATATTATTTAAAAATCGGGTAAGTGATGCTCTGCTTCTCGCATTATAGACTTGACCTTGCTTTTTCAGTTGCATTTCTATGTCATCTGTCATCTGTGGCAATTCATCATCTCTATTCCATTTTTTTGATACTGTAAAGCTGTCAGGCAGCGTTTTTTCAAACTGCTTACCACGCCTAAAAGTGATTTTAATTTGTATAAACTGCTTGCCTTTAACCGTTTCTCTGCGCACTTCTTCTAATCGTTGTAAGTTGTAATTTTCTTTAAAATTATAGTCTCCATCATATACAATATGGTTATTGAAAAACAGATTAAGCGCTTTCAATACATTTGATTTTCCTGCATCATTTTTTCCCGAAAAAACATTAATATCATTAATATTAGCAATCGTTACTCTATAAATAGATCTAAAATATTGTATTTCTATTTTTTCAATCATTAATCTTGTCCCCCATACCTGTATTGTACAATTGTATATTAAATATTTCTTTACAATTATTTTTCCAAACTTATGCAATAATGCTGTTTTTCGACTGCATATCTTTTGTTACGGATGCCTCCGCTTTCTGAGTTTCTATCATCTTGCGAATCGCTTCCGCAATCCTTCTTGCCATTATTGGTGGAACAGCATTCCCAATCTGTACATACTGTGACGTGCGATTTCCTTCAAAATAATAGCTATGTGGAGATGTCTGCAGTCTGGCAGCCTCCCGCCCCGAAATAGAACGGCACTGATTTATATCCGGATGAATAAAATAATGGCCATCTTTTGAAAGATGCGCCAACACAGTATGACAGCTTGTGCAATCACCCTCAACAACTTTAAAACGATCAATAAACGATGTCTGGTTCCTGTGCGTTTTCAATTCATCCGGTAGTTCTGAGTATTTCAACCGCCGATGATTATTATTCCATGCCTCTATCGCCCGACGATATATCTCTACATCTCGTGGAGTATTATTTCTTGCCACATGGTGGGTAAGAACGTCATTGCGTGTACGAAGCTGATTGTCTTTGACATACCGACTTGCCTGTGCACAGGGAACCCTATATGTAAATTCCTGCTCTCCCCGTTCAAGCACAGGCAAATCAGAAAGCAAATCATTTACTAATGCTTTACTCTGAAGTTTCTCAAAAACAGGGTAATGATAATTTGTTCCCTTTCTCCATCCAATAATAATCAGACGTTTACGATTTTGGAGAACTCCAAAATCCACTGCATTCTGTTCATGACATTCAATCACATATCCAACACGGCGAAGCTGTGCCTGCAAATTTTTGAAAGATGCACCTTTTCTTGCTGTCTTTAACCCCTCTACATTTTCAAAAACAAATATATCTGGCTGATATTTTTTTAGAAAGCGCGCATACATCTTGTACAGTTCATTCCGTGGATCGTCACTCATAGGAACCAGCATATGGCTGCTCTGTGCGCGACCTACAAGTGAATACGCTTGGCATGGAGGACCTCCAACTATTACATTTACCTTTTTAACATTATCCTCCTGCATAATGTCATCAATTTGCCTGAATATCCCGGCAATATTTTCCGGCGACATCTCCGCATTTATGATTGTCTTTGTCACCTCATCAGGAATATACTGAAAAAGCTTTTCTCTGGTGATATTACCTCTTTCATATTCATAATACCAACGCATCAAAGGCTTATGTTTCTTCATGTAATGATATGCCGCCCTCGTCTCTAAAGTTGCTGCTGCCATAGCATTCATCTCAATATGTGCTATCGGATTGAAGCCTGCCTGGATAAATCCTTCGGACAGACCACCTGCACCTGCAAACAAATCTATAAAATTTACTGTCGATCCGGACTCATCCACAAACATATCTGCCCTGTTCCTTTCTTTTATTTCTTTCGCAAATCTTTGGGCTTTTCAGCATTTTCTGGAATCAACCACAAATTTCCTTTCTTAATAGCTCCCGGAATGCGATCTTCATTGCAGTATATTGTTACCATACGACTTGAAATGCCCCATTTTTCTCCAGCTTCCTTAACAGTCAAATAGTCCATCTCCAAACCTCCCTGCAAAACTATTTACATCCGAGATTATATTACAAAATCTCGAAATATTCAAGTTTTGGAAATATAGAAAAATTGATATACTTTTATTGGAACTTTTATAAATACACTGGGCTTGAGATATTCATCAAATCTCCAGCAATGGCATCAAATTCCAAAGATACTTTCTATATCTCATTATTCTATTCTTCCGACAGTAAATGGGCGGATTACATTTTCCGCTACATTGTTGGAAAGAGCACATCCTCCATCAAGAAGATAATTCTCCATATATGGTTTCTAATTCTGGGCATAGAGCACTACTTTACCAAGCGCAGACCCTTTTTAAGTGTTTTTGAAGTCTATCCGGCACCAAAATTTCGTCTCAGATGTCCTCAGCATCCGACACGGGTAATGTCTTTGAGCTTATTATACCCGGAGTATCCATCGGAATGGACATATCCTTTAAAGTCCTTCAGACAAGCGGCGGCATGATCACCATTTCTGGATAGCCGATAGTCATAAAGGATGATTGGTTCTTTACCATCGTTACCACTCCGGCACAGTCACATGTAAGATTTTGTCTGTGGCTTTTTATCTTCTTCTTTTAAGCCTTGGACAGGAGTCTCATCACAATGAATGATATCCCGTTCCATTCGTTTCTCCCGAAAGTGATATACAGCCGACAAACATTTTTTCAATCTTTTACCTCGTTTCTATCTAGCAATTTTAGTAAGTCTTATTACTGTAAGAAATCTTTTTTTCACGGCACATGCTAGTTTAAATAATTCTATTCCTCATTTTTGTTTGCACTTCACTTATCACATGTTTATTAAAAACATACAATATTTCTTTAATACCCCCGCACCCCCTTAAAATACCGTATCAATATCTCCTTAATATAATTATACCGCCTCGCATATGTATTCTCGATGCGTATCAGTTCAAATCCGTGCTCGCGGCATATCTCAGCTTTCTTCCTGTCGCGCTCGATGACGACGCTGTCCTCTGCGTGCTCCCTGCCGTCCAGTTCGATGGCGAGGATGGGGATTTCGTTTTTGTGGTAGTCGCGCTCGTAGACGACAAAATCGAAGCGTCCCGTGTAGAACAAATCGTTGTAGCGGGTGTTGTTGTTAAATACATGGGCGATGCTGACTTCTTTCTGTACAACGCACTTTTTGTTGGTGTTTAGGACATTGTCAAGCGCGTGGTTCAGGTTGGTCAGAAAAGCGGCTTCCGTCTCTGTGCTGTAAGGCTTGATGCCGAGGGCACGCGAAGTGTTTACCTGTGGTGTGACTTGGGAAGTGCCGTTGCTTTGTACATACTGCACCAGTTCATAGAGGTCGTCCCGCTCGTCCGTGTGCAGCCGCTCCAGTTCCTTTTTGCTGGAAAAAATAATAAGCTGATTTTTAGCGCGGGAGGTCGCCACGTTGATAAGCTCTTTATTGTTCTTCAGCCAGCCATAGGTGCCCGTTCCCGTCTTGTCGGTGAGCGCCAGTGAAAAGAGAATCACGTCCTTTTCATCGCCCTGAAAAGCATGCACCGTACCGCAGGACACATTGCCAATTTCATTCTTTTTCAGCATATCATTGATGTAATCCTTCTGGTTGACGAAGGGCGTGATAACGCCGATGCGTTTGTCCGCGTTCTGCACGGCAAACCGCAGAATTTCCTCCGCCTCTCTGGGCGCAGTATTTCTGTAGTAGGTATGGTCGTCCGGAATATCCGTGAAAATAAGCGGCTGCGGTTCTTCATTTTGGCTTTTTATCACCAGCTTATTGTTGTAATATTTTCGGTTGTTAAACTCTATAATCTTTCTGTGGCAGCGGTAATGATGGCTCAGCAGAATTTCCCCACTCACTGCGTCACACGCCAAATAGGTTTTGTAAATGGAATTTTGAACATAGTCATACTCTTCCGTCACACCGTACTGCTTCCGCAGCTTTGCATTGTCCGCAGCGTCCAGCAGGATAACCGGACTGAGCTGCTGCGGGTCGCCCACCAGCATAAGGTTTCTGCCCCGGATAATCGGCACCAGAGAAACCGCAATATTTCCCTGACTTGCCTCATCCATAATCACCATGTCAAAATAGGTCTCCGGCTGTCCGATTTTGTGCGCGGAAACAGACGTGGTCGCCACGATGGGGAATATCCTCTGAAACTTCTTTACATTCTCCGGCTTCTTCAGATAATCGTTAAATTCCTTCACCCTGACTTCCTTACTGTCACTGTCCTGCGCTTCCATGCAGATAATTTTCAGCAAATCCTCGTTTTTCGGTTCCTTCAGGCGCTGTATGTATTTTGCCGAGGTATAATATAAATACTGCTTAAATTCCTCCTCATCCTCCAGCACCAGCTTCAGCGCTTCCTCATCCGTAATTTCCCCGATTTGCGCCAGTTTTTCATTCACTTCTGCGAGCTGTACGCCCTGCAGGGAGGTCTGGAAGGTGAGATGCCTGTTGGTCCTCATCAGCTTTTCAATTGCTTCCTTCTTTTCCAAAAGCTCCAGTTTCTCCTCATGACGGCGCAGCAACTCTGTCAGTTTTTTCGTTCTGACAGACCTGTCATTTTTATTGCGTTTTAAGGTTCTGTCAAAGATATTGAGCTTTTTTGTCCTTTCATACAACTCCTTCATATAATCCAGCGCTTCCGCGACTTTCTCGTCGCTGCCCAGCCGGATAATGGGAAACGCCACGTTTTCCCTGCCCCGGTAAGGAATCTTGCTGAGCGTAGCAAACACGCCGTCTATCGGATGGTTATTGTAAGATGCAAACAACACGGTTTTTTCATTGAAAAAGGCTGTCATAATAGTATTGACAATAGTGTTGGTTTTTCCGGTGCCGGGCGGTCCCTGTATATAGGCAAGCGGGTATTTTATGGCGTTATGAATCGCAAGAAGCTGATCCAAATTGATTTTTTTATTCAGCAAAACGGTGGGATAATCCTTCGTCCGGATAACAGGCTTCAACAGATTTCCGAAAAATGCATGGATCGGGATACTTACTTTATCCTCGTCGTACATCTTGTGGATTGCCTCGTATTCATGGTGTAAATCCAACAGCATATCCCTTCCGATGGCAATCATGTACGGCATATCGTCCACACCGCTTATCTGCCGATTGCTTTGGGTAATTTTATCCTTGATTTTTTCTGCATTTTCCTCGAAATGCTCCAGCAGCGCATAATCCTCCGCATCCAAAAACCGCCGAATGCTCTGCTTGTTTCCGTTTATGGTAAACTCGGTGTTAATGCTGATTTCTTCCTCCTGCCGGAGTGTCCTGTTCTTCACGTCCAGTCTGAGCAGGCGGTATGCCAGCACATACAAGCCCTGTCTGGTGTGAACGCTCATCACATTCAGCGCCAACTGTTTTATTCTTGTGCTGAATACTTTTTTCGCCCCATACTGGAAATTGGTTACAATTTCCTTAAACTGCTCCGGACTCAAATCGTATTTTCCCGCCCGCACACAGTCCCCGTCAAACTTGCTTATCAGCGCATACTCTGTTTGATAGGGCGTAGTGTCCAGCTTGTTGCAGTCCACAAGATAATTGAGTATTTTCAAATTTGCAGCATGGTGAAACAGGGATTGGTATTTGATGGGATTTTGCTGAATATCGTTTTTCAGTCTGATATCCGTTTTGAAGTAAGAGCCGTCGATGACGGACGACGACAAGATGGAATCAACGTAGATTTTTAACTCCTGCGTGGTATATTTAGACAGATGAAGTCCTTCCACCTTCATGGACTTTTCGATGGGGTTGATGCTGATAATTCCTACCCAGTATTTTGTGATTTCCTCTTTTCCGTTCTTATATTCAATGCTGAGCCATTTTTCCTCATAGACCGCCCTGAATATATCGCGACAGATTGTATTCATATGCTTTTCTTCCACCCTTATACCCTGCGTACTGCAATTCCGTAAACAAACAATTAAAAATCTATATCCATTGGATAAGAATCTTCAATCAGAAGATAATCCGCACCATATAGCCGGCACATTTGCAATGTCTTTGCGTTATCATACAGCAAAGTTTCCATTGTACAGTCCGAATCATCAAGCCGTTCTTCTATCGTACTTGCATACTGCTTGATATCATGAAAGTGATTTTGTATGTACGACTCGCTCATAACCAGACAGCGGTATTTGATATGGGGAAGATACTCCTCCTCAAAGCTTTTTTCCCAGTCATATGGAATATAACAGCCTTCCACTATCAGATTCTGTTTGTTCTCAATCGCTGTTTTAATCATTTCCCTCACAATCGGCCACAGATAATCTGTCAGCGCTTCCTCGTCACTTAACGGTGTAAGCGTTGTGCTGTTGCTCCGTATCAGCCCCATTTTCAAATGGTCAATGGAAAGATAGGGATATTTATATTTTTCGAGAAGCCTTTGCGCAAACGCTGTTTTTCCTGTATGTGATGCGCCCGCTATTAATAGTATCATGTTAATCCTCCATGAAAAGTGACCTGATTTCATACTATCATCTATAAAGAATCGTGTCAAATCCGGTGTGGGAAACGTTTTTATCACCATTTCCTAAAATTCTTTTTTCTGTTATACTATAAACACGACACACAGATGTCATGTTTTATATGATAATATCATTTTAACGGAAGCGTATGCAGGTGATACTATATCTATGCTTGCAATATGCGGAGGTATAGTCATGAAAATAGACAGGTTGATTGGCATTTTATCTGTTCTGCTGCAGAAGGATGTTGTTACGGCGCCCTATCTGGCGGAGCAGTTCGAAGTTTCCAGACGAACCATTAACCGCGATATCGAGGATTTGTGCAAAGCAGGTATTCCCATCGTGACAAAGCAGGGCACAAGTGGCGGCATTTCCATTATGGAAAATTACAAAATAGAGCGCACCCTGCTCACCAACACGGAAATGCTGGACATTCTTGCAGGACTGCGGGGGCTTGACAGCATCAACGGAACCAACCGCTACGGGCAGCTTATGGAAAAATTGTCCGTCGGTTCCTCCGATTTTATGTCGGGCAGCCAGTCCGTGCTGATTGATTTATCCTCGTGGTACAAGGATTCTCTCGCTCCCAAAATTGAGTTGATTCGAAATGCCATAGACAATGGGCGGGAGCTTTCCTTTTTCTACTATTCGCCGACGGGAGAAAGCGAAAGAAACATCGAGCCGTATTATTTAATTTTCCGCTGGTCAAGCTGGTATGTGTGGGGCTGGTGCAAAAAGCGCAGGGATTTCCGTCTGTTTAAGTTAAACCGCATGGACAGGCTGCAAATATCGGAAACCTCTTTTCCGAAAAGACCGGTGCCGCTGCCTGATTTAAAGGACGAGCAGATTTTTCCCGGCGGTATCCGTGTAAAGGCGCTCTTCGATGCCTCATGCAAATGGCGTCTGGTCGAGGAATTCGGCACAGGCTGCTTTACGGAACTTCCTGACGGCAGACTGCTGTTTCACGCCGATTACACAAACAAGGAAAACCTCATCACATGGCTTTTAACCTTCCGCGAGCAGGCAGAGCTTTTGGAACCGGTGGAACTTCGGGAAGAATTGCTCACAGCATTGAGAAAGACTCTGAAACAGTATGAAACCCACACACGAAAGGAGATTGAAGATGAAATACCCATGGATTGACGAATATTTACTTGGCAAACGAAAGGTGACAAAGGATTTACAGGCTGACTGGAACTGGATCCGCTACAAGATTGGCGGAAAAATGTTCGCCGCAATCTGTCTGGACTGGGATAACAAGCCCTACTACATTACACTAAAGGTAGATCCCGATGAAGGTGATTTTCTGAAATCGCAGTATCCGGATATCGTCGCAGGCTACTACATGGACAAGACGCATTACATCTCCGTAAAGCCCGACGGCGAAGTCCCCGACGAGCTGCTGATGGATCTTTTGGATAAAGCATATAAGCTTATGCTGCAAACCTTCAGCAAAAAGCGGCAGCGGGAAATCCTCGGACTAAGCGCCTGCGGAACAGAATGTGAATCTTGCAGCTTCTTGGGCTCTCTCTGCAATGGGTGCAACGCCTCCTCCGGAAAGGTTTTCCATGCGCCGAAAGGAAAAGCCTGCCCTATCTATAGCTGTTCCGTACAAAAGCATAAATTTGCAAACTGCGCCGCCTGCGAAAATGTTCCCTGTGCCGTCTGGAAAGCCACAAAAGATCCGTCCCTTTCCGAACAGCAATTTGAGGAGTCGATTCAGACACGGGTGAAAAATTTGAAGGGGGATTGCTCATAATATGGCTTTCGATTACAAAAAGGAGTATAAAGAATTTTATCTGCCGCCCAAAAAGCCGGGAATCATAGAGATACCGGAAATGCATTACATCGCTGTCAGGGGAAAGGGCGACCCCAACGAACCGGACGGGGAATACAAGGCGTCGATAGGAATATTGTACGCCATCGCCTTCACCATCAAAATGAGCTACATGGGCAGCCATAAGATAGAGGGATATTTTCCCTATGTCGTTCCCCCGCTGGAAGGCTTGTGGTGGCAAAAGGACTGCACCGGCATCGATTACACACACAAAGAAAACTTTGAGTGGATTTCCATGATTCGGCTGCCGGAATTTGTGACAAAGGAAGAATTTACATGGGCCGTCCGCGAAGCCACTGAAAAGAAACACAGCGATTTTTCCAAAGCATACTTTTTCACCTATCCGGAAGGACTTTGCGTACAGTGTATGCACATAGGAAACTATGACAGCGAACCTGCCACCATCAGCCAAATGAACGCGTACTTATCTGAAAACAACTATTCCCTCGATTTTTCCGACACGCGCTTTCATCACGAGATATATCTAAGCGACCCTCGTCGGGCAGCTCCCGAAAAGCTACGGACAGTGATTCGGGAACCCATCAAATAGAAATAAGAGAAAATACCGTATAATAACTCCTTTCAGTTATCGTGCGGTATTTTTTTGATTTCAAATCACTCCCATAAAATATTTTTCATACAAAGCTTGCTTATGACGTAACGTAATGAGTTATAATAAAAAACACAGAAATTTTTTGAAACGGAGAAGGTATGGAAAAGCACAGAGCAATACCGGAAGGTTATATGACAGTGGGCGAAGCTGCTAAAAAAATGGGCGTTACGGTTCGTACTCTGCAATACTACGACAGGGAACATTTGCTGTGTCCATCCGCAGCCAGCGAGGGCGGACGCAGGCTTTACAGTGACAAAGATTTGATAAAGCTTCATCAGATTTTATCCTTAAAATCCCTTGGATTCTCTCTGGACGATATCAGGGAAAGGCTGATTCCTCTCGACAGTCCCGCCGATGTTGCCAAAGCGTTATCCGAGCAGGCGGCGGGTATACAGCAAAAAATAACATCTCTGTCAGAATCTCTGAAAGAAATTGAGGCCTTGAAAAATGAGGTCCTGCAAATGCAGCAGGTAGACTTTAAAAAGTATGCTGACATTATTGTCAATCTTCAGATGAAAAATGAGTTTTACTTTTTAATCAAACATTTTGACGATAAAATGCTTGACCATATTCACAATCAATTTGACAAAGACAGCGCCTTGGCCTTTATAAAGCGGTTTTCGCTTGTGATGGATGCATTTGCAAAATTACAGGAGCAGAATCTTCCGTCCGACAGCGAAGAAAGCCTGCTTTTAGCAAAGGATTTCTGGGATATTGTGACGGAATTTACCGGCGGCGATATGAGTCTGCTGTCCCAGCTTTTGGAAATCGCAAAACCGGAAGGGGCAAATGAGGATTGGGAGGAAAAGCTTACCTTGATTCAGTCCTATATCCAGCCGGCTTTGGAAGCGTATTTTAAGAGGGCAGGCACGAATCCATTTGCCTGAACCCGTTTCAAATGTGCACAGGAGGAATACTTAACATGAGTTATGCAATATCCGTTCACGGACTGGAAAAAAGCTACGGCAGCCACGCCGTACTGAAAGGCATCGATTTTAACGTGGTAAAAGGTGAAATGTTTGCGCTGCTTGGCGTCAACGGCGCGGGAAAGACCACTACGCTTTCCTGTATCGAAGGCTTGAAAAAATACGGAAAAGGAGACATTACCATAGATGGCAAAATGGGTATACAATTGCAGTCGGCTTCCCTTCCCGCCCATATAAAGCCCATGGAGGCAGTCCGGTTGTTTGCCAAATGGAAAAAGACCTCCATTGACGAATCTACGCTTGCCGCCCTTGGCATCCCCGAATTAAAGAATAAATGCTATTTTGAACTGTCAACAGGACAAAAAAGACGTCTGCACCTTGCCCTTGCTTTAACGGGCAATCCGGATATTCTGTTTTTGGATGAACCGACCGCCGGTCTTGATGTGGAGGGCAGAGCGGCGCTCCACGACCTTATCCGCCAATTGAAAGCGAACGGCAAAACCATCATTCTCGCCAGTCACGATATGGCGGAAGTGGAAGCCCTTTGTGACAGGATTGTCATTTTAAATGAAGGGAAAATTATATTTGAGGGAACTGCCGCAGAGTTGACAGAGCAGATGGGTGAACATTATATCGTTCACATTAAGACAGAACAGGGCAGCGAGAGTTTTGAAACCGACAACATTGAAGATTCGCTTTTGTCACTGCTTGGCAGTTTAAAACAAAAAGGAAGCAGAATACGGGATATCAAAGTAGACCGCGGCTCATTGGAGCAACATTTTATGAAAATGACAAGGAGGACAAATGCATGAGCGCTTTTCTTTACGGAGTGTCATTACAATGGAAACTGGATATCAGGAGCAAATCACTTCTCGTCTCCTGCTACCTTGTCCCGCTTATTTTCTTTGCCCTTATGGGCGGTATCTTTACTTCCGTAAATCCGGAAATGAAAGATACGCTCATACAGTCCATGACCATAATGGGCGTATCCATGGGCGCCTTTATCGGCTTTCCTGTTTCCCTTGTGGAAACCTACGGCAGCGATATAAAAAATGTCTATAAGGTCAATGATGCGCCCCTGTTTTTCGGACTGGTTTCCATGTTTCTCTCCACTTTTATTCATCTGCTGCTTATGTCTGTCATCATATTTTTGGCAGCTCCCGCTGCTTTTGGCGCAAGTATTCCCCAAAACCTGCCGCTTTACTTTGCAGCGCTGGCAGTTTTTACCGCTGCCTCTCTTGGCGTTGGAAGTCTCCTTGGACTGGCTGTCAAAAGTCAGGCAAAGCTTCCCATGTTTGCCCAGCTTATCTTCCTGCCGTCCATTATGCTGTCCGGCATCATGTTTCCGCTCGAATTACTGCCCAAAGCCCTCGCCGCTATCGGGAAAATTTTCCCTGCAGTATGGGGTTACCAACTTATGTTTAACGATGGCTTCCGTCTTCAAAATCTGTGGTATCTGCTGCTTTTGTTTGTGGTATCCGCGGTCGGATGCGCGCTTCTGCTTCGAAGATTGGCTAACGAATAACAGACTTCGCGTTTGTTTCAAAGGTGGCTGCAAATTTAAAGGGAAACTGCTATCGCCTAACAGTTTCCCTTCCGTTTTATTTCTTTTGTATAACCTAAAAACAGCCATTCAATACCCATTCGTAAGTATCTTCCATTTACCGTTTTCCTTGATTAACCAGTAACCATAGTTCACAAGTTTTTCCCCCGCCTCCATTCCGGAACCCAGCGCGGAGCCTGTCTGCTTTTCAACAACAGAAAAACTGCAGGAAAAATAAATTACTTTTGCTTCCGGTTTATATTCGGCAAACCGCCTTCCTGTCCCACGCACATATCCTATTTGCCGATAGCTTAAATCAATGTCATATTCTGCATGGAAACCTTCCAATATGATACCACTCCCAAGTTCATATGATTGCCGCTTTCTTTCCAATTCGTCCGCATAGAATTCTGACAGGCAGCCTAAGCATCCTGAAATATCCCCCTGGTTTTCTAATGCAATATATGCCAACAGAGCTTTTTCCGCCTGCGCCACATCTTGCTTTGTCAGTCCGTTTTTGTCTTTATCTACTGCATAAAAATAATATAATATGCCGCCTGCTGCCAATAATACGATTATGCCGATAAGGGCAATCTTTTTCCACTTGCTTTTCATTTTACGCCTTTCTTCAGCCTCACATGGTTACTTATCAAACGTGCCTCCTCATTGTAAACAAGCAACTCGGGTGCGCGTTTGTTTCAATACCCATTCGCAAGTATCTTCCATTGACCATTTTCCTTGATTAAACAGTAACCATATCCCACATGTTTTTCCCCTGCTTCCATTGCGGAACTCTGTGCGGAACCGGCAACGGAAAAACTGCAGGAAAAATAAATTACCTTTGCTTCCGGTTTATATTCAGCCACCGAACTTCCCCATCCACGCAAAGATTTTATCTGCCGATAGCTTAAATCAATGTCATATTCCGCATGGAAATCTTCAAATATGATACCATTCGTATATTCATATGATTTCCGCTGTCTTTCCAATTCATCCGCATAAAATTCTGACAGACAGTTTAAACATCCTGAAATATCCCCCTGATTTTTCAATGCAATATATGCCAACAGCGCTTTTTCCGCCTGCGCCACATCTTGCTTTGTCAGTCCGTTTTTGTCTTTTTCTATCGCGTAAAAATAATATAATATGCTGCCTGCTGCCAATAATACGATTATGCCGATAACTGCAATCTTTTTCCACTTGCTTTTCATTTTACGCCTTTCTTCAGCCTCACATGGTTACTTATCAAACGTGCCTGCATGGAATCGCATTTGCCGCATATAGCGACCGTCCGTCCCTATCAATTCAGTTAATTTTCTGCTACTGTAATTATAGGTATGTTGTGCGACATATATAAGATCATACGAAGGATTTGAACCTCCCGGCACCGACACAGCATACACCGAATGATAATAGGAACTGCCGTCTCCACTAACCTGTAAAATATCCCCTGCTGAAATGTCAATGGGCAGCACACCTGTATACCAGCCACCATTGTTGTACCCTGTCGCTTTAGGCCCATTTCCCGTGTTACCCGTCACATAACTCCAAAAACTGTCTACGCTTTCCCAATTTGGCATCCCGCCGCCACTTCCACCTTGCCAAACGCCGGGAACCATCCTAACCTTATTACTTATATTGTTTATCATGTCCGCATTACTCATTGTGCTATTCCAGCCGCCATAAGCTGCCCAGACACATTGAGACACAAAATTCGTACAATCACGTGTTTCCACATTATAAAAATTTCCATTTGGACTGCTTCCATAAATTCGCGCATATTGCACCCCTCTCCCGGCATCATACGCATATGACGCTGCACGCGAAATACTTTCCTCTACCGCAGACACACTTCCGATTTGTTCCTGTGTGACTTCATCCATTTCCTGTCTCAACATTTCAAGTTCCGTAATCAGAATATCCAATTTATTGGATAAATTCTCTTCTGTGCTCTCTGCTGACATCATTTCAGGTATAGCTGCCATTTTATTACAAAAACTTCCGTAAAAGTCTTCCTCAGTAAATACTATTTTTGTAATTTTATATTCTCCGAAAACATCCCTTACCTGCATATCAATCTGCACATTGTATGCATATCCGGTTCCACCGTCTGTATATTCAAAATCTTCATTTAAGTATATGTGTAAATTAACAACATCCGCACTACCTGACACCACTTCCGTTTTTACTATACTACAATCGTGAGAGCGGTACCCGCTATTCATGTTCTGCATAATGGCAAACCGCCATTCCATAAATGCTTCAAAAAAAGCATTATCATCATTTTGCTCCATTATCTGCTGCAATTCACTTGTGCTTTGCTGCACCAAAGAATCCGAATAAGCTTTTGCGAAATCTTGTGCAATGACATCAACATCTCTGTCACATACAACATTTTCATTTGCACTCGCACTCACTGTGCACAAAGCAAACAGTAAAATAAAAGCGGTTATAATTGATGTTAGCTTTTTACAATTTTTCTTCATAAAGTCTCCTTTCCGATATGTCTAATATTATGACAACAAATTATCATGCCAATGCAATAATTTCAAGGGTCAGAGCTGTCAAAAACACTTTGACGCTCTGACCCTTGTATTAATTTATTTATCTCTTACTGCAAATATCTTCCACGGATACCTTCCGTGCCCACTCCTTATAAAACGCCTCCTCATGGGAAACAAGCAGAACCGTGCCGGAAAATTCTGACAATGCTGTCTGCAGTGCTTCCTTTGCCCGAATGTCAAGATGGTTTGTCGGTTCGTCCAGTATCAGAAAATTGCAGGGCGTAAGCGTCAGCAGGCACATTTTTACCTTTGCCTGCTCCCCGCCGCTCAAGGTTCCCAACGGCTGTGCGGCGTGCTTTTCCGAGATTCCGCATCTTGCAAGTTTTTTCCTGATTTCCTTCATTACCATGTTTGGATATGCGTCGGCAACTGCCTGAATAGGCGTCTTTGCCTCGTCCTCCCATACCAAATCCTGCGCAAAATAACCAATTACAACCTGCTCTGAAAACCGAAAACTGCCTTGCATGGGTGCAAGCTCCCCGACAAGCGTTTTTAACAGCGTGGATTTTCCGATTCCGTTGAAGCCCGAAATCACCACCTTCTGCCCGCCCCTTACGGTAAAATCAAGACCTGATAGAACGGGGTACTGATACCCCACTGCCAGCCTTTTTATTTGGAGATGCTCCACATTTGTAAGCGGCAGCGCCGAAAATTGAAACTGCGGCGTTATCTCCTTCTCTTCCAGCGCCTCCATTTTTTCCATTCGCTCCAGACGAGTCCGTCTGCCCCTTGCCATTTTGGACTTGATTCCCGCAATATTTTTACGGATAAATTCCTCCGTCTTTTTAATTTCTCTCTGCTGGGCTGCATACTGACGCACATAATCCTCCCGCAGAAGCGTTTTCTTTTTCAAAAATTCGGAGTATGTCCCATAGTATTTTGCTATGGTTTTGTTGTCGATGTCGCAGATACGGTTTGCAATTTTTTCCAGAAAATCATAGTCATGCGACACCACCATAAAGGCATTCTCCAGTCCTGCCAGATAGTCTGACAGCCACGCGATATGCTCCTTGTCCAAAAAATTCGTCGGCTCATCCAACAGCAGCACATCCGGCTTTTCCAAAAGCAGCTTCGCTAAAATCACCTTTGCCCGCTGTCCGCCGCTCATCTGCCCGACAGGACGCGCAAGCCCAATTGCAGACAGTCCCAGCCCGCCTGCCACTTGTCCGATACGGGTATCAATATCATAAAAATCCTGTATTTCAAGCCGCTCCTGATACTTTGCCGCAAGTTTCAGCGCCTCTTCATCGTCCGCTGCTTTCTCATAAAGCAGAAGCATTTCCTGCTCAAGCCGATACAGTCCCTCATATGCTGATTTTAAAAACGCCTCCATGGTAATATCCTTTTTTATTTCTGCATATTGGTCCAGATAGCCCACGGATGCCTTCGGATTTCGTATTACACGTCCGGCATCCGGCATAATCTGTCCTGTACAGATTTTAATCAAGGTGCTCTTTCCCGCGCCATTCTGCCCCACAATGCCGATATGCTCTCCCTTATTCAGTGTAAAACCTGCATTTCTGTAAAGCAGATTATCTCCGAAAGCATGGGTCAGACCTTCTACTTCTAATAAACTCATCTCTATCACATTCCTTTCAACGCTAATTCACAATGGCCTATTAAAATACAAAAAGGCAGAAAGCTTTCGTGCATTTTTCTGCACCGCCTTCTGCCTTTATAAAAGCGCCTGCCAAGCATATAAGCATGCTTTTTTGCTAACGCTTTTTACATCACAAAAGGCTACGGACAAAACATTGTCCATAGCCTTTCACGCCTGATTTACCCACGGAAAACAAGCCATAAGCGCACTGCTGCACTTACCGCTCTGTTTCCCGATGAAATCCAAATACGCTGTTCAAGCGCTATACTCTGTACAATGTTTCATCGGTATGGATTGTACAGAGCTGCGTTTTCTGCAAAGCTGACTGGTTAAATAATAACCCATGGTAATTCTCCTTTTATTCCTACATATGATTACTGAATTTAATCGAAAAGCACTAATTTAACACTCAACAACCGGGTAAGGCAGATTTTTAAATCCGCCTTTTGTCTTTATAGTTATTCGTCCTTCATTGATTTTCAGACAATCATCTACATTGATTTCATTTGAAAGACATCCATCCATTGTGCTTACAAATAAATTATTAACATCATCTGCAACTGAAATCTCTTTTATCTGTCCGTTGTTTATTCTGGTGCCAATTCTATCAAGTTCTTCAATAGTTATCCTTGAAATGGGCATTCCCTCTGCACTCATTTCACACAAATCTCCGTCAAAATTATACTTTTGCATAAAGATAGTCTTACTAAATCCAACTATAATCCAATATGGCAACAGTGATCCTGCAAATGCTTTTTTCCTTGAGACTATAAGTTTCTTCATGTCTGTTCTCTTATTAATTCCGCACGTTCCCCATCCGGCAAAGCATAAATATCATCTATTGTGTAAGATTCTTCTTTTTTTGATGTCTTTATAATATTTACCCCCGCTCTTAAGTGTATTATACACAAAATTTTCGGAAAATACAATCCCTCTCCGATTGCAGCCCTTTTACCTTTCGTGTTGATAAAATTGAAACCGTTAAAATCTTAGACCGCCACAATTTTCTGCAAGCCACTTTTTTACATATTCCACATATGCCAAATCATTCCCACTGAAACGTAAAAAATGGACATAGATTTGTGCCATATAGTATTGCACAGTATGAGCATTATAGCTGCCATATTTACAGTATCCTTTTAGAAACTGTTGCTGTTCCTCTTGTGTTTTCAAGAACTTTTGCCCCGGACGCAGAATCAATGCCCAGGCAATATCAAAGTCCCTGTCTCCATAACCGGATAATTCAAAATCCAACACTGCGCTGATATGATGATCTTCCCATAGAATGTTTGCATAATGGAAATCCCCATGGGTAAAAACGAGCGTTTTATCAGAGGGCATATTCACAAAATATGGTTTTAAAAATGCAATATCCAGCTTTTCCAAAACTTCATCAGTTGGTAAATGGAAAAATTTTCTGTCGGAAACCGGAACGGCATTAGGTTTTAAAGTATGAATGTACCCTAAAGTTTCTCCATATTCCTCCATATAAGATAGCGCCGCACCATCTTTATTGTCCCCAAGGATCACAGATAAACGCTGCCCCGGCATTTCAGACGTCACCACAAAAGGCGTGCCTTGAAAATCGGCGTCAAGTATTTTCGGGATATATGGCAAATCCAACTGTTTTAGAAGTAGAACCTCATTTTCAATGCCGGCGCCTTCCTGCCGGGCAACCTTGACATATGCTGTGATTTCTTTTCCCTCATAGGTTCCTTTCACGTGAAAAACATCGTTTCCGGCATGGGGATACCCTAAAATTTCAATCGGATGGAATGTATGAAAATTCATCGCAAATAAGTCACACGTATCGCGCCATTTTTTAGGGTGCTGAAACAAAACTGTATTTGCCATATAATGATCAACCTCCTTATTTTATGCTCCCCGCAAGCAATACCGATTACTCTTTTTTAAATTTCAAAATCTTCTGAGTGAAAATTGCTGTAATATCTTCCTTTCACAGCAGTAAATTTCAGCACACAGTAATCGGGGTCTGTCACGCCTTTTGCATAATATATGGTGTCGCCCTTCTGCCAGATCATCTCTTTACTGGCAGCATCCTCCAGTATCTCCATCGTACCGATTAACATAACACCCCTGAAAAAACGCTTATCATAAAAGTAAATGCTGGCATTGGGATTTTCCCGATACTGTGCCACCCGCATGGAAGAGGTATTGGTTGAAAACCAGAATTCCCGTATTCCCTCTCTTTTGCGGGGCGAAAGCATCGCTTTCATATTGGGAAATCCTTCCTCCGAAATCGATGCAATAAAAGAAACCTTTTGCTTGTCAATTAAATTACCTATGGTTTTTTCCGGATTTCTCATCATAATAAATTCCTCCTCTGTGTTGTTGTCTCTGAAAAAATACATTTCCGCAAATACTCCAATGCCAGTTTCTGTCCCTCCAATTCCCTTTCCCCGCAATATACCGAATCATGGTAGCCCTCTACAGCAATATCGCCCTGATATCCTCCCCGCTGCAAAATATGAATGATTTCTTTCCAGTCCGTGTCCCCTCTTCCCGGAAAGCAGTGCTTGCAATAAGATTCCCCGAACCAAATGCCATACTTCTCAATATGTTTTTTATTTAACTGCGCATCCTTTCCATGCACATGAAATACTTTGGGCAGCCAGTCGTTTAACTGTTGTATCGGATTTATCAACTGCCCTACTTGATGAGCCGGCTCCCACTCCAGCCCCAATCGGTCACTGTCCACCTCTTGAAACATCATTTCCCATGCCCTTGGACAAAAGCCGATATTGCAGGTCGTTCCATACCAGTGACCATACATATGCGCATTTTCTATTCCAATTCTCACATTGCTGCTTTCTGCAACCCTGACCAGTTCTGAAAAAACCTTTTTAAATTCCGGCATGGAATCGTCCACGCTTTTACCGGAAACCGCTCCTGCAAAAGTCCCGATAAAATCTGTTCCAAACAAATGTGCATTTTCCATACAGTATCTCAATTCCGCCCGTGCCTGCTCACTTGTCAACGGATTACAGTATAATCCAATCCCTGAAATAGTAACTCCTAAATCCCCAATTGTACTCTTCATCTTTTTAGACAGCTCATCCAAATCAATACCGCCCAGTGTTTCATTAAAATATAATTCAACTGTATCAAATCCCAACTTTATTGCATTTTCCAAATCCTCAAAGATGTGATTTCCCCTAATACATGTTCCAACCTTCATTTTCATTCCTCTCTTCTACTAATATTCTCAAATCATTTTTATCATCTTTCTCTACAATATATAATACTTAATATTCGGTTAAAAATCTATACACTTTGTCGATTTTTAAAAATCAAAGTGATATAATAAATCCAACTTATCACTATAATACAAAATATAAGAGGTCAAAATTGATGAATATAAAATATCCTGACTATCGCAACTGCATAGCCAACCTTGCCTGCTCACTTCTGCAATATTACGGAGTAACCCCGCCCAATCCCACATTGCCGCAGGCCGATGCCCTTCTGCAAAAGGATTACAAAAATGTTGTACTGCTTCTGCTTGACGGTATGGGAATCAATATTCTGCAAAAACATCTTTCGGAAGACGGTTTTTTCCGCAGGCACCTGAAATCGGTATATTCCTCGACATTTCCGCCCACGACGGTAGCCGCGACCACCGCCGTTGACAGCGGTCTGTTTCCCAATCAGTCCGGCTGGCTTGGATGGACGGGATATTTTGATAAAATAGACAGAAATATTATTTATTTTTTCAGTATCGATGACGATACGGGAGAGCAAATGGATTACAATGTGGCGCACACCTATGTGCCCTATGAAAGCGTCCGTGACAAAATAAAAAAATCCGGCACCGATGCTCATTATCTTGCACCGTTTGTCGAGCCTTATCCCAAAAGCTACGCCGCTTTCTGCGAGGAAATCAAGCGGCTCTGCGACATGGACGGCCGCAAATACATATACGCTTACTGGGACGAACCGGATGCCACAATGCACAAAAACGGCGTTGACGGAGACGATATACGGCAGCTTCTTGCCGATATTGAAAAAATTACAGAGCAGTTTGCAGGCGGACTGCAGGATACCCTTTTGCTTATTACGGCCGACCACGGACATATTAACGTCAAAAATGAATCGTTAACCGACTATCCGGATATTACGGAATGCCTTGTCCGTATGCCCTCCATAGAGATGCGAACGCTCAATTTCTTTATCAAAAACGGCATGAAAGAACAATTTTCCCAGACTTTCAACAGACATTTCGGCGAAAGCTTTCTGCTGCTTTCAAAAGAAGAGCTTATGGAAAAACAGCTTTTTGGCTGCGGAAATAACCACGCTGAACTGGATAACATGCTCGGCGACTACCTTGCCGTCGCAATGGGCGATATTTCAATCGGCAACGTGCCAAACCATTTTAAAGGCAATCACGCCGGTCTTACCACAGAGGAGATGGAAATTCCTCTGATTGCCATTACACGATAGCAGCGCAGACCAGTCAAAAGGAGGAAAATTTTATGACACGTATCAAAAAAGAATCTTCTACGGAAAAGAAGAAATATACCCTACAGCAGTGCGGCTGCATCTATTTGCTGGTAAACTGCATCTTTCTGCTTCCCACCGTGCTGGTTCGACCGCTTTTTGTCCCATTACTCGATATGCTGTATCACCATCTCCCGAATTTTGCCCTCAAGATTTTAGATGTTATCGGTATGGTCTTTTTGGGTTGGTGGATACCACTCATTTTCTACTACCTTCTAAGACTGATGTATCTGCATTTTGTATTATCGCTTGGCTTTTTGGGATTTTCTATATATAAACTGACCAAAGAGAAAAATATAAAGCTTTTTTTACTGATTCTTCTCCTGACGATAGTTTCCGCCGCGCTTAATTTTTACTGGCTGACACACGGCGGACCCTACACCGTCGTATAAGAAATAATAAAAACCTGTCCTCAAATGTGCCTGAGGACAGGTTTTCTGTTACTTCTGCATACTCTGTATTGTATCTATAATTTGTTTTGCCACTTCTTCCTTGCTCATAATAGGAAGCTCTTTTGCACTATCTTTTGTGATGAGCGTTACGATATTGGTGTCTGTGCCGAAGCCCGCGCCCGCCTGCTTGACATTGTTGGCGACTATCATATCCACATGCTTTTTCTCCAGTTTGGCACGAGAGTTTTCCAGCATATTTTCCGTCTCCATGGAAAAGCCGCAGAGGAATTGCCCCTCCCTGCGATTGTTCCCCAAAAACTGTAAGATATCCTCGGTACGCTCTAAAGCAATTGACAGTTCCGTGTCCTTTTTCTTTATCTTTTCATCGGATACCTCCGCAGGGCGGTAATCCGCCACCGCTGCCGCCTTGATGATAATGTCCTGCTCCTTATAGCAAGCTTTAACCGCATCCGCCATATCCTTTGCGGAAACTACATCAACAATCTTAACAAAGGAAGGCTTCGGCGTCTCCGTTTTGCCCGTGACTAACGTTACCTCTGCGCCCCTCTGCATACAATGCTTTGCTATGGCGTAGCCCATCTTACCGGTGGAGTGGTTGGTAATGTAGCGGACTGGATCTAATTTTTCCATGGTGGGTCCGGCTGTTACAAGCACCTTCTTTCCCGCCAAATCCTTTTCATACGCCACTTCCCGCAAAATATATTCCAAAAGCACCTGCTCGGAGGGCATTTTGCCTGCGCCAACGTCCCCGCACGCCAAATAGCCCGTATCCGGCGTAATAACCTCCATGCCGTAATGTACAAGCTTTTTGATGTTGTCCTGCACAACAGGATTTTCATACATATGGGTATTCATGGCGGGCGATACAATTTTTTTACAGGTACACGCCATCACCGTAGTAGTCAGCATATCATCCGCAATACCATTTGCCAGCTTGCCGATGACATTGGCAGACGCCGGCGCCACCAGCACTACATCCGTGCTCTTTGCCAGCGAAACATGCTCCACACTGTACTGAAAATTCCTGTCAAATGTATCAATCAGACATTTGTTGCCGGTCAGCGTTTCAAAGGTAATGGGGTTGATAAAATTTGTCGCGTTCTGCGTCATCAGCACAGTGATATTGGCATGAAGCTTTTTCAACATGCTCGCCAGATTGGCAATCTTATACGCCGCAATACTGCCCGTCACCGCCAATACAATATTTTTTCCTTCCAGCATAATTTTTCTCCTTACTTATTATTGCTTTAGGTAATTGCGAAACTCATCTTTGCCTGTTTCGAATTGTGCACATGGCATATTCCATAAGCAGACCCTTGCCAGCCGTCGGTACTTAGCTGCCGTGTTTTGGCAGCTTACGTACCGCTACGGCTGGCTCGGAGCGAAAGCGCGTCTGCGTTGGAATATGCCATGCGCACAATGACAACAGCAATTTCTAAATTTCACAGTCACCTATTCCTGCGCTTTGGAGACAGCCGCTGTATCCTTGCGCACCTGCGGCATAACCTTTAACAGCACCACGCTGACAGCCGTACCAATAATCACTGCCACAATGGCTTCCGGTATGCCGTTTGCCGCAATAATTCCCAGAATAACGTCATATACCGCATCAATCGCAACGTTCTTCGCTGCCGCCAGCTCTTCTTTAAAGCAGAAATAAATCAAATTCATAACCAGCAAAGTATTCGTAAAAGCACCCAGCGCTGCCGCCACAGGAATGGCAATCATCCTGCGACCCTTGAAATTTTTAAGCAGCTTTTCTATGCCTTTGTAAACAAAATAGGGAACAACACCGACCAGAATCCTGGGAACCAACGCAATGACAACGCTCCAGCCATTGCCGCCTATACCACCCACCGAGTAGAACGGGGAAAAAGCAAAGGACAAAAGGCTCGGCTCTAAGGTGTTTTTTATCAGACTTGTGAGGCCAAACACCCCTCCTAATACCGCTCCGATTTTCGGTCCAAGTACAATGGAGCCGACAATCACCGGCACATGGAGCAGGGTCGCCTTGATGATAATGAGATTAATGTAACCCACATTAGGTACGAAAGTCATGACAACAATAATTGCAATAAAAAGCGCCGTCACAACCATGTTAAAAGTTTTTTTACTATTCATTTTTGTTTCCTCCTGTTATCATTCTCTTTTTTAAGAGATACAATACGTTAAAAAAATAACATGATTTTCACAAAAAGTAAATAGGAGGAGCAAAAGTTTTGCAGATTTATACTAGGTTTACAGTAAGATACGCCGGTGCGGCAGTCTATTCCCGCGTCGCCGCGCTTTCGCTCAAAAGAAGCGTAACGGCACTAAGCTCGAAAAGACCTCGCTAAATGCCGACGCTTCTTAAAGGGCTCCTTTGGGAATAGACTGCCGCACCGGCTGGTTACTGGTGAAAATCGACCGTTATTTATACTGCCACTTTCAGCCATCGGTCAGGCTTATGCCTGTTCAGACCGTATAAAAACACCCGCCCAAAGTCATGCAAGCATGACTTGGCGAGGTTTTTTCGAGCCTAGTACCGCTGTGTTTTTATCCGAGCGAGAGCGCGTCTGAACAGGCATAAGCCTGACCGACGGCATGCCCTGCTGCCAGTCTAATTTCACTACGCCTTCTCAAAACAGTACTCAACCCGTAGTTTCCCTTCCGCAACTCCTGCCTCCACGTTTCCTCCCATAGCTTCCGTCAGAAGCTTTGAGATGGTCAGTCCGAGACCGGTGCTCTGGCTGGTGCGGGATTTTTCCTGTACATAAAATCGTTCAAACAAGTGGGCTGCATCCTCCGGCTTCAGTGCCGACGTATCGTTTTCAAACACAACGCTGATGTTATCTTTCTTTGCTGAAATTCCAATATAAAAGCTGCTTTCTGCATAGCGCAGGGCATTTTGCAGCATATTGTTGAAGATCCGCTCTAACGCGCCGGTATCAGCCGAAAGATAGAGCGGTTCTTCGGGCGCGTCAAACTGTACGGAAATTTTTTTCTTTTCAAATTCCTGATAAAAGAGAAGACTTATTTCTTTGGCAAAATGTACGACCTCCAGCTTCTCCATATTCAGGTGATAGTCATTCATCTCCAGGCGGGACAAATCATAGAAATTGCCAATCAGTCCCTGCAGGCTTTTTGCTTTTTTGCTCACACGCTCTACAGCCGCCGCGTCCTCCGCACTCAGCTTATCCGTGTCCATAAGCTCCAGATAACCGATGATAGCCGTCAAAGGCGTGCGCAAATCGTGGCTGATATTTTCAATCTGTGCGCGCAGTGCTTTTTCCCTGTTTTGATAAAAAATTCTTTCCTTTCTTGTCAAAAGAATGTAGCGGTTTAAATTTTCCAGCAGCTTCTCCAGACCTTTGTCCGGAAAAGAAAGAAGCAGAATCCGGTTCTCTTCCGAATTCTGTTCTATCGACGCAAGTTCCTCTGCTGCCTTTTTCACGGCAGACTTCAGGCTGTAAAAACGTACTATATAGATAACGGCAGTCAAAGCCGCTATTGTAAAAAGCAACCAACCCATATGTCATTTCCTTTCCTGCCATTATCTGACACTTGCGTCATTTTATTTCTTTACGCCGAAGCCCCAACACACCCCATATCAGGAATATTGCAATCCCTATCACGCCTGCAAGAATCATTCTAATCAGTCCGTCCCGTGTCATCCATGCCATGACCACTTCTCTTGCCATCCCATCCTCGGTTACGATAATCTGATTGTCCTGCAATACCTCGTACACCAGCCACTTGGAAAGCCTGGCAAAAAAATCAAACTTCTTCCCCATCATCCCCAAAATTTCGGACACCATAGGGACGCCTATCATAAGTCCAAACCAGGACCAGATGGCTCCCGTCGTCGTTCCAAGCAAAAAGCAAAATGTAATGGCCGCAATTTCCCCTGTAAGCAGGGCCGGTATGCTTGCTCCGATTCCCCGAAACATTTTAAGCAAAACATCTATGCCGCTGTTTTCCAACAGCAGATACGCACTTATAATAAAAATACCCAGTACAGCCGCCAACGCAGCAACGGACACAATCATTCCCACCAAAATCTTGCCGAAATACAGAGAAATCCGCGAATACCCAAAGGCAATACTGTTGGAAATCGTTTTGTTTTTGTATTCGTCTGCAAAAATAATACTGCCCATGACCAGTGTCAGGAAAAAGACCGTGTTCAATGCACTCCACACCATACTAAAGACAAACGCTGTATTGTTGTAGGCAAAATGACCTCCCTGCCCAAAAAGATGCAGCACTACATTCATACTCAAGAGCAGCAACGCGCAGATTCCTGACAAAATATAAATTCCTTTAGAATGTACTATCCTGTATAATTCGCTTTTAATATAATTCATCATAATGTCACACCCCATTCCTGCGAATCGTCGGTCTGATTTTCCGCACCAATTAAATTCATGTAATAGTTTTCCAGATTAATTTCTTTCATCTCAAAGGCAAGCAGTCCGATGTCATGCTTCACCGCCAGCGCGCTGTAATCGCTGACTCTGTCCACACGCTCCAGGATATGGATGCAGTTGCCGGGCAGCACTTTGTAATTGCTGCACAAAAGCTCTGTCTCAAGCAGCGCGGCATAAGCCGCCGCATCCGTAACCTTGACCTCCAGAAAGGTACGGCACTTTTCCCTGAGCCTTTCCGCAGTCACTTCCTCCACCAGTTCACCCTTGTTCAAAAAACCATAATCGGTCGCAATATTCTCCAGTTCTGTCAGAATATGGCTGGAAATCAGGATGGTAACATTTTTTTCTTTATTCAGTTTTAACAAAAGATTTCGGATTTCAATAATGCCCGAAGGGTCAAGCCCGTTAATCGGCTCGTCTAAAATCAGAAACTCCGGCTCTCCCATCAAGGCAAGCGCAAGCCCGAGACGCTGCTTCATACCCAGCGATAAATTTTCAAACTTCTTTTTTGCCGCATGTTCCAGACCGACCATCCTCAACATTTCATCCACAATTTCCTTACCCGGAATGCCCCTCTGTATACGGTAATATTCCAGATTCTGCTTTGCAGTCAGTTTGGGATAAAAGCCCGGATTTTCAATGATGGCGCCCGTCCGCCCCCGCACCTTCCGATATCCTGCCTCATTGTCTTCGCCCAACAGCGTAAAGGTCCCGCTGTCCGCTCTTGTCTGTCCGGTTAAAACCTTTAAAAAAGTTGTTTTGCCGGCTCCGTTATTACCGACAAGACCGTAAATACTTCCTCTTTTTACAGTAATGTTTACATCCTTCAGCGCTGCTGTTTCGCCATACCGCTTATTCAGCTTTTGGGATTTTACAACAAATTCTAAACTCATCTCTTCCTCCATTCCAAAGACTTTCGTGTGAATCCACACTTTCCTCCCGGTTATGTACCAAGCATACCCTTTACACTGTAAATAAGTCCTTTAGAAAGTTTAAAGAAATCGTAAAGTTTGCTTTTTATCACCTTCTACGCCATTTTAAACCCGATGCCCCATACCGTCTTTATGTATTCCTCTCCATCCGCGGCGGCAATCTTTTTGCGAAGGTTGCTGACATGCACGTTTACGGTATTATCCTCCCCATAATAGCCGCCCTGCCAAACCTGTTCGTACAGACTTTCCCGTGAATATACCTTTGACGGATTCTGCATCAACAGATAGAGAATGTCGAACTCATGCCCTGTCAGGGCGAGTGGCTGACCGTCCACCTTCACCTCCCGTGCTTCGGGATAAAGTTCCAGCTTTTTATAATGGATAGCTGCTGCACTGTCATTGACACCCATATGCCGCCTGTATCTTCTGAGCGCCCCATTTACTCTTGCGATTACCTCTTCCTTTTCAAAAGGCTTTATCAGATAATCATCCGCGCCTGCATTCAAAACCTGAACCTTGTCCTCAAGGGCTGTTTTCGCAGAAATAACAATCAGGGGAATGTCGCTTCTTTTCCTGATTTCACGAATAAGATCCTCTCCCATAACGCCCGGCAGCATTAAATCGAGAAGTATCAGGTCATATTCCTTTGCTATGCCGTCCTCTTTTGCACCCGCAAAAAGCCGCAGCTCCGCCTCGCTTCCGGAAAACGCCGAAACCGTCTCATAGCCCTGACTCTTCATAATCCTTGTCAATATCTGATTGATATCTGCGTCATCCTCCACAATCAGGATTTTCGTATCTGCCATGCTTCTTACTCCCTTTCCTGCCGCCGCAGCCACTCGCCCAATCCCAGCACGATAAACATCTGCGATATATTCATAATCTGCTGAAAGCTGAAAATATTGTTTATAGTATAGCTGAAAATGGCAAGACCACATGCCATACAAAGCGCACGGCCTGCTCTCGTCCGCAGAAAACGCACGATTGCGCTCACTATCATGCCTGCAAAGCCGAAAAGACCAATGACACCCAGATTGGCGAGAATCGTAATCCACTCTCCATGGGCATTTGTCAATCTGCTGTTGCCAAACTGCGACCGGACCATGTCAAGCAGCCCGCTGTCGGGTCCCTTATAAATGTATTCCGCCATACCATCCGGTCCGATTCCCACTACTTTGTGCAGCGAATCCAACGAGGACCACGCGCGGATACCGGCCTTCCATGTGCCGCCCCTGCCGCTTCCCCACTCTCTGTTAAAGGTAAAAAGCAGATTGTCGGAAAGTGCGCCTATACTCCCCGGATGCAGGGTATTGACCACAAGCATAACAACAAATGACACAAATGTCACTCCAATCAAACCCAAGAATATGTACCAGCCCCGCCGGATAACTCTTTCATACCGTTCTGCCGCCTGCCCAACTGAAAACAGCTTCTTTCTCAGCCACAAATACACGCATAGTAATACAATACCTGCCACCCAGGGCAGTACCGTCTTTGTCAAAGCAGATGACACAACCGTCATATATTGATTTCGTTCCGGAAAGAGCAGTTGTACCACGGACAGCGCACAAGCCGTTCCGCAAAAAAGCAAGAGCAGTTCCAGAAAATTCTGAAGCCTCTCACGATTTCTCACTGCGAGCGTCCCAATAAGCAAAAACACCGCTGTCAGCGCCAATGCACCGCTGTCGCTTCCCTGCGTAATACCGGTGGCAAAACCCACCGCAGCAGCACAGCCCAAAACAGCACGAATTGCTCTATCCCTCTCTTTATTTCCTTCTTTTCGTTTATAAAACACAAAGCAGCCGGCCGCAATCGGATATAGCACCGACCAGTAGCCGCAGTACCAGTTGATATTGCCGATAGTCGAGATAAAACCCGGTCCAATTGACATAATCCCCAGCGGATTCACGCCATAGCGGTTTAAAAGCCCAAGCAGAAATACAAAAAACGGAACCGCGACGAGAATACCCGCCGTCCATTTTGCCGCCCATTTCGGCAAAAATCTGGAAATGGCAAAATAGGAACCAATCATAAGAAGCTGCGGCAGAAAGCCCATGTACCACCCCTGTGTTCCCAGACGCAGCACAGTTCTGTAATTGGTGTAATAATAGGATAAAAACACGCCTATCGCATACACAATGGCAAACTTATCCGTCAGCGACATTTCATCCAGCAGATAGTTCAGAAGAATAGAAAATTTTCCTTTTTCCCCCTTGTTTTCTACAAAGAAACAAAACAGGACAAATACCGTATAAAAAATAAAAATATATAGAAATGCCTTTCCGATGGCAAAGCCCTTATTCATAAAAAAATCCGACTTGTTTGTTCCGATATAAACATAACCCGTTTCCTTTTCAAAATAAAACGGCAGAAGAACAAGCATACAGATAAGGTACGCAACCGTCACAAGTTGAAGCAGAAGCCGCAAAACTGTCCGGCAGAGCTCCGGTATGCTCATCTCCCCGATTTGTACTTTTATTTCCCGCTTCTTTTTTTCCCAGTCCCTATACAAGTCTTTTACTTTATACATGGTCCTTTTCACTGCTCCTGTAGCTGTTCTGACATGATTTCATTCCTTATCATAATGCATTTGTTTCGCGTCGTCAACATAACGCCCATACGCCGCGTAAATCTGCATAATCAGGACAAGCCCAATCGGTCCTTTTACAATTCCCCACAGCCCGAACAGCTTAAGACCCGCATAAACTGCTATCAGAATGGCAACCGGATAAACGCCCACCCTCTGCCCGATCAATTTCGGCTCCAGAAATTCCCGCAGCAACGCGCATACAATATAAATAATGACACAGACTGCCGCCTTCCAGTAAAAGCCGGAAAAGAGCTGCCATATGGCAAGCGGAATCAACACAATGCCCGTGCCGATAAAAGGAAGCGCATCCAGCACGCCGGCCAGAATACCAAACCATACGCCGTTTTGTACGCCCGCAAAAAAAAGACTGAGAGAACAAATTGCTGCAATGGACAGCATGATAATAACCTGCGCCTTGACAAAGGTTGCAATATACCTAAGAACGCGCAGTGCAATTTCCAGTACGGTGCGGCTCCCCTCATGGGCTCCCATAAAAGAAAGAATCGCGTCGTAATCTTTTGCCAGAAGCATAGTGGTAATCATGGTGACGGCAAGTATACCGATAATAGACAATAGCTGCCGGATATAAGTCCATGTGCTTCCCAGAAGCCCCGGAAGCACCTGTACCTGAAAATTCTCCACAAACACATCTATCTGCTCAATCAGAACCTGCTCCAATCCTTCTGTGTTGATTCCCAGAAATCCGCCCACACCGTCACAACAATCCGTCACAAATACCTGCACACTCTGCTGCACATCGTCCAGCCCTTCCACCCAGATGGGAATTTTCTGCAAAAGCAGTGAACCGCCCATCCATACCAGAATAATCAGGACGCCGCAGATCAGAAAGAGAATCACGCCCGCAAGGTACTGTTTTTTTATTTTTGTCTTTTTCTGGATATCGTCAAAGGTAGGATAACAAAAAGTCAGAAACATGCCCGCAATGATGATGGGCGTCAGAAGCGGACTGATAAACCGCAGAAAAAAATAGACTGCCCCTGTAATCAGAAGCAGTACTATATACTTATTTTGAAAAATTTTGTTTTTCTCCCTCATACCAATCCCCTTCCTTCAAGGCAAAATACTTACCCATATTTATTTCTGGAATTAGTATAGGATTTTTCAAAAATATCATTCATATAAAAGTGCAAAAACCGGCTGTTCAGGACTGACACTATATTCCATTGTCTTTCCGCTCACAGGATGCAGGAAAGACAGGTGCACCGCGCACAATGCCACATTGCGGACCTGCAGGCTTTCGGATAACGCGCGGCTCTTTTCATTTCCATATTTGGCATCTCCGAGCAAGGAATATCCTGCATGGGATAACTGCGCCCTGATTTGATGAAAACGCCCTGTTTTAAGCCGTATCGCAAGCATGGAAAAATTTTCCTGCTCTACCTCTTTGGCAGACAGCACTTCAAAGCTTAATGCCGCTTTTTTCGCGCCTTCCTCTGCTATCTTCGCAGACGGCGGACAGATTTTTGCCAGAGCGCCTTCTTTTTTTATATACTCCACAAGCTCCTGCTTTGCAGGCTCCGGTTTTCCACAGACCACTGCAAGATAATCCTTGCAGAAATTTTCTCCGGCAAGCTGTCTGTTTAGCTCGGCAGCCGCCTGCGGCGTTTTGGCAAACACCAAAACCCCCTCCACCGGCTGATCCAGCCTGTGAACCACGCCAAGGTACGGCTGTTTCCCCCTTTGACCACCATCGCTGCCTGCGGCAAGATAATTTTTCAGTTCGCTTTCCACATCCGCCTGCCCGATTCTGCCGGACTGCACCGCAATGCCTGCCGGTTTGTGCACCACAATAATGTGTTTGTCTTCATAGAGAATTTTCGTGCGCATATTTTATACCTTAAACCGATAGCCCACGCCCCAGATAGTCTCAATATACTGCGGCTTTGCCGTATCATACTCAATCTTTTCCCGAATCTTTTTGATGTGCACGGTGACAGTCGCAATGTCCCCGATGGAATCCATATCCCAGATTTCGCGGAAAAGCTCTTCTTTTGTAAATACATGGTTGGGATTTTCCGCAAGGAAAGTAAGCAAATCAAATTCCTTGGTGGTAAACGCCCTTTCCTCGCCGTCCACGTACACTCTTCTGGCCGTCTTATCGATGCGGATACCCCTGATTTCCACAATATCATTCTGCGGCTTTGCTGCAGTACCCACCAGCCTGTCATATCGCGCCATATGCGCCTTTACCCTTGCCACCAGTTCACTGGGGCTGAAAGGCTTTGTCATATAGTCGTCCGCGCCCAGTCCTAAGCCACGTATCTTGTCGATATCGTCCTTTTTGGCGGAAACCATCAGAATCGGAATATTCTTTTCCTCCCGAACCTTGCGGCAGACCTCAAAGCCATCCATCCCGGGCAGCATCAAATCCAGAATAACCAAATCAAAATTGCCCTTCAACGCCGCTTCCAGCCCCTCGTCTCCGGTATTTTTGATTTCGACTTCAAAATCGCTGAGCTCCAGATAGTCCTTCTCCAAATCTGCTATTGCTTCTTCGTCTTCGATAATTAATATTCTACTCATGGACATTCCTCCTGCTTTTTCTTGTATTTACCTGCATCAGTCCGCTTCGGCCCGCTGCTCCTTGTATTTCCGGATGACAAAATGCATACAGGTGCCTTCCCCTTCCTTGCTGGTCGCCCATATATACCCGCCATGATCCTCAATAATTTTCTTTACGATGGACAACCCGATGCCGCTTCCTCCCTTAGAGGAATTGCGGGAAGCATCCGTACGGTAAAATCTTTCAAAAATCTTCGGCAAATCCTTGGCGGCAATTCCCTTGCCATTGTCCTCAATCTCAATCCTGACGGAATCCACCTCATCCAGAATACGGATGTCGATGACGCCCTTTTCCTTATCTATATATTTGATGCTGTTGCCGATGATGTTGTTGATTACCTTCTTCATCTGCTCGGGATCCGCGATAATCATGGTATCCGGCGCCGCCAGATTGGAATAATTCAACTCAATATTCTTGGATTCCAAATCCAGCCCGACCTCCTCCACACAGTCTCCAAAATAATCGGCTACATTGATACGGTGGAAATTGTAAGGGATACGGTTGTTGTCGATACCGGAATACAGCGTCAGTTCGTTAATCAGCTTATCCATATCATTGGCTTTATTGTAAACAGTCTTGATATATTTATCCACCTTTTCCGGCGTGTCTGCAACGCCGTCCATAATGCCCTCCATGTAACCTTTGATGGCGGTAATCGGCGTCTTTAAATCGTGGGATATGTTGCTGATAAGCTCCTTGTTCTGCTTCTCCTGCAGCATTTTTTCTTCCGCGGACTCCTTCAGCCTGAGGCGCATGTCCTCATAATTGCGGTATAAATCTCCGATTTCACCCCCGCTGTCCGTAAAAAGCATATAATCAAAGTTGCCATCCTTTATTTTTTTCATCGCTACATTCAACTGATTGATAGGTCCGAACACCCCTCTGTGAATCCATCTTGTCAGCATAAATGCAGTAAATATAAGGATAATCAAAACCGCAACAAACATGTCTATGAGAAAAGGCCTTGCAATCAGACTGGTAATCCTTGTGACAATAAAAAGACTGCCCGGTGTACCGTCTGAAAACACAAAGTCCAACTGCTTTACATATTTTTGGGAGTCGTCAAAAAAATAACCTGTCTCGCTCTCCTCATTTTCCCGCCCATAATCCGGCAGCCGGTGAAAAATCTCCTTCGCCGCTTCTTCATTGCCGGCATAATAAAGCTCTTCGCCCTTTCTGACTAAAATATAGCTGTTCTTCCTGCTGATACCGTCGCTTATACCCTGCAGGTACTCTATATCCTCAAAAGCAGTCGGATTTTCCTCCAGCATGTCCGCCAGACTCTCATATAGAAGCTGCGCGTGTTTTCCCGCTGTCTGTATGCTGCCGGACATATCGTTAAAATCTACCAGCCCGAAACCATTTAACTGTTCAGCACGCAGAATCCAGCCTCCGATTAACATAAACGCGGCAATCACCAGCACCAAAGGAATTAAAACAATGGCAGCAAAGGTTACCTTTAGTCTTGTTTTAAATTTCATAATAACGCTTCTGCCTTTCCGCACATCTTTCTGTCCCACATATACCGGACAGTCATGACTAGCATATAGTCGATTATAACATTGTTTATCGGAAAAAGAAATTAACTGTACGAAATATTATCCTAAAAAAAATATAAACAACAGCGGTTTTTCTCAATATTTCCCATCACCCTATTGACAATCCTTGAAATATCGTTATAATAAAACAGTAATCATTATCGTTTTGGAAGGAGGAAGTATGGCGACCAAGTACAGCAGGCAGCGTGAAGAAATCAAAGCTTACCTTGCTTCCCGTAAGGATCATCCGACAGCAGACAATGTCTACATGGCAATTCGCAGACAGATTCCCAATATCAGCCTTGGAACTGTATACCGTAATCTCACCATGCTGGTTGACGCAGGTGAAATCACACGGCTTCGCGTCGGAGATGGCGTAGATCATTTTGATTATGATACTTCCCCCCATTATCATTTTGTATGCACCGAGTGCGGCAGTGTAATTGATCTCGATATGCAGAATATCGACTCTATTTTAAAGCTTGCCGGCGCCGGTTTCGACGGCAAAATTGCCGGACATGTTACCTATTTTTACGGCGTATGCGGAAACTGCTGCAAAAAGGAAAACACAGAAAGTAATTAAATTTTATATAAAAAGGAGAGAAAAGTATGAAGTATGTATGTCAAGTTTGTGGTTATGTTCACGAAGGAGATGCCGCACCGGCTGAATGTCCTATCTGCCACGCTCCCGCTGAGAAGTTTACGGTTCAGGCCGGCGAAAAAACTTGGGCTGCAGAGCATGTAGTAGGCGTAGCACAGGGCGTTCCTGAAGATATTATCAAGGATCTTCGTGCAAATTTTGAAGGAGAATGTTCTGAAGTTGGTATGTACCTTGCAATGGCAAGAGTTGCTCACAGAGAAGGCTATCCCGAAATCGGTCTGTACTGGGAGAAAGCAGCTTACGAAGAGGCAGAGCATGCAGCGAAGTTTGCAGAGCTGTTAGGCGAAGTTGTAACCGATTCCACCAAGAAGAATCTGGAAATGAGAGTAGACGCTGAGAACGGCGCTACCGCAGGCAAGTTCGACCTTGCTAAGAGAGCGAAAGCTGCTAACCTTGACGCTATCCACGACACCGTTCATGAAATGGCACGTGACGAGGCAAGACACGGCAAAGCATTTGAAGGTCTGTTGAAGAGATACTTTAGCTAAGGAGGTCAACCATTATGAAGAAATATTTTTGCAACCCTTGTGGATATACATATGATCCTGAAAAAGGTGATCCTGAGCATGGCATTGCTCCCGGCACAGCATTTGAGGATCTGCCGGATGACTGGTGCTGTCCTCTGTGCGGCGTAACCAAGGATATGTTCCAGCCTTGCATTGACAACTACAACTAAATAACGCACATAAGGGAACAAATCAGAAATGGTTTGTTCCTTTTTCTTGGCCGCGATTTCTTGACAACCGCATTTTTATAATATAATATGCTTATAAACATTCCTTTAGGAGGTAAAGTGATGTATAAGTTCATAATGTATGCATGTGTTATTGTTATGGGGGTTATGGGCATTCTGATGGCAGTTGCACCAAAGGTAGTAGCTAAAAAATCGTTTTCCGAAAATCCGTCAAAATTGATGATTGTAAGGATAATGGGCGCCATTATTGCAATTGGCTGTGTAGTCATACTCATCATGTTCCGTAATATGCCTTACCTGTTTTAGCATTGTTCTTGTTTTATAAAATGGTTTGTTGCACAGGGATGGTTGATATAGTTCCTGTCTAAAAATATAATCTTTATGCGCAAAAGCGGCGCAGAAATGAGGTAAAAATGAGTGTTCAGGAAATGAAGCCCATCAAAGAGGGCAAAGTACGTGAAATTTATGATAATGGTGACAGCCTGATTATGGTTGCAACCGACAGAATCAGCTGCTTTGATGTGATTCTTCACAACAAGGTGGATAAGAAGGGCGCTGTTCTGACCCAGATGTCCAGGTTCTGGTTTGATATGACAAAGGATATCCTGCCTAATCACATGATTTCCGTGGACGTGGCAGATATGCCGGAGTTTTTCAGACAGCCGCAGTTTACCGGCAACAGTATGCTGTGCCGCAAACTGAATATGCTCCCCATTGAATGTATTGTCCGCGGCTACATAACCGGCAGTGGCTGGGCAAGCTATCAGAAGACGGGTGAGGTCTGCGGCATTAAGCTGCCGGAAGGCCTGCGCGAATCCGACAAGCTGCCGGAGCCCATCTACACGCCTTCCACCAAGGCCGAAATCGGCGACCACGACGAAAATATTTCTTTTGAACAGAGCGTGGACTACCTTGAAAAGCGTTTCCCGGGAAAGGGACGTGAATACGCAGAAAAGCTTCGGGACTATACCATTGCACTCTACAAAAAATGTGCCGAGTATGCGCTCAGCCGCGGCATTATTATTGCGGACACGAAGTTTGAGTTTGGTTTGGACGAGGAGGGCAATATTGTCCTTGGTGACGAGATGCTCACTCCTGACAGCTCCCGTTTCTGGCCTGCAGATGGTTACGAGCCCGGTCACGGACAACCTTCCTTTGACAAACAGTTTGCACGCGACTGGCTGAAGGCAAACCCGGATAACGACTGGACGCTGCCGCAGGACATTGTAGATAAGACTATCGATATTTATTTACAGGGCTATGAAAAGCTGACGGGAAAACCTCTGTAATCCGCATTTTTTTAGACTGACAAAAACGGCATAGCCATTATCGGCTGTGCCGTCTTTTATCATTTTCCCTATTTTTCTTCTGCTTTTTCTGAAAGAACCGCCTGAAACTCCGCAATACCATCTACCTTTGCTGCAACTTTCAGATATTTTTTCAGCAAAGCCATATCCTCTACGCTGTTAAGCCTCTCTTTCAGTTCTTCGGGAATCTCTCCATAGTCCTCCAGAAGTTCTAAAATATTCTCGACTGTAGCTTCTTTTGCCCCTTCTTTTATCCCTTCTTGCCGCTCATAGAAAAAACGTTCTGACAATGACATATAACCTTGCCTCACCTCCGGTATTGTTTTCACCCTGCTCACATAATCATGCAGTTCCTTTGTGGAAGTATCCATGGCATTTTCAGCCGTGCTGTGCTGCAGGTACCGCAGCATGTTCCCGATTTCCTCACTGCCTCCCTTTGTTCCTCCTTTTCCGGCAGGGCGCTGCTGATTAGGGAAAGAAACGGTTACAGCGTCCTGCCAACATTAAATTGTAGTTTCTGTGAAAATGTTGGCGAGATGCCTTGGACAGCTAAATGACTTTAGCCGGATAGATTTCCACATATGTTATATGTCTGATTATATCAAAAATTGTTAATTTGTCAACTGTATTAGGATAAATTCTTGAATAAATATTATCAAACAGGCAGCCACGCTTTCCACATGGCTGCCTGCATTTTACTTTTCTATTTTACTGTTCCCAAATATGCACATCTCCGCTGCTGGTAGATATATTGATTGTCACATCAGGGCTGCTGCCGTAATTACCTTTTGCCGAAGTTCCTCTTTTGTTAAAGGAAAGAATATCATCAAAAAACGTAATGCATTCTCCGCTGCTTGAGTCAAACACAAAACTAAAGGAAACGTCTGACGGGATACGTATACCGACCTCACCGCTGGTGGTATCAATGTCCAGACTACCCTCCAGCCCGGACAGTCTGATATCAATATCGCCGCTGCTCGCCTTAGCTTCTCCATAACCCCTTCCGTTTTCCAAATAAATATCTCCGCTGGTGGTGTGCAAGTCAAACCTGCCAACTACATCCGCCAGCCTGATTGATCCCGATGTGGCACTGCAACTTCGCAATCCGGCGCCGCCCAGAACCTGAATTTCGCCGCTGCTGGTAGAGGCTGCAACATCACCCTCCGCCTGATAAAGCGCCACATCCCCACTGGTTGCAGAAACCGTTATATTACCTTCCATCTGTTTCACTGTAATATCACCACTGCTGGTACTGATTGCTGCATCACCCACGATCTGATGAAATACAATATCTCCGCTGGTTGCCTGCGCACTTACTTTTCCCTCTGCATAATCAAAAGTAATACTTCCACTGCTGGCGCCGGCTGTAATTTTTTCCGCCACCACACTTTGCAGGCGGATATCCCCGCTGCTGCTCTCAACCGCAAAGCTTCTGACACTCTCAAAATCCCTCTCTGAACGGATGTCTCCACTGGTCGTTACAATATCAATTTCTGCCAACAGGCTGGGCGGCAGATAGATTTCTATATAAGCGCCGCTGTTAAAATCACCTATCACGAAGAAACCGGAATGGCGTCTCTTTCCCTTGACAATCAGACTGCGCCCCTCCTGTTCTACGGTCGAAAACCATTCTTCCTTCTGCTTAAAGGTCACATATTCCCGAATCACAATGTTTTCTCCTGTTCCCTCATACAGATAGACGTCATTGGAATTCATACGGTAATTGATATACAGGCTCTCAATCTCTGCTGCCGGTATTTCCCATTCTCCAGCAAGCTCATACTGCCGTCCGAATCCATGGTTAAAACCTGCTCCTGCGCGCGTACCTACGCCCAATACCACGCCCAAAAAAACTATCAGCCCACATAATATTGTAATTAAAACAATTTTTACTGCTTTCATTTTAGGTTAATCCTTTCTGCATATGTCTACAACAAATACCTTGACAGTCTTCAATTCTTCTGCCGCAGGCTGTAAATCAAGCTGCATACTGCTTCAACACAGCCGCCCATCAGGAAGATTACCCAGCTTATATGCCATGCGCCGCTTGAAAAGCTGAATATAAAATACAGGATGACTACCATTGTCCATATAATAGTACTGATAGAAGTTCTGACCGCCTTGTCACGATTGCTTGCATGTTTGGCTTCCTTGTAGTCTTCTACAAGATTCTCCTTCTTTTTCCGATAGTCCGGATACATATTTGCCGCATAAACCAACATACAGGTAGGCGCGATGCAAACCGCTGCCGCCAGCACCAGTCCAAGCGTATCATAGTCTAAACTACGGGGACCACCCAATACATCTCCTATGAGTGTGCTTGCCAAAAGCACGACACCCGCCAGAATATACAGACCCACTGCCACCGAAGTAAGTATCGCCTTTTTCTTCCTGTCCGCCTCCGACAGGTTTAAGAGGTTTTTCTCTTCTAAGTCTTCAAACAATTCCGTAACATCTCCAATAGAGCCAATCACATTTTTATAGGCATCCTCTTCCGAGTAGCCATCACCTAAAAGGTCCTGATACTTTTCCATGCTGTTTTGCATCATTTCTTCCTTCAGTTCCATCGCCTTTCTCGTTTTAGGCGCATCTTCAAACAATTCGTCAAGATATCTCTTCACTCTCTCATTCATCATTTTTTCACTCCTCCATATATGTTATTGTCGTAAATCACTTCAAAAGCTGGTCGATTATCGTCTTTGCTTCTTCCCACTCTCTTTTATAGCTTTGATATGCTTTTCTCCCATTTTCCGTAATCGCATAATAACGGCGGCGGGCGCCCACAGTCTCATCTCCCCAATAGGTACGTATATAACCGGCCTGCTCCAGCCGTTTGAAAGCAGAATACAGCGTCGCTTCTTTTAATTCATACCGATTCTCTGTTTTCTTCATGATATCCTTGTTGATTTGGTAGCCATAGCTGTCCTGTTCCAAAAGATGGGATAAAATAATGGCTTCCGTATGTCCCCGCAGAATGTCAGATGTAATTGACATATTCCTTCCTCCTTTCTTGCTGTATATAATAAACCAATATACTTCTCCTGTCAAGGTATATTTTTCTATAGAATACTTCTTTTGGAAATTTACCGAAAATCTGCGGTATCAACCGCTCAGATTATCATCCATATTCCAATTTGAACGGAAATATTTTTTGCGGAATTCTCCCGGCGTGATTCCCGTGTATTTTTTGAATGTGCTGATAAAATGGCTGTGAGAATGAAAAGCAAGGTAATTGCCGATGTCAACAGCCGTATAATCCGAATATTGCAGCATGTTCTTTGCAGCTTCCACTTTTTGCAGCGCAATATACGCACTGACAGTCTTCCCTGTCTCACCGTGAAAGGTTCTCGACAGATGCGACACACTCAAAGAAACATGTGCTGCAATATCCCTTTCGGAAATTTTCGAATGAAGATGGTCGTATATATAATCGATTGCCATAACGACAGGTCTGGAATAGCGCCTGTTCCGCTTCAGCCTGCTCATCTGGCTTGTAAAGTCAAATACCGCCTCCCTGTGCAGCCTGTGAATTTCCTTTTCCCCCACACATTTGTCCACCCTTTGAATATACAAATCGCTGAGTGTGTATGCCGTTTCCATTTCCATACCGCCCTCCACACAAAATCGTGTTATCATGGCAGTCATAACAATAAAATGGTACTTCATATTGCGTATGGAGTCCTCCGACAGCACACCTGACCCGCCGGCTCCCAAAGGAAGCATAGCCTGCATAACTCTGTCAACCTCTCCGTTTTTTACATCATTATAAAATGCAAATTCCCGCTCAAACGGAGTATGCTTAAAAGCATGCTCCCTGTTTACAAAAGTTTTTTGCGTAAGTTCTTTTTCTGACTGTGGCATAAAATTTTCTCCTTCGCCGTCTGTAACCATGCTCTAACTGCATTATATCCTTACTTTTTATAAATAACAGCAAAATTTTGATACAAACAGCATTTTTTTGATATTCATATCATTCTTACATATGCTACAATTTTATCAAATCTTATCACATGGAGGATATTGCAAGACAATGAAGGAATGGAAAAATTATAAAAAAGGGGTAAACCTCGGCGGCTGGCTTTCCCAGTGCTGCCATACAAAGGAACATTACGACAGTTTTATCCACAAAGAAGATATTGAAAAAATCGCATCATGGGGTGTTGACCACGTGCGGCTGCCTATCGACTACAATCTGATTGAAGATGCAGATGGCAAAGAGCTGGAACAAGGCTACAGCTATATCGACAACGCATTGAACTGGTGTGGGGAAGCAGGACTTAATCTTGTTCTTGACTTACACAAGACTGCGGGCTTTTCTTTTGACAAAGGAGAAGGTGAAAGCGGTTTTTTTGAAAACCGCGAACTTCAGGAAAGATTTTACCTTCTTTGGGAAAGACTGGCGCAGCGCTACGCCTCCTATGGGGACAGAATCGCCTTTGAACTGCTCAATGAAGTTACAGAACAGTACTATAGCAGCAGTTGGAATGCTATTATTCCGCATTGCATCCAGCGGATACGGGCATACGCCCCCGATACGATAATTGTTGTCGGCGGATACTGGAACAACAGTCCGGATGCACTTCCGGATCTCGTAGCACCTTATGACGACAAGGTAGTGCTTTCCTTCCACTGTTATGACCCGCTTGACTTCACCCACCAGGGCGCCTACTGGGTAGAGAGTATGGACCCCTCTTTTCGGATGCGTTTTCCGGAAAATGAAGTTACGCCCTCCTATTTTGCAGAACGGTTTTCAAAAGCTTTGGATACTGCTCAAAAATATGATGTCGCGCTTTACTGCGGAGAGTACGGCGTTATAGACAATGCAGAGCCGCAGGACAGGCTTAAATGGTACAAGGTCATTAACAGCGCTTTTCAGCAATTTGGTATTTCCCACTGTACATGGAGTTATAAGCAAATGGATTTTGGGATTTCGGACGACTGTATGCGCTCCGTCATTGACGAACTTATCTCATACCTATAAGAAATTTTTATTTACCAAAAGAACTGCCGGAGTCTGCTCAGGCAGTTCTTTTGGTATGTATCCATTTTTTCAGCCAAAGACGCCTACTCCTCCTGCTTAATCAGATGCGTCATCACAAACTGTATCATCGGACCGATTGCCACCACACAGATAAGCGTACCGATACCTATGACGCCGCCACAGATAAATCCCAGCACCAAATACAGTGCATCGACGCACATTCTGACCAGTCCGTAAGGTTTCTTTGTCTTCTTTGTTATGGCAAGATAGAGCGCATCATTCGGGGCAACGCCAAGCTTCGCCGATTTTAAGATAGGAAACCCAAAAGACACGATTACACACGCCGCTGCAAATTCCAAAGCAATTACGGGAACGGAAGGATTTTGCGGCAGAATTTTTCCCAGGAGAAACATCATCCCGTTCAAAAAAAGACCTGCAAACGCAACGGCAAGCACCACCCCTATCCGAAACTGGGAGCGGTCAAGCCAAAATACAATCCCCAGAAGCACAAGCGTCAAAAGACAATTCCCCGCTCCTACACTGATGTGCAGCACCTTAGAAAATCCCTGTGTAAAGACAGTGAAAGAGTCGGAACCTATCCCCGCTGTAAGAAATCCGGCAACCGCAAGCTGTATCAACGCCAGCCCCACAAAAAATTTTATCACCCTGACTACCATAATCTAATCCTCTTTTCAAACATCTCTTAAGAGCATAAGCTGTTTCTCTTGCATTTGCAAGTATTTTTCTTTCAGGCTTCATCGCATAATTACATTCTGCTCCTCAACAATTCTGATAAAGGCGCCGATATTTTCATCAGAATCAAACAATGACAAGGATGTGCCATCATGAAAAACATTCGCCGCATCACAAGCGCCCTCCTTACTGCAGGGAGCTACGCTATCACCCATATTCCCAATTGCTGCATGGTAAAAATACTGAGCCTTTTTGCTCTTGTTAAAATTTCCAGGAAACGACGGACCGCGAACCAGACTGCTAACAAGAAAGTTCTCGAGGCGGCATCTGCCGAAGAAAACGGATTCTTTTCTCCCAACCATTTTATAGAGAATCAAAACGAATGGGAAAAGGTCCGGTTCGGCCGGTCTACCATGAGATATTCCGGATGTGAAATCATGGCGGTATACAACGCCCTGCTGGATTTGGGAAATGAAATGACTGCGCAGAGCATGGCGGAGCTTATCAGCGAATTTGAAAGAAAAGGGGCTGCCATACGCGGCAAATGGGGCTGCACGCCCAAATCCATCTATAAATACCTTGTCCGCCGAGGATACCAGGTAACCATGACCACCAGCGCCAATCCGGACACCATAAATGCTATCGGGGAAAACAGCCGCTCTATCATTATTACCGCATACAATGACCGGAATGATATCCGCAATATGATACACACCATCAGCATTACCAAAGATGACCTCGGAACCTATACCCTCCACAATGCCTACAAGTGGACAAATGGAAGATATGCGGCATACAACAGAAACAACACCATTAAAAGCTTATGGGATGCTATCGGCGCCATGTCTCAGGGACAGGCAGCGTCCATATGCATCATCGGAATCAAGTAAGTCATCAAGTCGAAGGATTATATTGACTTTTACCCCCGCATCCGCTACTCTATTCTGTAGAAATAAACAATGGAAAGGAAGGATTTTGAAATGGAAAAGATAGCAAGCTTCACCATAAACCATATAAAGCTGCAGCCCGGCATTTACGTTTCACGCAAAGACAAGGTTGGTGCAGAAACTCTCACCACCTTTGACCTTCGTATGACAAGCCCCAACGAAGAGCCCGTCATGAATACCGCAGAGGTACATACCATCGAGCATCTGGGGGCAACCTTTTTGCGCAATCATCCGGATTATAAAGAAAAAACAGTTTATTTTGGCCCGATGGGCTGCCGTACCGGTTTTTACCTGATTCTGGCAGGCGATTATGAATCCCGCGACATTGTTCCCCTTATGACAGAAATGTATGAGTTTATCCGTGACTATAAGGACGAAGTTCCCGGAGCATCTCCCATGGACTGCGGCAACTATCTGGACATGAATCTGCCCATGGCAAATTATCTTGCTGCGCGGTACTTAGACAATGTTCTCTACGGAATAGACGACAGCCGCCTGATATACCCCGACTAACTGCCGGATAAACAGCATGGGATTATATCCGTTCCCGAATTTGCAGACTAAAAGAAAGGAACAATACTACTATGAAAAAAATCGGAATTATCGGAGCTATGGAGCTTGAAGTTGAACAGTTAAAAAGCAAAATGCAGGTTGCACAGATTACAACAAAGGCATCCATGGAATTTTTCACCGGAACCTTAAACGGCGTTGACGTAGTCGTGGTTCGTTCCGGTATCGGAAAGGTCAATGCAGCACTCTGTGTTCAGATTCTTGCAGATGTTTTTGAAGTCAGCCATATTATCAACACAGGTGTCGCAGGTTCGCTGAATCCTGTGTTAGATATTGGTGACATTCTCGTATCTAATGACGCTCTTCATCATGACATGGATGTCACAATTTTTGGCTATCAGCCCGGAGAGGTTCCGCAAATGGGCTTCCGTGAGTTTAAAGCAGACAAAAACATGATAGAGCTTGCCGTGGCTTCCTGCAAGGAAGTGAACCCTGATATTCATGTTAAAACAGGCAGAGTTGTCAGCGGCGACCAGTTTATTTCAGATAAGCAGACTAAACAGAAGCTGATAGATACCTATCAGGGAGATTGTGCCGAAATGGAAGGCGCTCCTATTGCCCACGGCGCTTACTTAAACAACATTCCCTTCGTCATTATCCGCGCCATATCGGACAAGGCGGACGACAGCGCGGAAATGGATTATCCTTCCTTTGAAAGGGAAGCTGCAAGGCACTCCGCTCTTTTGGTGGAACACATGATTACGTTATTATAGGAGGATTGCAATGCCAAAATTAAATGAAAACTATCTGAACTTGAAGGAAAGCTATCTTTTTTCCGAAATTGCCCATAGAGTGGCTGCTTATACGACTGCCAATCCCGATAAAAAAGTGATTCGTCTCGGCATAGGAGACGTCACGCTTCCCATTGGAAACAGTATCATTAAGGCACTGCACGAAGGCGTTGACGCTCAGGCTTCTGCCGATACCTTTAAGGGCTACGGTCCCGAGCAGGGCTATGATTTTATCAGAGACGCCATTGTCGCTTATTATAAAAGAAACGGCGTCACCATCAGTCCCAAAGAAGTATTTGTATCAGACGGTGCAAAGAGTGATACCGGTAATATAACCGACCTGTTTGCGCAGGACAATGTTATCCTGATTCCCGACCCTGTTTATCCCGTTTATGTGGACACCAACATCATGAACGGCAGAAACATCACTTACATGAACGCTACCGCAGAAAATAATTTTCTGCCCATGCCGGACAAAAATCTCCATGCAGACATTATTTATATCTGCTCTCCCAACAACCCTACAGGCGCTGCCTACAACTATGAGCAGTTAAAGGAGTGGGTGGATTATGCATTGGCTAACAATGCCATTCTGCTCTATGATTCCGCATATGAGTGTTTTATTACTGACGAAACGCTTCCCCGCAGTATTTTTGCCATTGAAGGCGCAAAGAAATGTGCGGTAGAATTCTGTTCCTTAAGCAAAACCGCAGGCTTTACCGGTACACGCTGTGGTTATACCATTATCCCTGAAGATTTGAAGTTTACCGCTTCAGACGGCAGAGAAATGTCCGTGAACGCTATGTGGAACCGCAGACAGACCACCAAATTCAACGGCGTTTCCTACATCATACAAAAAGGCGCAGCGCAGGCTTTTTCCGAAGAAGGCATGGCAGAATGCCGCGCAAATATTCAGTATTATCAGGAAAATGCCCGCATTATTGCAGAATGTATGGATAAAAAGGGAATCCGCTACTTCGGCGGTGTCAATTCCCCTTATATCTGGTTTGAATGTCCGATGGGAATGGAGTCATGGGATTTCTTTGATTATATGCTGAATAAGATTCAGGTAGTTGGCACACCCGGAGCCGGCTTCGGCAGCAACGGCAAAAATTTCTTCCGCCTGACCGCTTTCGGCAGCCGCGAAAACACGATAGAAGCTATGAAACGTTTTGAAACTTTAATTTGAGTATCGCATTATGAAAATTTTTAAATCATGCCAAACAAAATCTCTATTCCTTTTATGTGGAATTTTGATTGTTACTTTGGGCTATATTCCTTACATGGTGCTTGGAAAAGGCAGTGTATTTGTCACCACAGACCAATTGGATGATGAAATTTTAACCTATGTTTTAACTGCGAAACATTTATTTAACGGGCAGACCTTATATCCGGAAATTATGTGCGGCTTAAGCCATAAGTCCATGATGCCGCCGGCAATACTGTTCACATTGACATATACGGTTTTCAGTCCATTTATTGCCTTTTTAATCAATCAATATTTTATTTCACTGGTGGCATTTATCGGAATGTATTTACTGTGTAAACATCTTCTCCGGAATATGTTTATCTCATTCTGTACAGCAGTTATTTTTTCGTACCTGCCTTTCTTTCCCGTGTATGGGTTAAGCATAATGGGAGTTCCCCTGTTACTATATGCATTGCTCAAATTATATGAAGGCGAAAACCGGCTATTCTATTATGGGATTGTGATTCTCTATTGCTTTTGTTCTGCTTTTCATCTTACCGGGTATATCATTGTAGGAATCACAATGTTGATTTCCTTTATTGACTTCATGAAAAAAAATGTTAAGAAGCGCTTTCTCATTGCATCATTACTGCTATTATGCGGTTATCTGATACAAGATTATTATTTAATTATCCAAATATTAGGAATGGGAAGCCAGGAAGCCAGTCATAGAGAAGAATTTATAATTGCCGGAATGAATTTTTGGGATGGGTTCCGTGCCGTGTTCGTAAATGGATTTTCCCACGGAATCAGTTATCACAAGTTTATCGTACTGCCGGCAATCGCGGTATCATTATATGGAATATGCAGATATCAAAAACTTTCTAAAGAAAGCCAAAAAGAACTAAAATTAATATGGGGATTATTTTCTGCCGCAATTCTCATTGCTGTATTTTTCGCTGTATTTCACTGCCATGCGATTGTCAGCCTCAGAAATAGAATTGGCGGCGTCATAAAGTATTTTCAAATAGATCGTTTTTACTGGTTTTATCCGATAATATGGTATCTTATGCTGGCATGTATCTGTTCTTTTATTTGGAAACAGATTCACCTAAAATATATTGCCGGAACAGTATGTATGCTTCTTTTGGCGATTGCAGGAATTTTTGTTTTATGGAACAGTAATTTTAAAAAGAATTTCAGACAAATGATAGATAGTGCGACATCCAATCAGATTACATGGGCAGATTTTTACAGTGAAAACCTGTTTCATGAAGTTGCCCATTATATAGAAACACAAAGCGGCATGCAGCAGAATGAATACCGTGTAGGAAACCTCGGCATTCATCCCGCGGTTTCGATTATGAATGGTTTCTATACGATAGATGGATACTCAAATAATTATAGTTTAAACTATAAACATGAATTTCGTGAGATTATTGCATACGAACTTTCCCAGAATGAATATAACAAAATTTATTTTGACAACTGGGGAAGCCGCTGTTACATTTTTGCATCGGATTATAATGGGTCTGCTATTTTGGGGAAAGAAGAACATTTTGTATTCAATGATTTTTTAATACAAACTGAAAAAATAAAAGAACTGGGATGTCATTATATCATTTCGGCAGGAGAAATCCTGAACCCTGAATTAACAGGATTGACATTGTGCAATATATTTGAACGGGATGACAGCTACTATAGAATATATTTATATGAAGTAGCAAAATAGAAAGCAGATTGAACAAATCAATCTGCTTTTTTCTTAAATATCAGAAGCTTACTGAATATATAATTTATTATGGTCACCAGCACCGACGATATAAATATTTTGGCAATCCAGTAATTCATATGGAACGCATTTACTGTAACCCACATCACTACAATATCCAATATCCATGTGGAAAGACGCGAAGCTGCAAAACCACCAAACTCTTTTGCTATATGAGGATTGTTGCTTTTAAAAACCCATTTCCTGCTCAAGGGATAAGAAAAGGAAACACCTACGATCCATCCAAAGCTGTTAATCACAAAATTCTGCCACGAAATGTCGGGATTCAGCCACAAATACTTGACCAAAAAGCATGCCGCCCACGATACAATGGTCGTCATGACTCCCACAATCAGATATATGATAATCTCCCGATATTTTGTCATAAGGTTTTTCATTTGTTCCATTTTTTACACCCCTGCATATCATATCACATTTCTGGGCTCTCCCGCCAAAAAAGCACGCAAGTTTTCAAAGGTTTCCTCCACACAGCGTTTTCGCGCTTCCACACTGCCCCATGCAAGATGTGGGGTAATGATCAATCGATTACTGTCCTTTATCTTACAAAGCGGATTGTCCAAAGACAGCGGCTCTTTTTCCACAACGTCCAAACCTGCCGCCATGATTTCCTCCTGCATAAGCGCTTCATACAAATCGCGGTTATTTACGACCCGTCCTCTCGCCACATTGATTAGTATTGCCGTTTTTTTCATCTTTCGCAGCGCGTCCCTGTCAATAAAATTCTCTGTCAGCCCGCTTAAAGGACAGTGCAGGGAAAGAAAATCACTCTCTGCCAAAAGCGTATCTTTGTCTACTCGCCTGTATGCTGTTACTGTACTGCTGCCTGTGACCGAATGGAAAATCACCTTGCAGCCAAACGCCTGCGCAATTTCAGCCGTGCGCCGCCCTATATTTCCCATTCCCACAATGCCCCACGTCTTGCCGGCAAGCTCTGTAAAGGGCAGATCAAAATTGGAAAACCTGTCCTGCGCACTGTATGCGCCAGACTTGACATAGTTGTCATAATGGAAAAGTTTCTGCACCAGACAAAGTGCCAGCGTAAAAGTATGCTGCGCCACCATATCCGTACAATAATTCACCACATTAGAAATCACAATGCCGCGGCTTTTGCAATATGCCACATCACAGTTGTCATAGCCTGTGGCAAACTGGCAAATCAGTTTTACCTGCTTGGAATCCTTCAAGGTATCTTCGCACAAAGGCGACTTGTTGGCTATTATAATATCCGCCTCCCGCGTGCGTTCCCGTACCTCTTCCTCTGTAACGGTATTTAAATAGTATGTCACGTTTCCCAGCTTTTCAAAACAGGAAACATCAATATCCGGTCCGACGCTGTTGCGTTCCAGCATGACAATATTAGGCTTTTTTGACATCACTTCCACCTCTCTGCAAAACATTATGAATCCTTACTCACATTTCCGGATTGGCATCCTTGATAATGGGTGGAATCTGGGACAGCATATTGTCGATATCCTCAAACATAGCGCTCTTTGTCGTACCAAGACTGCTTGCACGGTTGATATGCCGGACAACTTCCTGATACTGAAGCTTTATATCATCAAAAAACCGGCAGATAGTCTGTAATCTACTCTGAGAATCATCAATTACACCGGAAATTTCTGTCTGCACCGCAGATGCACCCTCTGCTGCCTCCGTAATCTGGTGGAAGGAATCATATGTAGCATTTACAGCTCCGGTGCCCTCGCCAAGGGTCTTTGCAGATACAGCAATGCTTTCATTTAACTGGGTTGTGCCGGATTCTACATTGTGAATACCGGATTCCGCCTCATTTGCAAGGCCCTTAATTTCTTCCGCAAGTTCCTTGACCTTTGTTGCAACTATTGCAAATCCCCTGCCGCTTTCACCGGCTCTGGATGCTTCAATTGCAGCGTTTATTGCCAGAATGTTTGTCTCATCTGCAATAGAAACAATTTTGTTGATGCAGCGGCGGATACCTTTTACAGCTTCCTGAAGCTGTTCAAACGTATGCTCCATTTCCACATACGACGCCTCTATCTCCATAGAAGCATGCTTCAGTTCTTCCACTTTATTCTGCGTTTCCGATACCTTCTGGGTGATGGAGTTTTTTACCTCCGAAAACTGCCCGGCCGTATCGTTTATATTGGAAAAGGACTTCCCAAAATCCATAAGCTGCTCCTGAAAATTGTCAGCCTTTTGCAGCACACCGGAAAAAGAACTGCTGACCATACTCAGTTCCCACAGGGATTCCACTTCTTTATTGATCAACTCATCTTTACAATCTTTTAAATGCTCTGTCACATACAATACCGGATAAAGGCTTTTTTCATTATGGCATACCTGTCCCGACTTTCGTCGGTTCTTATTTGAAGCTAACATAGTCCTCCTCCTTTATTCAAATACCACGCAAGTCATGGACTGATTGACAAAACGGTTATTGTAATGTTCTCCATAGCCGACAAATCCGGCATGGCTGCCAAGCGCAGACATTTCCTGAAGATATGTCCGCATATAATTTCGCTCGGAAAACAGCTTATAACGGAACAGGCAGTTGACCGAAAAGACCGCCGAGCGTTTCGGAAACTCCCTGCAGATAGTCTGAATCGTTTCCCTCGTAATCGCTTTGTAGTCACCTAGCTCCAACAGTATCAAAACATCGGAATCGTTTACCTGCCGGTAGCATGCCAACGCATTTCCGGCAACTTCTTTAATAGAAATAATACAGGTATCGTCTCCATTAAGTTTTCCAAAAGGATTCTGGAAAGTCTGCGTCAGTATCTCCTTGTCGGTTATATGGAGAATATTCTGGTAAACCTGCTTCGCCGGTTTTCCATTCAGCGAACCGATAATATATTTTTCCCTGTCCGTATTGGAGGCAATAAAACGGTAATTGCCAAGCTGATGATAAATATTTTCTTTATAAGTTTTAACTCGTCCTCCATGGTTTTTCACAAGGGCATAAGCAGCAGCATCCTCATAAACCCTGCCGTTAGCAGATACTTTTCCCGCATCCCCTGTTCCTCCCACCAGAGAAATACCGCTTTGTTTCAAGGCAGTATCTATTGTGGTTAATACACACGCATCGTTTCCGCTGCAAAAATCGATACATACCGTATCCTGCTTTGAAGCGTTTATTTTCCTGATATCCTCTTCCAAACGATGGATATACTTTACCGGCATGACAGATACCTGTTCAAGCACATTCGCTGTTGCGCTGACTCCGCCATAAAAAGCAATGACACTGACTCCCGTTTCTACCACTCCGGTATTATAGCCCATCCCGATGCAACCAATGCTTGGAACGTTCGGATATAACTTTTCCAAAGCTTTTACATGAGTTTCAAACTGGGAATCGTTTGAAAACAACATAATAAACTGCGGGCTTCTCAGTCCACTCACTGCTTCCGAAAGATTTCCGCTCTGGCTCTTTCCAAAAAACTGCTGCATACTGCTGCCTCTCCTTTTCTCACAAATTGAAAACTTTTACCAATTTCAATTATAATGGAAACGAAATAGACACGCAATCTTTTTCTTTCCCTATTTATCATAGTTATAAATTAAGGGAGAAGCCTCTAAAGACTTCTCCCTTATCTTGAAATTTAATACACATCTCTTGCTTTCAACACTTTTTCATATTAAATATTGTTATTGGTTGTTTATAATTTCATATAAGGCAGCTAAGTCATCATAATAATAAAAATCATCATTATAAGAAATCATAAGGCCTTCACAGCCGTCAAAAGCATCCTCTGCTATTTTAGTAACACTGTCCGGTATTTTGACAAGACTCAGACTTGTGCAGCCTGCAAAGGCATTTTTTTCTATTTCAGTCAGACCTTCCGGAAGCAGCACTCTACCTAAATTCTCACAATTTTCAAAGGCAGATTCCCCAATTATGATAGTGCCTTCAGAAAAAGAAACATGTTCCAATCCACTACAGCCCCTGAATGTATTTCTTTCTATCTTAGCAACACTGCCCGGAAAAATAATCCCATCTACGCCTGTACAATTCTCAAACGCACTCTCGCCAATACTGCTTATACCTTCCGAAAGCATAATCGTTTTTGCGCTGGCACAGTTTTTAAATGCTTCTGCACCCACTTCTTCTATATTATCCTGCAGCAAAATTGACTCTAAGCTTTCACAGTTCAAAAAAGCAGCTTCTTCAATTTTAGTCAGAGTCTCCGTGAAATAAAATACCCGCAGATTCCTGCAATCTTCAAAAGCACCGGCTCCAACCTCTTCCAGCTTGTCATGGACAAGAACGTTATCCAGACTGCTGCAGCCGGAAAAAGCACCCTCCCCGATTCTAATAAGCTGATAAGGAAGAGCAATCTCTGCCAGACTGGTACATTCGCCAAAAGTCCCCTGTTCTATCTCTGTAATATCCGCTAAGAGAAAATCAATTTCTTCCAAATTTTCACATCCCCAGAAAGCCATACCGCCAATTCTTCTCACAGTGGAGGGAACCGTAAAGCTTGTCACGGTAAAACAGCCTGAAAAAGCGCCGTATTCAATCTCCACCACAGTTTTTCCATCGATTTCCTTCGGAATTTCCACAACGCCGTCACTGCCATATCCATAGGACACGCCCAGATACCCGGGGTCTGCCACCTCGTCGATGCACACACCGCCGTCCACTTCTGAAAAATAGAATATATCCTCCGGCTTTAGTTCGGCAGTTTCTCCGGATTCCGTATCTGATGCGGGATTTGCAGCCGTTACACCATTAATGATATTACACATATTTTCCAATTCATCATAGGTATAGGAAACTCCATTATAGGTAACGGTAATATCAACGCAATCATAAAAAGTCCATTTATGAATCTGGCGCACATTATCCGGAAGCGTTATACTTGATATCCCTGTGCATCCGCTGAAAGCAAACTGGCCAATCTGCGTCACGCCATCAGGAATTTCGACACTTGTCAGCTTTTCACAGCCCTGTATCATATTGTTTGCAATTTGTGTAATATTGGCAGGAAATGTTATACTTTCCAGTTCCGTGCAATTCATAAACACGGCTTGCTCCATTTCCGTCACACTGTCCGGAACTTCAACGCTTACCAACAAAGTGTTGCTAAAGGCCGCTTCATCAATCCTGACAACCGTGTCAGGTATTGTAACGCCTGTCAACTCCTCACGGTAAAAAGCCATAAATCCGATTTCCACAACAGGCTTACCGCCGATGGTATCCGGTATATTAACCTGCCCGCCGTCTCCTAAATACCCTGTGATGCTTACGCCTCCTGCGACGTCAGCCACTTTAAAATCTGTTTCCGGCGCAAACTCGACCGCCTGCTTTCCCCCGCCTCCGGACTTTCCGCATCCACAGACCAGGAATGAAGCAAGGATTGCCGCCATAATAATGACAAGTTTCCTCTTTCTCATTTTTCAATTCCTTTCTGATGTAATAAAATTGCATTTGTATTTTATCACAAAAGATGCCCCTTTTACCATAATTGGCGTGAGCGGCGGGATTTTTGGTGTAAGCGGTCGCTCAGGGGGAAGGGGATTTGGGG